>CAZLRH010000008.1:0-214817 GCA_964562015.1 uncultured Opitutales bacterium | reverse complement strand
AGGCCGGAGTCTGCAAAACTCCCATTCGTCGGTTCGATTCCGACCCGCACCTCCACTTCATTAAGCGATTGGTTTTGAGCGAGATACGAAAATCAGGAGGCTGAAAAAGGGTCAAAACTCTGACAGAATCTAACAAGTCGGGTAGGTTATTTGCGTCGAAAATGGCCTTCTGAATTGGCGGATTGGGAGCACACAGGCATTGCGGAATCCACCGTCACAAAAGCTTTGGGGTACAAAAAAATCAACACTGCACTAGCAGGTCATCGAGTTTAGTGGCCTTCAGGAACAGTGCGGCGGACGAATTGCACTTAGCCAGTTCTTCGAAATGATCCGCCAACTCGTAGGCCCGCATTGCGGTACCCGTGATCACCGTCAATCCTATGAGATCGGCCTCCAAATCCAGGGGCACATCTGACACGCCTTCATCCAGCAATTGCAAATCAACCGGCACATCGTCCGGAATGAGCGCCGCCAGTGTCGTCAACGTCAAAGGCTGGTAACGCAGTGACTTTTTCCAAATTCCACTGCGATGGCGGTAAAGCGGACCCTTGGGAGAGATCAGCACCACTCGCATCCGGTCATTTGGAGTAGGAGCAAACACAAGTGCGTCCAAGGTTGGGGTGTTGAATTCTAAGGCGGGAGGAAGCGCCCAATGCTTTTGCATATGCTATGCCAGGAGTCGGGCAATTCAGCCAACTCATTATTCAATAAATACTTGCGTCCTCAGCCACAAAATTCGGCTGCAGTCCGGCATACATTAAATGTCATCCAGCGGGGATAAATTGGCTAGTTTTGAGCGTAGCTTGTCGAATACTTCGCGATGGGGTCTTACCCGCGTTGGGGCTGACCTTCCTTGTGCATTTCTAAGTTGTGCACTAAATTGGCTTCTTACTCATGATGAAGCCTTCCAGTCTCTTTGGCGTATTTATCCGGGCGGTGGGATTTCTGATTCTGGCCTATGCCCTCTGGCAGATCATCGTCGCGGTGGTCATGGCAGTCGTGCTGCCGGAGCCGGCCTTGACGGGGCCGTCCGTTCATATTTGGCCCTGGACACATATTATGCTGCAAGTGTTGGCCGTTCTCTTTGGCGCGCTGTGTTTCTTTCGCGCGGATTGTATCGTGCGCCTGGCCTATGGCAGCGATTCAGCGGAGGTTTAGGGTTTGCCCGTTTGATGAATAACTCCGTTTGGGACAGGTTGTTCGAGCCTTAACGATTGTCCGTTTTCCCCAAGGCAACAGGCGCGGCGTTTTTGCTGTCGGCGCGGTAGGCGCGCGGGGTTTGGCCGGTGGCGCGGCGAAACGCGCGGATAAAATGGTGGCGGTTGGCGTAGCCGCTTTCCGCCGCCACCGCGGAGATTTTCAGTCCGGGTTGGGCGAGGAGCGTTTGTGCGTGCGCGATGCGCAAGCGGGCAAGTTCCTGCATCATCGTGCGGCCGGTGTGTTGCCGAAACAGGGTTTGGGCGCGGCGAAAGGAATGAGTCAACTGGCCGGCGATTTGGCGGAGGCGGATGGGTTCGCGGAAATGGTCGCGCAAAAAGCGGAGCACGCGCGCGGCGTCGGCGTCCGGAATGGCGAGGGTGTCGGTCGAGCGGCGGGGCGTGACGCCGTCGGGGGCGATGAGCACGGGCTGCATGGGCGGCTTGCCCCCGCGCAGAAGGCGGTGGAGCAGGGCGGCCGCCTCGTAGCCTTGTTTTTCAAAATTGCAGTTGACGCTGCTCAGGGGCACGGGCGCGAATTTGCAGAGGATTTCGGTATTGTCGGCGCCGACGACGGCGAATTCCTCCGGCACGCGGAAGCCGCCGTCGAGGCAGGCGCGCATGACGGCGATGGCGTTGAGGTCGTTGATGGCGAAGAGGCCCATGGGCCGGGGCAGGGTGGGGAGGCGCGCGGCCAGCTCGCGCACGCGGATGACCCGCAGCGTGTGGCCGGCAAGTTCGATGGCGTGCTGGAAACCGGCGCGGCGGCCGTGTTCCATGATATTGTCGGCAAATTCCACGAAGCCGAAATTTTGAAAGCCCAGCGCGAGCAGATGTTCGGCGGCGGCGCGGCCCACGTCTTCGAAGGGGATGATGACACGCGGGGCGCGGAGCCCGTCGCTCGCCTGCTGGGTGAGGACGACGGGGACTTGTTGCTGGCGGATGAATTTAATGAGCGGGCGCAGCGGCTTGGTGATGCCGACGTAGGCGATGATGCCGTCGCCCTTCCATTCGCCCGGCAGGGGCACGCGGTGGGCCCAGCGCATTTCACAATCGAGGATCCAGTTGTGCTCCGCGGCGTATTGGGCGACGCCCTCGAGCAGGCGGTCCTGCCACCAGGATTGGGCGACGAGAATGCGGGGCCGGGCGGGGAGGGGACAGGAACGGGACATTGCGCGAAAGGTTACAAATTATGCAGGAAATGACACCAATTTAGCATGGCTAACAGGCTGCGGACTGCCAATAGTAATCGTTTTCCGCCGAATTGATTCCCCGCCCCTTCACCCCTTAGCTACCCAACTTCTTCATGAAGCTGCTGACCTTTGTCCGCTGGCCGCTGTGGGCCGTGTGCGGCCTCCCGTGGTTGGCCGCGCAAGAAACACCCGCGCCGGCGGCAGCCGCGAATGCCTCGGCCGCGCCCGTGACGGCACCGGCGGCCGCCACGACGCCGGGAGGCTTGCGGGGACGTCGGGGTGCGCCCGCGGCGGCGCCCACTCCGCCCATTGACCAGAACAACATCCCGCCGCCCTTTACTTCGGCGAAGGAAGTTTACTCCGGCATTTCCGGTCCGGGGAAGCCGCTGGTGGGCAATGGCGGCGGCGGTTATCGCTCCGGGGTGGCGGGCGTGAAGTACGACGGCCCGGACTCCAAGCCCGGCTGGACGCCGCTCGGCCAATACGCCGCGACCGGCAGCGCCGTGAAAGAGGGGCTGATTCCGCCGCTCAAACCCATTTGGGATCTGCACTTGCGCGACACGGTCATTATCGTCGGCGGCGACGGCAAGTACTACATGACCGGATCGACCGGGGACAACATCTGGGACCGCAACGACGGCATCGAGTTGTACCGCTCCGACGACCTCAAAAAGTGGGACTACGTCGGCCTCGTGTGGAGTTTCGAAAAGGACGCCACCTGGCAAAAGCTCTGGCGCAACGACCGCGGTCACGTCATCCGCGACATCTGGGCGCCTGAGCTTCACTATATTAAGGGCAATTATTATCTCGTCTACTGTCTGGCGGGTGGCGGCGGCACCGGCATTCTTAAGTCCACCACTGGCAAACCCGAGGGCCCGTACCAGAATTGCCTCGTGCCCGACGCACGCCTCACGGGTGGCATCGATGGAACCTTGTTTGAAGATGACGACGGCAAAGTCTATTTCACCTGGGGCCACGGCGATTCGCTCAACCTGATGAAGGACGACATGAGCGGCTTCGCGGGGCCGCCGATTCACATACAGATGGATGAGGCCAGCAATGCGGCGGCGCGGGCGGCCCGCGTGCCGGCGGGCGGCATCTGCTCGGAGGGCCCGTCGCTCTTTAAGGCCAACGGGCACTATTATCTCGGCGGCGCGCAGTTCATGAATTCCAGCACGGGGCGCTACTCCAGCGTCGTCGCGATGTCGGATAACCTCGCGGGACCCTACCACGACTGGATCGAGGCCGTGCCCTGCGGCGGTGGCACCAATTACTTCAAGGACAAGGAGGGCAACTGGTGGTGCGCCTATTTCGGCAACGACGAACAGACGCCGTACCGCGAAAAACCGGGCCTGGTGAAAATTGATTTCGAGGCGAACGGCCGCATCAAAATCGCGGACACCCAACCCGCCTTCGTTTTGCAAGACGGCACGCCCGCGAACTGGCGCTCGGCGGTGGCGCCCTCGACGGCCAATGTGCCACCTGCAACCACCACGCCGGCTGCCGCGAGCACTCCCCCTGTAACCGCCACGCCGGCCCAACCATGAAAGTGCGGCACGCCATTGACCTTGGCCTGCTACTGGCCGCCCCGGTTTTTGCGTTGGCGCAAGGGCTGTCACCGAACGCGCCCGCAGCCGTGCCGGTGCCGGAAAAAACTCCGCCACCGGATTCGAGCGTGAGCGGGCCGGGGGCGATTTTCAGTCTCGATGGTCCCGTGTACAAGCAGCGGCAGCATGCCAACGCGCCGGTGGTGGCGGAAGGTTTGCTGCCGCCCCTCCAGCCCTTGCTGGATTTGCATATGCGCGACACCATCGTGCGGCTGGGCGCCGACGGTAACTATTATATGACGGGTTCGACGGGCGCGGACATTTGGAACAAGAACGCCGCGGGCATCGAGTTGTGGCGCTCGCCGGACTTGAAGAAATGGGATTACCTCGGCGTGGTGTGGAATCTCGAACGCGAGGGCACCTGGGAAAAGCAGCATCAATGGGGCAAATATTCGCACGCGATTTGGGCGCCGGAGATTCACTACATCAAAAGCCTGAAGAATTATTTTCTCACGTACAGCCTGCCGCCCGGCGACCGCGGCCTTTTGAAATCCACCACCGGCAAGCCCGAGGGTCCGTATGTGAATGCCCTGGCCAACGACGGCAAGCTGGCCGGCGACATCGACCTTTCGCTATTCGAGGATGATGACAGCAAGATCTACGCGGTTTGGGGTCCGGGCCTGGTGGCCCGGATGAAGGACGACCTCAGTGGGCTGGCCGAGGAGCCGCGCACTCCGGAATTGCTCCACCCGGATTTGGAACCGAGCCACCACTCGACCACCAGCGCCACGCGCCGCTTTTTCCGGGAGATCGGCCACGAAGGACCTTGTCTGTTTAAAAAGGATGGGAAATATTATCTCACGGTGGTGGACACCTACCTGGGCCGGTATTCGAGCATGGCGGCCATCGCCGACCAGGTATACGGGCCCTACGACCAGCGGCACGAGGCGGTGCCCGGCGGTGGGGGCGGCGATTATTTCAAGGACAAGGAGGGCAACTGGTGGTGCACCTATTTTGGCAACGACGGCACCTCGCCCTGGCGCGAGATGCCGGCGCTGGTGAAAGTGGATTTTGACGCGGAAGGCAAAATTCACATCGCCCCCAAGCAACCGGACTTTGTCCTGCTGGAAAGCGCGCGCGGGGGAAAATCGCCCTGGTCGGCTCCGGGTCCGGCGACTCCACCCTCCGTGGCCGCAACTCAATAAAGTCAAGTCGATCGAAACCGACGCACTATTTTCCTGATGAAAAAATTACTCTGCTTTTGCTGCCTGGCTACGGTGGGCGGCACTTCCTTCTGCGGAGCGCAGGGTGCCGCACGGGTCGCAGCGGCATCCGTTCCGACGCCTGGGGCGGCGACGGTTACGCCGCCCGCGGCAGCGAGTCCATCAAAGGCCGCATCCGGCCCGCCCTTGCTGGGGTGGAGCAGTTGGAGTAATACGTGGAACGCGTTGGGCCAGAAGATGAATGCGGATTACATCAAGGCGCAGGCGGATGTGATGGCGGCCAAGCTCAAGCCTGCGGGCTACCTTTACATCAATCTCGATGATGGCTGGTCGCGCGGGTTCGACGAGCATGGCCGGCTGCAGCCGGATTTGCGGAAATTTCCCGACGGCATTGCGGGGCTGGCGGAGTATGTGCACCGCCAAGGCCTGAAATTAGGCATTTATCTCATGCCGGGATTGCGCGTGGAGGCCTACGATGCCAATGGCACAGTCGCGGGCACGGACATTCATTTGCAGGACATTGCCGACACCTCGCAGCAGGGCAACACTCAGGGCAAGACGCCGGGCCGGGCCTACCGGATTGATTTTACGAAGCCCGGCGCGGTCGCCTATGTGCAAAGTTATGCCGACCTGCTGGCATCGTGGGGCGTGGATTACCTGAAGTTTGATTTCGTCGGGCCCGGCGGTGGGAATGTCAAAGCGGACACGCGCGAGGATCTCAAGCAGTGGCAGGCGGCATTGAAAAAAACGGGCCGCCCGATTTGGCTCGAACTTTCGAACAGCCTCAGCTTCGACCAGGTGGAAACGTGGAAGGCGCACAGCAACGGCTGGCGCATCGAGAACGATGTCGAGAATTATGGCCGCACCGGCAAGCTCACCACGTGGGGAAAGGTTTCCGTGCGCTTTGCCGACGCCCCGAAATGGGCGCCCTTTGCGGGCCCCGGGGCCTGGAATGATTTGGACTCCCTCGAACTGGGCAACGGCGACAACGACGGCTTGACGCCTGCCGAGCGCAAGACCGTGATGACGCTCTGGTCCATTTCCTGTTCGCCGCTGATTCTCGGCGCGGATTTAACGAAATTGGACGACGGCGACCTGGCTTTGCTGACCAATCCGGAAGTGCTGGCCGTGGACCAGGCGGGCATGGTGGCCACTCCACTGTCACAGCAAGAAAAGCAGCAAGTCTGGCGCGCGAAAAATCCGGACGGCTCCTGCACCCTCGCGCTTTTCAATCTCGGCGACGCCGACGCAAAGGTGGTGGTTGCCTGGGCCGATTTGGGCCTCGCCGGCCCGATGCTGGTGCGCGATTTGTGGGCGCGGAAAGACCTGGGTAAATATGATATCTCCTACGAAACCACCCTCGCGCCCCATGCCTGCCAGCTCCTGCGGGTGCGGCCGTGATTTCTCCCTTTTTGCTAAGATTAATTCACTCCTTAACGCTTAAAACTCCCATGCCCCTCAATCGTCGCAAATTCCTCCAGAAATCCACCCTCGCCGCCGCCAGTTTGTCGTCTGGCGGTCTATTCTCCCGGCTGGCTGCCGCCGATGCTCCCGCCGTGGCAGACGCTCCCGTGGCCGCCACTCCTCCGTTGCCGGCCGCCCCCGCGCCGATTGTCGCGCCGGCGGGTTTCGGCGTGATGGAAGGACCGTTTCAGCCGACGTTTGAGTCGCTGCAAAATTACAAGTCGGCGCCCGAGTGGTTCCGGGATGCGAAGTTCGGCATGTGGGCGCACTGGGGGCCGCAATGCGTGCCCGAGCAGGGTGATTGGTACGCGCAGTACATGTATCAGGAAAATCACGCCATCCACAAATTCCACGTCGAGAAATACGGGCATCCATCCAAGTTCGGGTTCAAGGATGTCGTCAATCTGTTCAAAGCGGAGAAATGGGATCCGGAGCACCTCATCGGCCTCTACAAGAAAGCCGGGGCGAAGTACTTCATGGCGCTCGCGGTGCACCATGATAATTTCGACATGTATGACTCCACGTACCAGCCGTGGAACTCGATGGCCATGGGACCGAAGCGCAGCCTGGTGGGCGGGTGGGAGAAGGCCGTGCGGGCGGCGGGCTTGAAATTTGCCGTGTCGAGTCACGGTGACCGGGCCTGGAGTTGGTATCAGGATTCGCAAAAGGCGGACACCAGCGGACCCTACGCCGGCGTTCCTTATGACGGCGTCATGACCAAGGCGCAGGGCAAGGGCCTGTGGTGGGACGGTTTGGACCCGCAGGATTATTACGCGCAGTATCACACCTTGGGCCGGTACAACTGGCCCCAAAACGGCACGCCGCCCCTGGCCCACGAGTACACCGAAAAGTATTTCAACCGGACGATCGACCTCATCAATAAGCACAATCCTGACTTGCTTTATTTCGACGACACCATCCTGCCGATTTATCCGTCGACTGACATTGGTCTGCGCATTGCGGCCTATTATTACAACCGCAATTTGAAGCTGAACAAGGACAAGCTCGACGTGGTGCTCACGGGCAAGGGGCTGAACGCGCAGCAAAGCCAGGCCATCGTCATGGACATCGAGCGCGGCGGCGCGCCCGCCATCCGGCCCGAGCCTTGGCAAACGGACACCTGCATCGGTTCCTGGCATTACGACATCAAGCACCTCACGAAGCACGACTACAAGAACGCGCGGGATATCGCGCGCATGTTGGTCGATAACGCGAGTAAGAACGGCAACCTGATGCTTAACATTCCGCTACCCGGTCACGGCCAGCCTGATGCGGATGAATTGGCCATCATCGCCGATTTCACGCAGTGGATGGACCGGAACAACGAAGGAATTTACGCCACGCGCCCGTGGCGCGTCTATGGCGAGGGCATTTCCGGCGCGCCCGCGGCGGGCAATGGCATTGGCGCGCGCCGGGGCGGGCCGCCTCCGTCCTTCACCGCGCAAGACTTCCGCTTCATGCAAAAGGCGGGAGTCCTTTACGCTTTCGCCATGGACTGGCCGGCCGACGGCCAGATGGTCATCAAGTCCCTCGCCCAAGGCTCGGACAACCCGGGCAACGTGGAGCGGGTCCAAGTGTTGGGGGTGAACGAGCCGCTCAAGTTTACCCGCGATGCCGAGGGTCTGAAGATTACGCTGCCAGCGCAAAAAGTGGGCGACTACGTCTATGGGTTTAAAATCAACGGCACGGGGCTCACCGTTTGAGGTCCGGCCCAAACTGCATCAATTGCTTTAAATCTAATTATACCATGATGAAAAAATATTTGCGGTGTGCACCCCTGGCGGCTTGGCGGGTCGGAGGCATTATGCTGGTCAGCGGCGCCTTTTTCGGGGTGGCCTCGGCGCAAGCGGCCAAGCCGGCCGCGGTCAATCCTCCGCCGGCTGCGGAAGTGAAAACCGCCCCGGCGGAAGTCAAGCCCGCGCCCAAGACCTTGATTGATTACTTTCTGCCGACGCCCATCGGCAAGGACGGCTTTTCCAAGGAGGCGTGGGGCGCGCCCGCGGTGTTGCCGCGCGACCCGAAGAACGGCCTCGAGGACGCCATGGCCAAGCAGTATAATTATTGGGACGGACAAATTATCAAGGGTACGGACGGCAAATATCATTTGTTTGCCAGCCGGTGGGATGCGGCGAAGGGGCACAACGGCGGCTGGCAGGGTTCCGTGGCGATACAAGCCGTCAGCGACAACCTTTACGGGCCCTATGTGGACAAGGGGATGTTGTGGCCGGACGATCAGGGGGGCAAAGGCCACAATGTGACGGCGCTGGTCCTGCCCGATGGCAGCTATGCGGTTGTTGTCAGCGAAACGCGCCCCGGCGATGTGTTCGTTGCCAAATCGCTGGACGGGCCGTGGACGCATCTGGGTAATATCACGGTGGATCCGCCGAGCCGCGCCTCGAACTACAGCATCATGGCGCGCCCGGACGGCGGCTTTGAAATTGTGCCGCGCTCCGGCCAGATTTTAATCAGCAAGGATAGCATCCTGGGACCCTACAAAGTCATGGGGCCGAGCGTTTACAAGGCGGTGGAAGGGCTGCCGCTGGACACGCTGGAGGATCCGGTGGTGTGGTATAGCGGCGGGCTCTATCACATCGTCGTCAATGGCTGGCGGCCGCGGAAGGCTTATCATATCACGTCCAAGGACGGCATCACCAACTGGCAGTTTCAAGGGCTGGCCTACGACCCCACCACGGACTTCCTGCGTTACACGGACGGCACCGTGAACCACTGGAACAACATGGAGCGTCCGGGCGTGTACATCGAGGACGGCCACGTCAAGGCCTTCACCCTCGCGGTCATCGATGTGCCGAAAAACGCGGATCGCACCAATGACGGCCACGGCAGCAAGGTGGTTGTGATTCCCTTTGATGGCGCGGCGATGGACCGCGACTTGCAAAAAACCGCTCCGGCGCCGGCCACTCCCGCGGCCAGCACTCCCGCGATCACGCCCGCCGCTGCGCCGACCAAGTAAGCCAAAGTTTTCCAATTCCTCCTCCTGTTTCCCCATGAAAATTAAATCCCCGGTTGGTTTGAGCGCGGCGTTGCTCGGCCTCACCTCTCTTTTGGCGTGGGCCCAAAACACCCCCGCTCCCGCGATTCCGGCCGCGGCTTCCACTACTCCCGCCGCAGCCGGCGCGGCAGCCCGCGGCGGTTTCGGCGGCCGCGGCGGCCGGGGCGGTCCCGCCGGTCCGCTGCCCGTGCCAGCCACGCCCGCGGGCACCGACCCGGTCTCGGCGGCCGTGGCCGCCAAGGCGGCGGCAGGCCCCTATGTCTGGCCGAATCCTGCCGCGACGTCCGCCACGCCGCCCCCGCCGTTCAATGCGACGGCGCACCTCGAGTGGGCGCCCACGCCGCCGATGGGTTGGAATTCGTGGGATTGCTACGGTGCGGGCATTTGGCAGGACGACGCGCTGGCGAACGCGGACTACATGGATAAAAACCTCAAGGCCCACGGCTGGCAGTACGTGGTCATTGATATTCAATGGTACGAGCCGCTGGCGCACACGGAAACCTACCGGCGCGGCGCCGCGCTGGTCTCGGATGCCAATGGCCGCCTGCATCCCGCGCCCAATCGGTTCCCATTGACGGCGGACACGGGCTCGTTCAAGCCCATCGCGGACTACATCCACGCCAAGGGCCTGAAGTTTGGCCTGCATTTGATGCGCGGCATACCGCGCCAGGCGGTGGACCGCGACAACGCGCCCATCCTCGGCACGGCCTATCATGCGCAGGACATCGTGGACCGTAATAATGTGTGCGGCTGGAACAACGACATGTACGGGGTCGACATGACCAAGCCCGGCGCGCAGGAGTATTACGATTCCGTTTTTGCGCTCATGGCCTCCTGGGGGCTGGATTTCGTGAAGGTGGATGACCTCTCGGGTCACAACGCCGAAATCGAGGCCATTCGCAAGGCCATCGACAAATCCGGCCGGCCCATCGTGTTTTCCATCTCGCCCGGCGGCGGTTCCAACGACCTCGTGGCCGCGAACGCGAACATGTGGCGCATCAGCGGTGATTTTTGGGACAACTGGCCCGCGTTGTACGCGCAGTTTGCGCGGACGAACAATGTGACGCCCTTCCGCGGTCCCGGCCACTGGCCCGATGCGGACATGATTCCCTTCGGGCACATCAAGGTCTGGAAATCACCGGATAATAAATCCGCCTTCACGCCCGACGAGGAGTACACGCTGATGTCGCTCTGGTCGATCGCGAAGTCCCCGCTCATGTTTGGCGGCAATCTGCCCCAGAATGATGCCTTCACGCTGTCCTTGCTGGCCAACGACGAAGTGATCGCCGTGGACAAAAATTCTCTCAACAACAAACAGGTGTTCAACGCGGACAACAAGGTCGCCTGGGTGGCCGAGGTGCCGAATTCGAAGGACAAATATGTGGCGCTCTTCAATACTTCGCCGGCACCGGCTCCCGGCGCCGGTCGCGGGGGCCGTCGCGCTGGGGCTCCGGCTGCGCCGGCCAATGGCGTGGCCTTGGCGACGGATTCGGATGCCGTGACCGTCGCTTTGAACGGGCCCGCCGGCGCTGCGGTAGCGGCTGCGCCCGGCACTCCCCCTGCGGCGGCGACGCCGGTTGTGCAAACAACCGACCCCGTGGCGATCAAGGTGTCGCTGGAAGAACTTGGCCTGAAAGGGCCTGTCACCGTCCGCGACTTGTGGAACCACAAAGACCTCGGAACGATGGCCGACGCCGTGGTGGCGACCGTCAATTCCCACGGGGCTGTGCTCTACCGCGTTTCCCCGGCGCAGTAATTCAGTGCCTTTTTCCAATGTGGAGGCCAATCCGCCTCGCGGGAATGGCGTTTTTTCTGCTCCCTCCCGGCTCGTTTTCCGGTAGGCTGGCGTGATGACCAGTCCCGCCTCTCCCGCAGCGCACGGCAACGAGACCGCCGTGCCGCACCTGGAGGCGTTTCTCGAAGAATTGCGCGGCGAGCGGCGGTTGTCGCCTAACACCGCACGCAATTACAACCAAGCCATTCGCGCTTTTTTTGCCTGGCTGGGCCGGGCCGAGCGTGGAGCCGTCGCCCCGGAAAAAGTGACGCGGTTGCAGGCGCGCAGTTTCGTCATCGAAAGCCAACGGCGGCTCGACCGGCGCACCGTCCATCTGCACGTGGCGGCGCTGCGGGCATTTTATAAATTTCTCCAGCGGCGGCATCTGGCCGCAGGCAGCCCGTGGCTGGGATTGTCCCTGCCCAAGCTCGACCGCTCGCTGCCGCAATTTCTCACGGAGGCGCAAATGCGCACGCTCCTGGCCGTGCCCGACCAACTGGCGGAGAACGAACCGGAGGAGGGCAAGGCGGCCCGGGCGTTTGTCCGCAGCCGCGACCGCCTCATGCTCGAGGTCTTGTACGGCGCGGGCCTGCGCGTGAGTGAATTGACGAACCTGACTTACGGGCAAATCGATTTGGATCACGGCCTGGCGCGCATCGTCGGCAAGGGTCGCAAGGAACGCCTGTGCCCGCTCGGCGAAATGGCGACCGAGGCCCTGCGCGCGCACCGGGCAGATTTTGCGCCCGGTGCCGGCCACACCACGCGCGTGTTGACCAAAGCCAACGGCCGGCCGCTGACTCCGCGGTGGGTGCAGTTGCGCTTGAAAAAATGCCTGCAACTGGCGGGCCTGCCCCTCGATTTGTCTCCGCACAAATTGCGCCACTCCTTTGCCACGCACCTGCTCAATCACGGCGCGGACCTGCGCTCCGTGCAGGAAATGCTCGGCCACGCGCGCCTTTCGACCACGCAGGTGTACACGCACGTCGGCATCGCGCGCTTGCAGGAGGCGCACAAGAACGCCCACCCGCGGGGTTGAGTTACGGCTGCCAAACTCAGAAATATATAGCTAATTCTAACGCGAGCGAAATGCAGCCACCCATGAAAAACTTGCTGAAGGATTGTTTCGGGAATCAGATTCGGGTCACGGAAGAACGCTGGGTCCATATTCTTGAGCATCCCGAAATGCAGCAGATGATGGCGGCGATCGAGCACGTTTTGCTGCTTCCCCAGCTTGTGCGCCTTTCCCGTTCCGATCCGGCGGTTCGGCTGTTTTATGAATTTCAGCTGCAAACCGTTGTGGGGGCCAAGTGGCTGTGCGTGGTGGTAAAATACTTGGCAACCGACGCATTTGTGGTTACTGCTTACTTAACTGACAAACCCAAGCCGGGCGCAGACCTATGGCCGATAAAATAAAAGTTTGGTTCGACGCCGAAGCGGATTTCCTCGAGGTCCGCTTTTCGGAAGAGGCTGGCTATCTCAAAGAGACCGCGCATGACGCCGTCATGGAGCGGGTGGATACGACGGGAAAGATCATCGGCTTCACGATTCAGAATGTGAGTTCATTCCGAAAAGAGCAGCCGTTGGAGGCCTTTTTGGTTCCCGCGTGATTTGAGAGGTCGCCTCACCCCAAATCGTTTTCCAGCACGATGCGGAAGCGGGCTTTCCCGGATTCCAGGCGCGCGAGGGCTTCGTTGGCCTGCGACATCTTGAACGTCTCGCACACCGGCGCGATTTTGTGGCGCGCGCAAAAGTTCAGCATGTCGCCGGTGGTGGCCGGGCTGCCCAGCGGCGAGCCGGAGATGCTTTTTTGCCCGCCAATCAGGGAAAAGGCGCCGACGGAGATGGGTGCGGGCACGGCGCCCACGAAATGCAATTTTCCCTTGGGCGCCAGCGCGGCGATATAGGCTTCCCAATTCAGCGGCACGTTGGCCGTGACGAGAATAAAATCGAGCGAGCCCTTGAGCTGGGCGACCTCGGCGTCGGTGCGCGAATTTACCGTCTGGTGCGCACCGAGTTGCTTGGCTTCCTCTTTCTTGCTGTCGCTCGAAGTGAACGCGACGACTTCGCAGCCCCATTTGTTGAGGAACTGCACGGCCAGGTGGCCGAGGCCGCCGATGCCGACCACGCCCACGCGGTGCGTCGGTTGCACGCCGTATTGTACGATGGGGTTGAAGACGGTGATGCCGCCGCAAAACAGCGGCCCGGACTTCGCGGGGTCGAGCGTTGCGGGCAGGGGCAGGCACCAGGCATGGTGGCAGCGCACGCGGTTGGCGAAGCCGCCGAACCGGTGCACGATGGTTTGTTCGACCGTCGGGCACAGATTGTGATTGCCCGTCATACACTGGTGGCAGGTCATGCAGCTCTGCGAAAACCAGCCGAGACCCACACGCTGGCCTACATCGACAGTCGCGACTCCGGCGCCCACGGCGGCGACGGTGCCGCAGACTTCATGGCCGGGCACGAATGGGTAGGCCGACATGCCCCAATCGTTGTTGAGCATCGAAAGGTCGGAATGGCAAAGGCCGCAATGGGTGACGGCGATTTCCACGAGGCCCTCACCGAGCGGGCCCGGATCGTAGGAGAAGGGTTCGAGGGGTTTGTGGGCAGCCGTGGCGGCCAGGGCGCGGATAGGCATGGCGAAGGAGGATTGTGAAGGGATGGATAAAACCGTTAGAAAAGCTAAAAGGATGCCATTTTCGCATTAAGTCAAATCGGTGATGGAGCCGAAGGCGGGGTCGAAGAGGCGGCGGTAGAGGCGGATGGCCGCGCCGTCGGTGAGTTCGGAAAGGAAGTCGCACACGAGGCGCGCGCGGGCCGCGGGCTTTTTTTCGGCCCGCAAGGCGGCATTCCAGCGCGCGGGCAGCAGATCGAGCGGGCGCTCACTCTTTTTAATATAGTTGTCGTGCAACGCTGCAAAGAGCCGATCCAGTATCTGGCCGCCCTTGAATTCGATTTGCTGAATGCTCGGCGAGCGGAAGATGACGTCCACCGCGAGTTTTTGATAAAACTCCGCCTCCGCCTTGATATCCGGGTGTACCTGCAGATTCCACGCGTAACGCTGCGTGCGTCGGGCCAGCGGGTGTTCGCGAGGCACGAGGCGGCAGGCGCGGATGAACTGGCCGATTTTCGCGTTGAACGCGGGCTCGAGGTTTTCCTCGCGGATGAGTTTGAGCAACTGGTCGAGCCATTTTTGCGCGGCGGGCGTCAGCGGCTGGCCCGCGCTCCAATGCTCGACGACTTCGACAGTGATGAAGCGGGCCTTCACGCCGTCGAGAATATCATGCAGCGAATACGCGGTGTCGTCGGCCCAGTCCATGAGCTGGCATTCGAGGCTCTTGCTTTCGTTGATTTTCTCCGGGCTGGCGGGCAGGCGGGCGCCGGCGAGCGCGAAGTCGCGCAGGGGTTTTTGGTCGTCGTAGAGGAAATGGTGAAACGGCTTTTTTTTCCCGAGGCGGAACTCGCGCCGGAGAGCCTTGTACTTGAGGACGCCGTCGAGAAAGGCGCGGGTGGGATTCATGCCGCGGGCCTGGCGCGGGCGTTCGTAAAAGCGTTCGGTGAGGAGGCGCAGCGTTTGCGCATTGCCCTCGAAGCCGCCCCATTTTTCCATCAGCACATGCAGCCGCCGCTCGCCGATGTGGCCAAACGGCGGGTGCCCCAGGTCGTGCGCGAGGCCGACGGCTTCGACGAGATCCGGGTCCACAAAAAAATCCGGGCCCAGCGGTGCGCCGCGGGCGTTGAGAAATTCCGCGATGGAGCGCCCGATGCGCGCGACCTCGATGGAGTGTGTCAGGCGCGTGCGGTAGAAATCATACTCGCCGGATTGGAAGACCTGGGTCTTCGATTGCAGGCGGCGGAAGACCGAGGAAAAAATCACCCGGTCGCGGTCCACTGCAAACGGCGAGCGCGGGTCGCCTTCCTCACGGGTGCCGCGCGGGCGGCTGGGGTCAAGCAGGGCGAAATCGAATTCGTTGTAGAAGCGGTTGGTCATGCGCGATGCAGGGTAGGGCATCGTAGTCGGACCGCCCGCCCAGTCGAGCTTGCAGTCATGGTGTGGGGTGGGCTCCCTGGCGCACAGCGGAAGCGTTTCCCATTTTGCTTGACAAGCTCCAGCATAAGGCCACTTTTATAAACTTGCGTATGGTTGAGTTTATTGAGTTAAAACTCAACCATACGCAAGTTTTGAAAGATGAATTCCAGCAGGCATCGTGCCTGCGTTTTACTTTCGCCTGCTTGCCGCCTTACTCCCGTCTTGCCTCGGGGGCGCGGGCTGGGTAATGACTTTGCTTTGCACGGGTGCCGGCGGCGCGGCCGTGGTTCGGCCCGCCTGGTTCCCGGCTTTACACCGCCCATGGCCAGAGACTTTCTTAAAGGCGTTCGCGACGCGTACGATGTCGTTGTCATCGGCAGCGGGCTGGGCGGGCTTACGGGCGCGAACTACCTGGCCAAACTCGGGCACTCGGTGTTGCTACTCGAACATCACTACCAGTTCGGCGGGCTAGCCACGTGGTTCACGCGTAAGCGCGGCCATATTTTCGACATTTCGCTGCACGGCTTTCCCGTGGGCATGATTAAATCCTGCCGCAAGTATTGGACGAAGGAAATTGCCGACCGCATCGGGCAGTTGACGGACATCCGGTTCGTGAACCCGCAGTTCAACCTCCAGACCACGTTCGACCGCGACGATTTCACGCGCCTGTTGAGCGAGAAATTTGGCGTCGAGCCCGCGCGCGTGAACGGTTTTTTCGACCACCTGCGGCGCATGAATTACTACGACCGCGACCAGCGCACCACGCGCGAGTTGTTCGAGGAATTTTTCCCCGGCCGCGGCGATGTGCACCGCCTGCTGCTCGAGCCCATCGCCTATGCCAACGGCTCGACGCTCGATGATCCGGCCATCACCTACGGCATCGTGTTTTCCAATTTCATGAGCAAGGGCGTGTATATTTTCCGCGGGGGCACGGATTTGCTCATCAAGCTCATGGGCGAGGAATTGCAGAAAAACGGCGCGGATCTGCGCCAGCGCTGCCTGGTTGAGCGCGTGTTGACGGAGCCCGACGCCGAGGGCCGCCCGCGTGTGCGCGGGGTGATGGTGAACGGGCGCGAGATTCGCTGCCGCGCGGTCCTCTCGAACGCCAACGTCAAGAACACGCTGTTCGAACTCGTAGGCCGCGAACACCTGCCGCCGGCTTACGCCGCCGAGGCCGAGGCCGTGCGCATCAACACCAGCTCCTGCCAGGTGTACATGGGCATCCGCGCCGGCGAGTCCATCCCGCACATCGGCGACTTGGTTTTCACCTCGGACGCCCCGGTTTTCAGCAGCGAAGAGCTGACCGACTTTCACACCACCAGCCGCACGTATTCAGTGTATTATCCCGACACGCGCCCGCAGCAAAAGGAGCAACGCTACGCGGTCGTGGCGTCCATCAACGCGCGCTGGCCGGACTGGCACAACCTCGACGACGCCGGTTACGCGCACCACAAGGCCCGCATCATCGAGGAATCGGTGCAGGGTCTGGAACGCTTCATTCCCGGCGTGCGCGAAAAAATCGACTGGCTCGAGGCCGCGACGCCCCGCACGGTCCGGCGCTACGTGCGGCATTACGACGGCACCTCGTTCGGCACGAAATTCGAGGGCCTGAAAGTTTCGATGGAATTGCCCGACCAGGTGCCGGGGCTTTACCACGCCGGCTCGGTCGGCATCATCATGTCCGGCTGGCTGGGCACGATTAATTACGGGGTCATCACGGCAAGCAAGATGGATACCTACCTTTCCGTGCGCCAGAATGTGGCTTGAAAGGGGCGCCCGTCCGGGACATAATGCCACCATGAGTACCGTTCAAGAAATTGAGAGCGCAATCTTGAAGCTGCCGAAAAGCGATTTCGAATCGCTGGCCAAATGGTTTGACCGCCAGCGGGAGACGGACTTTGACCGGCAACTTGCGCAAGACGCAAAATCAGGGCGGCTGGATGCACTTTATCAACGGGCGCAGGCCCGCAGCGCCGGCCAACCGGATCAACCGCTCGATGAATTCCTCCGTCAACGCCGCTTTTCGTGAGTCCCTGGCCGCCTTGCCCGTCGAAATTCAGGAACTGGCGTTCAAGAATTTTGCACTATGGCAGAGTAATCCCCGGCATCCCTCGCTCCAGTTCAAGAAAGTCGGAGCCTACTGGTCGGTGCGCATCGGGCAGGACTACCGGGCCTTGGCCTCTCTCGAAGGAGAAACCTTGCGTTGGTTTTGGATTGGAACCCATCGGGAATATGAAAAGAAACTGTAATTGTACGCTCCCGCGCCGACTAAAATTGTGTTAAGCAGCAACCCTACATGAACGAAATCCAACGCACGATACCGCATCGCCCGCCGTTCTTGTTTCTCGACGAAATCGTGGAGTCGCGGCCCGACGGCTTGGTGGCGCGGCGCACCTTTCGCGCCGAGGAATTTTATTTTGCGGGCCATTACCCCGGCAATCCGATCACGCCCGGCGTCATCCTGTGCGAGGCGTGCTTTCAAGCCGCCGCCGTGCACTTGGTGAAAAAAATGGAGACGCAAGGCGGGCCCACCGCGGGGCTGACGCCCGTGCTCTCGCGCATTGGCGAGGCCAAGTTCAAGCGCATGGTGCGCCCCGGCGACACCGTCGAAATCGAGATCACCGAAAAAGAAACCATCCAAAAATTTCATTTCCTGCGCGGAGTCGTGCGCAAAGACGGCAAGCCCGTGCTCGCCCTCGAATTCGCGCTCGCGCTCCTGCCCGCCGGCGAAGCGGAGTGAGTTGATTTTTGGACAGAATTAACAGAATTTACTGAATTATTTCTGGAAACGGACTATTTATTCTTCGACTAAAACGGCCCGGCCACTTTGCTTTCCTCTGACCGAGAACTGAATTCTTATTCTGTTAATTCTGTCAATTCTGTCTAAACTCTCCGCCTCATGTCCGCCCTCGATCTCCAAGGCCGCACCTATCTCGTCACCGGCGTGGCGAACAAAAAGAGCGTGGCCTGGCATGTGGCCCAGGCGTTGGAGGCGCAGGGCGCCAAGGTGATTTACAGTGTGCGCTCACCGGCGCGCCAGGCCTCCGTGGAGAAATTGCTGCCGGGACGGGTGGTGCTGGTGTGTGACGTCGAGCAACCGGCGCAAATTGAGACGCTCGGTGCAGCGCTCGGGGCGCACGGTCCCTACGACGGGTTTGTGCATTCCATCGCGTGGGCGAATTTCAGCGCGGGCCCGCGGCCTTTTCACGACACGCGGCGCGAGGACTTTCTCCAGGCAATGAGCATTTCGTGTTTCTCGCTGGTCGAACTGGCGCGCGTGTGCAAGCCGCATCTGAAGCACGACGCTTCCGTCGTGGCGCTCAGCATCTCCTCGCAGGTGACGACGGAGAATTACGGTTACATGGGGCCGATCAAGGCGGCACTGGAATCCGCCATCCGTTTTCTCGCGAAATCGTTCAGCGCCGACACGGAGGTGCGCTTCAACACCGTGAACGCCGGCCCGCTGAAGACGAGCGCGTCGGCGGGCATTCCGGGCTATTTGGAGCATTATTTATTCGCTGAAAAACTCACCTACCGCAAACGGGCGCTGGAAACGCGCGAGGTGGCCGATGCCGTCGTGTTCCTGCTCAGCCCGCAGGCCAGTGGCATCAACGGCCAGGGTCTCGTCGTCAATGCCGGGCTGGATTTGAATTATTTCGACCGCGAAGTGGTGCGCGCGGCCACCCGGCCTCCGGGGGCGGCGATCGAGTCATGAAATTTTCCTCCGTCGCCCTCGAAGCGCTCGCCTACGCCTTGCCGCCGGAACCGTGGACTTCCGCCGCGCTGGAAGCGCGCCTGGCACCGCTCTACCAGCGCCTGCGCCTGCCGGAAGGCCGACTTGAATTGATGACCGGCATTCGCGAGCGGCGTTTTTGGCCGCCGGGTTTCGCGCCCTCGCAGGCTTCGGCCGCAGCGGGCCGGCGGCTGCTCGAGCAGACGGGCGTGATGGCGGACGACATTGATTTGCTGGCGCATTGCGCTGTCTGCCGCGACCGGCTCGAGCCCGCCACGGCGGCCTACGTGCATCGCGAGTTGGGCCTCGGCCCGCGCACGCAGATTTTTGATTTGTCGAACGCGTGTCTCGGCTTTGTGAATGCGCTCGCGGTGGCGGGGGCGATGATTGAGTCCGGCCAGATTCGGCGCGCCCTGCTGGTTTCCGGGGAAAATGGCCGGCCCCTCGTCGAGGGCACGATTGCGCGGCTCAACGACGGCACGCTCGACCGCCAGCAAATCAAAGCCTACTTCGCGAATCTCACCATCGGCGCGGGCGCGGTGGCCGCGCTCGTCACCCATGCGGACCTCGCGCCGCCGGGCTCGCCGCGACTGCTCGCGAGTGTCGTCGAGACCGACACCACGGCCTCGCATTTGTGCGAAGGCGACACGGCCAAGGACGGCGGCGGCCTCGACATGCAGACCGATAGCGAAGGCTTGCTGGAAGCGGGCGTCGAAGTGGCCGCGCGGTGCTGGACGCGATTCAAGGCCGAAACCGGTTGGAACGAAACCACGGCGGACACCGTGATTTGCCACCAGGTGGGCCGCGCGCACCAGCGCCAGCTTTTTCAACGTCTGGGTCTCGACGAGGCGAAGGACTTCTCCACTTTTCCCTGGCTGGGCAACGTCGGTTCGGTGTCGCTGCCCATCACGCTCGCGCGCGCCGTGGAGGAAAAACGCGTGGTGCCCGGCAGCCGGGTGGCGTTGCTCGGCATCGGCAGCGGATTAAGTTGCCTGATGGCCGCGCTGGAGTGGGGGAAGAGCGCTTAGACTGAATCAAGTCGACCGTCTTTTTTGACAGAATTAACAGAATTAATAGAATTTGCGGAATGATTGATTAAAAATTTTGGGTCTCGGGAGAAATCACCATTTTTGAAATTCTTAATTTCTGAAATGCTGTTAATTCTGTCCAAAAACTCTTTCTTAAAAATCCGAATTTGCTCTTTCCCTCATGTCCGCCCCAGAACTGCCGCCTGACGTGCGGCCCTTGTACCCGTTTGCGTCCCATTGGCTGGAGACGCCGGGCGGTCGCCTGCATTACGTGGATGAAGGCCCGCGCGACGCCCCGGCTGCCGTGGTTTGCGTGCACGGCAATCCCACCTGGTCATTTTTTTATCGCGACGTGATCAAGACGCTCGCGCCGCGTTTCCGCGTCGTGGCGCCCGATCACCTCGGCTGCGGCTTGTCGGACAAGCCGCAGGATTTTCCCTACCGGCTCGCGGACCACATCGAGAATCTCGCGCGTCTGGTGGCGACAATAAAACAGCCGGTGATCCATTTTATCGTGCACGATTGGGGCGGCGCCATCGGCCTCGGCGTCGCGGCGCAAATCGCCGAACGGGTGGGGAAATTGGTGGTGATGAATACCGCGGCCTTTCAGGGCCCGTGTCCGGCGCGCATTCGTGTCTGCCGCTGGCCGGTGGTGGGCCCGTTGCTCGTGCGCGGCCTGAATGGTTTCGCCGGGCCGGCCGCACACATGGCGGTGACGAAGCCGCTCCCGTCCGCCGTGCGGCGCGGTTTTCTCTGGCCGTACCGTTCGTGGGCCGACCGCGTGGCGGTGCTGCGCTTCGTGCAGGACATTCCGTTGGAGACGAACCACCCCAGCCGCGGCACGTTACAAACCGTGGAGGCCGGGCTCGAAAAATTGCGCGACAAACCGATGCTGCTCGCCTGGGGGATGCAGGATTTTTGCTTCACGCCCGCGTACCTGGCCGAATGGCGCCGGCGTTTTCCGCGCGCCGCCGTGCGTGAATGTCCCGACGCCGGCCACTACCTGCTCGAAGATGCCGGGGCCGCACTGCTTTCCCAAATTGCGGGTTTCTACTAACTTATCGTAATTTCGTTTTAACAACGAAAAAATGCAGGCGAGCGTGAGTTGCAGAATCCGGCCTGGATTTCCCTTCATCAACGGGCGTCAATCGACGTTTGAAGGCAAGACGATATGCGTGCCGGCGGGCACCGCGGATAGAGGATTTAGGGCGGGATTTAGCCGCTGCAGTTTCGCGAGGACCACTTGGGCTGCCCTTATTTTCGCCGTGCCCCGATCCGCCGAGTTTAGTAAATCATCCACCTCTGGACCACCTTTATAAAAGACCAATGAGTTGGCCAAGGCAGCCAAGGTAACATTGCCATCAGCATCGACATACTCGACTGGATCCATTTTGAGTTTCATGGGAAAAGGTCCGCTCAAAATCCCGTTCTGATAACGCACAAGATCCGGCCAATTCAAGCGGGGATCTTGCGCGGCGACAGCATCCACCGTTATGGTGCGTACTTTGGCCTCGAACGAAGCGGAGGAGGCCGTGGGTTGCCAGTGGAGGTCAAATTCGAATTGATCGAAACTACCTTGCCACGTATGCGGGTAATTGCCGGTGTGGCCCAAATCCGTGGTCGCCAGGGCAAGTTTGCCCGAGGGGGAGGAATAAATCAGATAGGTTCGGACCCGCTCTTGCGAGGATCCTGCGCCTCCTTCCGAGCAGTAGGTAATTTTATAGACCGCGGCGCCGTTTGCATCCGTGGACAGAAGATCAGCCGAGCTATTGTTGCCGTCGTAATGGTCGTCCGGATATTTGATTTCGGCGCGGACAAATTTGAGCACGAAGTATTGGCGGAGCGGGGTATTGAAGGCCACTTTGTCCAGGACGGTTGGATCGAAAAAGCCCCATTGAAGGCGGCCGTCTTGGAGGACTTGATGTGCCTGATCGAGGGTGAAGACGGCCGATTTCCCATCCGGCGTCAATTTCACCCAACAGAAAATGGCAACGCCATCATCATCCACCCAGGCCAAGTCAGGCTGGGTTTGCTCGCGCAGTTTCTCCAGGGAATCGGCCAGGGCGAGATAACGCACCCCTGCTGGCGGTGGTTCCCGTGGTGCAGCACCCGGGTTATTGATGTCTGCATAAGGCAGCGCAGACGGACCACCTGACAACGGCAAGGAGGGATGGGGTGGAGCTGAATTTTGCTGTGCGCAGCCGCAATAGGTTAAGAGGATCACCGTCCAAACCATGGCAGCAAAGCTGTGCTTGGCCCCTGTTCGCATGTAGGCTTGGACAAGAAAATCTCCTGCACGTTCAACTTGCTCGAATATACCTTTCTCGCGACTGCGTCACTACTTCTGCTGACTAGTCTTCCCTTCCTCACATCCCCGCGCTCTTGGGCCGCTGGGCGAGCGCGGGATGCGGGCCCGGGCGGCCGGAATTGTCCGACAAATCGCGGAGGTGACCGGCGAGGCTGCCCCAGGCGTAATCGAGTTGCGCATTGTTGAACCGCCATTGCCAGTTGCCGGTGGCGTGGCCGGGCGTGTTGAAACGCGCTTCGCTGCCGAGGCCGAAAACATCCTGCAGGGGAACTATTGCGAGCCGGCACACGGATTTGTAGGCGGCGTGGATGAGGTCCCAGTGCGGGGCGTCGCCGCCGGAACGCAGGTAGCGGCGAAACTCGTCCTGCACCAGGGTGCCGGCGCTGCGGTACCAGCCGAGGGAGGTGTCGTTGTCGTGCGTGCCGGAGTAGATGACGGCGTTGGTCTTGACGTTGTGCGGCAGATAAAAATTGTCCGAGCCGCTGCCGAAGGCAAATTGCAGCACCGCCATGCCGGGCAGCCCGGTGGCTTCGAGGAGCGCGATGACACTGTCCGTAATCAGGCCCAAATCCTCGGCGATGATGCGCGCCCCGGGCATTTTTTCGTGCAAGGCCTGGAAAAACGCGAGGCCTGGGCCCGGCTCCCACGAGCCTTTGCGGGCATCCGGCGCTCCGGCGGGCACGGCCCAGTACGCGTCGAAGCCGCGGAAGTGGTCGAGGCGGATGATATCGTACATCTCGAAATTGGCGCGAAAGCGCTCGATCCACCAATCGTAACGGCGCGCGCGCAGGGCGTCCCAGTTGTACAGCGGGTTGCCCCAGAGCTGGCCGAGCGGGGAAAAATAGTCGGGCGGCACGCCGGCGACTTTCATGGGCCGGCCCGTCTGCTGGTCGAGCTGGAAAATTTCCGGGTGCGACCAGACGTCCGCGCTGTCGAGCGCGACAAAGATGGGGATGTCGCCAATGATGCCGATGCCCTTGCTCGCGGCGTGTTCGCGCAACTGCCGCCATTGGGCGAAGAAAAGAAACTGGTAAAACTCCTGCGCGGCGATGCCTTCGGTCACCTCCGCCGGCAGCGGGCGGCTGAGGGCCGCGGCGTAGCTGCGAAATTCCGCGGGCCATTCGAGCCACAAGCGTCCGCCGCAATGCTGCTTGAGCGCGGAGAACACCGCGTACGGATACAGCCAGGCGTGGTTGCGCTCCTTGAATTTCTGAAAATCGCCCAGGCTGGCGAGGGCCGCGGGATTCTTTTTAAACCGGTCGAACACCGTGCGCAGCAGCGGCCAGAAATTTTTGTAGAGCCCGCCGAAATCCACATGTGTCTGTGGCAACGCACGCAACGCGGTGGTTTCCGCTTCTTGCAACAACCCGGCCTCAATCAACGGTTGGAGGTCAATGAGGTAGGGATTGCCGGCAAAGGCGGAAAAGCACTGGTAGGGCGAATCGCCATAGCCGGTCGGCCCGAGCGGGCACATTTGCCAGTAGCGGACATGCGAATCCGCCAGAAAGTCAATAAAGCGCCGGGCCTCCGCGCCGAAATTGCCGATGCCAAAACCGCCGGGCAGCGAGGTGGGGTGCAATAGAATGCCGGCGGAACGCTCTTGCAACCAAGGGAAAAGCGGCGCGGCAGTGGTGGACATTGACCGCTGTTAGTAACGTCCTTTTCGCGCATGACAAGCAGGATGTGCGGCGGGAGCGGTGGGTAAAACCCGCTTAGCGGTGAACTTTGCGTCCCGCGCGGTGTCTTAAAGACGCTGCTAGATGAATTACGATTGCCGCCCCTGCGTGAATCTAGATAATGACTGGCTCACCCGATTTCCCATGAAGAAACTTCTCCCGTTTATTACGTCTGCCGCCCTCTGTTTCGTGGGCTTTTCCGCCCTGTTGCCCGCGTCGGCGCAGGCCCAAGCGGCGGCTGCCAGCCAGACGAATACAGCGCCGTCGGCGGCGCTCCCGTCGGCCGAGCCCTCCACGGCGGTGGCCGATAAAATCCGCGCGATTTTGGCCAAAATTCAGGCGAAAATGCAGCCCGGCCCACAGGATGAAAAAGTGTTCGCGGACGAATTGAAGGCGATCGATGACCTGTATGCGCAGTACAAGACCGACCAAAGTGAAGACGCCGCCCAGATCCTCGTTTTCAAGGCCATCGTGTACATGCAGCTTTTCAACAACACCGACAAGGCGCTCGCCATCTTCAAGCAAATCAAGACCGACCTGCCCAACACCGCCACGGCCAAGGAAATGGACGAAGCCATCTCGCAACTCCAACGCCAAGCGGACTCCGATAAGATTCAGAAGTCCCTTGTGGTGGGTGCAAAATTTCCCGACTTCGCCGTGAAGGATCTCGACGGCAAGCCGCTGTCGCTCGCGAATGAAAAAGGCAAAGTCGTGCTGGTGGATTTTTGGGCCACCTGGTGCGGCCCGTGCGTGATGGAAATGCCCAACGTCATCGCCGCCTACAACAAATACCACGCCAAAGGCTTTGACATCATCGGCATCAGCCTCGACGACAAAGACAAAGCCCCGCTGCTCGATTATATCAAGACCAACAAAATGCCCTGGCCGCAATTCTACGACGGCAAGCGGTGGGACAACGAGCTGGCGGTCAAGTACGGCATCATGGGCATTCCGGCGTCGTATCTGCTCGACGGCACGGGCGCGATCATCGCGGTGAGCCCGCGCGGCCCTGCGCTGGATCCCGCGATTGCCGCGGCGCTGGCGAAGAAATAAATTTCGTCGCCGGCTTTTTCAGCCGCCCGCGCCGGCCAGCCATTCGTTGCGAAAGGCCAGCAGACCGTTGTCCATGAATTGGACGGCCACGGCGGCCAGCAGCAGGCCCATGATGCGCGTGGTGATGCTGAGCGCGATGGGGCTCAGCCATTGCATGCCGCGGGCCGAGATCCGCAGTACCGCATACGTTGCCAGGGCCACCAACAGGATGCTGACGCAAAGTGCCACTTGCTGGGCCCAGCCTTGCGCCTGATTTTGCAGCACAATCGACGTGGAGATCGCGCCAGGACCGGCGAGCATCGGAATGGCGAGGGGTGTGACCGCAATGTCGAGTTTCGCCGCGCCCGCCGCCGTTTCCTCGCGGGTTTCCTGCACCCGGGAACGCTGTGCGCGCAACATGTCCAGCGCGACCAGCAGGAGCACGATGCTGGCCGCGATTTGGAAGGCCGGCATGGTGATGCCGAGAAAACGGAAAATCCACCGCCCGGCAAAGGCAAACACCACGAGGGTGCCCGCCATCACGCACGCGGTCAATTTGGCCATGCGGATGCGCCCGGCCGGCGCGGTTTCGGGCGTCATGGCGATAAACGCCGGCACCGCCGCAATGGGATCGACGATGACGAACAGCGAACCGCTCGCGAGCAAAAGATATTCAAGAAAAGACATTCCGGGCCGCGCGCCGCCTGCACGCTGACCAGAGCTTAACGGGCAAACGCCGGATTTGCAAACGATGCGGCAGCAGGGCCCTCTCGGGCGGTTCAAGAACTTTGGCAAAAGGCGGCCATGCAAAAACTGGAAAAGCAGGCCGGGACTTAACCACCGCGCTACGGAAGCGGTCCTCAAATTACACCATTATTTAGATTTCCTTGGCCTCGTGTAACGTAGCCAAGATGACGGCCATCGCCTGACCGAAACTTGCGCCTACGTCTTGGGCGGAGTCAAAGGCGTACCGTCGAGTTTGTAATACTCGTTCAACTCCAAGCGCAGGTAATCATACACGAGGCCGCTGTCGAGGTCGCCCGCCGGAACGGTGATGGTAATTTCATTTTCGCCCGCCTTGAGCAGTGCGGCGTCAAACGGCACATCCCGTTCCTGCCAGACGCCTTGATCCGTGTTGTAGCGCAGGGCGTTGGTGCTGAAGGGAGTGACCCGGCCGACATTCTCGCCATTGACTCCCACAGTCGTGCCGCCCGCGCCGTCGGCACCGGACAAGGCGATACGGAACGTCGCAGAGCCTTGGGGCGCTTTGTCCAAATTGAATTTGATGGTCCAGGTGGTCGCCCGGCCCTGACTCCAGGAACGCCACGGATCCGGGGAGCCTTGCGGAAATGACTTTACCCACCCGAAGCGTTGGTTGGCGGGGTCTTTGGCCGCAGGATTCAAAAATACGGAGGGGTCAACCGTCGCATGGGGCACTTCCTCGAAGAACCAATCCTTCTTCGGGTCGCTTTTGCCCACCGTGTAAGTAAGGTCATTCGGGAACAGCAGCGGATAACGCACCGGCCAGCCCCACAGCCAATAATTGTCGCCGTCACCTTTGAAAAATTCTCGCGCACTGCGGTCAGGGTAGCCAATTTCCCACACTTGCGAGCCGTACCGAATGGGTTTCCATTCGAGCTGGCCCAAATCGACGTTCTTCCCGGGTTCAATGGTGATATTGGTGCGCGCGAATTCGCCCAATACTCCGTCGGCAAAGGCGTGCAGGGTGTAGTTGCCGGGGCGGGCTTTATCGATGGTGAATTTGCCGTCGTCGGTGCCGGTGGCCCAGAATTGGTAATTTTTGCCATCCGTCACCCAGCTCGCCTCCGAGCCAAAGTTAGCGCCGGCGTTGGTGTCATTGTCCGACGGTTCTGGCGCGGCGAGGCCGACCGTCAGGTGCGGCATCTTGGTGGAGATGCCTTTGGGCGCATACACGTCCTTGAGCACGAGTTGGCCCGAGACGCTGCCGCGCTGGTCCTTGTGCGGATAATCCACGCCATTCACCCACTCATACGGCCACTTGGCCTTTTCCCGCTTGGCCTGTTCGAGGGCGTTCTGAAACAAAGCGGTCGCGTTATCCTTCCACGCCGCCGGCACCGTCGGGTCGCCCAGGGAGGCTGCGAGGGTGTCCAGGTCCGTTTGCGAGGGCGTCTTGAAGCTGTCCAAGGAATTGACGTAAACAAAAATCGGGCCGACGACATGGCTCCAATTTTCATTGGCGGCCACATTGAGCGTGGTGTTGCGCCCATAATGGCTGCCTTTCCAGTAATCCAGGATGATGGGATCCGGATTGCCGTTGTCGCCATAGTGGGTTTGCAATTCCAGCTTGGTCGCGCCGCCGCTCAGATATTCCGTGGTCGGATTGATGAACCAGACGCCGACGTGCTCCTTCGTGCTCGACCAACCGTAGGCCGGGATTTTGAATTGGACGCCGTTGTAAGAATATTTGTGTTCGACGGAGTTTTTATACGGCCCCTGGCTCATGATGCGCTGTTCCTTCGCATGGACCACCACGCCGGTGCCCCAATTCAAGGGGCCGGCGGCCAGCAAATTGCGATCGGCATCGGCGGAGAGCCAGTCAAAGGATTGGTTGAGCAGCAAAATGTAGCGGCTCTCCGCGCCCACGCCCCCCGCCGGGTAACCCGCCGGGTGGGAGAAAATGGCATAAGTGTAAACGCCGCTGTCGCCGCGGCCGATGGAGTAGCGGATTTCCAGGTCCATGTGCATGCCGCCGCCGGGCGCGCCGGGCGCGTTCGGGGTCAGCCCCACTTGGCCGCCCGTGACCGCCTTGACGGAAACCTCCGCGCGTTCGCCGCCGTTTTTCGCCGGGTCGATGGTGATGGAGTCCGTCAAACCGCCGATTTGCGCCGCGTTGGCCGGAGTTTGCTCCCACGACCCCACGCCGACCGTCGGCTGGTCGTGCCCCGCGAGGTCAACGCCCTTATAGTCCAATCCTTCCATGTCGCCGGTCGCTTTGTTGATCCACGCCGTCACGATGCCGTTGGAAAGGACGTAATAATTGATACCGTTCGCGGTCGCGTCCACCACCGTCACCGGCGCATTCCCGGCGGGTTTGGCGACCACGATTTCGGGCGCGGCAGCCGCGGCGTGAAGCAGAGGAACCGTTTGCGTCAGGGCGAGTGTGGCCATGGCCACCAGACGGCCAAGGACGGGAGTGGAGAAGGCATTCATGGGGTAATTTTTCCGAATGGGGGATTGAAAAATCTGGCGGGGTAACGCCAATCACTACAGGCACAACCGCCCTAGCAAAATCGAATTCCCCTCGCATCGCAAGCGCAGGGTTGGCCGTGGCTTAAGGTGGAGGCCGTTGGGCTTCAAGCAGGGTATGCCTGCGTTCGACAATCGCGGGCGAGATGATAGGAACCGAAACTGTGCCGCATGGCGTTGGAATAGTTTTCGCGCCAGTCGCCAACCCGGCCGATTTTACGAGCGCGGTCATGTGCACATCGAATTTGCTGGGGGCAATGTTACCGATTCTCACCTAGATGGATTTTAGCCGGCCACGGCCTTGGCTTACCCATGACTAGTAGAATGTGATACAGACTTGAGAATAGTTTCGTAGCTCGTTGATAAAGAAGTGGAGGTGGCGGGAGTCGAACCCGCGTGTCTCGGGATTTCGGATAGGGTTTCTACAGGCTTAGCTTGTGATTTGATTTTGGAACGGGCCCGCCCCAAGCAGGCTGAACCGTCCCGAGTGTCCGGTAGTTTACGACTGCACCGCCGAGCACTCCGGCGCAGCTATGCCTGCTGTTGGCGCACCTTCCCTTAGCAGGTTTCCAGGAGGCGCGTCACCGCTAATTTAAGCAGCGAGTGCGTATTCAGTGTTGCCGAATAGCTTTTTGGTGGACTTTTGACAGAGCCAACCACCATCTCTGGCCTGCCGCCCTACTCGTCGTCCCAAGGTCGAATCCGGTACACCCCCGGGGAAAATGATTTGCAAAAATTCAAAATTGAAAATTCAAAAATTCAAAATAAAGAGGGCAACGAGGCCCTCGTTGTGGCAAAGCCCCGGGCCACGCGTGCGCGCGCCGGGGATGTCAAAGAACCGGAGCCGGAAGCCCCGTAACAGGTTAAGATAGACAAATGTCCGGCGGCGCGCAAGGCTGGCGTTTTATGGGCTTGGAACTCTCCCGCATCAAAGCCGTCCTGCCGGCCGAGGCGCTCACGCGCGTCGAGGGCCTGCCGTTTCCGAAAATCGGCTCCGGCAAGGTTCGTGAATTGTTCGACGCCGGCGACGCCCTGCTCATCATCGCGACGGATCGGTTGTCCGCCTTCGACGTGATTTTGCCGGACGGCATTCCCGGCAAAGGCGTGCTGCTGACGCAACTGAGCCTCTGGTGGTTTCAACGGCTGGCGGCACAGACGCCGAATCATCTTTTTCCCGATCATGACGGCGAAATCGCGCGCCGGTTGCGAGACTGGCCGCACTTGCAGGCGCGCTCCATGATTGTGCGCAAACTCAAACCGCTGCCGGTGGAGGCGGTGGTGCGCGGTTATCTGGCGGGCAGCGGCTGGAAGGATTACCAGAAAACTGGCCGCGTGATTGACCAGGGGCTGCCGCCCGGGTTGCGCGAGAGCGAGCGCCTGCCGCAGCCGCTTTTTACGCCGACGAGCAAGGCCCACGCCGGGCACGACGAGCCGCTCACCGCGGCGCAAACCACCGCCACGCTCGGCGCGCGCCGGTATGTCGAGGTGCGCGATTTGAGCCTGCGCCTCTATGAATTGGGCGCGCGCGAGGCCGCGCGGGCGGGCCTGGTGCTGGCCGACACGAAATTTGAATTCGGCACGGACGAGGCCGGCAAGCTTTTCCTCATCGACGAGGCCCTTACGCCCGATTCCTCGCGCTACTGGCCGGCGGCGGACTACGCGCCGGGCCGCCCGCAGCATGCCTTTGATAAACAATATGTGCGCGATTATCTGGAGACGCTGGACTGGCCCAAGACGGCCCCCGGCCCGCGCCTGCCGCCGGAATTGATCCAGCAGACCCAGTTGCGCTACCTCGAAGCCGTCGAGCGGCTGATGGGGTAGGGCTGGCCTTAGCCTGAGCGTCGGACGGAAAGTTTTTCGTTAATAGTTCACCTCGATTGGCAGAGGGCAATAACGGCGGTAGAATGGCTTGGGTGTTGATGAATTATTAATAGCGCAAGTTTCTTTTAGACTCGTCCCTTGGCGCTAAATTCCGCAGTCTTGTCCAGTGAAAATCGTCCATGCCGCCAGTGAGTTCGCCCCGTGGGTGTCGGTGGGGCACTTGGCGGATGCCGTGGGCGGTTTGACGCGGGAGCTGTCGCGGCTCGGGCACGAGGTGGCGATTTTTCTCCCCGGCTACCGGCAGGTGCTGGCCGACCCGCGCGCGGCGCACGCCGAGCCGTTGTACAAGCACACTCTTGATCTGGGCGATCGGCAGGTGTCGGCGGAAACCCTAAAACTGCCGCTCAGCGCGAACCTCACGCTTTACCTCGTGCGCCGCGACGAATCCTTTGACCGCAGTTTCCCTTATGGTCCGCCGGGCGGCGAATACGAGGACAGCGACATCCGCTTCCTGATTTTTTGCAAAGCCGTGGTGGATGCGCTCTGCCGCTTTGAATCGCCGGTGGACGTGCTGCACTGCCACGACTGGCCCACCGCGCTGGCGCCGCTGCTGCTGCGGGTGGAGGAACGCAAACGCCAGATCACGGTGGCGGCGCGCACCTTTCTCACCCTGCACAATCCCGTCTTTCAGGGCATCTATCCGCGGCGCACGTTTCCGCTGACCAATCTGCCCGAGGAATTCTTCGCGCAAGACGGCCTCGAGTTTTACGGCCAGGTCAATTATCTCAAGGGCGGCATTCTTTTTTCCGATTTTCTGCTCACGCCCAGCCCGACGGCGGCACGTGAAATCCTGGAACCGGAGCACAGCTTTGGCCTCGACGGCGTGCTGGCGACGCGGCGCGAGGATTTGCGCGGCTTGTTGACAGGCGTGGACCAAACCGAGTGGAACCCTTTTTACGACGGCTATCTGGCGGCGGTATTTGACGGGCGCGCACCGGCGGGCAAGGCCCAATGCCGCGCGGCCTTGAGCCGGGGCCTGGGGCTGGATTCGACCTTGCGCACGGGCGCGCTGGTGGCGGCCAACCTGCCTTTCATTGCGGCTCTCGGTCTCGGCGACCCGCGCGAGCTTTTGCCGGTTTTGCGGGAGGATACTGTGCTGGTTTTGCTCGGGCCCGCCGCGCCGTCCGATTTTGAGCCCTGGCGGGCGCTCGCGAGCCTGCGCCCCGGCCGGGTGGTGCTCCTCGAAAATCCCGAAGTGGGCGCCCTGCACCGGGCGCTGGCCGGGGCGGACTTTTTCCTGGGCACGTCACGCGTGGAGCCGAGCCCGCACCACGCCCAGCGCGCCCTGCGTTACGGCGCCATTCCAGTGATGGCGCGCACGGGTGGCCCGGCGGATGTCATCGTCGATGTGCGGGATCAGCCGGCGGCCGGCAACGGTATTTTATTCGCGCCCACCACGGACGGCTGGCGCGAAGGCCTGGCCCGTGCCCTTGCCCTGCATGAGGACAAAGCGGCCCGCGAACGGGTGCGCGCCACGGGCCTCGCGCTCGACTCGAGCTGGGCCAAGCAGGCGCCGGCCTATGCCCAGCTCTATCAGGATTTGATGTAACAAAAAGCCCGGTCGCGGAAACCGCAACCGGGCTTGAGGAAAAACATGGGGACTGACTAGGTGCCTTTGCCGTCGGCGTTGACCACCTGCGCGGGCTTGCCACCCGAGGAGTTGATGGCCTGCTGGTAATCGGCGGTGTTGGAACCCGGGTTCGGGTTGCCTTGGTAGGTGGTCAGGCTGTCGCCACCCGATTCGGTCGAAATCTTTTCAAACCACTGCACGTGGCCGTCGAGGAAGGCCATGTGGCCGCCGGTGCCGAGCCACGGAGAAGCTTTGACCCACACGCCGTCATGGCCGAGACCATAGGTCCAGTCGACCGGGGTCGTGCTGGGCGGGGCATTGGTGGAAAGGCCGATGACGAAGGCCCAGCTCTTGGTGAGGTCCGCAAAGTCCTTGGAAACTTCGGTGGCGCTGCTGGTGTCGCCCTGGATGACGACGTTGGGGATCTGGGAACCGGCGAGGGCGTCGTCCGAGGTGATGAACCACAGCTTGGCGTTATTCAGGCCGCCCTTTTGCGCGAGAATGAAGGCGACATCGTTGATGTCCTTCGCCACGCCGTTGGAGCGACCGCCGCCCGCGGAACCGGCCTGGGTGGTGGTGCGGATGTTGCGGGTGTTGCTCCCGGCGTTGGAATAGCTGAGATAAGTTTTGGCGATTTGGCCGGCGTTGCTTGAGGCCGCGGTCTTCTTGGCGGTATCAATTACTTTGCCGATCGTCGGAATCAGAATTGATGCCAGGATGCCGATGATGGCGATCACCGTGAGCAATTCGATGAGGGTAAAGCCCTTGCGGGTCTTGCGGGTGGGGGTGGTCATGGGAAGTAGGTTTTAAGGGTGGAGGAGGCGGGGCCGGGAGCACCGGCACGGGATGAGTTTGCCCCTGTGCCTATCCCTTAAAACAGGTAAATGAAACGGGAAAATGGCAAATTGACAACAGGAATTTCATCCCGCCCGAAGATAGTTGCGCCCTTAATAGGGCAGGGGAAAGCGCCCGCAGAGGTCCAGCGCGATGGATTTCGCCTTGGCCAAGCGCTCGGAATCGGCCGGGCCGCCGAGCACCAAATCAATCGCTTCCGCGATGAGTTCCATCTCCGGCTCGAGCATGCCGCGCGTGGTGACCGCCGGGGTGCCGAGGCGGACGCCGCTCGTCTGGAAGGGGCTGCGGGTTTCGCCAGGAACGGTGTTGCGATTAGTCGTGATATTGGCCAAATCGAGCGCCTGCTGCGCCACCTTGCCCGTGAGGTCGGGATGGCTCTTGCGCAAATCAATGAGCAGCAGGTGGTTGTCGGTGCCGCCTGAAGAGAGCTTGTAGCCGCGCTTCGTGAGGGCGTCCGCGAGCGCCACGGCGTTCGCGCGCACTTGCTTCGCGTACTGACGGAACGCCGGCTTCGCGGCTTCCTGAAAGCACACGGCCTTGGCCGCGATGATATGCATGAGTGGGCCGCCCTGGCCGCCGGGGAATACGGCCGAGTCGATTTTTTTCGCCCAGGCTTCCTTGCACATGATCAAACCGCCGCGCGGGCCGCGCAGGGTTTTGTGCGTCGTGGTGGTGACAAAATCCGCGTGCGGAAACGGGCTCGGGTGCTCGCCAGTGGCGACGAGGCCGGCGATGTGCGCGATGTCCGCGAGCATGAGCGCGCCGACGCTCCGGGCAATTTCGCCCATGCGCGCAAAATCGATGATGCGCGGGTAGGCGGAGGCTCCGACGGTGATCATCTTCGGGCGCTCGACCTCGGCCTGCCGCGCGAGGTCCTGATAGTCAATCCGGCCGTCCTCAGCGGAGACGCCGTAGTGGACGATTTTGTAAAGCTTGCCGCTGAAATTGGCCGGATTGCCGTGGGTGAGGTGGCCGCCGTCGCTGAGGTTCATGGTCAGCAACTTGTCACCCGGTTCGATGGACGCGGAGTAAACGGCGAAATTCGCCTGGCTGCCGGAGTGGGGCTGGACGTTCGCGTGCTCGGCGCCGAAAAGTTTTTTGGCGCGGTCAATGGCCAGTTCTTCGACGATGTCCACGTACTGGCAGCCGCCGTAGTAACGCTTGCCTGGGTAGCCCTCGGCGTACTTGTTGGTCAACACGGTGCCGGCGGCCTCGAGAATGGCCGGCGGGACAAAATTCTCGGAGGCAATCAACTCAACGTGCGACTGCTGGCGCGCCGTCTCCAGCACGACGGCAGCGTGGACGGCGGGATCGAGCTGGGCGAGCGACTCGCGCGCGAGGAAGGAAGTGGAGGCGACGTTGGGCATGGAGAAGGGTCGTAAAGAATTAGTCTCAGAAGAAATCGGGCCGGAGTCGAAAGGAAAAGTAAAATCGGCGGAAAGACTCTGCGCAGACTCACGGCTCCCGGAAACGTCAGGGTTTTGCGGTGGAATTAGATTGTGTACCAAGGGGCGGCCATGACGCTGCGACCCGGACGAGTTTATAGGCCTCGCCACTTTTTTCAATCGCCAGATATTCGCATTGGCCGTCCTGGCGTGCGACTGGTCCGGCCACGATGGCCGCAAAAGCCGGGCCCCGCGCGCCGTTCATTACCACCCATTGCTCAATTGCGTTGTGCGCCGCATAAGCCACATCGGAGTCTCCCGTCAGGATCAGGGAGTCGGGGAGGTAAATTCCATCCACCGGGCGGCTTTCATGGTTGATGAAGAGTGTTTGCCGCCCCTCGTTTTCGGCGATAAACGCGAGTCGCTTGCTGTCGGGGCTGAAGCGCAGCGAGTCGTTGACGTAATGGCCGTCAAAGGGCAAATCTTCGACGCCCACGAGGGATTTAAAATCGGCTTCCGGCGGTCTTTCGACCTGGGTGGTCACCAGGTGATATTTGTCGTCGGTAAAACTACCAAAGGCGGCATCCGTTTGACCGGTCAATTCGTTGCTCCCGCGGGACAAGATTCCGTGGTGGTATCCAATAAAGGCCAATACTTTGCTGTCTGGACTGAAGGCGACTGAATTCGGCTCCAGCTTTTCATAGTCACTCTCTGGAAAGGAACCGACGACTTCATCCACTACGGGTTGGAAAGCCATGGCGTTCCAAAAGGCGTAAAAAACATGCTTGCCGTCCGGACTGTAAAGCGGGGTTCCGGTTAAGACACCCCATTGGAGGGGACCGGCCCGGTCGTTAATATAGACTTGGAACACGCCCTGATTGTCTTTTGCGATGAAGGAAAGATATTTCTGATTCGAACTGTATTTTAACGAAAAGGGCCTCAGATCACCCAGCGATTTTATATCATTGTCCACCACCAAGACCGCATGGCCGGGGTTGAAAGCCAGATAGGCCGAATGCCGGCCGTCAGCGCTAAAAATCGGCCCGCAGGTGGGGCTGAAATCGGCAAACTCAGGACCGGCGTGGCCGTCCATCATCACCTGCCAGAGGTGATTTTGGACCAACACGTAGGCAAATCGTTGGCTGGTTGGATCGAATTGGAGCGAATCATTAGCCACCCCATCGGATGGGGGCTGAATCACTCCGTCAAGGCTCACATATTGCCGGCCCCCTTTTAGAAAGCTATAAGCGACGCGCTTGCTGTCAGGACTGAAGACGGGGCTATCCTTGAGCACTCCGTCATAGGGCCCGCTGATGGCGCCATCAATACTCACGAAACGCTGATCGCCTGTTTTTCCCGCATAGGCCAAACGTTGGCCGTCAGGGCTGAAATGAAGCGAATCGTCAAAAACTTTATCGTAAGGCGGCCCAGCCTTGCCCTCGACCACCACTTGCATTTGATTTCCCGCAGTCACTATCAGGGCAGCGCGGCAGCCGCCGGGAATTAGGGAAACTGCTTTGGCGATAATTTTTTCGGGTGCCGGCGCAGGACCAAGTTCGGTTTTAGTGACCGGATAAATCACCGGTGCCGTGGCGGTATTTTCTTGCGCGTTCAGATTAAGGCAGGCGCTCACGCTGACGGCCAGACCCGCGAGGAGTGAATGACTCAAAGGGCTCCGGTGGCTCTGCCTTAAGCTCTTCATCTTCGCAGGAAAGATGCCCCTTTTACCGCGGTCAACTTGATTTCGCGCCAGGTAATTCGCCCCGCCGCCCGATGCCTGGCGACGAGGACGGCTGGGCGGGGGATGATTAAAAATTGGTCAAAAAAGGCTTTCTCGGCGTTGGGAGCGGCAGGGGCGGCGGTCCGATGGGAATAGGATGGGGGAGAGGTGGTTCCTATGGTCAAACCACACTTAACTCCTCATGAACACCTTCTCGTTTAATGCTCCGTCACGCGTCACCCTGTTTTTCCGCTGCAGCCTGGCGCTAGCCGTCCTCGCTTTAGGCGGTGTTACCGCCGTGCGGGCCTTGCCCACGGCCAATCCGGTATGGAAGACCAATTATGCCGAAGCGGTCGCTCAGGCCAAAAAGGAAAATAAGAAAATTCTCCTTAATTTTTCCGGCTCGGACTGGTGCCCATGGTGCCTCAAACTCGACCAGGACGTCTTCAACACCGCGGAATTTGCCCAATATGCCCGCAGCCACTATGTGCTCGTGTTGGCGGACTTTCCCCGCCGCACTCCGCCGCCGGCGGCGCTGGCCCAGCAAAATATGGCGCTCAAGGAAAAGTTCGCCCCGGACGAAGGCTTCCCGACCACGGTCTTGCTGAGTCCCACGGAAAAGCCGCTCAATGTGCTCAGTGGTTATGTCCCGAGCGGGCCCGGCAAGTATCTCACCGCGTTGGACAAGGACTACGCCGCCAAGACTTAAGGGTTCAGAGCTGCCACGCTTCGCGGACAAAGCTGAATACAGCCTTAACTTCTGAGCGCAGTTACGTCCCGGTCTTCTCCTCCGCCGCGATTTTGTCCACGCGCCGTTCGTGGCGGCCGCCTTCGAAGGCCGTGGCGAGAAAAATCCCCGCCATCTTGAGGGCCATGTAGGGCGTGTCGTATTTCTGACCGAAGCAGATGACGTTGGCGTTGTTGTGCCGGCGGCAAAATTCCGCGGCATCCTCGTTGTGGCACACCGCCGCGCGGATGCCGTGCACTTTGTTGGCCGCGATGCTCACGCCGATGCCGGTCGTGCAAATCACGACTCCGCGTTCGACGGTACCGCTGACGACATCCTTGGACACCGCGATGGCAAAGTCGGGGTAATCCACCGAATCGTGGGAATGGGTGCCGCGGTCGAGCACGTCGTGGCCGGCCACGCGCAACCCCTGGGCGACGGCGTCTTTGAGGTCCACGCCGCCGTGGTCGGAGCCGATGGAGATTTTCATGGAGTTAAAATTTTTCGGTTTAAGCGGCTGCGCCGCGCACGCTGGCAGACTCGTGAGAAAACGCGCCAGGAGCGCACCTTCCACTTACGCACGGCCTTTGGCTGCGCCGGGCGGATTCGGCAAAAGATTTTTGCGCAGAAAGGTGAGGATGGACGGCACGGCCTCGACCATGGCGTCGCGGGCGGCTTCATAGGCGGCGCGGTCCTGGCCATAAGGATCGGGGATTTCCTTGTCCACGTCGCCGGACAAAAACTCGCGCATCAGGTACAAATGCCGGCAGGTGGGGTTGAACTGGGTTTCCGCGAGCAGCTTGTGCATCGTGGTCATGCAGAAAATCGCGAACGACTGGTCCACCATTTCCTGCGTCAACCGCTGGCTGACGTGGTCGGACAAATCCAGGCCGACGCTTTCGAGCACGCGCTGGGAATTGGGCGAAGCCGGGTCGCCGCCGTAGGCCGAAATGCCGGCGGAAACCACCTTCAGGGTCTTCAGCGGCGCGGGCTCCGCCTTGAGCGCGTGCCGCAACAATTGCTGCGCCATCGGGCTGCGGCAAATGTTGGCCGTGCAGACAAAGACGATGAGATTCCGCTCAGGCATACCGTAATATACACCATCCCTAAGGTTTGGGGCTGACCGCAGAGCGCGCCGACGGGCTCGGAGCTGGCACGGTGGCGGTTCCCGCAGGGGCCGGAGGCGATGCTGGCATCCGCCCCAGTAGTTGTAAAGCGGCAACGATGTCCACCGCGCGCTGCAACACCGGGTCGCCGGAATCATCCTTCGGTAACACGGGCGCGGCTCCCGTGCCGGTGGCACTGGCCGGAGCGGCGATTTGGGCCTGGGTCGTCAAGGTGTCGTGGCGCAAAAGCGTCGCGGGTTCGGTGCCGTGTTCGACATCCATATACGCACGAAAATTCTGCTCGGGCATCACGTCCACGGGAAAGCGCGGTTGCAGGCCCGTGCCCGCGATGGAGCGCGCCCCGGGCTGCAATTCACCCGCCAGCACATAATAGGGCGACGCGGCCTCCGCGGTTTTGTAAACGCCCGGTTGCCCGGCCGTCGGCGTGCCGACGGCGAGGAGACTTTCCTTCGCCTGAAACGCGGCCAGCCACGCTTCGAGGGGCCCGGCGGTTTTGCCATTCGTCAAAACGAGGACGGGCGGCGCGGTCAGGGGATGCGCCTCGGCAACAGTGCCGTGCGGCAACTCCGCCGGCGCGGTGAGGGTTCCGGCGGCTTGCATCGGCACCGAGGCGAGACCGGCCTTGGCCAAAATGCCCGCAAAAGTTTCCGCGTCGGTCGCATTGCCGGAGACGTACCGCAAATCGAGAATGACGTTGGTGCGCGTCAGCCATTCGCCCAATTTCGGGCCGACTGCGCCGAGGTCGTACACGCGCACGAGTGTCACCCAGTGCGGCTGGTCTCCGCGGCCGAGTTCCCAAACTTGCGGGGCGCGGCCCTCGTTGCCGACGTCGGGAGTAAAGGGCGCATCGCGCAAAACGCGCCCGGGATATAGCACGGAAAGGCCCGCGAGTTCGATTTCCGCGGGCGGGCGGGCGGCGGCGTCGGGGAAAAGCGCCGGGTCCACACCCGGCGGCAACGCGTGCAAAGCTCCGCCCGTTCCGAGCAGAAGAAATAGCAGGCAGGCGTGGCGGGAGGGAAAAGTCATCGGCGTCGCGGGGTGGGAGAATAAACCCCGGCAAGGTGGAATCGGCGCGCCATTTCGGGTCAATTTCCCCTCGCGGTCAATCTATGAATCACTTTTCCCGTTGCAACTGGCGCGCGCCGATGTCCCGCCGATAGTGACAGCCGTCGAATTGAATCAGCGCGCACGCGGCATACGCTGCATCGAGCGCGGCCCGCAACGTCGCCGCCGTGGCGGTGACGGACAAGACCCGGCCGCCGCTGGTGACCAACGCGCCGTCCTCGCGGCGTTTCGTGCCGGCATGTAAAATATCCGCGCCCGCCGGAAGGCGGGCCGGGTCGGGCAGGGTGATGACATCGCCGGCGCGGGGCTGAGTCGGGTAGCCCGGTGCGGCCAGCACGACGGTGGCGGCGAAATCCGCCCGCACGCGCGCCGCCGCGGGGTCCAGCGCACCGTGCGCGCAGTCCCACAAAAGCTGGAGCGGGTCGGTTTCGAGGAGCGGCAAAAGCACTTGGCATTCGGGATCGCCGAAACGGACGTTGAACTCGACGACCTTGGGGCCTTCTGGGGTCAGCATGAGGCCGATGTAGAGGACGCCGCGATATTCGATGTTTTCCTTCGCGAGCGCGGCGAGCGTGGGGCGGATGATTTCGCGTTCGACGCGATCGAGCATGGGCGCATCGACAATCGCCGCCGGGGCGTACGCGCCCATGCCGCCGGTGTTGGGGCCGGTGTCGCCGTCGCCCACGCGCTTGTGGTCCTGGCTCGCGGGGAGCACGACGTATTTTTCGCCACTGACAAGCAGCATCATTGAGGCTTCCTCGCCCGGCATGTAATCTTCAATCAACACTTCCTCGCCGCTGGCACCGAAGGCCTGTTCATCGATGGATGCCCGCACCGCGGCCTCGGCCTCCGCCCGCGTGGCCGCGACGGTGACACCCTTGCCGGCCGCCAGCCCGCTGGCCTTGACGACGATGGGCGCGGATTTTTTCGCGAGGTAAAGGACGGCCGCCTCCACGGTGTCAAACGTCTCGCCGTACGCGGTCGGGATTTTATGGCGCAGCAGAAATTCCTTGGTGAAGGCCTTGTTGCCCTCGAGATTCGCGGCCACGCGGTTCGGTCCGAAGGCGGCGATGCCCGCGTGCCCCAATGTGTCCACCAGCCCGAGACACAGCGGCACTTCCGGCCCGACGATGACAAAGTCCACTTTTTGTTCCTGGGCCAGCTTGACCAAGCCGCGCACATCGTCGGCTTTGACGGGGAAACACTGGGCCTCGGCGGCGATGCCGCCGTTGCCGGGCGCGGCGAGCGTCTCCCGCACGAGCGGGCTGCGCCGGCAGGCTTTGACCAGCGCGTGTTCCCGCGCGCCGGAGCCGACGACCAGGACCTTGAGCGGCCCGGGCACGGCGGGGCTCGACGTGGGGGCGGTGACTGATGCAGTGGCGGCGCACATGAAGAGGAAGACGGGCCTTATCAGATTGCCGCGGCACCCGCCATGATTTTTTGGTAATCAAGGCGGCGTGATTAACCTTGCGTCCGTCAGTGGGGCGGCAAAAAATTCTGTGGTCCGTCCCGGTCTCGCGGAGATAAAACAAGGCCAGGCCTCTGACTATCCTGCGTTATGATAATGAATAAGATTTTGATGGGCGCGTTGTTCCTGGCCATGGTTTCGCTGGCGGCGTCTCCGGCGTTGGCGCAGGAGCCGGCGCGGTCCAAGCCGCTCACGCTGGCGCCCGCGCCGGCGCCAGTCGTCGCTGCCCCTCCGGCTGCGGCGCTTCCGCTGGTCGCCGCGCCGTCCTCCACGCCCTTGCTGCCGGCAGTGCGGGTGACCGCCGTGGCCGCGGGCGGCGGGCACAGTTTGTTTGTTAAGGGCGATGGCAGCCTCTGGAGCATGGGTTGGAACGGCGAGGGTCAGTTGGGCGACGGCACCCGGGTCGACCGGCTCGAACCCTATTGCGTGGTGGACAGCGGGGTGACCGCCGCCGCCGCGGGCGATGCGTACAGTCTTTTTATCAAAAGCGACGGCAGTCTCTGGGGCATGGGCGGGAACCATCTCGGCCAATTGGGCGACGGCACCCGGCAGGAGCATTTGGTGCCGGAGAAAATTGTTCCGGGCGGGGTGGTGGCCGTGGCCGCGCAGGAAAACCACAGTCTTTTCCTCAAGAGCGACGGGAGCTTGTGGGCCATGGGCGACAATGGCGACGGCCAGTTGGGCGACGGCACCAAGACCTTGCGGACCACGCCCGTGCAAATTGTCGAGAGCGGCGTGGCCTCCATGGCGGCCGGGCAAAATTTCAGCCTGTTCGTCAAAAAGGACGGCAGCCTGTGGGGGACGGGCGCCAACACTTACGGCGAACTGGGCGACGGCACGAAGATGGGGCATCTCACGCCGGTGGAAATCGTTCCCCGCGGAGTCATCGGAGCCGCGGCCGGATTCTTTCACAGTGTATTTTTCAAAAGCGACGGGAGCCTTTGGGGCATGGGCAGGAACCTGCAAAGTCAATTGGGCGACGGCACCAAGGCCAACCGGAGCCGGCCGTTTCGCATCATGATCGACGGCAAGGTCACCGCGGTGGCCGCCGGATTTTTCCACAGCCTTTATCTGACGAACGATGGCAGCCTCTGGTCCGCGGGGTGGAATCCGGCGGGCCAGTTGGGGAACGGCACCAAGGACAGCCCTTTGCGGGCCCAGCGAATTGTGGACGGCAGCGTGGTTGCCCTCTCGGGCGGCGCCGCGCACAGCCTATTTATTGATCGGGATGGCAACGCCTGGGGCATGGGCTGGATGGCCTGGGGCAATGGCAATAACACGGCGGGCCAAATCGGCGGTGGCCTCAAGTCGGATAAAATCGTGCCGGTGCCGATGGCGATCACCTTGCCAGAAACGGCCTCCGGGCGCTTGGACGTGGTGCAAAATTACCTGCAAGAAGCGCAGGGAGTCCTCGACCAGGCAACCCTTGCCAATCATGGCGGTTACGTCGAAAAAGCGAAGCTGGCCGTGAACCAAGCCGTGGCGGACGTGAGCGGTGCGGTTGCGTATCTTAAAGCGCATCCCGAGGCCAATTCACTTGTGCGGGGACCGGCGCCGGCCACTCCGAACAAAGTGCTGCCCACCGAATTCCCGGCCGACGCCCATGGGCTCCGCGGCAATTTTGGCAGCCCGAACCTGATCGATGCCATGGATTTTCAGAATGCCGCCTTGCAGGAATTAATGAACGGCACCCCGGGCCGGGTCGGCCCCATTGTTGGCGAGCTGGGCGGCTACCGGGATAAAATCATGGACAACATCGGTCAGGCCACGGCGATGGTGGTGGCGGCGTTGGATTTTTCCCGCGGCGGGCCCTTGCCGGTTTTGCGATTCTCGCCTGGCGGTGGCAGCCCGCCGGACGCGGGCGCTCCGGCGTCGGCCGATTTTTTTCCGGGCAATCTGCCGCAGTAAATCTTGTTGGCCTAGGCCCGTTCAAAAAACCGGCCATGATTTTTGCGCGGCGGACAGGACTATGAACTCCGAGGCACCGCACCTGTCGTCGCCTAATTCTTAATCGCGCCGGCTTGGGAGAACTGGAAAATCACTTGCTGCATGGCGGCGCGTTGGGTGTCGCTGACGTTCGCGGCTTGCACGGCCGCGCGGGCCGCCGCGGGGTCGCGCTTGGCCCATTCCTGCAAAACGTTCGTGAACGCATTGGCCTGCGCGGTGCCGTCACTGATGGTGGACGCCCAAGCGAAGGCGGTGGGCAAATCATTTTTTCCTTCGACGGCGATGAGTTGCGTAATGGCGCTGTCGCGGGCCGGGCTTGGCGCCATGGCGTCAATGGACTGTGACGCGCCCTGCGGATCCTGCTTAATCCAATTGCTCAAGACCGTATTGGCCGCGCCGTTGACAATGCTGCCGGGCGTGAGGTCGGAAAGATGGGCGGCCGCGGCGGCGCCGTCTTGCGTGCTCCACGCGAGCAAAATATTGGCGAGCGTCTTCGTCTGGATGCCGGCGTTGCCATCGGCGGGTGGCTGGGTGTTGCGGCTCCAGGTCGCTTTTTGCGCCAAGTCCCACGCGCCCTGGGGATCGACGCTGGCAAAAGTAGAAAGGGCGGTGCGCATGGCGTTGGCTTGCGCGCCCGCGCCCGCCGAGGGCAGGGACTGGGCCCACGCAAACGCCGCGCGCGGATCGGCGCTGGCCCACGTTTGCGCGATGACATCCGTCATGCCGCGGAAATTCGGGTCGGTGGGAATCGTCACGACAAAAGCCGCAGCGCTGGCGGGGTCGGTTTGCGACCACGTGCCGATGACGTTGCGAAAAGCCTGGTTGCGGGCGTCGGCGTCGGACTTGGGCAGCGACTGCACCCAGGCGAGCGCGCCCTGGATGTCCTTTTGCGCCCACGTTGAGGCCAGTTGCGGCAGCACGACATCACGCACGCTGGCTTGGGAGATTTGCGCCAGATACGCGGCGGCGGACGCCGGATCGGCTTCGCTGATTTGCGCAAGAACTCCCTGCACGGCCTGATCGTGCAATTGTCCCGTGGCGAGGGTATCCGTCCAAGCCAGCGCGGCGGCCGGATCCGCCGTGGCCCAATTCGACGCGAAGTTGACGACCAGGGAATTTTTCGCGGGCCCATTCGGCAGCGTGGCGAGGTAAGTGGTGCCCGCTTGCGGGTCTTCTTTCGCAATCGAAGTCAGGGCCGACATGAGCGCACCCGTGCGAATGTTGCCCGGCGGGAGGCCGTTGGCCCAGGCGAGGGCCGCCGGCGGGTCGGCTTGGGCCCAGCCGTACGCGAGTTGTTGCAGGGCTTGGTTGCGGGCCACGCTCGGGGGCAGGTTTTGCGCGGCCAACAACGCGGCCTGCGGGTCTTGCCTAGCCCAAGTATAAAATACTTCCCCGTAAGCATTGAGGGATTGCTGCCCCGCGGGCAGGCTCCGCAAGGTCGCGAGGGCGGCGGCGGGATCTGAGGCGGCGAGCCGGGCAAAAATGTTCTGATAAATCTCCTCCCGCGCCCGGGCATCGTCCACTTGGTTGACGGCGGCGAGCGCGGCCACCGGGTCCTTGGCCGCCCAGGTGCCAAAAATGGCGGCAATATCCGCGCCGCGGCCATCGTAGATGGTGCGACTCTTGGCCCAAGCCAAAGCGGCGGACGGATCGGCTTCGGCCCACCGGGCGAGCACGAGTTTCTTGGCCAACTCGGACGCGGCGTTTTCGGGCAACTTCCCGAACGCATCCAGTACGCCGCGGGCGTCCTTCGGGTTCAAGTGGTCCACGAAATCGAGCACCTGGTGCATGGATTCGATTTCATTCTTGCCGCCCAGATTCAAAATCCCCGCCAGTGCGGCGAGCCGGGCTTCGGGCGTGGAGTTTGAATCGGTCGGCGCGCCGGCCGGGCCCGTGGCGGAGGAGGGCAGGGCACTGTTCCGGGCCGCCGGCGGCAATTGCTCCCGCAGCCGGGCAATTTCCCGCTGTTGGGTAATCAGGGTGATGATGGCAACCGCCAACGCCACGGCCAGCGCAGGGATTTTAATTGAGGTATTCACGGGGGGATGCGGCAAAAAAACCAGGCGCAGGTTATTATCTAATCCCACGAGCGGAAGGACTGGCAAGGGGGAAACAAACCCGAGAAGCCGGTGCAGGGTAATTTTATTTTGCGGCGGCCATCAGCCGGACTTCTAGGGGCGAAACGGCGGCCATTAGGGAGTCGAATGGTGTTGCCAAACAGGAAGTATCTCTTTAATTGCCTCGCCTTTGCGGCTGGCGGAGCCTGCCTCCCCGGCCCACTTTTTCTATCCCATGAACTCGCTTAACGTTGCTTCCTTTCTCCCCCGTTTCCTGCGGGCAGCCCGGCTGCCCCTGCTCGTGCTCGCCCTGCTCGGGCTGGCCGGTGTTTTTGGCCCCGTCGCCCATGCGGATGATGCGGACATTCAATTGCCCATTCCGACCGACGCTATCTTCAATGTGTTCGGCGTGAACATGACCGGCAGCGCCATCCTCTGGGGCGGCTTGGTCATGTGCGTCCTCGGCGCGGTTTACGGTTTGAATGAACTGCGCGGGCTCAAGGCCCTGCCGGCCCATAAGAGCATGCTCGATATCTCGGCGCTCATTTACAGCACCTGCCGCACCTACCTTTACCAGCAGGCGAAGCTCCTCCTTAAGTTGGAAATCTTGATCGGCTTCACGATGGTGTTTTATTTCGGCTACCTGAAACAGATGCCGGCGACCTCCGTGGTCCTGATTTTGTTCTGGTCGCTGGTGGGGCTGGCCGGCTCGCTCGGCGTGGCGTGGTTCGGTATTCTGATCAACAACGTGGCCAACAGCCGCATGGCGTTTGCCGCCTTGCGCGGCAAGGCCGTGCCATTGTCCGAAATCCCCACGCGCTCGGGCATGAGCATCGGCGTGCTGCTGGTTAGCGTCGAGCTGGTCATCATGCTCACCATTTTGAAATTTGTGCCGCATGAACTGGCGGGCGTCAGCTTCATCGGCTTCGCCATCGGCGAATCCCTGGGCGCGAGCGTGCTGCGTATCTGCGGCGGCATCTTTACGAAGATTGCGGACATCGGCAGCGACATGATGAAAATCGTCCTCAAGATCAAAGAGGACGATGCGCGCAACCCCGGCGTCATCGCCGACTGCGCGGGCGACAACGCCGGCGACAGCGTCGGCCCGACCGCCGACGGTTTCGAGACTTACGGTGTGACGGGCGTCGCGCTCATCACCTTCATCTGCCTGGCGGTGCATCCGCAATATCAGTGGCAGTTGATCGTGTGGATTTTCGCCATGCGCATCGTGATGGTGGCGCTCTCCATCGTCGCCTGGGCCATAAACACGCAGGTGTCGCGCGCGCTGTTCAAGGATTCCAAGGATTTCAATTTCGAGCACCCGCTCACCTCGCTGGTGTGGATCACTTCGATCATGGGCATCGGCGTCACCTTCGCGCTCAGCTACACAATGTTGCACGTGGACTTCCCGTATTTCTGGTGGAAGCTGGCGACCATCATCAGTTGCGGCACCATTTCCGCCGCCGTGATTCCCGAGCTGACCCGTGCCTTCACCTCCATGCACAGCGCGCACTGCCGCGAAGTGGTGGACGCCACCAAAGAAGGCGGCACCGGCCTCACCATTCTCTCCGGGCTCGTCGCCGGCGAATTCTCGGCCTTCTGGATGGGCCTCACCCTCGCGGCCATGATGTTCGGCGGTTATCTCGCCAGCACGCACGCGCTCGGCACCGGCCACATTCTCGGCGAGATGATGAATTACCCCGAAGTCTTTGCGTTCGGCCTCGTGGCGTTCGGGATGCTCGGCATGGGCCCGGTCACCATCGCGGTGGACAGCTACGGCCCGGTCACGGACAACGCCCAATCGGTGTACGAACTCTCGACCATCGAGCAGATTCCCAACGCGGCGCAGGAAGTGGAAAAGCAATTCGGCTTCAAGCCGGACTTTGAAACGGGCAAGCATTTCCTCGAGGCCAACGACGGCGCGGGCAACACCTTCAAGGCCACGGCCAAGCCCATGCTCATCGGCACGGCGGTCGTCGGCGCCACGACGATGATTTTCTCGCTCATCCTCATGCTCAAGTCCCACGAGGGCTGGACGAATTTTGAGGCGCTGAGCATCACCAACCCGTGGATCATCATGGGCATGATGGCCGGCGGCGCAGTGGTTTATTGGTTCTGCGGCGCCTCGATGCAGGCCGTCACCACGGGCGCTTACCGCGCGGTGGAGTACATTCGCAAGAACATCAAGCTCGACGGCAACGCCAAGGCTTCCGCCGCCGACAGCAACGAAGTTGTGCGCATCTGCACGGTCTTCGCGCAAAAGGGCATGGTCAACATCTTCGCGGTCATCTTCTCGCTCGCGCTGGGCTTCGCGTTTGTGAACCCGGTGTTCTTCATCGGCTACCTCATCGCCATCGCGCTGTTCGGCCTGTTTGCGGCCGTGTACATGGCCAACGCCGGCGGCTGCTGGGACAACGCCAAGAAGCTCGTCGAAGTCGAACTCAAGCAAAAGGGCACGCCCCTGCACGATTCGACCGTCGTCGGCGACCTGGTGGGCGACCCGTTCAAGGACACCTCCTCGGTGGCGCTCAACCCGATCATCAAGTTCACCACGCTCTTCGGCATTCTCGCGGTGGAAATCGCGGTCAATACGAAGCACTCGACGGCGCACGCGCTGGCGGCGGTGTTCATCGCCATCGGCCTGTTTTTCGTGCTCCGCTCATTCTACGGGATGCGCATCTCGAACAAGGGATGAGGCGGAGTTTGGACAGAATTAACAGAATTGGCGGAATTGCGGAAAAAACCGCCTAAAAAGCGGTCCAGGCTAATTTCGTAAATTTTATTATTTCGGTCTCAAGCAAAAACTCGCGCCGAGACGCGGAGGCGCAGAGAAGAGTAACCGCAGATGGCGCAGATTTTCGCAGATGGATTGGGGAGGCTGGTTTTTAATCTGTGTTCATCTGCGCTATCTGCGGTTAAGGTTCCTTTTTGGTTTTTCTCTGCGCCTCCGCGTCTCTGCGCGATTTTTCTTTTTTTGATTTCTCCGGGTCTGATTTATGCCGCACGTCCTCATTATACACGAAGTGGCCGACTACGCCGCATGGAAGACGGTGTTCGATAATGCTGCGGCCCTGCGCAAGGAGGCCGGCGAGCGATCCTACGAACTCCTGCGCTACGAGGGCGAGCCGCGGCGCATCGTTCATTTCTCCGCGTGGACCTCGCTGACCGCGGCGCGCGCCTTTTTCGAATCTCCACTGCTCGTGCAAATCCGTGCGGAGGCCGGAGTTCACGCGCCGGAATTTATTTATCTCGAGGAAATCGAGAGCGGCGCGTTGTGAGGCCAGCCGGCAATTTAAGTTTGAAATGCAACCGCGGATGACACGGATTGCGCGGATACCTTGGCTGAACTGGTTAGTGGGCGAATCGCTTCATCCGTGTCATCCGTGGTTGCGGGTAGGACTCAGAACACAATCCGAGTTGCTGTTTATGCGTAAGACACAGAAATGAGGGCTCAATTCCAAATCAGCAGGCACAGATTATAAATCAGCGCGTAGGCCACGACGGCGAGCAGGATCCATTTCAGGGGCCAGGGTTTGCGCGCGGGCGGCGCGGCGTCCGGGTTCGCCCCGGTGGATGCCTGTGCGGGCACGCTGGCGGAATCGCCGGTGCTTGACTTATCATCAGGCGGTTTGACTGCTTTATCGGCGCGGGGTGTTGTCTCCATGCAATCGAGGTTGCCTCGTGGCAATGAGTGTGGATGATAACGGCCGGTGATCAGTGACGCAAAGTGGAAGTGCCTGGCCGCCGTGGTTGCTCCCCACCCACAATGCAAGTGCCCCCGCAAGTCAAGCCCGGCTCACTCGCCCAGGTTCTACCCTGGCCGTTTTTGACGTGTGGACGCGATGGGGTGATTCTCAACGTCAGCCGCCACATGGCGCGCCTGCTCGGGGTGGACGAGACCGTTTGCGCGGGCCAGCCGCTCACGCGCTGGTTTAACTCCGACGAGGGCAACGGCGGCATCCCGCACCTGCTCCAGGGTGTCGCCCCCGGCGCGGCGTGGCATGGCCGGCTGACTTACCAATCCGGCGCCGACCGCCTCGCGCTCGAGGTGGTCGTCGAGCAGGATCCGACCGACCCCGCCTGCCTTTGGCTGCTCGCGTTGGAAAATCCCATCATCAACCAGCAGATGGTGATGAGCGCCCGCAGCGAGCTGCATCTGTTGCAGATCCTGATGGATCACACCATCGACTATGTTTTTTTTCTGGATCTGGAAGGACGTTTCGTCGTCACGAACGCCGCTTTTCAAACGGCCCTGCAGGTAGCCTTTCCCGGCCAGGAAATCGGACGCGAACTGCGCGATTTCGTCGAGGGGGAGACGGCCCAGGAATTTGCCGAGACCAGCGCGCTCGTGCTCGCCTCCGGCAAGCCGCTCTTGAACCACGTCAGCCACATGCGGTTCAAGGTCGGGCCGGGTCATTGGGTGCAGACGAACAAAATGCCGGTGTTCGACCAGCACCGCAAATGCATCGGCATCGTCTGCGTGTCGCGCGACATCACCCAGCAGCGCGAGTACGAGGACAAGCTCCGCGCGGCCATCCGCCAGGCCAACCTCGCCAGCCAGGCCAAGAGCGATTTCCTGGCCAACATGAGCCACGAAATCCGCACGCCCATCAACGGCGTCATCGGCATGACGGAATTGTGCCTGGAAACGGAACTCACGTCCGAGCAACAGGGCTACCTCAAGTCCGTGCTCACCTGCTCGAACACGCTGCTCTCGCTCATCAACGACATCCTCGATTTCTCGAAAATCGAGGCCGGGCAATTGCAGATCGAAAATATCGCGTTCAACCTGCTCCAATGCCTGGAGGAAGTGGCCGGCCAGTTTACTTTTCAAACCCTCGAAAAGGGCCTCGAGTTGCTGCTGGATTTTGACCCGGCGCTGCCGCAGGTCGTGCGCGGCGACCCCACGCGTTTCAAGCAAATCCTCTACAATCTCCTCAGCAACGCGATCAAGTTCACCGACGAGGGCGAGATACTCGTGCGCGTGCGCCCCGCCGGCCCGGTCACGGCAGACAAGGTCCGCCTCGTCCTCACGATTGCCGACACCGGCATCGGCATCCCGGCGGGACGGCTCGATTTTATTTTCCAAAGTTTCACCCAGGCCGATGCCTCGACCACGCGCAAATACGGCGGCACCGGGCTCGGCCTCGCCATCGTCAAAAAACTTTCCGAACTCATGGGCGGCGCCATCCGCGTCGAAAGCAAGGTGCGCAAAGGCTCGACGTTTGAAGTGGAACTGCCCTTTGAAGTCGCCGCCCGTCAGCCGGTGTCGTTGCCGACGCGCCTCGCCCGCCTCAAGGGCCTGCGGGTGCTGATTATCGACGACAACGAAACCAACCGCGCCATTCTCACCCGCCTGTGCGAGCAATGGGGCTTCGCTTCCTTTGCCGCCAGCGGTGGTTTGGAGGGTTTGGATCACCTCGAGGCCTCCGCGCAAAAAAAGGAGCCCATTCAACTCGTGCTCCTCGACCAGCATATGCCGGACTTGAGCGGCCTGGACGTCGCGGCGCTGATTCTCAACCGGCCGACCCTCGTCGGGGTCAAGATCGTGCTCTTGTCCTCCTCGCTGAATTTGGCGGAATCGAACCGCGCGACGGCGCTGGGCGTGGCGCGCAGTGTGACCAAACCCATCCGGCAAAAATATTTGCTCGATTTGATCCTGGAGGAATTTGACCCCAACGGAGCTCCCCGGTCCGCCGTTGCGCCCTCGGGAGCGGTGCCGCCGGCGGACGGCTCGACTTCCCCCGTCGTTTTTGTCCCCTTGCGCGTGCTGCTGGTCGAGGACAATCCCATCAATCAGGAAGTCTGCTTCAAGCGCCTGACCAAAATGGGTCACCAGGTAACCATGGCCGCGAACGGCTTGGAGGCGGTCGAGGCTTACCGGCACGGCGACTTCGACCTCGTGCTCATGGACGTGCAAATGCCCGTGATGGACGGCTTCCAGGCCACGCAGCGCATTCGCGACATCGAGCGCACGCGCGACCGCTACACGCCCATCATCGCCATGACCGCCCGCGCCATGAAGGGCGACGAGGAGCATTGCCTGCGCATCGGCATGGACGCCTACATGGCCAAACCCTTTCGCGCGACGAAGCTCGCGGAGATTTTGCAGGAGATTCTCCCCGGCCTCGCCGCAAATCTGGAAACCGCCGCCAGCACCCGGCGCGACCAGCCGCCCGTCGTCGGCACCTATGATCTGCGCGCCATTCTCGCCACCCTCGAGGCCGAGGACGCCGAGGACCTGGAACTGGCCGCCGACGTTTACCTCAAGCATTTTACGGCGGAAATTGCGGGCCTCGAGGACGCCTGGAAGAAGCGCGCGCTCGAACATTTGTACAAAAACGCCCACCGCATCAAAGGCGGGGTCGGCTCGCTGCGGGCCTATCACGCGCAGCATCTTGCGCAGGAAATCGAGGCGGCGGCCGGGCGCGGCGATGCGGAGTTTGCGGGCCGCCTGGTGCCCGAACTTATCCGGGAACTTCGGCACGTCGCGGAAAACATCCAACAGGTGCGAGGGGCGGGGAAGTGAGAGGCCGCTGCGCCCTTAATAAAGGGTCGCATGCAGCAGCCGTTCGACGGACGTTTGCGCCGAGGCCACCCTTTCAGCCAGCATGCGCCCGGCCTCGAAGCGTTTTTGGGGATCGTCAGATGGAGGCAGATTTTTTAGATAGCTTTCACGGTCCAGAAAGAGGTCGGTGTTTAAGGGCGAATAGCGGAAGCGGTCGCCGTTCGTGAGTTGATTGAGCCAGGCGGAAACCACGACGGAGGAGACGCCCGGCTGCAGCGGAATCGGCGCCGCGCGGCTGGTAGTGGGACTGGCGGGTGAAACTTGATCCGGCGTTGATTGCGCTTGGGCGAGGGCGTTCCCGGCCTCGGTTTTCACCTCGGGGCTTCGAATGAGTGCGACGGTGATGCAGGCTCCATCATAATTCCCCGCCCTGGCCTGCGCGGCGGCGATGGCGGCCTGACAACGGCTTTTGGTCGGCTCGCTGCGGATGAGTTCGGCGGTTCTGATTGCTCCGGGGATATCGCCGGCCTGGATCAGCGCGGTGACAATGTTAATCTGAATCTCTTCTTTCGCCGGGAAGCCCGTAATCAGCCCGGCGCTTTTGAGCGCACCCTCAATGTCGCCCGATTCGGCCTGCGCCAAGGCCAGGGTCCTTTGGAATGATATCTTCGCATTTCCGTCATGGATTTGTTTGTAGGTCTCCGTCAAAGCGGCCAAGGTCGCCTTCGCGGCGACTTTGTCACCGGCCGCATTTTGGGCCCGCAAGACGGCCGCTTCGGCCGCACCTTTCGCTTTCGGGTCGTGAATGAGGTCGGTGGTGGCCCTGGCTCCCGCAATATCTCCCGTCCGGGCTTGCGCCCAGGCGATGGCGCTCCAAGCCGAGTGCTTGAGTAAACTGTTCTCAATCGTGGCAGTGGTGGCGAGGGCCGCCGTCAAAGTCTCCTTGGCGCCGGTCAAATTCCCGGCCGCGGTTTGGCTGGACGCGATGGCGACCAGGGCGGTGTTTTTCGCGTCTGCCTGTTGGATCAACGCGGTCGTCTGGAGAGCGCCGGTGATATCGCCCGCTTCGGCTTGCACTTTGGCAATATCGCTTTCCGTCCCACTTTTGAGCGAGGTTGAGGGAATATTTTCGGCGGTTTTGAGGGCTCCGCTGAGGTCGCCGGCGTTGGCTTGCGCGGTGGCAATGGAGCCTTGGACGCGACTTTGGGTGCTTGAATCCCGAATGTGCGCGGCCGCCAGGAGCGCCGAGGCAAAATCAGCGTTGGCAGTCCATAAATGCGCCACGTCTTCCCAGCGGTAATCTGGAAAAGGCAACTGGCCGACGCCCTCCTCCAACGGCTTGATCAAGCGCGCCACACTCGCGTGACTCCGGGCTTCGAGGGCAGCGATTTGGGCCTTCACCGCTTCACCGTTGGTGGCCGCAGGGCTGGCTGCGAGGTAGGCGCTGAACCAGCAGATGGCGCGAAGCTCCCGATTGGGTAGGTTGGCTTCGGCGAGGCCCAAGTGATAATATAATTCCGGGGCCGCGGGCGCGCTCTTCCGGGCTTCCTCAAAATTTTGGATGGCGAGGAGATAATCCTGCCTTTGGACAGCGGCGAGGCCCGCGTCCTCAGCCGCCTGTGCCGCGGGTGGCAGGGAGGTGGCTGCTGCCGGCCCGCCGGTCTGCTCCCGGGCACCCAATGGAAGCGCAAAACCCACGCCAGCGAGACCGAGTGCGCGGCAAAAATGGCGTTGGGTGAGGCGCATGGGGTAGAAGGGTCGGACAGTTGGCCTCCACTATTTTTGCCTAAATTGACACTGATTGTCATGTCTTTCAATACCGCTTGCAGGCTAGCTAAGAACACCCGGGGCGGCGGGTGGTTGCAAATCAAATCCCGGGGCCCAAGGAGTGTGGCAAAAGGAATAAGACACGACGATCGCGCCCGGGCGACTTTTTGCGCGTCGTCGCCCGGAGGCCATTTTGAAAGCTGCCCCGCCTGGCGGCCTGGAATTTTAAATTTTCAATTTTGCATTTTCAATTTAGTGTGGCTCGCCCGTGAACATCCTGCATCGACATCTTTTTAAGCAACTGCTGGCCGCCGCGGCGTTTGCCGTGGGGTTGTTCGTGATGGTCCTGGTGGCAGGCAACCTCATCCGTGAAGTCATCGACAAGCTCGCGGGCGGGCAATTGGGGTGGTCCACGTTCACCTACCTGGTCGCGCTGCTCGTGCCGGGCGTCATTCCCTATGCGCTGCCGCTGGGGATGTTGACGGCGGTGCTACTCGTGGTGGGCCGGCTGTCCGCGCAGAGCGAATACACCGCCATGCGCGCCGCCGGCTTCAGCCTGTGGACGGTGGCCGCGCCGGTGCTGGCGGTGTCGTGCCTGGGCGTGGCCCTGTGCCTGTTCATCAATTTTTTCTACGCGCCCGCGGCCGACCTGGCCACGCGTGACACCCTCGCCAGCCTGGTGCGCAACCACCCGCTCGAATTTTTCCAACCCGGCGTGTTTGTCCGCGATTTCAAGGGCTATGTCTTTTACGTCGGCGGTCGCGAAGGCAGCGAACTGCGCGATCTGTGGATTTGGCAGTTGGATGCGGCGGGCAATGCCGTTTCCTTTGCCCGCGCGCAGCGCGGCCAGGTGGAATTTGATTTCGAACACAAGACGCTCGTCGTCACCGGCGAGAACGGCGTCGCCCAGGAGTTGCGCTCCAGCAAGCCCGGGGATTTTCGCGACGCGGCGGAGCCCACGGGCACTTTTCCCGAAAAGGCGCAGTACACAGTGTCGCTCGAGGGCTTTTTCGGTGCCGAGGGCGGCCGCAAGAAACTCGGCGACATGACGCTGCCGGAGCTGCTCCAGTCCCGGATTGACGGGCCGCCTGAGCCGGCCAATGCCTCGCCCGAGAAAATCAAAAAAGACCGGGAGATCTGGACGACCCGCGTGCGCATGCAGATCCAGCGCCACAGCGCCGGGGCCTTTGCGGTGCTGGCGCTCGCGCTGCTCGGCATCCCGCTCGGCCTGACCGCCAGCCGTTCGGAGACGTTTGCGAACCTCGGCCTCGCGCTGGGTCTGGCGTTGATTTATTATTTGCTCTTATTCCTCATTTCCCTACTCGAAAATACTCCGGCCTTGCGGCCCGACCTCCTCCTGTGGCTGCCGAATTTCCTCTACGAAGGCCTCGGCCTCGCGCTGCTCTACCGCGCGGCGCAACGGTGAGTCGCGCCGCCCAACGGTCAATCGCGCCGCGCAACCGTGAAGCAGGGGCTTCCTCACTGTAATCAATTTCCGGGGTTGGGACGCCTCTCCGAGGCGTCCGCTCCACGGTCGCCGATAATTTAGGAAATTATTTTCACCCGCCAAAGCGCAAGAACCGGAGTTTCAGCCTTCGGGAAGTCTGCTATCCTTGGTGTTCAATCGAACAGAGCCCGATGAAATCCTCTCCTGCCAATTCAAATTCCCGGCCTCCGCGCCACACCACCGCCGTCACCGCCGCCTGTCGCGCCTTGGAGTCGTCCAATGAAACACCCGACCTCGCCGCGCTCGCCGTAGCCGCGGGCCTGAGTCGTTTTCATTTCCACCGTCTTTTTAAAAAAACCACCGGGCTCACGCCCAAGGCCTACGCCCAGGCGCAACGCGCGCGGCGCACCCGCGCGGAATTGCCCCGGCGCCGCACCGTCACGGAGGCCCTCTACGGCGCCGGTTTCAATTCCAACGGCCGCTTTTACGCGCAATCCACGCAAATGCTCGGCATGACGCCCTCGCGTTTTCGCGCGGGCGGGGTGGGGGAAACGATTCGCTTTGCCGTCGGCGAATGCTCGCTGGGCTCCTTTTTGGTCGCGTCGTCGGACCACGGCGTGTGCGCGATTTTTCTCGGCGACGACCCCGACGCGCTGGCCCGCGAATTGCAGGACCGCTTTCCGCAGGCGCAATTGCGCGGCGGTGACCGGGCCTTCGAGCGCACGGTGGCGCGGGTGGTCGGTTTGATTGAAGCCCCGAAAATCGGCTGGGACCTGCCGCTCGATGTGCGCGGCACGGCCTTCCAGCAACGTGTGTGGCAGGCCCTGCGAAAAATCCCGGCGGGCGCGACCGCGAGCTACTCGGACATCGCGCAAAGCATCGGGTCGCCGCGGGCGGTGCGGGCGGTGGCCACGGCCTGCGCGTCGAATAAAATCGCGGTGGCGATCCCCTGCCACCGCATCGTGCGCCGCGACGGCAACCTCTCCGGCTACCGCTGGGGCGTCGAACGCAAGCGCCAATTGCTGGCGCGGGAAAAGGCATGAATTGATATTGCTTCAGTGCGCCCGCATCCGGCATAGTCGGGCTGTTGATAGTAGCCTTTGCGGAAATTGATTTACCATGAGTGCCAAAGCCAGCATCGGACGAGTGGTGATTTTGTTGGCGGTATGCGGGGCCGGTTTTTGGTGGGGCGGGGAAACCGAGTCGGCCTCCAGATTGGACTCCGAAAAGTTTATTGAGCCGCCCCCTCGGGCCATCGCCATTCACCAGCGGGCCTATTCTAGTCAGGAGTTGGATGCGGCCCTGGCGTCAACCTTGCGGAAGGATGAAAGCGAGATGACGATTCAGTTGGCGCGCCTCCTGGTTACAATGACGCCAGCCCAATTCCCGGAATTGCTCGATCGGGTGGGGAAGTTAGATATTTCGGATGATGATCTCCTCCATTACCAAAAGCATGTTTTAAGTTTCTGGGCCCAGACCAATCTGAATGCGTCCATGGCTTGGGCAGAAAATCTACCGCCGGATGCTCACAATACGATTCTATTTTATGAGATTTTTGCGCCATTGGCGCGTGCAAATCCAACCGCAGTGCTACAAGCATTAGTTGAAAAAGCTCCGCCTGTAGGACGGTTCAATAATCCCAACCTGGATTGGCTTTATGGTGAACTTATGGGAGAACTGGCGCGGACTGATCCATCTGGGGCCATTGCGCAAGCGGACCGATTTGGCCCTCAACCTCGTCATGCGGCTTACCAGAAAATTGCCAGCCGTTGGGCACAAATTGATTCAGCTGCGGCACTGGCCTGGGTTAACACACTCCCGAATATTGCTGAGCGAAAAGAAATTCTCAATTCAATGCTGTTGGATTTGACCAACACCGATCCTGCTCTGGCGGCTAGCACCAGCCTGCAATTTGAAGCCTCAATTGGCGGCGATGCTTTTATGAATATTATTTGCGCATGGGCATCGAAAGATCCAGAGTCGGCTTCGAAGTGGGTGGATCAATCTCCGGATTTTGACCTTAAAATTGATGCGCGAGCGAATGTGATTCGGCTTTGGCTGGGCATCGACCAGCGGGCGGCGATCGCTTATATTGAAACCCAGCCACTCGAGCAATTCGAGCGCTTTATGGGAGATGTTATTCGGTCGATGGAGCGAAATCGCTCACCCGAGCTTTTTGCAGTAGTCAAGGAGGCTGCGACAAAGCGGGGCGATATTAATATCCTGTACCCCGCCATTTGGAGGGAAATTACATCGGATCCAGCTAGGGCGTTGGCTCATGCGGTTGATTTGCCAGAGAGCGACGCCAAGGATCAACTGATGAGTGAGCTTTTTTCGAATATTGCGAACAATTATCCACAACAGGTTGCGTCCATGTGGAATACTCTCCCCTTAAACAGTAATGATCGGCACCGTGCACTTCTCACGATTGCCCACGCGCCCAAATTGGATTCAGCGGTTGTGGCGTCAATAACAACATTGTTGCCAGAAGGCTCAGAGCGTACGGAATTTCTTTCCCAAAGTTTGCCTAGTCTCGCACGTAACAACCCGGATGCGGCCTTGCAATGGCTAGACCAAATTGCGGATGAGCGCATAAGGTCGAGCACAACAACTCAGCTAGTCGAAGCTTGGGGAGAGAAAGACCCCAAGACCGCCCTGTTTTATGCATTAAATCACTCCTCTATAGCCAATCTTTTCACCCTTCAATCATTGGTCAAAAAGTGGGGCGGGAAAAATCCGTTGGAAGCAAAAGAGTGGGTTCAAAATCAGCCGGCCGGCTCCGATCGCGATGCGCTGCTAGTAGCTGCGGCAGAAGGCATGAGCGGAAGAGACCATCAAATTGCGTTGGAGGCCCTTATGTCAGTAACAGACTATCGTATTCGCCGAGGCGTCACTAACCTTTTTCTATCAAATTGGATGGAACGAAATCTATCTCGTGTTGCGACCTGGGCTCTGGCCAATCTCCCAAGCGGAGATGAGCGAACGGAAGACTTGCGGGATATTTTTATGAGGTGGGCCGGGACAGATCCCCAAGCGCCGGGAAAATGGGTGCAGGACCTGCCCGCGGGTGAAGCCCGCGACGACGCGGTGAAAGGTTTTTTAAAAGCCGTCGGCCAATCCAAGATTGAAATTGCGGAGCAATGGCTGGAAACACTCGTGCCGGAAGCCGAGCGCGCGGCGGTGCTGCGCGAAATGGGAAAAGCCGCAGTTTACAACAACCCCAATAACGCAAGATATTGGTATACTAAGGCAGGAGTCAGCTTGGAAGAATTGGAAAGCCTCATGCATCCAAAAAATTTCGTAGATCCCTATCGAATAGGCATGTAAGCGGACAAGAATGACCGTTTCTCCTTCTTCACTTCCGTCCGCAACTCTGCTAAATGGAAGGCGCGTGGCACCTACAACTCTTCCCAAACCGGCGGTGCGGGCGCCCGGCATCGAGTTGCGCTCGTGGGTGCTGGCGGTGGTGGCGGGGTGGGTGGATGCCACGGGATTCGTCGCGCTGGGCGGCTTGTTTGTGGCGAACATGAGCGGCAACATGGTGGCGCTGGGCGCGCATTTTGGCCAGGGCCAATGGCACTTGGGTTGGTCGCATTTGGTGGCGCTGCCGGTTTTCGCCTTCGGCATTTTTCTGGGCTCGCTGTGGATGCTGCGCCCGGGCGTCCGGCGGCCCAAGCGGTGGATTTTTGTCATGGAGGCGGCCTTGTTGGTGGCGATGGCCGTGGTGCTCTCGACCAATTTGGCGCCCGCCCGCGATTCCCTGCGTTTCTGGATGACGGCTGTGCCGGCCTTTCTGGCCATGGGGCTGCAAAACGCCACCATGCGCCGGGTGGGCGCGCTGACGGTGCACACGACTTTTATGACGGGAATGTTGAGCCTTTGCGCGGTCCAGGCGGCGCAGACGTGGACGTGGTGGCGCCTCCGGACGCGTGGGCGGGGCGCCTTGCGGCGTCAGCGCGCCTGGCGGGTTTTGGGCCGCCAGAGTTGCGCGGTGCAGGGCATTCAGGCGGCCGGGTTGTGGCTGGTTTACACGACGGGAGCTTTGACGGGTAGCGTCGGGCTTCTGCGGGTCGGCTCGATTTCCCTCGCGGTGCCGGTGGTGGCATTGCTGGGCCTGGCCGTGGCGAGCGCTTCGCCGCCCGGCGGGCCGGAAACGAACGCACCCGCCCGCAGATAATTCCTTCACTTTTGCGCCAAGGGGTGATAAGTTGAGGCATGGGTGAAGCGCTTCACTGCACTATTTGCGGCAAACCGGCCACTGTTCACCTGACGCAGATCATCAAAAATCAGATCAAGAAAGTGGATCTGTGCGAAGATTGTGCGCAGTCCAACGGCGTGACCGACCCGGAGGGTTTTTCGCTGGCCGAGTTGCTGACCAAGACCTTTCCCGGCGCAGAGACCGAAGGTGGCACCGGCGACGAATCCGCCACGGGCCTCGTTTGCGAGCAATGCGGTTACACGCCCAAGGATTTGAAGAAGAGCGGCCGCCTCGGTTGCGCGGCGTGTTATGAATTTCTGCGGCCCATCGTGTTGCCGCTGCTCCTCAATTTGCACAAATCCCAGCAGCACCGCGGCAAGGTGCCGTTCCGGCTGGTGCACCGCGTTGAATTAAAACGCGAAATCGATAATTTGGAACAGAAGCTGCAAAAGGCTATCTCTGGAGAAGACTTCGAGGAAGCGGCCCGCTGCCGTGACCGCCTCGGTGCCCTCCGCGCCCAACTGGCCACGCCCGCTGTCTCCACCTGAGCCTCCCCGCTCCTTTCCCAAGCCTCTACCCACCATGCAGATACTTCCCATTTTGGAGACCCCGGCCGAAGTCGCACCGGGGGCGTCGCACCCCGGCCCGATTGTGCTCAGCACGCGGGTGCGGCTGGCGCGCAATCTGCGCAGTTTCCCCTTTCCCGGCTGGGCCAAAGAGGCGCAACGGCGGGACATTTTTGCCCGTTGTGCCAACGCCACGACGGAGGCGCCCCAAATGAAGCGCGCCTTTACCCTTGATATTTCCGCGTTGGACGATTTGGAGAAGCAGGTGCTCGTCGAGCGGCATTTAATCAGCCGCGAGTTGTCTGCGGCCTCGGCGGGCGCGGGCGTGATTATCAGCCGCGACCAGAGCACCTCCGTCATGATCAACGAGGAGGACCATCTGCGCCTCCAGGTTTTGCGTCCGGGTTTTCAATTCAAACGCGTCTGGAAGCAAGTGGACGCTTTGGACAACAGTCTCGAGGAACATCTGGATTTGGCGTTTTCCTCGGAACTCGGCTACTTGACGGCGTGCCCGACGAACCTCGGCACCGGCATGAGGGCGTCGGTGATGATGCATTTGCCCGCGCTGGTGCTGGGCAGTCAGATGGAGAAAGTCATCCGCGCGGTGAACCAGCTCGGCCTGGCAGTGCGCGGCTTGTTTGGCGAGGGCTCCGAGGCCAGCGGCAGCATCTTTCAAATTTCCAACCAGCAGACCCTCGGCGAGAGCGAGGAGGAAATCCTCAAGCGCCTCGCGAGTGTGTTGCAGACCATCGTCGAGCAGGAGCAAAACGCCCGCGCGAAGTTGTTTGAAAACGATTCGCCCAAGCTGCTCGATAAAATCGGCCGCGCCTACGGCACCGTGCGCAACGCCCATGTGCTCACCTCCGCCGAGGCCATGAACTGCCTTTCCCTCCTGCGGCTCGCGGCGGACTTGTCGCTGCTGCCCGAGGCCGAGCGCGTGAATGTGGACCGCCTTTTCATCGAGTGCCAGCCCGGCCACGTGCAACTGGCCGCGCGCGGCGCCCTCGAAACCGAGAAACGCGATGTCGCCCGCGCCCGCTTTTTGCGCGAGCAGATGGCCGCGCTCCCGCCCCTGAATTTCAACTCCGCGTTTGAAAAGAATTAAAATTACTTTATGGTAGTTCAATGCCTGAACCCCTGAACAACTTCACGCCGCGTGCCCAGCAAGTGCTGGCGCTGGCCCGCCATGCGGCCGACCTGCTCCGCCACGAGCAGCTGGGCACCGGGCACTTGCTGCTCGGGTTGCTCAACCTCGGCCAGGGCGTGGCCGTCAACGTGCTCCGGCAAATCGGCGTGACCCTGGACCTCGCGCGGACCGCCGTCGAACAGCAAGTCGGCCGTGGCTCCGAGGCGAAACCGGCGGGCCTCATTCGGTACACCCCACGCGTGAAAAAAGTGCTCGTGCTCGCGGGGCAGGAAGCCAAGGCGCTCAAGCATTCCTACATCGGCACCGAGCACATTTTGCTGGGCATTTTGCGCGAGGGTGACGGCGTGGCCGTCCGCGCGCTCATCAGCCTCGGCGTGGACCTGGCCCGCTGCCGCTTGGAAATACTGGCCGCGCTCGATCCGCAATTATCCGGCCAGGCGGAAGCGAAGCCCGCTGCGGTTTCCGGTCTCGTCACTACGCCGGCCTTTACGCCGCGCTTGCTCCAGGTTTTTGGCCGGGCACGGATTATCGCGCGCCGCTACAAAGCGTCGCCGGAAATCGGGCACCTCGTGCTGAGCCTGCTCGAGAATTCTCACGGCGAAGCGGTAAATGTTCTGCGTCGAATGGGGGGCGACCCGGCGGAACAGCGTGACGCAGTCGAAAGGCAATGCCGCACGGGCACTTCTGCTTCATGGGGCAGCTCCGGCGCCCATCCGGCATTGCTCCCGCAACTGTTGGTCGCAGCAATGGAGCAGGCTCGTTTACACAAGCATCGCTACACGGGTTCCGCGCATCTTTTACTCGCGCTGTTTCGGTACGGCGGTCTCGCCGCGGGGTCTGGCGATCGTAAATTTAATCGGGATGAGGAACAGTGTCGTTTGGCGGTGGTGGCGGAACTTGCCGCCACGGCCGGAGCGGAAACGTCCGCTGCCCTGCCCCCGTCGGAGCAGCGCATGAAGATACCGCGGTGGGAAATGCTCAAGGCCGGCCTGCACCACCTCTTGCGTCCAGATTCGCCGGATTCGTACCATTTCATTTTTAATCAGGAATCTTCGGCGCAACCGCTCCATAACTTCACGCCGCGAGCCCAGCAGGTGTTGGCGCTTTCGCGCAAGGAGGCCGACCGCTTCGGCCACAATTATGTGGGCACCGAACATGTGCTCCTGGCCATCATAGCATCTGGCCGGGGTGTGGCCGCGAAGGTTTTGCCCAAGCTGGGTCTCGACCTCGAACGTGTGCGCGCCATGGTCGAAAAACAAATCGGCCCCGCACTCGATCGCAGGGCGACTGGCAACGTTCCGTACACCCCGCGCGTGAAAAAAGTGCTCGCGCTCGCGGGCCGGGAGGCCAAGGCACTCAATCATTCCTACATCGGCACCGAGCATATGCTGCTGGGTCTGCTGGCCGAAGGCGAAGGCGTAGCCGCGCGCGTGCTCAAGGCCTGTAACGTGAACTTGGAGCAATGCCGCGCCGAAATTTTGGCCGTGTTGGGCAAGGCGGCGTCACCGTTAGTCAATGAGCAGATTTACTCGGTCGACCCGGCTGCCAGCCGCTCAAGTTACACGGAGCACGCCGCCCAGGCCCTGGATTTGGCCCGGCGCGAGGCGGATTGGTTTCATCACGGCTACGTGGACACCGAGCATTTATTGCTCGCGCTCCTTAGCCAGCGCGACGATATCGCCCTTGGTCTGCTGCAAATGATGGGTGTCGAGCCCGACACGGTGGCGAGCGAGTTGCAAAAACACCTGGCTCCCGGCATCGAAGCCGGCCCGCCGGTTGCGCTCGAAGCCACGCCCAAGTTCAAGCGGGCGATGAATCTGGCCATCGAGGAGGCACGTGCGTTGCAACACCCCAAAGTCGGCCTGAAACACATCCTCCTGGGGCTGCTCCGCGAGGGCGACGGAATCGCCGCTCGCGTGTTGACGAATTTGCGCATAGATTATACAGTGTTGCGTGGTCTCTGCGCCACCTCTCCCGAAAACTAAATATCTCTTATGGCCGAACCCGCCAACAACTTCACGCCGCGCGCCCAGCAAGTGCTGGCCCTGGCCCGCAAGGAAGCCGACCGGTTCCATCACAACTATGTGGGGACCGAGCATTTGCTGCTGGGGTTGATCAACCTCGGGCAGGGCGTCGCCGTGAATGTCTTGCAGAAAATGGGGCTCGACCTCGAGCGCGTGCGCAACGCGGTCGAGAAGCAGGTCGGCACCGGCCCGGAGACGAAACCGACCGGCAACATTCCCTACACCCCGCGCGTGAAAAAAGTGCTCGCGCTCGCGGGCAAGGAAGCCAAGGCCCTCAATCATTCCTACATCGGCACCGAGCACATTTTGCTCGGCCTGCTGCGCGAGGGCGAGGGCGTCGCCGCGCGCGTGCTCAAGAGCCTCGATGTGGACATCGAGCGCTGCCGCAATGAAATTTTGGCGGAACTGGATCCGAACTTCTCCGGCGAAAACGCCGGCGGCGGCCCGCCGGGCTCCGAGGAAACCGCCGGGGCCGGCACGGGTTCAGGCAGCAGTTCCAGCCCGCAGGCCGCGGGCGACGAGAAGAAGGAGGTCAAGACCCCGGCGCTGAAGGCCTTTGGGCGCGACTTGACGGAGCTGGCCCGCAACGGCGAGCTTGATCCCGTCATCGGCCGCAAGGGTGAAATCCGCCGCGTGGTCCAGATTTTGTGCCGGCGCACGAAGAACAACCCCGTCCTCATTGGCGAAGCCGGCGTGGGCAAGACCGCCATCGTCGAGGGTCTGGCGCAGGAAATCGCCTCGGGCATCGTGCCGGAAATCCTGCTCGACAAGCGCGTCATCACGCTCGACCTCGCCCTCATGGTGGCGGGGACGAAATATCGCGGCCAGTTCGAGGAGCGTATCAAGGCCGTCATGGATGAAATCCGCCGCGCCAAGAACATCATCATCTTTATTGACGAATTGCACACCATCGTCGGCGCCGGCGCGGCCGAGGGCGCGATGGACGCTTCCAATATCTTCAAGCCCGCGCTGTCCCGCGGCGAGCTCCAGTGCATCGGCGCGACCACGCTGGCCGAGTACCGCAAGTACATCGAAAAAGACAGCGCGCTCGACCGCCGCTTCCAATCCGTCAAGGTCGAGGCCCCGAGCGTGGATGAGACCATTCTCATCCTCAAGGGCATCCGCCCGAAATACGAAGAGCATCACAAAGTGACGTTCTCGGACAAGGCCCTCGAGGCCGCCGCCAAGCTTTCCGACCGCTACATCACCGCGCGTTATCTGCCGGACAAGGCGATTGACGTGCTCGACGAATCTGGCGCCCGCGCCCGCATCGAGGGGCTGAGCCGCCCGCCCGAGGTCGAGGAGCTTTCCAAGGAGATTGAAAAAGTCTGCGCGCAAAAAGAGGACGCCATCGCGAAGCAGCACTTCGAGGAGGCCGCGCGTTACCGCGACGAGGAAAAACGCCTCCGCGCCAAGCGTGAGCAACAGATTGAAATCTGGAAAAAGACCCGCGAGGAGCGCCAGATCACCGTCAGCGAGGACGATATGCTGCAAGTCGTGTCCGACTGGACCGGCATCCCGCTCTCGCGCATGGAGCAGAAGGAAAGCCAGAAACTCCTCAATCTCGAGAAGGAGTTGCAGGCGAACATCGTCGGCCAGAATCTGGCCACCGAGGTCATCTCCAAGGCCCTGCGCCGTTCGCGCGCCGATTTGAAGGACCCGAAGCGGCCCATCGGCTCGTTCATGTTCCTCGGGCCCACCGGTGTCGGCAAGACGCACCTGGCCAAGATTCTCGCCGAGAAAATGTTCGGCAGCCAGGAAGCCCTGCTGCAAATCGACATGTCCGAGTACATGGAGAAATTCTCGGTGTCGCGCCTCATCGGCTCGCCGCCCGGGTACGTCGGCTACGAAGAGGGCGGCCAACTCACCGAGGCCGTCCGGCGCAAGCCCTACTGCGCCGTGCTCTTCGACGAGATCGAAAAAGCCCACCCGGATGTCGTGCAACTGCTCCTGCAGGTGCTCGAGGACGGGCGTCTCACCGATTCCCTCGGTCGCACCGTGGATTTCCGCAATACGATGATCATCATGACCTCGAACGTCGGCGCCGAGCACTTGCAGCGCCAGAGTTCGATGGGCTTCGACGTGGGCATGAACGACGCCCATGACTACGAGAAGATCAAGGCCCGCATCCTCGATGAAATGCGCCGGCACTTTAAGCCGGAATTCCTCAACCGCATCAATGAGATCGTCATCTTCCAGTCGCTCACCCGCGAGCACATGAAGCAGGTCATCGACCTCGAACTCGCGAAGGTGTTCAAGCGCCTCGCCGAACAGAAGATCGAACTCGACGTGGACCAGGGCGCCAAGGACTTCCTGCTCGACAAGGGCTGGGACGAAAAATACGGCGCGCGGCCGTTGCGCCGGGCCGTCGAGCGCTACCTCGAGGATCCGCTGGCCGAAGCCATCCTGCGCGGCGAAGTCCGCCGGGGTGAACCCATCCGCGTGACCTTCGCCGGCGGCGAAGCCCTCAAGTTCGAGCAGGTGCAGTCGGTGGCGTAGGGCAAAAACTGTCTGTTTGGCAGACGGATTTTGTCATGACCTTAATTGCGGTGGCAAAGGCTATTGTCTTTGACTTAAATAAGGGCATATGACCTCCTTATATAACATTGATGAGCGACTATCACGAGTGGGTGTGGTGCCTTGTTGGAGGTATTCTGCTTATTGTGGTTGAGCTGATATTGTTGAGGCGCTGGCGCCTTCGTCCGTGGGCTCTGACAATTTGGATTCCATTGGCAATTTTGCCATTAATTGTGGCAGCAACCGTAGGATGGCCGATCTATGAATGGCAACATACTCTTACACATGCAGGGAGCCGCGCGCTCGGTGGGGCTGGCGGCGTTGTCGTAATAATCTATTATATGCTCTTCGCTCCATTTATTGGAGAGCTTCTGTTAATTTGGTTTATTGCCCTGTTAGCTTTTCCGAAACGGGCGGTTTGGAATCTTCGAAGTGCAATTGCTGGCTTCGGTCTTGCCGTCTTTGCCATGGTTGGCTGGTTCATGATTCTCCCGCACTTGTCAGATATGTTCTTCGGAGGGGTTAATTGAATTGTTTTGCCGCCTCGCCGCCTTCCTGCCATCAACCTTAGGATGAAGAAAGCCGGTAAAGCCGTGACGGTAAACGCTGGGGCCGATGAGGCCATGAACGTGCTGGGGCCATTGCTGGCCGAACCGGTGCAGCGGTGGACTCTGCCGAATGGTTTGGTCGTGCTCGCGAAGGAGGATTACCCGGCGGGTCTGGTCAGCGCGCAGGTGTGGATTCGCAGCGGGAGCATCCACGAGGGGTCGTCGCTGGGCACCGGGATGTCGCACTACCTGGAGCACATGGTGTTCAAGGGCACCGCCCGGCGCGGGCCGCTGCAAATCAGTGCCGAGGTGCAAGCCGCCGGCGGTGCCATCAACGCCTACACCACTTTCGACCGCACCGTCTATTACATCGACGGCCCCGCGGAGTCCGCCGACCTATTTCTCGACGTGCTGGCCGACATGGTTTTTCAGCCGACCCTCGACGCCGCCGAGACGCAGCGCGAACGCGATGTCATCCTGCGCGAGATCGACATGGGCCTGGACGACACCCAGCGCCGCGTGATGGAGACGTTGTTCGCCCTGTCCTTCAAGCAGCATCCCTACCGCTTTCCTGTGATTGGTTCGCGCCCGCTGTTTTCCGGCCTCACCCACGAGGACCTCGTCGCCTACCACCGCAGCCGTTACGCGCCGAACAATGCCGTGCTTGTCTTGTGCGGGGCGCTGGCCTCCACCCAGGCCTGGGCACTGGCGGAAAAATATTTCGGCGCACTCGAACCTCGCCGGCTGGCTACGCCGGTCATCGTCGCGGAACCACCGCAACTCGCCGCTCGTGGCGAATACATGCAGGGCGACGTCAACGTCGTGCGCGGCGCGGTGGCGTACCGCATTCCTGGCCTCGCGCATCCCGACGCTCCAGCGCTGGACATTCTCGCGAGCGCCTTGGGCGGCGGGCAGGCTTCGCTCTTGTGGCGGAAACTGCGCGACGAGCAGAAACTCGTCCACTACATCAGCGTGGGCAATTGGAATCCCGGCGACGCTGGCCTCTGTTGGATATCTTACTTGTGCGACACGGGTGGTCGCCCCGCGGTCGAAGCCGCGCTCGCGGCCGAGATCGAAAGACTGGGCCGCGAAGGCATTTCGCCTGAAATGCTGGCCCGCGCGCGGCGTCAGGCCCTCGTCGGCGAAGTCAACAGCCGCCGTACCGTCAGCGGCCAGGCTTCGCGCCTGGGCGCGGCGGAGGTGGTGCTCGGAGATGTGGATTATCCGCGCGTTTATTTCGAACGCCTCGCGGCGGTGCGTTCCGCCGATCTGGCCGCAGTCGCCGCGCGTTATCTGCAACCGCGCGGGCAAACCTCGGTGGCCCTGGAACCAAAGGCTGAGGCGGCCGCGGAAAAAACAGCCACTCGTTCGGTCAAAGGGACTTCACCAACCACATCCTCCACCGGCTGGCCGGATTTCGAGGAAGTGCGGCTGGCCAACGGCGTGCGCTTGCTGCTCCAGCCCGGCGGCGCCTTGCCCAAGGTGCATGTGCGCGCGAGCCTGCAGGGCGGCCCGTGTTACGAGGCGGAAAAACAGCGCGGGGTGACGGCCCTGCTTTCCACATTGCTGGCGCGCGATGCCGGCGGGCGCACCGCGCAGGAAGTCGCCGCCACCGTCGAAAACGCCGGAGCGAGCTGGCATGAGCAAACGGGCAACAACAGCCTCGCGCTCGCCTTTGAATCCCTGCCCAACGACCTCGCCCTCGGCGCGCAGGTGCTGGGCGATGCCCTGTTGCGGCCCGGTTTTGCCGCCAAAACTTTTGCCACCGAGCGCGACAGCCAGCTCTCCGAATTGCGCGAGGAGGCCGACGAGATTGACGAGTACGGCCTGCGCGTGTTGCGCCGGAAATTTTTCCAGGCCCACCCGCTGCAACACGGCGCCATGGGCACCGAGGAAACGGTCGGCGGCCTCAAGCTCGCCGATGTCAAAAAACATTTCAGCCAGTTGGTGGCGGCGCAAAACCTCGTGGTGGCTGTCGCGGGCCGCTTCGAGCGAGCCCAGGCGCTGGATTTGCTCGGGCCGGTCTTGGAGAAAATTCCCGCGGGCGCCTTTGCGCCCCGCTTGCCCGAATACGCCGGCCCCGGCGCTCCCGGCGAATTTGTCGAAAAACTGGAACGCGAACAAACTGTCGTCTTCGACGCCTATCCCGATGCCGGGGTGACCGGCGATGATTACATCGTCGGCGAAGTGGTGGACGAATTGCTTAGCGGCATGTCCAGCCGGTTGTTTATGCGCGTGCGCGAGGAACTGGCGCTGGCGTACTACGTCGGCGCGGCGCGCGTGACGGGCGTGCGCGCGGGCATGATGTACTTTTACGCGGGCACCCATCTGGCCGCCCATGCCTCGGTGCTGACGGAGTTCGACGCCGAGGCCGCGCGCCTGCGCTCCGGCCAAATCGAGGAGGCGGAACTGGCCCGCGTGCGCACGCGCCTCAAGGTGAACTTGCGCGTGGGCCGCCAGGCGCCCGGCCACCGCGCGCAACTTGCAGCCCTCAACGCCCTCTACGGACTGCCGCTCAATGACGCCGCCGAGCGCGAGGCCCGCTATGGCTCCATTAGCGCCGCCGAAGTCGCCGCCTTCGCCCAAAAGTACCTGCGCCCCGAGGCCCGCGTGCGCCTCATCGTGCGGCCGAAGAATGGGTGAGGCCAGAAAGGCAGGCCGTCGCTGGCGACGGCCCCAACTCGAAGCGATACTGCTTCCTCGCAGCGCGGACCTTTAGCCCGCGCTCAGTTGCATTCGAACCATCCCCAGCGCGGGCTAAAGCTCCGCGCTACGAGGACACCTCCGAATTTCTCCCTCACTTCGCCGGGTGCAGGCGCACTTCGAAGAGTTTCGGCCATTTCTTGCCGGTGACAAACAGGCGGTCATGCGCGGCGTCGTAGGCGATGCCGTTGAGCACATCTGTTTCGGAATTGTAGTCCTGCCGCGACAGCAGGCCGCTAAAATCAATCACGCCGACCACGTCGCCATTCGCGGGGTTGATGCGCACGACGTAATTCGTCTGCCATACATTCGCGTAAATTTCGCCTTGGATGTATTCGAGCTCGTTGAGGTCGTTGACCGGTTTGCCATCGAGGCGCACGTCAATCGTCCGCTGCACCGCAAAGGTCTCGGGGTCGAGGAACCGCAGTTGGTTGGTGCCGTCACTCAGGATGAGCGCATGGCCGTCGGTGGCCAGACCCCAGCCCTCGCCCGTGTACGAAAATTCTTTGATCGGCTGAAACGTATCGCGGTCGTACACGAAACCCTTGTTGTCCTGCCAGGTGAGCTGGTAAGCCTTGTCGCCGAGGATGGCCAGCCCCTCGGCAAAATACTGGGACGACACCGTGCGCTGGCGCAGGACCTTGCCGGTGGCCAAGTCCACCTCCCGCAGCGACGATTCGCCGTTCAGGCCCGTGCTTTCAAACATCCGCCCATCGAGAAAAACCAGTCCTTGGGTGAAGGCGCCGCGGTCATGCGGAAACGTGTTCACCACTTCATAAGTGTAGTGCGTGGGCGCGGCGGCGGCTTTGGCGGTCGGCGCAGTTGTCTGCGCAGTTGGCTGGCAGCCGGCCAGGAGGGCGAGGCCGAGCAGGAGGCTGGGGGTGGGGCAACGGGAGATCACAGGCACTTTCGAATACTACGAAGGGCCCGGTGAACACAACCCAGGAAACAAATCTCCGGTGGCTCGACTGGGCCGTGAAAAAAGAGTTCATTGGCGATACAATTATTTTTGAATATTTTCTCGTGGACGTTGTCTAGTGGGTAGGCTGCACCAAGATCAAGCGCATGGCCTGAGATGGTTGCAGGTAAAGTTATGCCTAAAACTTTGAAAAATTCACCGCCCGCCCCGCCCGCCGCCCGTCGACAGGGGACGGGCCTCTTTCTGTTGGTGGTCTTGATGACCGTCAGCTTTGCCGCCGGTTGGAACCTGGGTTCGCAGCCGGTGCCCTCGGATCAAGCCGTGGTCGCCACCGGTGCTAAACGCTTGGTGCGCCGTCTCCCGGAGGGCAAGTACCCGGCCGATCCGATTCTGCGCCGCAACGAGGAAACAGTGGATAACATTCTGAACTCAACACTGAGTGACGAGGCCCGGCTGGCGCACTTGCGCAAGTTTTTTGCGGGGCTAGATTCTCCCAGTGCTCGCGCCCTGTATGGCTATTTCCTGGCGAAACCGAGGTCCCGCGACGACCAAGTCTTGATGAATGCCCGGAACCAATTGGTCGCGCGGGTCACAGAGCTGGATCCGGCGGGCGCGCTGGCCTGGGTGCAGGAAATGCCAGATGCGCCGGATCGCATTGATGCTTTTCAAGCCTTGCTGGACGCCTGGGGCGACCACGACCCCGTGCCCTTGCTGGCGGTCGTGGAGAGCCTCGGTCGTCTCGGGGCCCAACGTGAACTTCTGTCTGCCGTCCTGGGCATGGTGGCCGAGACCAATCCCCAGGCCGCGTTCAATTATCTCAATAACATACCGGCCAGCCAGAACCGGGCGCTCGCCTACGCGGCCATCTTCGATCACTGGGCTCGCCTGGATCCCCGCCAGGCGGCGATGGCAGCCATGAGCCTGCCGACGGGCTCAGCGCGCAAGAATGCACTTTCGAGCGTGGCTTCCGAATGGGCGGGCAATGACCCTCAGTCCGCCATGAGTTGGGCCGCCGCGCTGCCCGAAGGCAATCTGCGCAAGGACGCGGTTGCGAATGTTCTGCAAAGAATTTCCGAAAGCAATCCGACGATCGCCATCCAGTTTCTTGAAGCGATGCCCGTCTCCGGCCAGCGTCCTGACTTGGTGGCGTCCCTTGTCGGCAATTGGGCGTCGCACGATCCAGCAGCGGCCCTGGCTTGGACCCAAAATGCCGGACTGCCTCCCCAAGTCTTAACGGATACCCTTTCCAGGGTGCTTTCCAGCCTGGCTCAGACCGACCCGGCGGGCGCCGCGGCCGCCGCCGCGGCAATCTCCAGCAGTCCGATTCGGCAGGAGTCGCTTGCCTGCGTGGCGCGGGCTTGGTCGGCCAGTGACCCGGTTGCGGCCTTGGCCTGGGCGGAAGGTTTGCCCGCGACTGCCGGCGACAAATGGCAAAATATCTCCGAGACCGTTCTTGAGACCTGGGCGAATGACGACCCGGCGGCCGCCGCCGCTTATTTGGAAAGCCATCCGGCACGCGGGGATACGCAGGTGATGGCGGTTGCATTGATTGCGCGGGAATGGACTGACCGCGACCAAGCGGGCGCCCTGGCGTGGGCGGTGAAATTGCCTGAAGGGGACGCCCAAGTAAGCGCCTTGCGCGAGATTCTAACCAAGCAGGCGGAGGATGACCCGGATGCCTCTTGGGCACTTCTAAAGCAGTTACCACTCGATCAACAGCGTTACCAGAACTTGCAGACGGAAGTGCTGCAGGCCATCATCGGCGATGATCCGGCGAAATCCATTCCCTATTGGGCACAACTGCCGGTCGAGGCGCAGCGTAATTCGGTTTCGCAGCTCGTCTCGTTATGGACCGACCAAAATCCCGGGGAAGCCGCCCAATGGGTGGATGGCCTGCCCGCGGGAGAAATGCGCGACCGCGCTGTAGCTAGCCTCGTCTCCCGCCAAGCCGAGTTTGAACCCGCGCAGGCCTTCGCCTGGGCCGCCACCATCGGCGACCTCAGCCAACGTCGGGACGGAATGCTCGAAGCGGCCCGGCAATTGTATCTGGTTGATCCGACTCTGGCTGAACAGACAATCCAAACCGCCAACCTGTCGGGTAACCAGATTGCGCAATTATTGCGAGATGTCTTCACCGACCGTACTCCCGGTGACAGTTACGCGGATGATCCAGTTGAAGATGAGGCCCCGCCATCTGAGCAGCCGCCCGCTCCCGCAGGTGACTATACCGTACAGGCTGGTGACACACTGACCAGCATTGCCCGCCGGCTGGGGGTTGACCTGGAGGAGTTAATCCAAGCCAATGCAGTGGCGGATCCGCGGACCTTGCAAATCGGGCAGAAATTGACGGTGCCGGGGCCGCTTGCTGTGCGCACCCCTTCCGCGCCATCATCGGAAATTCATAGTTGGTAGTTAGGGCTTTGGATCGTCACCCAACCCGAAAAACTCCCGCGCATTGGCCGTTGTGCGGGTAATGACTTCCTCGGGCGGGAGATTAAGGAGCTTGGCTGCTTCCTGGGCAATGAGCGCGACATACGCGGGTTCGTTCGGCTGCCCGCGATGGGGCGTCGGCGCGAGGTAGGGAGCGTCGGTTTCCAGCATCAGCCGGTCGATGCCTTGGGCCACGAGCGCCGCGCGGACATTCGCCGCGTTTTTATAAGTAATAATGCCGGTGAACGACGCCCGCCCGCCGCGTTCGGCAAGTTGCTTAAGCTCGTCCGGGCCGTGCGCGAAGCAGTGAAAAACCACGCGCTTCCAATCCACGCCGCTTTCATCGATGAGCCGCACGCATTCGGGAAACGCATCGCGGGAGTGAATCACCACCGGGAGGGCGAGTTCGCGCGCGAGGGTAAGTTGCTGGCGAAAAGCCGCTTCCTGGTTGGCCCACAACGCGGCCGCAGTCACCGCCACTTTCGGCAGGTGGTACCGATCCAGTCCAATTTCACCGATGGCCAGGGGTCGCGGCCCGGCGGTCGGCGAGGATTGAAAAAACTGGGGAATCTGCGCGACCGCGGCGCGCCACGAGGCATCGTCCTGGCCGACATCGCAGGGATGTAGGCCGACCGTGTAATCCACCCGGCCTGGATACGTGGCCGTCAGTTGCGCGTACAAAATCCAATCGTTCAGGCTCGTGCCGATGGCGATGACGCGCCCGACTCCCGCGGCGGCCGCCCGGTCCAGCGCCCCCGGCAAATCGCCGCGCCGGGCAAAGCTCTCGAGATGGCAATGGGTGTCAATGAGCACGGGAAGAAGACGGAATTAGCCGGGAGATTTCTATAATTGAAGAAAAGAGTTTTGGACAGAATTAACCGAATTTGAAAAATTGTCCGCAACCAATCCATTCGGTCCTCCGTTGCTTTGTAATTCCGTCAATTCCGTTAATTCTGTCCAAAATCCTCCTCTTTTCAGGGGCCTCGTTGCGAGTTTGCTTTTTGCCCAAAACTGCCCACATTGGAGAGCTTCACCCCATGGAAAACGTCCTCATCCTCGGTACCGGTTGCGCCGGGCTCACGGCCGCCATTTACACCGCGCGCGCGAATTTGCAGCCGCTCATTCTCGAGGGCGGCCAGCCCGGCGGCCAGCTCACCACCACTTCCGAGGTGGAGAATTTCCCCGGCTTTCCCGAGGGCGTGGACGGCTTTGACCTGATGGACCGGCTGCGCAAGCAGGCCGCGAAATTCGGCGCGCGTTTCCAGAGCGATTTTATCACGGGCGTGGATTTTTCCGGCCCGGTGAAGAAAGTGAAGTCGGCCACCCAAGTCTATCAGGCGCGCGCGGTCATCATCGCCACCGGCGCCTCGCCCAAGCTGCTCGGCGTCCCGGGTGAAAAGGAAATGTTCGGCGGCAAGGGCGTGACGACGTGCGCCACCTGCGATGGGGCTTTTTACCGCAACATGGACGTCGCCGTCGTCGGCGGCGGAGATTCCGCCTGCGAGGAAGCCCTGTTTTTGACGCGCTTTTGCAAACAGATTTATCTCGTCCACCGCCGTGACACGCTGCGGGCTTCGGCCATCATGGCCAAGCGGACGCTTGAAAATCCGAAAATCACCCCGGTGTGGGACACGCACATCGAGCGCGTGCTGGCCGACGACAAGGGCCATGTGCGCGGCCTCGCGCTCAAGCACGCCAAAACCGGCGTGGCGTCGGAATTGCCCGTCAAGGGCGTCTTCATGGCCATCGGCCACATGCCCAACACGCAGGCTTTTGCGGGGGTGCTACCGCTGGATGACCTCGGCTATTTTAAGACGGAACCCGGCAGCCAGGTGCGCACCAAAATCCCCGGCGTGTACGTCGCCGGCGATTGCGCCGACCACGTTTACCGCCAGGCCATCACCGCGGCCGGCATGGGCTGCGCCTCCGCCATCGAAGCCGAGCGCTGGCTCGCGGAGCATGAGTGAGTAGAAAATGCAGAATGCTGAATGCAGAATGTAAAATGAAGACCAATTCCTTCATTTTGGCTGTAGCTGTCCTTGATTAATTTCGTCTCCGCCGTTCATGCCTTCGTGTCCGTCGCGAGCTTCGTGGTAAAATCAATCAACTTTCACCTGGCCTTGAGCCAGCGGCGGACCTCGTCATGATTGCCCACCAAGGTCAGGACGAGCGCTTCCCCGTCTCGCACGAGAATGGCGCGTACGTCCCAGCCGGCTCGTACTTCGTAGCAACCGGGCTGGAGTTGGCGCAAGCCGAGCCCGCCATGGGCATGAGGGCGGCCAAATGCGTCCGGCACCTGGCGCAACCGCTCAAGCAGATCGGCGCGCTGGCGGGCGGGCAACGCGGCGATTTGCGCGGCGGCGCGGCGGGTTTGCAGAATGCTCATCGGTAAAGAGCGGGGTAAGCAGCCCGGCGGCGCGTTCGGCGGCGATTTCGCGCTTGGTGCGGGCGACTGCGGCCTCCACTTCAGCGGGGGTCACACCGTATTCGGCCAAGGCGTAGTCGGCGGCCATCACGGTGACCGGGCGGATGGCATAGATGCGCGCGCCATCCACAATCCCAATCTCCTCGCCGGCGCCCGCGCGGCGAATCCAGCCGGAAAGATTTTTGCGGGCTTCAGTCACCGTTAGAGTCTTCATCGAGCCTTTATAGAGTCTCTGCTGGGCAGTGTCAAGCGAGTGGCGCACAGGGTTTCGGGGTCCGGAATTTTGCATTCTGCATTCTACATTCTGCCTTTTTACCTTCATTCTCTCACGCGTGTATTTCCGCTCCCTCGATCTTTTCAATCGCGACGCCCCTTCGCGCCTGCGGCACAATCTGCGCCTGAGCACGGCGGATTGCTGCACGGCCACGCCGATGGTTTACGTGACGGTGGGCGGCAATTTCATCGTGGCGGCGCTGGTGACCCAGGTGTTTAGCATCGATAATCGCGTCTATGGCTGGATGGCGTCGTTGCCAGCGTGGTGCAATGCCCTGCAAGTGATGCTCGTGCCCTGGCTGGCGCGGTGGACGACGAGCCGGGGATTGTCGCTGGGCGGCGCGATTGCGCACGCGGCCGTCTGGGGCCTCGTGGCGGTGGCGCTGCCGTGGCTGCCGCGGGAGCACGCGGGCGTCGCGGCGCGATATCTCTTTGTGGGTCTCGTGCTCGCGAGTTTGGCGCAAAGCTTTGCCTCGGTGGGATGGACATCGTGGGTGCAGGACTGGCTGCCGCGCCGCGTGCGGGGCACCTATTTCGGCGCGCGCAACCGCTTTGCCAGCGTGGTGACGGTCGCTTTCTTTCTCTTCGTGGGGTGGGTGACGGAGCATGCTGAGAACAGCATTCTGGCCTACCAGCTCATTTTCGGTCTGGCGGCCTTGCTGCGGGTTTTTTCCTGTATCTGGCAGGCGCAGATGGTCACCGTTTCGCCGGAATCCTCGAACCTCGTCTACCTCGGGTGGTCAGGGCAGCTCACACGCCTCGCCGGGGAAAAATCGTTCATCCGCTTCGTGCTCTACGGCGCCGTGACCGCCTTCGTGATGAATTTGTCCGGGCCGTTTTATCCGGTGTTCGCCTACGAACGGCTGGACATCACGGTGGACCAATACGCACTGCTGGTCTTGCTCGCGACGGTGGGCTCGGCCATCGCGTGGCCGTGGTGGGGGCGGTTTGCCGACCGGCATGGCTGCCGCAACGTCATCATTTTGAGCCTCATTTTCTGCACGGTGACGGATTTGTGGTGGCCGTTTTTGCGCGCGGGCCATGCATTGTGGCCGCTGTACATCGTGTGGGTCTGGAGTGGGGGAGCGCAGTGCGGGTTTCTCATCGGCAGCCTGAACTGGCTGCTCAAGCTCGTGCCGACGCAGGCGCGCGTGGCGGGAGTGAGCTTTAATCTGGCGTCCACTTCGCTGATGGCGGCGCTGGCGCCGATAGTGTCCGGCAGCCTTCTCCAGGCGGCCCGCTCCGCGGGCGATCACGCGACGGACTGGACCTTTCGCGGCCTGCTCCTGTCCAAGCCGATTCTGCAGATGCTCGCGCTCCTGCTGTTGCGGGGAGTGGCCGAGCCGGAGGGGCGTCCGTTTCAAACCCTGCTCGGCGCCATGCGCACGCAACGCCAGGTGCTGGCCACGCAGTTCCTCCCGTTTCTGGCGAATTTCCAACCCTCGCGCACGGGCCGGCCCATTCGGCGAAAGCAATCCTCACGGGAGAAAAATTAATGCGCGCCATGGGCAAAGAATTGCGGGGAACGCTGGTATTGGCCGTGCCCATCATCCTGGGCCAGCTCGGCCAGATGCTCATGCCGTTGATCGACTCGGCCATGATCGGGCGGCTCGGCGTCGTGCCGCTGGCGTCGGTCGCCTTTGGCAACATGGTAGTCTGGATACCCATGATTGTCGGATTTGGCTTATGCGTCGCGGTGCATGTGCTGGCCGCCTCGGCCCACGGCGCGGGCCGGAGTGGCGAAGCCGGCGAAGTCTTGCGCCACGGCCTGGGGCTGGCGGCCATTTATGGCCTGCTCTGCGGGGTGGGGATGCAATTCGGCGTGAATGCCCTCGACCATCTGCCGCACATCGAACCGGCGGTCATTGCCGGGGCCAAGCCCTACATGCTCTGGATGGGCTGGTCCATTTTGCCCATGTTATTGTTCACTGTGGTAAAAAATTACGCGGAATCACTCAATCGTCCGTGGCTGCCCATGGCGGTGCTCGGCGGCTGCCTCGTGCTCAATGTGTTTTTCAACTGCCTGTTTATTTACGGCTACCTCGGCGCGCCGCAATTAGGTGTGGCAGGCGCGGCGCTTTCCACGCTGCTGGCGCGGGCCCTCGGCTTCGTGGTGCTGCTCGCGCTGGTCTTCCGCACCCCGGCCTTGCGGCCCTCCTGGCCGATGGGCATCGTGGCCGGGTGGTCGGGCGCGCTCGCGTGGCGGATGCTCGCCTTGGGCGTGCCGAGCGGCGTGCAAATCCTGTTCGAAGTCGGCCTGTTTAATTTCACCACGCTGCTGGCGGCGATGATCAGCACCATCACCCTCGACGCCCATCAAATCACCCTGAACATTTGCAGCATCGCCTACATGGTGCCGCTCGGGCTTTCGATGGCGACGGGCATCCGCGTCAGCCGCGCGCTGGGCGGCGGGCGGACGGCGGAGGCTCGGCGCATCGGCTGGTCGAGTTTCGCCGGGGCCCTCGGCTTCATGGCGCTCTACGCGCTGCTTGTGCTGCTCACGCGCTCATGGCTGCCGGAAATATTTCTGCGGCCCGATGCCCCGGATGCCCCGGCGGTGTTGACCCTTGCCACGACCCTGCTGGCCTGGGCGGCCTCGTTTGCGATTTTCGACGGCATGCAAATCACGCTGCTCGGCGCGTTGCGGGGGATGCACGATGTGCACGTGCCCACCGCCATCCTTTTCGCTGGTTACTGGGCGGTCAGCGCGCCGCTGGCGTGGTACTTCGGGCTCGTGCGCGGGTGGGGCGGGCCCGGCGTGTGGATGGGCCTGCTCGCCGGCCTCATCGTCGTGGCGGGCCTGCTTATCGCGCGCTTCGCGGTACGATCACGAAAGGCAGCTTAGCCGCCTGAAAAGCCGTTTCATCGGCCTTCGTGTCTTTGCGCGGCTACTGCTTCTTTTTCTTCGCCGCCGCCTTGCCGGTCGTTTTCTTCACCACCGGATTATTTTCTTTGACGATGCGGCGGTTCGAGTCGGCCATGACGATGGTGCGCGGCTGCCATTTTTTGGCTTCGGCCTCGGTCATCGCCCCGAAAGTCATGATCACCAGCAAATCGCCCTTTTTGCCCAGGTGCGCGGCGGCGCCGTTCAGGCAGCAGGTGAATGAACCGGCGGGCGCGGGGATGGCGTAGGTTTCAAACCGGTTGCCGTTGGCCAGGTTGCCCACGAGGATGCGCTCGAACTGCAGGATGCCCACCCGTTCCATCAGCGCGCTGTCAATCGCCAGGCTGCCCTCATAATCGAGGCGGGCGTCGGTGACTTCCGCGCGCAGTATTTTCGACCGCAGGAGGTGGACTTGCATTTCCCGTAAAAAGTTGTGGTGCGCGGGCGGGCCGCCGGGCCCGCGCGCAAGGGGTGATTCTCAGGCGGCGGCCCCGCGGGCGTCAATCTTGGAATGAAGCGGTAGCGGGTCAGTATGAAGAAATTCTTTCGTGAATGGATTGTCGGTAGGGACGCCTCTCCGAGGCGTCCGCGGACGGCTTGGAAAGCCGTCCCTACCCCCAATCGCAAACTGATTCACCACCATGCACGCTGACGCTACCTCCGTCCCGCCACCCCTTCATTATAGAATATGCGCTTCCTTTGCATCCCCATCCCCGCTTTAGTGGTTAATCTATCTATGGCTTCCCGATGGTTGAAACGGCTCGCGGTGCGGGCGCGGCATTTTGAGGAGTTTTCCGTGGACGTGGTTTATGACCGCCGCCGGCAAGGCGCGGGGGTGGTCGCGTTGGGCACGACGCTGCGCATGTTGAGCTGGGTGTTCAGCGGGCTGGTGCGGATGCGCCTCATGCTTTACCAGCAACGCATCCTGCGCAACCAGCCGCTGGGCGTGGCCGTCGTGGTGGTGGGCAATCTCACCGTCGGCGGCACCGGCAAGACGCCCATCGTGGAAAAATTCGCGCGCAGCCTGGCGCAGCGCGGGCGCCATGTGGCCATCCTCAGCCGCGGCTACATGAGCCATTCCGAGCCCCTGACCCGCCGCTGGTGGCGCTGGCTCACGCACGGGGAATCACCGCCGCCGAAGGTTGTCAGCGACGGCCGCCAGGTGTTGCTCGATTCCAGCGAAGCGGGCGACGAGCCCTACATGCTCGCGCGCAACCTGCCGGGCGTCGTGGTGTTGGTGGACAAAAACCGCGTCAAGGCCGGCCAATACGCGATCAAGAAATTCGGGTCCGACATTTTGCTGCTCGACGACGGCTTTCAATACCTGCCCCTGCGCGGCCAGTTCAATCTTCTGCTGGTGGACAAGACCAACCCCTTTGGCAACCAATGCCTCCTGCCGCGCGGAATTTTGCGCGAGCCCATCGCCCACCTGCGCCGCGCCTCCTACGTTTTTTTAACCAAATCAGACGGCCAATCCGACCCGGAATTGCTGGCTACCATCCGGCGGCACAAGCCCGACGCCGAAATCATCGAGTGCGCGCACCGGCCCAAAATCCTCCAGGCATTTAACGGCCCGGAGCAGCGCCCGCTGGAGGATTTGCGCGGGCGGCGCGTGGCGGCGTTCAGTGGCATCGCCATGCCGGAAAGTTTTGAGCTGTTCCTGCGCGACCTCGGCGCGGAAATCCGCGTCAACCAGCGCTTCCTGGACCATCACCGTTTCACCCCGGAGGAAATCGAACGCTTCCTCGCGCGCGCCGCTGAGGCGCAGGTGGATTATATCGTGACCACGGAGAAGGATGCCGTGCGCCTGCCGCTGGATTTGGTGACGCCGATGCCGCTCTTTTACCTGCGCCTGGAAATCGAAGTGCTCAGCGGCGACCGCGACTTCGAGGCCGTCGTGTCGCGCATCTGCTTCCCGCGCTCGAGCATCCGCCAGTCCCGCCCGCCCTTTTCCGGCCCCGAGCCGGAAGTTTTTCCTGAGGAATAGGCCCTGTTTGGGGAGAAAGATTTGGACGGAAATAACGGAATTCACAGAATTAGGAAATGCCTTCGGCCTAGGTTCTGTTTTAGAACTTAACCACGGATGCCACGGATAACATGGATATCCTGCTTCTGCAGGTTTTGAAATTCATTATTTTTATCCGTGCCATCCGTGTAATCCGTGGTTGTCTGAGAGTTTCAAAACGCACCTTAGTATTCCCAGTTTTTCAATTCTGTTCATTCTGTCCAAAAATCTTCTCTTTTCCCCATGCCTAATGCACAAATTGATGTCCTCATCGTGGGCGCCGGGCCGGTGGGCCTGACTCTCGCGGCGACCTGCCGCAAACACGGTGTTTCGTTTCGCCTCATCGAAAAAGCGTCAGTGGCGTCGGACAAATCGAAAGCCCTTGCGGTCTGGAGCGGCACGCTCGAAGTGCTGGCCGGTCTCGGGCTCGCCGAGCCTTTTGTCACCAACGCCATGCAGTTTCAGGGCCTGCACCTGACGGACAAGGGCCGCGAGGTCGGGCACATTCACACCGACGAAGGCGTGGAATCGCGTTACAGTTGGCCGCTCATCCTGCCCCAACGGCGGACGGAGGCGCTGCTGGGCGCGCACTTGCAGGCGCAGGGAGTTAAGGTCGAACGCGAAATGGAACTGCTCGAGTTTGTTCAGGACGCCCAGGGAGTGACTTGCCGGTTGCGCAAGGTGGGCGGAGCAGAAGAACAGGTCGTGGCCACTTACCTCGTCGGTTGCGACGGCGCCCGCAGCACGGTGCGTCATCAATTGCCGGTCAAATTCGAGGGCGACACCTTGGCGAGTAATTTCATCCTGGCTGACGCGCGCATCGAGGGCGGCGGGCCGGACGGCTGCGAAGTTTACGCGAGTTGGAACGAACGGGCGCCCGTGGCGATCTTCCCGATCGAGCCGGGCTTGTGGCGTGTCTTTACCTCCCGCCCGACGATGGAGAACAAGGAGCCGCCCACGCTGGAGGAGATCCAGGAGTCGCTGGACCACGCCGGGCTAAGCCACTGGAAATTGCGCGACCCGACCTGGCTCTCGTGGTTTGAGACCAACGAGCGCGTCTCCGACCACTTGCGCATTGGGCGGGTGTTTCTCTGCGGGGATGCCGCCCACATTCACAGCCCGGCCGGCGGACAGGGGATGAACACCGGCATGCAGGACGCCTACAATCTCGCCTGGAAATTGAAATTGCTCCTCGAGGGCGTGGCGGCGCCCGAAGCCGTGGCCGACAGCTACCACCTCGAACGCCACGCCGTGGCCCAGGAGGTCGTCGAGGCCTCGGGCCTGCTCATTCGCGGGGCATTGATAAAAAATCCTATTTTAACCCAATTCCGGCGGCTGGCCGCCTCCATGCTCACGCAGTTGCCGGCCATGCACCGGCTGGCGGCGGGAAAACTCTCCGAGTTGCACATCCATTATCAGGGTTCGCCGCTGGTGGACAACGGCGGCCCCTGGCCCAAGGCCGCCGCCGGCATCGTGCCCGGCATGCACGCCCGCGATGTTTTTGTGCAGACCCCCGCGGGCGTGCCCGCCTCGCTCTGGGAGCAAACTTTTGTCTCCGATTACACACTGTTCTTTTTCTCGGGCCACCGTCCGGGACCGGCGGTGGAAAAAATCGCCGCCACCGTGGCGGCCGCTGCGTTGACCGCCCGCCCGCGGATCAATCTCGTGGGCCTGTGGCACGGCTACACGCCGCCGGTGGGCGTGGGTGGGATCAAGTGGTTTCGCGACGTTGCCGCCCGGGCACACGAACGCTACGGCGTGGCGGGCGAGCCCGCGTGGTACCTCGTGCGGCCCGACCAGTATGTGGCGGCCCGCGCGCAACCGGCCGAGACCGCCGCCCTCCAACGAGCGCTCCAGCTGGTCACGGCGGTGTAGTAACGGCGCCCCGGACCCTTTGCGATTTACTTAACCCCTGCCGGGCGTTAGCCTCCAGCCCATGCCGACCTCGGAGTTCAAACCGCTGATTCTGCGCAGCAACCGTTTCCTCGGGACGATTTTGGTGGAGAAGAAATTGGTCACGGTCGAGCAGCTGGAGGAGGCCAACGAGAAATTGCTCGGGCATATTCAAAACAACGACCTGCGCCGCGCCAACATCCTGCACATCCTGCTGTTCGAGATGCAGATCTTGAATGAGGACCTTTATCTCGAATCGGTTGTCGAACAGCACGGCTTGGGCTTGATCGACCTTCACGGCTGCGCGTTCCGGAAATTCTCCGACCTCAAGCTCGACCTCGCCGCCTGTTGGGCGACCTGGACGGTGCCGTTCGACGTGGCCGACGATTTTTACCTCCTGGCCACCGCGTTCTATCCCAGCCAGCCCGCGGTCAAATTCTGGCAGGAAAAATATGCCGGCTCGAATTTGCTGTGGTACGCGACCTCGGTGCGCTCCCTGCAGGCGGCCCTGGAGCGGCTGGAGCAGATGCGCGCGGCCTCCGATAAAGCCCTCGCGGCGGCCAAGCCGGCCCCGGCCGCCGCCCCGGCCCCAAAGCCTTCCCGCGGCTCGAAATCGCCCCTTCCGCCAGCCAAGAGCGGTGGCAGCCGGCCCCCGATGAAGGTTCCTCCCAGTCCCGCCAAAACGGGTTGAGACTCCGCCGCCCGCGGGGCCTCAGGCTCGGTTTTGGGCCGGGCTGATTGTTTGAGTCGAAGTGCCGCCGAGGGTTTTCGCTTGGCAATGGCCAAGGCCTTCCGCTAAGTTTTCCACTTCCGTTGGCGCCATTCCGGCCACTGAGTCTGCTTTTGGGCTTTGGGGTTTGTTTGGGCGGCCCGGCGAGGCCCCGTGGGAATTTTTCACCCCGCCGCATCTCTTTCTTTCACCACCACCCGCCACGGCACTGGCGCCACCCTTCTCCTCCTTCCACCGCCACGATGGGCCGCCGCATTCTCATTCTGGATGACGATGTCGATTTCAACAGCTTGTTGACCGACATCTTCAGCCAAGCCAGTTACGATGTGACTTCCGAATTGAGCCCGCAACGCGCGCTGGGTTTGATTCGCGAATTCCAATTCGACCTGGTGGTCACGGACCAGCGCATGCCCGGCATCAGCGGCAAGGATTTTCTGCGCGAAATCAAAAAGGTGCAGCCCAAGACGCCCGTCATCATGGTGTCCGGCTACCTCGACAACGAAACGATTCGCGAACTCATCCGCGAGGGCGTCGGCGGCGTCTTTCTCAAGCCGCTCAATGTTTTCTCCCTGCTCAAGCGCACGGCGAAACTGCTCGAACAGGCTGACGGCACCGCCCGCGCCGGCGAAGCCGAAGTCGACAATGAGGGCGACGGTCTCGATTTTCGCCACAACCTCCCGTTCGCGTTTGCGTCCTTTCCCTGCCGCGACGCCAAGTCCGCCGAATTCGCCCACAAGCTCTACGCCCTGCGCAATTTTAAAAATTACCTGACGCTGACCGGCCCGGCCGGCACGCATTTTGCCGCGGTGTGCCGCGACTTCGAGGCCCTGCGCGAGCGGCCTGACGAGCGTTTCCTCTACCTCACCAACACCATGGTCGAGGAGAGCAACCTCCAGCGCCAGTTGCACGACAACGATGACCGCGAACGCGTCACCCTTTGCCTGCTGGAAACCGACACGCTCGACCTCGAGCGCCAGAAACTCATCTGCCAGCTGGCCCGGCGCACGGGGCCGTTCACCTCGCCGCGGCCCGCCACGCGTTTTATTTTCTGCCTGGCGGACAATCTCGACGCCCTCTACGACAAGGGGCTCATCGACGAGAATCTCTACATTTTGATGAGCGCGTCCGAACTGCTCGTGCCCGCGCTCGATGATTGCCGCGACGATGTCGCGCTGCTGGCCCAGCAGATTCTCATCCGCGAAGCCGGGAGCCGCAAGCTCCCCGCCATTCCCAAACTCGACATGGCGGCGAAGTCCTATTTGCGCGACCGGCATTGGGCCGGCAATTACACTGAGCTTCAGCAAGTGGTGCTGGACGCCCTCACGCGCTTGCGCAAGACCACTCTCACGCGGGAGAATTTGGAAAAAGCCGGCCTGCCTGGCGCGCAGGGCACCGCCGATTTGCGCCAGCACCTCACGCGTTTGCGCAACGAGTACGCCCAGGCCGCCTCCATCTTGTGCGATGGCGAGGTCGTCGCATGCAGCCAGGTGCTGGGTTTGCCCGAAGCCGCGACCGAAAGCCTGATGCAACCGAAAGCGGCGGGTTCTTAGGCAGACGCGCAGGCTTACGGCGTCGGCGGCGGTTTCAGGGGTTCCTGATTCCCCGGCAAATGTTCCGCATTCGACACGTAGTACGTCATTAAGACCCAGCCGAGAAACACCGGGTACAGGCCGATGGACAGGCCGAGGGAGCCCACGATGCCAATCGCCACGCCCACCCACACGGTCAGTACATTCATCACCACCAAGATACAGACAGGCACCACCACCAGCACGATGGCCGCCACGTAACCGATGGACGTCGTGCCCATCGTGAAGCCGTCTTCCTTGGCATATTCCATCCCGCAGTGCGGGCAGCGGGGGTGCATCCGAAACCAGGAGCGCAGTTGGCCGCCCTCGCCGCAATTGGGACAGCGCAGCAGCAGGCAGCGCTGGGCGATTTCTCCGCGGGAAATTTTCATCGAAATCAGCCTACGGTTTCTTGGCGGCCGTGGGTTGCAGTGCATTTAACACGATGCTCGGCGTGAGCAAGCTCGGCAGCACCACGGGCTCCGTCTGGCCCGGCAGGTACAGGAGATTCAAAGGCACCGCCGCCGCGCCGTAATGCAAAAGCTCCGCCGTGATGGCCGGATCGCGATTTGTCCAATCGCCCTTGAGCAGCGCGACTTTCTGCTGCTTGAAAGCGTCGAGCACTTGCTGCGAGCTGAACACGAGGCGCTCGTTGGACTGGCAGGTGGCGCACCAGCGCGCGGTGAAGTCCACATACACAGGCCGGTCTTCCTTTTGCAGCTTCGCCACGAGGTCGGGCGACCACGGTTGCCAATCCAGTTTTTGCTCGGGCCAATAGGCAAGGGCGAGTCCGCCCAAAAGCAAGAGGACTGTTCCCACCTGCCCGAAACGCCGGCGGCCCACGCTGACTCCCGGCGTGGCGAAACGCCCATACAGCCACGCCGCCATCGCTACCACGACGAGCGCGAGCAGCACGTTCAAAAAGCGTTCGGGCGAAATTTGCCCGGCGAGCACATACAGCAAAAAGCCCGCAGTCGCATAAAGCGGGAACGCCATGAATTGCTTAAAGGTTTCCATCCACGCGCCCGGACGCGGAAGCGCGCGCACCATCCCGGGAAAGAGCGACAACGTCAGGTACGGCGAGGCCAGCCCCAACGCGATGGCTGTGAAGGCGAGAAATCCCTGCACTGCCGGGAGGGTAAAAGCCGCGCCCAAGGCCGGCGCCAGGAGCGGAGCCGTGCAGGGCGTCGCCACCACCACCGCGAGCACGCCTTGAAAAAACGAACCGGCCAGCCCGCTCCGCGCCGTGAGGTTGGAGCCGACGCCAATGGCCGCGAGGCCGAGTTCAAACACCCCGCTCAGGCTCAGCGCAAAAACCAGGAAGAATATCGTCAGGCCCAGCACGAAACCCGGCTCCTGCAACTGAAAGCCCCAGCCCAGCTCCGCGCCCGCCGCGCGCAGCGACTGGAGCACGCCCACCAGCGTCCACATGCTCACCAGCACGCCCGCGGTGAAAATCACCCCATGCAGAATGACGTGCCGGCGCGCCTCGCCCGCCTGCTGCACAAAGCCCAGCACTTTTATCCCCAGTACTGGAAAAACGCACGGCATCACATTGAGAATCAATCCACCCAGAAAACCAAAGACCAGCACGAGGCTGAGTCCCGTGAAACTGAGATCGGTTGGGGCGTCGGCCAGCGCCCCGGCGAAAGCGGCCGGTGGCTGTGCCGCCAGCGGGGGATTGAGCGCGAGCGCCGGGATTTGCCCGTTCGTCGTCCAGGAGCCGCTGGTGGCGAGCACGCCGCGCAGGGCGGTCACCGGCGGGGGCGAGCTCGTCGAGCTTTTCATTTTCAACACCCAGCCGGCGCCGGAGTGGGTGAGGGTTTGGGTGCCCGCGGGCTCGGCCTGGCTGTCGGCGGAAAAGAAATAAACGCCCGTCGGATTGGAATTCACGGCTCCGCCGGGATTTGGTTCGAGGCCGATAAAAAGGAAATCGCCCTGCCGCCAAGCCGAGACATTGAACATCGCGGGCGCTTGCGGCAGGCTCGCGAGGGTGGCTTCAATGGCCGCGTTCCACGGCGGGTTGGGCACCGGCGTGCCGGTCGCGACGCTGAGCGAAAATTGCAAATCCGCGCCCCCGTCCACGCATTTGTCGGCGCTGCATTCCAGCCACGCCGCGCGCGCGGAGATTTTCACCGGGCCCGGCGGCGTGTTGGCCGCGGCCGTGAGTTGCACCGGCAGCAAAACTTCGCCCTCGTAACCGTAGCTCAAGTAGGGACCGTCGATGGGAATCGTTTTGGGCGCGGGCCATTGGATGGGTCCGGCGGTCCAACCCGCGGGCAACTGCCAGTCAATTTTAGTGGCGATGCCGGCCGTGCCGGGATTCGTCCAATACGTGTGCCAGCCGGGATTCATTTTCAGGCGCAGCCCGACCCAAACACTCTGGCCCGGCGCCACCGTGCTCGTCGCCGCACCCATTGCCGCCGTGACGTTGCTGCCCGCCGGAGGTGGGGTCAGCGCGGCGCGCAAAGCCTCGAGGCTGGAGGCCGCCTGGGTGGAACCTGGCCATACCGTGGAGACGAGGATTAAACCCGCCGATAGCCACGCCGCGACTGGTACAGGGAAACGCATGGTCAGCAGCAAGCTAAGCCAGTTGGGCGCTGAGCGCCAGCAAAAGGCATTGAATCAGGCGAAGCGGGATTCTTCGTGGCGCGGGCTTGGGCCCGTTTTAAAATTCAAATAAGAGCGGCGCGGTGAGGGCACCGCGCCCTACCCAAACCATCAAAGCGTACTGCCGTGAGCACACCGCCTTTGCACCGGTAGGGCGCGCTGCCCCAGCGCGCCGTCGGTTTTGGTTTCAGACCACGCGCCAAAGTTCCGCGCTACGAAAACCGCCCATTTTCCACACGGGCCTAGCTGGTCTACCCACGAGGGTCGAACTGGACTACTTCACCGTCAGCTTGACCTTCGCGGTCGTCACCGCGCCGGCGGAATTGGACACTTTGCAGGAATACGAGCCCACGTCGGCTTTGGCCGCCTTCTTGACAGTCAGTTTGTTCGTAAAGGCGCCCGTGTGCTTGGAGTCGTTGGCGAGGGCTTTGGTGCCGAAGAACCACTGGTAGCTCAAGCCTGTGCCCGAGGCGCTGAATTGAAAGATGGCGGCAACCCCGGCCTTGACCGTCAGTGCGGTGGGCTGCTTCGAGATGGTCGGCTTGCCGATGGGCGTGGCGATGACATCATCGACTTTCACGTTTTTGCCGCCCGAGACGGTGATATTTTTAATCACGGTAGTGATGCCGGAACCGCTGAAAGTGACCGTGTAATTGCCGTCGCTCGGCACGGGCACGGCGTAGCCGCCCGAACTCGCCGTCAGCGCGAAATAGTCGGAGCCGGTCACATCAACCCGGACGCTGCCCACGCCTTCGCCCGGATCATAAAATTTGTTGGCGTTTTTGTCCTTATAGACGACGCCGGTGATGAGCGTGGTGTTCGTCTGCTGGGTGCCCAGGTCATAAGTCACCACCATCGGGCCCACCGGGGTCAGGTTGTTGCCGTCGCCGGGGCCTGCGAGGACCCGGATGCCGACTTCCCGAAAAAATCCGGGGGGTGTGGTGGCGTTCACATCATGGTCGTTGAGGCGGTGACCGGCCGGATTCTGCATGCCTGAGGGCGGGTTGGAGCCCCAGTCAATTTCGAAACCGGCGTGGATATAGATCAGCGATTTGCCGTAGGCGAAGACATTTTCCGCCGCCGTGGAGTACATATAACCGGCGGCATGAATGCGCCCCGCGATGGCCGCGCTGTCGCCCTGCGGATCATTCTTGATATCGCCGTGGCCTTGAAAATTTCCCGAAAGCATTTGCTGGCTGTGATTGCCCGACGAAGCCATGAGCATGGAGTTGAACGCCAGCGGCGGCTCATTTTGCGGCAGGGCCGCGAACTGCGACTTCATAGTCGTCAGGTTGACGCCAAAAAATTTAATCGCGCCGACCACGTCGGTGTCGGTGATAGCCGCCAGCCGGGTGGCCTCGGCATTGGCGCCGGCGCGGGCGCGGTTGAGCAATTCCAGCAAATACTGCTCGTTGGCCGAGGGATTCCCAATGGAATACTGCGTGGAGGCCGTGCGGGGACGGCGGACGAACTCGGAGGGGAGCGGAGCGGGTCCTGCAATCGCCACGGCCGGAGGAGCCTCCTGATAATAAGCTTGGCCGGAGGCCAAAGTTGCCGAAGCGGCCAGGAGGAGTCCGGCGAGCCAAAATTTGTGTCCGTGCATAGTTATGTTCTTTAGCAGAAGAGGCGCTCGCGGGCAATCTTGTTCCCGGGTGCGGATGCATATTAAACGCTTGTTTGAGAAAAAAAGCTGCAACTCCTTGACGGCAAGTGCGATATTGGGGGATAAAGGTGTTTACCCCAGTCTGAATTATTCTCTTCTCCGCTGAAAATATCACCGGCGGCTTGACCCACCCGTGATTATGCGACCTTCTCTCTGACAGTACCTTCACTTGCCTATTCTTCGTAAAGCTCATTTGGCGGCCACCCGCGAACGTCTCCTGCGGGCGGCGGAACTTTGCTTTGCCGAGCGCGGGTATGAGGGCTCGTCGCTGCGGGACATCACCCGTGTGGCCAAGGCCAACCTCGCCGCGGTCAATTATCATTTTTCCTCCAAGCAGGATATGTGGGTGGAGGTCATGCAGCGGCGTATCGGGCCATTGTTGCTCGAACGCCACCGGATGCTGGCCGAAGTGCGGGCGGCCGCGCCCCGCGGTGGGCCGTTGCCGCTGGAGAAAGTTTGCGAGGCGCTGCTGTTGCCCGTCGCGCGCGTGTATTATGCGGGCGGCGATTCCCCGGCGGTGATTTCCCGCATGATCGGCCGGCTGTTCAGCGAGCCCAATTTTTTGCGCCAGGAGATTGATCGCCGTGGCCTGAGCCAAAGCGGGCGCGAATTTCGCGCGGCCTTGCGCGAGGCGCTGCCGGAGTTCTCGGAGAAGGAATTCAAGTGGAAATTCTATTTTTGCATCTGCGCGCTGCTCGGGGCGCTGGCGCGGCAGGGCCGCCAGCCGGGGTTGCAAGGCTCCATGGACACCAGTGACATCGAGGAATTGGTGCGCCACCTGGTGCCGTTTTTGTGCGGGGGCCTGCGCGAACCCATGCCGGCCAAACGCGCGCCGCGACCGACCAGGGGCAAAAAATCCAGCAAATGAAGGTGGGCGCGCCGTGCTTTAGGTATGGTTTTAAAACACGAAAGACAGCGGCGCGGCGAGGGCACCTCGCCCTACCGAAACCTCCTTGCCCCGGTAGGGCGCGCTGCCCTCAGCGCGACGTCGGAGCTTCGCTTTAAGATGCGTCCTACACTGCGGAGGTCACGGATATCACGCATACTCTTCCGCGGAAAGTTGATCTTTTCCTCCGTCTATCCGTGCCATCCGTGTTATCCGTGGTTGTTTGAGGGCGGCCAGATAAGTCCTCGCCCGCAGGCGGGAAATTCTCCAAGGGACAACGTTTGCGCGGGCTAAAGCACCGCGCTACCCAAGTTCCAGCGAAACCACTCGTCCGCCTCAGGCTTCCTCGAACTTGCGCGCAAAGAGCGCTTCCATCTCGTCGAGCAACTGCGGGGCGCTGGCGCCGGTCACGCGGAAGCGCAATTTTGAGCCATTGCCCGCGGCCAGCATCATCAGGCCCATGATGCTCTTGCCGTTGACGGTTTCGTCGTCCTTTTCCACCCAGACTTCCGCGTCGCTGAATTTATTCGACACGCGCACCATCATGGCGGCCGGGCGCGCATGAATGCCCATTTTATTCTGGACGGTCAGAATGCGCTGAAGGCCTTCGGCGGCGGGAGCGTTTTTGGAGATGGGCATGGGCAGGCGGATAGTCGGCCATCAACGAAGGAAAACCGACCCCGCAATTACCAGTAAATCCGTTCTCCATCACAGTCAAGCGCCGAATGGTCAGGCAGTTGTGGAAAGCTAATCTTGGACGTTAGCGTCTGTGACTGATTAAAAATTGAAAATTGAAAATTCAAAATCACCGACAAACAATCCAGCCCGTCAGCCGCGAGCGATCCAACGGCCACCACGCCGGGCTACTTTAGCTTGACTGCATACGCATCCGCCTTGGCCTTGCGGCGGCGCCATTCCCACCAGGCGGCCAGCAGGGCCAGGCTGCCACCGGCAGCGTAGGTGCTGGGCTCCGGCACAGGCACGGCCGGCCCAATCGGCACCACTTCGCCCGAGGTCAAAATGCCCGCGGCATAATAGCCCGGGGTCAGGCCCACGGGATTGTAGAAGAGGATGCGGCCCAATTGCGATGTCGTCAGGCTCGTGTTCGAGGTGCCGAAGTAAAGCTGGTCCGTGCCATTGCCGCTCGTGTTGCCCGACCAGTTCAGCACGGACAGGAAATTGCCCGAGGAAGTCGTCCACGTCGTGCTGCTGGAATCCGCGTAGTGGATGACGCTGTTGTTGACGGTCGAGTTGTCGCCGAGATCGAGGACGGAGTTGGAATCGAGGGTCAGGGTGCCGAGCACTTCGTCATTGCCGCCGGTGGCCCAGGTGCCGCCCGCCAGTTCCATGCCCGTGTTGTTTTCAATCTGGTCGCTGGCGCCGTTGAGCAGGGTGCCGCCGGAGATGAGGATGCGCTGGGCCTGGATGTTGTTCACCGTGGCGCTGTCAATGGTGGTCGTGCCGGAACCGGTCTTGGTGAGCGTGCCCAGATTGGTGATGCTGGTGTTGGCCGCCGTGCCCACGATGCTGTTGTTCGTGGTGACATTGATGGTGATGCCGGGCGTATTGGCGTAGGAGGTCGTGCCGGCGAAGGAAAGATTGCCGCTCTGGATTTCCAGCACGCCCTTGGTCGCGCCGGTGCCGCCGTCGAGACGGGTGCCGGGCCCGAGGTAGGTGGTGTTGGCCGAGCCGTTGACGAGCGCGTTGTTGCCGACCACGACCTTGCCGCCATTGGTCACGGAGATGTTGCCGTTGAAGACCACATTCGTCGTGTTCGTACCGATGACGCTGACGACCGTGGTGTTGCCGTCCGAGAAAATCTTGTCGTTGGTGCCAAGGTTGAGCGAGTTGTTCGCGCCGCCGCTGAGGTTGATGTTCAGCCCGCCGCCATTGCTCACACTGATGACCGCGGGGCTGGCGTTGCCGGAGGAGGAGAAGTTGCCGTTGGCGGTGAGGTTGAGTGTGCCGGCGGTCTGCGTGATGGTGGCGTTGGCGCCCATCGTGTAATTGCGGCCCACCGAGATGGTCGAATTGCCGCTGCTGGAGTAGTTGATGTTGCCGTTCTGCGTGAAGTTCGCGTTCGTGCCGGCGTTGCCATTGGTCAGGTTGAACACGCCGGTGCCGTTGGCCGTGAGGGCGTAATTCGCCGCGATGGTCATCGTGCCGTTGAAGCTGGAATTCGCCGCCAGTTGCAACGTGCCGGCCGACACGGTGACATTGCCCTTGCCCAACTGGCTGGTGCCGCCGGCCACATTGCCGATGGACAGTCCGGTCGTGGAGAGATTGCTCACTTCCACCGTGCCGTTGTTGATGGTCAGCGAACTCGTGAAATTGCTCGCGCTGTTTGACAGGATCAACTTGCCCGCGCCGTCTTTCACAATGCCGCCTGCCGTATTGCCGCCGGAGATGACACCCGACCAGGTATGGTTGATGCCGCTGCCGACGGTGATCGTCTCAGTCGTGTTCGCGGTGGAAATGGAGCCGTTGCCCGAGAAGGTGAGGTCCGTCGAGTTGCCCACGGAATAACTGCCATTCACGAGGAATGGCAGGCTGATGGTGCGGTTCGTAGTGATGCCGGCGATTTCGCCGCCGTTAAGGACCAGGTTGCCGGCTGAGCCGAGGGAGGTGTTCTGGGCCAGTTCGAGGCGGCCCGCATTCAACGTGGTATTGCCCGTGTACGTGTTGGCGTTAGTCAGGGTCAGGGTGCCGGTGCCGTTCTTGGTGAGGCCGGAGGCGATGTTGCCGCCCGAGATGATGCCGACGAAAAGGGTGCTCAGGTTGTTGCCGCCCGCGGTCAGCACGGTGCCGTTGGCGAGTGAAATGGTACCCGTGCCCGCGATGGAGCCGACGGTTTCACTGGCCGTCACGTCAAACAACGCGCCGACGCTGACGGAGACTGCGGAGGTGTCGCCAATCGCCCCGCCGCCGGCCACGCGCAGGGTGCCGTTGCTGATGGTCACATTGCCGGTCATGGCGTTGTTGTTGTTGGCGCTGTTGATTTGCACCAGGCCCGCGCCGGTCTTCGTGATGTTGCCCGCGCCGCTGATGTTGCCCGTGAAGTCCGTGCGCGAGGTGGTCAGGTTCGAATTCGTTTCCTGCAAACTCACGTCATGATTGAGCACGAGCGCGCCGGAGAACGTCGTGACGACGTTGTTCCCGGTGGTGTTGCCGCCGAGGGTCACGATGTTGCCATAATTGGCGACGATGATGTTGTCGGCGTAAGTGCGGTTGGCCGAGCCGGTGGCGAGCAGGGTGAGGTTGCTCGCGGCGGCCGTCGCGCTGTCGCCGATCGTCACGTTGCCGGTGCCGAGGGCGTTGTTGTTGCCGGAAATCTGCACCGTGCCATTGCTGATGACGAGGCTGTTGAAGGCGTTGTTGCCGGTCAGGATCAGGTTGCCCGAGCCGTACTTGTACATGTTGTAGCTATTGACGCCGTCGGAGATGTTGCCGCCCATGGTCAAATTTCCGGCATCGACGGTGACGCCGCGGGTGTCGCCGCTGAGGGTGACATTGCCCGTGCCGAGATTCAGGTCGCCGGTGCCCAAAAATTCGAAATTCCCGCCCCAGATGATTTTGTTGTTCGTGCCGAGGGTGACCGTCGAGCCGCTGGTGTTGTCCAGGATGCCGCCATTGATGGCAAAGTTGCCCGTGCCGATGGAGGATACCGTGGCGTTGCCGCCATTGTTGAGGCGCAAAATGCCGTCGGTCAGCGTTGTGTTGCCGGTGTAGGTGTTGTTGCCCGTCAACGTTAGCGGACCCGAGGAGTTGATAATCAAGCCGCCCGTGCCGGTCATGGACGATTTGATGACGGTGTTGCCCGAGCCCGTCACGGTGGTGTAGAAGCCGCCGTTGGTGAAGGTGTTCGAGGCATTCGCGCCGAGGGTCAGGCCGGCGCCGGTGTTGCCGGAATTGTCCTGAATCGTCAGGTTGCTGCCCAAGGTGATGTTGACTTGGCGCGCCGTGTTGCCGCCGATGAAATTGGCGGCGTTGCCCGAAACGGTCAGGAAGGCCATGGACGTGCCTTGCAATGTCAGGGTGCGGGCGGTGCCGGTGGTATCGCTGTCGAAATTATACGGGTGGCTGGCATTGCCCGCCAGAATCATGGTGCCGACCGTGCGGCCATTGGCCAGCGCGATGGTCATGTTGGTGGACGGCAGACTCACGTTGCCGGCATTGTCGCCGAAGTAAGCGATGGTGTTGGAGGCATTCGGGCCGTTGCTCGCCGAGCCGTTGCGCACGAACTCATTGCCGGTGGACCAGACATTGCCGGCGTTGCCGCGCCAAAAATAAGTGCCCGAGGAAATGTCCGGCACGATTTCAAACAAACCGCCGCCCAGGCTGATGACCTTTGAGACGGTGCCCCAGCCGGCGAACGTGATATTCGTGCCGTTGGCAAACAAGCCCGTCGTGGTCGCGTTGGTGACTTGGAAGCGCGTGCCGCCATTGCCAGCGAGGAGGTCGCCGGCCCAGTTCGCGATGGTGAGCGTGCCGGCGGTGCCGTTCATGGCGGTGAATTCCAGGTTGCCGCCGCTCGTGCCCTGAAAGTCCACGGTGGACGAGGCGGTTTGGGTGAATTTGTTAAAGGCATCCGCGTAGCCATTCACGTAGAAGGTGCCGCCGTTCATCGTCAGGTTGGTGGAGCTGCCGAAGACACTGTTCTTGCCCAACTGCACGCCGCCGGTGCTTGCCGTGCCGCTGCCGATGGTGAGATTGCCGCCGCTGTAGGCGCTGGCGCTGGTGAAGGTGGTCACGCTGGTGCCATTCTGGGTCAAGTTGCCGCTGCCGCTAATCAAGCCGCCGAAGGTGTTGTCGAGACCGTTGGCGCCAAAAGTCAGCGCGCCCGAGCCGAGCGTGATATTGCCGCCACCGGAGATACCGCCCACGCTGTCGGTAAAGCCGTTCATGTTCAGCGTCGCGCCGCTGGCGACCGTGACCGTGCCGTTGTCCGAGAGGCGGTTGTTGGCATTCGTCACCAACTGGCCGGAACTGACGGTGATGTTGTTGACGCTGTTGAGCGTGCTGTTGACGTTCGTGCCGAGGGAAACATTCCCCGCGCCGTTGAACGTGATGTCAAAATTGCCGCCGGTGAGGGTGCCGTTCAGGGTGAGGTTCGTGTTGGCGGCCGAGCCGATGCTGCTGGCGCTGCCCTGCGTGAGGTTGCCCGTCCAGGTGGTGTTGCCGTTGCTGGAGTTGTACAACGCGGCGGGCTGGCCGCTCGCGCCCGCGCCGTTCAACGTCAGGTTGTTCGTGATGTTCAACGCGGCGACGTTCAGCGCCACCGTGCTGTTGGCGATCACAGTCAAATTGGTGCTGCTGATGGCACCATTGCTGCCTAGTTGCAGCACGCCCGCATTCACGGTCGTGTTGCCGAGGTAGGTGTTCGTGCCGTTGAGCGTCAGGGTGCCGGTGCCGTTTTTTGCAAAACCGCTGCCCGCGTTGCCGCCGGAAAGCACGCCGGAGAAAGTGGTGGTCTGATTGTTCCCGCCCGCGGTGAGCAGGTTGCCGTTCGACAGGGCGATGTTGCCCGCGCCGGCAATGGAGCCGACCGTTTCGTTCGCCGTCACGTCAAACAACGCGCCGCTGTTCACCGTCACGCCGGAAAGGTCGCCGATGGCCCCGCCGCCCGCCACGCGCAAAGTGCCGGTGCTGACGGTCACGTTGCCGGTCATGTTGCTGTTGTTGTTCGCGCTGTTGATCAACACGAGGCCCGCGCCGGTCTTGGTGAGGTTGCCCGCGCCGCTGATATTGCCCGAAAATTCCGTGCGCGAGGTGGTGAGATTCGCATTCGTCTCCTGCAAGTTCACGTCGCGATTGAGCACCAGCGCCCCTGAGTAGGTGGTCAACACGTTGTTGCCGGTGGTGTTGCCGCCGATGCTCACGAGGTTGCCATAATTGTTCACTGTAATGGCATTGGCGTAAGTGCGGTTGGCCGAGCCGATGGCGAGCAGGTTCAGATTGTCGCCGGCGGGTGTGCTGGAGTCGCCAATCGTGACATTGCCTGTGCCGCCGCCGCCCAGGGTATTGTTGTTGCCCGTGATTTGCAAAGTGCCATCGCGCAGGGTCAAGCCGCCGGTAAAGCTGTTGTTGCCGGAAAGGGTGACGACGCCCGCCTGGGTTTTGACGATGCTGCCGTTGCCGCTGATGTTGCCAGTGAAGGAGGTGGACGAGCCGCTCGCGGTGTTCGTCTCCTGCAAATTCACCGTGCGGTTCGCCGTGAGCAAGCCGCTGAAAGTGGTGACAACATTGCTGCCCGTCGTGTTGCCGCCGATGGTCACGTTGTTGCCGAAATTCGCGACCGTGAGGTTGTTGGCATAAGTGAGGTTGGACGAGCCCGCGCCGACGAGCGCCAAATCGTCGGTGGACTGGGTGCCGGAATCACCGAAGGTCACATTGGCCGTGCCGAGCGCGGAACTGCTTGTCTGCACCTGCACCGTTCCCTCGCGGATGGTGGTGCCGCCGCCATAGGTATTCACGCCGCTCAAGATCAAAGTGCCGGATTCGCTCTTCACCAACTGCGTGGTTCCGCCGCTGATAATCCCCGACGCCGTCACGGTCGTCGTGTTGTCCACGTCGAAGGTCAGCACATTGTTGGCGCCGTTGATATTGCCGGAAACGGTCAAATTACCGGCTTCCGCACCGATGGTGGAATTGGCCGCCAACGTGATGTTGCCGGTCCAGACGTTGTTGCCGCTGACGTTGACCAGCGCGCCCGAATCGTAAACACCCGCACCGCTGCCGGAAAGATTGAGGGGTTCGGCCGCAAACGTCAGATTGCCCTGCAAGGCCAGCGCGCCGCCGCTGGCGACCGTGGTGTTGCCCGCCACGCTGCCGAGCGCGTTCGCGTTGGACAAGAGCAGGGTGGCATTGGCGTCGATGATGGTCTTGCCGGAGAAAGTGTTGTTGCCGCTCAGGTTGGTGATGCCCAGACCGTCGAAGGTGAGGTTGCCCGTGCCACTGACGATGCCGCTCATCACCGTGTTGCCGGCCGTGTTGAACTCGACGTTGTGGTTCCCCATGATCAGGTTGCCGGAGAGCGTGAGCGTCTGGCTGACGAAGTTCTGCACCTGCAAATCATTGTTGCCGGTGATGTTCATGGTCACGCCGATGGTCTGGTTCGCATTGCCGCTGGGATTGTTCAACAACGTGATGAAAGCGGGGCTGCCGGGCGTGGCGCTGACGATGTTCAACCCCAAGTTGCCGGCGATGACATAGCTGCCCGGCCCGGAGAAATAAACACCGCCCACGGATTTGTTGCTGCCCGTGATGTTGACGTTGTAGTTGCCGGTCAGGTTGTTCGTGCTGTCGAACACCACCGTGCTGTTGGTGTTCGCTCCGGCGCCGGGCACCGTGCCGTTGCCGACCCAGTTCAAATTCGACGAGTCGTTCCACGTCAGGTGGGCCGTGGCGTCGGCATTGGACCAGTACCAAGTGTTGAAATTGCCCGAGGAGGTGAGGGTGACATTGCGGATTTCCACGACTTCCTGCTGGCCGCCGGTGGAGGCGCCGAATCCAATGCCCAGCAAGTCCGGCCGGGTGAAGTTGCCCATGTTCACCGTGAACAGGCTCGAAAGATTGCCGGTATAGCCGACTTGCAGGTAAACCGTGAGATTGTTGTTCGAGTCCAAAATAATTTGGAGGCGGCGGAAGTCCGAGGCGTCCTGGTCGGGCCGGGTGGTATAATTGCCGAATTCGAGATTTTGCGTCGTGGCATTGAGCGCGGCGACATTGCCGCCATTCACGTAGTTGTTGCCGCCCGTGCCCACGAGGTACGAGTAATTGCCGACGGTCTGGCCATTCCCCGGACCGCGCACGGCGATTTCATTCGGCATGAAGCCCGGGTCGATCGACGTATTGCCCGTCGGGTACGCGCCGCTGCGGCCTTCCGAGGCGCTGGACCAATTGCCGAAAGTATCGATGCCCACCGCGAAATAACCGCCGGGCATGCCGTTGACCCCGGACTTTTGCGCGTAGCTGAGCGAACCGCCGTTGGCACCTACCGTGAAGGTGCCGTTGGTCGAAAACGGGCCGTTCACGCTTGCGTCGTAGGCAAAGACGGACAGGCCGTCCGCCGGCGTCGCGCCGCCGTCCCACATCGTGAAGTCGAACGTGATGGAAATCGTGTTGTTATGCGAAGGCAGCTCCGTGTTCAGCGTGATGGCGTTGGCCTGGTTGCCGGTCGTCGTCGCCAGGCGCATCCAGCCATTGCCGGGGGCGTCAATCTGCGTCTGGCCATACTCGGGGTCGGCGGCGTTGGGTGTCGCATTGGCCGTCAGGCGCGGTCCGGGGCTGGTCCCACCGGTCACGCCGATCCACGCGGAATCCGTCGAGCCCGTGAAAGATTCGGTGAAAATGAACTGCCCATGCGCTTGCGCCATCCCCAAGGCCAGCAGCAGCCCCGCCATGGCCCAGCCGCGCCCGCCGGTAATTCGGCTGAGCATCGCAATGATAAGGCGCTGGGTGGTGCAAAGATTCATCGGTGGTGACTAAAGCCGCACAAAGGAGAAAACCGTCCTAAAAACGGGTTCACCTGAAGTGGCTGTGTACGCTATCGGCATAATTCATCTCCACTATATGGGGAAGATGGTACTAGGGTCAACCCCATAGGGATTACCCTAAGGTAAAGCATTCGTAAAAAAATTCCAGCCCTCTTCTCCGTTTGCTCTGCGGATAAAGCCGGGCTAATAACGGGGTTAAGTTAAGAAATTCCGCGTTTTTCAGCAAGGCGATATGACCCCGACGTCCCTTTGAATCCCGCCGGCCTTGCGGCGCAGTCCGGCTCTTCCTGACGGCCAAAGCAATTGCGGCACCTTGGCTGGTTGATTGATGTGGCGCTATTCGCCCAAAGCGCAGTTACGCCTTCATTGCCGCCGCCAGCACCGCCTTGGCGCTTTCGCGCAGGAAAACAGTGTCCATGCCCAAGGCGATGAAGGTAAAGCCGCGCTTGATTGTTTCCGCGATGTTTTCCGGGGTGGGCCCGACCAGGTGCAAGCCCGCGCTGCGGCCCGCCGCCGCGCATGCCGCCACCACTTTTTTCTGCGCGCGCACCACCGTGGGATGGTCCAATTGCCCGGCCAGGCCATAGGAACCGCTCAGGTCGTACGGACCTATGAAAACGCCGTCCACGCCCTCGACCGCCAGGATTTCCTCGATGTTTTCGACGGCCTGGCGCGATTCAATCATCACCACCACGGCGATCTGCTCGTTGGCATTTTGGGCGTAGGCCGCGAAATCCGCGCCATAATTGTTGGCGCGGAAAAACGCAAAACCGCGTTCACCCTGCGGCGGAAATTTCGCCGCCCGCACCGCCCGCGTCGCGTCCGCCGCGGTGTGCACCAGCGGCACAATCACGCCGAGCGCGCCGAGGTCGAGCACCTGCCGGATGGCGAGGGTGTCGTTTTCCCGCACCCGCACAAACGGCGCCGGCCCGCGCCCGTGCAGGCCGCGGAAAAGATTGGCCGACTCCGCCAGCGCGATGTCGGTGTGCTCGCCGTCGAGCGCCACCCAGTCGAAGCCCGCGTGCGCGAAAATCTCGGCCACCACCGGATGGCCGACCTGAATCCAGCCGCCGAGCGTGAGTTGGCGCTTGCGCAACGCGGTGCGGACGGGATTGTGCGGAAACTTGGCGGGTGCGGGCATGGCCGTCTTATTGGCGAAAAAGCCCCGCCAGCCCAAGCTCTAAAACACCAGCCCGCAGACTCACCTGGATTTCACCGCCACATGCAGAGCCACGGAGCAGGCCGCGAGCCCGCGGTAGGTGACTTCCGCAAAACCGCCAGCGTGCATTTCTTCCGCCAGCGCCGCGCGGTCGGGAAACGCCGCAATCGAGGCATTGAGGTATCGGTAGGCCTCGGGGCGGCCGGTGATGAGGCCCGCCGCCACCGGCATCAGATTGCGTAGGTAAAAATAATACAGCGGACGAAACCAGGGCAGAGGCTGCGTGAATTCCAGCACGAACAGCGAGCCGCCGGGCCGCAGCACGCGCAACATCTCGCGCAGTCCGCGCGCGCGGTCGGCAAAGTTACGCAGGCCAAACGCAATTGTCACCGCATCCGCGGAGTTGTCAGCCAGCGGCAACGCCATGCAGTCGGCCCAGTCGAACCCAATCTCCCGCGCCCACGGCAATGCACCTTTTTTCCTCTCCGCTTCCACCAGCATGGGCCGGCAAAAATCATAACCACGCACCGCGACGCCCGGCCCGAGATGCTTCTTCAGCGCGAACGCCACATCGCCGCTGCCCGTCGCCAGATCTACCACGAGTGGATTCTCGCGCTTCGAATCCTTGTCGAAATTGTTTTCGAGGGTAGGGACGCCTCTCCGAGGCGTTCGCGGACGGCTCGGAGAGCCGTCCCTGCCTTCTTTCAGCGCCGCTGCGACGGCCCGCACCAAACACCGCCGCCAGCCAAAATCCAGCCCCAGACTCAGGACATGGTTGGCCAAGTCGTACCGCGGCGCGATGCCGCCGAACATTTCCGCAATGGCTGGTCCTTCGGGCATGGGTAAAAAGGCAGATTTCAGAAGACGGAAAACAGAAATTTTCTGAATGGTGAAAAGGGTTTTCTGACAGAGTTTACAATTTCAAGACCTTGAGCTGACGGAAATGCGGGCGTAGGTAGCCGTCGTCTGCCGTGGCCAGTTGATCTGCTTGGATCAACGCATGCGCGCCAATCAAAAAATCAGCCAAAATTCGTTCCCGCTGGCCGCCGGCCCGGCGGTAGGCTTGGTGAATTTCGCCGGCCAGCGCGGCGGTGGCCGGGAGCAGGGGGCTGAACTGCAAACCGAATGCTTCCATCGCCTTGGCGTGAGCCTCACGTGACGAATAGATTTGGCGTGTCTCCGCCCACATCGCCTCGCAGGCCAGCAGCCCGCCGTTTTCGCGGGCGGAAATCAGCCGGTTCATCCACGCCTCCGCCGACGCCTCGCCTTTGACGATGGCCAGGAGCACCGAGCTATCCACGGCGGTGTTCACAGCTCGTCGCGATCATAACCCCGAATTTCGGCCAAGGCTTCGCGCGCCGTTTTGCCGGGCATGAAATCCTTGGCAGAACCAATGAGGCGGCGCATGCGCGCAACGTCAAATTTGTACCGCGGCTGCGCGCGCAGGTCGGGCGCGGTCTCGTCGAATTCCAGCTTCATCCCCGGCTTGAGCCGGAATTTTTTCCGCAGCTTCGCCGGGATGGTGATTTGAAATTTGCTGCTCAGGGTCGCTTGCATGAGGCCAAGGTAGGGCAGGGCCGCTTGGTCGTCAAGCTTGGTGGTGGCGCTTGGTGCACTTAAACAGCCAAGCTTTTACATTCATTCATCTACACCCCGCCCTGTCCTCCCGCGCCCGTTTTCGCGAAACTCTCCACGACCCATTTCGACAATTCCGCGTCCGGGTTCTCCGCCGCCGCGCGGGTGATGGTGAACGTGTCGCGGCCGGTGTTGCGGGCGACGATTTTCAGCCCGTGCTGGAAATCCTTAAAGCGCTGCTGGCACAATGAGCGCATCGTCTGGTCCTTCGCCAGCGACGCCGCGGCCAGGACTTCCTGCGCGCCGGCGTCGAAGACGAGCGTCAGTCCGTGCTCGCGCGCGAAATCGTCCACAAACCGCTGCAAGTCCGCCATGAGCGCGCCGTGTTGCAGGTGCTCATGGTCGGTCATGAGGGTGCGCAACGCCGTGGCCGGATCCTTGATGGTGGCGTCCGTCACTTCAAAGGCCGACACGCCCGCCGACGGCAGTTGGAATTTGAAATCGCGAAACACCCGCTCGAGCACCGTCAGCAAACCGCGTGCGCCGGTTTTTTCCGCGTGGGCGCGCCGGGCGATTTCCTGCACGGCCTCGGCGGTGATGCGAAAATCAATCCCGTAACCCTGAAAATCCTCGCGGTACTGCGTCAGGATCGAGCCCTCGGACGACACGAGAATCTGCGCCAAGTCCTCCGCCCCGAGCGCTTCGCACGCCACGCGCACCGGCAGCCGCCCGATGAATTCCGGCTCGAAGCCGTATTTGATAAAGTCCGTCGTCTCCGCGTGCCGCAGGTATTCGTGCGCCTCGCGCCCGGAGGTGGATTCGCCGCCGAAACCGATGCGCGCCTGGTCGAGCCGCTTTTGCACGAGGTCGGTCAGCTTGTCGAACGCCCCCGAGACGATGAACAAAATATGCCGCGTGCTCATGGTGCGCTTGCGCGGTTTGCGCCCGCCGCGCGAGAACTCCATCATCGCCTGCATCTGCCCCATCATGTCCGTTGGGGAGACGAGGTTGACCTCGGTGTCCTCCATCAGCTTGAGCAGATTAATCTGCACGCCGCGGCCCGAGACATCGCGCCCGTGGCCCGGCTCGCCGGCGATTTTGTCAATCTCGTCGATGTAGATGATGCCGTATTGCGCAAGGTCGGTGTTGCCGCCGGCCACCTTCACCAAGTCCCGCACCAAGTCCTCGACATCGCCGCCCACGTAACCCGTTTCGGAAAACTTCGTGGCATCGGCCTTCACAAACGGCACGCCGATCAACCGTGCCACGGTGCGCATCAGGTACGTTTTGCCCACGCCCGTCGGGCCGAGGAGCAGGATGTTCTGCTTGCTGTACTCGCGGTCGCGCCGCTCGGGCTTTTCCAGGCACAACCGCACATGATTAAAATGGTCGCAAATCGCCACGGACAACACCTTCTTCGCCTCGTCCTGCTTCACCACGTAACGGTTCAGGTAGTCGCGAATCTCGCGCGGCTTGAAGGAAAATTCGCGGATGCGCCGCATGGCCTCAGCGTCTGCCTCCGGGTCGCGTCCGGGCGGCGGCGGCGTTTCCGGCGCCGGGGTGGTGGGATCAAACGGATGGAGGCTCGGGCTCGCGCCACCGCCGCCGCGCAACCATTCCTGCAACTGCCGCTGGAGCTCGTCCATCGGGTTGCGGGGGCCATCCTCGCCGGTGGGTAAATTCATAAAAGAAAACGATTTGACAGAGGGTTGAATCTGCGGAAGTATCTAAGTGCAAGTAACTTTCACCTCGCGCCCTCACCGGCGCCGCGACCGGAGGAGACCATGGCTGGCAACCTCACCAAACGCGATATTGTTCTCGAAATCTACGAAAAAGCGAACTTTCCGCAACGGGAAGTCCGCGACACCGTGCAATTTACGCTCGACGCCATCGCGCGTGCGCTTGCGCAGGGCCGCAATGTCGAGTTGCGCAACTTCGGCGTCTTTGAAGTTCAGATTCGCAAAAGCCGCATCGGCCGCAATCCGAACAAGCCCGAGAAGGATGTCGTCATTCCCCGCCGCGCCGTCATCAAGTTCAAGGCCGGCAAGGAACTCAAGGCCGAGCTCAAGAAACTCGACCTCAACGCGCTCCCGCCGGTTTAGTTTGGCTGGGCCACGAGGTTTGGGCGTGCGCCACCTATTGGGCGTGGTCGGCGCCTGTTTCTAGCTCCACCCGCCCGAGCGTGTTTAAGGAGCGCTCGCCGGTGGCGATCTCGCTCTGCCCTCATGACGGCCTAAACGGGGCTATGCGTAGATTAGCGGCTGACCCCCGATTTCCCGAAAACTTTCGCACCCTTTTTACCAGTCGCGCACGATCAGCCGGTTCCCCGGAACTCTTCTGTCAAAACCGGGTTAATTCTTGACCGCCTTTGGCCGATAGATTGCGTATTGATTTGTTACGCGATATCTTAACTGTCATGCGCTAGCGTGCCCTCCCGCGCTGCGCCGTCGTTATGAGACTCAAAAACATCATTCTCTTTTTCGCCGTGGCCTTTGCCGGCTACATGGCCTACGGCTACGCCGTTCTGCACTTCAACCAGGCCAGCATGGTGTACAAAAATTTTGCCGACGCCGTCCTGCGCGATGAACCCGACAAAGCCCGCCTTTACGTCGCCGATGCCGCCGCCCTCGACGCCTTCAAGACCGCTGGCCTCCGCCGCAAATACCTCGGCGACGGCGACGTGAAGCTCGTGTACTACTCCATCGACCACGTTTTTTTCTCGGCGGACGGCAACGGCGCCACCATCGACGGCCGCCAAATCGCCCGCGTGGACCCGCCCGGCGCCGGCAGCGTCTTCGGCAAAAACACCGTCACCTTCTCCAATCGCGTCCAGATGGAAAAAGTCAACGGCATCTGGAAAGTTAAAACCTTCGAAGACGACCTCACCCGCAACCACGGGGCGTTGTAAGAATGCAGAATGTAGAATGCATAAGGTGGAATGAAGAAGGAAGAAGGTGGAAGGTAGAATGAAAAAGGGAATGGGACTCTGTGGCCTGAGCGCGGTTCGCTCCCTTCTTCCTCCGCGTCCTCTGTGCTCTCTGTGGTTAAAAATCTCCTCTCCTGCTCGGCCCCGAAATAAGGGTTGCCAAGCGCGCCCGGCCCCCTTCATAGTGATCGTTTTCCCTTAAACCAACAGCCCAAAGGAGGTTACCTTGAGAGACGAATATCTCAAAGAAGCCCAGAAGATTATTCCCGACCCGAACATCCTCATCAATGTGATTTCCCGCCGCGTCAAGCAGCTGAAGTTTGGCATGAAGCCGCTGGTGGAATCGCTGGAGAAGCTCGAGCCCGAGGACGTCGCTTTGCGCGAAGTCATCGAGGGAAAGATTGACTACGAGTTGTGGGTGGCCAAGCCCGGCGAGCGGTAAAGTGCCGCCGCCGCCAACCGGCGGGTCGCCCTTGATGGTGTGTAAGCTGGTTTGAGGGTAGGGACGCCTCTCCGAGGCGTCCGTCACGATGGCCGATGGAGGCCTGCGGGCCTCGCGTGGCCCGCAACTTGAACCCATTTTTTGCCCGTATCACGACTGCGCTCGCGCCCTTTCCGCCGTGTCTGCCGCGCCTATAGATACCCGCCGTTTTACCGAGATTCGCAACACCAAGGCGTTTCATCTGTATCATGTGGGCGACCGCTTCGAGGCCGGCATCAAGCTGCGCGGCACGGAGCTGAAATCCATCCGCATGGGGCAGGCGCAGATTAGCGACTCGTTTGTGAAGATTGAAAACGATGCGCCGGTTTTGTACCACGCGCACATCGCCGAATACACGCACGGCAACATCCACAACCACCCGCCGCTGCGCCCGCGGCCGTTATTGCTGCACTTGCGCGAAATCCACCGCCTCAAGCAGTCCATCGAGGCCGAAGGCTACACCGTGGTGCCACTGCGGCTGTATTTCAAGCAAGGGCTGGTGAAGGTGGAGATCGCCCTGTGCAAGGGCAAGAAACTCGCCGACAAACGCGAGACCCTCCGCCGCAAGACCGAACTCCGCGAAGCCCAGCGCACCCTGCGCGCGTGGAAGTGAGGGAATTGCATTTTAACCGCGAAGGCGCGAAGGGCTCGAAGGGCAAACAAGGAAATCGCAGATGGCGCAGATTTACGCAGATTAGGACACCAGCATGAGATCTTTTTTATGCATTTCTATCTTCGAGCATTTGCGTAATCTGCGGCTAATTGGGTGGAGACGGATGTTCTTTCCGCCAGAAATACTTATAGACCAATTCATTGGGCTCAGCCCCGCTCCAATAGGCTTTTTCGCCATCTTTGGGATAGATGATTTTAGGGAGGGTGTTGGTTTTGGCCGGCTGGCGGGCGAGATTTTGGAGGTCGGGAAGCTTCCCAAAATCAATAACTATTCGTTCCTTAATCTCGTCAAAATTGGTATACGCGGTGTGATATCCCTTGCCGTCGCCATACGTTTCCCGGAGATCCTGCCAATTTGCCGGAAGTGAGCTGTGGGCTATGTGATATTCGATGACCAGCTCCGCCGACGTCCATTGGCCATAACAATCTTTTAGTAAGCTGGGTAAATAAAAATGAATCCATAACGCCACGCCACCGAAAGCCAGGAGCAGTAGGCCGAATGACCAAGCCAGCCATTTGAATCCCCGCCGCATAGGTTCTTTTATCACTATTATCATTTGCGTATACTCCGACAAGCCGCGGTTTATGGGGTGCTACCTGGATTGATTTGGAGAGCTGAGGGCTAAAATTCTCCGAAATTCGTGGCCATTCGTGGCTCAAACCGCTCTCTTTCTCCCATGCTCCACGTCGTCCTCTTTCGCCCGGAGATCCCGCAGAACACCGGCAACATCGGCCGGCTCTGCGCGCTGACCCGTTCGCGCCTGCACCTCATCCACCCGCTCGGCTTCCGCATCACCGACCGCCACCTCAAGCGCGCCGGCATGGATTACTGGAAGCACCTCGACGTCCATCATCATGAAAATTGGGAAGCATTTCTCGCGCACCCCGGCCGGCCTAAGCGCCTCTGGTTGTTGACGACGAAAGCCAAGCAAACCTATTGGGATGTAAAGTACGCCGACGAGGATGGCCTCCTCTTCGGCAACGAAGGCGCGGGCGCGCCGGACTGGCTGCACGCCTGGGCCGGCGACGAACGGCGCATCACCATCCCGCAATCCGACCCGACGCTGCGCTCGCTCAACCTCTCCACCGCCGCCGGCATCGCCGTCTACGAAGTCATGCGCCAGTGGCGGGGAAAATTGCCGGCGGCGTGAATGAGCTGGGGCTGGGTGGGGGGCTCTACGGGTAGACAATTCTAACTCTGGCGCCTTCATCTGGGAGGGGAGGAAGGTCATCCGCGACAAACAGGCTATGGATAGAGGTTCTCATTGGTCCGCTTGGAAAATAGGGATATTCATTATCGACGACTAGGTGCGAACGATTCGCCTCCAGCCATAGCGTGCAATTCCGCACAAAATCGTCATCCGCTTGTCCCGGCTTTTTCAAGGTTGGAAAGGCGCGCTGCAGACCTTGCAAGAGGGTTTGCTTGGTTGAGTTTTGGCCCGCGGCGAAATAAGCGGAGCCAAGAAGGGCAACGGTATCCGGATGCTTGGATGTGGCTAGGGACATCTCCACGCCTTCGGGGCAATTATTGATCAGGAGCCGTTCCAACACCGCGGTATCCCCTTGTTCGAGCAGGCGATCAATAAAGGCCCCGATCAAGGTGGCGTCAAAATCGGTCTTGGGCTCGCGGAGTGGGCCCTGTGTCAGGCGTTGCAATTCCTGTTCGCGAACGGCGGGCTCGCATTGTTCGAGCAGTTGCTTCATGACTAGCATCGTTTTCCACCCGTATTCCTTGGTTTGCCGATTTAGGCCGGCAATCTGTCGCTGGTACTCCTCCGGAAGGTTTGTGGCGGAGAGAGTTTGGGCACTGGAGGCACCTACACTACTGGGGACGCTGGAACTTGAGACGGCAACTTTGCCACACCCAGTCAGCGCGATCGTCAAAAGAAGGCTGAGAAAGGGAAACAGTTTCATATAACGCACATTTGCCAGCCGCTCTTGCGAGCGGCCAATCTTCAGACTAAGGCTAAAACGTTGGGAATGAGGAAAGGTTTCACCGGCTCCACTCGAGCATGCGCTGGATGGGCACGCGGGCTTTTTCGATAATGTCGGGCGGCAGTTCAATCTGCGGAGCGAGGTCGCGCAGGCAGTCGCGGAGTTTCTCAATGGTGTTGAGTTTCATGTACCGGCAGTCGTTGCAGGCGCATTTGTCGGTCGGCCCGGCGATAAACGTCTTGCCCGGCACCTCGCGGTGCAGGCGGTGCAACATGCCCGATTCCGTCACGACGATGAACGCCTCGGCGGGATTCGTTTTGCAGAAGGCGACCATCTTTTCGGTGCTGCATACTTCGTCGGCCAAGTCGCGCACGGCCTGGGTGCACTCGGGGTGGGCGACCACCGGCGCGCCCGGAAATTTTAACTTAATCCTCTCAATCGCGCGAACGGTGAACAGCACATGCGCGTAACAACTGCCCGGCCACAGGCGCATTTTGCGGCCCGTCTTTTGCGCGACCCACTGGCCGAGGTTCTGGTCGGGCACGAAGAGGATTTCGCGGTCGGCGGGCACGCGTTCGACAATTTTCACCGCGTTGCCGCTGGTGACAATCACGTCGCTCAAGGCCTTCACCGCCGCCGTGCAGTTGATGTAGGCGACGACGTACAGGCCGGGATGGGCGGCCTGGTAGGCGGCGAGCTTCTCTGCCGGGCACGAATCCGACAGCGAGCAACCGGCGTTCAAGTCCGGCAGAAGGACGGTCTTCCCAGGGTTCACAATTTTCGCGGTCTCGGCCATGAAGTGGACGCCGCAAAACACGATGACCTTGGCCTGCGCCTCCGCGGCCTGATACGAAAGCCCGAGCGAATCGCCCACAAAATCCGCCACGCGCTGGATGGGCTCGACCTGATAATTGTGGGCCAGGATGACGGCGTTGCGCTCGCGTTTCAGGCGCAGGATCTCCTCCTGAATCGCCGAGAGTGCGGCCGGACCGCCGCGCTCCGGCGCGAGCACGAGGGGCGTGAAATTCAATTCCGGGAGAGCGGTCGTTGCGGGCATGGAAAGAATGCGGGAGGGTTGGATTCTGATTGCTGAATCGCGGATGCCAAGCTTGGCTTTTGGTCATTCGGGCCTTGCACAATTAACTCTCTGATGCAAAGTAAATTCATGAATCGCGCAGAACTTCTTGCTCGTTATCGCTGGGTCCTGGGGTTCTTCATCTTCGGGCTGGTCTTGAGTGGACTAACCGCGTTCCCCTTGCAGCACGAACTGGATTGGATCACGGCGGCCTTGGACTTGCCAACCCCGGCGCCAAACCCCTTGCCCGGCGGCTTGGACGGATGGCTGCTCAAAGTGCGGGAAGGCCTGTGCGACACCTATGCGCATTACCCTTGGCTCGGTTACGGCACCGACTGGCTGGCCTTTGCTCACGTGGTGATTGCGCTTTTCTTCATCGGGCCGTGGCTGGATCCGGTGCGCAATGTCTGGGTGCTCAAGGCCGGGTTGATGGCTTGCGCACTTGTCCTTCCCTTGGCGCTCATTGCGGGGCCGCTGCGGGGCATCCCCTTCGGCTGGCAATTGATCGACTGTTCGTTTGGCGTGCTGGGCGCAATTCCGTTGGTGTATTGCGTGCGACTGACCCCGCAAATGCAAATCGGTGCCAACCAATCGGATTAGCAGGTGGAATCGTGGTAGAAGGCAAATTGATGCGATGAAATAACAGCTGAAACTTTTAGGCGCGGACAGGATTTAATCTGTTGGCGCAAACCTACTAAAACATGGGCAAATTCCGCAGTTTGGTTTTCGGCGCTTGTATGGCTTTAGTCGGACTTGTTTTGGGATTCTCTTTTCATGATTACTGGACGTTTTATCAAATGACTGGAGCCTGGATGCCGATCCATAAGGTGGATCAACTGAATTCGCCCATTCGTGTTTTAGGCTGGAACGCGAGCGGACTCCAACTGGCGGGCGGCCGCAACCTTTCCATTCCCAATGTCCTCAATTTGCCGGTTGATTCAGTGGTTTTAAAGGAAGCAACAAGGCGCGGGGTGGAAATAGATGCCCATGGCCAAGTCTGGGGTTTGGTGAAAATTTGGCACTCCTGTGGAAATGACCCGGTGGTCGAGGAAGTGGAACGGGTGAATCTCGCTGATTTATGCGCCTATATGCACGTCGGCGAATTGACTTTACCGATGGCTATGGCTAAATATTCCCCAATAGAGAAAAATGCGGGATTCGATGAACAGGGCTGGAGCGAGGGGGGCTTTGAAATGTTCCGGATGTGGGCTAATCTGCAATCCCCTTAGGTGGCTGTTGGCTGATTTCATTCCAGAGGTCCCGCCAAAGCCATCTAATTTATAGGGAGGTCACGACCGTTCCGGCGCGGGCTGGGCGGCGGCGCGGAGTTTTTCGATCTCGGCTTCAATCTCCAGAAAGGCGGCGTAGTCGCGCAGGTTTTCCAGGTCGGGGTCTTCGCGCAGCCAGTCGAGATCACGGTAGCCGACGGCGACAGCCTGGCGCAGGGCGCGGACGGCGTCGGCCTTGCGGCGCTTGAGGGCGAGCGAGCAGGCGAGGTTGTAGTGCGCGATGGGGTTCTCCGGCGCAATGCGCACGAGGCGGCGGTCCATGCGCAGGCCCTCGTCCACGCGCCCCTGCTTGGTGTAGAGGCCGCCCAGCAATTCGATCACGTCCGGGTAGGCCGGGTTTCTTTTCAAAATGCGCTCGAAGAAGCTGATTTCGAAATCGTGGTCGGTGGAGGCCATAAGGGAAATGGAAAAAGCTCAGCGCGTGGCGCTGGCGGGCGTGTGGTTGGGGCATTTGCCGCCGGTGCGCCAGGCGCGGCAGCGGGCCGTGACCTGCAGGCGCTGGGACTCCGGCTCCATGTTGCGTTTATCACAAACCGTTTTACCGTACCATTCCATGAAGGGGGCGTCCACCTCGAAAATCTTGTCGCAGTCGAGGCAGATAAGCTGGGCCTGGAACGTCCGCACCCGCGCGTTGGCCATGTAGTACTTGAAGTCGCGGCCGACATCGACCTCGCGGATGAGCCCGCTCTCGGTGAGGATGGGCAGCGTGCGGTACACCGTGGCGCGGGAGACGGAGTCATCGAGCTGGCGGGCGCGGTCGAGGAGTTCCTCGGCGGTGAAGTGCTCGGGCTGCTCGAAGGCCGCGTCGAAAATCGCGAGGCGCTGGTTGGTCACCCGCAGGCCCTTGCTGGCGAGAAATTCCTTAAAAATTTCGCGCGGGTTTTCAATCGCGATGGACGGCTCGGGCAGCGGGGCCCGGAGCGCCGCCGAAGAGGCCGGGCTCCGGCTGCTGCTGGTGATGGTCGCGGGCATGAGGGTGCGGGTCGGTTCTGGCCTTATTGAGACGAAATTGACACCAAGAAGCCGGGGGGTCAACGTCGAACCGTGAGCGCCCCATCGGCAAAATCGGAATCGGCCAGCGAGCCTCCAGCGGAGGACGACGGAGGGCTGCTGTTCGATTTTGTCGAGCCGGAGAAGTCCCAGCCCAATGGCCGCAAGGCTGGCGGGGGCACGCGCTCTCCTTCGGTTGAAAACGATCTCAGCCTGATCGAGGTCATGCCGCTGGCCGCCGTGGATCGGATGCTATCCTACCGCCTGCCGCCGCATTTGCTGGGGAAGGTGCAGCCGGGCTGCCTCGTGCGGGTGCCGCTCTTGCGCGATTCCAAGCTGGCGGTGGTCGCGCGCCTGGGTTCCACGCAGGATGTGCCCGCGGCGAAATTGAAATTTGTGCAGGAACTCCTTTACCCCGAGCCGATCCTCACGCCGGAACTGTTGGGCCTTGCGCGCTGGCTGGGGGCCTATTACCTCGCTTCGCCCGACGCGGTTTTTGAAACGATGATTCCCGCGCCGGTCCGCGCGGGCATGACAAGCCGGATGGAGCGGCTGCTGCGCGCGGGGCGGCTCGAACTCACCGCCGACGAGCTGGCCGCGCTCACGCGCCGGGCGCCGAAACAGGCGGCGGCCTACCGTTTTTTGCGCGAGCAACGCGCGCCGCTGGCCCGGGGCTTGGTGCTTTCCCGCCTCAAATTGTCGTCTGGCACGATTGATGCCCTTGTGGAAAAAGGGCTCGCGGAAGAAGTGAGCCGCGAGCATCCGCGCGTGGCCTACACGGATGAATTGTCCGAGGCCGAAGCGACCGCGGCGCTGGGGAAAATCGAAATGAACCCGGCGCAGGCTGCGGCGGTGGCGGATATTTCCATGAGCGTGGCTGCGGGAAAATTTCAAACGCACCTGCTCCACGGCGTCACGGGCTCGGGCAAGACCGAAGTTTATCTGCAACTCATTCGCTCCGTGCTGGCGGCGGGCGGTGGTGTGATTTATCTGGTGCCCGAAGTGGCGCTGACGCCGCAAACCGTGGGCCGCCTGCGTTCGCGGCTGGCCGACACGGGCACGGAAATTGTCGTCTGGCACAGCCATTTGGCGGCGGGCGAGCGCTACGATGCATGGATGGCGCTGGTGCGCGGGACGGCGCGCGTGGTCGTCGGTGCGCGGTCGGCGATTTTTGCGCCGGTGACGAATTTGCGGCTCGTCGTCGTGGACGAGGAACACGAGCCGGCGTACAAACAGGAGGAGGCGCCGCGTTATCACGGGCGCGATGTCGCGGTGTATCGCGCGAAACTGGCGGAGGCGGTGTGCGTGCTGGGGTCGGCAACGCCCGCGCTTGAATCGCTGTTCAACGTGCGCGCGGGTCGTTACAAAATCAACCGCCTGCCCGAGCGGGTGGACGGCGCCGCGATGCCGACGGTGCGGCTGGTGGACATGCGCAGCGAGACGGCGAAGCACGGCGGGCTGGTGGTGCTGTCGGGCGAATTGGCGCAGGCATTGCGCGATCGTCACGAGAAGCGCGAGCAGAGCATTTTGTTTCTCAACCGGCGCGGGTTTTCCAGCAGCCTGCAATGCCCCGCCTGCGGTTATTCCGCGCGGTGCCTGCATTGCAGCATCGCGCTCACCTACCACCGCGTGGGGGAGGAATTGCGCTGCCACTTGTGCAACCACCGCGAGCCGGCCCCGCGTGCCTGCCCGGAATGCCGCTCGGAAAAAATCCGCTGGCGGGGCTTTGGCACCCAACGCGTCGAGGAGCAAACCCAGCGGCTGCTCCCGCGCGCGCGCATCGTGCGGCTCGATGCCGACGCCATGCAAAAGCGCACGCTGTTCCGCCAGATTCTCGCCGATTTTCGCAAAGGCAAAATCGACGTGCTCGTCGGCACGCAGATGATTGCGAAAGGCCTCGATTTTCCGAACGTCACACTGGTCGGCCTGGTGGACGCGGATTTATCCCTGCACCAGGCGGATTTCCGCGCGCATGAGCGGACGTTTCAACTGCTCGTGCAGGTGGCGGGCCGCGCGGGCCGGGGCGACCGGGCCGGGGAGGTCATCGTGCAGACGTTCACGCCGCACGCGCCGCCCATCCAGTACGCGCGACGGAATGATTTCGACGGTTTTCTCGACGAGGAAATGGCGCTGCGGCGCGAGTACCATTATCCGCCCACGCGGCATTTGATCCGCCATCTTTTTCGCGGGCGCAATGAGGAGAAGGTGCGCTTTTACGCGGAGCAATGGGCCCGGCGCGCGGAAGTGGAACTGAAGGACGCGGCGGAATTGCGCGGGCCATCCACCGCGCCCATCGAAAAAATGCAGGACTTTTACCGCTTCCAGATTTGGTACTTTGTGAATTCCGTCACCAAAATCGGCCCGCGCCTGCGGGCCCTGCGCGCGGCCTTTCCGCTCGATCCCGGCGTCAGCGAGGCGATTGATGTGGACCCGGTAGACTTGAGTTGAGAAAGGAGTAGAAGCAGGAATGCCTCGTTACCCAAGTCTCGGGACAATGGTTAGCTGTACTCCATAAAATGACGAATTTGACCCACTACTAAACCAACCTACAGGTTCTCGTTTGGTATAATCTGGCAAAAGGGCTTGATGGGCTGCGAACCACGCGCTTTTCTCTTCCAGGTGGGGCTCATTACCTTGTCCGTGATATACCAACTTATTTTCTTCGAAGCTCCATTGTTTGGCGTAACGCTCTTTTTCTCGATCCCATTTAATGGCAAAATCTGCTTCTACGTCGGTCAATGGATAGACCAAGTAGTAATAGGGATTGCCCGGTTCATCAGTGTCGCAATGAAAGTTGAACCAAAAGAGCTTTTCACGATATGAAATCAGGCCATCGATGGGCCCATCCTGCCAGTTGTTTCTAAACACCAAGCTAATCTCGCGCTCATCAAAACGCGGGTAGGAAAATAGCTTTTCCAATGGTCGATCAGACTGATTGGATTTGTATTCCATAACACAATTCTAGGCAGTACCATGTTTTGGTCAATTCCTGCTATTTATCGCTGTCGAATAGAGAATGATTCTATACAAGTCCAATTCGTTACGCAAAGGTCGGCCACAACACTGATATCCAATGAAAAAGTCGGTCTTTACTGAATTGCTTCGGAGTGTTCGAGATGCGGGCGCCTATATGCATGGTCGATCGGGCGTAGTCTTGCGCCGAGACTTCATTTCACAAGGATCGAGAACTTCTGTGTGCGCACAAAGACGGATTGCGCTGAGGGTGGGGAAGGGCCAGACTCGCGCTACCCCATGAAAGCCCCCTTGTTGGTTGCTTGCCTTAGTTTCTTCGCTGCTGGAATCGTCGTTGACGCTGCGGTGGCGACTCCGCCGGGTCTCTCCCCAACCTCCGCCACGCCCGTAGTGGTTACGCTCGCCACGCCGATGGCCGCGCCACGCTGGGCGGAGCTCGAGCGCCAGGTATTGGCGGACAATCTTCCCGCGTGCCGCGAGTTTTACCAAAAATATTTCGACGACCGCGGCTACCTTCAATGCGTCGTGCGCTGGGGTGCGGACGACGGCGCGGACGATGCCTTCGAAAATTTCAACCACTGGCCGGAGTTGCATGCGCTCGGCGCGAGCGACGAAATCCGCCAAATGTACACCAAGGGCAATGAGGGCATGCTCAAGCAGTATGCCGAGGCGAAAACCACCGAAGTGCCCGCGGGTCGCGACGGGATTTATTATTTGGAATTCAATGCGCAGTCCGACTGGATGCACCAGGGCGAGGGCTTGCAGTTGTTCAACCGCATGAGCCTTTCGGCGCCGAATGACCCGAAATACCTCGAGCGCGCGCGCCGGTACGCGGGTTTCTACATGGCCGAAGACCCCGCGATTCCCAATTACGACCCGGAGCACAAGCTCATCCGCAGCCTTATGAACGGTAGCAAGGGCCCGCTCTTGCGCAAGGCGACGACCATTGACTGGGTGGGCGACCCCTTTGACCCCACGGGCTTCGTCACGGTTCACCGCGAAAGCAATTTTGCGCAAATGCTGGCGCACTATGAGGAGTATGGCGATGTCGTGGGCGACTCCTTTCTCAATCTCGTGGCCACCACGCTGCCGACGGATGCGTACCTCGTTACCCACGAGGAAAAATATAAAAAGTGGATCGTCGATTACATGGATGCGTGGCTCGAGCGCATGAAGCAAAACGGCGGCATCATTCCCAGTTTTGTGGATCTCGACGGGAAAATCGGCGGCCCGGACAACAAGTGGTGGGGCAACGCCTATGGCTGGGGTTTTAGTCCGATCAACCCTGTCACCAACCGGCGCGAGAATCGCAACCGCATCCCGCGCGCGCTGGTGGGTTTTGACGATGCGCTCCTCGTCACCGGCAATCAAAAATACGTGGACGCGTGGCGCGACCAGATCAACGCCGTGAATGCAAACGCCCGCACCGTGAACGGCGTGACGCAGTACCCCACGATGTACGGGGCGGACGGCTGGTTTGGCTGGCAGAACCAGCCGTGGAGCGTCGGCGCGCTCGAAGTGTGGTATTGGTCCATGCGGCCCGACGACCTGCCGCGCGTGGGCCGCAACCCGTGGGTCGAATTTCTGCAAGGGCGCAATCCCACGTATCCCGAGACCGCGTTGCAGCGCGATTTGAATTTGATCCAGACCCGCGTCGCCACGATTCGCCGCGACCAGACCACGCTGAACCAGCGGCTGGCGGACAACATGCTCGACTACAATCCCGCTGCCATTTCCGCGCTGATTGAGCTGACCCTCGGCGGCCTCCCGCCCTCAGTCGATGGCGGCCTGCTCAACGCCCGGCTGCGGTACTTCGACCCGGTGGCCAAGCGCGCGGGCCTGCCCGCCGACGTGGCCGCGCTCGTGACCGAAATGACGGACACTCGCACCGTGGTGACGCTCGTCAATTTGGGCAAGGAGGCGAGGGCGGTTGTCGTGCAGGGCGGGGCCTACGGCGAGCACCGCATCGAAGCCGCCGAAGTCGGCGGCAAAACCACGCCGGTCAACGCGCGCCGCTTTACCTTGAACCTCGCGCCCGGCGCCGGCGGCCCGGTGGCCTTGACCATGAAACGCTACGCCGAGGCCCCGACGGTAATGTTTCCCTGGGATCAGAAGTAGGGAGCCCGGATTCGGATTAGTTCAGCTGCGGCTCATTTCCGCTCCATCAGCACGTAGGCGGAGAAGCGTTTCATCGCGAGGCGTTGCTTGGCGGGCAAAAAGCGGCGCAGGATTTTAAAAAACCACGGCGCGGGAATCGGGCGTCCCAGCTTTTCGGATTCCTCGCCGAGGTAGCGCGTTTCCCGTGCGTGCCAGCCGTGCTCTTCGAAAAAAGCAAAATACTCCGGCGGGTCGAACCGAAAAGGCGCGTTGCGCATTTGCCGCCGCAGCTTGCCGTCCCGCATGTATTTGATCAGCCTTGAGGAGAAATAATCGAGCAGCCAGCAGGAGAAATTTCCGGCGTCGTGCAAATCGTCGGCCAGCGCGGCGGCGTGCTCGTTGCTGAAATACGGCACCACGCCCTCGGTGAGCACGAGCACTTTTTGGGACTGCGCGCGGATTTGGGCGAACAAATGCTGGCGCGCCGGGCGGTCGGCGAGGTCGAGCTTTACGCGCTCCAGGCGGCACCGCGGCTCGGCGTTTTGCAGGTGCCTTTCCTTGTGCGCGATGACGTGCGGGTAATCCACCTCGATCCAGCGCACCTTGTCGTTCAACTCCAATCGATAAGGCCGGGTGTCCAGCCCCGCGCCGAGATTGAGTATCGTGTCCACGCCCTCGTTGAGCAGCCGTCGGATGAAGGCATCAATGATGCAGGTGCGCACCACCACCGACCACGCCACATAGCGCGAGCCACCGACATGCCCAGCGATGGCGCGGCCCTGATCGCCCGCGAGCTGGTGCGCCAGCGGGTCTTTGAACAACGCATCGGGCCGGGCGGATTCCGCCGCGCGGTAGCTCGCCACCCACAAGGCGGTGTCGGAAACGTGGTTGATGGCGGGGGCGGGCACGGAAAGAATTCAAAATTGAAAATTGAAAATTCAAAACCGGAGAAGAAGTTTTTGGACAGAATTAACAGAATTACAAAAATTAAAGACTCAAACGGCTCGCCTGCCCGCACGATGGCAGAAGGCCAGCCATTTTTTTCCGGGGATTTAATTCTCTTAATTCTGTTAAATCTGTCAAAAAACTCTTTCTTCCCGGTGCCTCAAATTCCGTCGCCGACATCGAGGAATTTTTCCAGGCCCTCGATGCGATGGTCCATGGCGCGGGCCGGGTCGGCGTGGGCGGCGCGGCCGACGATGCGCGCGGGCACGCCCGCCACCGTGGCGTGCGGGGGCACGGATTGCAGCACGACGCTGTTTGCGCCGATTTTGGCGCCTTCGCCGATTTCGATGTTGCCGAGAATTTTCGCGCCCGCGCCGATCAGCACGCCCGAGCGGATTTTCGGGTGGCGGTCGCCGCATTCCTTGCCCGTGCCGCCGAGCGTCACCGCGTGCAGGATGGAGACGTTGTCCTCGACAACGGAGGTTTCGCCCGCGACAAAGCCGGTGGCGTGGTCGAGCAAAATGCCCGAGCCGAGGCGCGCCGCCGGATGGATGTCCACGGCGAAAACTTCCGCGACCAGGCTTTGCAAATAAAGGGCGAGCTCGATGCGTCCGGCCTGCCACAAATGGTGCGCGAAACGGTAGCACGTCAGCGCGTGAAAGCCTTTGAAATAAAGGACCGGCGTCATCAGGTTGCGGCAGGCCGGGTCGCGTTCCTTGACGGCGAGGATGTCTGCGCGCACTTGGCGGCCGATGTTCGGGTTGGCGGCAAACGCCGCGAGAAAAATGTCCTTGAGCTGGCTCTCGGGGGTGGCGTGGTAGGCGAGCTTGCGGGAGAGGCGCACGCTCAGGGCCTCTTCGAGCGAATTGCGCTTGAGGAAAACCTCCTCGAGCAACGGGGCCAGCGCAGGCTCCTGCCGGGCCGCCGCGGCGGCGTCAGCCTTGATTTGGGTCCACACGGTGTCCGGACTGCTCATGGCGAAAACGCGGGACTATGGCAGGGTGGGGTGCGGGAGGCCAGAATGGAGTTTGGGGGCGCGGGCCAGCTCCCGGCCACGGTTAAGCCCGCTACTAAGCAACTGCTAGATGAGAGGAACGGAAAGTGTTTCTTGGCAACAGGCACTTCGTCCTCTCCTAATCTTCACTTCGCCGCCGGGTAGCCCTGCCACAGCCACACGAGGGCTTGCGGCAGGGTTTGCGCGACGACTTTCCCGTCCACATGGCCGGCGCCTTCCGCAAAGACGAACTGATAATGGTAGCCCTTGGCTTTCAGCACGCCCGCCATGCGCTCATTGGCGATCACCCAGTTGTGCAAGTCGGCGGCGGTGTTGACCGAGCCGTTGTCGTTCGCGCCCACTTCCATCCAGATGCGCAGGGGCTTCGCCGCGTTCTGCGGAATGAGGTGCTCGTGATATTCCCACGCACCGTGCGGCAGTGCCGGGTTTTCGGGCGTCTGGTTGTCCGTATAAGTGCCAGAGTAGGTTAGCACGCGATGATACCATTCCGGATGATACCACGCCATCGTGAACGCCACCGCGCCGCCGGAACTTCCACCCATCGTGGCGCGGCCCTCGGGGTCTTTGGTAAAGGTGACGCCGCATTCTTTCTCCACGCGCGGCAATACTTCCGCCTCGATGAATTCGGCATATTTGCCCGAAGTGGTGTCGTATTCGAGGCCGCGCTCGCTGCCGCGGGCGTCCCCGCCGCCATGGGCCACCATCACGGCCACGATCGGCGGCAAGCGATGATCGGCGATGAGGTTGTCAAGAATCGTGGGCAACTGGTTTCGGCTGGCGCCCATTTCATCGTGCGTGAGGAGCAACGGCGCGAGCGTGCCGGGCACATACTGGCTGGGAATGTAGACAGTCACGCTGCGGGTGGCCTTCCAGTCGCGCAAACCGGTGTTGGGATAGAATTTGCTGTCCGCGGCGGTGAGCGTGAAATGCATCACCTTGCCCTTCGGCACATCTGGCCGCACCGTCTGTTCCGGGGCCGGAGCGTACGGCGGTTTCACCCGGTAATCGCCGTCGCCCGTGCCGGGAGTCAACAAAGGGAGGTCGGCGAGCTTGGCCATTTCCGCGAAATCCGTGGGCGTGGCTGGGCCGCCGCGGTAGTGCGGCACAAGGTCGGCGGGATCGACGCTGGTTGCGGCGGTGGTGTTGGCCGCCGGCGCGGGAGCGGATGCGGTCACCGGTGCGGGAGCTGAAGTGGGTGTGGAAGCGGCGTCCGCGCCGAAGGCCGGAGGGGTGGCCACAAGCAGGACCAGAGCGAGAGCAGAAAAAGTGATCGGGGTGTGGTTGGACATGAATTGGGGAGTTAAGGGGAGATAGGGATTTTGGCGGTACAGGCAGCAGGCTGGCAATCGTATTGCGTCCTGCGCCATCATGGTTCCATGGGCATGTTTCTAAAAGATTTGCGTCGAGGCATTGCTATTGGGGCGGAGGCGGCTAGAACGGCATTTGAGCTTCCATGACTTGGGACGAAAAATACCAAAAGGGCGAAGCCGCCTGGGACAAAGGCGCGCCGTCACCGCCGCTGCGGCAATACCTGGAGCGCCATCCCGTGCGGGGCCGCGCCTTGGTGCCCGGGTGTGGTCGCGGGCATGAGGTGGCGCTGGCGGTGGAACTCGGCTTGGATGCACTGGGACTGGACATTGCGCCCACGGCGGTGGCGGAAGCCGGCGCCCTTTATCCGCAACTGGCGGAACGTTTCATCGTCGGGGATTTATTTGCTCCGCCGGCGGAAATGCGCGGGGCTTTTGAGATTGTTCTGGAGCACACCTGCATGAGCGGACTGCCTCCGTCGCTCCGTCCGGACTACCGGCGGGGCATCGATTTGACCCTTCGCCCCGGTGGCCTGCTGATCGGCGTGTGGTATATCAATCCGGACCTCGACCCTGGCAATGAAGGCCCGCCCTTTCCCTTCAGTGTGCCCGACCTCACTGCACTCTTTGCCGACAGCTACGAGATCGTGACTGACTACGTGCCGGAGCTGGCCTTCGCCGGTCGCGAAGGCCGGGAGCGGGTGCGGGTGCTGAGGCGGCAGTCCACACCGCCGACCCTTTTCCTTGTTTAATACAGGAGATAACTCTCTTCCGTTAACGTCTTCTGGGACATGGGATTTAAAATCAAACCAACAAAGGCTGCTTTAATCGCGCTTTCGCGTGACGCCGAGTTGGAGCGCCGGTACATTTTTCCGCATTAATGGAGGAGAAACCGCTTTTCATAAGTTTGATAAGAAAAATGGGCCGCCAGCAAGGTTACCAGAGTCGAGACGGCCACAACCAGCATCTTGCTATCGGAATCCAGACCCCACCCAACGAAGGCCCTGACCGGGAGGTGAAACAGGTAAATTCCATAGGAAATCCTGCCCAAATATTTCAGCCAGGCCTGCCGGAAGAACGCGGCGATGCTGGTGGTGGTGTCGGCCAGCAGCCATGCGACCAGACTTCCATAAAATATCGCGGTGTAGAGATAGTTGAAGCCAAACGAATAGATATCCCGGGCCTCGTAGAGCAAAAAGACGCCCGTGACGAAAAATAAGAGCCGAAAAATCCAGGCGGGGACTTTGGGGAAGTTCCCGGCGAGGTCCATCCAGGCCAAAAAGATGCCGAACAAGATGGCCTGGCCCCGCCAGGGAAAGAGCACGTAACTTTGCAGGCCGGGATGCTCCCAGTGCGGGAATAGATTCTGGATTTCCGAATTAAATTCATTGAAGGCAATCGACAAAAGAATTCCGTAGGTGCAAAAGACGGGGATTTTCCGGAAGGGGATGATTTTGAAAAGCCAGGGAATGAGGAAATAAAATTGCTCCTCCAGCGCGACCGACCACGTGACGCCCAGAAACTCCGACCCCCAGGTATTGCCCGCGGCCATCGCGTAATTTTGCACGAAAAAAAGATAAGTCCACCAGGGTATCGGCGTGAGAAACAAACCACTCAACGCCTCGACGTGAGCAAGAGGACTGTGGGACAAAACAAGATAGGCCAAAAGCATCGCATAGTAGAGCGGCATGATCCGCCGCATCCGCTTTAGATAGAATTTCTTGATCGGCACCCTGTCACCCAGGAGCTGAGATGAAATCAAGTACCCGGACAGGACGAAGAACAGGTCCACCCCGCTCCAGGTCAGCTTGAGCGGGATAAACCAGAACGAAGAGGATATCGCCAGCAGATGCAGATCGCTCCCAAGATAGTGCCAGAACAATACCATCAATACGGCCCAGCCCCGCACTCCGTCTAATTCTGGCTTATTTTTCATTTAAGAATCCGGCATCTGTCCGGGAGAGTCTCTCGCCTGCAAGGGAGCCAAAAAGGGGCAAGCCCAGGCTGTCCATTTTACCTAAGGGTTTGTGATTCAAGGGGACAGCGGGACCTGGAGCCGGCACAGGGGCAGCACCGAGGGGACTATGGATCATGCTGTCCTACAATGTCCCGTTGTCCACGCTGTCGCGGCGGGTGTCGGGGGCGTCGGGCAGGCCGAGCACCACGAGGTTTTTCACGCCGCGCAAAACAAAATACGGCACGTTGGCGTTGCGCTGGGCCTTGAGGCGCACGAATTCGATGCCGGACACGTCGTCGAGCATGACGGGCGCGCGTTCGTCGGCATTGGCGTAACTGAAATTCACGTCCACCAAGGTGAGGTTCTTAACGTGCCGCGCGTACATGCCGTAAGACGGCAGCAAGCCGAACATGCTGGGCTCGGGATAACCGAGTTCAGCTTCGGGCGGCTGATAAGGGTCCCGCGGGCCCGCACCACCACGGCCACCACCACCGCCGCCCCGACGTCCGCCGCCGCCGGCCGGAGGGGTTTGCGCCGTCACGGCATTATCCGCCGGCACTGCGCCCGTAACCGCGGGTGCCGCCGGAGTTGCCGCCGCTGTCGCCGGTGCCGCCGGAGCCGCACCGCCAGCGGGCGCAGCGCCGGGAAGACCGGGTGTGGGCGCGCCGCGTTGGAAATTCGCGCCGCCGCCGCGGTTGAAAAAAGAACTGGCGGTGGTTTGCTGGGCGATGTCCGTCATCGTCAGCCCGCCGCGCGAAAGAATGCGGATGTTGCTGAGCGACACGTCCTCGACGGGATGATCCACGAGGCCCGCGATGAGAATCGGGTAGCGCGGGTCCACGTCCGACGCCACGACGTTGCTGATATTCACGCGGCGGACGGCGCCCACGGGTGTGCCTTGCGGGCCGCGCGCGCGGTTGCCGAGGCGGATGAAAATCGGCGAATTGAAAATATCGCGCATGGCGATGTTGCTGATGGTGATGTCCTCGATGACGCCGCCGTCGACCGTTTCGAGCGCCAGGCCGCGGCAGTGCACGAACACGCAATTAGAAATGGCGATGTTCTTAAAACCGCCGTTGGACTCCGTGCCGAATTTGATGCGGCCAGTGGGGCCGTCGCCGTCGGGGGCGCGCGTCTGGGTGGTGCCGTAGGTGCCGTCGAGCAGCGTGCCGGGATCGAAGCCGCTCACCTGGCAATTCGTGATGGCAATGTTTTCCGAATCGCGCGCGAAGCCGAGGCCATAGGAGCTTTTAAGGACGATGCCGTCGTCGTTGCAGGAATTGATCTGGCTGTCCGAGATGCGCACGTTGCGGCAGCAGTCGATGTCGAGGGCGTCGCGGTTCGTGTCCACGCGGATATTATTAATTGTCATGTTATCCACGCCCGTGGCGAGGAGCCCGAAGTGGCCGCCATTGAGCAGGGAGAAGTCGCGGAGCACGACATTGCGGCAAAGCTTGAGGGCGATGGCCTTGTTGCCGGTGCCCTCGCGGGTCGGGTCGCCGCGGTTGAGGCCGCGGCCGTTGATGAGGCCCGGGCCGGCGATGGTGACATTTTGCAACCCGATGCCCCAGAGAAGGCTGTTCTGCCAATGGCTGTGGCCGAAGTCCTGGTAGTTGCGGGCTTCGGGATTCGGCTCGGGCGCGTCGTAGCCGGGATCGCCGGGCATGGACGACGGGTCGGCGGCCATCAGGGTCGCACCGGGATCGAGGTAAAGCGTGATGTTGCTCGCGAGGCGGACGGAGTGACTCAGGTACGTGCCCGCCGGAAACCGCACGGTGCCGCCGCCGGCGGTGGAGGCCGCGGCGATGGCCTTGTTGATGGCGGCGGTGTCCAGCGTCGTGCCGTCGCCGGTGGCGCCGTAGGCTTTGACATCGTAGGTGGCGGGGATCGTGTCGGCGTGGGTCATGGAAACGGAAAGGAACAGCAGCGCCGCGAGGGCTGTGCGAGAGAGCAGGGTAATCTTCATGGGGTAAACCTCATCCTGTATAGCTGCGGTGACGGCGCGTGCAAGAAATCCTTGCGGGACATACCGCAATGGATGAAGGGGGACTATTATCCCCAAGCTTCCGGCCACGGCTCAATTATTCGCCGCCACCGGATGGGTGAGGGGAGTGCCATCTATCTTGTAGTCCTCGTTCAATTCGAGGCGCAAATAATCGTAAACGACGCCGGTGGTCAACTCGCCCGCGGGCACGGTGAGGGTCAATTCATTCTCGCCCTTTTTCAACATGGATGCGTCAAAGGTCAGCGTGCGTTCCTGCCAGACGCTTTTGTCGGTGTTGTAGCGCAGGGCGTTGGTGGCGAGAATGGGGTTGTTGGCGACATTGCCGCCGCCGCCGACCGCGCCGGCCTCCTGGCCGTTGACGGTGACGGCCAGCCGCCCCGTGCCGTCCGCGCCGGCCAGCGCCACGCGCAAGGCCGCATAGCCCTGGGGCGCTTTGTCCAAATTGAATTTAATCGTCCAGGTGGTCGCGCGCCCGCGGCCATAAATGCGCCAGGGCCCGGTGGTGTCCGTTTGCGGATACTGCTCGAGGGACTCGGCCTTGATCCAGCCGAAGCGCTGGTTGGCGGGGTCCTTGGCCTCGGGATTGATCCACGCGGTGGATTCGCTGTGCGGGGTTTGCTGGAAAAACCAGTCCTTGTGGTAATCACTTTTTCCGATGGTGTAAGTGATGTCGTTTGGGAAGAGCAGCGGATAGCGCAGGCCCCAGCCCCAGAGCCAGTAGTTGTCGCCGTCGCCCTTGAAGAATTTGCCGCCGGTGCGGTCGGGGTAGCCGATGTCCCACACCTGTTTGCCGTAACGAATGGGCTTCCAGTCCAGTTTGCCCAGATCCGTGGACTGGCCGGCCTTCACGGTGATGTCGGCCTGCGCGAATTCCCCGAGCACGCCGTCGGCAAACGCATGGAGGGTGTAATTGCCGGGGCGGACATTGGTGAGGGTGAATTTGCCGTCGGCACTGCCGTCGTTCCAGAACTCGTAAAACTTCGCGTCGTTCACCCAGGTCACGCGCCCGTAATCAGGGTGCGCCAAGCCGACGGTGACGTGCGTGAATGCCTTCATCGGCGCCGGGGCGAGGGGGTCGTTGAGCACGAGCTGGCCGGTGACGGTGCCGCGCTCATTTTTGTGCGGGTAGTCCACGCCGGTCACCCAATCGTAGGGCCAGTTCGCCGTTTCTACTTTCGCCTGCGCGAGGGCGTTCTGCCACAAGGCGGTCTGATTATCCTTCCACGCCGCGGGGACGGTGGGGTTGCCGGCGGTGGCCGCGAGGGTGTCGAGCTCGGCTTGCGAAGGCGTTTTGAAACTCGCGAGCGAATTCACGTAAATGAAAATCGGGCCGACAACCTTGCTCCATTCCTCGCCCGCGTTGATATTGCATGACGCTCCGCCCGCGTAGTGCGTGCCGCGCCAGTAATCGAGGATGATGGGGTCGGGATTGTCATTGTCGCCAAAGTGGCAAACCAATTCCTGCTTCGATGCCCCGCCGCTCAGGTACTCGATGGTCGGGTTGATGAACCAGACGCCGATGTGGTCCTTGGTGTCCGACCAGCCGTAGGCGGGGATTTTGTACTGGATGGCGTTGTAGCTGTACTTGTGCTCCACGGAATTTTTGTACGGCCCCTGGCTCATCAGGCGCTGCTCCTTGGCGTGGATGACGACGCCGGTGCCCCAGTCCCGCGGGCCGCAAGCGAGCATGTTGCGGTCGGCGTCCACCGAGAGCCAATTAAAATCCTGGTTCACGCGCATGATGTAGCGACTCTCGCCCACGCCCATCGCGCCATACGCCGCCGGATGGGAAAAAATCGCATAAGTATATACTCCGCTTTCGCCGCGGCCCAGCGCGTAGCGTATTTCAATGTCGCAATAAGTGCCGCCGCCCGGCGCGGTGGGCGTGAGCATTACCGTGCCGCCGGTTTTTCCCGCGATGGAGACCTCCGCCCGCGCGCCGCCGTTTTGGGCCGGATCAATCGTCAGGGACTGCTTCAAATCGGGGGCGAGGGAGGGATCCTCCTCCCAACACGCCACGCGGCCCTGGTCGTGGCCTGCGACATCGATGCCCTGGTAAATCAAGGCTTCGAGGTCGCCGTTGCGCTTGTTGATTTTGACCGAGACGATGCCGTTCGCCAGCGTCCAATACCGGCCATCATCGGTGACCGTGACCGGGTCGTTGACAGTCGTCTTCGCGATCACCGGCGCAGTCGGCGTGGAGGCGACGGCGGCGCGGGCATTGGGGGTGAACGCCAGTAAGGCGGCGGCGAAAGGCGTGATGGTGCAAGCGAGGGCGCGACGGAGGGGGATATTCATGGGGCGGTGGGGAGAGGGGAAAATAATCGTACCACGAAACGGCCGTTCTGCAAGGGCAAGGTGGGAGGGCAGGTATTCTATCGAATGGCCTGCTCCGTTTTGCATTCGTGAGATTTGGTCGTTGCCGTTCGTGTTTGTTCTGGACTACTCTGGTTTGAGAATTATTGTTCAGTAAAAGTGCTAAGAATTACGAACCCCGCGCGTCAAAGGGTGATGCCGCTCAACATGAAACCCCGCTTTCTCCTCTTTCTTGGACTCGCTTTAAGTTGCCTAGGCTTGCGCGCCGCGGAGACACCGGTCGCCGCCGCCGCCGCTACGTCCGCGCCGGATCGCCCTGCGGTCGAGAAACTGATTGACGACTTGGTCAACGTGAATGTCGAGACTGTAGGAGCGAATACCAAGGCGACGTACATGAGCATGTTTTTGGCCAATGACCGTCCGGCCACCAACATGACGGGGAGGGGCGGAGTTAGTTTGCCGCCGCCGCCGCCGGTTATGCGCCAACTCACTGCGCTGGGCGTGGCGGCGGTGCCCGCGCTGCTTAACCACTTGACGGACGCACGCGACACCAAGCTGGTGATTTTGAATCCGGGAATTCTCCAGGGCGCGGCCGGGGTAGGCCTCCATGGGATGCGATTTGGTTCGATGACCTACAACGATGAATATGATCCTCGTTATCCTGGAGATCCGGCCCGTACGCCGGGCAATGTAAATACGAGGGGCCAACGTTCGCTTGGTAGTTCTGACGCCGGTGACACCTACACCGTCAAGATCGGGGACTTGTGTTATGTCATTTTGGGTCAAATTGTTTATCGCAATCTGGTCGCGGTGCGCTACCAGGGCACCGCCTGCGCGGTCATCAATTCTCCGGTGCAGAATCCCGCGCTCGCCGCCGCCGCCCGGCAGGATTGGGCCGGCCTTACGGTCGCCGAGCATCGCGCCTCATTGGAGCATGATCTCCTCGCCGGCGACAACCCCCGCCAGCAATTCGGCCATCTGGGCGCGCTGGATCGTTTGACCTTTTATTTCCCGGACACGGCGAACATCGAAACGGTCCAGCGCCTCGGCCAGCCCCTCGCGGTGTGGCGCCAGCAGTGGGTCGATGACTTTATCGGAGAATTGCTGGCAGACCCCAATGCCGTTTCCCGTGCGAACATGCTCGTCACTGCGCAAAAACAATGGGGCAATGCGTTTATCTACACCGTCGCTGCATTGATCAAAAGGCAGACCCAGGAAACGCCGCCGACCACCGACGCCCCAGGCACTTTGCCGGCCGGCTGGACCACTTCCAGAAATATGCTGGTGCATCGCACGAGTTATCCCGGCGCGAGCGACAATGTCGTCGTGGTCTATCCGCAACCCCAATGGGATCGCGCCGCGGAAGCCTTGCGCACGATTGATGCCTACGGCTGGCTGAAGGCTTTTCGCTCGAATCCGCCCGTGGCCGCCACCGAAGACATCTCCCTCATCGAAGTCCTGGGTAACGTGCCCGACCCGTCGCTGGATGCGGCGGTGGTGGACCTTTTTCACCGGGCGCAGGCGATGCGTGAACCCCCAGGCACACCTGATCCCATGTTTGACCGCCTCGCGCAGACCTGCCTGGGCCGGCTCCAGAAAAATTCCGCGGCCAACGAAAAAGCCATCGCGGAAATCGAGGCAAGTTTGGTGAAGCCCGCCAATCCGGCCGTTCTTTAGCAGCGCGGAAATTCGAGCTGAGACAAATCAGGACCACCACTCTTCGCCCATCCGCGCACAGTCCATCCCCCAGAAATTCAAAATAATTTAAGGAACCGAAATGTGTAAGGATTAGGGTCGATGAGCGGTCTAATCTTCCCTTTTCCGACTCTGTGCGGGCGCTCGATTTTCAAAAATCAATTCTGAATCGCTCGAACCAGTCTTCCGGAGGTTGCCAGAACCAGATCTGCTGCATATCGTTTTTTACCATCGCATTGCTCATGATGAGGCCGCTCAGGCCACCGTGGGCGTCGATCAGCATTTGCAGCTCGGCCGCGTGTTTCTGCCAAAGGGATTCTATATCCCTTATCGTCTCGTCGAAGCGATAAGTATTGCGGCCTACAAAATTGAAATACTGCTCGAATTCCACGCCATAGAGATGACGGGTGGAAAAATCATAGGCCATTGCATTCAGGGGCGGAAGCTGGCTGTCTTTAAAAATGAAGGAACAAACCAGCATCTGGCCATCCTTGGTCCATTGGGCCTGATGGAAAGAGCTGACCTCAAGAAATCCAAGGTCGGCGAGAATTTGTTCTCTTTGCCCCTCGTGTTTGACGAAAAGGTAAAGGCCATAGGGGCCATCCTCCTCATTCACAAACCATGCTTCGTTGGTGCCTTGGCCGGGAGCGGCAAAACGCACCAGTTTGGGAGCATTGGACTGGAGCACATAAATGACGAAGAGGAGCGACTGGATGAAACAAACCAGAGCCGCAAAGGCTCCGGCGATAAGCCACCGTTGAAACGGCGTGTGCTGGGCAAAAAAGGGCAGACGCTTGCGAATCACCATGGTGGTGGCCATAAAAAACAGGCTCAGGAAAATGATCCAAAAGACAGGCGAAACGCCATGGGGTCTGATAAAAATAAAACTTTCGACAAAAAAGTATGCTCCAAAGGCAACCAGCAGTAGTCTGGCCAGCAACCACGCCAGCCAGGACCAGGTGAATTTCCCGGGGGTGAGGTTTTCACGCATGAAAAGAAAAGATGATTCGGGATTTACCGCACAAATTTCCAGTCCGCCGACTTAGGGCTAGTTAAGACCTTATCAACCGCACGGTCTTACCATAGTCGCAAAATTTCCCTTGGCGGGGTGGGGCGGTTTGGGCGAGACTGGGTCATGAGCAAACCGAAAGCGTCGAAGGTGTCACGGGTCGTGGGCATCATCATGGGCAGCCAGTCCGACTGGGAAACCATGCGCCACGCCGCGGAAATGCTCGACGCTCTGGGCATTGCGCATGAGTGCCAGGTCGTCAGCGCGCACCGCACGCCGAAGAAACTCTATGATTACGCGCAGGCGGCCAGTGGGCGGGGTTTGCAGGTCATCATTGCAGGCGCGGGCGGCGCCGCCCACTTGCCGGGGATGACGGCGGCGCTGACGCATTTGCCCGTCCTCGGCGTGCCGGTGGTGTCAAAGGCACTGCAAGGGCTCGACTCGCTGCTCTCCATCGTGCAAATGCCCAAGGGCATTCCAGTGGCGACCTTTGCGATTGGCCCGGCGGGCGCCGCCAACGCCGCCCTCACCGCCGCGGCGATTTTGGCGCTCAACGACGCCGCGCTGCGCACGCGGCTCATGGCCTTTCGCGAAAAGCAAACGGCAGCCGTGCTGGCCACCGGCCCGCTCAAATAACCCACAAATTCTCTGCGAAGGCGCATTTACCTGACCATGAACCTTGCCCGCATGGTTATCGTAGCGCGGCGCTTTAGCCCGCGCGGTTTGGTTTATTTCGAGTCGCCCTACGCGGGCTAGATTGTGTTTTGAAACCTCAAGCAACCACGGATAACACGGATGGCACGGATAAGAATAATGAAAGGATCATCCTTATGCGGAAGGAAATCCGTGTTATCCGTGTCATCCGTGGTCCAGTTTTAAAACAAAGCTTAAAGCACCGCGCTACGAGAAAGTCCGAACGCAAAATTACCCCACTCATGAGCCTAACGCGCGCCAACCGACCCGCCTCCGCCCTGCGGCGGCGGCTGCGGCGAATTTTTCTGACGGTGTTGGCGATGGTCGTGCTGGTGGTTTTGGGGACGGTGGCGATCAACCTCAGCATGGTCGCTTACGAATCGGGCCGGATTTATAAACGCGTCGAGGATGTGCCGGTGCGGGACGTGGGGCTCGTGCTGGGCACGGGGCCGGGCACGCTTTATTCGGACGACCGCCTCGAGGCCGCGCTCGCGTTGTACCAGGCGGGCAAGGTGCGGCACCTGCTCGTTTCCGGCAGCGGGCCGCCGCCGCAATACGACGAAGTGGACCAGATGCGGGTGTTCCTGGTGAAACGGGGCGTGCCCGCCACGGATATCAGCGAGGATCACGCGGGTTGGCGCACGCTGGATTCGATGGCGCGCGCGAAGACGGTGTTCGGTCTGGATTCGATGACCATCATTTCGCAGGGAGTGCACCTGCCGCGCTCGCTTTTTCTCGCGCAACATTGGGGCATCGACGCCGTGGGCTTTGCCGCCGTGGACCCCGATCATTTTTTCGGCCACACGCATCTGCGCGAATGGCTGGCCCGCGTGCTCGCCGTGATGGACGTGACTTTTCTGCAACGCCAGCCGCGCGATGCGGGTTCACCGGAACCGATTGTCTTGCCGCCGGCGGTGAAAGCTGGGCAAACTCCCGCCCATCCCTGATTTTGCATGAGTAAAAGCCAACGCCTTATTCCGCCCGGCTCCACGCTGGGGATGCTCGGCGGCGGGCAGCTCGGCCGCATGGCCCTCCTCGCGGGCCGCCGGCTGGGCTACCGGTTTCACGTGTACGACCCTTCGCCCGGTTGCTGCGCGGCGGCGGTGGCCGAGGAGATTTTTTATGCGCCGTGGGACGACCCCCGCTCACTCAAGGCCTTTGCCGCAGACATCGCGGGCGCGACGATTGAATTTGAAAACATTCCCGCCGCGACCTTGCGCGTGCTGGAGCGCCGCGTGCCGGTGCGGCCGGGAGCGAGGGTCCTGCACATCTGCCAGAATCGCCGGCGGGAAAAGGAATTCTTGCGGCGGCACGGTTTTCCCTGCGCGGATTTTGCAGTCGTCTCCTCGGCCAGGGAGTTGGAAAACGCGGCGGCCGCGCTCGGTTTTCCGTGCGTGCTGAAAACGGCGGCCTTCGGCTACGACGGCAAGGGTCAGCTCAAGCTCACGGGTGTGCCGGCGGACGGCTGGGTAAAGGCGTGGAAAAGCCTCGGCGCGCCCCTGGGCGTGGTGGAAAAGTGGATTGATTTCGACCTGGAGTGCTCAGTGATTGTCGCGCGCGGCGCGGGCGGCGCGATGAAGGTTTTTCCGATGGCGGAAAACGAACACCGTCACCATATCCTGCACCGCACCATCGCCCCGGCGCGGGTGCCGCCGCGCGTGCACACCGAGGCCGCCGCGCTGGCGTGCGCGCTGGCGAAGGCGCTGAAAGTCACCGGCCTGCTGGCCGTGGAAATGTTTTACGCCGGCGGAAAATTGCTGGTGAACGAACTCGCCCCGCGCCCGCACAACAGCGGCCACTACACAATCGAGGCCTGCGTCACCAGCCAGTTTGAGCAGCAAATCCGCTGCGCCACGGGTTTGCCCTTGGGCGACCCGGCATTGCTGCGCCCGGCGGTCATGATCAATTTGCTCGGTGATTTGTGGAAAAAGGGACAGGCGCCCGCGTGGGCCAAACTTTTGAAGCACCCGCAGGTGAAGCTGCACCTCTACGATAAAGGCGAGCCGCGGCCCGGCCGCAAGATGGGCCACTTCACCGTCTTGGATGAAAACGTGGAGCGCGCGGTCAAAACCGCCGACCGGCTGTTCCGCGAACTGGGCGGGTAAGCGGGCGATTTTTTTATGTTCAGGCGCGGGGATTCGTGAAAGATGCGGGGGCATGTTGCAATACATCTCCCTGGGGATGGAGGCCCTGATTGTCTTTCTCGGTGCGCGCATGGCGCTGGGCGGGCGGCGCTTTCTGGGTGGCAGCCTGGCCCTCTCGTTTTCCCTCTATATTCTGTACAACTTGATCAAGCAATTCCACTTGGGCGTCTCGCAACCGTTGCAGGAAGGTATTTTCTTTACCGCCACGCTGGTGATCTTTCTGGCCGTGCTGCATTTGAGTGGCCGGCGCGGCTGAGCGGGGCGAAAAATGGCCCGTATGCCATTTGGGCGGGTGCGCGCCGGCTCGCTCCCTTTCGTGCGCTTCGGTTGATTTTAGACATGAATGTGCCATGTTTAGGCATTCCGTTGCCTGGGCAATACCTATAGAGTTGGGTCAATTCCATCCCCCTTCCATGAAACTGAAATTACCCTTTTTGCTTTTCACGCTGGCGCTTTTTTCCCGCGTCGCGGCTGCCGCGGCGCCGGCCCCGGCCGCGCCGGTGACGGTCTCGGAAACCACCACGGGCCAAGCCTCCTATTTCGTGCTCGATAACGGCATCGTCAAGGTGCTCATCAAAAAAAATACAGGCGAATTGACGTCTCTCTTTTACAAGGGCATCGACACCATGGGCCATGTGCAAGGCTCCGGCGGCACATGGGAGCATGACCCTTCTGCGGCGGCCAGGGTCGACGGCTTGACGAACACCGTCACCATTGACCCGGCCAAAAACGGCGGAGAGCGCGGTGAAATCTCCATCAAAGGCGTGACCGGCGGCCAAGTGGTGTTGAGCCCGGATGCTCCCGGCGGCGGGTCCAATTTCGACATCGAACTGCGCTACTCGCTCGGCCGGGGCGATCAGGGAGTTTACACATACGCGATTTATACCCACCCGGCCGCTTACCGCGCCGGCGGCGACGGTCCCGAAGATCGTTTCATCGCCCGGGTCAACCAGACCTTCGATTGGCTCACGGTGGATGCCGACCGCAACCTGCTGGAGTGTGCGCCGACGGATTGGGGCACGGGCGTCGTGGTCCACGCGAAGGAGCAGCGCATTTTGACCAAGGGCGTCTATAAAAATTCGGTCGAGCACAAGTACAGTTACACCGGCGTGCAATACCGGACGCCGGCCTTCGGCTGGTCGAGCACGAAGGATCACCTCGGTGTCTGGTTCATCAACCCCACCATTGAGTTCTTAAGCGGCGGCCCGTTCAAATTGGACTTGGACGCCCACTACGGCGACAACGGCAATCCCGACCCCATCATCCTCGATTATTGGGAAGGCGGCCATTACGACACGGGCGCGCGTTGCACTGTCGCCGCCGGGGAAGAATGGAGCAAGGTCGTCGGCCCGATATTTGTTTACGTCAATTCCCTGGACACCCCCAAGCCCACCAGCCCGGCCGAATTGGACACCCTCGCCGCCACCGCTGGCAACCCCACTATCCCCGCTTCCTGGACGGCCAACGCCAACGCGTTGTATGCCGACGCCTTGGACCAGGCCAAAAAGGAAAAAGCGAAATGGCCGTACGGGTGGGTCAACGGCGTGGACTATCCCCATCGGGATCAGCGTGCGACCGTGACCGGACAAATGGTGCTCGACGACCCCCTGGCGCCCGCGCCGATGACCAAGCTGCCGCATCTCATCGTCGGCCTGGCTCACCCCGACGAAGGCAATCTCGAGTGGATTCACAATGCCAAGTATTACCAATTTTTCAATGATGGCAGCGACGATGGCAAATTCACCCTCACCGAAGTCCGGCCCGGCAATTATACGCTCCATGCCTATGCCGATGGGGTGCTGGACGATTTCGCCCAAGCCAACATCACGATTGTGGCGGGCCAGAATCTGGATTTGGGCAAGCTCGTCTGGAAACCCGTGCGCTACGGCACCCAGCTCTGGGATATTGGTTACCCCGACCACACCGGCGGCAAATTTTTCAAAGGCGATGGCGCCAACTATTGGCTCTGGGGTTGGAACATGCGCTACGCCCTCCTTTTTCCGAACGACATCACTTATACCATCGGCCAAAGCGATTACCGCAAAGACTGGTTTTTTGAGGAAGTGCCGCACGCCACCGATTTGTCTTTTGTCAATCCCGACGCCAAGGATCCGGCCAACCAACCCTTCGGTTGGGTGCACAGCGAATCGCTTGAGCAGTACCCGCAAACGGACACCACCGGCCCCTGGCGCATCTGGGGTCGCGGTCGCGCAACGACCTGGACCATTAAATTTAAGATGGATAAACCAGTGCAAGGCTACGCCGCTTTGCGCGTGGCCCTGGCCGGCGTTAATGGCATCTCCCAGATGGCAGTGACCGTCAATGGGCATGAAGTGGGGGCCATCGGCGGCGGGGACAACGTGGCCAACGCCCGCCTCATTACCACCAACACCATTCGCTACAACTCCAACAAAGGTCTTTCGCAACAGCGGACATTGACCTTTGACGCCGCGCTGCTTCAGCCGGGTGAAAATACCCTGACGCTCACGGTGCCGGGCGGCGACCTGCAAAGCGGCGTCGTGTGGGATTACCTCCGCTTGGAACTGAATCAGAATTTCAAACTCGACGGCACCCCATTGGCCTCCCCCGCCACGCAGGCGGCGGCGCCCAATCCGGCGAATTCGACCGCAGCTATGGACGCCCGCCCGCGCCTAGGATCACTCGAATAAAAAAAGCGCGGGCTAATGCCCCGCGCTAAAAAATCAAGGCACGCCTCCATCCTGGGCCACAGTCGTCCGGGGAAATGAGTTTGCCTTTCGGCGGGCGGCCCGTTCAGCATAGTTGTTTCCCCTGTTTCAAAACTATCTCCCGTTGTCATGAGCCTGAACATCAGACCCGCCAACACTTGCGCGTTCGACATGATCGCGCTCGGTGAAATCATGCTGCGCCTGGATCCCGGCGAAGGCCGTGTCCGCACCGCGCGGAACTTTCATGTGTGGGAGGGCGGCGGCGAGTACAATGTCGCGCGCGGATTGCGGCGGGCCTTTGGCTTGCGCACGGCGGTGGCTACCGCGTTTGCCGACAACGACGTGGGCCGGTTGTTGGAGGATTTTATTTTGCAGGGCGGTGTGGACACGCGGTTTATCCGCTGGCTGCCGTACGACGGGGTGGGGCGCACCGTGCGCAACGGCCTGAACTTCACCGAACGCGGCTTCGGCATTCGCGGCGCCGTCGGCATCCCTGACCGGGGCAATTCGGCCGCCTCGCAACTGAAACCGGGCGACATTGATTGGGAACACATTTTTGGCACGCTCGGCGTGCGCTGGCTGCACACCGGCGGGATTTTCGCGGCGTTGTCGGACACCACGCCCGCGGTCGTCGAGGAAGCGGTGCAGGTGGCGAAGAAACACGGCGTCATCGTCTCCTACGATTTGAATTACCGGCCGTCGCTGTGGAAGGCCATCGGCGGCAAGAAACGCGCGCAGGAAGTCAACCGCCGCATCGCCAAAAATGTGGACGTGATGATCGGCAACGAAGAGGACTTCACCGCTTGCCTCGGCCTTGAAGTGCAGGGCCTCGACGACAAAATCTCCCACATTGAGACGGAAGCCTTCAAGGGCATGATTCAAAACGCGGTGAAGGAATTTCCCAACTTCAAGGCCGCCGCCACGACGCTCCGCTCCGTCAAGAGTGCGACGCGCAACGACTGGAGCGCCATCTGCTGGCACGACGGCAAATTCTTCGCGTCGAATGAATACCCTGATTTGGAAATCCTGGATCGCGTCGGCGGCGGCGACAGTTTTGCGTCGGGGCTGATCTATGGATTCCTCAAATTCAACGACGCCGCCCAAGCCGTGCAATACGGCGCCGCCCACGGCGCCCTGGCCATGACCACGCCCGGCGACACCTCGATGGCGTCGCTGGACGAAGTGGAAAAAGTGGTCGGCGGCGGCGGCGCCCGCGTCGTGCGGTAATAAACTAGATTTACCGCAAAGACGTAAAGATCGCGAAGAAATCCCTATGGACGTTGAAGAGATAGGCCGGCGTGCCATTGGCGCAGCCATCGAGGTGCATCGCCACTTGGGGCCCGGTTTATTGGAATCGGCTTATGAGTTTTGCTTGGCGAAGGAACTCCGTGATGCAGGCTTGGCGGTCGAAACGCAGCTGATGCTTCCTTTGACTTATAAGGGATTGAAATTAGACGCCGGTTACCGGCTGGACATTGTAGTCGAAAAAATGCTGATTGTGGAAGTCAAGGCGGTCGAGGAATTACAGTCCATTCATGTCGCTCAACTCTTGACCTATTTGCGGCTCACCAAACTTTCGCTTGGCTTGTTGATGAATTTTAACGTACCTGTTCTAAAAGATGGAATTATGCGCGTAGTTTTGAATCATCACATGCCTTAGCGCTCTTTGCGTCTTTGCGGTAAAATTCATTTTCCATGTCCTACCTCGACTCCTTGTTCTCCCTCGCGGGCAAAACCGCCGTCCTCATCGGCGGCACCGGCGAATTATGCGGCGCCATGGCCGAGGCGTTCGCCGGCGCCGGCGCCACCGTCGTGCTCGTCGGGCGCAATCCCGACAAGGCCAACGCCCGCCTCGAAAAAATTCATCATTTGCACCACAAGGGCGCCTGGTTCGAGCCTTGCGAAGCGCAATCCAAGGCCGGCCTGACCGAGCTGGTGGAGCGCGTTGTCGCCAAGACCGGCGGCATCGACATTCTGGTCAACGGCGCGGGCACCAATTCCGCCACGCCTTTTTTGGAAATTTCCGAGGAGGAATTTGACAAGATTCTCAACGTGAATCTGAAGGCGCTGTTTTTGTCCTGTCAGGTGTTCGGGCGCTACTTCCTCAAGAGCGGGCGCGCGGCCAGCATCATCAACATCGGTTCGATGTCGGGGCTCGCGCCGTTGTCGCGCGTGTTCACGTATTCGGCGACGAAGGCGGCGGTGCACAACCTTTCCCGCAATCTCGCGCGCGAATGGGCTCCCAAGGGCGTGCGCGTCAACACCCTCGTGCCGGGATTTTTCCCTGCCGAACAGAACCGCAAGGTGCTCACGCCCGAGCGTGTCGCGCAAATCATGGGCCACACGCCGATGAAACGTTTCGGCGAGGCCGCCGAACTCGCCGGCGCCGCGCTGCTGCTGGCCTCTGATGCCGGCAAATTCATCACCGGCACGGAAGTCGTCGTCGACGGCGGCTTCAACTGCGTGACCATCTAAACGGAATTTTTCCCGATGTCCTCCTACCTGCACGAAGACTTTCTGCTGCCCAACGAGACGGCGCGGTTCCTGTACCACGAGCATGCGGTGCACGAGCCCATCCTCGATTACCATTGCCACCTACCGCCAGTGGACATTGCGAGCAACCGCCGCTTCAACAATCTCTTTGAAGCCTGGCTCGAGGGCGACCACTACAAGTGGCGCGCCATGCGCACCAACGGTGTGCCCGAGGAATCCGTCACCGGCAAAGTCGCGCCCTACGAAAAATTTCTGGCCTACGCGCGCACCGTTCCGCACACGCTGCGCAACCCCCTGCATCATTGGACGCACCTCGAATTGCGCCGCTACTTCGGCATCAACACTTTGTTGAATGGTGATTCTGCGAAACGCATCTGGGACGAGGCCAATGAAAAACTCCAGTCGCCGGAACTGACCACGCAAGGCATCCTGAAAAAAATGCGCGTGCGCGCGGTGTGCACGACCGACGATCCGGCCGACACGCTCGAACCCCATCGCGCCATCGTCCAGCAGGGTCTCGCCACGCGCGTGTATCCGGCGTTCCGGCCCGACAAGGCCTATGCGGTGGACCAGCCCGAGGCCTTCAACGCCTGGCTGGGAAAGCTCGAACAAGTCGCCGGCCAAACCTGCGGCAAGTTGAGTGATTTTCTCATCGCTTTGGACAAGCGCCACGCGTTTTTCCATGAAATGGGCGGACGCCTGTCCGACCACGGCCTCGAGGCTATGTTCGAGGGCCCGTGCACGGAAGCGCAGGCTGCGGCGATTTTCGACGCCGCCCGCGCCGGCCGCACCGCCACCCCCGCGCAGAAACAAGCCTTCGGATTTTATATCATGCTGTTTTTGGGCGAACTCGACCACCGTCGGGGCTGGACGAAGCAACTCCACCTCGGCGCCATCCGCGACAACAATCCGCGGCTGGTCCGCCGCCTGGGCAACGACGTCGGGTGCGACTCCATCGGCGACTTTCCCCAGGCCCGCACGCTCTCGACCTATCTCAAGACCCTCGACGACGCCGAAAAGCTGCCGAAGATGATTTTGTACAACGTCAATCCGGCGGACAATTACCTCTTCGGCACGATGATTGGCAATTTCCAGGACGGCTCCATTCCCGGCAAGCTCCAGTTTGGGTCCGCTTGGTGGTTTGTGGATCAAATCGAAGGCATGCGCTGGCAGATCGACGCGCTCTCGAATTTGGGCCTCTTGTCGCGGTTCGTAGGCATGCTGACGGATTCCCGCTCCTTCCTCTCGTACCCGCGCCATGAGTATTTCCGCCGGCTCTTGTGCGGCATGCTGGGCGAGGATGTCGGTCGCGGTTTTATACCGGACGACCGCGCGATGCTGGCCGACCTCGTGCGCAACATCTGCTACCGCAACGCCAAGGGCTACTTTGGCCTGGCGCTGCCGGAGGGTTAAAGCCCGCCGCGCCAGCGTGGTGGTGGTGGGGGTGCAAATCCCGGGAACAAATGTTCCGGGTGCGCGCTCTTACCCCAAATGCTTTCCGGCGGGCGCTGGAAGTTTGACACCTTTTTCGCTCCCCGCTAAGCTCTCCGCGCATGATTACCCGCCTCCCGCCCCCGGCCCGTGTTTGGCTGCTTGCACTTCTGGCCGCCCTGGCCGCCGTCGCGCCCGCGCGCGCCGTGGTGGTGCGGGATAATATCAGTTATAATAAATTAGTAAGCTTGGGCAAGGCCGGCCAGTTCAAGGCCGTGGGCATGATCCAGATTGATTACGGTTTTGGCTACGAGCCGATTGCCTCGGCCACGCTCATCACGCCGAACCTGGTCATGAGCGCGGGCCATGTGTTCGACAAGAACGCCCTGACCGGCGCCAAACGCGTGCGCTTTATCCTCGGTGGGGAAAACCTGCGGATTGATTTCCAGACGCCCGGCGTCGTGCACGTGCATCCGAAATACAATGCCTTCACCCTCGACAACGACATCTCCGTGGCGAAATTGAGCACCAACAGCTCCGTCAAGCCGGCGGTGTTGTATGGCGGCACCAAGGAAAAGGGCCAGTTGGGCACGTTGGTGGGCTTTGGCGACACCGGCAACGGCACGATCGGCAGTTCCGTCACCAACACCCGCAAACTTGCCGGCACCAACACCATTGATTTCGTCAGCAAGACCGTCCTGGAGACGGATTTCGACATGCCGAACAACCCGTCGAAAAGCACCTTTGGCGACAAGTCCCCCATCACTTACGAAAGCACGCTTGGGCCGGGGGACAGCGGCGGCGGCTTGTGGGTGCAGGTCAACGGCCAGTGGGCCGTCGCGGGCGTGAACTCTTTCGGCGAGCAATCCCGCGGTTCGAGCCAGGAGGACACATATGGGTGGCTGAGCGGCTTCACACGCGTCTCCGCGTACATTTCCTTTATCAAGGGTTACGGCAATCCGACGGTGATTGGCCGGGGCTCCCTCACCAGTGGCGTTTTCGCGACCGCTAAAGACGACGCTCCGCGGGATTCGTCGTCGCGTTCTCCGCGCGTGCGGCTTATGCGTGTGCCAGTGCACAAGGTGGTGGTGCATGCGAGCCCGGCGCCCGCGAACTAAATCACGCCGTCTTGCGGGCAAGGAAAAGTGAGGTGGGCGCGAAATTACGCGGGTTGGGGCTTGATGGCTGGAATGCCTCGACAGCGCGCGCTTTTCGCGGCTAAGACAACCCCGCGCGCGGCGATGCCCGCCGGGCGCAAACTTACCCGCCTCATGCCCGCGTTCCCGCAGATTCCCGTCATCGCCTACGAAGGCCCGAAGTCCAAAAACCCGTTTGCGTTCAAGCACTACCGGGCCGACGAAAAAGTCGCCGGCCGCCCGATGCGCGACCACCTGCGCTTCGGCGCCGCCTACTGGCATTGCATGAGAAACGGCCTGGCCGACCCCTTTGGCGGGCCCACCGCCTTGATGCCGTGGGACGATGGCTCGAACTCCGTGCCCAACGCGCAAAAGCGCGTGCGGGTGTTTTTCGAATTCCTGGAAAAAATGGGCATCGATTACTATTGTTTCCACGATCGCGATGTCGCCCCCGAGGGCGCTACCCTGGCGGAATCGCACCGCAATCTGGCCGCCGTGGTGAAGACGCTCAAGGCCGAGCAGAAGCGCACGGGCAAACGGCTCCTCTGGGGCACGGCATGCCTGTTCGCGCACCCGCGTTATGCGCAGGGCGCGGCCACTTCGCCCAACGCCGATGTTTTCGCTTACGCCGCCGCGCAGGTGAAGGCCGCCTTGGAGGCGACGCATGAGCTGGGCGGCCTCGGCTACGTGTTCTGGGGCGGGCGCGAGGGCTATGCCTCGCTGCTCAACACCGACATGAAGCGCGAGCTCGACCACCTCGCGCGCCTGCTGCACCTCGCCGTGGAGCACAAGAAAAAGATCGGTTTCACCGGCCAGTTTTACATCGAGCCCAAGCCGCGTGAACCCTCCACCCACCAGTATGATTCCGACGCCGCCGCGTGCCTGAATTTCTTGCGCGAATACGGCCTGCTCTCGTATTTCAAGCTCAACATCGAGACCAACCACGCCACGCTTGCCCTGCACACGATGCGCCACGAGCTCACCGTCGCGGCCAACGCCGGCGCGCTCGGTTCGATCGACGCCAATCGCGGCGACGAACTCGTGGGCTGGGACACGGACCAGTTTCCCACCGACCTCTACCTCGCCACCGAGGTCATGCTCGTGGTGCTGGGCATGGGCGGCTTCACCACCGGCGGCCTGAATTTCGACGCCAAGCGCCGCCGCGAATCGCACGAGCCAGCGGACCTCTTCCATGCGCACATCGGCGGCATGGACACCTTTGCCCGCGGCCTGAAAGCGGCTGCCGCCCTTCGCGCGGACGGACGCATGCAACAATTCATCCGCGAACGTTACGCGAGCTGGAATGAGGGCATCGGCCGGAAGATTGAAAAAGGCCAGACCAGCCTTGCTGAACTCAATGAGTACGCGCTGAAAATCAAACCGCCGACCCTCGCCTCCGGCCGCCAGGAACTGCTGGAGAATATTTTTAATGAGTTTATCTGAACTGTAACCGCAGGTATCGCAGATGAACGCAGATGCAAAATCCGAACGCGATCCGGAGACCTATGCGATTATCGGTGCGGCCATGGGTGTGCATGGCGCACTGGGGCACGGGTTTTTGGAAAATGTTTATCCGGAGGCCATGGCCATCGAATTGGCGGCACGGGGTATTCCCTTTGAACGGGAAAGGTCTTTGCCGATCGTTTACAAATCGACTATTTTACCCTGCAATTACAGGGCTGATTTTGTATGCATGGGTTCCATCATAGTTGAACTCAAGGCCATTCAGAAAATTTCGGCCATTGAGCAGGCTCAGGTCATTCATTATTTACGGGCAACCGGCTTCCCTCGGGCGTTGCTGTTGAATTTTGGTGCGCCCAGACTTGAGTACGAGAGAATGGTGCACAATTATCATCTGCGTTCATCTGCGTAATCTGCGGTTCCGCTTCCTTCTTTTTCTTCCCCATGTCCTACCTCATCGGCCTCGATGTCGGCACAACGTCCGCCAAGACTGTCCTCATTGACGCCACCGGGCGGGTCGTGTTCACCACGGCCCCCGCCTACGCCTTTCGCACGCCGAAGCCGTCCTGGGCTGAATCCAATCCCGCCGACTGGTGGAACGCCGTCGTCACGGCGCTACGCGAACTTTTTGCCACGACCGGCGTCAAGCCGCGCGAAATTGCAGGCGTCGGCCTCACGGGCCAGATGCACGGGCTCGTGCTCCTCGACGCCCAAGGCGAGGTGTTGCGTCCCTGCATCATGTGGAACGACCAGCGCACCGCCCTCCAATGCGCGGCGCTGACCAAGGAAGTAGGCCGCAAACGCGTGCTCGAACTCACCGGCAATCCCGTTCTCCCCGGTTTCACCGCGCCGAAAATCCTCTGGGTCGCCGAGCATGAACCGGACGTTTTTCGCCGCGTCGCGAAAATTCTCCTGCCGAAAGATTATATCCGCTACAAATTGTCCGGCGAATTTTTCACCGACGTGTCCGACGCCTCGGGCATGTCGCTCCTGGATGTCGCGAAGCGCAAGTGGTCCGCGGAGATGCTGGCCGCCTGCAAAGTGAAACGCAGTTGGCTCGCGGATGTGACGGAGTCGCCCGTGGCCTCGACGAAAGTCTCCGCCGCCGGCGCAAAGGCCACGGGGCTGCGCGCGGGCACGCCCATCATCGCGGGCGCAGGCGACCAGGCGGCCGGTGCGGTCGGCTGCGGCATTGTGAAAACGGGCGTCGTTTCCTGCACGCTGGGGACTTCCGGCGTCGTCTTCGCCCATGCGGACAAATACAATCCCGAGCCGCAGGGCCGCCTGCATGCGTTTTGCCACGCCGTGCCGGGCAAGTGGCACCTCATGGGCGTGCAGCTTTCGAGCGCGGGTTCGCTGCAATGGTACAAGAACACGCTCGGCGGCGAGGAAAAAGCCCGCGAACTGGCCGGCGAGGGCAACGCCTACGATTTGCTCACCGCCGCCGCCGCGAAAGCGCCCGCCGGCTCCGAGGGCCTGCTCTTCCTCCCGTATCTTTCGGGCGAGCGCACGCCCCATCCCGATCCGAATGCCCGTGGAGTTTTCTTTGGCCTCTCGCTGCGGCACACGAAGGCGCACCTCACACGCGCCGTGCTCGAAGGCGTGACCTACGGCCTGCGCGATTCACTCGAACTCATGCGCGGGTTGGGCATTACGCCCACCGAAGTCGTGGTTTCGGGCGGCGGCGCGCGCAGTCCGCTCTGGCGGCAGTTGCTCGCGGATAATTTCGAGACGCCCATCCTCACCGTCAGCACCAACGACGGCTCGGCCTATGGCGCGGCGTTGCTCGCGGGCGTCGGCGCGAAAGTCTGGAAAACCGTCGAGGACGCCTGCGCCGCGGCGGTGAAAATCACGGGCCGCACCGCCCCCGGCCGCAACTCCCTCGTGTACCGCGATTATTATCCCCGCTTCCGCGCGCTCTATCCTAAGCTCAAGGACGAATTCGCCGCCCTCGCAGAAACCGTCGCCAGGCATCATGGGTGAAGATTTCTGCTATTTGTGATAGTCCGTATTCTTGAATTAGCGGGAAAGTTCACCTTCCTACTCTGGTAGTTCCTGGCCAATCCTTCATGGATATGAAACCTACTCATCCTTCGACGGCCAAAGGTGTTTCAGAGCGCGAGTCTGTTCATTTTAGGGTTGAGCCGGAACATTCGATAACCGTCGGGCCGTCGGAAGAAACAATGTTTGTGTCGGCGTTTTTTGAAAATTCATTGGCCGTGGTCCTTGCTTGGATGTCGGCTGGACTGGGTTTTGGCGTGGGCTCCTATCATTTCCCCGAATACCCGGGGAATATTCCGTCGCTGGTGGAAGCGCTCCTCTTCTCACTGTGGGCGCCGCTTGCCGTGGCCATAGGGAGTTTGTTTGCCGGAACGGGTGGATTCCTCTTCAATCTGTGCAACTTGGTGTTATTTTATTTCATCGTGCGGTCTGAACGCTGGCGGACGAAGTGGGTGTGGTCGCTTTTGTTGTTTGGCTCGGCAATCTTGCAGTATCGTTACTTCATTCGTCACGCCTTGCATTTTGATTGGCTCTGAACAGATGAAGTACCGTTTTTTTCGTGGTGTTTCGGTCTCGGGATGTTAGGTCTGAATGCCGTGCAACCGAGGAAACAGCCTGCTCCCTTCGCCTCCGCCACCCGTGCTCTCCTGCGCGCGCTGGGCTCCGCACAAGTGCGCACCGATGAGGCCGCACGCTTCGGCGCCTCCCTCGACAATCTGCGGCTTTCCTTCCTCCCTGCCGCCGTGGTGTTTCCGAAAAACGACGCGGCCGTCGCGACGCTCCTGCGGCTGGCAAATAAATACCGTGTTCCCGTCACGCCGCGCGGCGCGGGCACTTCGACCACCGGCTCCGCCTGTCCCGTGCGCCATGGCTGGGTGCTGGATTTGTCGCAGTGGAAGAAAATCAAAATCGACGCGCTCGCGGGCATCGCACACGTCGAGGCCGGCGCAGTCACCGCCGACATCGATGCCGCCGCCGCGAAACACGGCTGGTTTTATCCGCCGGATCCGTCGTCGCTGCACTATTGCACTATTGGCGGGAATCTCGCGCTCAACGCCGGCGGTTTGCGCGGCGCGAAATATGGCGTGACGCGGGATTATGTCATGGCGCTCGAGGGTTTTTTGCCGACGGGCGAAGCGGTGCGCTGGGGTGCGCCTTTGCGGAAATTTGCCTCGGGCTACAATTTGCGCGACTTGTGGATCGGCAGCGCCGGGACCTTGGGCGTCATCACACGCGCCAGCCTGCGGCTCGTGGTCCGGCCCGGCGCGCGGCACACGTTTTTGGCGGCGTTTAAGGACGAGGCCGCCGCCCTTCGCACCGTGCTCGCCCTCATGCGCGCGCGCCTCGTGCCCGCGATTTTGGAGTTTCTCGACCGCCAGTCCGTCGAATGCACGGAACGCCGCTGGGGCCGGCCCGTTTTTCCTGAAGCGCCGAAGGCCTCGCTCTTGTTGATCGAGGTCGATGGCGTCGTCGCGGAGGTCGCGGCGCAACGCACCGCCGTCGCGGAAGTTTTGCGGGCCCAGGGCGCCCTCGCTGTGCGCGACACGGCCGACCCCGCCGAAGCCGCCGAATTCTGGCGCGCGCGCCGCACCTGCTCGCAGGCGATGTTCCAGATGGGCGACGCGAAACTCAATGAGGACATTGTAGTGCCGCCGCGCCGCTATCTGGAACTGCTCCGCTACACGCGTGTATTGAAACGCGCCACCGGTCTCGCCACACCCACTTTCGGCCACGCGATGGACGGCAATTTTCATGTCCACCTCATGTACCACCGCGCCGACCCGCAGGAGCGCAAACAGGCCGAGCGCGGCGTGGCGGCGCTGATGAAAAAGGTCGTTGCCCTCGGCGGCGCGATTACCGGCGAGCACGGCATCGGCCTGTCGAAGTCGCCTTTTTTGCGCAGGCAGCACCGCCCGGCGGAAATCCGCGCGATGCTCGCGATTAAAAAAGCCCTCGACCCGCGCGGCATCCTGAATCCCGGCCAAATTTTTAGCCCGGTCTCGGTCTGGAAATACACGCCCGTGAAGGTCCGCCTGCCGTGGGACAAGGATTGAAACGATCATGATATAAAACCGCCGGGAATGTGGTTTTGCGCTTGTCGGAATTTACGGAAAGGCCTAACCTATGGCCTTGGCTCACCCCGTCTCCCGTTTTCTTATGCTCGCGCGCAAGCTTGCAGCTCTGCTTTGGTGCCTCGGCCTGCCCTTGCTGGCGCTCGCGGACAGCTCCGTCAGCAACACCTCTTTTTCCGACAATTTTGACGGCGGCGCGTCGCCGGCCTGGAGCAATACGCGGGGCGATTACCAAGTCGTCAATGGCACTTACACCGTCGGCGAGAATCATGTCCAGGATCCGCTTAATTTCAGCGGGTTGCCCTATGACTTGACGGACTTCAACGTGGACGTGGATGTCACCCCGGTGGGCGACGGTGGAATTTGGATTCATGCCGACGCCAAGGGCCTGAATGGCCTCCTGCTGGTCATCGGCGGAAATGGTTATGCCAACGGTGGGCCGGGTGGTAGCGCGGGTACGTCGCTTTACTTTCACGTCGTGAAAAATGGCCAACCCGGCCCGATTCTGGGCGAAGTCACGGGTGTGTTTACGCAACCGGGCGTGGAGTCCGCGCATATCCGCGTTGAGGTCGCGGGCAATGTCACCAACGTTTTTGTCAACGGCAGTGCCACGCCGACCGCCACCCTTACCGACGACACCTACACCCATGGCCGCCCGGGGCTTTATGGAACCCTCGGCAGCCCTTTTGATAATTTCGTTCTCGAAGTTTTGCCCGCATTGCCCGCGCCGATTCCGCCGCCCGAGCCCTTGCCGCCCATTCGCGCCGACTTTTCGGACAACTTTGACGATGGCGTCTCGCCCCTTTGGAGCAATACGCGCGGCGATTATGAAGTGGTCAACGGCACCTATACGGTCAACGAAGACAACATCGACGATCCGGTTAATTTCAGCGGCCTGCCCTACGATCTGACCGATTTTATCGCCGAAGTGGACGTGAACAAAGTCAGCGACGGCGGCGTCTGGATCCATGCCGACTCCACCGGCCAAAACGGCCTGCTCCTCGTCGTCGGCGGCAACGGCTGGGCCGCCGCCCATGGCAATGTGGTGAGTGCGGGGAGTGTAGGTAACACCACTTGGGTTGGTCAGTCCGGTGCGGGTGGCCCCTCCTACAATGGTGGGGGTGGGGCTATAACTTACATCCTGGGAGGCGGCGGGGTTGGTGGCAGTCTTACGCTTGATACCAATTCCTATTCTTCGAGCAACAGTTTTACCTATCTCGATCAGAATGCGGTTAACAATTTCATTTTAAGCCATACCGATGGGTTTTCCTTCAATGTCACTGGCAATGTGGTTGGGCGTGGACTGGGTCTCCGCCTGTTGGGTGTTCCTGGCGGGGTCAGCCCTTTTAACGGCACATTGACCGCCGGGGATGGTGGCGTTTTGACTTTAGGAGGATTGGTCGGTAGTTCATCCCCTTCCACAGACGATGACACCTTGGGTCTCCAGGCGCCTGATGCCGCGGTCGTGGGCGAAGATCCTTACACTTGGCCGGGCGGCACGCCGGGGCATTTGCTTTATTTCCAAATCGTCAAGGACGGCCATGTCCAGCCGGTCATAGCTGATGCCGGGGACATTTTCAGCGAGCCCGGCGTCGAGAACGCCCATCTGCGCATCGAGGTCCACGGCAACGTCACCTCTGTTTATGTCAATGGCGCGAGCGACCCGGCGGTTACTGTGACGGACGATACGTTCACCCACGGCGAAGTCGGCTTGTATGGCTTTACTGGCACTTCCTTTGACAACTTTGTTTTGCAGGACTTGTCTGTTCCCGATCCGGGCATCAATCCTGACCCGACGACCGACCCGACTTTCGATCCCCGGATTGTATATATGACCGGCGGCAGCAAATTGCCGGATAGTTCCGCGTCGCTGACTGGCTCTGCGCGCGGCAGCTACACCCGCACGACGGCCAACCCCGACACCGGCAGCATCTTCAAATTCACCGGCGCGGGCACCTTGGCGAAGTTGGGTGGCGCGACCGTCACGGGAAACTTGCACACGCCCGGCTTTATCGTCGGCGGCAATGCCCGTGGCACGCTAACGCTCAAGAATGCCAAGGGCCAGGCGGTGCTGACGCTCAATGGCGCGTGGCCGCAGTCCTTCACCGGCAAAGCCGTCACGCTTTCCTACACCGTGCAAAGCGCGAAGGGCACGTTCAAGGGTTTGAGCAAGACCGGGAAAATCCGCCTCACGCTCACCACGAAGCCGAACAGTTTTAAGCTGGTCTTCGTCGCGGGCAAGTAGGATGGGGGAAGTAAGTTGCGTGAAGAAAATTGGACCGCTAATTCGCGCTAATTTTCGCTGATTTTTCCGGACGCCGGAAATTCATGCAGGGCGGCAAAATCGGGAGCAGACGTTTAAGCGCCAAGCCGGAAAATTTCCGCAGTCTTTCTTGTCAGCGAAGATAAGCGTAAATGAGCGTTCTCTTTCCGCTGAGATTTTGCGACATGCCTCGCCCGTTTGCTCATTCCTTCGCCCGCAGGTCTTCCTGTTCGCCCATGAGTTCCACGATGGCGCCCCATTCGGCGCGGATTTGCGGCACCTCCTTGTCGATGCGCTCGCGCGAAATGCCCATCTTCAGCAGCAGCGTCTCCGCCAGGCCCGCGGCGGTTTCCACTTCGTCGAAGCAAATGTTGGTGACGCCGGCCTCGCGCAAATGCGGGTTTTCCCGGAGGTAGCGGGCGCGGGTGAGGATGGTGATTTGCGGGTTGAGTTCGCGCGCGCTGGTGACGATGGCGAGCCGGGCCACGGCGTCCGGGAGCGTGATGATGAGAAAATCCGCGTCCTTGATGCCCGCGCTTTCGAGGATGTCGGGCCGGGTGGCATCGCCGTAAAGGGCCGGATGGTCGTGGTTGTGCAACTCCGCCACGGTGTCGATGCTCATTTCCACGATGAGCGGCTCGATGCCGAATTCGCGCAGCAGTTGTGTCATGGTTTGCCCCACAGGGCCATAGCCGACGACGATGGCTTGCTTGCCCTCTTTTTTTGGCGGCGCAAAGCCGACGTTGAGGCGCGCACCCCGGACTTCACTGCGGCGCGACAGCCAGGCGGCCAGGTGCGGGTGGCGGAAAATCACGGGCTCCAATTTCAGAATCATCCGAAATAGGTAGGGATTCAGGCTGATGGAAATGATGGCCGCGGCGACGAGCACGGCCTGGCCTTGATCGTTCAGAAGCAGATGTGGCTTGGCCACATCGGCGAGTATGAAGGAAAATTCGCCAATCTGCGCGAGGCCGCCCGCCACGGTCAGTGCCGTGCGCACCGGATACCGCAGCACCAAAACGATGATAAATGCGGCCACCGGCTTGACCAGCAGCACCACGCCGAGCACGCCCAGCAGTAGCCACGGCTCGGCCACCACTTGATGAAAATCGAACAACATGCCGACGGACACAAAAAACAAAACGGCGAAGGCGTCCCGCAGCGGCAGTATCTCCGCACCGGCCTGGTGGCTGAACTTGGATTGGCCCACTAACATCCCGGCGAGAAACGCCCCTAGTGCCATCGACGCACCGAAGGCAAAGTACGCGGCCGTTGCCACCGCGATCGACATCACCAGCACCGCCAGGGTGAACAATTCGCGCGAGCGCAGGCGCGCCACCCGCAGCAATATCCACGGCACCAAACGGGTGCCCGCCAGGGCCATGATGGCTCCCAGCATCGCCAGCTTGCCCAGCGCAATGGCCGTGGCCATGAGCACACCGGGGCCTTCGACTGCGGGAGTCGCCGCCGTCACGTTCGCAGCGAGGGTGGCGACAGTGGAGGCCGCTGCGCCCACTGCGTGCAGGTCGGTGGCGTTCGTATGCTCTGGCGCTGGTCCCGCGAACGCCGGCAGCAACACAAGGACGAGCACCGTGAACAAATCCTCCACCACCAGCCAGCCGACTGCCACATGGCCTGCCGGTGTCTCCATGACTTTGTTGTCCATCAACACGCGCATGAGCACCACCGTGCTGGCCACGGAGGTCGCAATGCCCAGCACGAGGCCGTGCGACCACGGCAGGCCCAGAAAATGCGCGAGCACCATGCAGAATACCGTCGCGCACGCGCTTTGCACGACCGCGCCGGGAATGGCGATGGCCCGCACCGCCAGCAAATCCTTCAGGTGAAAATGCAGGCCGACGCCGAACATCAGCAGAATCACCCCGATCTCCGCGAGCTGGTTGGCCATGTCGGCGTCGCCCACCATGCCGGGCGTGTGCGGGCTCGCGGCGATGCCCGCGAGCAGGTAGCCGACGATGGGCGACAGCCCGCAGCGCTTGGCGATGATGCCAAACACCAGCGCCAGGGTGAAGCTGATGGCGATCGTCGTTAAGAGTGAAGTGTCGTGCATGAAGGCAAAACGTGAATGGCGGGCGGCGGATTTATTGCGCCGGCTGGCGAAAATTAGGTCGGATCTTCGTATTGGGTTTCCTCCCGGGCGAGCTGGGTGTATTCCAAGTCGCCCAAAAAAAGAATAAACCCAAAGAGGATGGCGAGCATGTAAAGATGCCACTTGAATAGCGCCAAGGCGATTCCGGCCGCCGCCACGGCGCGCCCAATCATCAGCGCAGACCAGGTGGCACTCAAATAATCGAGCCGCAGCGCCAGCAGCGCCCGCAGCACCCGCCCTCCGTCCATCGGAAACGCGGGCAGCAGGTTGAAACAGCCCAGCAATAGATTCGCGCTCAGCAAAAAGCGCAGCACGTCATTCACGGTCAGGCCGTTTGTTTCCGGGTCGCCCCAGGTTTGGGGATGGAAGAGCACCCAACCCTCCGGCCAGCCGTGCAGCAGGGCGAGGCAAATGCCGGCAATGACGAAATTCACCATCGGTCCGGCAGCCACGATGAGCAATTCCGCACTCGGGCGGCGCGGCAGGCGGCCCAGCATCGCCATGCCGCCGATGGGCAGCAGGATGATGCGCCACACCGGCAGGCCCAGTGCCCGGGCCGTCAGCGCATGGCCGAATTCGTGCAGCACCACGCAGGTGTAAACGAGCACCAGCGCGGCCCAGTCCACCAGCATTTCCCGCCACCCGCCGTCGCCGAAACCTGTCAGACCGATGAGGATGGGCAGCACGAAAAAAGTCGGGTGCACCTCGAGGGCGATGCCCGCCACCCGGAATAACTGCATTGACCGCCAGCGCATGTCGGATGATGTTTTAAACCTGCGTTTTGCTCTCGAACGCTCCGACTATGGCTGAATCCGCGCCCACCGCAACCGTCCTTCTCATCGATGACGATCCGGAAATACGTTATTCCCTGCAACGGGTGTTGACGACCCGGCCGTTTCGCGTCGTGGCCGCGGGCAGCGGCGAGGAGGGCCTGAAGGCCGCCACGAAGGAAAAGCCGCAAGTCATCCTGCTCGACAACCGCATGACCGGCATGAGCGGCCTCGAAACCCTCCAGCACCTGCGCACCTCCGCCCCCAAGTGCATGGTGATTTTGATGACCGCCTTTGGCACCACGCAGACTGCCATCGAGGCGATGAAGTTCGGCGCGTTCGATTACGTCATCAAGCCCTTCGACAGCAAAAAAATCGTCACGATCGTGGACCACGCCATGAAGGCCTGGACCGACTTGCACGCCGCGGGCGATGCGTATCGTCCGCTCCTCAATCGCGAGGATTACAAGGAGGGCATCGTCGGCCAGTCCGAGCCGATGCAGGAGGTGTTCAAAATCATCGGGCAGGTCGCCGCCAGCGATGTGACGGTGATGATCACCGGTGAAAGCGGCACGGGCAAGGAGCTCGTCGCCCGCTGCCTGTGGCAGCACAGCCACCGGTCGAAGGGCCCGTTCATTGCGGTGAATTGCGCCGCCATTCCCGAGAATCTCATCGAGAGCGAACTGTTTGGCCACGAGAAGGGCTCCTTCACCGGCGCCACCGCCCAGCGCAGCGGCAAATTCGAATTGTGTGACGGCGGCACCATTTTCCTCGACGAAATTGGCGACATGACCCTCTCGACGCAGACGAAAATCCTCCGCGCCATCCAGGAGGGCGAGATTCAGCGCGTGGGCGGCAGCGAGACGCTCAAGGTCAACGTGCGCCTCATTGCCGCCACCAACAAGGACCTCGAAAAACTCGTCGCCGATAAACAATTTCGCGAGGACTTGTACTACCGGCTCAACGTCGTCCGCATCAAGCTCCCGCCCCTGCGCGACCGGCGTGACGACATCCCGGCGCTGGTGGACTTCATGCTCCAGCGGCTGGCCAACGAGAAGAAAATCCGTGTGCGCAAAGTCTCGCCCGAGGCGCTCGTCGCATTGTGCTCGTTGAACTGGCCCGGCAATGTCCGCGAACTGGAGAACACCATTTACCGCAGCGGCGTCGTGGCCCAGGGCGACACCGTTTTGCTGAAGGACTTGCCCCGCGAGATTTTGCTGGCCGCGCAAAACGCCGCGCCGCCGACTGCAGCGGCTCCGGCGCCCACCGCCACGCCAGCTGAGGAAAAAGCGCCCGCGCCCGCCGCCCCCGTGGAAAAAGTGGGCGAAAAGAATGCCGCCGCCACGCTGGCGGAGGCCTGCGATGCCGTTTACCGCCTGGCCCGCGCCGAGTCCGGAGAAAATATTCTGGAAAAAATTGAAATTGCCTTGATTGAGCGCGCGCTCAAGGAAACCGAAGGCAACCACGCCAAGGCCGCTGCGCTCCTCGGCATCACTCGCACCACGCTCCGCAAACGCGCGGATGGGTTGAAGGGTTAAGCGCAGGTTTAAAAACCAATCGCCGACGGCGCGCTGGGGGCAGTGCTCCCTACCAGTGAACGGACCGCGGGTTAATGCAGTCCACGCTGGCAGTTTGGGTTGGGCGCGGTGCCCGCAGCGCGCCGCTTTTCTTCGAGTTTCAAACAGTGCCTAAACCTTTTCGGCCTGTTTCATGCGGCCCTTCATGCTGGCTTTCGTCGTCTTGCCCTGACCGCCTACATCGAGGACCACCGCCACGATAAACAGGGCGATCCAGCCGCCACTCAAGTTGTGGTCGTTGTTCAACATCGCCGCCATGTAGGCCAGGGTCGTGTAGGGCATGAAGAAAAAGCCCAACAGCGGCCAGAGGGCCGATTCAAAGGCCCTACTGAACCAGTCCGTCAGCAGGAAGATGAAAAACATCGCCAGCCGCGGCGCGCAGAAAGAGGCAAGGACGAGGAGGCAGGGCATGGGGAAAATGGGCGGTTAGTATACTAACTGGGCTGCACCGGGGTGTTTTTAGATTTATCTACGGGCCAGAAGAAACAAGCGAGTCCGGTCGCCAGAAAAGTCACAAATCCATAGAGAGCGACGCTACCCACCTCAAATTCGAATTCGGCGTGACCCAGATCAAAAAATATAAAAGAAGTGCCGCCATAAAAATAGATGACGCCTAGCTGTATGGATAACCCAATCAGGATTAAGCCAATCCAGTGTCGCTTGGTGGGTTTCATGGCAGGATGTCTTATTTCCTCGGCGGATTGCCCCCTGTTTGTATCGGTAGAAAAAAGAAAATTCGCATCAATCTGTGTTCATCCGTGAAATCGGTGGATAAAAAAATTCCTACTTTTTCTTCTTCGCAAAGCCGCGCGGGTGGGCGTGATGCCAGCGCCAGGCGGTCTCGACGATGGAGTCGAGCGTGGAAAACTGGATTTTCCAGCCGAGTTCGCGCTTGGCCTTGGAGTTGTCGGCATACAGCGCCGGTGGGTCGCCCTCGCGCCGGGGTGCTTCGATCACTTTGACCTTTTTGCCTGATACTTTTTCCACCGCGGCGATGACCTCGCGCACGGAATTCGGCGTGCCGGTGCCGAGGTTGTAAAAGAGTTGCGTGCCGCGTTTGCGCAATTTGTCGAACGCGAGGATGTGCGCGCGCGCCAAATCATCCACATGCACGTAATCGCGCAGGCAGGTGCCGTCCGGCGTGGGGTAATCCGTGCCAAAAATCTTGACGCTTTTGCGCTGGCCCAGCACCTGGCCGATGGCCAGCGGAATGAGGTGGGTCTCCGGGTCGTGGTCCTCGCCGATGGTGCCATCAACTGCCGCGCCCGCGGCGTTGAAATAGCGCAGCGCCGCAAAGCTCAGCCCCTCGGCATGGGCGAGCGCCTTGAGGGCGTTTTCCAAATCGAGCTTGGTCTGGCCGTAGGGGTTGATGGGGCGTTGCGGGTGGTCCTCCGTCAGCGGCATTTTTTCCGGCACGCCGTAGGTCGCGCAGGTGGAGGACAGCACGAATTTCTTCACGCCCGCCTGCATCATCGCCTCGAGCAGCACCAGCGCGGCCACCAGGTTGTTCTTATAATACTTCAGCGGCGCGGTGACGGATTCGCCCACGTAGCAAAACGCCGCGAAATGCATCACCAGTTCGATGCGCTCCTTTTCCAGAATCTGGCGCAGCTTGGTGGCATCGCTCAAATCCGCTTTGTAAAACTTCACGCCCTGCGCCACCGCCGCGCGGTGCCCGAAGACGAGATTATCCACCACGACGGGGCGGTGACCCTGTGCGAGAAGCTGGCGCACGCAATGGCTCCCGATGTAGCCGGCTCCGCCGGTGACAAGCACGTTCATTTCGCCCTAGTGTGGCGCTAGGCGGCCTCGGATGCCAAGGCGGAAGTTGGGGAGGACCGCAATTCAAAAGGAAAGCCTAACCGCCGGAGTCGAAAAAACGCGGTAAGTGACGCCATATTGCGCGAGCAATAATTCCCCTACCATTTCCACGCGACCCGGCGGGGCCAGCAAAGCAATGCACCAAGCCAGATAGTCAGCAAGGAGGGGCCCAGTCCCTGCGCCAACAATGCTATGGCCATTAATAGATAAAATTCTGCGCCACCACTACCTGCATCGCTAAATCCACTGGCGCTCCGTGTTCCTGCGAACGATAATGTAGACATTAACAATGGGGCCATCACGGCAACTGGAAAAATAACCATGGCAGCCCACAAGACGACCCCCCATTTCCTTTGAACAAATGAATTCAGCAACAGAATTTCCAATGCAGCGAGTAGGAAAGTGGCCGCACTTAGCTGCCATGGGGGCAGTACTCCACCATACCACCAGCCAATCGCGTAAACGACCAATAAGATCGGAAAAATCAATAATGGGTTTAAGCGCATTTCCTGAAAAATGTAGGTGCCTCCAAGACAAAGGCAATTGAAAGTTACAGATATTAATAATCAACCATCGCAATGAGAGGGTATGTGCAACCGCAGACTACTCGCGCTTGACGCCGTCGTCCTTTGGATTGATAATGCGGCCATGGTACCGCCGATCCAAGTGCAAGCATTGCCTGGCTTTCGTCTGCGCCTGACGTATGCGGACGGCGTGAGCGGGGAAATTGACCTTTCCGGTGAGGTGGGGAAGGGAGTCTTTGCGCCTTTGGCTGACCCGGCCTTCTTTGCGCGGGTGCACTTGGGCGAAGGGCGGCAAATCTGCTGGTCTGACGACTTGGATATTTGTCCGGATGCCGCCTACTTGGAAATAACCGGACGGATGCCGGTCGAAGCCGCCCATGCCTGAAGTCAGCCGTTTTCATGGCCTGATTATCCGGCTGCATTTTCGCGAGCACCCGCCGCCGCATTTTCACGCGCATTAGGGCCAGGCCGAGGTCTTGGTGGAAATAGCCCCGGAAAATTTTTGCAGGGGCAATTACCGAACAGTTCCGCGCGATTGCTGGAGGAGTGGCGTCGTGCCCATGTCGCGGAATTGCTTGACGACTGGCGCCGGGCGCAAGAACGCCTCCCGCTCCTGCCGATCCCGCCTTTGGCTTAAACTAAGAGCTGGGGTGTCACCGGCCTTTCACCCCAGCATCCCCGACGCCCGCAGGAAGGGCATCGCAATCGCATGGATGAGCCGGCCCAGCAGGATTTGGAATTGCTGCAGGTTGATGAGGATAAGCAAAATCCACCAACTGTTCATCGCGAGATGGTTGAAGGTACTCTCGGACATGTTGACGAGGTGCCGCAAAATCCGCGAGCCGTCCAGCGGCGGCAGCGGGATGAGGTTGAAGCCAATCAGCGCGCAATTCAGATAAATGGTCTCCTTGAGAAAACGTTCGGTCTGCTCACCCATAGTGTGGCTCTCCAACAGGATTCGACTGATGACTGTCACCACCAGCGCAATCAGCACATTCATCAACGGCCCGGCCACGGTAATCAGAATCTCATCGCGCACGCGCGTGCGCGGATGGGGCAGCGAAATCTGCACCGGCCGGCCCCAACCAATCAATGCGAAAGGCATCTGCATGTGCATAAAGATGGGGATGAAAATCATCGACAGCGGAATCAGCCCGGTGCCGATGGGGTCGAGGTGCGCCAGCGGATCGAGGGTGACGCGCCCTTGCAGCCGGGGCAGGGGATCGCCGACGAGGTCGGCAGCCTTCGCGTGGCCGTATTCGTGCAACGCAATGCTGAGGGCTAGAATGATATAAAAGATCGAGCCGTCGCGCAATTCAGGCAGGAGATTGGGCGAGACGGCGAGCAGGGGAGCGGGGTCAAACATGGCGGTTAAAAAATCAGGGTTGTAGGCCGGTGCTTGCGGCGGGCGCAGGCGCGGGCGGCGACGCAGTGGCCGGGGCGACGGCAGGCGGAGACTCTGCGGCGGGGAGCGCGGGCGGCGTGGCCGGCACCGCAGGCGAGGGCAGTTCTGGTGCCGGCGTGGGCGCGGGCGCACCGGTCAGGCGGTCGATTAATTCTTTGCGGCTGGCTTCGAGCACGGGGCGCACCGGTTGTTCGAGCAGCACGCGGGCGTCGTCCTTGCGTCCGAGTTCCAACAGTACGCGCGCGCGATGCAGGCGGATGATTTCCAATTCGACGCCGGAGGTCGTGTGCTTGCCGAGTTCCTCCCACGCCGCGAGCGCGGCTTTCCAGTCCGGGTCCAGCAGGTCGTAATAACATTCCGCCGCGCGCCACGCATAGCCCGGCTCCGTGGGCGCGAGGAGGGCGGCCTGCTTGAACTCATCCACGATGGCTTTGTTGAGGGTTTCCTGCGTATATATATTGTCGGCTAGAAAATGATCGTAATAAATATTCAGAAGCTCGGCCAGTTGGTAATGGTAGAGCGGCTCCTTCGGCGCGAGTGACACGGCCTGGACGAAGAAGCCCAGTGCTTCCGCATATTTGCCCTCCTCGGCCAGATAGCCGCCAATCTGCTGCTTGATGACCGCGACCCGCGGGTTCAACTGGTGCGCATGCTGGAAGACCGCGTAGGATTTCTCGCGTTCGCCCATGCGCCGCAAAAACTTGCCGTACAGCACGAGCGCATTCACATCGCTCGGATGGTCATTGAGGTAATCGCCGTACGCGTCGTTGATCTCTTGCGCGCGCCGGTCGCGTTCGGCCTCGGGCCAGGTGTTGGGATTCTTGTTGAGGGCGGCGAGAAAGTCCTGGTCTTTTTGCGCGAGGGCGGCCAGTTGCTTGTCCTCGGGCGAATCCGGCGCGGTCGGGTCGTTGGTGCCGTAGGCGGCGATGGAGGCCCGCTGAAAAGTTTCCCGGCGGATGCCGTCGGAATTCGCGCTCGGGTCCTGGCCCGGCTGGCCGCGTTTGAGGGCGAGCGGGGAGGGGAGTTTAAGGACAAAGTCGGCATCGGCCGGCGACGAGGGCGGGCTTCCAGTCGCGTCCGGCGCGGCGGACGCAGCAGCGGCCCGCAGCGCGGCACCGCCCCCGCAAGCGAGAACGGCGGCGGCACCAAGAAAAAGGAGAACGGGGCGGCGCATGTGGAAATCCAGCGTGGGGACAAATGTCCGCGGGGGCAAGTTTCCCCGGCAGGCAATTTTTCTTGTGGACAGCACGAAAATCAGCCGTCCTGTAACAAAATCGCTTTGCCGGAGTCTATAAAGCGGTGCTTGGGGGATGAGGGCGCGGCTTCGGCGTTGCGCAAGCCCCTTGCCAGTTGTGCAATTACCCTTAATGTGGCCGCCATGATACCCTGCCGCTCGCGCCGTTCCCCCGCCTTGCGCAAGTACCCCGGATGGTTGGGCGTAATTTGCCTGGTCTTAAATTTTATCGATTTGCCGGCGGCCACCGTGCCCGCGCCCGTGCCGCCTCCGCCTCCCCCGCCGCCGCCCCCAACGTCGCGCCCGCCGCCGCCTTCCACCCCGGCAATTTCCAATCGTCCCGCCGTGGCACCCAACGCGGCGACGGCCGCGGCCTCGCTGCCTGCGGCCACGCCCGTGGCCCCCGTCGATCCCGCCTTGGCTGCGGCCATTCAAATGTATCGCACCGGCGATTACGCGGGTGCCCTCAAGGCCGCCGATGCTGGGGCCAAGGCCAATCATTATAGTGAAGCCTGGTGGCGGTTGAACGGCGAAGTTCTGCTGACGCTGGGCAATTACTCCGAGGCGGAAGCGGCCCTCAATCAGGGCGTCCAATATAATAGTGACAGCATCCGTTTGCGGTTGCTGGCCCGCCAGGCGGATTTGTTTGCCGGCAAGCCCGACGAGGCGGCGCGCCAGCTCTCCGCCATCAGCAGCATCATCCAGTCGCGCGGCCGTTACGAGCGCGACCCGGGTTTTGTCACCTCGCTGGGCGAAGCCGCCCTCATTCTCGGCGCCGAACCGAAACTTGTCCTCGAAAATTTTCTGCGCCTCGGCCAGCGCGCGACCCCGCCCGTGCGCGACGCCTTTCTCGCCATCGGCAAGCTGGCCATGGACAAGCACGACTACGCGCTGGCGGCCCGCACCTATCAAGCCGGCGCCACGGCTTTTCCCGACGACGCCGACATGCTCTACGGTCTCGCCGCCGCCCACCGTGCCAGTCATGACGACGAGTACGGCAGTTTTGCCTCCGCCGCGCTCGGCATCAATCCGAAGCACATTCCCACGCTCCTGCTGCTCGCCGAAAATTTAATCGACGGCGAGCAATACGACAACGCCCGCGACCAGCTCGCCAAGATCCTCGCGCTCAATCCCACCGAACCCACCGCCCTTGCGCTGCTTTCCGCCATGGCCACGCTTGACAACGACACCGCCAAGGCCGCCGAATATCGCGACAAGGCCCTCTCCACCTGGAAAACTAATCCTCAGGTGGACTACCTCATCGGCAAAAAGCTGGCCGAAAATTACCGCTTTATTCAAGCCGCCTCGGCGGAAACCTCGGCGCTCAAATTTGACGACAAGAACACGCCCGCCCGCGTCGAGCTCGCCCAGGATTTGCTCCGCATGGGCCTCGAATCACAGGGCTGGGAGATGGCCACCCGCGCCCATACCGACGACGCCTACGACATCGAGGCCTTCAATCTCACCACGCTGCACGATCAGTTGGATAAATTCACCACGATCACCAGCCCGCATTTCAACATTCGCATGGCCCAAACCGAGGCCCCGGTATATGGCGACCGCGTGCTGTCCATGCTCGAAGATGAGCGCACGAAAATGACGGCCAAGTACGGCCTGCCGCTCGATTTGCCCACCACCGTCGAGATTTATCCCAACCCCGACGATTTCGCCGTCCGCACCTTCGGGATGCCCGACATCGGCGGGTTTCTCGGGGTGACCTTTGGCCCGGTCGTGACCATCAATAGCCCGGCCTCTTCCGGCGCGAATTGGAAGGACGTGCTCTGGCATGAATTCGTCCACGTCATCACGCTGACCATGACGCGCAACCGCATGCCGCGGTGGTTGAGCGAGGGCATTTCCGTCTATGAGGAGCAATTGGCCGATCCCGCCTGGGGCATGAAGATGTCGCTCGATTACCACGACCGCATCCTCGACGGCAAAATGCAGCCGATCAGCGGCATGAGCGCCGCCTTTATCAAGGCCAAGAGCTCGGCGGATATGCAGTTCGCCTACTATGAATCGTCGCTCGTCGTGCAATTTCTCATTGAGCGGTACGGGTTCGACCGCCTCAAGGCCGTCCTCCATGACCTCGGCGCGGGCAAGAACATGAACGAATCACTGGCCGCGAACCTCGCGCCCTTGGACAAACTGGACACCCAGTTTGCCGAGTATGCGCGCGACCGTGCGACCAAGACTTTTGCCGGGCTCGATTTCACCCGGCCGAAGCCGCCGACCGACGAAAACACCCCGGCCCCGCCGCCCAATCCCAACAATTATTACGACCGCCTCGCGCAAATCCGCGCGCTGGCCGACAAGGAAGAGTGGACCGCCGTGCGCCAGCAATTGCAGGAACTCACCACCAAGGGTTTCTACGTTCCCGGCGCGCAAAATCCCTACCTCCTGCTCGCCGCGGCCTGCGCCAAGCTCAACGACACGGCGGGTGAAAAGGCCGCGCTGACGGCGGTCGCCGAGCACGAAGGGGATTCCCTCAACACCGTTACGCGCCTGCTGGACATTGCCCAAGTCGAACAAGATTGGCCGGCGGTGCACCGCTGGAGCGAGGCGTGGCTGGCCATCAATCCGCTCGCGCCGACGCCGTGGCGTCAATTGCTGGCCGCCAACGAACACAATGGCGATGCCAAGGCTGCCATTGAGGCCGGCAACGCGCTTCTTCAACTCGATCCGCCGGATGCGCCCGACGTGCATTACCGCCTGGCCCGCCAGTTGCAGCCGAGCGATGTCGAAGCGGCCCGCCGGCAGGTGCTCCAAGCGTTGGAGGATGCGCCGCGCTTCCGCGCCGCCTACGAATTGCTCGCCGCCCTGCCGCCTGCCCCCGCGCCGGCCCCGGCTGTTCCTGCCGCCACGCCGCCCGCCACGCCGGTGACCAACACTCCGTGAAATTTTTGTGCGCTTTTTAAACGCAGTCCATTTTCGCCGGGCCGGCTTTATGCTGGCCGGGGTGCTGGTGTCCGCTGCGCTGTGGGCGCAATTTGGCGGCCGCGGCGGTGGCGGTTATGGCCGGCGGTTTGATCCGTCGCTCGACGACCCCCGGCTGGATTGGCCCGTTGAACCCGCGTTCAAGGACGACCTCTTCACCTTCGCGCGGCTGATGTATGCCTCGGACCCCGGCGGCCGCACGTCCAACGGCTACTATCGCGGGGGAGGCAACAGTTGGACGGTGGACACGCCCGATGCCGACTTCAACCTCGCTTTCCGGCTCCACCAGATGACGAGCCTGCGCGTACGCCCCAAGGAAACCGACATCCCCATCGATCCCGCGCACCTCGCGAATTTCCCCTTCGTTTACATCGTCGAACCCGGCAGCCTCGTCTTCCGGCAGTCCGAAGTCACCGCGCTACGCGACTATTTGTTGAACGGCGGGTTTCTCATGGTGGATGATTTTTGGGGCGACAACCAGTGGGACAACCTCGAAGAGCAGTTGCACCGGGTATTTCCGGGCCGCAAGTTCGTGGAGTTGGACCTCAGCCACCCGATTTTTCACACCGTCTTCGACCTCAAGCAAAAGCCGCAAATGCCGGCCATCGAGATTTATCTCAACGAGGGCATCACCTGGGAGCGCCATTGGGGCGATTACAACAAACAGACGCACGATTCCCATTTCTACGGCATCTTCGACGACAAGGGCCGCATGATGGTCTTCATCAGCTTCAACAATGATTTTGGCGACGGCTGGGAGCGCGAGGGCGACGACCCGCGCTACTTCACCGCCTTTTCCGAGCCGCAGGCCTACCCCATGATGATTAATATCATTTTCTACACCATGACGCACTGAACCGTCCTGGAGAATTTCGCCCCCCCGTTTCCCCGCCCCATGCACACCTCCAACTCTTTCCGCCGCCGGGCCTGGCTCGCCGCGCTGCTGTCGGCGGGGCTGCTGGGTTTATCTGCTCCGGTCGTGCAGGCCGGAAGTGCGCGGACAATGACGCCGGTGACTCCGCCCGGAATGGGCCAGCTCGGCCGGGGCGGCCCGGGCGGGCGCGACCCGCTTTCCCGCGCCACCCGCACGACGGCCGACGAGGACGACTTGATCGAACTCATGACCAAGGCCATTCATCCGGATTTCAAGGAGGACGTTTTCACTTTTGCCCGGCTCATCTACAGCTCCAGCGGCGGCGGTTTCGGGAGGCGCTTTTGGGACGATGACACCCCCGATGCCGACCTCAATCTCGGCTTCCGGCTATATCAGGTGACAAGCCTGAAAGTGCATCCCGGTTTCAAATACATCACCATCACGCCGGAGAATCTGGCCGCGCATCCTTTCGTGTACCTGGCCGCCACGGCGGGGATGAATTTGACCAACGAGGAGGTCCGGTACTTACACACGTACATGACCAATGGCGGCTTTGTCATGGCGGAGGATTTTTGGGGCGACAGCCAGTGGGCGCACGTTTTTGCGGAGGTCAAACGCATCTTTCCCGACCGCGAAATAGTCGAGCTGCCGCTGAGCCACCCGATTTTTCACCAGGTGTTCGAATTCCGGTATCGCCCGCAGATGCCCAGCGTGGGCATTTTCCTGCGCACCGGCCAGGCCTACGATCCGGCGGATTACACCACCGACCACGACCCGCATTATTACGCGGTCAGCGACGATAAGGGCCGCATGATGATGCTCATTTGCCGCAACAACCACTACGGCGACGGCTGGGAGCACGAGGGCGATGACCACCGTTACTTCGACCTTTTTTCCGAACCCCAAGCTTACCCGATGATGATCAACATTCTCTTTTACACGATGACGCATTAAGTTTACCCATCGTCTTCGTCCGCGCCTTCTGGTTTATTCGCGTGGACGGCGAGACGAGCCGCTTACCCCATGAGCCCCCGCAAATTACCCCGCATGTTATTGGCCCTCGCTTGGGCGGCCTTGGGCGGAGTTTTGCTTGGTCCATGGGTCATGGGGCAGAATAGCCCCCTCAGTGATCCGGGCACGGCTCCCGGCCTCGGCCCGCCCGGCGGTCGCGCGGGTCGCGGCGGTCCCGGTGCTGGCGGTCGCGGCGGCCCGAATGCGGGTGGCCCCAATGGCGGCGCTTACTCGGGCGCAACCGAAGATTTGAATAATCCGCCTCCTGGCGCGAATGGTCCGCCGAATGGTGGCGGTTTCAGCGGCGGACCCGGCGGCGGCGGGCGGCGCGGCGGTGGCGGTGGCGGCCCGGGCGGTGGCTTCGGCGGCCCCGGTGGCGGTGGCGGGCGTCGAGGTGGCGGTGGTGGAGGCTTTGGCGGTGGTGGCGGAGGGCGGCGCGGTGGCGGTGGTTTTGGCGCTGACAATCCGGGCTTCGTCACCGAGAACGGACATCACGGTGAAGAACCGGCCGACCTCGCCTGGACCCTCGAGCCGGAATTCGCGCAGGACGCTTTCACGTTTGCCCGCCTCGAATACGATTCTTTTGGCGGCCCCATGGCCAATGGCAATTACCGCACCGGTGGCCGTTGGACCACCGACACCCCGGACGCGGATTTCGATTTGTCGTTCCGCTTGCACCAAATCACGAGCCTGCGCGTCACGCCGGGCATCAACACCTTCCACATCACCCCGCAGAATCTCGCGAACTATCCCTTTGTTTATATCGTCGAGCCCGGCCGGCTGGTGTTCCGGGACGAGGAAGTAACCTACCTGCGCCGCTACCTGCTCAACGGCGGATTTTTGATGATGGACGACAACTGGGGTGACAACGAGCGCAACAACATCTTCGAGCAACTCGGGCGCATCTTTCCCGACCGGCGCCCCGTGGAAATCGGCCTCGAGCACCCGATTTTCCACAACATTTTCGACCTCAAGCAAAAGCCGCAGATGCCCTCCATCGGCTTTTTCACGCGCCGGGGCATGTACTATGAGGACAACAAGCCCTATGAGCAAGAGACCCACGACTCGCATTTCTTTACGATTAGTGACGACAAGGGACGGGTTATGGTGTTTATCAGCCATAACAATGATTTCGGCGACGGCTGGGAACGCGAGGGCGCCGATCTCAGTTATTTCAAGACTTTCTCCGAGCCGTTTGCCTATCCCGTTTTCATCAACATCCTGTTCTATGCCATGACGCACTGAGCGGTGACCTTCATCTCAAATTTTATGCCCGTCGAAACCCTCCCAAACTCCCCCGAACAAGCCGCGTTCGAGCGCCTGCAGGCCGGCCGCGAAAAAATTGAAACCGAACTGGGCAAGGTCATCGTGGGCCAGCGTGACGTGGTCGAGCAACTGATGCTCGCCCTGCTCGCTGGCGGCCACTGCCTTGTCACCGGTGCGCCGGGTCTGGCCAAGACCCTCCTGGTCAAATCCGTCGCCCGGGTTTTCCAGCTCCAGTTCCAGCGCATTCAGTTCACGCCGGACTTGATGCCCGCGGACATCACTGGCACCGAGATTCTCACCGAAACGGAGAAGGGCCGCCACCTGACCTTCGTGCGCGGGCCCATTTTCGCCAACATCATCCTGGCCGACGAAATCAACCGCACGCCGCCGAAGACGCAGGCCGCGCTGCTCGAAGCGATGCAGGAGCACCAGGTCACCGCCGCCGGGGTGCGCCACGTTTTGGCCGAGCCGTTCTTCGTCCTCGCCACGCAGAACCCCGTCGAAATGGAGGGCACGTATCCGCTGCCCGAAGCCCAGCTCGACCGTTTTCTTTTCAACGTCCTCATCGATTATCTCCCCGAGGCCGACGAAATTGCCGTCGTCACGCAGACGACCTCGCGCCAGCCCGAACCTATCAACGGGGTTTTCTCCGCGGAGGATGTCGTGCAATTTCACGAACTCGTGCGCCGCGTGCCGGTGGCCGAAGCCGTGGTGCGTTACGCCGTGCGCCTGGCCGTGGCCACGCGCCCGCGCCGGCCGCACGCCCCGGAATTCATCAACAACTGGGTCAACTGGGGTGCGGGCACCCGCGCCGCGCAGGCGCTCGTCATTGGCGCCAAGGCCCGCGCACTCTGGCAGGGCCGCTCCCACGCCAACGGCGACGACGTGCGCGCCCTGGCCGCCCCCGTCTTCCGTCACCGCATCCTCCTCAATTACCGCGCCGAGGCCGACGGGGTTTCCGTCGAGCAAATCATCCAAAAGCTCGTCGATGCGATTCCGAAGGATGTGTGAAGGCAAAGACGGATCTACTCCCTCAGTTTCCTTACTCCAATGATCACCGAGGCCATTGACGAATCTTTACTGGAACATCCTCTCATCAAGGTGACAAAGTCTGAGAGTTTTCAGGGCGAGACTGTTTTAGTGCTGGCTTCACGATATGTGAACGGTGATGAAGCGTACTATATTGCGGAGGATTTCAGAAAATTCGAGGGATATAAGTCGGCATGGCACCGTCCCTGGCGTCAGAAAGAGCTCTCCCGCGAGGAGGCAAAAGCAGTCCGGTGTTTGATGGACGTATTGACAATAGGCATTTGGGCCAACCAAACGTTTGGCTGTGATGGACATTCAACCAAAGTGGAAATTTCCAGTGGCGGGCTTGATTTGAAGGTTTCTTGGTGGTTGGGCGCGCCGGTACACTGGTTGGGTTTGGAAACTCTGATCTCTCTTCTTGAGAGATTTCTCCACGAAGACAACACCCTGGCTACAGCGCAAATTCCTGTCACCGAGACGCCTGACAGTGAACTGTAAGTATCGACCAATGAATTATTTAATTTTTCCATGACATCTATAGAGCCCATCCCCGCACCCGCCCCGCTTGCCAAGGGCGTGGACCCGAAGGCGCTCTTTGCGATTCGGGATCTCGAATTGCGCGCACGCGTGCTGGTCGAGGGCATGTGGTCGGGCCTGCACCGCAGCCCATATTCCGGTTTCTCTGTCGAATTCACCGAGTACCGCCAGTACAGCCCCGGCGATGATTTGCGGTATCTCGACTGGCGCGTGCTGGCCCGCACGGACCGCGTGTTCGTGAAAAAATTCGAGGAGGAGACCAATCTTTGCTGTCTGTTTCTGGTGGACGTGAGCCGCTCGATGCTCTTCGGTTCGCTGGGCTGGACGAAGGCCGATTACGCCCGCACGCTCGCCGCCACGTTCGCGTTTTTCCTCAACCAGCAGCGGGATATCGTGGGGCTCGGGCTTTTCGACGGCGAAATGCGCGAATACCTGCCGCCGCGCTGGCGGCCCGGCCATTTCCGCCGCATTCTGGCGATGCTCGAGCGCGAACCGGCCGGCAATGACACCAAGCTGGGCCACGCCCTCGAGCAGGCGGCCATGTTGTGCCGCCGGCGCAGCCTGGTTTTTCTGCTGTCCGATTTTCTCTCGCCTGTCGCGGAGTGGAGCGACCAGCTCGGCCACCTGGCCGCCGCCGGTCACGATGTGCGCGCCCTGCAAGTGCTCGACCCCGCCGAGCTGACCCTGGATTTCGGCTCCGCCGCGTTGTGGGAGGACATGGAATCCGGCCGCAGTTTGTATGTGGATCCCGTGCGCGCCCGCACCGCCTACCGCGCCCGGCTCGACGCCCACAACACCGAAGTCCGCGCCGCCCTCGAGCGCCGCGGCGTCACTTACCAGCAGGCGTCCACGGACAGTCCGCTCGACCGCGTGCTGCTCGAACTCATCCAGCCGCACGCCTCGCGCCGCGTCATTCGCCGTCGCACCCAACGATGAGTTTTCTCACTCCCTGGTTTCTGGCCGGCATCGCCCTGGTGGCCGGCCCCATTATCGCCCACCTGATCCGCCGGGCGACGCGCCAGCGCGTGCCGTTCAGCACCCTGCGGTTTCTCGAGGAATCCCCGCCGGTGCTCACGCGCCGCAACCGCATTCAGCATCCGTGGCTGCTTTTGCTGCGCTGCCTGATCGTCGCGGCGCTGGCGGCTGGGTTTGCCCGGCCTTACCTGCGCTTTCACGTGCCCACGCTGGAGAATGCCGGCACACCGCAAAACATCGTCGCCGTGCTGGATGTCAGCGCCTCGATGCAGCGCGCCGGATTGTGGGACGCCGCGAAGAAAAAGATTTCCGACCTCGCCGGCGGCCTCAAGGTGCAGGACCAGTTCGTCCTTTTGTCCGTCGGCGATAGCGTGACCGAACTCATCAGCCGCGAGCAGTGGAAGAAGACCGCCGCCGCCGAGCGCCCGGCGTTGGTCCGCGCCGTCCTCCAGCCGTTGACCGCGGGGTGGGGCGTCACCCGCCTCGATACCGCCTTTGAAAACGCCATCAATCAGTGGGAGCAGATGACCGAGGCCGCCGACACCTCCGCGCAGCGCAAACTCGTGGTGGTGTCTGATTTTGCCGAAGGCTCGCATGTGGCGGGGCTCGCCGGCTTGTCCTGGCCGCCGCGCGCGGAAGTGGATTTGGAACAGGTCAACCCCGACCAAAAAGGCAACGCCGGACTGCAATGGCTCGGCTGGGCCGCCGACACCGGCTCCGGCCCGGCGGTGCGCGTGCGGGTTTTCCAGAACCACGACAACGCGTCGTCGTCGCTCCAGCTTCAGCTTTACGACGCGAAAACGAATCGGGCCCTCGGTGCCCCGGAAGACCTCAAGGTACCGGCCGATGACGCCGAAGTCGCCCTCGTCCCGGTGCCGGCCAACACCAGCGGCCCATGGCGTTTGGAATTAAAGGGTGATAACGAACCCTACGACAACACGGTCTGGCTCGTGCGCATGCCCCCGCGCGACGTTAACCTGACTTACTATGGCGCGCACGACGCGAACGACCTCAAGCACGCGCGCTATTACCTCGAACGCGCCACCGCCGGCTGGAAAGATCCAGTCGTCAAACTGACCTTGGGCGATATGACCAAACCCACTGCGCCAGCGGCTCCGCCCCAGCCCGGCGCGCCCAAGGAGGTCATCATCGTCGCTGCGCCACTGTCGGCTGAGGTGGCTGCTTCCGTCCGCGCCCGCCTTGAGGCCGGGGCCTTCGCCATCGTGCTCTTAAATGAGCCCGCGATGGTGGACACGGCGGCGGCGCTGGCCGGGGAAACCGGTTGGAAATCGCTCTCCACTGCGCGCAGCGACGCCCTCATCGGCCAGGTGGATTTTCAACACCCGCTGTTTTCCCTTTTTGCGGATCCGCGCTACAGCGATTTTTCTCATATCCGTTTCTGGCAGCCGCAATCCGTTTCCCTGCCCGCGGGCTCGAAGGTCGCGGTCGTCGCGCGGTTTGACGACGCCTCGCCCGCCATCCTCGAGGCCACGGTGGGCCAGGGACGCGAAGTGGTGTGGGGCGGCGACTGGGCGCCCGTCGCGGGCCAGTGGGTTTTGTCCACCAAGTTTGTGCCGTGGCTGCAATCGTTCTTCGAGCGCGCGGTCGGCGGCGCGGCCCGGCCCACCGTCGCGGAAGTGAGCGAGGCCGCGCATCTGGTGGACAGCGCCGGGGCCCAATGGCGGACTGCGCTCGATGCCGGCGCCGCCTGGCAAGGCCAGCCGCCCACGCAGCCCGGTCTTTATCAAATTCAGGAAGGCGACAGCACCCGCGAAGTCGCGCTGCAAGTGCCCTCCGCGGAAAGCCGCATCAACCTCATTTCCCTCGACAGTTTTGAAAAGATGGGCGTGCCCCTGCATCCCGGCGCCACCGGCGCCGCGCCCGCCGCGTCGGCGGCCCCCGCCGTGGCGCAAAATGAACTCGCGCCCGCGCTCGAAAACCGGCAGAAACTTTGGCGCTGGCTGTTGGTTACAGTTGCAGCCATTCTAGCCTTGGAAAGCCTCTATTCCCTGGTCCTGGCCCGCCGCGAAGCGCAGCCGCTTTCCGGCCCGGCGGCCTAACTTTTAAACCCACCTCCGCCATGCCCGCCACGCTGCCTCCGCCTCCCCCGACTGCGCTCGTCAACCGGCTGTATGAAAAACTGCACGCGGTGGCGGTCGAGCAGCGCGCGATGCGGTTGTACCGCCGGGCCGTCATTCGCTGGTCCATGGTGGCGGGCTTGGGCATGATTTTGCTGGCGTTGCGTTCGGTGTCGGAAGATTTCACCCCCTACGTTTTTCCCGCGCTGGTGGTGGTTTTCGCCGGCACCTTTGTGCGGGGTTATCAAGTCGCGCGGAAAGATAAGCTCGACCTGGCCGAGGCCGCGCTGGTGGTGGAGGTGGAATTCCCGGAACTGCGGCTGGCGCTGCGCACCGCCATCGAGCAAAAGCCCGACCAAAAGGGCGGTTACCATTTTCTCCAGCAGCGGGTCATTGGCACCGCCTTGCACCACGGCTGGCGGAACGATTGGCCCGGCACGCCGCAGTCCAAGGCCCGGAAGCTTTTCACCGCACAGGTGGCGGCCTTTGGATTTGCCATCCTCGTCGCCATGATGGCCTTTGTGCAGGTTGTGCCGAGCCTCGTGCATTGGAAACAGGGCGCGGCGGCGATTCCGGTGGCCCAGGTGCCGGATGTGCAAATCACACCCGGCGACGCGGACATCCTGCGCGGGACAACGGTTGTCATCGCGGCCCGGTTTGAAAAGCGCGTGCCCCGTGACGTGCAGCTCTCTTGGACCGGCGCCGACAGCAAGGCTAACCACGCCGCCATGGCCCGCAGCCTGTCGGACCCCATTTTTGCCTACACCCTCCCCAACGTATCGAATAATATCACGTACCATATCGACTACGAAGGCACGCCGTCCGCGGATTACCGGCTGACGGTGTACGAGCTGCCCGGGCTCATCCGCTCCGACGCCTCCTTGCATTATCCCGCCTTCACCGGCCTGGCGGACCAGACGGTGAAAAACACGCGTCGCCTCAGCGCCGTCGTCGGCACCGAGGTGAAGTACGAGCTGACCATGAACAAGCCCGTCGCCAGCGCCGTCCTGCGCGACACCGACAACTCCACCCTCACGCTCACGCCCTCCAACAGCGACCGCACCGTTTTCAACTGGAATTTCACCGTCGATCAATCGCACACTTACCAGCTTGAACTCAAGGACGACAAGGGCCGCGCCAACCAGACGCGCTACGACATCCGCATCACTGCCCGTCCCAACGACCCGCCCACCATCCGCCTGACTTTCCCGCGCGGCGACCAGGAGGTTTCGGCCTTGCAGGAAATGCGTTTCCAGGCTGAAGCCCGCGATGATTTCGGCCTGGTGGATTATGGTTTCGCCTTCAGCATCGGTGCGGAAGAGCCGACGTACACTTCTTTGCGCGACCCCGCCGCCACCAGCCGGGTGCAGGCGAATTTCGAATACCTGCTCTCGCTCGAGTCCCACAATCTCCAGCCCGACCAGTTGGTCACATATTTTGCCTACGCTGACGACCTCGGCCCCGACGGCCAGGTGCGCCGCGTGACGACGGATGAGTTTTTTGCCGAGGTGCGGCCCTTTGATGAAATTTACCGCGAGGCGTCCGCGGGCGACGGCGGCGGCGGTGGTGCGGCCGCCGCGGGCGGCCAGCAGGGCCAGCAGCAGGATTCACTACTTGAGATGCAGCGCCAGATTTCCATCGCCATTTTCCATTTGCGCCAGACCGGCACGATGGGTCCGAATTTTGACATCGATGTCAGCGCCCTGCACGACAGCCAGTTGCAAGCCCAGGGCATGTTGGAGGAAGCCCAGGCGGATTTGACTGATCCTCGCCTGGTCGCCGCCGGCGCGGAAGCCGCCAAGTATATGAAGCAGGCGGCCGACGGGCTCGCCGAGGCCGGGGATAAAAAATCCCTCGCGCCGCTCGCCGCCGCGTGGACGGGCGCGCAGGGCGCTTATCAGGCGTTGTTACGGATGCAGCCGCGCGAAAACCGCGTGCAGCAGGCGCGCCAGGGCCAGGGCCAGCCGCAGCGTCAGCGCAATCAGCAGCAGTTGGATCAACTTCGCTTCAACCAGCAGCAGAATCGTTACCAGCAGGAAACGCAGGCGCAAAACCAGCAGGACCAGCAGCGCCAGCAGTTGCAGGCGCAAAGCCGCCTCAGTGACCTCGCCCGCCGCCAGCAAGACGCCAACCAGCGCATGCGGGATTTGCAGACCGCCCTCGCCGCCGCGCGCGACGACCAAACGCGCCAGGAATTGCAGCGCCAGTTGTCCCGCCTGGAGGAAGACCAGCGCCAGATGCTCAACGACCTCGATGAATTGCGCCAGAACCTCGACAATCTTCCCGCCGGTGACCAAACCCAGCAGGCCCGCGACCAGCTCGACCAAGCCCGCCAGGACATGCAGCGCGAGGCCGACCAGACCCAGCAGGGCCAGGTTTCGCAGGCGCTCGCCTCCGGTTCCCGCGCGCAGGACCAACTGAACCAGACCCGCGACCAGTTGCAGGCGCAAAACTCGAGTGAGTTCGCCGACCAGATGCGCGAAATCCGCCGCCAGGCCCGCGAGTTGGACGACACCCAGCAGCAGGCCCAGACCGCGCTCAACCAGATGGATTCCGGCAACCAGCGCACGCTCGACGATTCGCCCGCGCGCCAGCAACTCGTCCAGACGCTCGACCAGCAGCGCACGAATTTCAACAATTTGATGAATGAGGTCCGCCAGGTCACTGACGCCAGCGAGACCAGCGAGCCCAACCTCCACACCCAGCTTTACGACCTCCTGCGCCAGCGCAGCCAGAGCACCGCCAATCCCGACCAGCAATTGCAGACCGCCTCCGACCTTTTGCGCCGCGGCTTCGTCCAGCAATCACGCGATGCGCAAAACGGCGTCGCCCAAAATTTCACGCAACTGCGCCAGGCGCTCGATCGCGCGGCGGATTCCGTCCTCGGCGACGAGACCGCCACCATGCGCTTTGCCCAAAACGAACTCAGCGACCTCGCGCAACAGCTCGAACAGGAGCGCGCCGCGGCGCCCGATGCGGCCGCGCAAATCGGCGCGAACCCCAACGGCGGGGACGCGCAGAACGGCACCCAGCCTGGCAATCAACCGCGCGGAGCGAATGGGCAGAACGGCGCGAACGGCCAGCCGGATGCGAATTCAGATGTCGCCCGGCAGGGCCCCAATGGCCAGGGCAACGGCGGCCAGCAGGCGGCCAATGGTCAAGCTGGCCAAGGCCAGCGCGCAGGCAATGAACCTGGTGCGCAAGGTGGCCAAGGTCAGCGTGGCCAAGGCGGTCAGCCCGGCGCCAATGGCCAGCAAGATGCTAATTCCGATGTCGCTCGCGAAGGTCCCGGCCAAGGCCAGGGCCAACAACCGGGTCAGGGTCAAGGGCAGGGACAACAAGGCCAGCAGGGTCAAGGCCAAGGTCAGGGCCAGGGCCAAGGTCAAGGTGCCGGTAATGAACTTGCGCAGAACGGCCAGGGTGGCCAAGGCCAGCGCGGTCAGGGTCAGGGTCAAGGTCGTGGTCAACAAGGCCAGGGCCAGGGCCAAGGACAAGGACAAGGACAAGGACAAGGTCAGGGACAGGGCCAAGGCCAGGGTGAAGGCCAAGGCGCCGGTGGCGAACTTGCTCAAAATGGCCAGGGCGGCCAGGGTCAACGCGGACAAGGTCAAGGTCAAGGCCAGGGCCAGGGACAAGGTCGTGGACAGGGTCAGGGTCAAGGTCGCGGGCAAGGCCAAGGCCAGGGACAAGGGCAGGGCGGCCAAGGTGGGCAGGGGCAAAATGGGCAAGGTCAGGACGGCGGCCCCATTAATCCTGACGACATCGCTTTGCAAGAAGCTCCCGCCGGCCAGGGCGGTGGCAACGGCCAGGGCAACGGCCAGCGCGGCGGCGGTCAGCGCGCCGGTGGCGGACAGCGTGCGGGCGGGAATGGCCAGAACGGCCCGCGCAACGGCGGCGGCGGTGGTGGCGGAGGCGGCGGCAATGAATACGGGGGCGGCGAAGGCGGAGTCGCCGGCATCAACAATTTGGCCAACCAATTTAACAATGGCGGCAACCAGACCGCGAATGGCGGACCGCTCACGGGCGGCAATTATGTCGACTGGGCCGACCGCCTGCGCACGGTCGAAAATTTGATCGACCAGCCGGATTTGCGCCAGCAGGTCGCCACCGCGCGCATCGCCGCGGAGGACATGCGCCGCAATTTCCAGCGGCACAGCCAGCTCCCGCAGTGGGGCGACGTGCAGAACAGCGTCATGGCGCCGCTCGACGCCGTGCGCAACCAGTTGCGCCAGGAAATTTCCTTGCGCGAACAGCCCGAAGCGCTGCAGCCCGTGGACCGCGATCCCGTGCCCGATAAATATTCGGAAGCCGTGAAACAGTATTACAAGGCGCTCGGCAACTGATTGCCGCTGCCCGCCTCCCATCCCCTTGCCCCCACTGATTGGATTTGCCGCGTGAGCTTTGATTCCATCTCCATTGAAAGCGGCGTCTGGCCGTGGGTGGCGCTGGCCGCCGCCGTGGTCCTGGTGCCGCTGGCCTGGCTGGCGCTGAGGCCGGCGGGCCCGAACGCCCGCACCATCGCCGTCGCGCTCGCGTTGCGCACCCTGGGCATCGGACTCTTGCTGCTTTGCCTGCTCAACCCGCAGTTGGTTTCGTCGCGGGCGGTCAAGGGCGCCAATTTGTTCGCGATTCTCGCCGACAACAGCCAGAGCCTGCAGATTGCCGACCGCGGGCCCGACGGTCCCCGCGGCCAGCAGGAAAAGGACGCGCTGGCCGGGGATAAGTCCGCGTGGTTGGGCATTTTGGGCGAGGAATTTCAAATCCGCCCCTATATTTTCGACCGCGATTTGCGGCGCGTGCGCGATTACACCGAACTCGATTTCAAGGGCGAGCGCACGGCCCTCGGCGCGGCCTTGCGCCAGGTGCGCGAACGTTTCGCCAAGCAACCGCTCGCAGGCGTCCTGTTGTTCACCGATGGCGACGCCACCGACTTGGCCGACGGCCTGAAGGACACGGCCGGACTCCCACCTATTTATCCCGTGCTCATGGGCGGCGGTGAGGAACTGCGCGACGTGCGCGTCGATCGTGCCGACGTGCACCAGAGCGATTTTGACGACGCCCCGGTTTCCGTCGTGGCGGAAATCGCCGGACAGGACGCCAAGGGGCGGGACGTGTCAGTCAGCATTCGACCCCTGCCGGCGGTCGGGGCCAATGTAACGGCGGCCAATACCACGGCTTCCGTCGTGCTGCCGGACAACCAGACGGTGCGGCTCACCGGCGACGGCGAGCCCGTCCAGGTCAAATTCGACTGGCATCCCGTGGGCTCGGGCATCCAGTTCTACGATGTCGGGGTGGACAGCCGCGGGCTGACGGCGTTCGACGAAGCCACGCTGCTCAACAACCACCGCATTGTGATGGTCGACCGCGGCCGGCCCGCTTACCGCATCTTGTACGTCGCCGGGCGGCCGGATTGGGATTTCAAATTCCTCAATCGCGCGCTGGCCGACGATCCGCAGTTGGAGCTGCCCGCGCTCATCCGCATCGCCAATCGCGAGCCGAAAATGACCTTCATCGGCCGGGCCGGCGAGAACAGCAACCCGCTTTTCCGCGGTTTCGGCGCGGCGCCGGACGACACCGTGCGCTACGACCAGCCCGTGCTCGAACGCGTCAACACGAAGGACGAAACGGAGCTGCGCGCCGGTTTCCCGCGCACCGCCGAGGAGCTTTTTTCCTATGACGCCGTGATTTTGGAAAAAGTCGAGGCCGCGTTTTTCGACCAGGAGCAGTTGCAGTTGCTCCGCCGGTTTGTCGATGAGCGCGGCGGCGGCCTGGCCATGCTCGGCGGCTTTGAATCATTTGACAGTGGCGGTTATGCCGAGTCGCCCATCGCGTCCGTGCTGCCGGTTTACCTCGACCGCAAGGCCCCGCCGCCTCAGGGCAACGTGACGTGGAAGCTCACGCGCGAAGGCTGGCTGGAGCCGTGGGTGCGCGTGCGCCCCGTGCAAGAGGCTGAAGTCGAGCGCCTCAACGGCATGCCCAAGCTAGCGGTGCTCAATCCTTTTTCCGCCATCAAGCCCGGCGCCACCATCCTCGCCGTCGCGCAGGATGGGGCGAACCACAATTACCCCGCGCTCATCGCGCAAAAATACGGTGCGGGTCGCGTGGCCGCGTTTGCGGTCGGCGACATGTGGCGCACCGGCAACCTGAGCAGCGACAAGGGCATGGTGGACCTCGCGCATTTTTGGCGGCAATTCGCCCGCTGGCTCGTCACCGATGTGCCCGCGCGCGTCGAATTGCACGTTGAGCCCTCGCTCACGGAAACCGGCGGCGTGACGCTGCGCGTGACGGCGCGCGACAAGGAATTTCATCCTTTCGACCTCGCCAGCGCGAAGATCACCATCAAACGTTCGGACCAGCCTGCGGTGGTCGTGCCGGGCGGTTTTTCCCAGGTGACGCTCACCGCCGAGCCGCTGCCCGATTCCCCCGGTCAGTACGCCGCGACTTTCGCGCCGCGCGATCCCGGCGCCTACCTCGCGGAGGTGGAACTCCTCGACAAGGCCGGCAATCCCCTCGGCAAGGCGCAGACCGGCTGGATCAACGAACCCTCCGCCGAGGAATTCAGCCATCTCGCACCCAATCGCACCTTGCTCGAGGAACTGGCGCGCCAGACGGGCGGCCAGGTCGTGGATCGCGCGCATCTGGCCCAATTTGTGAAGGACCTGCCGAACCGGAAGGCCGAGCATATGGAAACCGTGTCCGAGCCAATTTGGAACCAAGGCCCGGTGTTTCTGGCGGTGCTGGCCTGCTTCCTCACCGAGTGGGGTTGGCGGCGCTGGAAAGGACTGCCATGATTTCTCACTTTTTAGGACTACTGACCCTCGTGGCTGCGGCGACCGCCGACACCCCGGTTCCCTCCGCCCCGGCACCCGCGGGCAATGTCGCCGTTTCTACGTCACCAGCCGCCGCCCCGCCCAAGCAGGATATTCTCGTCATCGTCGGCGCGCCGGGGGAGGACGCCTACGCGCCTGGCTTCGCCGCTGCCGCCAAGGCCTGGCAGGACGCCGCCGCCCGTGCCGGTGCTAACATCCGCATTCTGGGTCTGGATCCGGTGTTAACCGCCTCGAATGCCGCGGGCACGTTGACCGCCAACGCCTCCGCGAAAACACCGACTGACCGCGATTTGCTTTACGAGTGGATTCAAAAGCTCGACCCGAATTCCTCCGCGCCGGCATGGATTGTTTACATCGGTCACGGCACCTTCGATGGTCGCGAAGCCCGCCTCGGTTTTCGGGGGCCCGATGTTTCCGCGACGGAACTGGCCACCTGGCTGAAGCCCGTGCACCGGCCCTTGGTTGTCGTGGATGGCAGCTCCGCGAGCGCGCCGTTCCTCGCGGCGGTGTCCGCGCCCAATCGCATCATCGTCACCGCGACGCAAAATGGCCGCGAGTCCAACTACGCGCGTTTCGGCGAAATGTTTGCGCTCGCGGTCGCCAATCCTGCGGCGGACCTCGACCGCGACGGCCAGACCTCCGTGCTCGAGGCCTTTGTTTTTGCGGCCAAGCAGGTGCAGGATTTCTACAAGGAAAACGACCGTATGGCCACCGAGCACGCCTTGATCGATGACAACGGCGATCAACGCGGCACACCCTCCGACTGGTTCAATGGCACCCGGGTGGTGAAACGCCCGCAGAACAACAGCGTCGCGCCCGATGGCGCCCGCGCCCGCGTCCTCGCTCTCGTGCCGCCCGCCGCCGACCTGCTGCTTTCGAACGAGCAATTGCAACTGCGCGAACAGTACGAACGCCAGCTCGAGCAACTCCGCAGCCGTAAGACCCAAATGGACGCCGACGCCTATTATACCTCGCTCGAAACGCTCCTACGCAAGCTTGCGGCGATTTATGTGCCGGCGGCGAGCCCGTCAACGGCGGCGCCGGTGACCGCAACGAGTTCAGCGAATTTGTCGGCCAACAGCACGGCGAAGTAGTTTCCTCTCGCGGCGGGTGCTTCGCGAAATGCGGCGAACACGGCGCGCGCTGTAAAGGGGAATTTGGGGTTGCGGCAGATGCCCAATCTTCGCCAAAAAACACCCCAGACAGATTGTTTCTCTTGGTTGTTGAGAATTCCCGTCTTAATTTGTCGTGGCTGGTCGAAAAAGTGCTGCCTGTTTTAGCTCACGCCGAAACGCTTGCCTATGAATCCTGCGAATCGCCAATACCGTATTTTCGGCGCGCCCAAAGTGTGCGCCTGCCCTTGCACGCGCTTGACGCGCCGGCGTTTTCTCGGCCTCGGCGCGGCGGCCCTCCCGGCGCTGATGGCGCCCGAACTTCCAGCGGCCGTGGTGCGTCACGCCGACGCCACCGGCCCGGCCGATTTTATTTTTCATGGCGGCACGATCGTCACGGTGAATGCAAAAAATGCGCGCGTCGCGGCGTTGGCGGTGCGGGGGAATAAAATCATTGCGGTCGGTGGGCTGGGGCAGTGTATGAGCCATCGCGGCCCGCGGACGAAATTGATCAACCTCGACGGTGGCGCGCTGCTGCCGGGTTTCATCGAGCCGCACATGCACACGTGTTTCGAGGCGCAGAACACTTGGATCGATGTCAGTCCGTTGTCTGGCGTGAAAACCATCGCCGATGCGCTGGCCAAGCTCAAGGCCGCCGCCAAAACCCTGGCGCCCGGGGAATGGATTCAGGCCACCGGCCTCGATCCGGCCTTGCAATCCGGCCCACAGCCCAACGTCGGCATTCTCGACCCCATCACCCCGGACAATCCAGTGTTCATGCAGGAGGACAACGGCCACATTGCCCACGTCAATTCCCTCGCGTTCACGGCGGCGGGTATAAACGACAGCACGTCGAACCCCTCTGGCGGTGTTTATGTGCACGACGCCCAAGGCCATCTGACGGGCCGCCTCGAGGAAATTCCCGCCTATACCGCCTTTTATGAAGTGATGCCAGGCGCGACCATCAGCCAGGTGCGCGGGCGCATCAAAAATCTTTTCAAGCAAGCCGCGCGCGCCGGTTGCACGAGCGTGCACGACGCCGGTCTCGGTTTAAGTTATGGGACGGCGGACCTGCCGTTCCTCCAGGGCATCATGGCCGAGAACCAGCCCGTGCGTTACACCGCGTTTCTTTCGGGCTACCTGCTCGATGAATGGGATTTTAGTAAAATCCACCCCGGCTACGGCAACGACCGCTTTAAAATTACCGGAGTAAAATTTTGGATGGACGGCTCAATGCAGGCCGAGTCCGGTTTTGTGCGCCAACCGTACCTCGACACCGACAGCCGCGGGGTGGCCGACTATTCCCGCGCGGAACTCATCGGGCTGATGCGCTCCGTGGCGGATCAAGGCTGGCAATTTGCCATCCACGCCAACGGCGATGCCGCGATCGACGCCACGCTCGATGTTTACCGCGAGGTGCTCGGCGGCCAATCCGGCCTCGCGCGCCGCCACCGCATCGAGCATTGCACGCTCCTGCACGCGCCGCAGATCAAGGAAATGGCTAAAATGGGTTTGTCGCCTTCGTTCCTCATCGGCCACGTGTATTATTGGGGGCAGGCCTTTCGCGACCACATCCTCGGGCCGCAGCGGTCGAGCCAGCTTGATCCCTGCCTCTCGGCCTTGCGCGCCGGCCTGCGCATCTCGATGCACTCGGATTTCAACGTCACGACCATCGCGCCGCTCCGCTACATTTCCAACGCGGTCACGCGCTCGCTGTATTACGACCAAGGCAGCGTGCTCAATGCCGCCGAACGCATCACCGCCGACCAAGGCATCCGCGCCATGACCCTCGATGCGGCCTGGCAATGCCACGTTGATAACCTCGTGGGCAGTCTCGAAGTCGGCAAGCGCGCCGATTTCGTCGTCCTCTCGGACGATCCCGCCGCCGTGCATCCCGAGCGCATTCAGCACCTGCAAGTGCGCGAAACCTGGCTCGATGGCGTGCCGCAACTCAAGTAGGGCGCAGCGCCCTGATGCTTTAAACTATTATTATCAATTGCCAGACCTTTTACGGCTGGGGCGCGGCCCCGTTCATCGGCGTCATCTCATGGTTGCGCGGCGTCACATTGCCAGTGACGGAATTGCCGGTCAGGTTGCCGGAACCATTGCCGGAAAGGCTGGGCGTAAGATTGCCGGTGGTGGTGTTGGCGGAAAAGTTGCCGGCGTTGGGGACGGTGCTATTGCCCGATCCTGGAATGGCCACGGTTCCCGGCGCTGGGACGATGGTGCCTGCGGGCGGGACGGTGGTGCCGGCCGGCGGAACCGTCGTGCCGCTCGGTGGCACCATGCTTTGCGGTGCGGGCGCCGGACCGGTGGAGAGCGGACTCGAAGCTGGGGCGCTGGCGTTGCCGCCCGTGGATAAAGGGCTGGTGGCCGGAGTGGTCGCATTGCCACCGGTGGAAAGCGGGCTGTTGGCAGGGTGGGCGACATTGCCGCCGGTGGAGAGCGGACTCATGGCCGGGCTGGTGGCATTGCCGCCGGTGGATAATGGACTGTTCGCAGTGGCGGCGCCACTCGTGGTGTTGGCCGAGGCGGTGGCGGAAGCCCCTGCGGGTTTGGTTTCGCTCGCGGGGGCAGCGAGAAGCGCTGCCGGGGCGAAAAGGAAAGTGAGTTGAGCGATAAAAACAAAGAAGCGTGTTTTCATGGCGTGGGTGAGGTTAAGGGGTGCAGTAAGCATCACCCCAAACCTCGCCCCGGCCCTCCGGCGTGTCAAACGGCCGGGCATGGGGCCTTACCCTGCCTTAAGAAATCTCAGGACGTGCCACCACCCCTGGGCTACCACGGCAGCAGATTCCAGAGCAGCCCGATTTCCGCCGCGAAAAGCAGGGCCAAAATCAAGAATCCCCGGGCCGAGTTGGCTGCCGTTTCCTTCTCGGGAAAGAGCCACCAGCTGAAGCAGCGGATGAAGAGCGGCATGGTCAGATAGCTGGTGGCAAACACGCTGCCGACGTTGCCGATAAAAGTCGCCATCGACGCATGAAGTCCCAGGCCAAAACTTTGCGTCGGGCTCGTCCCGGTCAAAATCGGGCTGAGGAATTTCATTTCTAGCATCACAATGGGAAACAAGCCGAGCAGCACGAGCAGGGAAGTCTTCCAATTGGGCGGGCCCTTGCCGGTCTCCGGATTCACCGGCACCCAGCCGGGAAAAGAGGTCGCCAGGCGGGTCAACTCCTCGTGTTCGATGAACGCCGTCGATTCCTTTAAAAGTTCCGCGCGTTCGGGCGCGGCCATCCAGGCCTCCATGTGTTCGGCGGTATCATAACGAATCAACGTCGTCCACCGGCCCTCGTTGCTCGTCGGCGGCTGCAAATACATGCCGCGGTAACCCGGATATTTTGATTGGGCGCTTTGAATCCGCACACACCATTCGCGATAGCTGTCTTCCATCCCTTCCTTGATCTTCGAGAGAATCACTTCGGTGACATTCGTCTCCGGCTTGCTTTCCGCCTTCGCGGTGGACATGACCTGCCCGAGCGTGCCGCCAATGAGAAAGGGGACGGCCTCCGCGATGAGCCCGGCGCGCTCGGAGGATTCCTGCCAGATGCGCATCTGGTCGGGCGTCTGAAAATTCAACACGATGGTCCAGTCCGCCCCGCTGCCCGCGCCCGGCGGCATGATGTCGCTGCTCACGAAGCCGGGGAACTTTGCGATGACGGCATTGTGGCGCACCTGCCAGGCCAGAAAATCGGATTCCTTGCCCGGGCGGACTTTGGCGGTGGCGATGAGGATGGAGGGCGCGCTCATGATTTCGGGCTGAGTTGTTGAAAAATCCGATCGGCGCTAAACGGCAGGCAGGTGAAGCGGTGGCCGGTGGCCGCGCGCAACGCATTGGCGAACGCCGGCGCCACGGGGTTGATAGGGCTTTCGCTCATCGACTTCGCGCCGAGCGGCCCGACGGTGTCGTAGGTGTCCGCGAAATAAACCTCGCTGCGCGGAATGTCTCCAAACGATGGAATCCGGTGGTTGCGAAAGGTCGGATTGGTGACGGACCCATCGGGGCCGAAATCCATGCGCTCGAACAGAATCCACCCAATGCCCTGGGCAATCGAACCCTCGACCTGGCCGCGGCACTGCATCGGGTTGATGACGGTGCCGGCATCAGCGGCGTGCACGCTATGCAGAATTTCAATCTGGCCGGTGATGCGGTGCACCGCGAGGCGAAAGCCGTGCACATTGAAGGTGACCGTGCGCGTCGCGCCCGCGCATTTGCGCATGGCGTTGACCTTTTGCCCGTCTTGGGTCGCCAACCTAAAGAGCTCGGCTAGGGCCAAGGTGCGGTCGCCGCAGCGAAATTCTCCGTCGCCGAGCGTGCAGTCCTTGAGCGCCGCGCCAGTATAACGTTGTGCCAGGGCCAGCATTTGCACTTTGAGGGCCGCCGCCGCGGCGCGGACTGCCGTGCCGGTGATGCTCGTGCCCACGCTGCCAAAAGTTCCCGTGTCGTAACCGGCTTTGTCCGTGTCCGCGTTGATCACGCGGACGCGGTTAACGCCGCAACCAAGGACCGTCGCCGCAATTTGGGCGTGAACGGTGACAGTGCCATTGCCAAATTCAGTGGTGCCGACCGCGACCGTGTACGTACCGTCCGTCAGCAAATCGATGCGGGCCTCCGAACGGTGCAAGGGTGGGGCACTATCGAGCATGCTCAAGGCGACGCCCTGGCCTTCGAGCCAATCGTCCCCGGCCGGTTTGGGTTGGCCGCGGCCGCTCGCGAGCGCGTTCTCCACCAGGTCCAGACATTGTTCGAGGCCGTAGCTGCCGATTTCAACATCGGACGGACCGGGCCAGATGCTCAACAGCGTGTCGCCCTCGCGAATGATGTTTTTGCGCCGCATCACCGAGGGATCGACGCCGAGGCGGTGCGCGAGTTCGTCCAGGGCGCAACTCATGGCAAAAGTCGTCTGCGTGATGCCATAACCGCGGAACGCGCCGCTGGGCACGGTGTTCGTGTAAACCGCAAAGGCATCGACCTTTTTGTTCGCGCAACGATAGACGGTCAGCGACTCATTCAGCGAATGCCCGAGCACGTCGGCCGCGTGGTTGCCATAGGCGCCGGTGTTGGAAAGCACGCGCAGTTGCACCGCCGTCATGGTGCCGTCCTTTTTGGCGCCCATTTTAATCCAGATTTTGAAAGGATGCCGCGTGACGGTCGCGATAAACTCCTCCGTGCGGGTGAATTCCCATTTCACGGGCCGGCCAGTCTTGAGGGTGGCGAGCACGCACAATTCCTCATTGATCATTTCCTGTTTGGCCCCGAAACCGCCGCCGACGCGCTCGGTGTAGATATGGAAATCATCCGGGGGCCGGCTGAACAGATAGGCGAGTTTGGCCTTGGTCGGATACGGGGCCTGGGTGCTGGTGCGGACGTGAATGCGCCCGTCGGGACTCAGGTAGCTGATCGATTGATGCGTTTCGAGGTGCGCGTGCTGCTGGCGGTGCGTTTCAAAAACTTCCTCGTAAATTTCGTCGGCGTCGCGAAAACCCTGCTCGATGTTGCCGTTTCCGCCATGAATTTCGCGGACGATGTTGCGGCTGGGATTGGCGATGCGGGCGGAGGCGTCCTTCGGATGAATGATGGGTGCCTTGCCGCTCATCGCTTCCTCGGGATCAAAGACGGCGGGCAGAATTTCGTAATCCACCTCGAGCAGGCGGCAGGCTTCCTCCGCCGCGCCTTCGGTGTCGGCGACGACCGCCGCGAGGCGCTGGCCCACAAACCGGACCACGTTGTCGAGGATGTAGGTGTCGTCCGGTTCCACGTGGTAGTCTTCGTGATTGCCGGTGCCGTAGGGCAGACGGGGCACGTCTTCCCATGTGAAAATGGCTTGCACGCCGGGCACCGCGAGCGCCTTGTCCCGGCGAATGGCGACGATGCGCGCGTGCGCGTGCGGCGAGCGCAGCACTTTCAAATGCAGCATCCCGTCCATCACGACATCGGCAGTGTAACGCGCCTGCCCGGTGACGATGGACGGTCCGTGCGGATTCGCGAGATTCCGCCCGACACTCGCGCCGGGGCTGTCCGCCTCGACATGGGCCACGCCATGAATCGCATCGTCGATGGCGCGATAACCCGTGCACCGGCAAAAATTTCCCTTTAAGTGGAAGGCCAAATCCTTTTTGTCCGCCTCGGAAAAAGTGGCGGAAGTCATGATCATGCCCGCGGTGCAAAACCCGCATTGGTAAGATTGTGCGGCGAGAAAGGCCTGTTGCATCGGGTGCAGTTCGCCATCCTTCGCCAGGCCCTCGATGGTGGTGACTTTCCGCTCCGCCGCCCGAAACGCGGGCGTCAGGCAACTATGCACCGGCTGCCCATCGAGCCACACAGTGCAGGCGCCGCAATCGCCCGCATCACAGCCTTTTTTGACGCCGAACCAGCCCTGCTCGCGCACGAACGTGCGCAGGCATTGGCCGGGCCGCGGCTCGGCGGTGCAGGATTTTCCGTTGATGTTAAAACTCATGGGCAAGCCTCAGACGGAAAGTTCGCGGCGGATTTCCTCCGCATAATAATAAGTGAGATGCTGGCGGTGGGCCGGCGAGCCGTGGGTGTCGGCGAGATACAGCGAGAACGGCACGGCTTGGTCGATGGCCGCCTTAACTTCCGCCGCAGTCGGGAACTTCGCGAAGGAGAGCTGAATCGGCCGCAGCGTGGCGGCGGTGATGGTCAGTAAAAAACGCCCGCTTTCAGGACAGCGCGTGCCGATGAGCAGGACTTCCGAGCGGCCGAGATGGGTCAGCGAAAAGCGACGGAACGCGTAACTTTTTTTCAGCGCCGACACCGGCAGGAAAATTGACCGCAGCAGTTCGCCGGGTGCAAGCACGTTGGTGTGGTTGCCGGTGACGAAGTCCACCACCGGGAGTTGGCGCGCCGCCCCCGTTCGCGGCCACAACGTGCAAATGCCCTCGAGCGCCGCAGTGAGCGAAATCATCGGCCCGGCCGGCAGCGCCATGCAGATGTTTCCGCCCACCGTCGCCGCATTCCAGATTTTAAACGAAGACAAAAACGAATGACAGCATTTGCTCAATAAAGCCGCCGCGGGCCATTCCGCTGGCACCACGAAACGTTCCAGCTCGATAATCTTGCACGTCGCGGCAATTTCCAGCCCGGCGGGCGTGACGGTCAAGGCCGGCCATTTCAGCGTCTCCAGATCGACCAGGGTATGTGTGTCGATTTGGGGCTCCGAAAACAACCACGTCCCACCCGCCAGCCACGCGAATCCCTTCGGCCATTGCTTGACTTCCTCGGCTCGCGTCGGGCGCTTGATCTCGGTGATGGTGTTCAGATCCATGGTGCTTCTCCGCGGATGCTCATTCGCATGACCTGGCCTTGGGTGCCAACCCGCAGCGGATAGGGTGGGGTGCTCCTTCTCCGCTGCGGGTGACGACCGGCGCATTCTGCGCTGCTGACGACCGGACTAATTTAGTACGGGTGGCGGTCTTTCTTATCCATCCAGGCCTGGCAGGCGCGGAGTGCGTCTTCCCGATAGAAATCCGGGAAGCACTTGATCGCCTTGCGTTCCTTCCACGGCAGGCGGAAGTCGATGTATTGAAATTCGTCGTCGAAACCGATCTTGCTCGTGTCCTCCAGGCGGGTGCCGAAGTACACGCGGTCGATGCGCGCCCAGTAAATCGCGCTCATGCACATGGGGCAGGGCGCGCCGTTGACGTAGAGCTCGCAGCCCTTGAGCATCTGCGCGCGCTCGGGCACCGGATCCGGCGAACCCTTCGGGCGCGGGATCATCTTCAAATTGCCCTCGGAGTAATCCGAGCCGAGCAGGGCCTTGGAGTTGATGCGGCCGCAGGCGTCGATGATGGCGGTTACTTCCGCGTGATAAACCGGAATGCCGGTCAGGAGGACGCGGTTCTGTCCACGGCCGATGATTTTGCCGTCCTTGACGATGACGGCGCCGAAGGGGCCGCCCCAGCCCTTTTCGACGGATTCAATGGCCAGCCGGGTGGCTTCCAGCGCGAATTTTTTGCGGGGATCTGCTTTGGTGCTCATGGATTTCTGGTGCGTTTGGGTGGATCTGGCTTTGTTAAAAAAAAGGTTGGGCGGATACGGGATACTGCCCGCACCACCTCTCGGTGGCATTCAGGGGAATCTGTCTAACGCTCTCATGTTATGCAAGGCAATTGCTCGACAATTCTGCCCGGTCACAACAGGACAACAATCAGGTGTCATTAAAAGAGCACGAGCAGCCGCAGTGTCAGCGCCCAGGCGGCGCTCAGCTTGGATTTTGCTCCCGGATTCGGAATAAAAGTCGCCGCCGGCTGGAAATAAACCGTGCCGAAAAGATGGGCCTGGTAATAGCCCTGCACCATCCATTCGTCGTGCCGCGCATAAATATTGGGATTGAGCTGGGACCACGCCAGCCCCGCGCCGAACGAATCCTCCGCGCGTCCCGGCATCAGTCCAAACGCCGTTAGGCCGGTGCCGGCATACTGGTTGACGGGCAGCGTATGGGCATGGTTGAGGCCATATTGGAAAAATCCGCTCACGCCACTGTTGTCCACACCTGGATTTTCGAACCACAACCTCTGCGAGCCGAAGGCGTAAAGCCCCTGCGCGCCGTCCTGCGTCACACCCGAAGGCAGCGCCAACGGCCCGTTTTGCAGCCAGCCGCCGACCGCAATTTCGCCGGGCAGGTGCTGCGTGCCCAATTCCCAGGCATAGCCCGCCTCCGCAATTTGAAAATAATGGCCGTTGAAATGCGGGCCCGTTTCGCCTGTCTGCACGCCCTGCGCGCCGCTGCCGTCGTACGCGCCGTAAGACACATAAAAGTCCTTGCGCGGCGCGAACGTGATCGTCGCCCCATAGGCCGAATTGTAGTAGCCCGGCGAGACGCCGATGAGCGTCGGGTTGATGAACAGCGGAGTGTAAAGCAAGCCGCTGACCGCCGGGATGGCGCGCGTGTCGTTTTGCACCGGCACCGGGCGCACGACATTATTAAAATCAATCGTCGGCACGGTTTTGCCCAGGCGCACAATGAGCCGGCCGTCAAAAAACTCCTGCCGCCACCATAACTGATAAAGTTGCGACCTATCCAGCGGCGGCGGTCCCACCAGGCTGTTGTAACCCTGCACGCTGCCGGCCACCGCATTGGTCGGCTGGCCATTGTATTGCAGGAATTCCGCGCCGACACTCGCGCCGCTGAGCCCCACGGCCTTTTGCAAATCCACATGCAAATCGGCGATGAGCAGACTGTTGTACGTCACATTACCCGGATTCACGCCGCCGCTCATCAGCCAGTTGCTGTCACCCAGCCAGACGCCGCCGAAGGTTACGCCGGTGTCGGCGGGAATACCCAGCGTGCGCCCGAGCCAGCCCGTGCCCGCGGTGGTGTTGACGGCGCCCGGATTGCCCGCGAGGCCGAGAGGATCGCCGGTTTCTGCTGCTTGGGCAGACTCTACAGGTTGTGTGGCGGAGGAGGACGGGGGATTTGTCGACGAACTATTCTGGGTGGTCGTGGGCTGGCTGTCCGGGGTTGCAGAATTCGTCACATTTTGTCCCCAGGACTCGTGACTTCCCAGCCAGGGAGCGAGTACAGCTAGACCAAGTGGCAAAAGGGGGCGGAGTTGCATGAGATTTTAGCCGCCCAATGACTTGGCGGAGAAGGATGTTTCTGAATCCTTACGGTTACTCTCACTCTGGGGCAAGAGCGTTGCAAATCCCACATCAAGACGGTGGCAAGTCACTTTCCCCCGACCGGATATCCCTGCCAAATCCATTGCAGCGCAGTCGGGTAGAGCTGTGAGATGGTCGGCCGATCAGTGTGCCCGGCGCTGCGGGCGAAGACGAATTTGTAGTGATAGCCTTTTTCGGTCAGGATTTTGGCCATGTTTTCGCCCGCCTCCACCCAGTCGCGCGTCGGTCCGCCGAAGTTGTCGTGGTCGCCGACCTCCATGTAGATGCGGAGCGGTTTGACCGGACTTTGGGGAATCAGCGTTTCGTGGAGTCCCCAGGCGCCGTGCGGAAACTCCGGATTGGTCGGGTACTGATTGTTGGTGAAAGTGCCGGAGAACGTTAACACGCGATGGTAGCGCTCAGGGTGCAGCCACGCCATGATCATGCTCGCGGCTGCGCCTGAGCTGGTGCCCATCACGGCGCGCCCGTCTGGATCTTTCGTGAGCGTCACATGGGCGACCTTTTCCGCCATCGGCAGAACCTCGGTCTCGACAAAGTCGCTATATTTGCCCGACACGGTGTCGTATTCCAGATTGCGCTCGCCGCCGCGTCCATCGGGGCCGCCCGGGGGAATGGCGACGACAACCATCACGGGCAGTTTTTTCTCGGGAATGAGATGGTCGAGCACGTTGAACGCCCGGTTGTCGCCGTCGGTGGTGATCATGACCGGCGCCGCCGTCCCGGGCACATACTGCGCGGGTACATAAACGGAAACGGTGCGCTTGTAAGGCGCGGGAATGCTGGTCACGGCACCGTCCGGCCCGGCTCCGCCCGCCGCGATCCCCGGATAAAATTTACTCTCGGCCGAATCGAGGGAGAACTTATAGACGGTGCCCTTGGGTTGGCCCGCCGCGACGGGGCTCATTTCGGGCGCCGGACGGTGGGTCGGGCCGATGATGAAATTGCCCTCGGCCTCCATCGGTGGCACCTGCCCGTCGGGCAGTTCAGTGGCCTTGACATATCCCGCGGCGAGCGGGTCGCGCGTGGGCACAGGCGCACGCGCCCCGCCGCGGCCTGCTGCAGGAGCCGAAGTGCCAGTAGGTTGAGTCGGCGCTGCTGCGGCCGGCTGGGCGGTCTCGGCGGCAGCGGCTGGCTGAGCCGGCGTTGGGGTGGCGGCAGGCTGGGTTGGTGCTGGCGCCGAAGCCGCGACCGGGGTTGACGTTGCAGCCGGGGCGGCGGCTGCGGTCTGGGCTGGGGCGAGGTTCGCACCCATCAATAGAATCGCAGCGGGGAAGAAGAGCGGAGCTTTCATGGAGATATGGGGGTAGGGGCGTAGGGCTGACCTTGCAGCCGTTTGCCGACCGACTCATGCAACACCGTCAGGGAGAACGGTGACGAGCCTAAACTGACAGGAAAAGGCTCTCCTTCGCTGCGTGCCTAGGCTTGAAAAACTGGCGGTGGCTCTTGGACAAAGCAATTCGAACGGCGACTCCCTGGTAGGATAGATTTTATAAGCGTGTCTCGGCCAGCTCGAGCCGGCGACATAAGGGCAACGCCGAGCTAAGGGGCAAACTGGAGGCTTTCGAGACGCGGATGCACGATCAGGCGTGGTTGTGGCCGACGACGGGTGCGGTGGATACTCGTCGCCAGACCGCGCCCACGTTCACCTTCGCGCCGAGTTCGTGCAAAAGATGGTCCAACCCCATCTCCACCCGAGAAATAAACGCAAATTCCGGATTGTACAACTGGTGACGCAGCATCTTTTTGCCGTTACTGGTGAGCAGTTCGTACAACTTCTTGTCGCCAAAATCCACCACCGGATTTGCCGCTGGCCCCTGGGGAAAGAGAAAATCGGCACTGGCCTCCACAAGCGGCAGGATTTTCCGCGCCTGGGCGAGCGGCATTTTTTCTCCCAGTGCAAGGCCCACGAATCGCCTGGCTGAGGCTTCGCTCTGACGCCAAGAGCGGTTGACCATGGAATTGATGAGTTCCGTAGCTTCGATGCGGATCCGTTTCACGCAACCGAAATCGACCAGCCCGATGGAGCCGTCGGAACTAAACAGGTAATTGCCTGGGTGCTGGTCGGCATGGAGTCTCTTCAGCCAATGCAATTGTGTATGAAAGGATTCGACCAGCCGTTCACCGACAAGATTGCGTATGGCCGCCGACGGTTTTTGCATCAGAAAATTCCGGAATGGCACGCCTTCGATATGCGACATGGTCAGGACGCGATCACCACTCCATTCGTGGTACACCCAGGGAATGGAAAGATAGGATAGCCCCTTTAATTCCTTATGAAAGTATTCGATGTTTTGCGCTTCATGGAGATATTCGGTCTCTTCAAGCGTGCCGCGTTCAAACTCGGCCAGCAAAGAGGTGGGTAGGTAACCGGATAACCGGCCCGGCAGAGCCAGGGACTTGATAAGTTTGAAGTCGTTTTCAATCGCAGAGCGAATGGCGGGGTACTGGATTTTTATGGCCACCTTTTCCCCTTGGTGAGTGATGCCGCGGTGCACCTGCCCCAGCGACGCGGCGGCAAAAGGCTCGGGGTCGAACTCGCGAAATAGTTCCTCGGGATATTGGCCCAGCGCAGCCTTGAATTGCGCGCGCGCCAGGCTCGCATGCATGCCCGGGGCGCGCATTTGAAGGTTTGCCAGTTCCTCGATCGTCTCCGGACGCAGCGAACCGCTGTCCAGGCTTAACAATTGCCCAATCTTCATGGCCGGCCCTTTCAGGCGACCGAGTTCCTCGCGCAAGCGCCTCGAGGCCTGTAGCTGAAAGCGAGCCTCCCTCTGCGGCCCTTCGGCTTCGTCCAGGAGAAGATTCTGGGCCTGGTAACCCAGATAGCTTCCCGCCAGTTTGAATCCCAGCTTACCGAGCAGAAAGCCGCGCGTTAAGGCGCCTTTGTGTGTTTTGTGATTTACCATTCCCAGCCTCCTTTTTTCAGGAAATGGGTGCCCATCTTCAGGATGCGGTCGAGCAGCGCCAGCGTTTGCTCCTTTCCGCGTGAGTGATCCTGCAGCCAGTAGGTGATCATCGCCAGGTGCAAAAGCCCGAAGGAATAGGCCCCAAAGTCGCCGTACGGCGGAATTTCCTCCGCTGCTTCAGCGTCGGCCAGAATGTCACGGATGAACCGCAAATAGCGCAGATGACGCTCCTGGTTCTGCAGCCTCCACGGGCTCAGCTTCGAAACCGGCATCAGCGAGCGCAGGTACACGGCGCCGAGGAATTCCTCGTACGGAGCCAGCCGGTCGAGAGACTGGTGGATGATCGCAAAAAGTTTTTCCGGGAGCGCCGCGCGTTGGATGCGCGCATCGGTCTGGAACCACTCGATGACGTGCTCCAGTTCCTGTTCGAAAAAGTAGAGGGCCAGGTCCTCCTTGGTTTGGAAATAATTGAAGAGCGTGCCCTCGGCGATGCCTGCCTTCTTGGAAATGGCACTCGTCGTGGTCTTATAAAATCCTTTTTCGACAAAGAGTCGCAGGGCCGCCGCCAGGATGGCCTGCTTCGTCTTGTCCTTGTTCTCGGCCCTCCGGCCGGGCCTTTCCTGCGGTTTGTATTTTCCGGATTTCACTTTCATAAAATAAATATGAGTGGGCTCAATTTTATGAAATTAGAAGTGTCGGGCCTCCCTGTCAAATAAAAATGAGCGCACTCATTTTTAGCCGGACAATTGTGCCCATCGCTCATGGGCCGGGGTGAGCTTCGGTGATGATCGCGTTAGCGGGGAATTCTGCGAAACTGCAAACTGGCGGAGAGGGAGGGATTCGAACCCCCGGTCCCCTTGCGAGGACACCTGATTTCGAGTCAGGCACAATCGGCCACTCTGTCACCTCTCCAGGTGGTGGCGGCAGCATCCTGCGCCACAAAGGCGAAAGATGGCATCTTTCCGCGCCGCGGCCAAGTTTTTTGTGCGCCGGAAAAATCTCGAATACTCCCGCGCTTGGGCTACGCTGCCTTCCGCCCGGCCACCGCCGGCAATCTCCAGCCTGAAGCCTGCTCGCCTCGAACAAAAAAATTCGATTGTCCTTGAAGAGCATTGACCACAAAAAGCACAAGAGGCACAAAACTAGGATGGGCTGAGCTGCTTGTGCTTTTTGTGGTTAAAATCACAGGTACTTTATTTCGCAGATCCCTGAAGCACCCCTCGGCCAGCTCGGGCAAGCCTGCCATCAGCAACTAACACTTGGTCGCCTGCAACTAACAACTAGCAACTAACTCCCCCGATGTCCAAATCGCTCAGTCTCGGAGTGTACGTGGTAACCGCCGGGTTGTTTGCGGCCTTTTTCGTCTGGCCCCTCGCGCAAATTTTGCACGGTGGTTTTGTGGACGCCAATGGGCACTTTACGCTCGCATTCCTGTGCGGGGTGTTCACGAACTCCATTTATCTCGAGGGTCTGGCGAATTCCTTTGCGCTCGCGGTCGCAGCCACCGCGCTGGCGATGGCCATTGCCGTGCCGCTGGCCCTGGTCGCCGACCGGTATGCCTTTCCCGGCAAGAAATTTTTCCTCGCGCTCGTGCTCATGCCGATCCTGCTGCCGCCGTTTGTCGGGGCCATCGGCGTGCGCCAGATTCTCGGCACGTACGGCGTTCTTAACACCCTCCTGCTCGACCTCGGGCTGGCGTCCGTGCCCGTGGATTGGCTCGGCGGGCCAGGGCGTTTTTGCGGGATGGTCGCGCTGTGCGCGCTCGGCCTGTATCCGATTCTCTATCTCAACGCCCTCGCCGCGCTGGCTAATATCGATCCGGCGATGGAAGAAGCGGCGGAAAACCTCGGCTGCCGCGGCTTCGCGCGGTTTTGGCAAATCACGCTGCCGCTCATGCGCCCCGGTCTGTTTGCGGGCGGCACCGTCGTCTTTGTCTGGGCGTTCACGGAACTGGGCGTGCCGCTGATTTTTGATTATGACCGCATCGCCTCGGTGCAAGTGTTCAACGGCCTGCGCGAAATCGGCCAGAATCCTTTTCCCTACGCGCTCGTGACGGTGATGCTGGCGGCCGCGGTGTCCTTTTATGCGTTGGGCAAGGGCTTGTTCGGACGCGCCAGCTACGCCGCCGTCGCGAAAGCGGGCCACGCCGCGGAGGAACGGCCGACGGGCTGGCTTGGGGCCTCGGCCTGCATCGCGCTTTTTGGCGGTGTTACCTTCGTCGCGCTGTTGCCGCACCTCGCGGTCATCGGCGTGGCGTGTTCGAGTGACTGGTATGGGACATTACTGCCCACCGGCTGGACAACGGCGAATTTCAGCCTCGCGCTCGGCAGCGACCAGACGGTTCCTGCCATTCTCAACAGCCTCCGCTACGCGGGGTTGGCGTCGCTATTGGCGGTGGTCCTCGGCGTCGGCATCGCCTATGTGGTCGCCCGCACGAAAATGCCCGGCCGCCACGCGCTCGACGCTACGGCCATGCTGCCGCTTGCGGTGCCGGGCCTCGTCCTCGCGTTCGGTTATTTGGTGATGAGCCAGCCCGGCCGCGCCTTCGCCTGGCTCGACCCGATTGGCAATCCCACGACGGCGCTGGTGTTTGCCTACGCCGTGCGGAAACTCCCGCTGATGGTCCGCTCGGCGGTGGCGGGGCTGGAGCAAACCAGTGTCGCCTACGAGGAGGCGGCACAAAACCTCGGTTGTCCGCCGTGGCGCGCGGCGCTGGTGGTCACGGCCCCGCTCATCTTCGGCAATCTTCTGGCCGGTGCGATTCTCGTCTTCGCGCAATCGATGCTCGAAGTCAGCGATTCCATGCTCCTCGCGCAGAAGCAGCAGTATTTCCCCATCACCAAAGCCATCTACCAATTGCTCGGCTCGCTCGGCAACGGCCCGTACCTCGCCAGCGCGCTCGGCGTGTGGGCGATGGTGTTCCTCGCCGTCACGATCTACGGCGCCTCCGCCCTCCTCGGGAAAAAACTCGGGGCTGTGTTCCGGGTCTGAGAAGGGCAGACGAAGATTTTTGGACAGAATTGACAAAATTAATCGAATTGAGAAAAAGACTTCTGATTTCTGGTTCAGCAATTCCCTAAATTTTGTTAATTCTGTCCAAAACTCTTTTCAGGTGGAATTTTTACGTCAGTGAGAAATACAGAAAGAAGAAGATTTTTGACAGAATTTACAGAATTAACTGAATTAAGAAAAGATGTCTGATTTCTGGTTCAGTAATTTCCTAAATTCTGTCAATTCTGTCCAAAATCTTCTTCCGGTTTTCCGCAATTCTCCAAATTCGGTTAATTCTGTCCAAAACTCTTTTCTTTCCTCTCTCCCATGGCCCCGGACCGGCATCTGCTCGTTGACGCCTACAACGTCATCCACGCGTGGCCCGAGCTGCGCGCACTCCTCGTTCAGCACGGCCCGGATGCCGCCCAGGCAAAATTAATCGACGCCCTGCGCCCCATCCACGACACCGAGGGCTGGCGCGTCTCCATCGTTTTTGACGGCAAGGGCGACGAGATTCTCATCGAGCGGCCCGGCACTGAGCTTACGTTTTCGCTCGTGTACGGGCCCAAGGGCCTGAGCGCCGACGGCGTCATCGAGCAAATCGTGGCCAACACCGCGCTCCCCGCCGAGCAGGACCGCCGCCCGTCCAAACGCCAGCGGCACGCCGACGCGCCGGAAATCGTCGTTGCCACGCGCGACAATCTTTTGGGCGAGTCCGCCGCGGCCAACGGCGCGCGATTGTTAAGCCCCACCGGCCTGCGCGAATGGGCCGGCGAAGCCGCCGCCCGCCAGACCCGCGAAGTCCTCGCCCGCCAACGCCTCTCTGGTGGTGACTGGAAAAAGGCGGTGTCGCCGTGGAGCAAGCTCCAGAAAGTTCACCGCGAAGACGCGAAGAAAGTTCAGTAAGGGACAAAGAAGCAAAGGGACTCAGGGACAAAGTACCAGAGGGACGTAGGGACAAGGGGACAAGGGCAAATTTCTGATGGTTAAATTCTTATTGGTGGAAGGCGTGACGTATGGAATCAGAGAGATAACCGATTGCATCTCGGGTGGAGATGCCTGATAAGTTGACCCAATGCCGTTGCTGAGGAAAGATTCTGGCCAGCTTGATTGGCATCGACTCTTTTCGGGCGGGCTGTGTTTGGCGTGGATGGTTTGGTTGTATTCCCGCGGAGGATTCAAGTCCGTGATCTATGCCTACCTGGTCGCGGCGCTGCCGCTTTGGTGTATTTGGTTTCCGGAAGTATTCGGGAATATGCTGACGAATTCACCAAGTGGCTTGGGCACTGCGCCGATCACAATAGCGTCCCCGCCAGGGTTGGTTCGGTTTTGCGGCTGGTTTGCATTGGCGACCCTAATTTTTGTTGCTCCACTCATCATCTGGGCGGTTAAGGCGGGCTGGCTTTAGGGCGTTGGCCGGGCAACAGTGGTTTGAATCTCAATTTTGATCTTATCGAAGTGGGTGCATTTCAGGCATCACTTCTTCGCTTAGTCCCTTTGCTCCTCTGTCCCTCAGTCCCTTCTTCTCTTACGGCACCGGATTCTCATCCCCCGACGAACGCAGCGGGAAAAACCGCAGCACGTGGTCGAAGGAGCTAAAGTAATAGCTTTTTTCGCGGAAGGGGCGGATTTGCGGGCCGGAGGGGATTTTCACGCCGTTGGAGTCGATGACTTCGCCGCCGTGGCTGTCCATGACGAAGTACTGGTCCTTGCCATTCGCATCGGTCACGTAGTTGCCGAGCCACATGATGACGTGGGAAATTTTGTTCGTCAGCGGAGGGTCGGAGCGGATGAAGAGCAAGTCGCCGGGCTGGAGCGCATGCACGAGCGCGTCGTATTGCTTGTCATAACCGTCGTGCACGTCGTAAAGGCGCTGCGGGACGATTTCGACGGTCCGGCCGTTCTTGATATGCATGGGCGCGGTGCGCGTTTCGGCCTGTTCGCCGATGCCGGTGCGCAGCTCGATGCCCATGCCGTAGCTGTAGGCCCAATGGGTGAAATCGGAGCAATCGATGCCCACGCCGGGCGTCATTTTCGCGTCCACCCAGCGCGGCTCGTCCGGCACGTTCCACACATGCATGTGGTGATGGGCGTAGGGGACTTGCCCGCGCATTTGATTCGCGGCGGCGAGCACGCGCAACTGCGCCCAACTGGCCGGCTGGTCCATCGCGCCCGCCGGGGCGTCGAACGCACGGTAAATCGGACCCCACGTGGTGCGCAGGGCGCGGATGCGCGCAAAGTTCGTCCAGTCCACAAACGGCGTCGGCGACCAATCGCGAAAATCCTCGGGACGTTTCGGCGGCTCGCGGAAATCCGCGGTGAGCGCCGGGTCGGTGACGGCGGCGGCAAAAGAGTAGGGCGACTGATAATTTTGGAGGGACGGCGCGGGCGCGTCGCTGTCGGTCGCGGCGTACACGGCGGAGGCCGTGAAGACACTGAAGGCTAAAAGGGAAACAGGGAGGGAGTATTTCATTGGAAATCCTTATATAAAAGTGAGATGCGGTGTCAGAGAGGTTTATCCACAGATTGCTCCGATTTGCACCGATTCATTATTTTAAAAATCTGTGTCAATCTGCGTAATCTGTGGAAAAATACTTCGCCCTCACTTCCGCACGCAGTACACGAACGCCGGCGGAAAATTCAGCCACACGGTGCGCGTCCGCGTGACTTGGGGGAAGCGCGCCTGCAATTTCTTGCGAAAACGCTGGCCCGCCGGCAGCAGCAGGCCTTGCAGGTACGCAAACGTCACGAAAATCCCGCCGGGGTTCAGCACGTCGTACATGGTGTCCAGCAAATCGTCCTGTAATTTCTCCGGGAAGGACGCCCACGGCAGTCCGCACACCAGGCGGTCGCAGCCGCGCCAGCCATGGGCCGACAGGTGTTTGCGCGTATGGGCCGCGGAATCGTGCACGATTTTCGCCGTCGGACAACGCCGCTGCGTGGCCGTCACAAATTCCTCGTTCAACTCGACGGCCAGGAAACCCGCCGCCGGCCTTTTCTTCGCCAAAATCCGCTCAGTGATGACGCCGTTGCCCGTGCCCCATTCGACAATCACCTCCGCATCGCCCAGCCGCGCGGCATCGGTCATCATATGCGCAAGGCTGGGAGAACTCGGCAGCACCGCGCCCGTGCGTCCCGGTTGGCGCAGGAACTGTCCGAGAAAGCGGGCGGCGTGCATAAAGCAGGGAGCAGGGAGATGAGAGCAGGGAGCAAAAAGCTACGAGCAGGGAGCAAAGAGTGGGAACTGGAAGAAGGGAGCGGGGTAATTTTTTCGATCCACTTATTTGGCAGCGGGCGCCGGCGCGGGCACACCGTAAAATTCCACCAGTTTGGCCTCGATGTAAACTCGGTCCACCTCGGTGATGCGGCCCATGGCGGCGTTTTGGCGCACGATCTCGATGCGTTTCTCCAACTCAACCTTCGGATCGCCTTCGTGCGTGGCGGGCATCAATTCAGGCACGAGCGCGGCCTTGACGGGATTCGGCGTCAGGTCGCCGTCGCGCGGGCGCACGGGAATGCTCACGGTCGCAAAACCCGGTTTTTCAAAGGTAATCTGGGTCTCCTGCTTCCGGCCCAAGACGGCGCTCAACGGCGTTTGCCCCGCGGGCGTGCCGTCGATTTTCACCGTCGCTCCGACCGGCGTGGACTCGAATTTAACGACGCTTTCATTCGGATTGTCGCTGCACCCGCCGGCCAAAGCGGCAGCCATGAGCAGGCCCAGGGAGAGGAAACGCGCGTTCAGCGAACGGAAATTGGTCATGCAACCTTCAGCTTATGCCAAAACCCATGTAAAAGTCACCCAAGGATTTTGGGAAAGTTTAGGCCAAGACTGAATAACCCGGAACTCAACGACCTGATTCTGCCCGCTCCTTGGCACCTTGGTTCTATCGGCCGCCCGACCGTAGACGCTTAGGAGCGCAACTGCGCGAGCACCGTTTGGGCCGCGGCGCGCAGGGCAGGGCCCTCGTGCTGGGCGAGGGCGTCGGCGAGCAGTTCCGCGGCGGTCGTCATGCGGGCGCGTGCCTGAGTCTCAGCGACATTGGCATCCCGGCGCGCGCGTTCAGCATTCTGCGCCAACGTGAGAAAGCGGTTTTTGGCCGCAGCCAGCTCACGCTTTAGCTCCTGCAAATCAACGTCAGGCTCAAGCGCCGCGGCGTCATGGGTGTGCGCGCGGTCGCGGGAAGAGGTCAGGGTGGCAGTCATGGTGGGATGCAGGTCAGAGTTCAATATCGTTCAACAACTGACCATTTTCAAGGCTAGACTGTTCCCAACCGTGCCCTAGAAACCCACCCCCTAAGCCGGTGTTCATGGGTGGGAATAACTACTTTAAGACTCTGATTTTAAGCAAATTAGGAAATTTCAACGGTTCTGCCGTCACGTAACTTTTACAATTTGGCGAGCCTCGAAGGCTGGCTAAAGCGCACCTTAATCAAACCGCGAGGTGGTAAGGCCTCAGTACTTTTCCGGAGGCCAGGTCAGGCTTTATCCGAGCCCAAGTCGGCTTTCTGGAGTGCGGAGGCTCAGGGCGTGCGCCGCGAAAATTCAGCACAATTGCCAGCCGTTTTACAGGGTCGGTCCGATACCGGAAAACCTTGGAAAAGAGTAACATGCGCTTATGAAAAACACGCATCAACTCTTCGCCCACAAAACCCCGCTCTCGACCTTCGTCCGCCAGGGTTTGGTCGCCCTCCTCTTCGCCGTCGCAGGCCTGGTTCCAGTCGTCGCCCAAGCTAGTGACCTCGTCAAAACCCGGGTGCCGCTCTCGCAAGCCCTGGCCGACGCCCAGCACATCGCCGCGATGCGCCGCGGCTGGCAGGTCTTCCTCGCCAAAGGCGATTCCATGGTGCCCCAGATTAATAACACCACCTTGCTCCTGCTCGCCAGCGCCACTTATTCAGAACTTCAGCCGGGGATGACCGTGATCTATCGCGATGCCGTCGGCGACCTCGTCGCCCACCGCGTCATTGAGCAGACCCCGGACGGCTGGGTCGCCCAGGGCTTGAACAACGGCCGGCCCGATCCGCAGAAAGTCACCGCCCAGAATTTGCAGGGCATCGTCTTCGGTTACGTTCACTATCAAGAAGGCCAGGACAGCGTCGATGAACTCGCGGCCGCGGGCGCGAAGTTGCCACAGGTCGCCTACGCGAAACGTTATTAATTTCCCGGAAAATTTTCCCGCGCGGAAACTTTGGGCGGGTGGCCGGGGTCTCCAACAGACCCGGCCTTATTTATTTTAAGGCGCGAAAGAATCGTCCGATGGGTTAGTTTCCGGCGCAGCGACCGAGTTGCAAAAAACCGGAAAGAAATTAAGTTGCGTAAACCACGCGAGGTGCCTTATATTTCGCGTTCCTTTTCATCACCCCTCCGCTTCACTGACCCAATTTAGAAACTACCATGAGCGATCCGACCGTTCAGACCCCGACCGTCCCCACGTCCGCCGCCAATTCCCCTGTTCCTCCGGCGACGCCAGCCCCACTCACCGGCGCTGCCGGTGGTGCCGCTCCCATCGCGGGCGCTCCCATCATTCAGGAGATTCCGCTCAAGAGCATCGACATCCGCCTGCAAAAACAAGTGGACGTGGCCGACAAGGCCGTCGACAAGAACCCGACCTACACCATCGAAATCTGCGGCAACATTTTGAATTCGCAGCCCGGCTGCCTCGAGATTCGCAAAATCATGCGCAAGGCGCAGAAGAAGGCGGCCATCGGCAAGAACAAGGGCATGACGAAATTCCTGGCCCTGACCAAGACGCCCTTTGCCTTCCGCGCGAGCGCCCAGGTCAAATCCAACCCGAAGGGCTCGCTCGATGAAGCCGAAAAACTCATCACGCAGAATCCTTCCAACGTCCAGGCGCACCAGCTCCTCGGCGCGGCCGCCACGGCCCTCGGCATGATGCAGACCGCCGTTTTTGCCTACGAATGCGTGCGTGAACTCGAGCCCGACAATCTTAAGAATCTTCTCGCGCTCGCCGGCGCCATGATGGATGCCGGCCAGAACAAGGAAGCTATCAAGGTCTGCGACCATATCCTCGACCTTTCCCCCGGCAATGGCGACGCCCAAGCGCTCGTCCGCAAGGCCTCCGTCTCCATCTCCATGGACAAGGGCAAGTGGGAAGAACAGGGCGGCGACTTCCGCTCCAAACTCGCCGACGCCGACACCGCCACGAAGCTCGAACAAGCCAACCGCACCGTCAACGACGCGGACACCACCGCCTCCCTCATCGCCGACCTTACGGTCAAGATTGAGAAGGAGCCGGAGAACATGACGAATTACCGCGACATCATCGGCCACTACAAGAATTTGCAGAAGTTCGACGACGCTCTCGTCTGGGTGCGCAAGGCCCGCCAGATGCCGCAGGGCAAGGCGGATGTGACCTTCGAAAAGTGGGAAACCGACTTCATGACGGCCAACATGAAGACGAAGATCGCCGAACTTGAAACCGCCCTCGCGGCGGGCCCCGATCCGGCCAAGCAGGCGGCCCTCGACGAATTGCGCAAGCAGGACCTCGAATTCCGCCTACTGCAGTCCAAGACGCTCGTGGACAAGTACCCGAACGACTACGGCTACCGCTACGACTACGGCACCTTGCTCTACGAAACCGGCCAGGTGGACGCCGCCATCCGCGAACTCCAGTTCTCCCGCCGCAACCCGAAGGTCGCCCAGCAGGCGATGCTCCAGTTGGGCCGCGCCTACCGCAAGAAGGGCATCCTCGACCTCGCCGAAGAGCAGCTCGAGTCCGCCAAGCGCGACATCACCGCGATGAACGACCTCAAGAAAGAGGTCATTTACGAACTCGCCTCCGTTTACCAGGAAAACAAGAAGGCCGACAAGGCCATCGACGAGTTCAAGGCCATCTACGCCAATGACATTGACTACCGCGACGTCGCTAAAATCATCAATGACTATTATGAAAAAAAATCGCGCGGTTAATTCCCTGAGCGCGGCCCTCGCCGCCACCCTGCTCTTCACCGCCACCGTCCACGCCCAGGCCGACAAGGGCATCCTCGACCTCCGCCAGGACCGGCTCGCCCGCGAGGCCGCCAAGCAGCAGGCCGTCGTGAAGATCGAGACCGAGGTCTGGACGTCGCAGAAAATCCTGATCAACCTCGACGCCCGCTGCCCGGTCGTCACCGCCCTCGGCTATTTCGGCGCTTATGGCTCGACCGACAAGGACCCCGTCAAGGCCGCCGACTTGCAAAAACGCTTTGCCTCGCTCCTGGCCACCGCCCAGCCCATGGCGGCCGAGTTGGTGCAGATGGGTTCGGCGAATAAATTTGTCGGCCCGATTTTCCCCGACGCCCTGGCCAAACGCCTCGCGGTGTTGAAGGCGCAGCTCACCGAGCAGATTTCCAAGCTCTACGGAGACGCGAGCCTCGCTGAATTTCAGAAGTACCTCGCCGCGCAATCGTCCGGCGTGGTCGTGGGCATGGGCGGCGAATCGTCCTAAGCGGAACTTTTTTTGGTACAATGGCGACCACCGTTCACCCGACCGCCATCGTCGAGTCCGGCGCGCAATTGACGGAGGGCGTGACCATCGGCGCGTATGCATACGTCGGCGCCGAAGTCCAACTCGGCGCGGGCACTCTTTTGCACCACCACGCGTGCGTCGAGGGCCGCACCACACTCGGCGCGGCCAACGAGGTTTTTCCCTTCGCCCTCATCGGTTCGAAGACCCACGACCTCAAGTTCACCGGCGGCCAGCCCGGCCTGCGCGCCGGCGATCGCAACATTTTTCGCGAATACGTCACCGTCCACCTCGCCACCAAGGACGGCGAGTTCACTGTGCTGGGCGATGACAACGTCATCCTCGCCTACAGCCACATCGCGCATGACTGCGTCGTCGGCAGCCACCTCGTGATGAGCAGCCACGCCGCCCTCGGTGGTCACGTGCTCGTCGGCGACCATGTGAATCTCGGCTGGAACGCCGGCGTCCACCAATTTTGCCGCTTGGGCGCGCACAGCATGGCCGGTGCCTGCGCAAAAGTCGTGCAGGATGTGCCGCCCTTTATGATTGCCGACGGCAATCCGGCGGAGGTCCGCACCATTAATAAAATCGGCCTCGAACGCCGCGGCCATTCCGCGGCGGATATCGAAGTCGCCCGCTCGGTGTTTAAAATTTTGTATCGCGACGGCCTGAACCGCACGCAGGCGCTCGAACGCCTCCGCGCGCACCCGCAAGTGGACCACGCCCTCGTGCGCGCCACGCTCGACTTCATCAGCCAATCCCAGCGCGGCCTGGCCTAAATCTGCGGCCTCAATCAGTCGGCGCCAGCACGAGATTGTCCGCCCGTTCGCCGCCGGACCCCCTGGCATAAGTGTCCGTCAGTTTTCCCTTGGCGTCGGCCTGCCACACAAAATTGTCATCCGGCTTTTCCGGCCGCCGGTCCGGCCCGCGCGAAAGGAGCACGACGCCCTTCGCCTTCCAGGCGCTGGGCGCGGTGGGGCTGGCCAGTTCGGCGGCGGATTTGTAACGATACAAATAGGGCTGGCCCCACGGATCCTCGAATCGCGCCTCAGGCGCCAGTTGCCCGTTCTTGCCCTCCGCCAGCGTGAATTCGCCGGTGTCGAGAAACGAGTGCCCCCAGGCCGGCACGGCGGCGTCCAGCGGCGTGGTCTCCCACACCAGCTTGCCTCCAGTGCGCACCCAGCGCGCACGGCCCGTCAGCGCCTTGATTAAATTGGTCTCGGCCTCGGGTGAAGTGTCGCCCGGCGGGTATTGCCCGAAGGCGGACCGGAACAATTCGAGCTTGGCGGCGAGGCCGGCGAGGTCGTGATTGGCCTGGGTGAGCGTCATTTTTCGCAGCAACCCCTGGTACACCGACATCGTCAATGCCAGAATGATGATAAAAATCGTCATCACGCACATCATTTCGACCAGCGTCAGGCCGGGGGCGCGGGAAACCAGCGTTTTGGCATTCTGAGGCGTACCTACCTCTTCGGGACGTGCTTCTTCGGGAAAATCCTTCAGCGCGCCCGACCTCCGACGCGTGAGCGAACGGAGGCGGCCACGAAAGGCTGGAGCCATGCCGGCCATGGAAAATCGGGGTAAGGAGAGAAAACCGGCGAACCTGCTTTTTACTATGGGTTCAAACTGTGTGGTTGCACCGTGAAAATTTGCGTTGGAGAAATTATATCGAGGCTGTCGGAGGTCTGATAAAATTTAAAATGAGCCACGAATAGTCACGAATCAACACGAAGGATGTGATCGGTGCATTCCCGGGAGGCACCTGGAGTAGCTTACTTTGCGGATGGATGTATTCTAACTAAGCGAGCCCCTGCCAAATCCGTTCCTCACCCTTCACCCCCCATTTTCCCAGTCTGGCCTTTATATCTGTCACCCTGGGTTCACGAATCTTGTGGCGGGCGTCGCCGGGCCACGCGGGATTCGCCAAGCAGGCCAGATGCCAGCAGGCCCAGGCCCGGGCCTTTTTTTGACGCGAGTCGGGGCCGCGCAGGCGTCCCGCCAAGTGTTGGTAATGGACGCGCGGGTTGCCGACGAGCGCCTCCGCGGGCGCCTGGGTCATGACCCAGTGGAGCGCCCGATAGGGCAGCGGCCACTTGCGCAGGATGGGTTCGTCACCGCGCAAGCTCGCCAGCAGGGCGCGGTCGAGGGCGAGGAGCGCGCGGCCTGCATAGCCACGCTGCCAGAGATATTGGGCGTAAGTCAGTGCGCTGAGATAAAATTCCGCGCCGCGCTCATGGCCGTGGCGGCCGAGATCGCGCCAGGACATGGCGGGCGGGGCCGGGGGCAGGTGAGGGCAGGGCGGGAGCACGGGCGGAAATGCTAAACGCTGAAAGATGAAGGATAAAGGGAGAAGGTAAAAGAGGAAAGCCGGAGTTGAACCACCGAGAGCACAGAGAACGCAGAGAAGCACTGAGGAGGAAACCGCAGGGAATGCAAGAGGAAGCCGGAGAGAACACCGATGAGCGTAGGGAATTTGGGTGAAGACGGCGGCAGGCGCAGGTTCAAGATTTAATCCAGCACGACCAAGCAAGCACGGATCGCGCGGATAACACAAATTTACTTCCCCGAATGGTTGAAAATTTCATTATTCTTATCCGTGGCATCCGTGTTATCCGTGGTTGTTTGAGGTATTCAAAACACCCCCTAAACCATTTATTCCCGTCCTTTTCCCTTTGCCCCGCGCGCATTTCGGTTTTGAATGGACGACGCCCGCATGTCCTCGGAAGCCTCAACGCCACCACTGCCGCCGGACCGCACGCCTCCGCCGGAGGCTGCGGGTGCCTCAGCGCCTCCACCGGTGCCCGGCAAAAAGCCCGCCCCTTCAGTGTCGCGCCTGCGCGAGGTCATTTACGCGGGTTGGCTGCAATACCTCGTCTTGCTGCCCTTTTATTTGTTTGCGCGCGTGTGGCTGCGAACCTTGCGCCTGCGCACCAGCGATGAAATGAAGGGCTGGCTGCGGGACAAGCGCCCCGTTCTCTGGGTGATGTGGCACAATCGCCTCTTCATGGGCGCGTATATTTACCAGATGTATCGGCGCAGCCACCGGCTGGTAGGGCTGGTGAGCGCGAGTGGCGATGGCGCATGGCTGGCCGCGTATTTCAAGCTGGCGGGCATCGAGGCCGTGCGCGGTTCGAGCAGTTGGCGCGGCATCCATGCCGCCCGGGAGCTTTTAAACGAAATGGAAAAAGGCGCGGACGTGGGTATCACGCCCGACGGCCCGCGCGGCCCGTGTTATGAAATCAAGCCCGGAACCTTGCTCCTGGCCCGCCACTCGAAAGCGCCCTTGTTACTGATGTCCTGCCATTTCCGCTCCGCCTGGCGCTTGCGCAGTTGGGATGGTTTTTATGTCCCGAAACCGTTTTCCATCGTGGACGTGCGCTCGCGCATCTTGCCCAACTACGAAAGCTTGGGGGCCAAGGACGACGCGGCCGCGGCGCTGGAACTGCGCCGGCATTTGCTGGAAATTTCCGCGGATTTGCCGCTCGAGCCCTAGAGCATTTTCAAAAAAACGGTGGCCAAGTCCAAGTCTTTGTCCGAGGTAGGGACGGCTCCGCGCCGTCCGCTCCTCTAGCATCAGACGCCTCGGAGAGGCGTCGCTACCACCAAGACTGCCAGCCTCACTCCCGGCTATACTTTAATTTGAACCGCCCTAGGCCCGGCTTACCACGGTGGAAAATCCGGGGTAGAAACAGCGGTCGCGCCGGCTTCGACGACCAGGTTTTCACCCAACGCCCAATGCAGGTCGTTGCGCACAAATTTATAGGTCACCGGCCCGGCATTGGCGGGGCAGGACCACGACCATTCGTCGTCTTTGGCGCACGTCATGAGCACGCCCACGTCCCAACTGAGGCCGCCGCCATCGCCGCGCAGGTAAAGGCTGTTGCCCCAGCCGACATCGACCTTGGCGATAATCGTGGTCTTCTTGGCCACCGGTTTGACCGGAGACTTGGTCGCGGGTTTTTTCACGACCGGAGCAGGCGTAATCGCCGGCAGTGGAGGCGGCGGCGTGGCCTTGGCGATGGGCGCCTTGGCTTTCGTGGGAACGACCGGAACGGCCGCCGGCTTCATGGGTGCGCTTTTCTTGGGCATGGTCAGATTGGGTTGAGAGTGGCCGGGGTCCGCCCTTAAAGAGATAGGTAGCACATCCGACGCCAATTTCAAAATATATTTTAAGGCCGAAGGTGACAATCGGGAAAAGTCGCCCCGGGCTGGATGGTGGAGGGTGAAAACAATAAATGCGGATTCCGGCGATGAAGGGGCGGCTGAATGACCTTGACCCGGCGGGGCGGACGCGGCACTTTAAGCAGTTTCCCGTCAGAGATTTGGGGCTGTAGCTCAGTTGGAAGAGCGCGACAATCGCACTGTCGAGGCCGTCGGTTCGAGTCCGATCAGCTCCACCACTTTACCGCCAGGGTGCGTTAAGCCGGAAACTGGCCTTCGTCGGCGAGGATTTCCACGACAAAGGTCGAGCCGCGCGACACGTGGCTTTGCACCGTGATCGTGCCGCCGAGCAACTTCGCCAATTGGCTGGAAATGGCGAGCCCGAGGCCCGTGCCGCGAAAACGTTGCGCAATCGAGGCATTCGCCTGTGCGTACGGAACGAACAGCTTGCGGACAGCATCCAGGGTCATGCCGATGCCGGTATCGCGCACGTGAAACTGCACGCGCCAGCGTTTGGCGGCCGGCGGGTCGGTCGGCACGACTTGGGCGGCCACGCGAATTTCGATGCCGCCGGATTCCGTGAACTTGATGGCGTTGGAAAGCAGGTTGCTCAAGATCTGGCGCAGGCGCATCGGGTCCGTGAGGATGGCGGCGGGCGTTCCGGGCTCGAAATTGACAGTGAGGGAGAGATTGTTCGCCTGCGCGGAAGCTGAGAAGAGCCGCTGCAACTCGCCGACGAACGGCCGCAATTCCACCAGCGCGACACTGAGTTCGGTGCGCCCGGTTTCGAGCTTTGAGTTGTCGAGAATGTTGGCGATGAGGTCGAGCAGGCTGCGGCTCGTTTTCTCAATCAAGGCGAGCGTGTCCTTTTGTTCGCGCGACAGGGAATCCTGCTGCATCAGGTTGACCAGGCCGACCACCCCGCCCAGCGGCGAGCGCACCTCGTGGGTCATCACGGCCAGGTAGCGGCCCTTGGATTCGGAGAGCGCCTCGGCCGCCTCCTTGGCCCGCTGCAATTCGTCCTGCAAGGCGCGCAACTGCGTGATTTCCTGGAACGCCACCAGCACGCCGGGCTTGCCCGCGAACTCGACCAGGCCCGCCGACAACAACACCCACAGGCGGCGGCCGTCGCGCGTGCGCAAGCGCACCTCGAAGTCCGTCACCGGCCGGCCCGCGCGCAGGTGGGCGAGGATTTTTTCCCGGTCGCGCAAATCCTCGAAATAGTTGAAGTCCGCACCGCCCGCCTGCGCGTGGGCACTAAGCTGCAGCAGGAAATCCGCGCGGCGGTTGGCGAACAGGAGATGGGAGGATTCCGTTTCGCTGATGGTGACGGGAAAGGGCGCGGCCTCGGCCAGTTCGCGGTATTGTTTCTCGCTGGCCAGGGCCTGGCCCTCGGCGCGTTCGCGCTCACGCACCTCGACGCGCAGGCGGCGGTTCAGGCGAAACAGCGGGAGCGCCCAGCCGAGCGTGGCCACCGAGCCGGCGGAAAGGACGACGAGCGTCCAGTACAGCAGCGTGTAATCAGGCGCGGGATTGGGATTGTAGAGAAAACCCTTGAGTGGGAAATCGCGCGGCAACATGCCGAATTCCGCGTATGTGTCGGCCATGTTGCGCCAGCGGCCCGGGTTCATGTGGCCGACTTCGATGAGGCCGGGGTGCATGAGCTGGGCTGTCTGCGCGGCCTCGAAGAGTAATTGTTCGCGGCTCTTGTTCTGCGTGTTGTAGTCGCGCAGGATGAGGTCCACGATTTCCTCGGGATGGGCGAGCGCGTAGTCCCAGCCCTTGAGGCTGGCCTGGAGAAAGGCCCGCACCCGCGCGGGGTGCGCGCTAATCTGTTCCTCCGTGGTGAAAAGATTGTCGCCGTAAAAATCGATGCCGCCCGCGCGCGGAATGAAGGTGAGAAATTCCACGCCCCGCTGGCGCAGCACAAACGGCTCGTCCGTCACGTACTCCGACATCGCGTCCACTTTTCCGCTGATGAAATCTTCGATGTTCAGGCTGTGGGGCAGCACCTTGAGCTTTGCCGGGTCGATGCCCTCGAACTTGAAATACGCGAACAGCTCCGCGGATTCCGAGGGCAGCATCATCATTTTGCGGTCGTGCAGGCCCTGCAAATCGGTCACCCCGCTTTGCGCGCGCACCACCAGCGCGAGCGGCGAGTGTTGAAAAATGGACGCCAGCACGACGACGGGAAAACCCTTCTGGCGAAAGATAAGCAAATCGGAGTTGCCCACGCCGAATTCCGCTTTGTCCTCAAGCACCGCCTGCGTGGGGTCGCGCCCGGGCGTGGCCTCGCGCAGCGTCACGTCCAGCCCGGCATCGCGGTAGTAGCCCTGGGCAATCGCCGCGTAGTAACCCGCAAATTGAAACTGATGTTTCCATTTTAGCTGGAGGGTGACGTGGTCCAGCGGCTCGGGGTGGTCCGCGGCTGCCGCGCCGAGGGTCGTCAACGCGCCGCCCAAGACCAGCCCGGCCAGCCACCGTCGTATCGTTGCGCCAAAACATCGCATACCAGCCTAATCATAACGTAATCCGCCCCCGGCACAAGATTAAGGCGAGCGAGTTACCGGCCAAGGCCACGGCGCGGGCATTGCGCCTGGGCCGATTCTCGTGACCGTTGACAAAGCATGTGCGCTGAAGGATAATAGACGCTGTAATGACAACCTTGGAACCTGTTGCCACTTTGCCCGAAGGCGTGCGCGTCGCCGACGAGCGCCTCGTGCGCCTGACGCCGCCCGCCGGCGACAAGGTGCGCGAGCTGATTGCCCGCGAAGCCCAAGGCGGATTTCTGCGCGTGGCCATCACCGGCGGCGGTTGCAACGGCCTGTCCTACAAAATGAAGTTTGCGCCCGAGCCGAAGCGCGGAGACCTCCTCGTGCCCAGTGCGGGCGTGCAAGTCGTGGTGGACAGCAAGAGCGCCCTGTACCTAAAAGGCACGGTGCTCGATTACTCGACCAAGATGGTCGGCGGCGGCTTCAAATTCTCCAACCCCAACGCCAAGGCCAGTTGCTCCTGCGGCGAGAGTTTCAGTTTGTAACCGCGGCCGGCGCTGGAGGGCCGAAACTTAGCTGCTCAGTTTCTTCACCTTGCCGGTCTTCGTGTCCACCTGCACAAAGAGGCCGCCTTGCGCGAACTCGAAGAAATAGACCGGGGCTTTGTAGCCTGGATCCACCGGGAAGCGCAAAGTCACAAAGCGAAAAGCCTGCTTGAAACCGGCGGCGTGCAGCAATTGGACCGCGCGGCCGAGCGTCATCACCGGGAGCGGATTGAGATTGAGGTCTTCGAGGAAGGGCTCGGTCACGCCGGTAATCTTGCTGAACTTTCCGTTCTTGAAAAAGAGGTAGGCGCTCTTGAATTTGCTGCCGTCAGTGCCCTGGTTGTTGAACACCAAACGCCATTCGTCGACGCCGTTGGCCTTGGTGGTGGGTTTTCCACTCGCAGTGGCGCCATCGGCCTCGAGCAGGACGGCGTTCTTATACTGCGCCTGGGTGTTGAGCAAAATGCGGGCGCGGCGAATCAGCGAGGTGACATCGGGATTGGAGACGGCGGTGGCGTTGCCGGTGACCCGCACGGGCGAAGAGCCGGCGAAAGCGGCGGGAGTGCCGAGGCAAAGCGCGGCGGTGAGGAGCAGGAGGATTTTTTTCATAAAGGGAGAAAGGAGAAGGCGATATTAATAATAGCGATTGTTTAGCAAAAGGAAAATCCTCTGGGGTTTTTACTTGATCACCTTGACCTTGCCGGTCTTGGTGCCGACGGTGATCTCCGGCTTCGCGCCGCCAAAGTTGAACATATATTCGGGCTCGGTGACGCCGGGATAAAGGGGGAAGCGCAATTCCACGAGCAAGATCCGGTCGTGGTGGCCCGCGGCGCGCAGCAATTGCACCGCGCGCGCAAAACGCATCGCGGGAATCGGCGTCATCGTGTCCCCACCCACATACGGATAGGCATTCGTGACGACGGCCTTGAATTTCCCCTTGATATAATCAATCCGCGCGCTGCCGTAGGACGAACCCTGGCTCTGGTCAATGTTGAACAGGAAGGACCATTCCGTAATGCCGGCGGCACTGCTGGTTTTCTGGCCGTTGGCGGTGGTGCCGCCCGCCGCAAAAAATTTGACGCCCGTAACTTTCAGTCGCCCGCTGACAATCGCCGCAGCCTCGCGGGCGAGGATGGCCACATCGGGCTGGACGCGGGCCGCCGCGTGGACCGGCGGGGGCGGGGCTGCTGTTGCAAAAAGCGGAGGTTGCGCCGAAGCCACGACGGCGGCCACGATGAGAACTAGGGCGAAATTTTTCATGGTCGAGACAGAAGCAAGGGCGCTTTGGGCTTAGAGGCCCGCCCCAGGACAATTATTCCAAACTTGGGCCCATCCTTTTACCGCGAAGAGGCGCAGACTGCAACCGGCATTTCCACGGCGACTTGCGCGTATGTGTTTTCTGGATTGCGCAACGCGCGCGGACGGCGCAGTTTGGCCTGGTTCAAAATCGCCTTCACCGTGAACGCCACTTCTGCCGCCCCGCTTGACCACGCCGCCGCGGAGGCCGCGCTGGTTTTGCCCGGCACCCCGCCGGCGGGCGGCGGCTTTGTGGCCCAGATGCGCGATCTCGTGGCGCGGCTGCCCGGCGGGCGTCCGTCGTGGGATGAATATTTCATGGCCACGGCCCTGTTGATTTCGTCGCGTTCGCCGTGTGATCGCCTGCACGTCGGCTGCATCCTGGTGTCCGGCGGCGAACACGAGAACCGCATCGTCGCGGCGGGTTATAACGGTTTTCTGCCGGGCGCCCCGCACCAATCGCGCGTGCGCGACGGCCATGAGCAGGCCACCGTCCACGCCGAGCAAAACGCCATCACCGACGCCGCGCGCCGGGGCATCAGCGTCAACGGCGCGACGGCGTACATCACACATTTTCCGTGCGTCAACTGCGCCAAGCTGCTCGCCGCCGCCGGGGTGCGTTTGCTCAAGTACCACCTGGATTATCGCAACGACCCGCTGGTGCGCGAACTCGCGCGCGAGTGGGGCGTGCATTTGGTGCAACTATGAACCCGCGCCGCAGTCCCATTCGTCGTGCCATGAGAGGACCATCGTCGCCCCATTCCAGCATTGCCGGCTCACTGTTGCTGGCCCATCCGGGTTTGTTGGATGAAAACTTCCGGCGCTCCGTGGTTTTGATTTCCGCCCACACCCAGGGCGACGGCGCGCTGGGCGTCATCATCAACCGCCCGCTGGAAAAGACCCTCGGCGAGATGCATGGGGAATTCGCCTACGGGCCGCTCGCGGGCGTAAAGCTGTTTCGGGGCGGGCCGGTCTCGCCCGAGCAGATGCTGTTGTCCGCCTGGCAGTGGAACGCCGAGGCGGGCGTGTTTCGCCTGCATTTTGGCATCAGTGCGGAAAAAGCCACCGACCTGCTCGAAACCGAACCGGGCACGGAAGTGCGCGGATTTCTCGGTTATGCGGGGTGGACGGGCGGGCAGTTGGAGGGCGAGCTCAAGCAGAAGGCGTGGGTCGTCGCGCCCATCGACGATCCCGGTTTTCAGGATGGCAACGGCGAGGATTTGTGGAAGCATTTGCTCGGCCGCGTGCAGCCCGAGCTGTTTTTCCAGTCCGACGCCCCGGAAGATCCGTCGGTGAATTGAGGGATGCCGCGGCCAGGTTGCACAAGGCCCTTCAATTTGTAGCGCGGGCTAAAGCACCGCGCTACGAAGGCGCGAAGTGGCCTAAAACAATTCTCGTGCTACCGCCGGCCGCCGCCGCGGCTTTCGGCCATGCGGGCGCCGCCGGTTTCAAAGCCGCCGCGGTCCGCGCCGCCGCCAAACCCGCCCATGGCCGTGCGGCTGGTGCCGTAGCCGACGTTGGCCGTGCGCCGTTCGCCCTCGTCGCGCGCGGCGGCCTGATTTTGCACGTCCCGCTGGGTGTCGGCGGCAGTCTGGGACGCGGGTTTCCAAGTATCGCCATCACGCTGCTCGAGGCCGTTGGCCGTCGAGCGATAAACATTGCCGTCCTTGCCCGCGACGACGTTGTTGTTGGGCGAGGCCTTGGCGGTCGCGGCCGTTTGGTGGGACTGGGCGTCGGCGGTCTGCATCTGCTGCAAATGCTGGGCGGAGGCCGCCTTTTGCGCCGGCGTGGCCGCCGGGTTGGCGGCGGTGGCCGTGTGCGCGGCGACGGAATTGTTATGCGACTGCACCAGGTTGTTGTTCCAGTGGTTGTAGGAATTCCAGTGATTGAAGGAATAATGATTATAATTATTTATAGTCACATTATTCCAGCCGAAGCCGCCCCAGCACGGGTGGCACCAGGAGCCGACGAACCAGCCCGCCGTGAAGCCAAACGCAAACCCCGCGCCAAAACCGCAGGAGAAGCCGCAACCCCAGCCATAGGTGAACGGCGGCGGCACCCAGAACGTATTGCAATAGACCGGGTACACGTAGCCCGTGCCGTAAACGACGACGTTCGACGGCGCGACCACGGTGCCGAGATAACCCGGTGTGTAACCCACGACGACAGTGGACGGTGTCGAATTGTAGACCTTCACATAGGTTACATAGTGCAGGGGCGAACTCACCGGGATGGTGTAAATCGAAGCGGGCACGGTGTCCGTCACCACCCAGGGTCCGGCCGCCGCCGGGCCCGCGAACCATACGCCATTATGCACGAGATAATAGGAACTCGGTGTCACTTCAATGACCGGAGTGCGGGTGTTGACGGCGTATTGCAAGGAAGTGTCAGGAATCGGCTGGAACTGCGGCGCACCGTCGTAGTCCACCTGCACGGTCGGACCCGTGCGCTGGACGGTGGCGGTCTGCGGGATGGAATTGGCGATGACGGCTTCCTGTGCGGGCGCAGTGCCGGGCACGCTCACCAGCGCGCCGCCGGCCGGATGCTCGGCGGGAATTTTTGCGAAATCCGCGGGCAAATCCTTGTGCGCGACGTAGGTCCACGTCCCGTTTTGCAGTGAGGTGGACTGGAACCAGCGGCCCGAAACCAGAAAATAATAATTTTGATTGGTCAGGTACATGAACAACTGGCTCTGCGTGTTTTGCGCGTAGAGCAGTTGCGTGCCCGAGATGGGCGAGAAATCCGGGGCGCCATTGGTCTGCAACAACTCGGCGGGCGTCGTGCTGACGAACACGGTGACCTGCGCGGCGGTGTACTTGCTGTCGCTGGTGGGGTCCATCAAGTCGATGCCCTCGGTGCCCTGCGCGGCGGTGAGCGCGGCGGCGAGATTGGCCGGCGGGCTCGACGACACGGTCCACGGTCCCGTCAAGGCGCTCGCCTGCATCCAGGCGCCCAACAGGCGCAGGTAATAGGTGCCGCTGTTTTGATCGAGCAGGATGAGCGCTCGGGTGTTGACGACGCGCAGGTAACCCGTGGACGAAAAATCGCGCAACACGGGCTGGCCATCCACGAGGACGAGCGTCGCGGGCGTCTGGCTGAAAATCACGCGCGGGGCATTGTTTTGAATGGGCAGGGCGGTCGCGGTGGCTGAGGCCTGGGCAATGGCGAGGCTGGCTTCGACGCGCCCGAGCGCGATGTGCAGGGGATTGGCCGCCAGCAGCGCCTGAAGGGAAGTGCCGTATTGGGCGCCCGCGGGTGCGCCCGGGAAACTGCTCTGCGTGATTTGAATGTTCTGCAGCGTCACCAGGTTCGATTCCTTGTCGATGTCGGCCATGGCCTTGATGGAAATGGTGCCATAGCGCTGGCCGGAGGCGCCCACGTCTTGCGCACCGATGGCGATCTGGGCGGTGATGGTGTTGTTCTGCAACGATTCAATCTGCGGCTGGTAAAGCGTGAAGGTCGTCGTCGCGCCTGGCAGGGTTTGCGGCCAGCCGCCGTCGGGGGCATTGGAGGCGGTGGAATTGCCCGTGGCGGAACCGGCGGTTTGGGCCGGCAGGGCCGAGGGCGCGACGGGCGCCAACGTGAGCACCGCGGCCAGCACAGCGGCGGCGGCGCGGCGGAGATTCGAGGCGGCAGGAAGTGGGGAGTTCTTGGAGGTCATGGTGACGGCGCTGGCCGAAAATCCACCGGGAGCATCCGGCGTCCTGGCCAGGAAAGCACCCAGTTTATCTTCAGAAACCCGCCGCGCCAGAATATTCCGCCCGGTTGCAGATTCGTTTTCACGAACCACTCTATGGCTCAAACTGTTGTTGCAATTTCTCCAGAACGATCCGCAAGGAGGCCGGGCTGGCCTGGCCGAGGGGCTTGCGAATGAGTTCCTTGTGAATGGCAAATAATTTAGTCAGTTTCAGCATGGAGGGAATCGGCAGTCCCCATCGCATTAGCTCCGTTGCTGGCACGGAGAGTTCATCCTCCGCCAATTTTGCAGGAATCTGCGAAGTGATCGCCGCAACGAGAACGTCTGCACGTGCAGCGTTGAGGCGGTCGGCCGATATAACCAAGGCCGGACGTTGCTTGACCGAACTGAGGTCCGTAAAGGGAAACGGGACCAATACCACCATTCCACGTTTATAGTCGGTCATACACCGCATCCTGAGGGTTATCCCAGAACGCAAAGGCCGGTTCGCTGGCCCGCAGCCAAGCCAGTTCTTCCGGTTGCACCTTGAGGTGCGCGGGAAGTTCACCCAGCAACTGGAGTTGTTCCTGCACGTCCAATTGCTCGATGGCCTTGGTGATTTCCGCCACTGTGCTCATGCGGACGAGTTTAGGAGCAAATGCAGGATTTTCAAGCAGATACACCTTGCAGAAAACGGCTCCTACTTCCCCGCGATCAAGGCGCGGTGGTCGAGGGTCTTGGCGTCTTTCCAGAGCCATTCCAGGCGGTAGTTGTCGCGCTGGTTGGGGAGGAACAGGTGGGCCATGAATTCAAAGCCGTCCACCACGAGCCAGCCGCTGTCCGCGCCGAATTCCGAGCCGGCGACGGGGGCTTTTTCCTTTTTCAACACTTCCTCGATGGCGCCGCCGAGGGCGCGCAGGTGCGGACTCGAGGTGGCGGTCGCGATGATGAGGTAATTCGTGATGGTGGACTGGCCGGAGACGTCGAGCACGCGCATTTCCACGGCCTTTTTGTCGTCGAGCGCCTTGCAGCAGAGGTGCAGGAGGCGGCGGGTGGCGGCGGGATCGGGTACAGGCATGGAGCGGGGGAAAGGCGGAAGGTGGAATTTAGAAGGAAGAGTAGGAGGCGGAGAGCGAGCGAGCAGGGAGCAGGGAATATCGATCAAAATAAAGACATCTGGGTCTAGGGTAGGTTTGGGGAGGGTGGGATTTCTTTGCGCATTTGTGCCAGCTGCATAATCTGCGATTTGCGATCCAAAGGGTTGTTTCAGCGGTAAAGGTTACGTTCTTCAATGGCGGCAGCGACGCTGCGCGGCAACCAAAAAGCCCAGGGTTCGCCGGCTTTGCGCAGGCGGCGGATTTCGGTGGAGTTGGCGGGGTGGGGCGTGCCGTTCAACCGCCGCCAGCGGAGGGTGGTGGCGATGCCGGGCGGGGGCTGCGCGGGTGGTGCGCCGGGGCGTTCGAGCACGGCAAATTCCACGAGTTGCGCCAATTCCTGCGGGGAGCGCCAGCGGTCGAGCTGGGCAAATTGATCTGCGCCGAGGAGCCACACGAAACGCGCCGAGGGCCACTCGGCCCGCAGTTCGTGCACGGTGTCGATGGTGTAGTGCACTTTTTCGTCGCGGGCTTCGACGTTGCACAGGCCAAGGCGCGGGTCGGCGGTTTCGGCGAGGGCAAGCTCGAGCAGATGCCAGCGGTCGGCGAGGCTGGCGACGGGGGGCGTGGTGCGCAGGGGCGCGCAGGCCGCGGGGACGAAGAGGAGGGCTTCGAGGGAAAGTTGCGCCAGGGCGGTGTGCGCGAGCGCGAGGTGGCCGGCGTGCACCGGGTCGAAGGTTCCGCCCAGTAAACCGACGGAGGCGGACGGAGTCTTTCGCAACATCGCGCTCAAGGCCACCGAGGCTTCGACCTTGCGCCCCGCAGGCAGCGTCAGCGTTTCAGATGAATCACCCATACATTTCGCGGAAGACCGGGCGCAGAATGGAGCCGAGTTTTTCGAGCGCGCGCCGTTCCCGCATGCTGACTTGCTGGTGCGAAATGCCGATGCTTTGCGCGATGTTGACGAGGGTCTCCGCCTCCTGGCCTTCGCCGAGGCCGTAGCGGCGAACGAGGACTTCGCGCTGTTTGTCGCTGAGCTTCGAAATCATGTTCTCGACGATGCGCAGGAGTTCGTCGTGGTTGAGCAAGTCGCGCGGGCCGGGGGAAGATTCATCCGCGAGCGCAATCGGACGGGCGTCGGGCGCCACCGGGGCGTCGAGCGAAAGGCGCGGTTGCAGGAGGGATTGGCCGACGTGGGCCAGCGGCGCGTCACCGGGCACGTTGCGATTCGAGGCGCACAGGAGGCTGGAGGCCAGGTTCACCGGCACGTGCACCGGGAAACGCTCGCCGAGGAGGAAATTACGGATGGCTCGGGTCACCCATTGCTGGGCATAGCCGGCAAAGGCCGTTTCGCCGTCGTCCACCTTGTCAATGGCGTGCAGCAGGCCGAGGCAACCTTCCTGGCGGGCGTCGGCGCGCTTGGCCGGGTCGAACACGAGGCGTTGGGAGAGGCGCTCGGGGAGCTCGTGATGCAGTTGAAAGAGCGACGATTGGGCCTTTTTATAGTTGCGGTGCTCGCTTTGCACGGCGAGACGCAATTGCCCGGAGAATTCCGCCCACCGAGTGGCGCTGAGGGTGCGGTCGGCTTCAAGCCAGTTGAGTTCCTTGACGTCGAGGCCCCAGTTTTCGGTCAGGCGCAGGGCGATTTCGCCGGAGAGCAGGCCGCGAAAATGATTGAGCACCCAGAGCAGGAGGTCTTTTTTCGACTCCAGCATCAGGGAATCCACCAGCGCGCGCAGGCCGATGCCCCGGCGCGGAATGGGCAGCCCCACCGCCACAAGCCCGTCATGGAAATGAGGCTCAAACGCAGGTATGTGCATGGCCCAGTCCAACCGCTGGCGGTAACGGGCAATGACGCGCCGGGCCGCCTTTTCCTCCGGGGACAGAGGGGGCAGCGGCTCAGGCGGGGTCTGGGCCACCGGCGCGGGGGTCGGCGTGGGCAATTCCACGAGCCGAACGGCAGGCGGGCGACGCAACAGGGTTTTGGGGCAAGCACCCATAAGGTTTAGTTTACGGGGAAGGGGTGGATTCGCAACCAATTTCGCTGGCACCGGCAGCAATATATTGTAAAACCTAGGTCAGGTGCATTTCACCCTTTAATTGCAAAAAGCGTGGAATAAATCTCAATCCTATCTTTAACAGCGTTAGCAAGGGATGGCCGCCCACCAGCGGCTCCTTGGCCCGGATGGCGGAATGGTAGACGCTACCGACTTAAAATTGGTTGGCCGTAAGGCCGTGCGGGTTCAACTCCCGCTCCGGGCACTTTGGAGGGAATGAGGGAGGGAAAGAATTTAGCCACGAAGGAACACGAATAAGACACGAAGGGAGGAGGAAGCGAGGGAGATGGAAACCGAGAAGAAATTGAACCACAGAGCGCGCAGAGGACGCAGAGAAAGAAAAAAGGAAAGAGAACGGGATCCGCGAAAGACCGCTGGAAGCGAGGATTAAGAAGATATTCACAAGGGCCGCTCCACCAGGATTTGGCTCGTGAGGAGGTGGTCGAGGTGTTCGTGGAGTTGGGCTTCGTTGGTGGCGCCGAGGACAGTGGCCCCGGCTTTTTTCACGCCGTCGAAGACTTTCGCGTTCACGTCGAACCCGATGAGGTAAAGCGCCGCGGGGAGCGCGGCCGTCTTGAGGGTGCTCGCCACTTTGGCGGGGTCGTGGCCGGCGGTGTTGGCGCCATCGGTCACGATGATGATATGGGTGAAGATATATTTTGTCTTGTCAATCTCAGCCTTGGCGGCGGCGAGGGCGTCGCCGATGGCGGTGTCGCCCCCGGCGCGCAGTTCTGCGACGGCGCCCTCGGCGGCCCGGGCATTGGGCGGGCCGGGACGGATAACGAGCTGGTAAGTATTTTTGCCGTTGAAAGACGCGACGCCGACACTCACCGGGCGCTCGGGGTGCGCTTGGGCAAAGGCCTGCAATTGCCCGAGGATTTGCAACACCTGGCGGCGGGCGATGGCGATTTTCGGTTCGCGGCGGCCGGAGGAATTGACGACGGACTCATTCATGCTGCCCGAAACGTCCACCACGATCATCACCGCGATGCCGTTGACCAAGTCCTCGGGTGGCGCCGGGGTGGCGATCTTGGCGGCGGGCGTCGGCGTGCCATTAGCGGTGGCGCCGGGTGCCGCGGGGGCGGGCACCGAATTAATGGTCCACGTCTGGCGAGGCGAGTGGTCGGACATCACCCAGCGCACGACAGCATACAGAATGACGACGGTCAGAACGCGCCGGCAAAAACCTTGGGGGCTGGGAGCGGGACATGGCAGCCCATAATCTAGGCAGGCTTCGGGCCGGAAATCCACCCCGGAAGCGGTGTAATCCGACAGTTTATTTATAATCAGCAACGCAGCGAGCGGAAAAGTTTTATCCACATGGAGCGAAAAAATTTCCAGGAATGGCAGATGAGCGCGCCACTGCGTGAGTTTCGCGAAGAGCAAACCGGGGAACGCTAATCTACGCAAATTTGCGCCAATCAAGAGAAGAAGGAACGCCACTGGGAGACGAAATAGTCTGTGCTTTCCAGCAGGACTCAAATAAATGCAGGTGACTGCGAAGCTGCAACCGCCGATCAGGTTTCACCATTAGCGTAAATAAGCGAAAATGAGCGGTTTTTCATTTTTGACGTCGGCTTAATTTGCCGCGGTGCATTTCGCCGTCGGTTTATTTTGCCCGGGCTCATTTCGCCAAGGTATATTCCTCCACCGGCTTATTTCGCCGTGTTATTCTGATTCATGGTCGCATTGCCGGAAAGTGTCGTGGTGCCGGCGTTGGCGCTAGCGCGGAGTGGTTTGCCGTCGGGGCCGAGGGTGCCTTCGACCGTAATGCCCGAACCCGGCGCGGGCGGCTGACCTTCGCGCACAATGACTATCGGCTGGCTGGAATTCAGTGCGGGCAAAGTAGTGACACTCGCCGGCGGGTTCTGCTGCACGATGGTGACCGGCTGATTGGAGTTTTGCGCGGGCACTTGCGTTATCGTGACTATGCGCCCGGCGGTGAGAGTCACGCCCGCGCTGCCGACTTGACTGGAGTATCCGTTGAGCGTGGTGTAGCTGCCGTTGGCGTTGACCGCGCTCACGGGTAAACCAGTCACGCTGGAAATGACCGTGGCCGGAGCAGGCGCGTTGTTGTAGGCGTTGACGGTGGCGTTGGCGGCGATTTGTTGCGCGACCAGGGCGTCTTGCTGGTATTGCAGCGCTTTGGCGTTGGCGACGGCCAATTGTTGCTGCATCTGCGTCAACTGGTCCTTGAGTTTCGCCATTTGCCCTTCCAAATCGTTGATCTTGGTTTGGCCGCCCTGTTCGAGGCGGTACAATTGCATGAGGGCGTCGTAATCGGCGCGAATGCCGGAGTCGGGATGTTCGCGGTCGAAGCGGTCGAGCGCCAGTAGGCGGTCTCGCGTGGAGAGCGCGAGGTAGGCGGGGTCGCTCAGGAGGGCAGCCCTCATGGCGGCGACGCGGGCGCTTTCCTGCACTTGGGCGGCTTGGGCGGTGGCTTCGCGCGCCTGTTTCTGGGCCATGGCCTCGGGCGAGGAGAGATTCAACGACGTCACCACGCCATTGTGGAGGGTAACATCGCCGCGCGGATAAAGCAGGATGGCGCCGTTGGGCAAGTCCACCCGGCTGGGCGCCTTGCCCAAGGCCGCGAAAACGGCGGCTTCTGGATCGCCCACCTTGGGGTCGGGCACGCCGGGAGCCGGTGCGGCGGGGACGTGGGCTGCCGGCAGGGGAGCGGCAACAGGAGAAGGAACTGGCGGAACGCTGGCGGGCTTGACCGGTGCCGACGGGGCGGACTGGGCCAGCAAACTTGCACTGGCCATAAGGCACACGACCAACAGGGGCAGGCGATACGTTTTCATGGGACAACTATACACCTGCTGCCGACGGATGCAAGCCGGGCGGGGCGGGGGCAGTGTCCTAATTTCACCAGAAACAAGACGGCGGGCTGAGGGCAGCCCGCCCTACCCAATTAAATGCAGCCCGTCCTTTAAATGCAGCCCGCCCTACCCCAAGCAAATGTTTTAGGTAGGGCGCGCTGCCCTCAGCGCGCCGTTTCAAATTAGGATATTACCCGGGCGGGGGATTGAGGTGTCCTCCCGAAGCTGCGGAGACCATGAATGCCGGTGCGTTTATGAGTGATTGCCAGCCGGAAGCCGCGCCGTAATGTGCTCGAATGGCCCAACCTTTACCGCACGTCGGACACCGGTCGCGTCTGCGTGAGCGTTTTCTCAAGGGCGGCTTTGCCAGCCTCGCGGATTACGAAATTGTGGAGTTGCTGCTGACGCTGTGCATCCCGCGCCGCGATGTGAAGCAAACGGCCCGCGCGCTGCTCAAGCAGTTCGGCAATGTGCGCGGAGTGCTGGATGCGCCGGTGGACGAGTTGCGGAAAATTCCGGGTATTGGCGAGGTCGCGCCGGTGGCGCTGCGCGTGATCCGGGAGACCGCGTCCCTTTACTTGCTGCAATCGGTGGAAGGGCGGCAGGTGCTCGACAATGTGGACAAACTGGCGGATTTCTGGCGTGCGCGGTTGGGGCCCTTGCGGCATGAGGTGTTCGAGGTCGCCTACCTCGACCATCATTACCAACTGCTGGAAGACGGGGTCGAACGCGTCGAGGAAGGCACCGTGGCGGAGACGACGGTGTACCCGCGTAAGATCATGGAATCGGCCCTTCGCCGGCAGGCCGCGCACATCGTGCTGGCGCACAATCATCCGACGGGCAACGTCACGCCCTCCCAGCACGACAAGGTTTTGACCAAAGCGCTGGAATTAGCCGGCCAGCCCCTGGGCATCAAGGTCATCGACCACCTGATCGTGGCCGCCAAGGAGACTTATTCCTTCCGCAAGTCGAAATTGATCGCGGCGGAGTGAAAACGGTTACGGAAAAAGAGAAGAGTTTTTAACCACAGATTACACAGATTAAGATCGATTCCAGAAAAAATCCTTTAACCGCAGATGGCGCAGATTAATGCAGATACATCTTCGGAAATCTGTGCAAATCGGTGTAATCTGTGGATTGTCCGCTTTGCTTCCTCTGTGCTTTCGGTACCTCTGTGGTGCAAAATATTCTTGGAGCAATGCGGCGAAAAAGCAGAGGCCAACCCAGAGAAGAGTTTCAACCACCGATTACACGGATTAAGACCGATTCCAGAAAAAGCCTTTTAACCGCAGATGGCGCAGATAAGCGCAGATTCCAAAAAAGCATCTGCGTCATC
>CAZLRH010000007.1:0-215281 GCA_964562015.1 uncultured Opitutales bacterium | reverse complement strand
GAGTAGCGGTCTCCAAAACCGTTGGTTGTGGGTTCGATTCCCTCCGCCCCTGCCAGTTAAGCCGCCGACCCTTTGGCTCGCCGTTCCGCCGGATTTTCCGACGTTGCCTGGCGGCCTTCGCCGTCACCTAGAAGGCAAAATGAAGAATGTAGAATGAAAAATACCAGGCCCGACCCGACGCTATTTTCCATTTTCCATTTTTAATTTTCAATTCCCCTCCTCTCATGCCCGCCACGGCCACCAACCCCAAGCGCAACCCCTTTCGTCGCGCCGCCCTTTTTTGGCGCGAGACGATTGACGAGCTGCGCAAGGCCTCCTGGCCCACGTTCCAGGAGTTGATGAACTCCACGTTCGTGGTCATCGCGGCAGTCCTGCTGTTGGGGGTGTTCATCAGCGTTTCCGACTTCTCGGTCTTCAACCTCGTCACCTTCTTCACACATATGGTGGCCAAGTGATCGCCGTCTCCGCGCCCATGTCCTCTCCCGTCGCCACTCTCAGCGAGCCCCGCTGGTACGCTTTGCAGACCCTCTCGAACATGGAGGGCAAGGTGAAGCAGTATCTCGACAAGTTTATTCAGGTCGAGGAAATGGGCGACTTCGTGCTCGAGGTGCTGGTGCCGGCGGAAACCGTCAGCGAAATCAAGAACGGGCGCAAGTTCACCAAGGTCCGCAAGTTCTATCCCGGCTACGTGTTCATCCGGATGCGCTTGTACGATGATGACGCGAAGATCTTGCAAAAGCCCTGGTATTTTGTGCGCGGGGTGCAGGGCGTCATCGGCTTCATCGGCGGGGATCGTCCCACGCCGCTCAAGCAGGAGGAAATTGACCGCATCATCAATCAGGTGCAGGAAGCCCAGGGCAAGGAAAAGCCGAAGATCGAATACGTCGTCGGCCAGGAAGTCAAAATCACTGACGGACCTTTCCACAATCTCACCGGCCGCATCGACGAGGCCGACCCGTCCCGCGGCAAGCTCAAGGTTTCCGTCTCCATCTTCGGCCGCTTCACCCCGGTCGAACTCGAATACTGGCAGGTCGAACGCACGGAAGCCTCCTAGTTTTTTCATTTTTCGAACCCATCCTCCTTTCCCATGGCCAAGAAAATCACCGGAATCATTCGCCTGCAGTTGCCGGCCGGCGCCGCCAACCCGGCCCCGCCCGTCGGCCCCGCGCTCGGCGCGCAGGGCGTCAACATCATGGCGTTTTGCAAGGACTTCAACGCCCGCACGAAGGAACAGGCCGGCCTGATTCTGCCCGTCGTCATTACCGTTTTCCAGGACAAGTCGTTCACCTTCATCCTCAAGTCGCCCCCGGCGAGCGTGCTGCTCAAGAAGGCCGCGAACATCGCGTCCGGCTCCAAGGTCCCGAACAAGGAAAAAGTCGGCAAAGTGACGAAGAAGCAACTGCTCGAAATCGCGCAGTTGAAGATCAAGGACGCCAACTCGAGCGACCTCGAGGCCATCGCCCGGTCCATCGCCGGCACGGCCCGCCAGATGGGCATCACGGTGGAAGGTTAATCTCGCGCCCGCTCCCTTTACCTAATACTTTTCACTGTTCACCATCACCATGGTCAAGCTTACCAAACGTTTTAAGAAGGCCCACGAAGTGGCCGACCTCGCCCAGCCCCGCGCCCTCCGCGAGGCCGTGGACATCCTGTGCAAATTCCCCGCCGCCAAGTTCGACGAAACCGTCGAATTGCAGGCCCGCATGGAGCTTGACCCGAAGCAGAGCGACCAGATGGTGCGCGGCACTGTCGCGCTGCCCAATGGCTCCGGCCAGAAGGTCCGCGTGCTCGTTTTCACCGAAGACGCCAAGGAAGCCCTCGACGCGGGCGCCGATTACGCCGGGCTTGATGATTATTTGAAGAAGGTGCAGGAAGGCTGGCTCGATTTCGACGTCGCCATCGCCACCCCGAACGCCATGAAGACGGTCCGCACCGTCGCGCGCGTCCTCGGTCCCAAGGGCCTCATGCCGAACCCGAAGTCCGGCACCGTCGTGGAGGACGTCAAGGCCGGCATCAAGGCCGTCAAGGCCGGTCGCGTGGAGTTCAAGATGGATAAGACGGCGAGCGTCGCCATCATTGTCGGCAAGCGCTCCTTCAAGGCCGACGACCTGGCGGAAAACGCCTCGGCCGCGCTCGAAGCCCTTGGCAAGGCCAAGCCCGAATCCTGCAAGGGCAAATTCATCCGCACGCTCACGCTGAGCTCGACGATGAGCCCCGGCGTCCGCATCGACGCCAAGGAATACGCCAAATTCTAACTTCTGCGCGTTGTTTTTAAACCAAGCACTAAGAACTAGAACACCAAAACACTCAATTTCCCATGCGCCCCGATAAAAAATTCCTCGTCGACGAAGTGGCCGGGTTTCTCGGCAAGTCTGATTACGTCTTTTTGGCCGACTACCGCAAGGTGACGGTCGCCGACGCCGCCGAATTGCGCGCGTCGCTCCGCGCCCAGAAGGCGGAGTACCACGTCGTCAAGAACAGCATTCTCAACGCCGCCGCCCGCGAGCGCAAGCTGCCCGCGCTCGAGGCCTCCTGGCTGCTCGGCCAGACCGCGATAGTCGTCGGGGGCACGGATGCCGCCGAGGTCGCCAAGATTTTGACCAAGTACGGCAAGGACAAGGAAAAGCTGCCGCTCAAGGGCGCCATCATGGGCCAGAGCCGCTTGAGCGCCACGGACGTCCAGGCCCTGGCCACCCTGCCGGGCATCGCCACCCTGCGCGCCCAGTTGCTGGGCCTGCTCAGCACGCCGGCGACCAGCCTCGTGCGCCTCCTCCAAGCCGCCCCGCAAAGCCTGCTCAACGTCCTCCAGGCGAAGAGCCAGGCGGGCGAAGCCGCCGCGGCCTAATCCCTTTCGCATCCCGCGAAAAACAACCCAACCTTAGTTATACTAACCTCCAACTACGGAGACCCGCCGAAGAGCCAAGTCAGGGGCGTCCCGCCCTCAATTGCCCCGACCGGGGCGCTGACCGTTCAACGCGGATTACATCATGGCTGATATCACTGAAGATCAAGTAATTGACTGGCTGAGCAATCAGTCGGTTATCGTTGTGGCCGGGCTCGTCAAGAAGCTCGAAACCAAGTGGGGCGTTTCCGCCGCCGCTCCCGTCGCCGTTTCGGCTGCTCCCGCTGGTGGCGCTGCCGCTGTGGCCGCTGCTCCCGCTGAGGAAAAGACCGAGTTCACGGTCATTCTCAAGGAAGCCGGCGCCAACAAGATTGGCGTCATCAAGGAAGTCCGCGCCATCACCGGCCTGGGCCTCAAGGAAGCCAAAGACCTCGTCGAAGGCGCCCCGAAAACCCTCAAAGAGAACGTCTCCAAGGCGGACTCCGAGGATTTCAAGAAGAAGCTCGTCGCTGCGGGCGCGACGGTCGAGATCAAGTAGTTCTTTATTTTTTCCACCGCCTGAGTCTGAGCACCTATTTCGTGAATTTCTACCGTGGCCTGACGGCCCTGGCGCACTGCCGGGGCCGCCAGGTCGCGTTTGTCTTTGTTTTCCTGCCGTTGTTGTCCGCGTAATCTGCGGTTCCCTTTTTTTCTTTTCCTCCTTTTCCAACCCTAAACCGGTCACCCATTATGTCCGCCCACGTACCTGAACGCATCAACTTCGGCAAACTCCGGGAAGTCATCGCCCCGCCCAACCTGATCGAGAACCAGATCAACTCGTTCCTCGAGTTTTTGCAGAAGGAAGTGCCCGCGTCGCAGCGCAAGCCGGTCGGCCTCGAAGCCGTGTTCCGCGAGGTGTTCCCCATCGGCAGCTACGATGGCCGCGCGACCCTCGAGTACGTGCATTACAATGTGGTCGGCCCCAAGAGCACGGAGATGGAGTGCATCCGTGAGGGCATCACCTATTCCATTTCGCTGTACGTCAAGTTGCGCTTGCGCCAGGAAGACGTCTCCACCGACGAGGAAATTTACATGGGCGAACTGCCCATGATCACCGAGCGCGGCTCGTTCATCATCAATGGCGCCGAGCGCGTCATCGTCTCGCAGTTGCACCGTTCGCCCGGCATCTGTTTCGAGGCCACCCCGCACACCAGCGGCAAGACGCTCTTCTCCTTCCGCATCATTCCCGACCGCGGCACCTGGCTCGAAATCCAGTTCGACCAGAACGACCTGCTGTACGTCTATTTCGACCGCCGCCGCCGCCGCCGCAAGTTCCTCATCACGACGCTCCTGCGCTCGCTCGGCTTCAGCTCGGACCTCGATGTGCTGAATCTTTTCTACAAACTCGAAGACCTCAAAACCAAGAAGGCCCTGCAATTGGACGACGTGTCCAAGCTCGTGCTCGTCGAGGACATTGTGGACGCCGAACGCGGCGTCGTGCTCGCGCGCGCCTTTGAGCCGCTCACCAAGACCATCATTCGCAGCTTTGAGAAAGCCAATATCGAGGAGGTCAAGGTCATCAACACCGCGGTGGATGACGGCGCCATCATCCGCTCGCTCAAGAAGGACCCGACCCGCAACGAGGAAGAAGCCCTCAAGGACATTTACAAGCGCCTGCGCCCCGGCGAACCGCCGACCGCCGCCAACGCCAAGAGCCTCCTCAAGCGCCTCTTCCAGGACCCGAAGCGTTACGACCTCGGCCGCGTGGGTCGTTACAAGATGAATCAGAAGCTGAGCCTGCACACCGACTTGGAGCAGCGCACCATCGGCTTTGAAGACGTGGTCGAAGCCACCCGTTACCTTTGCCGCCTCAAGGCTGGCGAAGGCGTCATTGACGACATCGATCACTTGGGTTCCCGCCGCGTCCGCACCGTGGGCGAATTGCTCGCGAACCAATGCCGCATCGGCTTGGCCCGCACGGAGCGGCTGGTCAAGGAACGCATGACCCTTTACGATCAGAGCGTTGATTCCATCACGCCGCAAAAGCTGATCAACCCGAAGGCGCTCAGCACGGTCATCCGCGACTTTTTCGCGCGCAGCCAGCTCAGCCAGTTCATGGACCAGATTAATCCGCTGGCCGAGCTCACCCACAAGCGCCGCCTGTCGGCCCTTGGGCCCGGTGGTCTCAACCGCGAACGCGCAGGCTTCGAGGTGCGCGACGTGCATCCCTCGCACTACGGCCGCATCTGCCCGATTGAAACGCCCGAAGGCCCGAACATCGGCCTCATCAACTCACTCTCCACCTTCGCCCGCATTAACGAATTCGGCTTCATCGAGACGCCTTACCGCCGGGTGGACCACGGCCGCGTCACCGACAAAGTCGAATACCTCACCGCCGACCAGGAGGAAAACCACACCATCGCCCAGGCGAATTCGGAAGTGGATAAAAACGGCAAGCTCTCCGGCCGCGTCACCGTGCGCAAGCGCGATGAAGTGTTCGAAGCCGACCCGGCCATCGTGGACTACATGGACGTCTCGCCCAAGCAGCTCGTCTCCATTGCCGCCGGCCTGATTCCCTTCCTCGAGCATGACGACGCCAATCGCGCGCTCATGGGCTCGAACATGCAACGCCAGGGCGTGCCCCTGCTGCGCACCGAAAATGCGTTTGTCGGCACCGGCATCGAAGGCCGCGTCGCCCGCGACTCGAAGACGGTCGTCGTCGCCGAGGGCGATGGCATCGTCGCGCTGGTCGAGGCCACCCGCATCATCACCACGTCCGACGGAAAAATACACGCCCGCAACGAAAAAGAGGTCAAGCACGACCCGAAGAAGGGCGTGCATGTCTACACCCTGCGCAAGTTCATGCGCTCGAACGCGGCCACCTGCTTCAATCAACGCCCCATCGTCAAGAAGGGCCAGAAGATCAAGGAAGGCATGGTCATCGCCGACGGCGCCGGCACTTCGCACGGCGAACTCGCCCTGGGCCGCAACCTCCTCGTGTCGTTCATGCCTTGGAACGGGTATAACTTCGAGGACGCCATCCTGCTCTCCGAAAAACTCCTGCGCGACGACGTGCTCACCTCGATTCACATCGAGGAATACGAAGTGGCCGCCCGCGACACCAAGCTCGGGCCCGAGGAAATCACCCGTGATATTCCCAATGTCGGCGAGGAAGCCCTCAAGAATCTCGACCGCGACGGCGTCATCCGCGTCGGCGCCGAGGTGAAGCAGGGCGACATCCTGGTCGGCAAAATCACGCCCAAGAGCGAAACCGAATTGGCGCCGGAAGAAAAGTTGCTCCGCGCCATCTTCGGCGAAAAAGCCGCTGACGTCAAAGACACCTCCCTGGTCGTGCCCTCCGGTGTGGCGGGCATTATCATGGATGTTAAATTATCGTCCCGCGTCGACAACGAGCGCGAAAAGCTTTCGCCCTCCGACCGCCGCCGCCAGATCAAGAAGATCACCGAGGAATACCGCGGCCAGGCCGACAAGCTCCGCGAAGACCTCACCGAGGCGCTCTCGAACATTCTCTTGGGTGAAAAAATCCCGCTCGACGTGCTGAACGCCGAGACGCAGGAAGTCATCATCCCGGCCAACCGCAAGATCACCAAGACGCTCTTGCGCCGCCTCGCCTCCGTTTCCCGCTCCATCCAGATCGACCCGTCTCCGGTGAAGATCAAAATCATGGAGATCGTGGACAACTACCAGCACAAGTTCGACGACCTCGAGCTTGAACGCGGTCGCAAGGTCGATGGCGTGGAAAGCGGCGACTCCGTCGATTCCGGCGTGGTCAAGAACGTCAAGGTTTACATCGCCACCAAGCGCAAGGTGCAGGTCGGTGACAAGATGGCCGGGCGCCACGGTAACAAGGGTGTGGTCGCCAAGATCGTGCCCGAGGAAGACATGCCGTTCCTGCCCGATGGCACGCCCATCGAAATCGTTTTGAATCCGCTCGGCGTGCCTTCGCGCATGAACGTCGGCCAGGTGTTGGAAACGCACCTGGGTTGGGCTTGCAAAAAGCTCGGCCTACGCGTGTCCACTCCCGTGTTCGACGGCATTCCCGAAAAGCAAATCCGCCAGTACCTCAAGGACGCGAAGCTGCCGGAAACCGGCAAGACGCGCCTGTACGACGGCCGCACCGGCGAGCAGTTCGACCAGGACGTGGTCGTGGGCTATATCTACATGATGAAGCTCAATCACTTGGTCGCGGACAAGATCCACGCCCGCGCGGTCGGCCCGTACAGCCTCATCACCCAGCAACCGCTGGGCGGCAAGGCGCAGTACGGCGGCCAGCGTTTCGGCGAAATGGAAGTCTGGGCCCTCGAAGCTTATGGCGCCGCTTACACGTTGCAGGAACTTCTCACGGTGAAGTCCGACGACGTGCAGGGGCGCACGAAGATTTACGAGCAGCTCGTCAAGGGTGACAACTCTCTCTCCGCGGGCACGCCGCAGTCCTTCAACGTGCTCATCAAGGAAATGCAGAGCTTGTGCCTGGACATCCGCCTCGGCACCGAGGACGCCCTCGGCTTCAAGGCGGTCTCGCCGGCCTCCCTGGCCGGCTAGCGCCTTCGCCCAGTCCGCACGTCATTGTGCGTTTTCTTCTTCATTAATTTATTCGGTTTTCAATCTTAAATCACTTCCGCCATGCCCACCGCCACCGCCACTCCCGCCCACACCGCCGCCGAAGCCCGCGAGGTCCTGGGTGGTGAAAAGGAACAGTTGTTTGACACTGTTTCGATCACCATCGCCTCGCCCGACACCATCCGTTCCTGGTCGCGCGGCGAAGTCAAGAATCCCGAGACCATCAATTACCGCACGTTCAAGCCCGAGCCGGGCGGCTTGTTCTGCCAGCGCATTTTCGGGCCCGTGCGCGATTACGAGTGCGCCTGCGGCAAGTACAAGCGCATCAAGTTCAAGGGCGTGATTTGCGACCGTTGCGGCGTGGAAGTGACCGTCGCGCGCGTCCGCCGCGAGCGCATGGGCCACATCGAGCTGGCCGTGCCGGTGTCCCACATCTGGTTTCTCAAGAGCATGCCCAGCCGCCTCGGCCTCATGCTCGACATGACCGCCCGCAACCTCGAGCGCGTCATCTACTACGAAAACTACCTCGTGGTCGACCCGGGCAAGACACCCCTCGAGCCCAAGCAACTCCTTTCCGAGCAGGAATATCTCCAGGCCATTGATGAGCACGGCGAAGACGCCTTCGTCGCCAAAATGGGCGCGGAAGCCCTGCGCGACGTGCTGGCCAAGCTCGAACTCGAATCCCTCGTCGTCGAACTCGGCGAGCAGATGCACGGCACCCGCTCGAAGCAGATCAAGAAGAAGGTGGCCAAGCGCCTCAAGGTGGTCCAGGGCTTCATCGCCTCGAAGACCCGCCCGGAGTGGATGGTGCTCGATGTCATCCCGGTCATTCCGCCGGACCTCCGCCCGCTCGTGCCCCTGGAAGGCGGCCGCTTCGCGACCTCCGACCTCAACGACCTTTATCGGCGCGTCATTAATCGTAATAACCGCCTGAAGAACCTCCTCCAGCTCAAGACGCCCGAGGTCATCATTCACAACGAAAAGCGCATGTTGCAGGAGGCAGTGGACGCCCTTTTCGACAACGGCCGCCACGGCCGCGCCGTCACCGGCGCCGGCAACCGCCCGCTTAAGTCCCTCTCGGACATGCTGAAGGGCAAGCAGGGCCGCTTCCGCCAGAATCTCCTCGGCAAGCGCGTGGACTACTCGGGCCGCTCCGTCATCGTCATCGGTCCCGAACTCAAGCTCCACCAGTGCGGCCTGCCCAAGAAGATGGCGCTGACGCTGTTCGAGCCGTTCATCATCCGCCGCCTCAAGGAGCTCGGCTTCGTGCACACCGTGCGCGGCGCCCGCAAGATGATTGAGAAGCGCTCGCCCGAGGTGTGGGACATTCTCGAGGAAGTCACCAAGGGCCACCCGGTGTTGCTCAACCGCGCGCCGACGCTCCACCGTCTCTCGATTCAGGCGTTCGAGCCGATCCTCATCGAAGGCGACGCCATTCGCGTGCACCCGCTCGTCTGCACCGCTTACAATGCGGACTTCGACGGTGACCAAATGGCCGTCCACGTGCCGCTGTCCGTCGAGGCCGTCCTCGAGTGCAAGCTGCTCATGATGTCGGTGCACAACATCTTCTCGCCCTCCAGCGGCAAGCCCATCCTGACGCCGTCGCAGGACATCGTCCTGGGCTCCTACTACCTCACGCTCGAGCCGCGCTATCCGGCCGACAAGACCAAGCACCTCCAGTTGTTCTCCAACGTCACCGACGTCCTCTTCGCCGAGGCCGAGGGCGCCGTGCACAAGCACACCTGGATCCGCTACGTCAATCCCGACTTCGGTCGCGACACCATCTACGGCAACAAGGAGAAGAAAATTCTCATCACCACCGTGGGCCGCACCATTTTCTCGACGCTGTGGCCGCAGGCGCTGGGTTTCTTCAACCAGCCGTGCGCGAAGGCCAAGCTCGGTGACTTGATTCTCAATACTTACAAGTCCGTCGGCAAGGACAAGACCGTCGAGACGCTCGACCGCCTCAAGGAACTCGGCTTCCAGACCGCGACCAAGGCCGGCATCTCCATCGGCATCGTCGACATGATCATTCCGGCGGAAAAGCCGGAAGTCATCAAGCGCGCCCGCGCGCGCATCGACGAAATTGAATCGCAGTACCAGAAGGCCATCATCTCCGAAGGCGAGCGGCACAACAAGATCATCGAAGTCTGGACCGCCGCCACCGACGAAATCGGCAAGCACATCTTCAACGTGTTGAAGGAAAACGGCGGCAAGGAAGCCCCGAATCCGATTTACGTGATGATGGATTCCGGCGCCCGCGGCTCCAAGGCCCAGGTGCGCCAGTTGTGCGGCCCCCGCGGCCTCATGGCCAAGCCTTCCGGCGACATCATCGAGCGCCCGATTCTCTCGTCCTTCCGCGAGGGTCTCTCCGTCCTCGAGTACTTCATCTCGACGCACGGCGCCCGCAAAGGTCTCGCCGACACCGCCCTCAAGACCGCCGACGCCGGTTACCTCACCCGCAAGCTCTGCGACGTCGCCATGGACGTGGTCACCACCTCCCTGGATGACGGCAACCGCGACGGCATCTGGAAACAGCCCATCTTCGAAGGTGACGAGGAAATCGTCCCGCTCATCGACCGCATCGTCGGCCGCTATTCCAGCGACGACATTGCGAACCCGCTCAATCCCTCCGAGCAGATGGTCGGCAACGGCGAACCCATCACCGAGCCCATCGCCCGCCAGATTGTGGATTCTGGCATTGACCGCGTGAAGGTCATGTCGCCCCTGACGCACATGCGCCAGAACGCGATTCCGGCCAAGGCCTACGGTATCGACCCCGCGACCTCGCGGTCCGTCGAAGCCGGCAGCGCGGTCGGCATCATCGCCGCCCAGTCCATCGGCGAGCCCGGCACACAGTTGACGATGCGTACGTTCCACATCGGCGGCATCGCCAGCCAGGTGTTGAAGAACCCGGAAATCAAGGTCCGCGTCGGCGGCACCGTTCGTTACCGCGGCCTGCGTCTCGTGAAGACCGCCGAGGGCGCGAACATCGTGCTCAACAAAACCGGCATGGTTCTCATCATCGACGACCAGGAGCGTGAGATCGAGGAGTACAACATGGTCGCTGGCTCCGTGCTCTTCTGCAAGGACGCCCAAAAAATTGAAAAGGGCGACATTCTCGCCCGCTGGGACCCGCACAACATCCCGATTCTCGCGGAAAAAGCCGGCGCCATTTCCTTCAAGGACATGATCCCGGGCGTCACCGTCAAGCGCGAGCTCGACGAAGCCTCGGGCCGCACCGGCTCGGTCGTCATCGAGCACAAGGAAGACCTTAACCCGCAAATCGAAATCAAGGACACGCACGGCAAGGTCATCGCGACCCACGCCATTCCCGTGGCGGCGCAAATCGTCGTCAATGACGGCGACGTGATCCAGCCCGGCGGTTTGCTGGCCAAGACTCCGCGCGGCGTTTCCAAGACCCAGGACATCACCGGCGGTCTGCCGCGCGTGTCCGACCTCTTTGAAGCCCGCCGCCCGAAGGACGCCGCCGAAATGGCGAAGATTGACGGCATCGTCTCCTTCCCCGGCATCCTGCGCGGCAAGCGCCGCCTCCTCATCACCGATGAGACGAGCGGCAATTCCGAGGAGCACCTCATCCCGCACGGCAAGCACATCATCATTCACCCCGGCGACGTGGTGAAGAAGGGCCAGCACCTCACCGAAGGCCCGGCCGACCCGCACGAAATTCTCGAGATTCTCGGGCCCAGCGCCGTGCAGGAATACCTCCTCTCCGAAATCCAGAAGGTGTACCGCGTGCAGGGCGTCACGATCAACGACAAGCACATCGAGATCATCATCGCCCGCATGTTGCGCAAGATCCGCGTCACCGATCCCGGTGACAGCGAGTACTTCTGGGGCGAGCAGGTGGACCGTCACGAGTTCATGGTGGCCAACGAGAAAATCGGCGAAGCCGGCGGCAAGCCCGCCGAAGGCGAGCCCATTCTCCTCGGCATCACCAAGGCCTCGCTCGAAACCGAGTCCTTCATCTCCGCCGCCTCCTTCCAGGAAACCACGCGCGTCCTCACCGACGCCGCGACCCTCGGCAAGCAGGATCACCTCACCGGTTTCAAGGAAAACGTCATCATGGGCCACCTTATTCCGGCGGGCACGGGCCTCCCGGCGTACCGCCGCCTCAAGATCACGACCCTCGGCGGCGAGGCCCTCGAAGCCCTCACCGAAGACGTCAAGGAAGCGGGTTAAGCCAACCGCAGGGTGGGGACCAATACAGGGACGCTCGCGAGGGCGTCCCTGTTTTTTTTGGGTCTGCTCAGTCCGCGTCCGAGGAGTGACTTCGTTTGCGGGCTGGAAAAGATAAACACTAGGCCGGTCCGGAGGCCCGGCCCTACCTTGGGTCCTTCAGCAATACCTTGGGCCCTTCAGCAATAAACTGTTGTAACAAATCGAGTCAGGGGTAGGGCTGGGCCTACCTTCAAGCCGTAATGTCCTAATTTGAAACGGCGCGCTGAGGGCAGCGCGCCCTACCTAAAACATTTGCTTGGGGTAGGGCGGGCTGCCCTCAGCCCGCCGGCTTGTTTCTGATGAAATTAGGACACTACCTTCAAATCACATCGTAAGCGCCGAAGTCTAACGTGTGTGTTGGGTAGGGCCGGCCCTCCGGACCGGCCTAGGGTCAACATTTGGTGTGGGCTTGAATGGACAAAAGCCTTCAGATGAAGTACAAACGCCAATCATCCGATGGTGCACTGCGCTTTTAGCCATGTATTTATTATTTAAAATTCTGGCGGCGCTATGGACGACTTTGTTGTGCGGGCTGGCCTTGCTTTTATTGGCTGGCTTCGTCGGCTATTTTGGCCATGCCCTTTATCGCCGGCTTGGGTGGCTGGTGCTTTCCATGGTGGGCGCGCTGGGGCTGGCGGCCGCGATGATTTTTTTAAGCACGTGGACGTGCATTCTATTTCCCTTTTTGGGCCTTAATCTCATTATTTTGGTCCGTTTTCGCCGCGCGTGGGCGCCCTGGGTGTTGCCATTCTGTGCTCTGAGCCTGGCTTCACTCCTGATCGGATTCTGGTTGATCAGCACCCTCATCCTTTTCCCGCGGGCGGCGGACTCGGAGTCCCGGCGACTGTTTCTCGAAATGCGCCCCGAGCAGGGTGCCAGCGCGCCGCAATTTCTGGCCCGCTTCGGCATGCCGTATACCGGCGACCCGCGGGCCGCGGACGCAATCTGGTATTACGACGCCAACCCGTGGTACATGCTTGGCTGGATGCAGATCCGCGTCAACGTTGCACACGGCAACATCACCACCATCGGGCTGGATGATTTTTGAGCCGGCCGGTCTTTTGCTTTTGACGGAGCGGAACGAAGCGCGTGATAGCAGGGTAATGCCCCATGGCACCGGCGGAGCATTCAGAGTATGCTTGCGCCATGTTAATAAAAAATATTTTTCGTGGTGTGGATTCTCGCTGGCTGCCGGGCGCCATACTCTTGGGAACGATGGCCTTTGCGGGCTGTGTGGTGGAGCCGGTTGGTGGCGTGGTGGTGGCACCCCGACCCGTCTATGTGGAGCCACGGCCGGTGGTGGTCGTGCCCGCGCCGGTGTATGTGGCGCCGCAGCCCGTGTATGTCGCGCCGCGACCGGTCTATGTGGCGCCCGTCTACGTCCAACCCATCTACCGCCGCTAGTTGGTGACCCCCAAAAAATTTTCCCATGAAAAGATTCCTTCTACTGTTTCTGGCCCTCTGTTGCGCGGTTTGCCTTCGCGCCCAGGAGCCGGAATCCACTCTGGCGCCGGGCTATACGCCTGAGCAACTGGACGAACTGCTGGCGCCCATCGCCCTTTATCCGGATCCGCTCATTGCTTTGATTTTGCCCGCCGCCGCAGTGCCTTCGGACATCACCCTGGCCTCGCGTTATTTTGCCGACAATGGCGATCCGGCGCTGGTGGACAGCCAGCCGTGGGATCCCAGCGTCCGGGCGCTGGCCCACTATCCCGAGGTCATCAGCTGGATGGACACCAATTTGTCGTGGACCCAGGCCGTCGGCGACGCCTACCTGCAGCAGCCGGCGGACATGATGAAATCCGTCCAGCAATTGCGGGCCCAGGCCCAGGCCGCGGGTTCGCTGATTGATACTCCTCAACAAAAAGTGGTAATGCAAGCCAGCGCCATCACGATCATACCCGCGCAACCGGATGTCATTTACGTGCCGCAATACGACCCCGATGTGGTGTACGTGACGCCGGTGGTTTATGCCGGTCCCGTCCTCGCTTTCAGCATCGGTTATCCCGTGGGCATTTGGCTGAATTACGAATGCAATTGGGATGACTACGGCGTCTGGGTTGGTGTTTATCGCCCGGGCTTCGTGTACACCCGCGATTGGCGCGGTGGTCGCGGCTACGAGGTGGTCGGGCGTCAATGGCGGGCCAGCCCCCGGCAGTTGCAACGCGCCAATTACCAGCGGCAGAATTTCGTCCGTCCCAGTCCAAATATTCCGCATGCGCACCCGATGGCGGGCGCGCCCAACGTGGGGCGTGCAGGGAGCCCTGGCTATCGTCCGTCAGCCGGCGGGTCCTCGCGACCGGATGCCACGGGCTGGAATGCCCGCGGTAATTCACCGCGGGCTGGAGCTGGTCGGGCCTCGGGCCCCGGTCCCGGGGCGAGACAGGGAGAAGCGAAACCCGGAGATGCGCCCTCGCCGGGACGCGGTCCCACCCCGGCACCCGAAGTCGGACGCGGCTCCACCGCCGCAGGCAACACCGGCGCCGGTCAAAATTCGAATCGCGGGGCCTCGGCCGCACCGGGCAAACCCGCCACGCCCGCACCCACGGGTCCGGCTCCGGGAGCTCCGGCAACGGCGGGCGCAAACGCCGCCGCAGGCAAACCTAAGGTCACGCCGGCTCCGCAAAGTCCTCTTTTTGGTGGTTACGAACGCGGCACCGCCGCGGCGGACCAAAGCAATCGCGGCGCCGTCAGTCGCCAAGCCGCCGGGACCGCACCAGCGGCCAGGCCCGCTCCCGCCGCGCGCGCTGAAGCTCCGCCGCAAGCCTCTCCGCGACCTGCTCCCGCTCCGCCAGCGGCGCCACCAGCCGCCCCGCGGGCTGCTCCCGCCGCTGCCGAACCGCGATATTCGCCTGGTCCGTCCGCCGAACCTCGTGCGGGCCCAGGACCCGGGCCTGGACCCGGTTCCGCTCCCGCAGAAGCTGGTGGCCGTGGTCGTGGGCGCGAATAAACATTTCCTTTCCGAATGTATTTTTGCCGAGTTCCAAGCGGTCCGCAAAAACCCATTCGCCAAACCTCTCAAACCATCCTTGCCCGACCATGAAATTCGCCCGGACTCTTTTCACTTTCGCCCCTTTGCTAGCCACCGCCTTTGCGCTCGGTGGCTGCGCGGCCACGCCCGCGCCCCCGCCACCCCCGCCGCCCGCGGAGGCCGCGCCCGCGGTTGTCCATGTGCCGGACGGCCCGTCGCCTTCTCAACGCACGTTCAGCACGCCGGATGAGGCCTTGCTGGCTTTGACCACCGCCACCGCAGCCAAGGACGAGGCAGCCCTCCGCGCAATTTTCGGCGAGCAAGTGGATGAATTGCTTTCCGGCGACGCCGAGCAGGACGCCATCGAGGCGGAAAATTTTGCCAAGTCGGTCAAGCAACTTTGCTATCCCGTCCTGATCGATGAGGACACGGTGGTCTTTCACGTGGGCGCGGAAAACTGGCCCTTTCCCATCCCGCTCGAGAAAATCGACGGCAAGTGGTATTTTGACACGCTGGCGGGCAAGGAGGAAATTCTCAACCGGCGCATCGGCCTGGACGAACTGACGGCCATCGGGGTTTGCAATGTGTATGTGGACGCGCAGCGCCTCTATGCCACCGAAGACCGCGAAGGCGACGGCGTGGTTGATTACGCGCAGAAACTCATGAGCACACCGGGCCGCCGGGATGGATTGTATTGGGAACCCGTCGAGTACCAACTGTACAGTCCGCTGGGGCCGCTCGTGGCGAATGCCCGCGCCGAAGGCTATCACCACAATCCGGAGAACGAGCAACGGCAGCCGTTCCATGGCTATTTGTTCAATATTCTCAAGACCCAGGGCGTCACCGCACGCGGCGGCGCGTACAACTACGTCATCAACGGTCACATGGTGGCCGGTTTTGCGCTCGTAGCCTATCCCGACCATTGGGGCGAGTCGGGCGTTATGACCTTCATCGTCAATCAGGACGGCCAGATTTACGAAACCAATCTCGGTCCCGACAGTGCCGACCTCGGCGCCGCGATGACGGTGTTCAACCCCGATCACCAGTGGAGCGTCATCAATCCACCGGATGTGACGGTGCAGTAAGGAGCAGTTGGGGAAGGCCTGTTCCGGTCACGCCGGCCCGCTGGCTTTAGCCGGCTCCGCCGTGCCGTTGGCGCCATTGGCCGCATGGCCGTTGCCCGCCGCCATTTCCTCCGCGGACTGATAATCAAAGGTCAGCGTAATTTCCTCGGCGAACGACACGCGCTCGTTGCCGCAGGTGATGTGACCCTGAAAAATCGCGAGCGGGTGCTTGATGCGTTTGGGCTTCACCACGAGAGTCAGAATGTCATGCGGCCGGCAGACGCGCTGGACGCGCACGCCGTCACACGAGGTAAAGAAAATGCGCGCCGAGCAGACGGGGCCCGTCAATTCCGGGCGGTGGGCTTTGAGCAGAAACAGCACCGCCAGTTGCCCGAGCGCCTCGAGCATGATGGAAGCCGGGAAAACCGGGTTGTTCTTAAAATGGCCTTCAAGGAAAAATTCGTCGCCGGCGATCTTGTAGGTGCCGCGGGCCTCATCGGAGCGCAGCGTCGCTTCCTGCACGAACAGAAAGGGCGGCTGCTGGGGCATCAGCGTCAGGATCTCCGCCACGTGCACATGCTGCGGGCGCTCCGGCAGCGGGAGACCCTTGAGGCGGCAATCGATGTAAGTCTTGATGTCGCCCAGCGTGCGCAAATCGCGCAATTCTTCGTTGTTGATTTTGATTTGCAGGACTTCCTCCACGAGCATCACGACCTCCACCATAGTCAGGGAATCGATGCCCAGGTCGTCAAAAATGCGCAGATCGTCGCCGCCCTCGCGCAGGCGGGCGCGCACGTCCGGATCGAGAAACCGCTCGATGATGCCGATGACGATGACGCCGAGGTCGTCCGTCGAGCCCGTGGCGCGGAAGCGCAGGGCGGCTTCGACGGTCTCCAGGGAGCAGCGCTTAAGCTGCTCGCGCAGCTCGCGTTCGAGTTCGGGATTCGTCGGTTTGGAAGCGGGGGAGGACATGCGGCGGAAAACCTCGCCCGGGCCGGCCCCGGTTTTGAACGGTGCCCGCGCGAGGCGAATAAGCAGCACACCACAACAGCCCCCGGCCCCGCTGGCAAACCTGAAAACCAGTTGGGCACCGACGACATCACGCGGCTCACTTAATCGTTAGCTTCGCTGATTCACTCGCAACAGCTCCCGCTGGATTGCTGACGACCACGCGATAGGCCCCGGCGCTGGCCGTCGTGACATGGGATAAACGAAGGGTTGATGTAGCGGAGCCCTGGATTTGTCCTGAATCTGCCAAATTTAGATGGTTACGACTCCACTGATACTTGAGCGGCGAAGTGCCGGTCGCCCTGACCATGAAGCCTACCGTGGCGCCGTGCTTGGCCGTGACGGCCTTCGGCTGAACGGTGATTTTGACGGCGGCGATCACCGTGAGCGGCACCGAGTCACTTGTAATATGCCCTCCGGGATTGGTAACAAGCACACTGTAATTGCCGGCATCGCTCAGGGTTACCTTGCTAATCGAAAAGGTCGCTTTGGTGGCGCCCTTGATGGGCTTGCCGTTCTTGAGCCATTGATAACTGAACGGCGCGGTTCCGCTAATGGTGACCGAAAAACTGACACTCTTACCCAGTAAAACGGTTTGTTCCAAAGGCGCATTTACAAATGACGGAGGCGGCGGCAGGGCCATGGGCGTCACGGTAAGGGTAGCGTTGCCGCTATTCGCAGTTCCTTGGCTATTAAATGCCACCAAACGAAACACGGTTCCGTTCATTAGCAAAGTCGTATGGCTGATGGTAAGATTAGCGGTGGCTGTGCCTGCATAAATTGAATCCTCGGTCAGATTGCCCCAGGTGCCATTGCCGGAGAAAAACGTTTGCCACTGATAGCTCGGCATGGGGTTGCCGGTGGCACTGGCGGAGAACGTGGTATGGCCGGCAACCACTATCGTTTGACTGGCCGGGTCTTGAGCTATGCCAGGCGCCGCCAAAGCTGGATTCACTGTCAACGTGGCGCTGCTACTGATGTTCTGGCCGAGGTCATTTGTGGCGACGAGGCGGAAGGCATCGCCGGACATCGCCATCGTTACATTGCTGATAATCAAATTACCGCTGCGAACGCCGGAGAATGGCCCTGCGCCGCTGAGCGGAATAAATGCATTTGCGCCGGCCGCTTGGCGCTCCCATTGCAAGGCAGGTGCCGGTGCGGCCGTCGCATTGGCCGAAAGAGAGGCCATGCCGCCAGCCGTCACTATTTGATTACTAGGTTGCAGCGTAATGGCCGCTGCGGCGTAAGCCCCGACGACAAGTGTCGCATTCCCACTGGTGGTGGTGCCATAGGCATTGGTCGCTAGGGCGTAGTAATTGCCGGCATCGTCTGCGTGCACATTCGAGAGCGTGAGGGTGGCGTCAGTCTCGCCCGGCAGCGCAGTGCCGTTTTTGTACCACTGGTAGGTTACAGGTACATTGGGTCCTCTGTCGCTGACCGAAAAGGTCGCGGCCATTCCCTCAGCCACTGCCTGATTCAGCGGATTAGAAGGCATGGGAGCAGTCGCGTCCGGGGCGAGTCCGGCTTGTGCATTGCGCGTCACCACCAAGCACGGGAATGCATTAAGTTCAGCCGGCAAGTTGGTAACATCGTACACCTCCGAAGGTTGATAAGCTGCGGGAACCAGAAAAATCCGGTATTCCGTCGCCATTTCGTCCTCACCGTTGGGGGAGACACCCGTGGTAACGTCGGTTTCCCACACGCCTTCTGGTCCGAGGGGAGTCAGTGGGTCCTCTTTGATGGGTTTCGCATACCAATGTCCGTTGTTCACCCGCAGGTAAATCAACACATTATAATCCGACGGAGTCAGCCCCAGATAAAGCCCCTTGATGGACAACGAAGTATTGCCATAGGCCGGCAACTGAATCAATTCCATCATCGGCTGTGTTACCGTCCAATTGTCGGCGGTGCCCGCGCCGTCGAAGACCGCCTGCATGCCGGGCTTCAGGGTGAGATTGGAATACCATAAACCAAAATGGCCGCCTTGGGGGCCTTCCTTTCCGGTAGATTTGTAGCTCTCGTCAAACGCGGAAAAGTAGAAGTAAGGCACCTGTTGGTCGTTGGCCCAGGAGATGAAATTCTGAAAATAAGCCGCGGCGTTGGCCTCCGAAGGCACCGCGAGTCCGACCGAATCGCCCGCTGACGGAATTCCTGTTTCCGAGAACCACACAGGCTTGCCGTTGGCGAGTTGTTTGATTTGCTGGTAACCTTGATTCAGGCTCGCCATGGCGCGGTCGAGCGGCACGCCGCGCCAGTAGGGATAGCTGTTGATCATTACGACATCCACCTCGTCTTTCAGGGTGGGATTTTTAGACCATTGATCCACTGCATCGGCCGTCGTTACCCATACCGGCGGCACCAAGTCCTTCACGGCCTCTTTGACCTGCCGGATATAAGTGGTTAGGTTAGCCGCAGAAAGGTCCCCGCGCAACAGGGTCTCGCTCCCTACAATAATCATGTCCGCTTGACCAGCTTGGGCCATTTGAATGACGGTCGCAATTTCGCCGTCATTTGCCACTGAATCGCTTCCCAGGGCGGCCCCGACGGCGACTTTCAAATTCCGGGCATGGGCCAAAGGGCTAATGGAGGCTAAATTAGCGTTAGTGTTGTAAGTTCGGATCCAGTCAAAATGCGGTTGTACCACCGTCAGCAGCGTTTGCAAAGTAGTGTTGGACACAGACGCACCCAAATCGGGATTGGCCCCGTTTAGAAAAGGACCGAAATCGATTCCATCCAAGCGTTGGCCCCGCAAATGAAAGCGGGTCCCAAGGGCTAGGCCGATGACAGCCGTCCAGGTCAAAACACGGTGAATAATTCGCGGCCTGGGAGGCATGGAGGCCAGCCTTGTTCGCGGCCGATCAGCGGGGTGGAATCAAGGCGAGTAATCATGAGTGTAACACGATTTTTATCGAAGTCAATTTGAAAATTATAAATTGATTTTAAATACTTAATTGATGATAGGCCTGCCGTGGCTAAGGCTTTTTCATGGAACCGCTTCCGCGTTTTCCGGGGGCGCAGATCGCCGCGCAAAAAAACAGGCGTTCGCTGCGTTCCTCGGGCCCACGCGGGAGGTGCGGGTTCGCGCGCCAGCCTTCTCCTCGAATTCGCGGGTGTTACCGCGCCTTCACTTTGTTGGCGACGAAGAGCTTGATGTCGCCGATGGTCTTGATGCCGCGCAGTTCGTTGTTGTCCACCGTCAGGCCGAGCGTTTCTTCCACGAGCATCACGAGCTCGACCATCGTCAGCGAATCCACCCCGAGGTCTTCGAGGATTTTCAGGGCATCGGAATTGGGTTGCGCGAGCTTGGGGCGGTACTCCGGGTCCATGAAGCGTTCCAGCAGGCCGATGACAATGACGTTGAGCTGGGACGTGTCCCCGGTCTGGCGAAAGGCCACGGCGGCGGCCACCGTCTCGGGCGAACAGCGTTTTAGCGATTCGCGCAACTCTTCTTCGGCGGCGGGAGTGAAGGAACCGGGGGCGGGAGTGCTCATGCAGCCTACGTTCAACCCGGCCTGAGCGGGAATGTAAATCTCATTCTTCGGGCCGGGGCTGGTGCCTGGGCGGTGCATTTTAGTTTCCGGCCCAATTTTCGCAGCGCGGGGCTTATGCCCGCGCCAGGATTTCTCGATGGAACCGAGAGCGCGGGCCAAAGCCCCGCACTACGAAAGCTGAACCCGATGCTCAAGCTCGACTGCCATCGCCCGCGACGCGGCGTTGACAGCGCGCGGGCGCCGGAGCAATTTGGCGGCATGACTACCGGCCGCGCCGCCCGAGGCAAATTGGGGAAATGCGGGAGCATGGTATTGATTTTGACGGCGATGGGGATGGGGCAAATTTTTGCCGCCGCCGCGCCGAACACGCCGCCGCCCCGGCCTCCGCCGCGCCCGCCGGCGCCGATACCCACGGGAAACCGGAAGCTCATTCGTCCGGGCGACAGCCAGGCGACGATTATCGCGCAGTTGGGCCAGCCGATGTCCACCCTGCAACGCGGTGCGCAGACATCGATTTTTTATCCGGACGGCTCCATCACCTTGGTGAATGATGCGGCGACAGAGATTTCCGCCGCCTTGCAGGCGCCGGCTCCCGTCACACCGCCCACTTCGCCCGTGCCGGTATCGAGCCCGGCGGCAGCACCGGTCAGGGCTACTCCAGCCGCGGCCACACCGGTAGCACCTGTGGCCGCTCCGACTCCCGTTTCGGCGCCCGCGGTCAACGCGTCGACGGTGCCTGCAACCCCGGCATCAAACTCAGCAGCCCCCACGCTTACACCAGCGGCCACGACGACTCCGACTACGACCGCGACTTCCGCGCCTGCAGCGCCGGCTTCGTCAGCGAGCACTACGCCAGCCGCTCCACCCGCAGCTAATTTATCGACTTCCGCCAATGCAACGGCTGGTGCAAAACCCGCAGTGGCTGCAGGCACAGCTGTGCCTGCAGCTGGAACTGCCGTATCCACCAATGGCACTGCCGCTCCGAAAAAGCCGGCGGCGCCCCCGCCTCCGCCGCCGGAAGAACCCAGTTTCTGGAGCAAGATTCCTGAGTGGGTTTGGGGCGTGCCGATCCTGCTCCTCGCTTTGGGCGCCATCAAGTTTTGGGACATGCGCCGTGGCCGCAAGCCGAAGGAGAAAAAAGCCGAGGAAGGCGCGCGTCCGCCGGAGTTGTTGCCCAGCCTGACGCCGCCGCCGTTGCCTGCCGCCGCGCTGGCCGCCGCGCCGCCGCCCCCGCCCGCGCGGACGATTCCTCTGCCGACGAAAGCGCATCCGATGCCGCCGGGAGCCTCGGTCATGGAGCCCGAACCGCGGCCGCCCGGTAGCACCAATCCCCCGCAGCCGCCTCCAAGTTCTCGCCCGCCTGCAACCTCCGGTGGTTCACGTCCGCCGCAACCGCCGTCGGACTCGTCCCCGCCGCCGACACCTTCCAGCACGCGTCCACCACAACCCGCGACGAGCGAACCCGCCGCTCCGCCACCGCAACGGGTGAAATTGTCCATCGGCAAAGCACCCGCCGCGGCCAAGCCGGCGGCGCCGCCTCTGCCAACACTCGACTCTTCATCCACACCTACACCTGCGGCTACACCGGCATCCGCGCCCGTGGTGCCGCCGCCGGCTGAAGCAGCGGCCGCTGCGCCGACCGAGACCGCGCCGCCGGCGGAAAGCACACCGCGCGTAAAGTTGGCCATGGGCAAACCCTCGTTGGTCACCCCTCCACCAATGCCGACTCCGGCTGCCCCGCCGCCTGCGCCCGCGCCCGAAACACCGCCCCCCGCCACCGAAGCCCCGCCGAAGACGTTGCGCCTGCGCAAGGAGCCATGACTGTAATTGTAATCAATAATGTTTAGGCTTCAAGTCGAACCCGGTTTTCTCGCATGGTTAAGTTTTTTATCAACTTTTTCATTTGGAAATGGCCTCTTGACAGGGGCGGTAAAAATGGCCTAAAAGGGTCTGGTGATCCGACATAAAATTTATTTTCGGAAGATACGGGAACTGATTTTTGGGGTTGCGGCAGGAATGGTGTTTTGGATTTCTTGTGGGGAGGAGATGCCGCTTCAGGCCAAGCAAAATCCATTTATTTCCCTCTCGCCGGCACAGGTCACATTTAAAGTAACCATTGTCGGCAGTGTCTCGACCGGGAGTTTTACAGTTAAGAATATCGGGACTGCGAAACTCATTGGATCCGTCGGCAGTCTCGCAAGTCCCTTCGAGGTTGTGAAGGGCGGCGGGGCCTTTTCGCTCAAGCCCAATCAGACCGTCAAAGGGACCGTGCAATTCAAGCCGCTGAAAGCGGGCACTTTTTCTGCGGTGCTACAAGTCAAGAGCAACGCCCTCTCGCTGCCCACGGTGAAGTTGAATTTGACCGGCCTTGGCAAAGGGAACGTAATCACGAAGGGACCGATCTTGGTTTTGTCGCCTCTGCCCCATGCGCAAGTGGGCCAGCCTTATGGTCAGCAGGTGGGCAACACGACGGGCGGGACACCGCCTTATGCCTATACGATAGCAACCGCGAGTGGGTTTCCACCCATCGGCATTCTTATGGATGCTAATGGATACCTCGCTGGCACTCCCTCTATCGCGGGCACTTACACCTTCGGTGTCAGCGTGACTGATCTCGTGGCGGAGGAAACTTCCAAAACTGCGACGTTAATCGTTGACCCGGTCTACCAGCTCACCCTGGGCACCGCGGGCACTGGCAGTGGAACGGTCACTGCCGATCCACCGGGATTTAGTCCAGGCCTAATTTACGCCAAAGGTGGTGTTGTGACACTTACCGCGACTCCGGATGCTGGCTCCTCTTTTGCAAGCTGGAGTGGTGGCGCTTCGGGAACCGGCGCGAGTACATTTGTTACGATGAGTGGCAACAAAACGGTCACAGCGACCTTCAATACGTCGCCGTTGACGGGGACTTGGATGGGGACATGGGCATGGTCTGGGCAGGGCTCAAACGGATGTACGTTTAGCGATGGCGGCTCGTTTGCATTGACACTTAGTCAGACCGGGACCTCCTTTTCGGGGTCCACCACTGGTGCCGGCATTCAAACTCGCGATAATTCCACCTGCGCGGTCACCTCAACGGACTCTGGTGCGGGTTCAGCTTCTGGCACAATATCTGGTAGCGTCGTGACCTTGTCATTTAATTTGGCTGGAAGCGTGGTCACGCTCACTTTTAATGGAACGGCAACGCTCAACAACAATACTTTGACGGGTACTTTTGTCCGAAGCACGGGAGGCAGTGGCTCCTTCTCGGTCACCAAGCAATAGTACTTGCAGGGTGTAAAAAGCGAGGCAAGGTTGCCAATGATGCGGCTACGTCGAGGTGAAGGATTGCGGCGTTGCTCAGATATTAGAGTGGTATCTAGGTGGCGACTGTCCATCAGTCATTCCTACTGCTGCACCAGCGTCGCCTTGAGCAGGACCGGCGGAAAGCCGTTGTTGGCTTCGACCGCGCCGTAAACTTTCACGAATCTCCCGAGGTAATCGTTCAAGGGCGTCGTGAGGATGACGCGGTTGAGGTCCACCACGGCCATGATCGCGCCGTGGCCGTCCACCAGAATATATTGGGCGCTCGGCGGGCCATCGAGTTTCGTATCGGTGCGCAGTTTGAGGATGCCGTAAATGTAGCGGGGCAAATCCGCCGAACCGCCGCCAAGGGGCGTGGCAGCAGAAGTCAAGGGCTGGGCCAGCACCGGCGGAGGCAAGACGGGGGCGGGTTTCGCGGCGGGCACCGCCGGTGTCGGTGCGGGCGCGGCTGCGGCCGGCGGCGTCGCCGGCGCGGCTGGACCTTGAAAGTAAACGGTGGCCGGCCCGGGCATGGTGACTTTTGCCCAATCGCCACCGACGCTCACGATGGACGTAGGCGGTTGGTCTGCGGCGGAGCCGATGACGGCGCTGTTCATATCCGCGTCTTGATGGATGGCGGTGCCAGGAATGATGGTGAGGTCTTTGCGCGCCGTGCTGACCGAAACATAGCCTTCGAAGTTGCCGCTAATCTGAATCGCTTGCCAGCCTGCGGCGGCGAGGGTGGGATCAGCCACGGGCTTCGCGGAGGAGAGGGCGGGATCGCCGGCCTGAAAGGTCTGGGCCAGCGGTTTGCCCGGCAGGGTAGTCCAGAAAAGCTTAATCTCCGTCGAGGGCGAGGCCGCGGGTGCGGCGGGCGGCGGGGCGCTATCGGCGGGCGCGGCGCTGTCTGCCGCGAGGGCAAAAGTCGGCGCGAGGACAACCCCGGCGGCGGCAACAAAGGCGAAACACGATTTCAGGACGGCATGCATGGCAAAATTTAGAGGGACGGGCATTGTACCCGTTGCTTAGGCGAACAACAATGCTTTTTCCTTCGCCGTCAATGGGCGCACTTGGCCGGGGGCCAGCTGGCGCAAAACGAATTTTCCGATTTGCACGCGGCGCAGGCGCTCGACGAAATAGCCGAACATTTCCAACAGGCGGCGAATTTCGCGCTTATGGCCTTGGTCGAGGTGAATTTCCATCCGGCGGGCCGATTTCGGGCCGCTGCGGGCGAGGATGACTTTGACGGCGCGCAGGTGCTCGCCCTCGGAGACGACCCCGTGCATCAGCTTGGGGATGAGCGCGGGATTGAAGTCGCGGTGCACCGTCACCTGGTAGCGTTTAATGATGCCGCCGGACGGGTGGGTGAGCTGCTGGACCAATTCGCCGTCGTTGCTCAAAAGCAAAAGGCCTTCGCTGTCCTTGTCCAAGCGGCCGGCACAGAAAAGGCGAAACTTGCGGTACTGACGGGGCAGGAGCGCGAAGACGGTGTCGTTGTCCGCATGGAGCGGATCGTGATTCGTGCACAGGAAGCCACGCGGTTTGTTCATGACCAGCGTCAGGCGCGGAGTGGCGTCGGGCGGCACGGGCCGTCCGCGGATGGTGATGACATCGGTTTGCGGGTTGACACTCTGGCCGAGGCGCGCGGGCACGCCGTTGACGCTCACCTGGCCATCGGCGATCCACGCCTCCGCCGCGCGCCGCGAGGCCAGGCCGCGGTCAGCGAGGTATTTTTGCAAACGGATGAGCTGGGGATCGGCAAACGACATGAGTTAAGATGTTTGTTCGGCAGGAAGGGTCCGGCCGCAAGGGAAATCGACCGGCGGAATAGTGGCCGGTAGGTGAAGACCCCGCGTGCACTATGGCGCAGGCAGGGCTAGGGAGTAAACAAGCTTATGCTATGCTGTGCGCTGAAATCGGCCATTCTCTGAGCGCGTTCCCGGAATATAAGCGCACGGAACTCGCTCTAACCAATAAACAATCTTGACCTGCCAAAGGAGGGCGATTTTCTATGAAAGGATTGCCTTTTTGGGCTAAGTCTCCGATACTACCTCCGATGTTACCCCCGCGATTGCTCATGCGGCTGTTGGGCGCCCTGGCGCTGGCAGCCATCTCAAACGTCTTTTCGGCGCCCACCAGTCACGCGCAGACGCTCTGTCTGCAAGATGTGACCTTGCGCAATCCGATTGTGCCGCGGGATGACTTGGGCGGGGTGACGTATTTCACCGCCATCGGCCAGTTTTTGGCCTGCAGCGGCAACGGCGCCATCTTGCATAGCCCCGATAGCGGCAATTGGACCCGGCAAGTCATTTCGGGCAGTCCGGTGCTGCATTCCATTGCCTCGAGCAGTTCAACCGTGGTGACGGTGGGCGACGGTGGCAAAATTCTTTACAGCACGAATGGAACCACTTGGAATAACGCAACTGTTCAAGGCACTGCGCCAACGGCCAACCTGCGCCGAGTCAAATATGCTGCGTCACAAGGTATTTTTATTGCCGTGGGTGATGCAGGCACGGCCCTGTTCAGCCCGAATGGCACCATCTGGGGGACTATTTCAACCGCGGCTTTGGGGGTGACTAATGATTTGTTCGGCGTGCATTATGCGGACAACTTGGGCTTGTATGTCGCCGTGGGTGGCAATGGTACCTTGATTGTCGCGGACTCGGGAAATTTCCTGACGCAGTGGCAGCAGTTTTCTGCCGACACGAGCCAGGATCTGCGGGGAGTCACCGGGGGTTCGGGCAATTTTGCCAAGATCGAGACCTCGGGTAATCTGCTCTTCAGTACGGTGGCTAATGTCACCACCCCGGTGCAGGCCACGCTGCGTTCCAGTTCCGACGGACAGACTTGGATCGACAACATCGTGCCGACTTTCACGTTTTTTGGCAACATCACCAACGCCCAAACCTTGATGGGCCCCGGCGGGCCTGCTGATACAAACTATTTTGTTTTCTTTGAGTCGGGGAACCTGGGCGAAAGCCCGAACGGCTCCAGCAATTGGAATCCCGTGCCTAATGTGCATGCACTGGGACCCTTGCATGATGCGGTGTCCACGCCGAACAACGCCAGTTGGGTGGTCGTCGGTGGCAACACCACGCTCATCCATGCGGCCGGTACGATTGACGATTTTCAGGGCGTGTATGTGGGTATATTTGGTGATTACCGAGGTATAACGGCGGGCAATTCAACGCTTACGGTGGTGGAGGCCGGAAATGGTACCATCGTTAGCAGCGTGGATGGCGGCGTCACTTGGAAGCACAATATCTTTCAGTTGGCGGATAACACCTCGGTCACCCAGGACATTTCCGCCATCGCCTACAGTGGCGATCTTGGCGACTATGTGGCGGTGGGCATCAATGCCACGGTGTTATTTAGCTCCAATTTACAAACCTGGTCCAACGCGACCATAACACCGAATCTGACGACGCAATTTTTTGATGTCATCTCCACCAAAACGCCGTCGGCCTTCCTGATTGCCTGCGGTAACCAGGGCACGATGATCAAGTCCGGCACCGGTGCGAGTTGGTCGACCACCGGCTTGGGCCTGACCACCAACGCATTACGCGGGCTGGCCACCGATAACGGAGGAACGTTTACGGCCAAATTTGTGTCCGTGGGCGATCGAGGCACAATTTTGGCCAGTACCAATAGCGCCTCAGGCTGGACCCGCCGGACCAACATCGTACCCGCCATTACGGGTAATAATGGCTTTCGCGCAGTCGATTATGGCAACGGATTGTTTCTGGCCGTCGGCACCAATGGCACGGCTTACGTCAGTTACGATACGAGTGCCTGGACCCAGACGAGTTTGAATACCTCCGAGGATTTGAATAGTGTTAAATATGTCGATGGGTTCTGGGTGGCCATGGGCAACTCGGGCAATATCTACCTCAGCCTCGACACCGTCAACTGGTTGCCCTGCGTGGGCCCGGATGCCGCCGGGGTCGGCTATCAAAAGTGTGTCGCGACCAGCTTGGGCCTGGTTTTCCTGAGCAACGCAGGCAACACCTTTTCCGCCACGGTGCCGTCGGTCATTCCGTCCGTGCAAGTGACGCAGCAGCCGAAAAAAGTGCAGGGGGTGGGCGGGCGCAGCGTATCCTTTACGGTGGCCGGCAGCGGTGGCGGCACTTTGTTTTATCAGTGGCGTTTGAATGGGGTAAATCTCGCCAACGGCGGCGGGGTGTCAGGAGCCCAATCGGCCACTTTGACCATCGATCCGGTGGGCGCCAAATATCTGGGCAATTACACCGTCGTGGTCTCGAATGGTTTTCGTTCCGTCGTCAGCAATGCGGCGGCGCTGAGCCTGCTCTTTCCTCCGTCCATTGTGACCCAGCCCAAAAATCAGCGGGTGTCGCTCAAGCAGGTGGTGCTCTTCTCTGTCAAGGCCGCCGGCACTCCGCCCTTGAAGTATCAATGGTTCTGGAAGGGCCAGCGCTTGGTGGACAGCAATGCCATTCGTGGTTCCAGCACCGCCTCTTTGATCATCAAGCTCGCCTCGCCCAAGCGTAATGGCAACTACCAGGTGTCAGTCACCAACCGCTTTGGACAGATAACCAGCAAGGCTGCGACGCTGACCGTCAAGTAGCCGAAAGGCGCAGGCCAGTTTAAGCAACGGGCGATTTTGAGAATTGCCAAAGGCGCGTGCGCGCGCGATGTTTACCCTTTGGCCATGTCCTCCGAGCACGCCCATTCTACTTACGACAAAAACCGGCCGTTTCCGGCCCGCCTCACCGAGCGCCGTCGCCTGTGCAAGCCCGGCAGCGAGAAAGACACCCGGCATTTCGTGGTCGATGTGTCGGGCAGCGGCTTGAAATACAAATGTGGCGATTCCCTGGGCGTTTACCCGACCAATGACGCCACCGCCGTGGACGCCATCTTGCAGGGCCAGGGCTGGCGCGGCGATGAGCTTGTGACGCCCCCGCGCACGGAGGAGAAGCTGCCGTTGCGCGACGCGCTCCTGACTCGTTTTTCTCTCGCGGAGCCGACCAAAAAAGTCCTCCAGGCCTGGCACGACCAGGCCACTGACGCCGGTGAAAAAGCCCGCCTGCACAACCTGCTCGTCAACAGCCGCCCCGAGGAGTTGCTGGCCTACCTCGAGCAGCGCGAGTTCATCGACCTCCTGGAGGAATACCCCAGCGCGCGCTTTTCGCCCCAGGCGTTTATCGACCTCTTGCGCAAATTACAGCCGCGCCTGTACTCGATTGCCTCCTCGCCGATTTTGCACCCGCACGAAATTCACCTCACGGTGGCCATCGTGCGCTACCTGACCAATAACCGCCCGCGGATTGGCGTGTGTTCGACTTTTTTGAGCGACCGCACGCCGCTGCATGAGCCCGTGCTGCCGGTCTTTGTTTCGCATTCCCACTTCGGACTGCCGGAGGACGACGCCCGCGACATTATCATGGTCGGGCCGGGCACCGGCATCGCGCCCTTCCGCTCCTTCGTGCAGGAACGCCTCGCCCGCGGAGCCACCGGGCGCTCGTGGGTGTTTTTCGGCGATCAACGCCGGGCCTTCGATTATCTTTACGAGGAGGAATGGGAAGCCTGGCGCGGCGCCGGGAAGCTCGCGCGGCTCGACCTCGCTTTCTCGCGCGACCAGGCGCACAAAGTTTACGTGCAGGACCGCATGCAGGAAAACGCCGCCGAGCTCTGGGCCTGGCTCAAGGCCGGCGCGGCCTTTTATGTGTGCGGCGACGCCAAGCGCATGGCCAAGGACGTGGACCTTGCGCTGCACGACATCATCGCCACCCACGGCGGCATGGACGCCGCCGCCGCCGCCGACTACGTCAAGCTCATGAAGAAGGAAAAGCGCTATCAGCGGGATGTGTATTGAGGAGGGATTTTTTGGGGCGTGGGTTGAATGACGGAATTTGCTCTGTATTTCAGATTTTGCTGCTACGATCTGAACTCGATTCCAAGCGTAAAAAGCTTTATGCAATTGGCCGAGCGATCGTGTGCTTGGAATCGCAGCCATGTTAACTCCTCCTCCAAGACTTTGGTGGTCGGTTTTGGGAATCTTATTCCTGCTGGGGACGAATCTTGCCGCCCAGGAAAAAAATCCATCGGTAGCTCCGTTGGAGCAGCGAAAAGAAGTCCTGGGGCCGTTTGAGCCGGTACCCAACGTCAATTTTCGCCTTTATCTGCGGAAAGTGACAGAGAATGGCTGCCGGATCGCGCTTATGGTCAACGATGGATCCAAGTGGAGTATGGTGTTGGATGGCGTGCCCGGACCGGCCTTTGATGGTATTGCCGCGCCCAAGGGTGATTTCACCAAGATAAATCCTTTCAGTCCTGACGGTAAACGATTCGTCTATGGTGCCCTCGAAAATGGACATTTCATTGTCATGGCTGATGGCAAACCAGGCCCGGAGTTCGACATGATTGACGGCCCCATTTTAAGTCCCGACGGCCAGCACATCGCTTATTCGGCACGCAAAGATGGAAAATGGCGAATGGTGCTTGATGGCGTGGAGCAGGCGTTGTGGGATAATACTTATCTGGATCACGCTCTTTTCAGTCCCGATAGCAGGCGCTTCGTTTATGCGGCGGAGCGTGCCGGTCGCTGGCAGGTGGTGGATAATGGGGTGGCCGGACCGCCGATGGATGGGTTGGGCGGGCCGCCAGTCTTCAGTCCGGACAGCAAACATCTGGCCTACAATGCCAACGATGGCGACCACTGGAATGTCTGGCTGGATGGCAAGCCCGGGCCCAATTATAGTGAAATAGGCACTGGCAGCCTTAGCTTCAGCCCCGACAGCCGGCAATTGGCGTATGGCGCCAAAATCGGAACTCACTGGCAAATGGTGGTAAACGGAAAGTTGGGGCCGGCGTTCGACGGTTTCTGGAGCTTTCAATTCAGTCCCAACAGCCGCCACCAGGTATATCGGGCGAAGCAGGGTGCGAAATCCATTGTGGTCATCGATGGCGTGCTGGGTCCGGACTATGACGCGACGGAAGATCCGCAATTTAGCCCGAACGGGGAGCGCGTGGCGTATCGGGCGCAACAAGGCCAGGCGCAGCAAATGGTGGTCGATGGGAAGCCGGGGCCCTTACTCCAGGGCATTGGAGACGGTAGCTTTACGTTTAGCCCTGATAGCAATCATTATGCCTATGCCGGGGTGCAGGGTCCCAACCAGCTCGTTATCAGAGACGGACGGCTCGGCAAAGCGTACGATGGCGTGGGCAAACCGGGCCCGGTTTTTAGTCCGGATAGTCTGAATCTCGCCTATCGGGCCACTCATGATAAACGATGGTATTTGGTAATGAATGAGGGCGAAAGTCGTCCCCTTACTTTGATTGAGGAACGCAGCATCGTTTTTAGCGCCGACAGCTGGCATTTTGCCTATACCGGCCAGGGCGGGCTGAAGAAATATGCCGTCGTGGACGGTGTCCCGGGGCCGGCGTTTGATTCCATTCCACATCCTGTCCTCTTTAATCCCAATGGCAGCCATACGGCGTACGAAGCGCATGCGGGGGCCGTGCGGCAGGTGGTGCTTGACCAGGTGCCCGGACCGGAATTCGCCGATATCCTGGCGGGTCCCGTGGTGTGCAGAGATGGACGACTGGAATATTTGGCGGTCGAGCAGACGAAGGGCGTGGAAATGTTGGTGCGAGTGACGGTGCCCGGGTTTGCCCCGCCAAAGCCGTGAGGGCGTGGCAGGGATGGCCGGTCAAGGCCAAGAATGGAGCCTTGGAATACCTGGCCTTGCACAATGACCCCGCGCAGGAGCGATGGCTGGTATGGGATAGGGGTAACGAGGGGTTTTTCTCCTCCGCCCACCGGCTACATTCCCTTACATAGCGAATTGCCCTTCGAATAACGCGATAGCAGTGGGCAGAAATTCGCTCAAATTCTTCATTTTACATTCTACCCTCCACCTTCTACCTTCTCCCTTCTTCCATGAGTCTTCTTACTTTCACGAATCGTACGGCTTTGGTCACGGGCGCGGGCCGGGGCATTGGCAAGGCCATCGCCGAAAAGCTCGCCGAGCAGGGTGTCAAAGTCTTGTGCGTGTCCAAGAACGAGGCCTCTTGCGGGGCGGTGGCCGAAGCCATCAAGGCCGCCGGCGGGCGGGCCCAGGCCTATGCGGTGGATGTCGCCGACGCCAATGCCGTCCGCGCCATGGGCGAAAAAATTCTCCAGGAACACGAGCGCGTGGACATTTTAATCAACAACGCCGGCATCACGAAGGACACGCTGCTGCTGCGCATGAGCGACGAGGACTGGCACGACGTGTTGAACACCAATCTTTCGAGCTGTTTTTATTGGACGAAAACTTTGTTGCGCCCCATGACCCAGGCGCGCTGGGGCCGCATCATTAATATTTCCTCCGTGGTCGGCTTGATCGGCAATCCGGGGCAGGCGAACTACGCCTCCGCGAAGGCCGGCATGCTCGGTTTCACCAAGGCCCTTGCGCGCGAATTGGCGGGCCGCAACATCACGTCCAACGCCGTCGCCCCCGGCTTCATCGCCACGGACATGACCGAAAAGCTCGACAAGAAAATGATGGAGGAAGTCCTCAAATGGCTCGTGCCGGCGAAGCGCATGGGCGAGGCCAGCGAAGTCGCCTCTATCGTGGCTTATCTGGCCAGCGACCAGTCGTCGTACATCACCGGGCAGGTCTTTTCCGTCGATGGCGGCATGGCGATGTAAGACGGCGGCCCACTTGATTTTGCGCCCTGGATATTTAATTGGGATTGGGATTTTCCGCCTTCACTGGGGGTGGTCGCAGATCAATGGAAAAATCTCCTTGATTGAATTCTTCGATATACCATACGCCCTTGTCCTTAAGTAAATAAATGTGGCCCGGATGGTCGCGATCCACTTGGGGCACATCAGAAAAGCGCGCCAATTGAAACGAGAGTCTGGCTCTTGGAAGAGTGCTGACATGATCGGCCACGTCCGGGGAGAGGTTATCTGCCAAAGTCCCGAGGATCTTGGGCCAGACCACTGAAATTTCCTCGCTGCTGCCCGGGGTCGCTTTGAAGGCCGCAATGGCATTCCGCACTTCCTCCTTCTGTTGGTCAGTAAGGTTTGGTGGAAGGTAGGCCGTGAGTGTCCTCTCGAAATCTCCGGAACGGAACCGGCTCACAATGTCCGTCAGCGCCTTATTCAGGTCCAATTGAGGATTGTCGGCCGGCGCGGGCGTCGCCACCGATTCCTCTGCCGTAGTCGCGGTCACTGGGGTTGGCTCGTTAGCTGCGGGAGGGAGGGTAGGGTCGACCACGCGAGGGCCGGCTGTTTTTGTCGTCGCCACCGTCGGCGGGGGTGACGGCTTTGCGGCCGGGGTGGAGTGGGGTTTCGGTTGAATGGGCAAAGAGGAAAAGTTGATTGCGAAAAAAGCAATCAAAGCGAGGGCTACGACCAGCAGGGTGATTTTGGTTTTAGTGCTCATAAAAAGCATTCCCAGCAACATGCTCGTGAAAGGGCCTCCTCCTGCTGCGGCCAGAGATGAAGCGGTGATTTTGACTGCCAGGGCGGATGGGGCGGCGTGCATGGAGTTCGAGCTTATGGTCGCCGCCAACAGCGCGGAGGAAACGGTGATGCCGGCGCGCCCAAAATGAAGGCGCAGTTTATCCAACGCGTGGTCCGCCCGTTTGCGGGCCGTGTTTTCATTCAGGCCCAGCGCTTCACCCACTTCGCGGTGACTCAAGCCCTGAAAGTAGCGAAGCACCACGACGTTCCGTTCTTTTTCCCGGAGTTGGCCCACGGCTTCGTCGAGCACCGGGCGCAATTGCTCCCAGTCAAATTCTGCGGTGGAGTTATGCTCAGGCATGGTGGATTCCTTTTCCCGGAGGTGGCGGCGCTGTTCGCTGCGCAGGGCTTTTAGCGCGGCAAAACGCGCTCTGGTATGCAGCCACCCCGCAATGGCTTCGTGAAGGGAAAGCGGCCCCGCCTTGCGGGCCAGGTCCGTGAACACGTCTTGGGTGACATCTTCCGCCAGCGAGCCATGGCCATTCGTCACGCGCAAGGCGACCGAGTAAACCAAGTTAACCTGGCGGCGTACGACCTCGGCGAAAGCAGCCTCATCGCCGCAAGTCGCATACTGGTGCAATAATTCCCGGTCGGTCGCCATGGTTTTCCTAATAACACCCGGTCAGCATGAAAACGGTCAAAAAAATCTCTTGGCGGACGGAATTTTCCGTCCGTAAATTTCCCGGCTGCAGCCCAACCGATGCGGCGCCTCATGCCCGTTTAAGGATTGAGCGGTAACTTGGGGCGTTTTCCTGGATCAAGGCGAGCAGGGTGGCTTGGCGGCCATTATTGTTATTGGGGTACTTGGCCAGCACGGCTTTGGTCGCGGCTTCAGGGTCGGTCTTGGCCCATTGGCGGACGAGGCTGCTGATGATGGTGCCTCGTTTGGGGGCATCAGCCATCGTGCTCGCCCAGGTGAAGGCCGTGGGGATGTCATTTTGGCTGGCCACCGCCACGAGCCGCCGCGGGAGTCATCGCCGAGGCGCCGGAAGGCATGGGCGATTTTGCGCTGGCTGCCCCAGTCTGGATGGACGTTGCGGTCTTCGGCGTGCCGGGGGCCTGCAGGGTGGCCATCGACGTGGACGACTGCGGCGCGGGATGGGCAAGCCACGACGCGCCGGTGGCGGCAACGACGACCAACGCGGAGGGGGCGGCGATGGCCAAGGCGGTCTTGAGGGTTGGGTTCATAGAGAGAAATCTCATCAAGTAATATAAAATACCTAATCCACTGGCTGGACTGGCCGCGCTGGCGAGGGCGGCAGCCGTGATTCTGCCGGCCAGGCCGGCAGGCGGGGCAGCGGCGGCATGGGCGCCGAGAGTGGTGGCCAGCAAGGCCGCGCTGGCCGTCACGCCCTGGCGCGCAAAATAAGCGCGCAATTTTTCCAGGGCGCGGCTGACCCGTTTTTGTGCCGCAGGTTCACTCAGCGAAAGCAGGCGGCCCGTTTCCCCCAGGCTGCGCCCGTCGAAGTAGCGCAATAGCAGGGCGTCCTGTTCGACCCGGTTGAGCTGCTGCAATGCCTCATCGAGGATCGGCGCGAGCGTTGTCCAGGCCACGGGGGCATCACGGTTTTGTTCGGCGAGGTTCATGGCTATGGTTTCACGCTGGCGGCGGCGGTTTTCCGTGCGGACGGCCATGTACGCGGCCCGCTGGGTGGCGCGGTAAAGCCAGCCCGGCAGCGTCCCGGGACGCACGAGCCACGCCTTTTGTGCCAGCGCGATGAATACTGTTTGTACGACATCCTCCGCCGTGGTGGCGTCGTGCACCAGCCGCCGCGCAGTGGCATAGACGAAAGGAAGCTGCCGTTGCACGAGCTCCGCAAACGCCGGTTCGGTGCGGTGCGCGGCAAATTCCTGCAAGAGTTCGTGGTCATCCATGGCAGTCTCGTTAATAGAGTACTGCCGCCGTCCGCGAAAAACAGACAAGCTATTTTTGGCAGGCAGTTATCCCGCGGAACGCCATTTCTGTTCCAGGGCACGCAGCTGTTCCACCAACTCCGGAGCCGCTTTCAATTCAGCGAGCGGCGTTAGCTGGGCGTAAATGTAAGTCCAATCCAGCCCAGCCGGATTGCGGGCGATGACCGCATCGAGGTCGCCCCAGTCGTGGGGGCGTCCGGCAAAGGCTTTCATCACCACCAAGTCCTCGGCCGAGCAGACCCGCAGTGGCTGGCCGGGGATGAATTCGAAATCAGAGGCGCGAGCTACAGCTTGTTCCTCAAACGGCAGTCCGCCCAAGGCGATGTCAACCGGTGCTCCACCTTCGCTAAATAAGAGCACGACTCGATGGGAGACGAACATTTCCCTGCCGTCAGGCACGCGCGAACGAAAATTCGCCAGAAAAATGTCCACGATCTTTTCCGCTTCGCGAAAGCCAGCCAGGACGGTCAAATCAATGTCTTGGGTGAAACGTTGTTTGCCCCACCGCCAGACGGCTAGCCCGCCGATGAAACAAAACGGCCAGCCCTGCTTTTGGCAGAAGGACTGCAATTGCTGCGCCGCGGTAAAAAGATCACGCATCCCGCATTTTGCCAAAAAGGCGCTGCTGCTCGATTAAACCGCTGGTTGGCAGCGGCGGATGGCTGTTGAGGCTAAGACGCCAAATGTCGCCAAAGCTCGTCATGGCCTCCTCCGGCTTTTCTTTGGCAAACCACTCGACGCGTTCGCGCTCCAAAAGGGGCCCGATCCGCTGCCAGCGGGCGACCCATTCGGCCATGGTTTCCGGTTGCATCGCCATCGGTAGAGCATGCCGCGCCGGGCGGTTTTTGCCAAGCGCCATTTGCGTTCAAAGACGAGTCCACGACAGGGCATAATCCGATATTTAGCTGTCGGCGGCCCGGGCAATTGGGGCTGGAACCGCCTGCTTCTGCGCAGGTTGTGTTTTTTACAGTTGACGGCGGCAAAGCGATGTGAAGGCTGGGGGGATTCCACAGAACCTTTTTCCACCCAAGACTATGGCGGACAAAACAATCGAACAGCGGGTCAAGGAGATCATCGTCAACCAGCTCAACGTCAACGAAGAGCAGGTGACGCCGGAGGCGTCTTTCCTCGAGGACCTCGGGGCCGATTCCCTGGACTTGGTCGAGTTGATCATGGCCTTTGAAGAGGAATTCAAAGACGAAATCAAAGGCGAGATCCCTGAATCGGACGCCGAGAAGCTCACCACCGTGGGCCAGGTCATTGACTACATCAAGCAGAAGTCCGGCAAATAACCGCCGCTCCGCTGCTGTTGCGATGGCCCGGGCGCCCGTGAGGCCCGCCTTTCCCTTTTACTTCGCCGGATGGAATACTTGACACCGCCACCCCGGGTGGTTGTGACGGGCCTCGGGGTCGTCACCGCCCTCGGCCACAACGCCACCGACTTTTGGCAAAGCCTCCTGGCTGGCCGGAGCGGGATTGACCGTGTAACGCGCTTTGACCCCACCGACTTTCCCTGCAAGGTCGGGGCGGAGGTGCGGGACTGGGACCCGGCCAAGTTCTGGGACCCCAAGGAAGCCCGCCGCAACGACCGCTACACGAATTTCGCCGTCGTCGCCGCCCTGCAAGCCCTCGCCGACGCCGGACTCTCCACCGGCGGGTATGACCCCGACCGCACGGGTGTCATCATCGGCTCCGGCATTGGCGGCCTCGAAACCATCGGCAAGCAGGCCAAGGCGCTGTTTGACGGCGGCCCGCGCAAGGTCTCGCCGTTCATGATTCCCTCGCTGATTTCCAACATGGCCGCGGGCGTCGTGGCCATCGTGGCGGGCGCGAAGGGGCCGAATTTCGGAGTCGTCTCGGCTTGCTCGACGGGCACGCATGCGCTCGGCATGGCGGCGCGGCATTTGCAGCACGGCGACGCCGATGTGATGATTGCCGGCGGCAGCGAGGCGGCCATTACCAACCTGGGCTACGGCGGCTTTTGCGCCATGCGCGCGATGAGCACGAATTTCAACGACCAGCCCACGCGCTCCAGCCGCCCCTTCGACCGGCAGCGCGACGGGTTTGTAATGGGCGAGGGCTCCGGCGTGGTCATTTTGGAAACGCTTGAGCACGCACAGAAACGCGGCGCGCGGATTTATTGCGAACTCGTCGGCTATGCCGCCACCTGCGACGCCTACCACATCACGAGCCCCGATCCCGAGGGCCAGGGCCTGGCCAAGGCGTTGCGCATCGCGCTCAAGGACGCGAAACTCGCGCCCACGGAAATCGATTACATCAACGCGCACGGCACCTCGACGCAGTATAACGACAAATTTGAAACCCTGGCGGTGCGCAGCGTCTTTGGCGAATTCGCGCCGAAGATTCCGATGAGTTCGACGAAGTCCATGACCGGACACCTGCTCGGTGCCGCCGGCGGCATCGAGGCCATCGTGTGCATCAAGGCCATACAGGGCGGAGAAATTCCGCCGACCATCAATCTGGAAGACCCCGATTTGCCCGACTGCGATTTGGACTACGTGCCCAACGTCAAGCGCACCCACCGCGTCCGCGCAGCCCTCAGCAGCAACCTCGGCTTCGGCGGCCACAACGCCGTGATCGTGTTCCGGGAGTTGTGAGACCGGATTGAAGTTCGAAGCTGGGATTTGGGCTGAGCACGCGACTCCGGCCTTATGACTTCAGTTTTCGGCAGAGGTCATTCTTGTGCAAAAATCGGCCAATTTGGGGATTTCCTGACTGGCGGTTTGCCAGACAATTTTGACATCCACGTCATCGTAGCCGTGGATGAGGCGGTCTCTCATGCTGCAATATTACGCCAGGGAATATCCGCATTTTGGGTGCAAAACTCGGGTGAGAGTCGCTTGACCGCCTCGCCAATGACCGCGATTTGATAGAGCACGGCCGAGCGCAAAAAGATATCACGATGCAGATCATCTTCCACTTTTCCGCGCATGAAGGCGGCGATGTCATCGCACGCCGCCTGGATGTCGAAGAGACTTTCCTTATCCCGCGACATAGAGAGACTGGGCAGATTGCAGGATGGCCGAGCGCCGTACGGCATTGCGACTCTGCTCGATCCCGCGCTTGGACACCACTTCCACCCGACGGCCCAGCAGCTTGGTTAAGTCCATTTCCAAAGACAGGAGTTTGGACATCCAAGGGCCGTAGTCATCATGCTCAAACGCCACCAAAAAATCCACGTCACTCTCCGCGCTGAAGCGCGCGGGTTCCAACACCGAACCAAAAACCGCCAATTCCCGCACCCCGTACTTGGGACAGAGCGAAGTGATTTTATCCACAGGGAGTGGAATAGCGGTGAGGGGCTGGACCATGGCGGGAATTATCGTTACTGTGACACGAAAGTACCGCCTAGGCAAGCAGGGGCTGACTGCAAGAGTCAGCACTTCGGGCTTACTTTTTTTTCTTCACCGGCTTGGTGTCGATGCGGGTGCCTTCGCGTTTCACCAGCTTGGAGAAGAGGTCGAGGATGCGCTTGGTTGTGGGGCCGGGTTTGCCGGCGCCAATCTTGCGGCCGTCCACTTCGATGACCGCGATGACTTCCGCGCCCGTGCCCGTGAGGAAGCATTCGTCCGCTATCCACACGTCATAACGGGTGAGATTCTTCTCCTCGATGCGCAAATTGAGCTGGCGGGCGATGTCCAGCACCGCGCCACGCGTGATGCCCGCGAGCGCCCCCGCCGAGAACGGCGGAGTGAGCAACACGCCCTTGTGGACGAGGAAAAGATTGTCGCCCGTGCATTCCGCGATGTAGCCCGCGTCGTTGAGCATGATGGCCTCATGGTAACCGAGGTGCTGCGCCTCAATTTTCGCCAAAATGTTGTTCAGGTAATTGAGCGATTTGACCGTCGGCGGCAGCGCGGAAGGATTGATGCGGCGCGTGGGCACCGTGATGATTTTCAGGCCCTGCTCGTAGAATTCCGGCGGGTACAGCTGGATCTTGTCCGCGATGATGATCAATTGCGGATTGCTGCACGACTTGGGGGAAAGGCCGAGGCTGCCCACGCCGCGGGTGACCACGAGGCGGATGTAACCGTTGCGCAGGTTGTTGACGCGGCAGGCCTCGCAGGTGGCGGCGGAAATGTGTGCGCGCGACCACGGCAAATCGAGCAGGATGGCCTTGGCGGAGTATTCCAGGCGCTCGAGGTGCTCCTCCAGGCGGAAGACGCAGCCGTCATAGAGGCGAATGCCTTCAAACACCCCGTCTCCATAGAGGAAACCGTGGTCAAACACCGACACCTTGGCGTCGGCCTCGTCGTGGAAACGACCATTGATGTACACTTTCATGGCAAAGGGAAAAACGTGGAATATGCCGCGCGGCCGGGCGCTTGTCGAGCCTGCGGTTGGGGCGGTCGGTTAAACGGCGCGCATGGCCCACATTTATTCCGTGTACTTGGGCCGGCCGCGGCTACTATCCTAAATGGGACAATTAACCTTCGCCCCCTTTCCTATCCCTTCCAGCAACGGCTATATCAGTTCATTTCGGGAATTCACTTTCGCATGACCTTTAGGCCTTTCGCTGTCTTTGGTCCGTCACTTTTGACGCTGGCCCTGGTTTTTTCCGGTTGTGCGAGCGAGTTCTCCGACACCCGGGTCGTTTGTCCCGAAGCCACAGTCAACGAACGGCCGGCGCTTTTCTTCATGGACACCGGCACGAGTGTAACCGTGCTGACCGAACGCGGGGCGCAACGGCTCGGCGTGAAATTGGATCCGGTGCAACCGGAAAAAGATACGACCGACGGAGGCATCCCCGGGAAGTTCTCGGAACGGGCGCAGGTAAGCGTGGGCGCAGTCGCCTTTGCCTCGCGCCTTTTTGTCGTTGATTTTCCCATGCATGTGGATGGCCTGGTCGGCTGGCCGGAAATCAAGGACAACATCCTGGTCTTCGACGCGGACCGGCGCGAAGTACGCAGGGTTGAGGCGTTGCCTCCGGAAACGGCCGGATGGCTGAAATGGAAAATCCATCCCGGCGCCGTCCTATTATTAGAGGTGCCCTTGCCCGAAGGAAGCACCGGCACGCTGCTGGTGGACACCGGTTCAGGCGAAGGTCTGACGTTGCCGCCGCAGGCATGGCAGGACTGGCGGTCGGTGCATCGCTCAGCCCACTCCATGAGGATCGAAATGTTTTTGCTCGTCACGGGTTTCGTACCGACGGTGAGGGCGTGGGCCGATGGCTATAAATTGGGGCCGCTGGCATTGAGTGATTTGCCGTTGACCGAAGGCTCCGCCAAGGAGTTTGCCGACGTCACGGAAATGCCCGATCCGGTCGGCACCCTGGGGCTTTACGGTCTGACGCGGGTGGATTTGGTGGTGGATGGGAAAGCCGGTTATGCTTATTTGCACGCCCGGCCGCCGCCCGGCCCGTCTTTTCCGCCGCTAAAACGCGCGGGGGGAGCGGAGGGTGCAGCCCAGGGACGCGCCGCCAATGGCAATTGGACGGTCGCCGACAATGTGCGGCTCAACTTTGATCGCACGCTGGAGGCCAGTGCCTATGTCAATGGAATGGCCGATATGCATAAGGGCGACTTCAAGGGCGCCATCGCCGAATTCACGCGGGTTTTGGAACTTGATCCTACTAACGACACGGCCTTGAGCAATCGCGGGGGTGCCAAATGTGAGAGCGGCGATTTGGACGGGGCCATCGCCGACTGCGATCGCGCCCTGGAAATCGATCCCAAGAATACCGGTGCCCTATCCAATCGGGCCGCCGCCAAGGTGGGAAAAAAGGACTGGGCCGGGGCCCTCGCCGACTTTGATCGGGCCGTTGCGCTTCAGCCGAATGATGCCGTGCTCCTTTCCAACCGCGGGGCCATCAAGATTCTGCAAGGCGACGACCTGGCCGGCGGGATCGCCGACTTGAATCGCGCACTGGAAATTGACCCGAAGAGTTCGCACGCCTATTCCAATCGCGGCGCCGCCAAGGTGAAACAAGGGGATTGGGACGGCGCTATTGCCGATGATGATCACGCGCTGGCCCTCGACCCCAATAATTTCCAGGCCTATTTAAATCGCGGCCGCGCCAGAATGCATAAAAGTGAATGGACTGAGGCCATCGCCGATTTCACCCGCACGCTCGAACTGGATGCCAGCGGCGCCGCGGCCTACTACTCTGAGCGCGGGCGGGCCCGGAACGCCCAGGGAGATTATGCCGCCGCCATAGCCGACTACGCCAAATCCATCGCGCTGGAGCCCAACGACTCGGACTATGAGCAACTGTATCGGCAGGCCTTGCAGCTGCGGCTGGGCCAGGCCACGCCTGAATTTGTCCCGACGATCACCTTATGGAAGGACCGTTGGCCCAAGACCATCGGGCAATTTTTGTCCGGACAGTTGGACGAGGCGGCACTGTTGGCAGCGGCGGAAAATCCGGGCGCGGAGCCGGTGGACGGACAAAAATGCGAAGCCTTCTATTTTATCGGAATGACGCGGTTGCGCCAGGGAGACCCGGTCGGCGCGCGCGAGTACTTCCAAAAATCCGTGGCTACCGGAGTGAAAGACTACAACGAATATCTGCTGTCTGGGGCCGAACTGGCGCGGCTCGAGGCCCGGCGCAGCCAGCCCTGACTTGGAGACTCCGATGGTCCGGGCCAATACCTCTGCCCCTAAACGGGCGAACCTGCTGATAGTCAGCATGATTGTGGAGTTGAATTGACCACGCCGATGCAATATATTGAGGAATAGACCCTCTTACCCCTAATTACTCCTGCAACCCTTGGATTAATTCGCGGTTTCCTACGTCGTGAAAGCTTGGCTTCCCAGCTTGTACCCGCTGCACAAGACCCTTTTGGCGGGGGTCTTGATCTTGGCTGGCGGCCTGTCGGCCCGGGCGTCGATTTCCTTCATCCCTTCGGCTTCGCCCAACTTGGTGGCCGAGTCCACGCAGTTGCCCATCAGTGCCTCGTCAACCCTGGCCACGGACATCAGCGATCTCACGGAAGCCAAGATTATTTATCCCGACGATACCGGCGGCAACGTCTCGTCGTGGATGCACCTGAATTCATCCACTTATGACAGTGACAGCGGCCTCTTTACTTTTGCGCTCAGTGCCGACCAAAACAACGCCTTGGTGACCCGCCACTGCCAGTTGGAAGTGACCATCAGCGGCGAAACGAAACAGTTGGACATTTTTCAAAGCGGATCGAAAAAGCAATTGACCATCACGCCAACCGAAGTGGATGTGACCAAGGACGACCAGAACGCGAAGGTGGTGATGAAGGCGACCGTGCCATGGAATGCCGTTTCGAGCAATGATACGCTGATTACCGCCCCGCATTATCAGGGCACCAATTACAGCGCCAACCTGACCATCCACATTCCCGCCAACACCGACGCCGACCCGCGGGCCTTTCAAATCGTCTTTTCTCCGGTGGACAGCACGACGGGGGTCGAGCCGCAGACACTGTTGATTTATCAGGACGGCACCAATCCGCCCGCGGTGCCCAACATCACCGTGCAACCGGTGGATGACACCGAGGAGGTCGGCAACACCGCCACTTTTTCCGTGACGGCCGACGGCATCCCGGCACCCACTTATCTCTGGCAATCCCAGGAAAAGGGCTCTTCGGATTGGTCGAACGTGACCAACACCCCCGCGCCCAGCACCTTTCCGCATTTTTCCGGCGCCAGCAATGCGACGTTGACGATTGACGGCATCACCAAGGGGCTGAACGGCAACTCCTACCGGTGCATTTTGACCAATCATGCCGGCAGTGTCGTGACCGACGAAGTAATCCTCACGGTGACTTATGCGCCGCAGGTCCTGGCCCAGCCCCAAGATAATGCGGTCGTGGCCGGCAACACCGCCAATTTTACGGCGGTCGTGGATGGCACGCCGACGCCAGATTTCCAATGGCAGGCGTCCTCCGATGGCGGCAGCAATTGGGGTGATCTTTCCGACAACACGATTTACAATGGGACCAAGACGAGCGTCTTGACGGTCAAGGCGAACCTGACACTGACCGGCTACAAATTCCGTTTGGAGGCCGATACAGGTATCGATCCGTCGACCACCACCGATGCCGCCACGCTCACGGTGAGTCCGCCGCCAGTGGCGCCGCAAATCAAGACCGCGCCCGTCGCCGTCCGGCGCGGCACCGGCCAATCCGTCACGTTGTCCGTCACCGCCACCGGCACCGGGCCGTTTGGATATCAATGGCAGTTGAATGGCATCCCCATCATCGACAACGCCCATTACAGCGGCACAACCGCGGCCAATTTGCGCATCAGCAACATCAATGGAGAAGTCGTGGGCAGCTACAGCGTGGTTATCTTGAACGAAGCCGGCCAGGTGATTACCAAGCCGGTCAAGCTGACCCTCGGCCACCCACCGACCATCACGCAGCAACCCAATAGCGCGACGGCCAAAGCGGGCTCGACCGTGCATTTCAGCGTGGTCACCGGCGGCGATACTCCACAAACCTTTCAATGGCAAAAAGGCGGAAAGAAATTGTCCGCGAGTGCCACCGTGGCCGGACCCACCGCAAAAACCCTGACTCTGCGCAAAGTTAAAACCAGTGATGGTGGCGCCTATCGGGTGGTGGTGACCAACGATTCCGGCAGCGTGACGAGCGCAAACGCCCGTTTGACGGTGAAGTAAATGGGAATAGGGGGCCGGGCAAAATTCTCTAGTCGGAAAGGACTTGGGAATTGCTCCCGGGCAGGTTTTCCTATTTAATTTGTGGTTAGCAGATACCCCTCTCGTTTGCCGGAAATATGAAACGTATGACTCACCTTTGGGCCTTGGCTTGCCGTTGCCTGATCATGCTTGGCGTGGCGGGGCTGGCGCATGGCCAAAATTTGAGCATCCAAAACGTCACCGTGCGCAATCCCTTGCTGCCCCGCGAGGACTTGACTGGGGTGACGTATTTTAACGGTAATTTTCTCGCGGTCAGCCAGCAGAGCGCCGTGCTCACCAGCCCGGATGGCAGCAACTGGACCGTCGCCAACATCACGGGTAACCTGGTTTTGCGCTCCATTGCGGGCTTGGCCAACGTCACGGTGGCCGTCGGCGACGCCGGCGCCGTGGTGCATAGTGCGGATGGGGTCACATGGACCAAGGTGAGCCCGGCTTCGACTACGAAGAACCTCCGGCGGGTGGCTGTGTCGGGCACCACCTTTGTGGCCGTCGGCGATGGCGGCACCGTTTTGGTGAGCGCCGATGGCGCATCCTGGGCCGCCGCCACGAGCGGCACCACGGCCAACTTGCTCGGGATAAACTACAGCGCCACGAACGATTTGTTCGTGGCCGTGGGTGCGAACGGCACCATGGTAGTCGCCAATTCCACCCAAGTCACGGGGGCCTGGAGTGCGGTGGCCTCGAATACGACGACTAATTTGCGCGGAGTCGCCGGCGGCTTTGGGAATGCCACCGCGCTGAACGCGGGCGGGGATATCGCGGCCAATACCTCAGCCACGTTTCGAGGCAGCACGGATGGCCGGAACTGGACGCAGATTAATGCGCTCTCCGTATTTAATAGCGGCAATATCAACAGCGTGCGTGCGTTCGAACGGTCCTTCGACGGGAAAGCCTTTTACCTGGCGATGTCGGAGTCCGGAAATTTGGCTGAAACCGTAAACGTCAATGGCTGGGCTACGACGGATGTCCAGGGGGCCTCGCCGTTGCAAGATGCGGCAATCAATGCCGCGGGCGATCAGGTGGTGGTCGTGGGCGGTAATAACACCCTTTTTATTTCCCAGTCGGACTTGGTGACCTGGAGTCTGGTGGATGTGGGTTACTATGGCACTTTTCGCGGCTTGGCCATCGGCAACACCGGGAACACCGTGCTCGAGGTCGGCAACCACACCTTTCTGCGCAGCACCAACGCGGGCGTGACGTGGACGCAGAAAAACTTTACGGATATCGGTGGCAATACCGTGACCATGGACGCCACCGGTGCAGCTTATTCGGCCGCCGAAGGCGCCTTCGCCGCCGTCGGCTTCAACGGCACCGTGCTCACGAGCACCAATCTTGTTTCGTGGACAAAAGCCAATACCGGCAATCTCACGCAGGAGCTGGATGACGTCATTTCGACCGGCGTGCCCACGGCCCATTTTTTGGCGGTGGGTGCCAATGGCGTCATGCTGAAGGCGAGTGGGGGCAATTGGACGTTGACCGGCCCGTCGCTCACCAGCCATTTACGGGCCGCGGCCTACAACGGCATCAATTCCATCGTCGTGGCCGGCGACGGCGGCGCGCTGGTCACCACCAGCGACGGGGCCAATAGCTGGACCAAGCGGCAGGCCGGCACCGCCAATTTTCGCGCGGTGGCCTATGGCAATTCCACTTTTCTCGCTGTGGGCGACGGGGGCGCCGCGTATAGCAGCGCGAACGGCTCGACGTGGTCTGCGGTGGATACCGGCACGACGGAGCCGCTTAATGCCGTCTTCTTCTCGGGCAATTTCTGGGTCGCGCTGGGCGCCGCCGGCAATGTTTACCTGAGCCTCGATCTGGCCGCGTGGTTGAAATGCACGGGCCCGGCGCCAGCGGGGGTTGGCTTGATTAAAGGTGTCGCCCTTGGCACAGGGATCGAGTTTCTGGCGAGCGACGGCACCACTTTTACCGCCACGTTGCCGGATGCGGCGTCGGTTCCGAGCGTGGAGATTTCCATCCAACCTGTCGCTGCGCAGGCCAAAGCCGGTCAGCAAGTCACTTTTACCGTCGCAGGCTCGGGCGGGGACACCTTGTTCTACCAATGGTATCGCAACGGCGTGAAAGTAACGAACGGTGGCGGAGTCTCCGGTGCGCAATCCGCCACGCTCATCCTGAATCCCTCCACTCTGGCCGAAGCCGGCAGCTATACCGTGCGCGTGTCGAACGGCCTCAAGTACACCACCAGCGAGGCCGCGGCGCTCGCCGTGACGAGCGCGCCCGTCATCACCACCCAGCCGAAGTCGCTCAATGCGGCCAAGGGCAAAACCGCCACCTTCACCGTCAAAGTCACGGGCACCGCGCCGCTGGCTTACGCGTGGTATTTCAATACGACGAAATTGAAAGACAGCGCGACCGTGAGCGGCTCGGCCAAGGCCACATTGATCCTCAAAAAGCTCACCACCAAAAATAGCGGCAAGTACAAGGTGGTAATAACAAACAAATACGGCAAAGCCACCAGCACCCAGGCCACGCTGAAGGTGAAGTAGGGAGCAGGGAGTTGGAAGCGTGGAGCAGGGAGTGCTGAAGTAATGGTTGGCGTGATCTTCCTTTGAACGTGTTTGGCTGGCCGGCAGGTGTTCCCACCTTACTCACAGGTGCTATCTCAGCTCAAAAAGGTGGAACGCGCGCTCCGCGCACTTTTCTCGGGAGAGTGCAAGCGCGCGCGGAGCGCCCGCTCACCCAACTGAGATAGCGCAGCCCCACTCACAGTCCGGATTTCATGCAGAGCGCACGCTCGACCAAACACCCCAACTGGGACAGCCCCCACAATCCGGTTTGCGTGCGGGCGGTGGACCTGCCAAGCTGGCTGGCTGTATGCCCGCGCCTGACTACCGCCAGCCTCCGCCCGGTCTCTTCGTGTACCGGACGCGCGCGCATTTCTACGAGATCGACGCCTTGTGGGTGCTCCACCATTCGCGGTACCTGCAATTTGTCGAGCGCGCCCAGCAGGCGTTGTTCGACGAACTCATGGGCGCCACGGAATTTGTCCCGGAGAAATACCCGGACTTGTATGTCGTGGTGCGGCGCGTGGAAATCGATTACCTGACGCCGCTGCGCGGAGTGTCGCCTTTCTTCATCGCGCTGTGGGGCGTGCGCCTGCGCGAGGCGGGCCTCACCGTGGGTTTCGAATTCCGCAGCGACGACGGCAGCGTGCTGCATGCGCGCGGCGAGCGCACGGTGTGCAAGCTGGGATTGCAAACGCACGAGCCCGCCGGCTGGAGCCCGGAGTTTCGCGCCAAGTACGAGCCGTGGATTGCGGCCGGGGCCGAGTTCGTAAAGCCGACGGAGAAGAGTTAAGATTTTTTAGACGGAATTTACAGAATTGGGAGAATTAGAGACGAGCAAGAGCAGTGGAAAGAACGCGCACCCGCAGCAAAGCGCGGGTAATGTCTTAATTTGAAACGGCGCGCTGAGGGCAGCGCGCCCTACCTAAAGTTTCTTCTTGGGGTAGGGCGGGCTGTCCTCAGCCCGCCGTCTTGTTTTTGGTGAAATTAAGACACCACCAAAGCGCGACTGCGCTTTTATAATTCATGAAATTCTATTAATTCCTTCCAAAACTCTTTTCTTTAATCCGGTCACGCGCCCGCGGCCTTGAGCGCGGCGGTGACGAGCGCCTGGGCCTCGTCCTGCAGCGCCCGCAGGTGGTCCGCGCCGCGGAAGCTTTCCGCGTAAATCTTGTAAATATCCTCGGTGCCCGAGGGCCGCGCCGCGAACCAGCCGTTAGCTGTCGTCACTTTGAGGCCGCCGATGGGGGCGTCGTTTCCCGGCGCGCGCGTGAGAATTTGCGTGATGGGCTCGCCGGCGAGCGTTTTGGCCGCGACGTTTTGCGGGGAAAGCTGGCCGAGGATTTTCTTTTGCGCGGGCGTCGCCGGGGCGTCGCGCCGCTCGTAAAACGGTTCGCCGAAACGGGCTGTCAGCGCGCGGTAATGTTCGCCGGGATTTTTGCCGGTCTTGGCGGTGATTTCCGCGGCGAGCAGGCACGCGATCGGGCCGTCCTTGTCGGTCGTCCAGGCCGAACCGTTGAAGCGCAAGAACGACGCGCCCGCGCTTTCCTCGCCGCCGAAACCGTAGCGCCCGGTCAGCAGGCCATCGACAAACCACTTGAAGCCGACGGGCACCTCCGAGAGCTGGCGGGGGAGCGCCGCCGCCACGCGGTCAATCAGCGCGCTCGACACCAACGTTTTGCCGACCGCGGCGTGCGCGGGCCATTGCGGACGGTTTTGAAAAAGATAATTGATGGCGACGGCGAGGTAGTGGTTCGGATTCAGCAGTCCGTGGCCACGCGCGACAATGCCGTGGCGGTCGGCGTCGGGGTCGTCGGCAAACGCGACATCAAAACGCTCCTGGAGCGCAATCAGCCCGGCCATCGCATAGGGCGACGAGCAATCCATGCGGATTTTGCCGTCGTGGTCCACGCACATGAAGGCAAAGCGCGGGTCGAGCGAGCGGTTCACGATTTCCAAATCGAGTTCGTAAATTTCCGCGACGCGCTCCCACACCGGCAGCGACGAGCCGCCCAGCGGATCCACGCCAAGCTTCAACCGCGCGTTTTTGATGGCCGGGAGGTCCACGACGTTCACCAGGTCGCGCACGTAGGGCGTGAGGTAATCGCGCTCGAGCGTGGTCGCCGCGCGGCGGGCCTGGGCAAAAGGCAGGCGGCGCACATCGCGATTGCCCGCAGCGAGGAGCGCATTCGCGCGGTCCTGCACCCAGCCGGTAATGGCGGTGTCCGCCGGACCACCCGTGGGCGGATTATATTTAAAGCCGCCGTCCGTGGGCGGATTGTGCGAAGGCGTGACGACGATGCCGTCGGCCTGGCCGCCTTTCGCGTCCCGGTTGTGCACGAGAATCGCGTGTGAGACGACGGGTGTGGGCGTAAGGCCGAGGTCCTGCTGCAGGACGACGGTGACATTATTGGCCGCGAGGACCTCGAGCGCCGTGGCCTGGGCCGGCTCGGAAAGCGCGTGCGAATCGATGCCCATGAACAGCGGCCCGATGATGTTTTGCCGCGCGCGATATTCGCACACCGCCTGCGTGATGGCCGCGATGTGTGCCTCGGTGAAACTACCATCGAGGCTCGACCCGCGGTGGCCGGACGTGCCGAAGGCCACGCGCTGGGCAGGATTGGCTAATTCCGGCTGCGTGTAATAATAGGCCGCGACGAGCCGCGGGATGTTGGCCAGTAGCGAAAGTGGCGCGGGCTTGCCGGCGAGAGGGGAGAGGGACATAAAGTGGGAGAAGTTAAAGGTGTAAAGTGAAAGGTAAAAAAAGATAACGAGTAAGCAAATAAGGATTCGCCTTTTAGCCGGCCAAAAGCTTTTGCAGCCCGGCTTCGTCGAGGATTTGGACGCCCAACTCGCGGGCCTTGGTAAGTTTTGAGCCGGCTTCCTCTCCGGCGACAACGTAATCCGTTTTCTTGCTCACGCTGCCGGAAACGTGTCCGCCGGCTTTTTCGATAAGGGCAGTGGCCTCCTCGCGCGAGAGCGTCGGGAGCGTGCCGGTGAGCACGAGGGTTTTGCCCGCGAGTAATCCGGCGGTCGTGGCGGAGCGGAGGTTGTCGCTGCGCGGGTCGAGGCCCAGTTGGCGCAGTCGCTCCATAAATTTTTTCCCTTCCGCTGAGGAGAAATATTCCAGGATACTGTCGGCGACCACCGGCCCGACCTCCTGCGAAACGTCCTGCGGTGCGAGTTGCCGCTCAATCTCCGCGAGCCGATTTTTCAACTCCTCGTGCTCTGCTTTACGGCGAATTTTTTCCGCGTCGGATTTGGGCGGATTGGCGCGCGAGCCGGGGGAGACTTCCTTGCGCTTTTCCTCCAAACTCGCCGCGAGCGAGATGTGGCGGAGGATGGGGGAATCGCGCAGCGCGGCAAAATCGGCGTGGTGCTTCGAAATCTCCTTCGCGATGGCCTCGCCGACATTGGGGATGCCGAGCGCGTAGAGCCAGCGCGAGAGCGGGAGTTTGCGCGCGCGGCCGAGGGCATTCATGACCTTTTTCGCGTTCTTCTCGCCGTACACGCGCGGGTTTTCCGCATCGCCCAAATTCAACGCGCCGAGGGTGGTAACATTGAGGGTAAATAAATCGAGCGGTTCGCGAACGAGGCCCGTGGTGGTCAATTTGTCCGCGACAATCTCCCCGAGGTCTTCGATGTCGAGGGCCTTGCGCGTGCAAAAGAATTGGAGACGCCGCGCCACTTGCGGCGGGCAGGCGGAATTTGGGCAACGCCACGCCACTTCGCCTTCCAGTCGCACCGCGGTCGTGCCACAGGCGGGACATTTTTCCGGAAAATGATAGCGGCGGCTGCCGGTGGGGCGCTTTGCGACCACGACCTTCACCACTGCCGGAATGACTTCGCCGGCCTTTTCAATCACCACAGTATCGCCGATGCGGATGTCCTTACGCTCGATTTCATCGGCATTGTGCAAGGTGGCGCGGCTGATGGTCGAGCCCGCAAGAAAAACCGGTTCGAGGTCGGCCACGGGCGCGAGAATGCCGGTGCGGCCAACCTGGATGATGACGCCGTTTAATTTGGTCTCCGCCTGCTCGGGGGCGAATTTGTACGCCATGGCCCAGCGGGGCGCCTTCGCCGTGGATTCGGCGGCGCGCTGCCCGGCAAAATCGTCCAATTTTACCACGGCGCCATCGGTCGCATATGGAAAATCGCGGCGCTCCTGATCGAGTTTCTGAATGCATTGCCAGACTTCCTCGGCGCCGGTGGCGCGGCGCACATTGTCCTGCGGGTGGCCGGGCAAGCCCCAGTCGCGCAGATGGCGATGCAGGTCGTATTGCGTGGCGCAGGGCAGGGGCTCGCAAAAGCCCAACCCGTAAACCACCAGTTGCAAACGCCGCCGCGCCGCTTCCGCCGGATCGAGCAATTTGGACGTGCCGGCCGCGAGATTGCGAGGATTGGCATACAAGGGCAGGCCGGCTTCCTCGCGTTCCGCGTTGATGCGGCGAAATTCTTCCAGTGTCAGATAAATTTCGCCGCGGATTTCCATGGCTTGCGGATGTCCGCGACCGGCGAGCTGGGGCGGCACGCTGCGAATGGTGCGCACGTTGGCGGTGATGTCGTCGCCTTCGACGCCGTTGCCGCGCGTGACGGCGCGGACAAATTTTCCCTTTTCGTAAGTGAGGCAAATCGCGAGGCCGTCAATTTTAGGCTCGACGACATAAACCAGCTTATCGCGCTCTAAAAGGCGGCGCAAACGAGTGTCGAATTCGTGCAGCTCGGCTTCGTTGTAAGTGTTGTCGAGGCTCAGCATCGGCATCCGGTGCCGGGCGGTGACAAAGCCCTCGGTGCGGTCGTCGCCCACGCGGGCGGTCGGAGATTCCGGGTCGGCGGCCAGACCGGACGATTTTTCCAGCGCCTCAAGTTCCTTCTTCAGCAAGTCGTATTCGAAATCCGAAATCTCCGGGGCCGACTTCCGGTGATAAAGCTCGTCGTGGCGTGCGATTTCGGCGCGCAACTGGGCGATCCGGGTGGCGACGGAGGCGGGCATGGGACGCTAGTTTTAGACAGAATTCACAGAATTGACAGAAGGAAAAGACATTCGCTGGCGGAGATTTTCCATTCCATAAATTCTGTTAATCCTATCCAGTTTTTTGAGCTTGGTTCGGCGTGGCTGCAGGAATTGCCGACGCTGCCGTTTTGCGCCGAAGCCCGACCCGAAATTCGAGAAATTTCCGATACCAGATAAAGTCGCGATAAAGAAAGGCGGCGAGCGCCGCGCCGGTGGTGTCGGCTAGCCAGTCATAAATATCCATCGAGCGGCCGGGGACAAAGCCCTGATGCATTTCGTCGCTCATGCCGAAGAGGGAGGCCACAATGAGCGCCCACCACGGCGCGAGGTGCGGGCGGCGCGCCAGCGGGGGCACGCGCAGGATGGTGGTGGCCAAGAGCCCGTAAACCAGAAAATGAATCGCCTTGTCCTGCGACCCGAACAAATCCGGCATCGGCACTTCGATTGGGCCATTCGACAACGCCGTGATGGCCGCCATGAGGCACAGCGGCGCGAGCCAGCGGGCCATTTCGCCCACCTTTGCGCAGTGTGGTTTCACGGCTTGGGCTGGGCCGGCGCCGTCGGTGCCCCTGGCTTCGACGCGGCGGACGGACCCGCATTCGCCGAGCCCGGCGAGCCCGGTTTCGGGGCCGCGTCCGGCGGTGGCGTGTAATCCGGATAGATATGCAACGGTTCCACGGTGCCGGGGACGTTAATCAACTCGGGCACCTTTGCGTTTTTCGGCGGCGGCGGCGGGGGCTGGCCATCGCCGGTGACCAATTGCAGGGGCATCTCGGTGTCACCGTCGGGATGGATGGAGTAGGTGCCAACCGCGCCGGTGTAATGGCCCATGGACAAAAATCCCTGGCGGATCTTTTGCGGTTGGACGGACGCCGCCAGCGTGGCCGAGGCGGCGAGCGCGCGGACATTGTCGTAGGCATAGGCCGCGGGCAAATCCGGCTCGCTCCCATATTTGGCGCGGAAACGTTCCACAAAGGCGCGCCCGGCGTCGGTGCCGGTCGGGTTGGTCAAAAACGCGGGCGCGGGATAGATCGCGGACCCCGCAAGGCCGTGTTGGTTCGACAAGCCTGCGAGGCTGTCCTGGCCCAGATAGCCCAGCACAAGCCCCTTCCAGCCGGCCATTTCAAACGACGCCATGACACTCGGGTACTCCGGCCCGTAGCCCACCAGCACGATGGCATCAGCCTTGACGCGCTGCATGATTTCCGCGAGCGGGCCAAAATTACGTTCGGTGGGCGAGTAGGCGTCCTTGTAAGTCGTGAGGTATTCGCCATGCAGGAGAAACTCCATGTATTGCGCGTGGCTTTGGCCAATCAGGTCGCCGTGGTGCAGTATCGCGACCTTATTAATCCCGGATGCCGCCAGATACGCGGTGATTAACTTGCCCTCCTGATCGCCGTTGAGAAAAATCCGCACCCCGTTTTTCGGCGTGGCGGAGGGCACCGTCACGTAATCCGACATGAACCCGATCAGTTGCGGCCGGCCGGCCAGGCCATCGGCCATAAAGGCGGCGAGCGAGGGTTCCGCCAGCAGGAGGACGGGGACATTGCGGTCGGTGAATTTGGCGACGGCCTTCGCCCCTTCGGTCAAGTCACTCTGACTGTCGAGCACGCCCAAGGTGACGGTGCGGCCGGCCGCACCCCCCGCGGCATTGACGTCCTCGACCCCCAGCTCGAGGCCGCGGCGCATGGATTGACCGAGCAGCGCGTGCGGCCCGGTCAAAGGCACGACGGCGCCCAGGGCGAGGGTCTTGGCGTTGCCGCTGGGCAAGTCGGCCGTGGAAGTGCAACCGGCGCCGGCGAGAGCGGCGACCGCCAGCAGGAAGGAAGCGTGGTACCAAAGTGAACGGACAAGGGACATGAGCGCAGGCTGGAGATTCGGGCGGATTGGGTCAAGAACGACCACCCAATCGACGTCATCAGGTCGTAACCTAGTCCGGCTTTGAGCGTGACAACAATCCCGAGAGCCCATTAGTTTTACGGTGACCGTAGATGGAATCGATACCCGGTTGCTTGCTCACGAATCGGTGGACGCCCCAGCTTCATTGCTCCCAATGAAAAGCGGACTAATAAAAGTGACCATCGCTTTGCTGGCGGTGGCCCTTGGCTGGGCCGCGGGCCGGAGGTTTCAGACCGGGAATTTAACGCCTGCCGGAGCTGCTAGGCCTGATTTGCCGGGTAGTTCGTTGGGGGCAGCAGGCGGAGCCCATGCGACCATATTCGTTTTGCCGCGTTTGGCGGTTTGGGATTCCTCCAGCCCGCTCGCCCGCGCAATGGGCGAGGAGCAGTTGGGCTTGCGGCTGGCCGCATTGGCCAAGCTGGTGGAAGCGACGCCGGTAGAGAAACTGCCCGGATTACTTGATTTGGCGGCGGTGGCACCGGACAAGGAGGCCTGCGCAGAGGTCCGCCATTTAATCTATGAAAAATGGACGGACGGGGATCCCAAAGGGGCACTCACTTATGCCGTGGCGGCTGGGCCCTTGGATAGCCAGGGAAATAACCTGGGGCTCGGGGGGGCATTGGCGGCTTGGGCGCGGATCAACCCGACTGCGGCACTTGCTGGAGCACGCGGTTTGACTCCGTCCATGCAGGCCCTGTGGGCCGTACAAAAAGTATTCGCATCTTGGCTGGAAAACGACTCAGACACCGCATTGCAAACGCTTGCTAAATATACGCCAGTCGATGACCGCATCGCGGTGCAGCGAGCCATAATGGAGCAGGTTTCCTACTCGCAACCCGAGGAAATGTTTCGCCTCTTGCAGGTAGCCGATGCCTTGACCCTCAAAAATTTGGCTACTGCCGGAATACCTGAGGCGTTTTCCATTTGGGCTCACGATGACCCCGAGGTGGCGCTGACATACGCGCAGCGATTGAGCGAAGCGGCGGTGCGGAGGTCCGCTCTACAGGGAGTATTTGCCGGCTGGTCCCGCGCAGACGGGGAGAAATCGCTGGCGGCCTTTCATACAATGCAAAAGGAGCATCCCAGTTTCAGCCAGGGATTATTTACGAAAGATCTGATAACCGAACTGGCAACTTTGAACCCGGAAACAGCACTCGCCTGGATGGAAGCTGCGCCACTGGCACTGCAAGTCTACGGACGCAATTTGGTTTTTGACGCATGGAGCAAGATCGATCCCCGTGCTGCCGCGACAAATTTGATGGCCATGCCGGCGAGCTCGGCCCGCAATAAGGACCTGAGCGCAGTCGCGGCGAATTGGGCTCATTTAGACGCAGCCTCAGCATTCACCTGGAGTCAATCTTTGCCCGATGCGTCGCTGCGAACGAATGCGCTCACGGAAGTTATTCGGAGCGCCGCCAAGGACAATCCTACCGCGGCGTTGGTCTTTTTGGATGCAATTCCGCCAGGCACCTTGCGCAATCGATTGTATTCAGATGTGATCACCCGTGAGGCTAGCGGCGACCCCGAGACGGCGCTGGCCTGGGTTCAACAATTACCCCCGGGTCGCACCACTGACGATGCCATGGTCTCCGTTGTGAAGGAACTGTCCAAAATAGATCCAGTTAGGTCGGCGGAAGTGTTGACGACCCTCTCAATCGGCCCTGGAACTTTATCAGCTTATGCAAATCTGGCGTCTGCCTGGATGGCCAAGGACCCCGCAGCTACCTTGGCATGGCTGGCCACGCTGCCCACGGACCAAAATTACCCGTTTCCATCGGCGAATCCCGGTATTTCTTTGAAAGCTAATTGGTTTGTGCAACAGACGTGGACAAACGTGGCCCAAGCCGCTTACGGAGCTGCATTCATGGCCTGGACCACTTCGGATTTGTCATCTGCCGCGTCTTTTGCGATGAAGAATGCAGGCAATCCAATTATTGATAAAATGATTCCTGGTGTGGCGTCAGTCTGGGGGGCCAAGGATCCTGAGGCGGCCCTGACTTGGGCCCAGCAGCTTCCGGGTGGTAAAGCAGCGGACGCGGCCGTATACCATGCAGTGCAAGTCGTAGCGACCGAAAACGGTCCGCTGGCTTGGAATGGTGCGACAAAAATATCCGAACTTGAGCTGCGCAATTCTGCGGAGGCTCTTGTATTGCAGACTTGGGGAAGACTGGCGCCTGTCGAGGCCCTTGCGCAGGTAGCGAGCGTGTCCGACCTTCCCACCCAGGACAATTTTGTCCAGTCGATTGTCCAGCAATGGATTGGCCGGGATCCAGCCGCGGTAAGCCAATGGATTCGCAGCCTGCCCGCCAACTTCCGCTATGATGCCATCGCCAAGGCGATTCATGCTGCTTCCGTGAATGACGACCAACGCGCGCTGCTAACTGAGGCCGTCAACGATCTAGCCAACCGGTCGCGGCCAACGCAATAGACATATTTACCCCAAGATTATTGATCATCCATGAACGCAAAATCCGCCTCAGCTTCTTCACCTAGTGGTTTTGTGCTGATTTTGACGCTCGCGGCTTGGATTGCGGCCGGGTGGGGCTTGGCGCAATTTACTCCAAAAGTACTTCCCGACTGGAATTCCCCCTCCTGGACGGACGCGGCCGGGGCTGCACCCGCGAAATCATCGCTGGCTGGCGCTATGGCGGCGCCGAGTGAACGAGAGCGAATTTTGGCCTTGGCCGCAATCGTGGAGGCGACACCGATTTTGCAATTGGCGGGACTACTTGACCACGCGACCAAGACCTCAATGGCCAATCGGGTTATGTTGCGTCGATTGGCCTATGCACGCTGGGCGGCGGAGGACCCAAAGGCGGCCCTCACTCATTTTCTGGCCACTTCCCAACGCCACGAAGACCATGCAGTTTGGGCGGCGGTCTTTCAAACGTGGGCGATGGTCAATCCGGTCGAAGCAGAAAGAGCGGCGCAAGAGCTTGTCCACGTCGATGATCGCAATTGGGCTCTCGCCTGTGTGTTTGGCAGCTGGTATGCAGGGAATGCCACTGCGGCTCATGAGGAATGGGACACTTACAGGATGACGACTGAGGGAAGGTCGCATTGGCTAGCTATTCTGGCTCTTTTAGCGGGAATGCAGCCGAATACCGCTTTAGCCCTGCTCGATGAAGCAGATTGGTCCCAAGCTACTGATGCTGGAGTGAGGAATTTATTCACCGCACTTGCAGTCGCCGATCCGCGGTCGGCGCTTGAACGGGCGCTGGCTTTGAACTCCAAAAATCCGGTCGCTGCGGTGGCCGTGGCTGCAGTCTTGAAGATTTATGCTTTGCTGGATCAAGCCACCGCCTTGGCGGCGGTAGGCCAGCTTACTGAGCCTACGCTTCGGGCCAACGCGGAAGCGCAAGTCTTAACGGTGATGGCCGCCCGTGATCCAGAGGGTGCCTATAAGCTCTGGAAGGATATCCCGCTTGAACTGCGCACGCTGGACACGCTTCAGAACATATTCTCGAATTGGACCCAACAAGACCCTGTAGCGGCCTCGATGGAGGCCACCCAGTTTTTGCCAGTGGATATGCGCCGAAGCATTGTCGAAACGGTGGCGATGAACTGGGTGAAGACAGACCCCGATGCTTCGGTGGCCTGGGTCGTGGCAGCGTTTGCCGATAGTAAAAGCGGTTTAGGACCCAATGGCACCGACGTGGTGATTAAAATGGGGCAATACCTGGCTGATCGGGATCCAGAAGCGGCCTTAAAAATTGCCCGGCAATTTGGGCCGCGGAGCGCAATCCCCAGGTACCTATATGGCGCCGCGGGCACCGCCATGGCGGCACGTGACCCCAGCACAGCGTTGGCGTGGGCTAATAACCTGCTCGATGACGGCGGCCGGGCGTTTGCGGTAAATAGTGTGTTCACCTCAATGTGTGCCGAGGATCCACTTAAGGCCTTCGACGCCATTGCCAAATTTCCGACCGTGCCATCGCCGGAAAATCTTGTCGATATTCTCGTAAATACGTGGGGCAAGGACGATCCGGTTTCCGCTTTTGCCTGGGCTCAATCCAAGCTTTCCGGGGATTTATTTCAAAAAACTGCGAACAAATTGCTAGTGGACTGGGCAGAATACGATCCGGCCACGGTTGCGGCCATGGCCCAGAAATTTATTGATGACCCCAAACTTGCCGGTTTGTTGACTAATTTCAATTCGACCCAATATGGACGTCAAGGCGCGTTTGCGGATTTTAACGGTGCGGGTTATATAAACCTCGCGGGCCTCATTGCCCGTCGGTTAGCGCAGCAAGATCCGTCCGCCGCAAGGACTTGGACGGAGGGCTTGCCCGAGGGTGCATTGCAGGATGCTGCGCGGTCGAATGCGATCTATGGAGCTATAGCGGCGGATCCGGCCAAGGCGTGGCTCGATGCCGAATCGTTGCCGGAAGGCATGATGACCAATGCGCTCCGGGGTGATATCATTAACAATTTATCTCCGGAAACTGCGTCGGATTTGGTTTTCGACCTGCCGGAAGGCGCGACGCGCGACAATGCCATAACGCGGCTGACCAACAATTGGATCGCAGCTGATCCGCAAGCAGCTTCCACTTGGATAACCACGCTTGATCCGGGTCCCGAGCGGGACACGGCGATCCAAGCTCTGTTGAAAAATGAAGGAGCTTACAATCTACCTTCAGCTATCAATTGGGCCAAAAGTATTTCAGACCCTCGAACGCGGACTGGTAATCTGCAATCCATTTGTTACACTTGGGCCTTTGTTGATCTTCCGGCACTTGAAAAGGCCATAAACGAGGCTGACATTCCGGAAGAGGGGCGAGCGACAATGCTGGAAACAGTGAAGGGTATCAAGTCGCGCCCCAAAAGCCAATAAACTTGAGGCAGGAGGCGATTTCCCAATCCGCTTGGCTGGAATAAATGGCGGCTGCGGTCTAGCTAAAAGCTGGATGGGTTGAGCTGCGGGGGAGCACAAAAATAATCCCGGAATATCGTCCGGGCGGGGGTGCTCCTATCCACCATAAGCCAAACTGATTCGGCGCCCCTGCCCGGGCTCATGGCGGGCGGGAGCGCCTTAACCCTCAAACTTTAGGGAGGTTGCGATGACGACGATGTTATCCCGCTTTTGGCGGGATGGTTGGTGCGTGGTGGTGGCGTGGGCAGCGCTGGCATCCGCCCATGGTCAGTCTCTCGAGGCCCAGTACAGCATTGCGAATGACTGGGGCTCCGGCTTCACGGCCGATGTCGTGCTTTATAACAACTCCACGGTTCCCGTCACGAATTGGGCCCTGGATATCGATTTTCCCGGCGCCATTTCTGATCTATGGAATGGCATCGCCAGCCATTCCGGGGGAACGTACCACGTCACGCCCGCGAGTTGGAATGCGGCTATTCCCGCGGGTGGCTCGGTGGACGTGGGTTTTGTCGGCAGTCCGGGCGGCCCGGTTTTCCCCGCGGGTTCCATTCGTGTGGCTTTTAGCACGGACGATTCGACCGGCAGCACTTCCGGCGGTGGAACCGGCGGCAACACCAGTGGCGGAAGCGGCAACACTTCTGGAGGAAGCACCTCGGGTGGCAGCGGTGGTAATCCGGTGGCGGCCGGCACGTTACAACTGGCGGGGGTGGACGATGTCCGCCAGGCGAATCAAGTGGACATTGTCCCGGGTTCTCCGACGATTTTTGCGTTCACAAATCCGGCCGGAAATCTCGCCGCCTTAAGCGTGATGACCAACAACCCGACGGTGGTCGCCGCATCGTTTACTTTCGATGGGCGGTTGAGCCTCAAGGGCTTGCAGCCGGGGCGCGCGGGCTTGAAATTGGTCAACGCGGCCACCGGTGAAACGCGCTACCTCGGTGTGCGCGTGCGCAACAACGATGGCTCGCTGCCGGGCTTGCCGGAGTATTTGGGCATTGGCTCCGTGAGCGAGGACACCGACGCCGATTTGAGTTTCTGGCGGGCCTTCGCCAGCGACGGCAAAAACCGGCGCATGGATTACCGTTACATTTACCTCAACGGCGGTCCGAAGAATCAGGGCGAAGGCTGGCGCACGTGGTCGCAAACGGACGGGTTCCGCGTCACCTCCTACGTGCGCGAAAGCCTGCGGCTGGGCATGATTCCGTTCTTCGTCTTCTACAATGTCCCCGATGGCGGCGAGAGTTATCCGACCGACAGCCAGCATCTCGCCAACGCGAGTTACATGCTGGGATATTTTCAGGATTTAAAATATGCCTTGGATTTGGCCGCCGCCGAGGCCAACGGCGAACTGGTGGGTTTCGTGCTCGAGCCGGACCTCCTCGGCTATTTCGCCCAAAATGACCAACGCGGGCCCGACCAGGTGCTCGCGCTCACGAGCCAGGCTTACGCCGCGGGCGTGCTGACGGCGGGCGTGGACCCGGATTTTCCGAATTCCCTGACTGGTTTCGTGCAGGCGGTGAATTACATCATTCGCAAAAACATGCCCAACGCCTATTTCGGCTGGCAAATCAATCTCTGGGCCTCGCCCGCCGGAGGCTGGACCACGCCGATCGCCGCGAAGGGTCTCATGCATCTCACGGACACCCTGGGTCTCGCGGCGGGCCGGCAGGCCATTCACAACGAAGCGACCGCCATCGCCGATTATTATGTGGATGCGGGGGTGTTGACCAACGGCGCGAATTTTGTCTCGGTGGACAAGTACGGCCTGGATGCCGGCTATGAAGGCAAGGCCGCCGACCCGGCGTCCGCCACCTGGTTTTGGAATGCGGTGCAATGGACAAACTACCTCGTGTTTGTGAATGCATTGCACGAGCGCGCCCAACTGCCGGTGGTGTTGTGGCAATTGCCGGTGGGCCGGATTAATCAGTCGCTCGCGGCCAATCCGTACGCGCCCGGCCAGTCTTTCCCGACGCTGAACAACACGTTTCAGCATTACGAAGATTCGGCGCCGGCGTATTTTTTCGGTGACGCCTTTGCCCCCGGCGCGGGCGCGCGACTCACGCATTTTAGCGCGACGGACGGCTTGAGCGAAGTCTCGGTGTCCGGCGGCACCGTGACTTGGGGCCGGCATCTGGATCTGGCCGAGCAGGCGGGCGTGACCATTGCGCTTTTCGGCGCTGGGGTGGGGGACAGCACACACGGCACGGGCGCGCCGCCAAGTGATGGATATTGGTGGATCAGCAAGGTGCAGAATTATTATCAAAATCCCACGCTGCTGACGGGCGCGCCCACGGGCATTCCGCTGGGTGGCACAGGCGGCAACACTAGCGGCGGCGGCTCCACGGGAGGAAACAGCACAAGTGGCGGAGGAAATACAACGGGCGGGAACACAACCAGTGGGAATACCAGCGGCGGTGGCGGTGGAAACACGACGAGCGCAATTTCAATTGCCACCACGTTTGTGGTGACGAGTGACTGGGGCAGTGGTTTTACCGGCGAACTGCACCTGCAAAACACGGGCACGGTTTCGGCGAATAATTGGACCATTGCCTTCGACGCCGATTTTCAAACCGACACGATTTGGAATGTCGTCGTGCAAAAAGCCAGCGGCGGGCATTACCTGTTTGGAAACGAAACGTGGAACGGCAAACTTGCGCCCGGCGCGACAGCCGTCATCGGCTTCACGGCCGCTCCCGGCCAACCCGCCGCTCCGCGCAATATTGTCGTCACCGCGAATGGTGCCGCTGCCGGCACCAGTGGCGGATCCGGCGGGAATACTACTCCGGTTCCAACGCCCACTCCTTCCCCGACACCCACTCCCGCGCCGGCGCCAACGCCCACTCCGGCTCCCGCGCCCACACCTGCGCCGACACCCACTCCAGCTCCGTCGCCAGCACCGAGTCCAACTCCAACACCAACCCCGACACCCACTCCGACACCCGTGCCCGCGCCGGGCGGCAAGCGTGTCGTCGGTTATTTCGCGGAGTGGTCCATCTACAGCGATCGCAATTATCAGGTGTGGAATATTCCGGCGGCCAATTTGACCCACGTCATTTATGCCTTCGCGCAAATTGACGCCAACGGCGAGATCGCCACGTACGACGATTGGGCTGCCCATGGCGTGCCTGCGTATGCGAACGAATCCGCGAGCGACCCGACGCGCGGCAATCTCGCGGCCTTGCGTCTGGTGAAACAGGCGCATCCGGGCCTGCAAACCTTGATTGCCGTGGGCGGCTGGACGCTTTCCAACCGCTTTTCCGACATCGCGGCCACAGCGGCGGCGCGGACGAAATTTGCGGCGTCGGTGGTGAAATTCCTGCGCTCCGAGGGATTTAACGGTGTGGACCTGGACTGGGAATATCCCGGCGTGGCGACCGACGTGAATGCGAATGTGCGCGCCAATGACGGCGCGAACTACCGCGAACTGGTGAAGGAACTGCGGCGGCAACTCGACCTCGCGGGCGCGGCGGACGGCCAGCATTACTTGATCACCGTCGCGGCTCCGGCCGGCTATACGGAAATTGCGCAAATGGATCCCGGCGGCATGGCGCCCTACCTCGATTGGTTTGATTTGATGACCTATGATTATCACGGCTCCTGGGAACCCGCGCGCACGGACCACCAATCGCCGCTCTTTGCAAATCCCGCCAGCCCCGCGCCGGAGGACGTTTATTTCAATGGCAATTACACGGTCCACGCCTACATGAATACAGGTGTCCCTGCGGCTAAACTCGTGCTGGGCGTGCCGCTTTATTCGCGCGGCTGGCAGCAGGTGGGAGCAACGAACCACGGCCTTTACGCGACGGCCAATGGCGCGGCGCCGGGGCAGTTCGAGGCGGGGATGTATGATTACCGCTATGTGCACGATTTGCGCGCGAGCGATGCGGGCTATATCGAATACTGGGACGATGCCGCGCAGGTCGCGTGGTTGTACAATGCGACCAAGAGAATTTTCCTAACCTGGGACAATCAGCGCACCGTCACCGCCAAGGCGAATTATGTGAACAGCCTCGGCCTCGGTGGCGTGATGTTCTGGGAGCTTTCCAACGACGTGCGCAATCCCGCGGACCCCGACGCGCTGGTGCCCTTGGTGGCACGGACGTTGAATCCACCGACAGTCACCGCGAGCGCGTCAGCACAAGCCCCGGCGGCGGCTTCGGCAACGCCGGCTACGACTGCGGCATCGACTACCAAAGCGAAAGCCGCCACGACCGCCGCCAAAACCACGAAAAAACTTCCTGCGCCCAAAGCCACCAAGAAGCCTTGAACCCGGGCGGAACAATGGCTTTACCGGCGCGCTTTCCTACGCTTGGGTTTGGGCGGCGGCTCTTTTTCCCCACGCCGCGAGGCGACGATAAACCCCAGCCCGCCGAGAATCATGAAAATGGAGTAGAAGGTGCCGCGGCTCAGGCCCAGCAGCAGCGAGATGCCTTCGTCGGGCTCGCGAAATATTTCGCCGACCATCCGCACGAGCGCGTAGCCGATTAAAAACTCCCCGGCGAGCTGGCCCGAGGGTCGCGCCCCTGGCTGGCCGGGCGGCGGGCCGCTCCACCAGCGCCATTGCATGTACAAGGCGAGCAGCAGGCCCTCGAGTAGGGCCTCGTAGAGCTGCGACGGGTGCCGCGGTTCCGTGTAGCCGATGAGGACGCCTTGGTCGCGAACGGGAAAGATGACCGCCCACGAGACCGTCGTGACTTTGCCCCAAAGCTCGCCGTTCACAAAATTCGCGATGCGGCCCAAAAACAATCCCGGCGAGACGAGCGTCGCCACACCGTCGCAGACTTGTCGGAAACCCAGCCGGCTGTGACGGCCAAACCACCATAAAGCCAGCAGTCCGCCGGCGAAACCGCCGTGGCTCGCCATGCCGCCTTCCCACACGCGGATGATGATCAAGGGATTCGCAAAAAAATCCGCCGGCCGGTACAGCAGACAATATCCCAGCCGCCCGCCGCCCAGGATGCCGATGATGAGCGAAGTGATGAGCGTCGAGCGCTGGTCGCTGGTGAGTGGCCAGCGGCCTTTGACCGCGTACAGGCGCAGCAACCCCGCCGCCATGAGAAAGCCCGCAATGTACGCGAGCCCGTACCAGCGGATGCCCGGCAGCGGCCAGCTTGCGGGAAAATGCAACGCAAAGGGGTCCAGATTATGGACCCAGTACGGACCGGCGGGCGGCGCGGGGACGGCGGGTGCCGGCGCTGCGGGAGTCTGGGCCAAAAATGAAAGGGTCGGCAAAAACATGGGGCGCAGCCACTGAAACAAACGAACTAGACCAGAATGGGCAAGCCGGGATGAGAAAAGTTTAGGGCCCAACCGTCAGCCCCGCGGCCCGTGCCGCCAGGCGCTGGTTTTTGTCGAAGCTGAGGAATAACGTGCAGCGGTGCAAGCGGGCGGCGGCAATATGCAGGACATCCAGCGCCCGGGTGCCGTGACCGGAAGTAATGTGCCGCGAAACTTCCTCGCCTTCTTGGATCAAGCGATAGCCTTCGAGCGGACGGTCCTGCAGAACTCCATTTCCGAGGTCCTCCCGCACCCGCCGCGCGAGGCGGCGCAAATCCGCGGCCTTGAACAGCCCGAGAAAGACCAGGCGGCGCAAAGTATTGTTCAACTCAAAGGCCCCAAATGGGGTGAGGGGCAAAAGAGGCGGCTGCCGCCAGTTGCTGGCGTGGGTCGCGGCGGCCGGGTGATTGGCGTCCGGCACATACAGCGAGACCAGAAAGGAAGTGTCGGCGAATTCGCGCATCAGCGGCCCGCCGATTTGTGCAGTTGCTCAATCAGTGAAAGGGCGGTAAAACGATTATGGAAATCATCGCGGGCCCGCGCGGCGAAATCCGGCGGGGTCCACTGTCCGCGGCGCGGTTTGATGGCGCTCAGCGTGGCCACGGCCCGCCCGCGGCGGGTGATGGTCACGCGCTCTGTCTGTTGCAGGCTGGAGAGAACCGCGGGAAAGGCGTGGCGGAGAGTCTTGACGGTGATCGAGGCCATGGGATAACTTCTAGGTTATACTTCACGGCGGGTCAAGCGGGCTTTCCTCTCGCCCGGACATCCAGCCGATGCAATGCCGCAGGATGGGTAGGTCTTGCGGCCGGTGTCCAATCGTTATTGAATTTTCTTCCATGAGCCAATCCGACCAGTACATGCCCGGTTATTCGCCCGGCGTCGTCCATTTCATGACGCTGCGCACGGCGGAGACGCATGCGCAATTTTTTCTCCCGCAACTGCGATCGGGAATGCATTTGCTCGATTGCGGCTGCGGGCCCGGCACCATCACCCGCGGGCTGGCCGCGCGTGTGGCACCAGGCAAGGTCGTTGGCATCGACCTCGAGAATTCGCAACTGGAAATCGGCCGCAGGGACCCCGCGCATCCCACGAATCTCACGTATCTTAAGTCGCCCGTTTACAAATTGCCGTTTGCTGACCATGAATTCGACGCGGTTTTTTCGCACGCCTTGTTCGAACATCTTGGCGAGCCGGTTGCGGCGCTGAAGGAAATTCGCCGCGTGACGAAGCCCGGCGGCATCATCGGCTTATGCAGCCCGGATTGGGATGGGTTTATTTTTGCCCCGCCGGACCCGGAGGTTGAGGCCGCGGCGGCGCTCTTCCGCCGCGTGCAAGAAGCCGATGGCGGCAACACCACCGCGGGCCGGCGCCTCGGTGTCTGGCTGGGCGAGGCGGGCTGGAGGGACGCGCGTCTTTCCGCGCGCTACGAATGCCAGGAGGACTTAAGGCTGATGAGCGAGTTTCTGCACGAGCGCCTCTCACGCGCGCCCACACAGGACAACGCCTTTGGCCGCGGGTGGACGGACGCCGCCAGCCTCAAGCGCATTCTCGCCGGTCTGCGCGCCTGGGAAAAACGCCCCGATGGCCTTTTCGGCCTGACTTGGATTAGCGCGATTGCCAGAGCATAGGGCGCTCTCGGAAAACAGACTTGCGCGGAGCAAGCTCTACTTTTCCACTTCATTCTGCACGATCTGCTCGAGCGTCTGGCGGCGCCGGATGAGCCGCAATTTCCCGTCCTTTTGCAGCAGCACTTCCGGCGACTCGGGAAACGAATTATAATTTTTCGCGCTCATCCCGGCGCAATACGCGCCCGCCCCCTCGATGACGCACAAGTCGCCGGGAGCGGCTTCCGCCAACAAGCGCGGACGCAAAGTTTCCGATTCACCGGGCGCTGGCGTGAGCAAGTCGCCGCTTTCGCAGCAATGCCCAACCACGAGATATTCTTTCGTTTTCGCAACGATCTGCGGCTTTTTCTGCGTCGAAACCACGACGAGCGGGTGCTGCGCACCGTACAGGCTCGGGCGCAGAATGTCGGTCATGCCGGCGTCGAGCTTGAGAAAATCATGCCCCTTCGCGCCGGTGGAAACGATGTCCTGCACGGTGCACACCAGCGCGCCGGCCAGCGCCACGAGATACGTGCCTGGCTCGATTTCAAGACGGAGTTTGGCGCCGGAGGTGCGCGCCCGTTCCTCGAACAATTTTTTCACGGGAGCGCCGATTTTTTGCAAATCGGTGGTTTTTTCATAGGCCATGCGGCCGACTTTGAAGCCGCCGCCGAGGTTAATCGTCGTGGCCGCCGGAAATTCGCGCGCGAGTTGCAGGGTCAATTTTGCCGCCCGTTGCCACACCACCGGATCGCTGCCGGAGCCGATGTGCGTGTGAACGCGCGCCACGGTGAGGCGATGGTTCGCCACCAGATGATGCACGTCGGGCAGCGATTCATGCCAGATGCCGAAGCTGGAGCCGGGGCCGCCGACATTGGTCTTGCCCGTGGAGCCGGAGCCGAGGCCGGGATTAAAGCGCACGCCGAGCGCCGTGCCCGGAAATTGCCGGCCATAGCGGTCGAGCTGGCTGAGCGAGCAGGCGTTAAACAGGATGCCCTTCGCCAGGAGTGCGTCAAAATTCTCCGGCAGTTCCTGCGTGCTCAGGGAAATTTTCCCGGGCGCAAGGCCGGCGCGCAGGGCGCGTTCCACTTCCCAGCCGGAGCTGGCGTCGAAGTGCAACCCGAGGCTATCAAAGAGACGCAACACCGCGGCATTCGGGCAGGCCTTCATCGCGAAGCGCACGGTCAGGCCGTAGGCATTGGGAAAGGCGAGGCAGGCGGCGGCGGCGCGGCGCAGCGCGGCTTCGCTGTAGACGAAGGCCGGGGTGCCGAAATTTTTCCGCACCGCGGCGGCTTGGGCCGGAGTCAGAAAACGGAGAGTTTCTAGAGGGTTAATAGCCATGCGCAAATTTGGTCGGAACCCGGAATTGAACAGAAGGTAGCGAAGGAAACCAAGGAGGAAAATCATCTTCGTTTTCCGCTTCTTTTCTCCACTCGGCGTGATGGCCCCCTCCTTTTGCTCGCGGCGTTTCCGGCCCAGCCTTCGCTGCTTTGTTTCCTTCGTTAACTTTTGTTCAATATTCTGCTCTTAATTCTTCGCTGTCCAGTGGCGGAGGGAGCGGAGTAAAAAATACTCCAGCGCGGCGGCTTCGGACAAATTCACCTCGAGCAGGCCGGCGATCTTTTCCAAATCCGCGACCGCGCGTGAAAGCCTTGAGGCGCGGCTGGCGGTGCCGGCCTCGGCGGGGTGGGCGAGGGCGAAATCCCGCGTCGATTGCTCCACTTCCACGAGCAGGCCGGTGCGCGCGCCTTTGTGGAGGCCCGTCTTGATGGCTTCGATTTCCTCGTCTTCGAGGCTGTCCGGCAAGCGCGGCTTCGCTTCCGCCCAGGCGGATTCAGTCAGCCGCTCCAGCACGGATTCAAAACGCGCGCCGAGCCCGTAAGCGGCCAGCACCGTATCCGTAGTAGATATTTTGTCCGTAGAAGTAAGGCGCTCCAGCCACGCGGCGTAATCCGTGCGCCAGGCTTGCCAGGCCGGGTCGGTCAGGGGCGTCGAGGCCGCCGGCAGGCGCAGATGAAAACAGCGGCTGCGAATCGTCGGCAGCAGGTCGTAGGGATGCGTCGTCAGCAGGAAAAGCGTCGTATCGCTGGGCGGTTCCTCGAGGGTCTTGAGAAAGGCGTTCGCCGCGGCGGACTGCATGCGGTCGGCCTCGTAAACGACGCCGACTTTGCGCGGGCCGGCCGAGGCGCTGAGCTGGATTTTCCGCACGAATTCGCGCAGGGAATCCACCTTGATGAAGCGGGCCTTGCCCTCGGGCCGGAGCGTGAAAAAATCGGGATGCCGCGACGGGTCAGGCACGTTCAGCAGTTTTGCGCCGAGCACCAGGCACGCGGCCTCGAGCGCGGGCGGGTGGTCGCCGTGCACCAAAATCGCATGCGCCAGGCGTCCCCGCGCCAGGGCGTCGGTGAACGCGCGCAGGGCCGGGGCCGCCAGCGGGTCGGGCGTTTCAACCGTGGCGGCGTTTGAACTCATGCCAGATTTGGTCGGCGATGTGGTTGGTGGTCTGGCTGCCGTCCACGACCAGAAAACGCTGCGGCAGCGATTTGGCCAGCAGCAGGTAGCCCTCGCGCACCCGCTCAAAAAAATCAATGTTTTCCTCCTCGATGCGGTCCGGCAAATCGCTCGCGCGGTGGCGGACGCGCGCGAGGCCGACTTCCGCCGGCACATCAAGCACGATGGTCACATCGGGCAATAATTCACCGACGGCGAAATGGTTGATGACGGAAATCGGGTCCTGCGAAATTTTGCGCGCGACCCCCTGATAGACGGTAGTCGAGTCGAGAAACCGGTCGCACAGGATGATCTTGCCGGCCTTGAGGGCGGGGTTGATGACCTCGCGCACGAGCTGGGCGCGGCTCGCGGCGAAGAGCAGCAGCTCGGTTTCGGGAAACATGCCGCGGCCGCTCTGGGCATGCTTGAGCAGGTGGCGGACCTCCTCGCCGATCTCGGTGCCGCCCGGCTCGCGGGTGACGACGACATCGTAACCCTCGCGCTCGAGGCGCGTGGCCAGCAAGTCAATCTGCGTGGTCTTGCCGCTGCCTTCGGAACCCTCGAAGGAAACAAAGCAGGCGCGGTGATGGGCGCGGGGGGCGGTCATGCGGGAAGGAGAGGCGGGAAGGGAAAAGCTCACTGAGGTTGCGGTAAGGTAAAAAGGCAAATGTCGGGAATGACAATCGGATTTCCTACCAGCTCCTCAAAAACGACGCCACTTCGCTGAGGCTGGGGCTTTTGGCATTGCGGACGTAATAGCCGGATACGCAGACGGCGATGAGCAGGCAGCTTTGCGGAGTGAGGCCGAGGAGTTGGGCGGTCGCAAAGCCGGCATTAAAGTGGTCGCCCGCGCCGGTGGTGATGACGGGTTTGTCGCAGAACGGGCCATCCGCCCACCAGGCGCCGTCGCGGGTGGCGCAGGCCGCACCATGCGTGGGGTGGATGACGACGCAGCCGACGTTCAACGCCGAGCGAATCCGCGTCGCCTGCAATTTGAGTTGGTCCGCCGTCGCGCCGGGGTCGGGGAGGCCGAGCGCAGCGGCGACTTGCTGGGATTCCGCGAGATTCAGGCCGAGGGTGACGTTGCCGAAATTTTGAAACCGCGCCATGACGAGCAGGGCGTTGCGCAAATCGTCGCGCGGGCGCTTGGCGGGGTCGGCGAGGTCGAAGAAAAATTGGCGGGCGCGCGGCGCGAGATTCGGCAGCACCTTGTCCAGCAGCTCCTCGAAAATGGCGGTCAGCTCCGGGATCATCGTCCAATTGACGAGCGCGAGCAGGTCGGTGCGCGAGAGGAGGTCGAGAAATGCGCCTTCGCCGATGGCATCGACGAGCCGGGCGTAGGTGATTTCCTCGAGGCTCGCGGTCTGGCCGAGCATGAGCTTGCCGTCGGCAAATTCGAGGGCGTGGGTGACGCCGGGCTCGCAGAGCGACACAGCCTCCGTGCGCCGCGCGAATTCCTGAAACACGGGATGCACCTTGGGCTGGCCGAGCGCGCCGAGGTAGCGCACGGCGACGCCGGTCGAGAGCAGCGCTTCGGCCATGATGGGCCCGTTGCCGCCGAGTTTTTCGAGTTTCGGAAATATCTCGATATTTGCGCTCTTGCCGGCGGCTTCGACGATGCGCTCGCCGAAGGCCGCGATATTGGGAAACGGGGTGAAATTTTCGCCCTTGCCGGTGCGCTGGGCCACCGGATGCATGATGCGGTCCACAAAGCCGTCGAGGCCGACGACCGCAAGCTTGGTGTTCACGGCCTCCCGGGTGCGGGCGAGTTCGTTGAGGGCGTCGGATTTGAGGTCGGGCATGGAAAGGGGAGGTGAAAGGTAAAAGGTGAAAAATTAAACCGAAAAAGAGAAAGCGGATTCAGCCAATTTCAAATCCGGGGCCGCGGTTCCGAGCTTGGGCGAAAGGGCGCAGGCGGCAACTCGAAACAGGCGGGCGGGTGCGCGTGGCGCGGTATTTTTCATTGCCGAGTGCAATTCCGTTGAACAGCATGGGGGTGGCGGGAGTCTGAGGTAGTTAGAAACAAAATCGCGAATTATTTACCGATCATTTGATGAGCATACCAATTCACTTGGGCGCCTGGGCGGGCGTCGTGCTGGCGCAGGCGGACAGCGCGCCGGGCTTCAACCTCGTCGCCACGTTCATGCGGGCGGAACTGGCCGGCAAAATCATCGTGGTGATGCTGGGCTTTTTCAGCCTGCTCGCCTGGACGGTGATGATTGGAAAATACCTCGACCTCTCGCGCTGGCGGCAAATGAACCTGACGTTTTATGCGAAGCTGAAGCAATCCACGACCCTCCTGTCCACCAACCTTACCAGCGCCATGCGCAAGAGCGGGCCGTATGCGCGCTTGTTCCACGACGCGCTCGAGGCCGGCCGCCAGTACCGCGGCGACGCCAACGCGCCCGTGCGCATGGGTTTGATTGAAAATGCGCTGCAGCGCGGCGTGGCGGACGAATGCGTGCATTATGAAACGAAAATGGTGGTCCTCGGTTCGCTGGTGTCGGGCGCGCCCTTCATCGGGTTGTTTGGCACGGTGTGGGGCGTGATGGTGGCGTTCAGCGGCATGGCGGTGGCCGGCAACGCCACGTTGCAGAATCTCGCGCCCGGCGTGGCCTCGGCGCTGCTCGCCACGGTTTGCGGCTTGCTGGTGGCGATTCCCTCGGTGTTCGGCTACAACTTTTTGCTCACGCATGTGAAGATGATGATCACCGAGCTGGAGAACTACGCCAGTTGGCTGGCCGACCGCATCGAGCTCGAATTGGAAGCCGCCAAGGAGCCCGCGTCGGCCCCCGTTTCTGCCCTGCAAGCGGCGCCTGTTCCGCCCCCGCCGACCGGGGACGCCGGCGTGTCCGCCGCGGAACGCTACCTGCGTTTGGACGTGACCGAGAGCGAAGCGTGATTTTTTGCCATGGCCCGAGTTTTCAAACGCAAGGATCGCCTCGTCGCGATGTCGGAGATCAATCTGACCTCGTTGATGGACTTGGTTTTTTGCCTGCTGATCATCTTCATGATCACCACGCCGCTGCTGGAGCAAACGATTCCCGTGAATCTGCCCTTGCAGACGCAAAACACCTCCAAGCGCGACGAAAAGCAGAAATTTCAGGTCGTCTCGGTGGACAAGCAGGGCGCGTATTTCTGGGGTAAGGAGCCCGTGGACGGCATCAAGCTCCAGTCCCTCCTCAAGGAACTGGCCACGCAGCCCGACCCGCCGACGGTGAATTTGCGCGGGGATGCCGAGGCGCAGTATAAGTATATAATCGACGTACAGGACATGATGATGCAGGCCGGCCTGACCAAGATCAGCTACGACACGAAGGTGAAATAAACGTTGCCGACGATGAGCGCCTATGCCCAGCCCGACGATTTTTCCAGCACTCCGCGTGCCTTGGGCGGAGCCGTGTTCCTGCATCTGTTGGCGGTTGGGGTGGTGCTCGGCTATTTCTGGACACATCGGGACGAAATTTTGCCGCCCACGAGCCAGTACGTGATGACCCTGGTGCAGGCGCCGCCCTCCACGGAAGTTCCCGGCGCTCCTGGCACACCACCACCGCGCCAGCCCGACACCCCACCCGCGTCTTCGCCGACGTTGCAAGCCCCCAGCGTCCAGCCCCTGTCGCCGTTGCCCACGGTCAAATTGCCGCCGACCCCGCAGCCTGTCACGCCTGCGCCGGCTGCCCCCACGACGCCCGCGCCCAAAACTCCGCCGGCTGCCACCAAGCCCGCGCCTTCTTCTCCCCGCGGCACCACGGCCGCCACGCCGACGCCGATGAGCTACGCCGAATGGCTAAAGACCATGGGCCGATCAAACAATCCCGCCGCAGCGGCTACCACTGGCCCGGCCCGGAGCGGTCCGCCCCCGCAAGTGGACCTTCGTGGCACCCTAATTGATTTGCAGAAAATCGGGGCGGGCGGCAGCAACGGTGCCGCCGGTGGCCCGGTCACCCAGTCGGCGATGAATGACTATCTGGCCCGCCTGAAAGCGCGCCTGGATGCCGCGTTTGAAAATCCGGCCGGTGTCTCCGGCGCGCTGACGGTGAATGTCTCGCTCACCATCGCAGCCAACGGCCAGGTGACGAACAAACGCCTCACCAATTCGTCTGGCAACGCGGCCTTCGACGCGGCGGTGCAGGCGGCGTTGGATTTAATCAAGAACGCCGAGCCTCCGCCCGGCGGGCACGACCAGACTTTTACGGTGAGCTTCCAGCGGAAGATGTGACAACCGGCGCTTTGGGCCGTGACTGCGATAAAAAATGGTGCTCGGGAAGGGACTTGAACCCTTACACCTTACGGCATACGCACCTCAAGCGTACGTGTCTGCCAATTCCACCACCCGAGCATTTATCCGGGCGGTCCGGCGGTTCACGCCAGGGCCCAAGGAAGGGTCAAGGTAAGGGGTGCCACCCGATTCTGGCAACACTAAAAGTCGGGCGCGGGCGGTTTAAGCCAGGTGCGCTGCGGTTTGCAGGAGTGGTCCAACCTCACCGCCGCCGCGCGCACAGAAATTGAAATTTCTGGCCCAGGTGCGCGGGATGCAAAAGCTCCATCACGGTTTGCCGCGCCGGGGAAAACCCGCCGGCTTGGGCTGTCACCAGTTTCTCCAGAGCCGCCGCCGCGTAACGGGTGAAAAACGCTTCCTGGCGGAGGACCTCCACAGCCTCGAATCCCGCCGCGTGCAAGACGTTCTCCAGTCGGTCCCAACAGACGTGGCAGGTGAGGTCTTGTTCGCCTGCGCGGGCCAGTAGGTCCCCGGAAACCGCATGGCGAAAATACGCGCGCGCGGTGCCGGCGGGCCGGGCCTGAAGCAATTCTGTCCATGTATACCCATAATCGGCGAAAAGCAGCAGCCCCCGCCAGGGCGAAGCAGTGAGTTCGCGTAAAAGTGTTTCCGCATCCAACGAGAGATCCAGGTGATACTCTTCCGCAGTGTCGGATGGAAGCTCGCTCAGCAGCGCTTGGGCCGCTGGGGAAAATTCGGCCAACTCCACTTCGGTCAGCGCATCGCCCTGCACGTTGACTCCAAGTTCACGCCAGCCTCCGCGCCGAAACACGAATCGATGAAACGGCTGCGCGTCGAGCAGTTCATTCGCAAAGACCACGGCGCGCGCCGGGGGCGAATGAGAATCTCCGTACCGCCGCGTTTCCAATCGTGCGAACGGCGCAGCCTCCGCGTCGAAAGTATCGCGCCCCGGTTCCGCCCCCAATTCCACCAGCGCGTGTTCCGCGGGATTGTCCGTCTGGAGCAAATGCGCCGCGGCGGCGCGAATCAGATTTCCAAAAATCCCGCGCGACAAACTGGACGCCGTATAAAAATCCGTGTGGGCCTGACGTCCGACGCGCGTCACTCCCGGTCGCGTGTAATAGCCCAGCCCGGGCGCGTACAGCGCCGCCGCGGTGAAATCGCGATAAGGGAGCACGCCGCCCGGGCCGGCCAAGTAGCGCAAATGCGCGAGCAGGGCGGGGCGGGGCGAAGGCGCTTGCTCCGAGGCGGCGTTCATGTCTAATGGGTTGTTCCCACGGTGTCGCCCCATCCGCATTTATTCAAGCGTGTGTTCCTGCCCGCGTTGTTGATCTTCGCGTTGGCCGGCTTTGGCACGCGGTTGATTGTGGACCCGGCGTTTCGCGGATTTTTCGATCCCAATTTCTGGCGCGAATGGTGGCGCATCGGGTGGGTGATGCACTTTGCGCACGATGAGTATTTGCATCCGACGGTCGTCACCTATGACAAACTCGGCGAATCCGCGCTCAACCACCTGCTCGACGGCCTGGATCGCTACTCGACGTACATGTCGCGCCAGGATTTCGACGACCTTGAGCGCGAGGGCGACCAGAAATTTGTCGGCATGGGGGTCGAACTCGAGCGTCGCAATGGGCATATTCAAATTACCCGGGTGATGCCCGGCAGCCCCGCCGCCGACGCACACTGGCAGGCGGGCGACTCGATCGTGGCCGTCAACGACACCGACGCCCGCGAATTCACCGTGCCGAAGGTCGCGGAATTATTGCGCGGGCCCGAAGGGACAGAAGTGCGCATCACGCGCGAGCGCGTGGGCTTCAAGGATCCGCTGGTGGACACGGTCAAGCGGCGCTCGTTCGACATTCCCACGATTCGCGAGACCTATTTGCGGCCCGACGGCGTGGGCTATGTGAGCCTGTCCCAATTTGGCCGGCGTTCGGGCGAGGAATTTTCGGCCGCCTTGCGCGACCTGGAAAAACAAGGCATGCGCGGCCTCATCCTCGATTTGCGCGACGACCCGGGCGGCTTGCTCGACTCCACGGTCGAGGTGCTCAACCCCTTGCTCCCGGCGAAGTCGCTCGTGGTCTTCACGAAGGGCAGTGACGACGTGGAGCGCAAGCGCCTGTTCACGCCCGGCGGCGAGGCGCGCTACACCGGCCCGATGGCCGTCCTGGTCAATGACAACAGCGCGAGTGCCGCGGAAATTGTCTCCGGCGCCCTGCAGGACTGGAAGCGCGCCGTCATTGTCGGCCAGCGCACGTTCGGCAAGGGCCTCGTGCAAAGCCTCGTGCCGCTTTCCGGCGGCGGGGGCGTGCGCCTGACCACCGAGGCCTATTACCTGCCCAAAGGCCGGACCATTCATGAAAAGGGCGTCGAGCCCGACGTGCCCGTGCCGCTTTCCGACGACGAGCGGCTGTTGCAGCGCCTGCAACGCACGGAATTGCGGCGGCTGACGCCGGAGGAATTCACCCGGGCCTACGGCTTAAAGCCGCAGCCCGACCCGCAACTCGAGACCGCGGCGGCGCTGGTGCTGGCGGAAAATCGCCCGGCAGCGGCCACCACCCCGGCGCCGTGAGTCGGGGCCGGGCTGGTTTAGGCGACGCAATCTTGCGCGGGGGAAGCTGATTTGACAAACGTGAACCTATACCCTAGGTTGGAGGCATAAGCCATTCCTCCTCCATGAAAAAGCATCTCGCCGCTGGAAAAGTCAAATCCCTCAAGCTGGCCAAGCAGGCGCGGGGCACGCTCGCCGCCGTCGTCGCCATGATTGAGGACGACGCGTATTGCCCGGAAATCATCCAGCAGGCGGACAGCGTCATCGGCCTGCTCAAATCCGTGAAGCGCGAATTGCTGGGCGGGCACCTCGATACCTGCGTTGTGCGGCGCATGAAGGCCGACAAGCCGGGGGCGATTCGCGAGCTGTTGAAAATTTATAACCTTTCTACCTGAGATGGACTCCGCCCAGACATTCAGGGTTTCGGGGATGCATTGCGCTTCGTGTGCGGCCATCATCGAAAGGACATTGCGCAAGCAGCAGGGCGTCGGCTCGGCGGCCGTGAATTATGCGACCGAAACGGCGACTGTTTCGTTCGATTCCAACCAAGTGCAACCCGCGGCCTTGGCCGGCGCGATCAAGCCGCTCGGCTACACCCTTGTGGTCGAGGAGGAAAAGCGGGGCGCGTCGGGGCCCAATCCGGCCCGGGCGGAAAAGCTCCACGAACTGGCCGAATTGCGCGGGCAAGTCGTCATTTCCGTGCCGCTGGTTGGCTTCAGCATCCTCGCCATGGGTTGGGATGCGCTGGCGCAAGCGGGAGTGTTGCCGCCGATGTCCGGCACCTGGCATGATTTTGTCCATCATCTGTTTCCCGTCCTGGCGACCTATATGCTGTTCGTCGTTGGGCGGCCCTACTTGCGGGGAGTCTACACGTTTGTGCGCCGCGGCCAGGCGGGCATGGACACCCTCATCGGTCTCGGCACCGGCGCGGCGTTTATTTACAGTTTTGTGCTCAATGCCTTCGAGCAGCCGTTGACCGGCTGGTTGGAGGTGAGCCAGACGTATTACGACGCCACCATCGTAGTCATCGGCTTCATCACGCTGGGCAAATATCTTGAAGCCAAGTCCCGTCTTAAAACCGGCGAGGCCATTGAGAAACTGCTCAATTTGCAGGTCAAAACCGCGCTCGTTAGGCGCGGCGGCAAGGCGATGGAAATCCCTCTCGAGCAAATTGTGGTCGGCGATCTGCTCATCGTAAAACCGGGGGCAAAAATACCCGTGGATGGCGAACTGGTCGAGGGAGGTTCTTTTGTGGACGAGTCCATGCTCACCGGCGAACCGCTCCCGGTGGAGAAAAAGACCGGCGACACCGTGGCCGCTGGCACCGTTAACACGACCGGAGCCTTTGTTTTCCAGGCCACCAAAATTGGCGCAGATACGCTGCTCGCGCGCATCATCAAGCAAGTTGAACAAGCCCAGGGCAGCAAGGCTCCCGTGCAAGGCCTCGCCGATAAAATTTCGGCCGTTTTTGTGCCGGTCGTGCTGGGCCTGGCGGTGTTGTCGCTCGTGCTTTGGCTGGCCATCGGCACCAGCCACCTCGGTTTCGCGCACGCCCTTTCGCTCGGACTCGCCTCGTTCGTCAGCATACTCGTGATGGCCTGCCCCTGCGCGTTGGGGCTGGCCACGCCCACGGCCATCATTGTCGGGGTCGGCCAGGGCGCGCGCGCGGGCATCCTGATCCGCGACGCCGCGACGCTTGAAAGACTCCAGCAGGTGAACACCGTCGTGGTGGACAAGACCGGCACGATTACCAAGGGCAAACCCGAACTCGTCGCGCTGCGAAATTTCTCCGCCTGGCCGGAGCCGGAGATGCTGGCCATGCTTTCGACCTTGGAGCAAAAATCGGAGCACCCCATTGCCCACGCGGTGCTGGCCTATGCCGAGGCCGCCAAGATCGCCCCGCGCGCGCTGGACTCGTTCGAGAACCTGCCGGGCCGGGGTGTCAAAGGCGTCGTTGGCGGGAAGACTTATTTTGCCGGCAATGAGCGCCTGGTGCGGGACCTGGGTCTGGCCTTGGATGAAAAAGCCCTCGCCGTGGAAACGGCCCGGGGCCGCACGCCGGTATTTTTCTCTTCGGAGACGCAATTGCTTTCCGTGGCCTGGGTGGCGGATACGATTAAGGATTCCGCGCGCGAGGCGGTGGCCAGTCTGGCCGCCCTGGGCCTCAAGGTCATCATGCTCACGGGCGACAATGAAGACGCCGCGCGCCACATCGCGCAGCAAGTCGGCATCACGGAAGTTTTTGGCCACGCCTTGCCCGGCGACAAGTTGAACAAGGTCAAAGAACTGCAAGCGCAGGGACTCATCGTCGCCATGGCGGGCGATGGCGTGAACGACGCCCCCGCCTTGGCGCAGGCGGACGTCGGCCTCGCGATGGCCACGGGCACGGATGTCGCCATCGAAGCGGCGGGCATCACGCTGCTGCATGGCGACCTCGCCAAGCTGGCCCAGGCCGTTCGCCTTTCGCGCCTCACGATGCGCTGCATCCGGCAAAATTTATTTTGGGCTTTTATCTACAACATCATCGGCCTGCCGCTGGCGGCCGGGCTGTTCTATCCGTGGTTTCATTGGACGCTTTCGCCCGTGTTTGCCGGGCTGGCGATGGCGTTTTCCAGCGTCTCGGTGGTGACGAATTCCTTGAGACTCAAAAGCGGCCCAGCGCAGATTTCCAGACGGAAAACGTATCTGTTTCACGTCAGCGGGATGCACTGTCAGTCTTGTGTGGCTCTGGTGGAAAGTGAATTGAAAGAGATGCCCGGCATGGCCGGCGCCAAGGTGTCGCTCAGCCGGCAAAGCGTGGAAGTCACCGGTGATTTTGGCGACCAGCCGTTGGCACGGGTGGCCCGGGCTTGCGCCGGGGTGCTTAAGCAGCACGGTTTCATTCTTTCGGTGGAAAAGCAGGCCGCCGGGGTGCGGTGGTTCGATTTCCGCCTCGCGGCTCCGCTGGCGGCCGCGTTCATCGGTCTGTTTATCGCGTTGCAAAAACTTGGCGTGGTCAATTGGGTCGTGACCGGCGCGCAGGTGACCTACGGCGCCGCCATGCTGCTCGGCGTGGTCGCCTCGCTGTCCTCCTGCATGGCCATCGTGGGCGGCCTGCTGCTTTCCCTTTCGGCCAATTTTGCGAAGGGCGGCGATCCTTGGCGCCCGCCCTTGTTGTTTCATCTGGGGCGGCTCATTTCTTTTTCGCTGCTGGGCGGCGTGATTGGCGCCGCCGGCGCGGTTTTCCGGTTTAGCGACCACGGAATGTTCCTGGTGGAACTGTTGGTTTCAGCGGTCATGTTGTTGCTGGCGCTGAATCTGCTCGAAATATTTCCCTGGGTCAGAAAATGGCAATGGGTACTGCCGGCTTCGCTGGCGCACCGCGTGCACGCCTTGAAGGAGATCAACCATACCGCCATACCGTTCCTCGTCGGCGTCGCGACGTTTTTTCTCCCCTGCGGTTTCACCCAATCCATGCAGCTTTACGCCATCACCACGGGAAGCTTTCTGGCTGGAGCGCTGACGATGTTTTCCTTTGCACTCGGCACGCTGCCGGTGCTGGTTTTGCTGAGTTTTAGTTCCTTCGGCGCGCAGCCGTGGGCACGCTCGGGCGTGTTTTGTAAAACGGTCGGCTTGGTGGTGCTATTCTTTTCGCTTTTGAATCTGGACAATGCTTTGGTGGCGGCGGGGATTTTGCCACCGATAGCCATCCTTTGATCTAAACCAGCATATAACATGAAATTAACCACGCTTCTTTCCTTGGCTGCCGCCGTAGTGCTGCTTGCTGGCGCCGCGATTTTTCTCACTTCGCGCCGTCCTTCGTCGCCTGCGTCCGTCGCGGCCAGCCCTGCTCCCGGTTCCGTCGCGGTGAAGGAAGGCGGGCCCGACGGGTCGGCACAAGTCATCAACATTGTCGCCAAGGGCGGTTATACCCCCACTGCGGCGATGGCGAAGGCCGGCGTGCCGGTGGCCTTGAAGATACGAACGGACGGCACGTTCGATTGCACGGCAGCGGTCAGGATTCCCAGCCTCAATTGGTCCAAACAGTTGGGTCCGAACGAGGAAGTCACCTTGCAAATTCCCGCGCAAAACGCCGGGACCACGCTGGTGGGCGTGTGCTCGATGGGCATGAATAATTTTAAAATCACGTTTGAGTAAGGCCGTTTCGCTTCGCAGGATGCGGGCGGCGGCGCCGTCCATGCGCGCTTCCTTGCTGCGTCATGATTCTCTCCATCGAAAGCTCGTGTGACGAGTCGGCCCTGGCGTTGTTTTGTCCGCAGCGCGGCCTGACCGGCGAATGGGTGCACAGCCAGATGGCACTGCATCGCGAATATGGTGGCGTGGTGCCTGACCTCGCTAGCCGCGAACATCTCGAGCGTTTTCCCGCGCTGCTGGCCGCCGCGGCGGCGCATGAGGATTACGCGCGCCTCACCAAAATCGCCGTGACGCGCGGACCGGGGTTGGCCGGTTGCCTCGCCTTGGGCGTGGCGCTCGGCGAAGCTCTCGCCGTCGCGCGCAATGTTCCGCTTGTCGGCGTCAACCACTTGCGCGGGCATGTGTGGTCGCCTTTTCTGGCGTTGCATGCGCAAGCGCCGGATAAATTTTGGGACAATCTCGCACCGCTGTTGCCGCACCTGGGTCTGCTAGTTTCGGGGGGCAATACGCTCCTTTATTTGCTCGAGGAAGGCGGTCGCCTCCAAATCCTCAATCAAACGGTGGATGACGCCGCGGGCGAGGCGCTCGACAAGGGCGCGAAGCTGCTCGGCTTGCCGTACCCCGGCGGTCCGCTGGTGGAAAAGCTGGCGGTCGGCGGTGACGCGAAACGTTTTGATTTTCCGCGCGCGCTGGGCGAGGGGAGTGAGAAAGCGACGACGCCCTTCAGCTTCTCCGGCCTCAAAACGAGCCTGCGCTACCGGCTGCAAAAAATGCCGCCTGCGGAAATCGAAGCCGCGAAAGCCGACTTGTGTGCAAGTTATCAATGCGCGGTGGTGGACCAGTTGATCGCCAAAACCGAAATCCTTTTCCAGCACTCCTTGCTTGGGCCCAAAATAAAAAGCCTCGGACTCAGTGGCGGCGTGGCGAATAACCAGGTTTTGCGTCAGGCTTTTGCGTCGCTGGCCGCGCGAAATTCCGTGCCTCATTTCATCGCCGAACCCCGCCACACGGGCGACAATGCGGGGATGATTGCCTTTGCCGCGTGGGCAGACCCCGCCAGCACGGTCACCGCCACGCCCGAACAGGGCTTTAGCTTCGACCCTTCGCTTACCCTGGCATAAATGAAGGCCCAAACTTTAACTTGACTATCTTGCCTAAGATACATAACTTAAAGGATTCAGAGAAGCTAGTTTACTTTTCACCCAAGTCGTACATCGTCCTGTCCCTTCACCATGAGCGAAGCCACGGTCACGCCTCCTGCCGCCAAAGAACCCTCGAAAAACGAGTCCATCAAGGACGCCAGCCGCTACCTGCGGGGCACCATCCTGGAGGGTTTGGCCGACACGTCCACCGGCGCCATTTCGGAGGACGACGGGCAGTTGCTGAAGTTTCACGGCTCCTACCAGCAGGACGACCGCGATTTGCGGGCCGAGCGCCGCAAGCAGAAGCTCGACAAGGCCTACATCTTCATGGTGCGCGTGCGTGTGCCCGGCGGCGTCTGCACGCCCGCCCAGTGGCTCCAGATTGACCGGCTGGCCGACCAGTACGCCAACGGCACCATCAAGCTCACCACGCGCCAGGCGTTCCAGTTGCACGGCATCCTCAAGGCCAACCTCAAGCCCACCGTCAAAGAAATCAATGACGTGCTGCTCGACACGCTGGCCGCCTGCGGCGACGTGAACCGCAACGTCATGTGCAATCCGAACCCGCAGTTGTCGGCGGTGCACGCCGAGGTGCTGGACTACGCCCGCCAGATCAGCGCGCATCTCTCCCCGCGCACGGGAGCCTATCACGAAATCTGGCTCGACAAGGAACGCGTGGCCGGCGGCGACACCGGCGGCGGGGACGACGACAGCGGCAAAGACAGCGTCGAACCGATTTACGGCAAACACTACCTCCCGCGTAAATTCAAAATTTCCATCGCCGTCCCGCCGGACAACGACACCGACGTGTACGCGCAGGACCTCGGCTTTATCGCCATCGTCGAAAACGGCAAACTGGCGGGCTTCAATGTCACCGTCGGCGGCGGCATGGGCCAGTCGCACGGCAACAAGGCGACCTATCCCGAGCTCGGCCGGGCGCTGGGCTTTTGCCGACCCGACCAAGCCGTGAACGTAGCCGAAAAAGTCGTGCTCGTGCAGCGTGACTTCGGCGACCGCAGCGACCGCAAGCATGCGCGCCTCAAATACACCATCAACGACCACGGGCTCGATTGGTTCCGCGGCGAAGTGGAAACGCGCCTCGGCTGGAAGCTGGAAAAGTCCCGCGCTTTTACCTTCACCGACAACGGCGACCGCTACGGCTGGGCCGAGGGTACCGATGGCAATGCGCATCTCACGCTCTTCATCGAAGGCGGACGCCTGCGTGGCCGCCAGAAGGAAGGCCTGCGCGCCATCGCCCAAATCCATCGCGGCGATTTTCGCCTTACCGGAAACCAGAATTTGATCATCGGCGCCGTTTCGCCCGAGCAGCGCCCGAGAATCGAGGCTTTGTTAAAAGAGTACGGCCTCGACCACACCTACCAGGCCATCACCGGGCTCCGGCGCGGCGGGCTGGCCTGCGTGGCCCTGCCGACGTGCGGCCTCGCCCTCGCCGAGAGTGAACGCAACCTGCCCAACCTCATTGACGAGCTGGATAAAGTAATCCGCGAGGCGGGCCTCGAGAGCGCGTCCATCCACATTCGCTCGAGTGGCTGCCCGAATGGTTGCGCGCGGCCGTATCTGGGGGAAATCGGCCTGGTCGGCAAAGTGCCGGGGAAATACAATTTGTATCTCGGTGCCGCCCACAACGGCTCGCGCCTGAACAAGTTGTACAAGGAAGCGATTCCCAACGAGCAAATCGTGGCCGAGCTGACCCCGATTTTAAAACGCTACGCGGCGGAACGGACCGCCGGGGAAACGTTTGGCGACTTCGTCATCCGCGCCGGCTACGTCAAAGCCGTGACCGACGGCGTGACAGATTTTCATAATTGAGCGGGAGTCAGGGAGCAGGATTTCGAACCGCTAATCTGCGCTCATCCGCGCTAATCCATGAAGAGGGAGATCTATAAAGAGGAAGGATATAAGCTGATGGGGGCCGCCTTTGAGGTTTATAACACCCAAGGTTATGGACTGGCCGAAGAGATTTACCAGGAATGTTTGGAAATCGAAATGGAATTGCAGGGAATTCCTTTCCACGCGAAACGCGAAACGACCTGTCACTACAAAGGTCGAGCACTCAAACGGCGCTACCTGCCTGACCTGTTTGTCTTCAATTGCTTGGTGGTTGAGTTGAAGGCCGTCAGCCAATTATTGCCCGAACACGAAGCTCAATTGATAAACTACCTGCGCATCTGCCGCCAGCCTGTGGGTTACCTCATCAATTTTTGCCATAAAGACACTTTGGAGTGGAAGCGTTTCATCTTCTCAGAATTTATTCCCCCTTCTCCCATTAGCGCAGATTAGCGAAAATTAGCGGTTCAATTCTTTTTTGACCTGATACGAAGGCCTCGAGGATGGTGTTGTTGATTTCAGGATATTTGGCCACGAAAAGAAGGCTAATTCGGCTGCCACGGTCTCACTTCCCCGCGTGCGCCTGCTTCAGCTTCTTCACGTCGAGTTTGACCATCTTGAGCATGGCTTGCATGACGCGGCCGGACTTCTCCGCATCGTCGTCGCCGAGCAATTCCGGCAGCGCGTCGGGGATGATTTGCCAGGACACGCCGAATTTGTCCGTCACCCAGCCGCACCGGAGTTCCTGCCCGCCCTTGGCCAATTTCTTCCAGAAGTAGTCCACCTCGCGCTGGTCCTTGCAGGACACGAATAAGGAAAAAGCCGGCGTCAGCTTGTAATGCGGGCCGCCATTGAGGGCGACGAACTTTTGCCCCTCGAGGCGGAACGTCACGGTCATCACTTTCCCCGGCTGGCCCATGCCGCTGTCGCCGTAGTGGGTGGTGCTCAGGATCTTTGAGCGCTTGAAGATTGAGACATAAAACTTGGCAGCCTGCTCGGCTTGGTCGTCGAACCACAGGAAAGGGGTGATTTTTTGCATCACCCATCCCTAAACGAATTTTTGCGGAGAGGAAACTGATTTTTGTCCTGAGCAGGATTAGCCCAAACTCAAAAGTTGCATGACGTCGCTCGTTGAGCGGCAGGCTTTAAGCGGCTCCGGCCATTTCGTGCATGGGTGCGTCGGCGAAACGGGTCGCGCGCGCCGGGAGGGCCGGCGGGGTGGACGGCGGGGTAGGGGAAGCCTCGTCCGCGGCCAGGCAGAACTCGAAATGCGCGCCGCCGATGGTGCGGTTGCGCATCAGAATCACGCCGCCGTGGGCGTGGACAATCCGTTTGCAAATCGCCAGCCCGAGCCCGGTGCTGCTTTCGCCGCCGGTGGGGCGCACGGAAGTGCGGCCATAGTCGGTGAAGAGCTTGGCCTGTTCGGCCTCGGGGACGCCCGGCCCGCAATCGTCCACAAAGATGCGCAACAGGCCGCCCTCCTTGCGGGCGCCGAGCGTGATGGCCGTGTGGCTCGGGGAGAATTTGATGGCGTTGAAGACCAGATTCTCCAGCACGCGCTGGATGCGGGTCTCGTCGCAGTTGGCATTCAAGCCGGATTCCGGCGCTTCCACGCGCAGGGTGATTTCCTTGCGCTGCGCGGAGGGCTGGCAAATCCAGGCCACCAGGCGCAGGGTACCGGCGAGGTCGCGCGGGGCGCGATCCAGCTTGATGGCGTCGTCGTCCAGCGTGCTCACATCGAGCAGGTCATTGACCAGGGCGAGCATGCCCTCCGTGGTGCTGAGGACTTGCTTCAGGGTTTCGGCCTGCTTTTTATTGACGGTCCCGAGCGAGCCATCCTCGACAAACTGGGTGAGGCCGCGAATGGCGGTGAGCGGGCTGCGCAAGTCGTGGGTGGTGACGGTCAACAGGCGGTCCTTGGCCAAGTTGGCGCGGCGCAATTGGGCATTCGTGGTTTCCACTTGGAGTTGGAGGCTGCGAATTTCCAAGTGCGCGCGAATGCGGGCGAGGGCTTCGCGGCGCTCGAAGGGCTTGGCGATGTAGTCCGCGCCGCCGGCCTCAAAGCCGCGCACCACGGCATCCTTATCGTTGTCCGCGCTCAGGAAAATGATGGGCGGGTGGCCGACCAGGTAGGAGCGGCGCAGGTACGCGCTGGTTTGCAGTCCGCCCAGGCGCTCCATTTGCACGTCGAGGAGAATCAAATCCGGCCGGCAGAAGGGCGCGAGCAACAGGGCTTCGGCCCCGTCATTGACGAGCCGGGGGTCTAAGCCGGCTTTGCGCAGTTCGGTTTGAATGAGCAAGCGGGTGATGGGACAATCATCGGCCACCAGAATGACGGGGCGGCGCTCCGGGTCGGGCGCAGGTTCGGTGCCGACATTTTTCAGCTCGTGCTGGAAGGTGGGGAAAGCGGCGCGGAGGGCGTTTTGAATCACTTCCATGACCTTGGCTTCATATTCATGGTCATCGGAATCAGCGGCGCTGAGGGCCCCGGCCTGCAAACGCAGGGCCTCGAGGCTGAGCTTCAGCACTTGGTCGAGGTCGGTCTTGGGGTGCTGCCGGCAAAACTCCCGGGCCACCCAACCCACACACGGCAGGCTGCGGTAGAAAGCCTCGGCTTGCCGGGCCGTGGCGGGAATGTTGACCCCGTGGAACATCGCCTCGGTCGGGTGCGGGCGCGCGATGATGGACTGGGGAAACAGGAGCGAATGGATTTGTGTGTTCATGGCCGAAAGGGATCTTTTAGGTGAAGGGCGCCAGTGAGTGGCGATGCGGCATGATACCTCAGGGGCCGGCGGAGCAACATACAGGCAAACCCTGAGTTCGAGGGCCATTGATGCTGTAGTCCGCCCAGGGTGGGGCGGGGCTCCTTGTTCCGTGCAGCCTGGCCGGGAGGCGCCGGCCGTTGTTATAATATAATACCACAATTATACTGGGCGGGCGGCGGGCTCTCGGGTATCCTGCCGCCATGTCCTCATTTTATCCAACGGGAGAACTTGACAGCGGGGGGCCGGATCGGTTTTCTATGTCCTTTGGGCCGGTGCCAATCCGCCGGTTCGATCTACCTTCATGCAACCGACCTATCGTCCGTCCAAACTCTGCCGCGCGCGCAAGTGCGGGTTCCGCGCGCGCAACAAGACGCGCGGAGGCCGCAAAGTGCTCGCCAACCGCCGTCGCCATGGCCGCAAGCGCCTGGGGATGTAAATTCCTTTCCGCCTGCCCATGAAGACTGGCCCCGAGGATGGCCGCGCCACCGCCGGGGACGCGGCTGGGTCTGAGGGTAGCTCTTGCCCGGACTCCAGCCCACCGGTGGCAGTTACCGCAGTCGTCGTGACTCCTCGGCGCGCGCAGCGGTTGCCCGCCCACCAGCGCCTGCGCGCGGCCTCGGACTTTGATGAAATGCGGCGCACAGGCCGGCGCATCGAAACCGGACCCTTCACCCTGCGCTGGCGTTTGCGGGGTGACGGCTTGCGCCGCTTCGGCGTGGTGGCCTCGCGCAAAATCGGCGGCGCCGTCCAGCGCAACCGCGCCAAACGCGTCCTGCGTGACCTCTTTCGCCGGAACCAGGAAGCCTGGCCGGCGGCCTGTGATATCGTGGCCATCGTCCGCCCAAATTTTTTCGATTTTAGCTTTTCCGTCCTGCGGGAACGTTATCTGCACGCGGCGCAGCAAGCCTCGCGCCCCACCACGAAAGGCACCCATGCCCGCGCGCACTAAGGAATTTTCGCCGCCGGAGCCACGGCTGCCCGCCCGTCTGGCGGCCGGCGTGGTGCGCTTTTATCAAATCGCGCTTTCGCCCCTGCAACGCCTCTTCGGGCCGGCTGCCGGCTGCCGATTCGCGCCCAGTTGCTCGGAGTATTCGCGGCAATCCTATCTCACTCACGGCGTTATGCGCGGCTCATGGTTGACGCTCTGCCGCCTGTTGCGGTGCCAGCCGTTTTGCGCAGGCGGGCATGATCCCGTGCCGCCGGCGCGGTACGTGGCCGGCCGCATGTGGCGCCCGCGCGTCGAATCTTAATCGGACTTTTGTTTTCTCATGGACAAGAAAAACACCATCATTGGCGCACTCTTTTTCACGGCCGCATTCGTGCTGATGATCTGGTCGGGCATGGACCGGCAAAAGAAGCTGGCCCAGTGGCAGAAGGACCATCCCGAGGCCGCCGCCAAGGCGTTGACCGGCAATGTCACGACGCCCGCCACCCTGCCCACGCCGCCGAACCCGTTGACCGCGGGCTCGCCGGCCGCGGAGGCTCCCGCGACTGCACCCGAGGCCACCCCGCTGGAACCGGCCAAGGTATTCCCTATTGAGAATGACTACATCACCGTCACGTTGAGCGAGGACGGCGGCGCCATCGAGACCGTCGCGCTGAAAAAATTCAAGGCCCACCTCAACCAGCCGGAACCGGTGATGTTCAATGACGGCTCGCCGCTGAAGGCGCTGGGTCTCGCCTTTAATGTGTCCGGCCAGTCTGAACCGGTGCTCTGGCCGGGCCGCTTCACGCGGGTGGCCAGCGATCAATCGCCGACCTCGGTCGCCTTCCATCAAAAATCGCCCGGCGGCGTGGAGATCACGCGCACTTATTCCATCGCGGCCACGGAAAAAGAAGGCGACCCGTACGTCATCACCCACACCACGACCATTTCAAATCACGGCGAAAAAGCGGTGCCGCTGCATCTCCTCGTCAATGCGGGCACGGCGCCGCCCACGCCCGGCGCGGGCACGATTGCGGCGACTTACCTGAATTTCAGCTATTACGACGGGGCCTCCTACAATTACATCTCGACGAACACGTTTCTCGGCTCGCCCGGCGCGCTGTTCGGTTTGTTTGCCGCCAAGCCCGCCCAGCCCTTTGTCTGGGTCACGCGGCCGGCACCGGACTTGCAATGGGTATCGGTGAAGAACGAATTTTTTGCCGCCGTGGTGACGCCGCACGCCCCGCTGCTGGGTACCGGGTATTTCGCCAAGGGCGTCAAACTCGAGGTGGACGGCAAACCGGAAACCGGGGTTACCGGCGACCTGGAAATGAACCTCGGCCTGCTCACGCCCGGCTCGGAAAAAAGCTTTGCGCTGGATTATTACGTCGGCCCGAAGGAATACATCCGGCTCGACCGCCTGGGCGACAAGCAGGACCTCGTCATGCAATTCGGCTGGACCGGCTGGCTGAGCAAATTGCTCCTGCTGTGCCTCATCGGCATTCATTCCGCGATTCAGCACATTTCCCCAGAATGGGCCTGGGGCTGGTCCATCGTGACCATCACCATTTTCATCAAGCTGCTGACCTATCCGCTCACCGCCATCCAGGTGAAATCGGCCAAGCGCATGTCGCAGATTCAAAAGCCGCTGGCGGAATTGAAGGAGCGCCACAAGGACAACCCGCAAAAGCTCCAGACGGAAATGATGGAGTTGTTCAAGAAAAACAAGGTGAACCCCGCGGCGGGCTGCCTGCCGATGTTCATTCAGTTGCCGGTGTTCCTCTCGTTTTACTCGATGCTGCGCACGGCCTCGGAAATGCGCTTCGCCAGCTTCCTGTGGATGCACGACCTTTCCGCCGCCGACACCGTCCTGCGCATCAGCACCTTCCCGGTCAACGTCCTGCCGGTGCTGATGACGCTCACGACCTTCGTGCAGATGCGCATGACGCCATCGCCGACGACCGACAGTGTGCAGAAGCAGATGTTTCAGTTCATGCCGTTCATGATGCTGTTCTTCTTTTATTCGATGCCGTCGGGGATGATTCTGTATTGGATTTGTTCGAACCTTTGCACCATCGCGCAACAATTCATCACCAACCGCTCGAAGGACGACCCCGCCGCCGCCTTGCCGCTGGATTCCGCGAAGGCCCGGCCTGGGTTCGGCCGCACCGCGAAACGGCGTTGATTTCGTCCGCGTTTTTTTCCACTGTCAGCCAAACCCCCTCCCCACCATGTCTGGACACAGCAAATGGGCCACCACCAAGCGCCATAAGGCCGTCATCGACGGCAAGCGTGGCAAAATTTTCAGCGGCTTGAGCAAGGACATCACCCTCGCGGCGCGCGCCAGCGGCGGCGACCCCGAGTTCAACCCGCGCCTGCGCACCCTCATCATCAAGGCCAAGACGTCCAACATGCCGGCGGACAACATTGACCGCGCCATCAAGAAGGGCACCGGCGAAATTCCCGGCGTGGTTTATGAAGAAATCACTTACGAAGCCTTCGCGCACGGCGGGGTGGGCGTCATTGTCGAGGTGACCACCGACAACAAGAACCGCACCGTCGCCGAGGTCCGCGCCACTTTCACTAGATTTGGCGGCAGCCTGGCCAGCAATGGCGCGCTGGCCTTCAACTTCCATCATCAAGGGCAGTTTCTCATCGCCGCCGACAAGACCACCGAGGAGAAGCTCATGGAAGTGACCCTCGACGCCGGCGCTGAGGACATCCGCACGCACGGCGACCATTTTGAGGTTCTGTCTCCGCTGTCCGCCTACGACGCCGTTTCCGATGCCCTCGCCAAGGCCGGCATTGTGCCCGACACATCGGAACTCGCCTGGATTCCCACCAACACGGTGCCCGTCGCCAGTGCCGACGCCGCGCAGAAGATTCTAAAACTCATCGAAGCCCTGGAAGAATTGGACGACGTGAAGAACGTATTTTCCAATGCGGAAATCGACGAAAAGGTCGCAGCGGCGGGATGAGCTGACACGGCCTTGTTGGGAAAAAGCTGGAACGCTCGATCCATCCACGCAGAATCGCAATTCTTGTGCGCCAGTTACTCTTCGAACTGCACGGCAATTGTCGTATTGTGAACATTGATCAAATGGACGGCAATACGGCTCACTCCCAGGTCGGTAGGTTGATGTGACGGATGCGGACTAGTGGGAAGAGGCTCGGAGGGACCGATTTCAAATTTGCCTGATGCCGGCTCCAGCAATTTAAGGGTCAGAGTTTGGCCATTTTGGCTCAAAGTGAGGGTTCGTCCATCAGCGGAGGGATTGGCACTGGCCCGGGTTTCCAGGAACCACCAAATCTCGCCCGGCTGCTGCAACTGAATGGCGTCATTAACTTTGACGCTCTTTCCGCGAACGAAGGAAAGCGAGCGGACGACTTTATTTGCCGCAGGATAAACTGCGGTCAGATTGGCGGTTAGTTCCACGCCTTGGGGTGTGCTTGTGAATGAAATGATTTTGCCCGCGCCTTTATGGTCTTGGTCCGGCCAGCTTCCGGGATTGATGACCAGAGTGTTATGGGCTTCCGCGCGGAGGCGGTAGTATGTCCATCGTTGGCCGTCGTCGTCAGGATAGCCCGGCAGGTCTGTGTCACTTGGGCCAAGATCAATGATCCAGCGCACCCCTTTTGCTTCGAGCACGAAAGAGCCGACATCCAAATGGGCGTGACCAATATCATTGGAGCCGGCTTTGAATCCAACGAACCAACCCTTTGGTTTGTCCCAGCCATCGCGCATGGTGGCCAGCTCAACTCCGCGAAAATAGCGATCAAGTTCAATGGTCTGCCATGGCCCATGCTCAATGCCTGCGCCCCAAATAACGTCCAGGGCGGAGACCCTTCCGTTCGGAAAATCTCTCTCATACTGGGCAAGCCGTGGATCGTGAAATCGGTGCGCCATCCAGAGCAATTGTGGGCCGGACCGAATTTCATGATCTTCGATTGCATCGCCATAATTGAATGTGCCATCGGCCGGGCCGTTGTCGTAGAGTGGAAACCAGCCGCCTTTATCCACGCCGGGAATGTTGCCCAGGCCGAAATCCGTGCCGCACGCAGTTTCGAGGGAATCCAGATACATGGATTCATATTCGGTCGCATAGCCCCAATACATGGGCCCCTCGGGCCAAGCACCGTCGGGTGCAAACTGTGAAAGTGATTCCCGAACTGAAACCAGCCCCAAAGCGAGAATCTTGCCCGTGATTTCCGGGGACTCATTCGCGATCGCCAGAGCCCCCAGCGCGAGACCCCCATTACCCACCGTGTTGTGATTGTCAACTTGGTGCGGCCAATTTTGCGTGGCATAGGACGCTAGGCCGGGCTTGAGGCCAAGATCGATAATGGACTCGCGAATAAATTTTTGCTGGTCCTTCGTCCAGACGTTATACAGCCAGTCATACGCGATGGCAAAGGCGGCGGTCATCTCGGCGGAATCAAGGATTTGACGCTTTCCCCAATCGGGGAAATGGCCGGCCGCGTCGAGTTCGCTCCAACAACGATCCAAATATTTTTTGTCGCCCTCCATCCGGTAGACCAAAGCCAGGGTCGACACGCGTTCCAGCACTTGGCGACTCGTGTCCACGAGTCCGTCCATCCCATGGAGTTTATAGACGCTCATGGGCTCCTTCAGCAAACGGTCGGCGGTCTTCTTTTGGTCACTGTAGCGACTCTGTAACCAGGGGTCTGTCGGCAGGTTCGATTTGATCGTGGCAATCGTATTTGGGGTCATCATCAGTCGAGGATGATATGGGCTGACCTTGGCGAGAATGTCTTGTCCGGTCATCTCGCGGCTGCAACGTATGCCAATGACTGTCATGGCAAAAATGCAAAAAACTGCGAAGCCTCGGCCAGGGAATCGCTCCTTCATTATTTTTAAAAGGCTAGGTATCAGTGGCATACTGGCGAGCCTTTTTGCCCTAGAGCATTTCCCTTCTTCTGGCCTAAGCAGTGTTTATCCCGAAAACAGCAGGTCAAAATTTTGACCTGGCACAATCCCGCGACCGCGAGGTGCTTGAGTAGAATCTCGTGCATGGCGGAACTGCCGCCCGGGAGATAAAACGTTCACACCAGCGGCAATTCCTGGAATTTCTGGCCGAGGATTTTGGCGGGATCGGCGTCGAGCCAGCGGTGGAGCACCGTGCTGTAGATTTGCCGGAAGTCGATTTTGTACTCGAGGTCGCCTTGGGGGCCGATGTTCAGGTCCGGCGCCTGGCCGATGATGCCGCCGGGGGTTTTCAGCGCCGAGCCCATCAGGAACAACGGCGCCGCGGTGCCGTGGTCGGTGCCCAAGGCGTCATTTTCATAGGGCCGCCGGCCGAATTCGGAGAACGTCATCGTGAGCACCTGCTTGTCGAGCCCGTGGTGTTCGAGGTCGCTCTGAAACGCCGCCAGCGATTGGGCCAATTCAGTGAGCTTGTTCTGGTGCGTGTTGAATTGGTTCGAATGGGTGTCGTAACCCGGCTGGCTGCAAAAATAAACGCGCGTCTCCAAGCCGGCTGCCACCAGCGCTGCCACGCCTTGCAGCGATTGGGCGAGCGGGAAATTGGGATAGGGCTTCTCCGGGCGATAGCTGGCCAGTATCTGCTGTACGCGTTTTTCCGTGACGAGTGCATCCATCAGCGTGTGGCTGAGGAAATGGGCCGGCTCGGCGGGTGTGGGCGCCTGTGCGAGCTGGTCCAACAACGGTATAAATGCGCGGCCGTCGCGCCGCGGATGCGGACGGACGTTGATGCGGGAGTTCCCGCCAATGCCAAAATAATTCTGCGGTTTGTCGGCCTGAATGGACTGCGGCAGCGTGGTGGTGCCGTGGACCGCCACCGGGTCGGCGGTGGCGGAGGGCGTGCCGTCGCAGCAGTTGTCCACATACCGGCCCAGCCATCCGCTGCTGAGGTACGTTTGCGCGTCGCTGGCGGTTTCCCAGATTTCCGTCGAGCGGAAGTGGCTGCGATTCGGGTTCGGATACCCGACATTTTGCACGACGGTAAATTTCCCTTCATTAAATAACCGGGCCAACGGCAGGCACGTCGGCGGGAGCCCGATTTGATCGTTGAGCTTGGAAAACTGCGTACTGCGCTGAAAACCCAGCCGCGGGCGCAACTTGTAATAATTATCGTCCGCAAAAGGCACGACGGTGTTGAGCCCGTCATTGCCGCCGCCCAATTGCACGAGCACCAGCACGCGGCGGTCGCGCGCTGGCGCGGGCACATTCGCCTCGGCGGCGCGCGTGAGAAACGCCGGGGCAAACGTACTGAACGCTAGCAGGCCCAGGCCGGAGCCGGACAGGCGCAGAAATTCACGGCGCGTGGTGGGCAGGCTGGGGATGGCGTTGTGCATGGCGGGCGCGGGTTAGCAAACGTTGTAGAGAGGCGATTGCAGCACGGCTTCGGCGACTTCGCGCACGAGCTGCGTCTGCATCCCCATGCTGTTGTTCAGGTAATCGACGATGTACGCGCGGTAGGCGGGATCCGGCGCCCCGGGCAGGAAATAATTCAGAAAATGGTCCGCCAAATCCGGCGGCGCCAGCCCAGCCACGTTTTGCAGGCGGTCCGGGGTGACGGTGATCTTGCCCTGCCCGGCCTTGGTGGCGTCGGCCAGCATCATGCGCTGGTCGGCATTGAGTTGCACGGCGTTGGCCGGGCCGAACAATTGTTGCACGAGTTGGCGGCGCGCGGCGAAGGTCGAGGAGTTTATCCAATTTTTGCCGCCGACCCAACCGCGCACGTTCGGCGCGTTAAACGGTTCCTGGCCCATTGAGCGGAGCATGCGCATGACAGGCTCCGGGAACGGCGACACATCGAGATTCAGGTCCTGCAGCAGCCCGAGGTAGTAACGCACGGGGCTTTTGATCAGCGTGCCACGGAATTGCGGGTCATAAAACAGGCGGGAGGAGAAAACGATTTCGGCCAGCGCGCCGAGCCGCATTCCCCGTTCGGCCCACAAGGCGCCCAAAGCTTCCAAATACGGCTTGGGTACGGGGTCGTTCGTCAGGTACCACGCCAGGAACTCATGCGGCAAAAACGTGCGCGAGGCCGGCTGCTTGAAAATGAGATCCACCACGTCTTTCGCCCCCCAAGGGCCCGCCGCGCCGAAAATGGTTTTGACGCCGGGATCCCAGCGGGGTCGCGCGAACGTCCCTTCTTCCTGGCGAATCACGATGCCGGTGAGGGCGCGGGCCGCTTCTTTTACATCCTTCTCCGTGTAATGGCCCTCGCCGAGCGTAAAGAGCTCCATCAATTCCCGGGCATAATTTTCGTTCGGCACCCCGACATAGCTGGTGTCGAGATCCAGGTACCGGATCATCCCCGGCGAGAAGGTGACGGCCTTGATCAGTTCCGGATAAGTCATTTGCCACGAGCGGCGCAGCAAGTCCACATGGTCAAAAATCTGGGAGGGGTCCTTGTCCTTGTTAAAAGCCACCACGAGCACATCGCTCAAGAAAAGCGTGAAATTTTCCTGGGCGGAATTTTCCGGTTGGCGGGCAAATTCCAGCCAGTGGTGCACACTATCGGTAAAGGCCTCCCGCCGGAGTTGCTCCAGGTTTACGTATATCTGCCGCGGAGTCGCGCCCGCGGGGGCCTGCCTATAGCTGGTTGCCTGGGTGCGCACGTCATCGCGCTCTTTCCGGAAGTTGACCAGGGTGGTCGATGGGTTGAGCGGGCGCAGTTGCCCAAAGGCTTCCTGCAAGGTGCCGGCCAGGCCGATTCTGACGGAGTGGGCGACGCCGTCCGGAGTGGCGGCAAAGCCCATGCGCCGCAGCAAATGCCGGGCGAGATCATCATTCCATGCCTTCGGGTCGAGGGGTAGCCAGGCCGAGGAAACAGGCACGTTTTTCAATTCCAGCGCCATAAGTATTAAGTATACCCCGGATTAAACAAACGGCAAGGACGGTTAGTTACTAAATTTTTGCCCCGCCGCAGTAAAGGCCTTGTTAAAACATCGTTGGTCTTGCCAAGGGTTTTGTCCCGGATCCCGGTTATTTAGATGGTCACCCTGCTCGGCTTGGGTTAGCCTTATGGCATCGTTCGCTGCGTTTTTTTGCCTGTCCCAGCCGTACCGTCTCCCATTATGAAAACTACATTTAAGCTCTGTCCGTTTTTGTTTCTCGGTGTGGTCCTGGCGGGCGCGCTCGCCGGCTGCGGCTCCTTGGCGCTCGGCGGAGATGCCGCCGCGCCCGGTGACACGCTGGCCGGCCGGAAAACCTTTACGGTGTCCGCCCCTGTCGGCGGCGGTCAGGGATTGGTCACCGGGCCTGGCGGCGGCGCAGGCGAGACGGTGGTGAAGACCATTGAATCCATCCTCACTGAGCGCGGATATACCTACCAAGCCAGTGGCCCGGCGGATATTTCCATCACTTCGTCCTGGATTTACAATCTCAGTTCCACGCCGAATTACTCGTCGGTGCAGCTTTATCAAAACACGGGCATGCCGCTCACCAGTGAGAACGTGGGCTTGTCCATTTACGCGCGCACGGGCGACGGCAATCGATTCCTGTGGCACGGCGATTCCGCCTTCCCGGTGCCGGTGGCCACGCTCACGCCCATGAATGTCGATGTGCTGGCGCGCCGGGCGCTGGAAAAATTCCCCGCCGCCGCCCCCGCACCGGAACCCTCCGCCGCGCCGACGGGCACCGGGGCGCCCAGTGAATTGCCCTCCTCCGTCACCTCGCCGAAGCCCACTGTTTCTGCAGACGCGCCGTAGTTTCGACTCCTTCCCGCCAACTCGCCCCGACCCCGTCGGATGTTTGGCCTTAAATGAATTCAACTCAAATCGCAGTCGTGCCGATCGGCGCGACGAGATGAGGGATTAACTCCGCGTCGTCTTATACACGCGCGGCACGCGTTTCGTGATGGAGCAGAAAGTTTCCCAGGGGATGCAGTCGCACCACCGGCTGAATTCCACCACGTCAATGCTGCCGCCGTCCTGCGCGCCGATGAGGGTCGCCACGTCGCCCACGGCGACTTCCGGCAGCGCCGAAACATCAACCACGGTTTGATCCATGGTCACGCGCCCGAGCACCGGGCAGCGCCGGCCGCGCAGGAGCACTTGCGCGCGATTGCTGGCTGCCGTTGGCAGGCCGTCGCCGTACCCGGCGGCGATGATGGCGATGCGCGTGTCGCGCGCCAGCGTGTGCGTGCGCCCGTAACTGATGCCGGTGCCTGCCGGCAGATTCTTCACCAGCGCGACGCGGGCGTGGAAAGACAAAACGGGATCCGGGTGCAGGCGCGCGAGCAGGGAGTTGGGGTAGGGCAACAGGCCGAATTGCAGCAGGCCCACGCGCACGGCGTTGATGGGGCTGTCCGCCGCGAAGCTTTCGAGGCCGGCGCTGTTGTCCGCGTGAATCAGGAATCCGGCCGGCTCGGAGGGCGGGGGCAGGCGGCGCAGAATGTCCAAAAATAATTGCCGTTGATGGGCGGTGAAAACCGGGTCGGAGTCCGCGCAGGAAAAGTGGGTGTAGACGCCGCGCCAAGTCAAGTGCGGGGCGGCGAGCAGGCAGCGGGCCAGTTCCGGCGCTTCCTCATGCCAGACACCGAGGCGGCCCATGCCGGTGTCAATTTTCAGGTGCACAGGCAGGCGCACCCCGGCGGCGCGCCCGGCGGCATTCAGGCGCTCGACTTCGGCCAGGGTGGAAATTGTTGCCATCAGGCCGTATTCGGCGAGGGCGGATTCCTCGCCCGGCAGCACGGCCCCGAGTACGAGGATGGGCCAGCCGGAGCCGATTTCGCGAACTTCGGCCGCTTCCTGCACATTCGCCACGGCAAAGCAATCCGCCCCGCATTGCATTAATCGCGAAACCGTCTGCGGCAGCCCGTGGCCGTACGCGTCGGCTTTCACCACCGCGACATACCGCACCCGCGGCGGCAGGGCCGCGCGGATTTTGCCGAGGTTGCGCTCGAGGGCCGCGAGGTCGATTTCGGCCCAGCAGCGGTAGGGCAGGGAGGACATGAGAATGCTGAATTATGAATGCAGAAGGCAGAATTCAGCGAGCCGAAAGCAGAGGCGCCGCAAGGCACGGACTTTCAAGTATCGGTGTCGAGAGGCTTGTCTCGCTCCTACCTCCTGCCTCCTACCTCCTTCGCTCCGCCTTCCCACTTTTTGTATTCCGGCGCCTGCACTGAATAGGGAATGGCCGTGGCAGCGGGATTAAAGAGGCCGGGCCGGCCGACAATTTCCGGGTGGTCGCGCAAGGTCGCCGGGAGTGGTTGCGCATGGGCCGGCGGTTTCGACCAGGCCTTGCGGGCCGCGAGGTGAAACAAGATTCCGGCGGGCAATTCATTCTCGCCAACTTCCGCGGGCGATGAATTCGTGCCGTCGCCATTGACCGTTAAAACATGCCAGCGACCTTGGCGGGACTCGGTGAAAATACCGAAGGGCGTGGGAATCTGGACGGCACGGGCCAGCGCTGCGGCGAGTTGCAGGGAGCCGCAGGCCAACACCGGCCGGGAGGTTTGGCCCGGCTTTGCAGCGTCGTCCGTTTGCCAGGTTCGCACGGCCATGGCGGTCAGCCGCAGGCCCAGCACCGAGCCCGGACCGTCGACATAGAGATAGCCGCCGAGTTCAGCCCAAGCGACTCCGGCTTCGCGCACCAACTCCCGCACCCCTCCGTAAAGCGCCGCCAGCGCCGGGGCAGGGCCCTCGCGATACGCCAGCCAGCGGCCACTCCGCCACAAGCCCACGCGCGGATTTAGGCCACTGCCATCGAGGAAAAGCCAGATGCCTGCATCGTCGAACATCGAAAGGCCACCATCCGATTTTAACGCTCCGCGCTCAAGGGGAAACTGCGGGAGCAGAAAGTTGGAAGCTGGAAATTGGGAGTGGGAATCGGGAAGGCGCCCCTGAGAAAAACTCCCGCGGAGCGAATTTCAAAAACACTAGGACGGCTTTAAAACCAATCTCTGGCGGCGCGCTAAGGGCAGCGCGCCCTACCAGTGAACAGTGGTTTGGGTAGGGCGCGGTGCCCTCACCGCGCCGCTCTTGTAAGAGTTTAAAAGCAAACCACTATTCTACTTATACCGCCGGCGCAAATTCGTCGGGAGGATGCCGAGTTCCTCGCGGTATTTGGCGACGGTGCGGCGGGCGATCTTCACGTTGTTTTCCCCGAGCAGCGCGACAATGTCCTGGTCGCTGAACGGCTTGCCAGTGTCTTCCTCCGCCACGATTTTGGCGATGCGTTCCTTGACACTCGTGTTGGACACGGATTCGCCGTCGGCGGAAGTGTAGCCCGGGGTGAAGAAAAATTTGAACTCGAAGACGCCCCACGGGGTGTCGATGTACTTATTGGCGATGGCGCGCGAGACGGTGGTTTCATGCACCCCGACGGTTTGCGCAACCTGGTTCATGGTCAGCGGACGCAGGCGCGAGACGCCGTGCTCGAAAAATTCGCGCTGGAATTTCAGGATTTCGCGCGTGATGCGTTCAATGGTCTGCTGCCGCTGCTCGATGGAATTGATTAAAAATTTGCCCGAGCGCATTTTCTCCGAGATGTACTCGCGGTCCTTGGAATTCAACGCGCCCTTGGCCAGCAAATCCTTGTACGTGGCGCTCAGGCGCAGGCGCGGAATGTAATGGTTGTTCAGCGTGATGATCCAGTTTTCCCCGTCGCGCTCGACGCGGACATCGGGCTCGACCACGCGGTTCGAATCGTCGCCAAACCGGCGGCCCGGCGCGGGGTCGAGGGCGGCGATTTCGGCGATGGCCTGCTGCACTTCCTCCACGTCGGCCCCCGTTTTGCGGGCAATGTCGGGGATGCGGTGGCGCAGCAGCAACGCGTAATGGTCGCGCACCACCGTCGAAGCCAGCGCACCGGCGCGGCCGCGTTGCAGCAATTGCTGGAGCAGGGATTCCTGCACGTTTTCCGCGCCGATGCCCGGCGGGTCGAAAGTCTTGAGGATGGCGGCGGCCTCCTGCACAGTCTTGAGGGGCAGCCGGGACATCAAGGCGATGTCGGACGGGCCGGAGGTGAGAAATCCCTGGTCATCCAGGCTGCCGACGAGATAGCGCAGGGCTTCCAGTTGTTCCGTGGAGCAATCCGCCGATTCCGCCTGGCGGAGCAGGTGCTCCTGGAGGGAGGTCTCGCTGACGAGCGAATCAAAAAAGTGCTGGCGGCGCTGGGCGTCCTCGCGCGTGAAGCTGCTCTGGCTGTTTTCCTGCTGAAAATGTTCGCGCCAATCCTCGTCCAGCTTGCGCAGGATTTCAAAGTCCTCCTTGAAACGCAGTTCTTCGGCGGATTCGCCGGCGGGCTCTTCTTCCGCGCCGTTGCGCTCCGCGTCCGGGGCGTCCTGCTCGGTGTCGGAAGGAGCCTCATCGCTTTCGGCCTGTTCGAGGGAGACGCCATCCATCGGCATCTCCTCGAGCAAGGGGTTGTTCTGCAACTCCTCGAGAATCGTGTGGCGCAGCTCCAGCGCCGGGGCCTGCAATATCTTGAGGGACTGGCGCAGTTGGGGCGCCAGTACGAGCGACTGACTGAGCTTTTGGGCCTGAAAGAGTCCCTGGTTTGGCATAACGTGCCCCGTTTCCTGACCGCCGGTGGGCGGGGGCTAACTTCGCGTGTTTTTCTGCGTCCAGCGGTGGCTGGCGGTGGTCCCATGGGGACCATAAAGGTCGCGCACATAATCGGCGAGCTTTTCGTTGGTGGGGCCGTAGCCGCCACTGTACAAGTACATTTCCAAAGCGGTGAGCATTTCCGCCGCCGTCTGATACCGCTCGTCCCGTGGGCGGCAGAGGGCCTTGCGCAGGATGACATCCAGCTTTTCGTCGATGCCCTCGCGCAATTTCATGAAGTCCGGCAGCGGCATCTCGAGGATGTTCTTCCGGGTGGTTTCCGCCGCGTCGTCCTCGGTGACAAAGATGTTCTTCCCGAACAGCATTTCCGCCATGACGATGCCGCAGGAGAACAAATCCGCCCGGCCGTCGGTGACTTCGCAGCGGGCCTGTTCGGGGGAAAGGTACTCGTCCTTGCCGGCGATGACTTCGCCTTCCTCGTTGTACATCAGGTTAAGGGCCTTCGCGATGCCGAAGTCCGTCAGCTTCACGTCGCCCTCGCTGGCGATCATGATGTTCTTGGGGTTCACGTCGCGGTGCACGATGCCCAGGAGCTGCCCCTGGCTGTCGCACTTCTGGTGGGCGTAGGCCAGGCCGCGGCAGACGCGGGAGACGATGAAGACCGCCAACTGGACCGGTATCTTCTGGCCCGCCTCGATGTGCTTGACGATGAAGTCTTCCAGGTTCTTGCCGGTCACGTACTCCATCACCATGTAGTACTGGCCGCCGATGACGCCCAGGTGGTACGTCTGGACGATGTTGGTGTGGATAAGGTCGGCCACCAGGCGGGCCTCGCCGACGAAATTGCTGCGAAACTCGGGGATGGCGGAGTATTCCTCCCGGATGAGCTTGATGGCGACCACCTTCATGAAGTTGTCGCTGCCGTGCTGGCGGGCCTCCATGACCATGCCCATGCCGCCCTCGGCGATGGTGCGAACTATCTCGTAATGGATTTCGTTAAAGATGTGTTTAAGCTTGTCCACAAAGCCGACTCAAAGGGTTTCCGGGACGATGGGCAACAACGATTTCTCAATCTCGCACGATTCTTGCTGGGGTGGGGGCACGGGGTCCGGCAGGCCCGCGGCCTTGCTTGTTTTGGCAGGGGTGGGTGTGGCCCACGCTGAATCCCCATGGCAGCAAGTTGTTTTTGACGGGGTAGGGGATGAAAGATGGGCAACCTGCGAAGAGCAGCCTTGGCACAGCGCTTCGTTTCGATTTACAAAGATGGTCCAATCCAGATACAGGAATTATGAAAAATCGGTTGCAGACCTTGGGTCTAATGGCCGCTTTGCTTTTGGTGTCATGGTGGTTTATCGCCGGACGGGGGTTGCAAACGGCTCGCCATTCCCCAGAAAGCGACTCGGTCGTCTCCACGAATAACCCAGTCAACGGCAAACCCCTCTCGGTCAACCTCGTGGAGGTCGAGGAACCGTGGGTTAAGGTTGATGAGGGCCTCCAGTTCCTCGTTCCACCGGACTGGAAGAAGCAGAAGTCTCAGGGGATCGATTCGCACGTGGGGAGGTACAGTGGACCCTCGGCGTATCTTGACTTCGACGAGGTATTCCTCCTCGGCTATACGGTGGAACAGTCGCAGAAGAAGATTGATGATCTAAAGAAGCAGGAGGCAGACCCGAAGCTATTGAAGGCCGGGGAGGAAGTTTGGCGGGTAAATGGGCAAATTGCCGGTTTCACGGTGGCGAAAGTTGATCCGAAGATTTTTGGAGAACGCGAGTATCCGAACGTCGCGAGTCTATTCGTCCCTTATGCTGGCAAGCCGGGTTACCTTTCAGTACATCTCTTTTACGCAAACGAAAAGAATTTGCCAACGGTTCGTCGCATGCTGCAAAGTTTTACCTGGCCCAAAATGAGCGCCACCAAGTCGTGAGCCGTTTGGTAGAACTAGACAGAATCTTGGGTGGACGAAATACTCGAAACCAACGCCCGTAGAAACATGCCAACGCCCGACCATCTTCGCTACACTAAGCTGGCCCTCAACGCCGGGGGTGGCTCGATGCCGGCGCTCGGTTTTGGAACCCTGATTCCCGACCCTGTCGCCACCCAACAGGCGACCAAGGCAGCGCTGGAGACGGGATTTCGCGCGCTCGACACGGCGGAACGATACGGGACGGAGGCGCAGGTCGGCGCGGCGATGAAGGAGGTGTTCGCGGCCGGGAAGATCAAACGGGAAGAGGTGTTTGTCGCCACGAAACTCTGGAACACCAATCATCGTCCGGAGCGCGTCCAGCCGTCCTTCGAGGCCAGCCTCAAGAAGCTGCAGCTCGATTACCTCGATCTCTATCTTATCCACACGCCTTTCGCTTTCCAACCCGGAGACGCGCCAGATCCGCGGGATGCGGAGGGCAACGTGATCTATGATCGAGGGGTGAAGTTGGAAGAAACGTGGGGTGCGTTAGAGGAGTTGGTGCGCGCGGGCAAGTGCAAGGCGATTGGATTGTCCGACGTCGGTCTGGAAAAGGTGCAGGAGATCGTTGCTGTCGCGGCCATCAAGCCGGCGGTGGTGCACGTCGAGTCCCATCCCTATCTCCCGGAATGGGAGCTTTTGGACTATTGCCGGCAGAATGGAATCGTGCTGCAGGCTTTCGCCCCGCTGGGTCATAACAGCGAACCCAATTTGTTGGCGGATCCGGTCATCATGGCCATCGCCCGGCGGGTCGGCAAAACTCCCGCCCAAGTCCTGCTCGCCTGGGGTATCCAACGCGGGACCGCGTTGCTGACGACCTCCAAGACACCCAGCCGCATCGAGGAAAACTTCGACATCTCGACGCTGCCGGCAGACGCCATGCAGGAGATCAACGAAGGCATCAAAACGCGGATCCGGCTCAATGCCGTGGTGAAGACCGGCGTCCCCGGGTTTATCCCGCGAGGAAGGTGAGGGCGTGATTCCGTGAGTAGAAAGGGGAGGGGCTTTCGTAGCGCGGCGCTTTAGCCCGCGTGCTTGCATACCCTATGATGATACTCTTGTGCGCGGGCTATTGATGCCTGCCTATTCAATGTCCGAGGGCCGTCGCAAGCGACGCCCCCTACCGCTCACCGCCTTTTCAGGCGTAGGGGCGCCGCTTGCGGCGGCCCATTCTAGGAATTTCAAAGCGGACATTACTTTTGCCTCGCTCCATAAAGCACCGCGCTACGAAAACAAGGCGTCTCGCCAAACTGTGCCACTACCCGATGTTCGGTAATGTCCTCATTTGAAACGGCGCGCTGAGGGCAGCGCGCCCTACCTAAAGCATTTGCCTGGGGTAGGGCGGGCTGCCCTCAGCCCGCCGTCTTGTTGCTGGTGAAATTAGGACACCACCCGTTGTTCGCATCGGTTGACAACCGCCCCGTTTACGGCCATCTTGGGGAACTGTTTTTCCACCATGATCATTCTGACCGAAAGCGCCGCCAAGCGCATCCAGCAACTCCAGCGCGATTCCCACGCGGAGCAGAAACTCCTGCGCATCTTCGTCGAGGCCGGCGGCTGTTCGGGCCTGGAGTACGGGATGTCGTTCGACGAGCCCAAGCCGGAGGACCAGCGCCTCGAATCCCTCGGCGTGCCCTTTCTCGTGGACCCGACCAGCCTGGAGTACATTGATGGCTCGACCGTCCATTTTGACGACGGCCTGCACGGCAAAGGCTTCGAAGTCCGCAACCCCAAGGCCACCTCCACCTGCGGCTGCGGGAAGTCGTTTAACTAAGCGGCGGCTGAACCAGAATCAACCGCCGAACACGCGGAGGCCGCGGTGGAAGCGAAGAGGGAAAGAGTTTTTAACCGCAGATTTCGTCGATTACACAGATGGATTTTTGCGGAGACGCTTGAGTGTGCACTCAGAGTGGCCTCCGCGTGCCCTTTGACTACTCACCGTCAAGGTCGAATGGTTTAACTTGTCCCTTTTGGCGTCTTGCTAGGGTTGGCGCGGGGATCGTTTTTTAAAATCCCGTAAACTCAATAATAATTGGGTGGGCCGACTTTCGCTCAATCAAATATGCGGTAACATTCACTTTATCTCTATTGGTTACTTTAATGGAAATTACGTCGTCGACATCAATGGGTGTGAATTGCTTGGCCCTCAATAAAAGTCCATCGTGATCAAATGGCGGATTAGCTTCCTTGAGTGCGCTATTCCAACCCGCCGGGATGGCTTCATTCCCGATAAGCAATTCAAAGACGAGGATATTTGACATTAAGTAATTAGTTTTTGCCAACAATTTAATTTTGCCCTTCTCAGCCAAATTATTTCGGATAATGTTTTCCGCAATGCCGTCGTTCGAATAAAAATCTCGCCAAAATGGAAATACAATTACAAGAAGTCCTACAACGATCAGTACTGCGATCGAAATGCGTTTTAGACCGGCTTTCATTTTATAGGCCAGAAAAGGAGGAAGCCAGAAAGGGGTTCAGATTGGGCTCGTCCCGATTCGCCGCAGACGGATTAGAGGGATAGTTGGTTAGTTGAGTTGGGATTCAAAGTCGAGCGGACTTTGGAGGCCGAGACAAGAGGGGAGTCAGGAAGCGATCCAGGAAGGGATCAGATAGTGGTACAGTTTGAAGAAAATATAGCGCAAGTTCATTGGTGGGGACGCCTCTCCGAGGCGTCCGCGGATCCCGATAGATCGGGAGAAAGCCATCCCTACCCCAAACCGCAAACTGTATCACTACCAGGGTTAGGTTGAGCCTTTCGACCTAAGGCTTTCGAGAAAAACATTGGGTTGGGTATGGCGGGGGTGGAATGACGGCCGGTTCTCCGTTCCCTTCGTTGCCTTCTGTAAAAAATCAAAACTCTGCGTCTCCGCGGCTCTGCGCGAGTTCAGCTTCAACTTCTACTTTTCGCCAACGTCCACGACTGCCGCGCTCGTCCGATTTTTACGCCGGCGCCATTCCCACCAGGCGGCCAGGGTGGCGAGCACGCCGCCGGCAGCATACGTCGAGGGCTCGGGCACCGGAACGGCGTTGCCGGTCGGTACGATTTCACCGGTCGAGAGCAGGGTGGCCGCAAAATAGCCGGAGCCGAAGCCGGTCGGGTTGTAGAACACGACGCGGCTCAGCTGGCCTGCCGTCAAGCTGGTGTTGGAGCTGCCGAAAATAACCTGGTCTGAGCCGTTGCCGCTGGTGCTGCCGGACCAATTCAGCACGGCGAGAAAGTCCCCGCCGTTGCTGGTCCAGGTCTGACCGCTGGAATCGCCAAAATGCACGACGCTCGCATTGGCGGTGGTGGCGTCGCCGAGGTCGATGGTGGAACTGGTGGTCAGCGTCAGGGTGCTGAGGGTTTCATTCAGGCCCGCGGTGTTGAAGGTGCCGCCCGCCAGGGTCATCGTGGCCGCATCATTGATTTGGTTGGCCGCCCCGAGCAACAGCGTGCCGCCCGTGAGGTTGACACTGGCGACATTATTCAGCGCGGCCCCCGCGGATCCATTCAACTTCAATGTGCCCTGGTTGACGGTCGCCGAACCGGTGAAGGTGTTCGTGGCGGTAAGCTGCCACTGGCCCGCGCCCGTTTTGACGAGGCTGGTGGCGTTGCCCGCGCTCTTGTCGCCAATCAGGAGGCCCAGGGAATTGTTGCCCGTATTGATACCCGTCAGGGTGAGCGTCCGGGTGCCGTTGCCGGTGAACAGCACGGAGGCGGTGGTGTTGTTGAAATTCAGGTTGCCCGTGCCGGAGGCGTCGAGGGTGCCGCCATTGGCGGTGACGGTGAAATCCCGATTCGTGGTGCTCCCGGCGCCCGTGTATTGCAGGGTGCCGCCGTCGAACACAAGGCTCGTGCCGTTGGCATTGGACTTGCCGATGTTGCTGTTGCTGCCGCCATTGGCGAGGGAGGAGACGCTCAAGGTCCCGCCCGTCAAGGTGGTATTGCCGGTGTACGTGCTGGCGCCGCTGAGCACCATGGTGCCCGCGCCGTCCTTATTCAGGGAGAACGCGCCGCTAATCACACCGCCGTCGGTCAGGTTGCCGGCATTGACCGTGACCGTGCGATTGGCATTGAGCGACACTCCGCCGGCACCGAGGTTCAGGTCGTTGGTGCCGATAAAAGTGAAATCAGCATTCCATTTAAAAGTATTGTCGTTGGTGAGGGTGACGGCCGCGCCGCTGGTGTTGTCGAGGTCGCTGCCCGCAATCGTGACGGTGCCGGAACTGAAGGCCGTGGCGCTGTTGACGTTGACCGTGCCGCTGTTGAGGGCGGTGGTGCCGGTGTACGCGTTGTCGCCGACCAGCGTCAGGTTGCCGGTGGTATTGACGATGAGGTTGGTGATGTTGCCGCTGATGCTGCCATTGACCACGATGTCTCCCGCGCCCGCGAGGGTGAGCACGCGGCTGGTGGCGCCCGAGCGGCCCACGGTGCCGTTGATGGACAATTGCCCGCTGTCCGAACTGATTTGCGAGTTCGTGGCCAGGTTGACATTGCCGGTCCAGGTGTTGTTGCCACTCACGTTGCGCAGCACGCCGCCGCTGGAAACACCCGTGCCGCTGATGACCACGTCTTCGGCCACCGTGATGTTGCCCTGAATTTCCAGCGCCGCGTTGTTGGCCACGGTCGTGCTGCTGCTGGTGTTGCCGAGGGCGGAACCGTTGCGAATGTTCAACACGCCCGCGCTGACGGTCGTGGCTCCGTTGTAATCGTTCGCGCCGGATAAAATCAGCGTGCCCGCGCCGGCTTTGGTGAGGGTGAAATTGCTCGCACCGTCGGTGATATTGCCGCCGACCGTGAAATTTCCCGCCGTGACGGTGACTTGGCGGTTCGCGCCGACCGTCACGTTGCCCGCGCCCAGATCGAGGTCATTGGCGCCGGTGAAAGTGAAGTCGGCATTCCATTGCTGGTCGTTGTTGTTCGTCATCACCACGGCCGCGCCGCTGGTGTTGTTGAGCGTGCCGCCGGAAATGATGAACGTGCCGGTGCCGAGGGCCGTGGCGTTGTTGATATTCAGCGTGCCGGTGCTGAGCGTCGTGTTGCCGCCGTAGGTGTTTGCGCCGCTCAAGGTGAGCTGGCCCGCGCCGGCCTTGGTCAGCGAGTAATTATTGCCACTATCACCGATCGCGCCGCCGACGGCGAAATTGCCGGCCGTGATGGTGAGCGAACGGTTGCCGCCGAGCGTCACGGCGCCGGTGCCCACGTTCAGGCTGTTGGTGCCGGTGAAGGTGAAGTCGGCGTTCCAGTTTTGGACATTGTTGTTCGACAGGGTGATGTTGGCGCCGCTGCTGTTGTTGAGCGTGCTGGCGCCGGAGATGGTCAGGTTGCCCGTGCCGAGCGCGGTGGCGTTGTTGATGTTCAACGTGCCCGCGCTGAGCGTCGTGCCGCCGCTGTAGCCGTTGGAGCCGCCGAGCGTCAAAGTGCCGGAGCTCGACTTCGTGACACTGCCCGTGCCGGAAAAATTGCTGGAAATATTGGCCGTGCCGGTGCCTGCGCCCGAAAAAGTGAGATTGTGATTGTTCGCGGTCAACGTGCCCGAGACCGTCAATGCGGATGTGCTCGTGAAGGACGCAACCAAGTCGTCGTTCAGCGTGAGCCCGGAGCTGATGGACAGGGAGCCGGTGTTCCCCATGCTGATGGATGCGCTACCCGAGGAGACATCGAGCACCAGGGTGTTGCCGGAAAGCGTGTACGCCTGCGAGGAATTGAACGTGAGCGTGCCGACGGTGATGGTCGCGGCGTTGACCGTGATGGTGCGATTTCCGGCCGCGACATTGTTTGGTCCAAATTGGGCATTGGCGTCAGTCGCGTTGGGCGCGGCGCCGCCGATCCAGTTGGTCGTGGTCGTCCAATTTGCACTCCCATTGCCAGTGAAGCGAATCTGCCCGAGCGCCGGAAGCACCGTCAGTGCGAACACGCCCAAACCCGCTCCCCACCGCCTCAGGCAGTGGAGCAGGGCTGAATATCGGAGCGTTGTAAGTGCCGGAGACATGAGCCTGCGCGGTGGCTATCACCGCCCTGCGGTTGCCACCTACTTGCACTATAATAGTCCAGCACCCTTTTGGCCAATTCAATCATTTGTAAAAGAAAACGGTGGAGTTTCATCCCAAAAGTTTGCCTAAATGATTGAACATCAGAGACTAAGTGCGTAAAAACGGGCCGTTTGGCGAAAATCATTCTTTACCATTTTTTTACCAAAATCAGGCTTTTTTTGCCTTACCATAAGCCCGTCAAAAAACCCGGCAATTGTCCGCGCCGTTCACCCCGGCCGCAGCTTTTCCTCAAACGCTTTTCGCCGCAGCCAATTTTCGGTCCCGGCGCCGGCGCCATTCCCACCAGCCGGCCAGGGAGGCGAGCACGCCGCCGGCCGCATACGTGGAAGGCTCGGGCACCGGCACGGCATGGCCGTAGGGCACCACTTCGCCGGTGATCAGTTGTTCCGCCAAGTAGTAACCCGACGGCAGGCCCGCGGGATTAAAGAAGCGAATTTGCCCCAACTGCGAAGTGGTCAGCCCGGTGTTGCTCGAGCCGTAATAAAGCCGGTCCGTGCCGTTGCCGCCGGAGTGGCCGTCGTGGTTCGGGTCGTAATTGCCGGACCAGTTCAAGAGCACCATGAAATTGCCGGAGTCGCTCGCCCAAGTGGTGGCGCTCGAATCGCTGTAGTGGACGATGCTGGCTCCCGCGCCGAAATCGATGTTCGACGCGTTGGTGAGCGTCATGGTCGCCATCGTCTCGCTGAAGCCGCCGGTGTTGAACGTCGCATAAGACAGTGCCATCGGGGCGGAGTTGTTGATTTGATCGGCCGCACCCAAGAGTAGCGTGCCGTTGCTGACATCCACGCGGGACGTGCCGCTCAAGGCACCCGTCGCGACTTGATCCTTCAGCACCAAGGTTCCGCCCGTGATATTGGTGGAGCCGGTGAAGGTGTTGGTCCGCGTCAAAATCCATTGGCCATTGCCGGTCTTGGCCAGGTTGGTGATGCCGCCGCTGTTGTTGGCCAGGGAGGGGCCGAGCGTGTTGTTGCCGGTATTGCAACCGGTGAGCGTGAGGGTGGGCGAGGTGCCAGGCGTCGCGTAAGTAATCGCGCCCGAGCCGGAGAAAGTGAGGTTGCCCGCGCCCGAGGAGTCGAGCGTGCCGCTGTACTGGCCAAGGCTGAACAGGCGATCCGTGCTGGCGTTGCTGGCGCCGGTGTACTGCAACGTTCCGCCATTAAGGATGAGATTGGAAGCCGTGGTGTTGGCCGCGCCGATGCTGCTCACCGTGCCGCCGTTGGCAAAGACCGCGACGTTGAGCGTGCCGCCCATGATGGTAGTCGGACCGGTGTAATTGCTGCTGACCCCCGTGAGCATCCACATGCCGTCGCCTTTCTTGGTGAGGCCGAGCGTGTTGGCGACACTGCCGGCGGTGACGGAGGTGCCGTTGGTCAAATTCGCCGCCAGCGTATTATTGCCGGTGTTATTACCTCCGAGGGAAAGCGTGATATAGGAGCTGTTCGAAGTGAAATTCAGCGCGCCCGTGTTGCTCCACACGAGGTTGCCCGTGCCCGAGGCCTCGATGGTGCCGCCCGCCGCGCCGACCGTGAAGGAGCGGTCGGTGGTGTTACCCGCGCCGAGGTATTGCAGGGTGCCGCCGTTGATAACGAGGCTCGTCCCCGCCGCGGTGGAATTGCCGATGCTGCTATTGTTGCCCCCGTTGCCGATGGTGTTGATGGCGAGCGTGCCCTCGTTCAAGGTGGTCACGCCGCTGTAAGTGTTGTTGGCGTTGGTGATGTACCAGCGGCCCGCACCACCCTTGGTCACGCCCACGGAAACATTGGTGCCGTTGTTGGTGATCTGCGGGGCGAAAGTATTGTTGCCGCCGTTGGTGCCGGACAAGCCCAAGACCGCGTTGTTGTTGTTGCCGGCGAAGCTCAGCGCGCCCGTGTTGGTCCAGGCGAGGTTGCCAGTGCCCGAGGAGTCGATCACCGTGCCGCCGTTGCCGCTGAGGGTAAAGAGGCGGTTCGTGCTGTCGCCCGCGCCCACATAGCGTAGGGTGGCGTTGGAAATCACCAGGTTGGAGGCCACGGCGCTGGACGAGCCGATGCTGCTGTTGTTGCCGCCGTTGGACAGGTCTTGCACGCCGAGGACGCCGCCGCTGAGGGTGGTCCCGCCGGTGTAATTGCCGCTGCCGTAAAGGTAAGTCGTGCCCGTATTAATTTTGGTCAAGCTGCCCGCGCCCGTGAGATTGCCGTAGTAACTCGTGTTGAAACTATTGTTGCCAATGGTCAGCGCCACCGCGCTGCTGGCATTGCTCGTGAGGGAAAGGTCCTGCGTGCCGGCGAGGCCGCCGAAGGTGGCGGCGGTGTTGCCAAAGGTCAGGTTGCCGCCGATGAGGTTGACCGTGCTGGACTGCAAGGCCAGCGAGTTGGACACGTTGAGCGTGCCGGCCGTGACGGTCGTGTTGCCGGTCAAATTATTGGCGGCATTCAACGTCAGCGTACCCGCGCCGGCCTTGGTCAGGCCCATGTTGTTATTGGTCGTCGCTCCGCTGTTCCAGTTGTTGACGGCCGCGCTGATGACGAGGTTCGCCGTGCTGTTTTCCACCAGCACCGCGAGTTCGCTGTTGTTCACATCGGTCAGCAGCGAGCCCGCTCCGGAGATGGTGGCCGTGCCGCCGAAGTTCGACGCCAGCATCAAGCCGCCCTGGGTGATGTTCAGCGACACGCCCGCGCCAATGCTGATGGTCGAGGCACTGGTAAAGCGCAGGGTGTTGATGGCGGTATTCGAGGCCAGGGTGAAAGTGGCAGCGTTGCCCAGGCTGACATTGCCGCCGGACCAGGAGCCCACGGCGAGGTTGACCTTGTAATTACCCGAGGCCATCGCCGTGATATTGCCCGTACTGTTGATGGTCGCCCAATCCACGCCGCCCACGGTGGCGTAGGCCACGTTGCCGGAGGTCACGGCGCCGCCCGCGGTGCTGGTATTGGAGGTGACGAAGCCGCCCGTCGTCGGGAGCGTGAAATCAACCGTGCCGCCGAGATTGCGGGTGAGGGTGCCGAAATTTGTCGTGAGGCTTGTCGCGCCGTTTTGGGTGGCGGAAACGGCGTTGTTGCCGGCACCAACGAGGGTGCCGCTGAACGTCTGCGTAAGGGTCGCACCGCTGCGGCCGGTGATGTTCAGATTGCCGCCGCTCAAGATCAGGGCGGACGTGTTGGCGGTGATATTGCTGGAAGCCGTGGTGGCCGAAAAATCGTATTTTAACGTGCCGTTGTCCACCGTGGTGTTGCCGCTGTAAGTATTGTTGCCAGTGATCGTGAAGGTGCCACTGCCCACCTTGGTCAGTCCACCCGTGCCGGAGATATTGCCGCTGTAGGTCGTGCTGGCGTTGCCGCTGCCGGTGGTCAAGAGCCCGGAGCCCAGGGCGATATTGCCGCCATTGGTGCCGCCGCCGCTCAGGATGGCGATGTTCGCGGCAAAACCGTTCAACTGCAAATTCGTGTTCGTGGTGTTGGCCAGCGAGACATTGGCGCCGGCGGGTAGCGCGGCGGCTGAACCGAGGGCGAGGTTGCCGTTGCTGATGGTCGTGTTGCCGGCGTAAGTGTTATTGCCCGACAGGGTCAGCGTGCCGGTGCCGATTTTGGTCAGGTTGCCCAGGCCGGTGAGCGCGCCGCTGTAGGTCGTGCTGGCGTTGTTGTTGCCGACGGACAGGAGCACGGCGGTGTTTCCGGTGTTCGTCAGCGAAAGATCGTCCGGCCCAGCCAGGCCGCCCAGGGTCGCGCTGGTGATGCCGGTGTTAAAGGCGACATTGCCCGCGAGCATATTCAGCGTCGAACTTTGCAGCGCGTTCGCATTGTTGATCAAAAGCGTGCCCGCGCCCACCGTGGTGTTGCCGGTAAAGGTGTTGTTCGTGCCGCTGAGGGTCAACTGACCCGTGCCGGATTTCGTCAGCGCCGTGGCGCCGCCGTTGTCCACGATGTTCGAACCGATGATGAAACCGCCCGTCGAATTCTGAAAGACCACCAATTCCTTGGCGGTCGAGCCCGAGGTGAGATTGCCGCCGAGAATCGAATCATTGCCCGTGCCGGTGACGAGGATGCCGCCCGTGGTGATATTCAGCACCTGGCCGTTGTTGACTGTGACGGTGGTATTGGTCGCGCCCGTGAAGCGCAGATTGTTGATGGTCGTGTTATTGATGGCCGCCGGGCTGCTGGAGAGGCTGACATTGCCGTTCGCCGTGATGACGTTGCTGGTGTAGTTGCCCGCCGCCATCGCCACGATGTTGCCCGCGCTGTTGATCGTGGCCCAGTCGGTGTCGCCCACCGTGGCAAAGGCCACGCCGCCGAGGGTGTAGGCCGCGCCATTGGTGTTCGTGGCGGAGGTCGTGATGCCACCGGTCGTCGGGAGCGTGAAGTCGAGCGTGCCACCAATCGAGCGCGAGATGGCGCCCGTGGTCATGGACAAGCTGGTCGCGCCGTTTTGAGTCAGCACCAAGGAGGAATCGCCCGGATTCACGAAAACGCCGTTGACCGTTTGGCTATTCGTGTGGCCGGGATTGCCCACCAACTTGAATGTGCCGCCGCCCAGCACCAGGGCCGAGCTGTTGCTCGTGATGTTCGAGGCCGTCACCGCGGAGAAAAAGTCGAGCAGCAGGGTGCCGGCATTGACCGTCGTGTTGCCCGAGTACGTGTTCTGGCCGTTCAGCGTCGTGACGCCGGAGCCGATCTTGGTCAGGCTGCCGGAGCCGGTGAGATTGCCGCTGTAGGTCGTGTTCGAATTGTTGTTGCCGACGCTCAAGGCCACGGCACCCGCGGTCGAGTTGGTCAGCGCGATGTTTTGATTGCCCGCGAGCCCGCCGAAGACGGCGCTGGAGAGCGTCGTAAAGTTGAGATTTCCGCCGATGGCGTTGTAGGTGCTTTGCTGCAACGCGAGGGAGTTCGTCAATTTTAGCGTCCCGGCGCTGACCGTGGTGTTGCCGCCAAAAGTGTTCGTGCCGCCGAGGGTCAGGGTGCCGCCGCCGTCCTTGGTAATCCCGAAATTGGTCCCGTTAATGTCCGGGTTGCCGGAGATGTTGCCGTTTTCCACCAAGTTGCCCGCGAGGACGGTCACGCCGATGTTGTCGTTCAAAACCACCTTGCCCGTGCCCATATTCAGCACGAGACTCGTGTTGCTGCCGGTGTAGGTGAAGCTGTCCGCCCAAAACTGGTCGTTGTTATTGGTGAGCGTGATGTTGGACGTGCCCGAGATGTCGAGCGCGCCGCCGTAAATGTAGAACGTGCCCACACGGGTGCTGTTGCCGCCGAGAGCGGTGTTGCTGCCCAAGTTCAGCGCGCCGGCGTCAAGTTCCGAGTCGCCCGTGAATGTGTTGTTGCCGCTGAGGGTGACGTTGCCGCCGATCTGCCAGAAATTCAGGCCCGTGGGATTGAAGTTGGTGGTCGGGCCGGTGTTGTTGCCGGAGATGTTGTTGGAAATGATGATGTTGCCCGTGCCCAAGGTGATGATGGCCTCGCGCGTCAAATCGATGTTGCCGGTGGCCGGCACGCCGGTGGCGATATTGCCGGTGATGTTGCCCGCGTTCGGGTCGTGGGCGAGGGTGAGCGTGCCGGTGCCGTTATTTTGCAGGATGAAGTCGTCGTTCGAGACCGTGCCCTCATTCAGGCCAATGTTGAAGGTGATGTTGCCGGTGTTGCCCGTGAGATAAATGCCGGCACCGTCGGGGCCGGTATTGTGCGCCTGCACCGCCCACGTGCCGTTCCACACCGAATAATTCTGGGCCGTGTTGAAAATCCATTGCGCCGAAGCCACCGTGTTGTTCGCACCCAGGTTCAGGGAAATGTTGGTCACGTTGCCGGGGCCGAAATTCATGATGCCCGCGACATTCACCGGCGCCGTGCCGCCGATCCAGTTTGTTCCGGTGTTGATGTTGCCGCTTGTATTTCCCGTCCACAGGGCAATCGTATCCGCGAACGCACGCGGCAGCGAGACGACCATCGACAGCAGCATAACGGCGATGAACAACCTTCCCAACAGGCGGGCCTGTGAGTTTCCCGCGCACAATATTTTTTCTCGAATTATCATTTCTGGCGTTTCGGTAAGAGTCGGGTCAATACCCCAATATTTCAACTAGGTTATCGCCTCAGGGTCGTAGAAGCAAGTTCTATACACAATTGGTCTTTTTTTACATATTCTTTATAAGACATAAGACGTTGGTAATTAACACTTTAATTATTCTTAATTTTGGACATTAGCAGGACCAATAGGGGCCGCAAAAGCAAAGTTCATGCCCAAAGCGAAGGAAGCTCGACTCATTGCACATGGTTTTATAGCATTCCTATCGGCCTTTTGCGCCGATTTCTAATGTCTATTGCAACCCGCACTGGCGATGACGGTACCACCAGCCTCCTGTTCAACCGGCGGGTGGCAAAAACCCACCCGCGCGTCATCGCCTCCGGGGCGGTGGATGAGTTGAGCGCGGCCCTCGGTCTGGCCCGCGCCACGGCCGCCGATCCGGAAACCGCCCGCCTGCTCCTGACCGAACAGCAATGCCTCATTGGCGTGATGGGGGAGCTTTCCACGGACGATGCCGACCGCCCGCGTCTGCTCGACTCGAAATTGCAGCGCCTGCAGCCGGCGGACCTGGCCCGGCTCGATGCGCTGGTCGCACAAATTGAGGCCCGCGGGCTGCGCATTCGCGGCTGGGACATTCCGGGCGCCTCAGTCCACCATGCACACCTGCACCAAGCCCGCGCGCTGTGCCGGCACGCCGAACGCGAGGTTGCCGCCCTGCGCGCTACGGGCGCAGAAGTCCCCGACCTTATCTTACAATACTTGAACCGTTTCTCCGATGCCCTCTGGCTGCTCGCTTGCGTGGAGGAAAACCGTCTGGCGGAGGATTGAGTCAGCCTGTCCAGATGAGAACGCCAGGAAGGCCGGCGAGATTCCGCGCTATGACCGAGACTTCGCCTGAGTGGCAATAAAACAAAGAATAAATTCCTCGTTTGACACCTGCTCCCGACCGGGCCCAAAACTAGGGCATGGGCCGGCGCAAGCGAATGCATCATGCCAATCCCTTGCTGGCCGCGCTTAATTATGTTCCGCTTGCGGTATTTCCAATCGGCGTTTTGGCAGGCTGGTGGTTTTTCCGAACAACTGAACCGCGGTGGGTTTTGATGTGGAGTATGGCCATAAGCATATTTGGTGGCTGCAAATGGCTCACTTGGTGTTCCGCCGATTTAACAGGAGTTTCGCCCGGGCGGCAGGCGGCGTACTTGTTTTTGTGGCCAGGATTGGATGCCGAGGCCTTTTGCGGCAAAGATGGGGCAACCTCCTGGGTAAAACCGGGCGAATGGCTGATGGCCGCGCTCAATTTGGCATTGGGGATAGGGTTGTTTTGGGGCGTGGCCAGTAAATGGCCCGAAAACTGGCCGCTGGCTCGGGGCTGGACAGGCATGACCGGGTTTATATGCGCAGCCCATTGCGGGGTCTTCAATTTGCTGAGTTGCCTTTGGCGGTCCGCCCGGGTGAATGCGCGACCGCTCATGAACTGGCCACTGCTTTCCTGCAGCCTGAGCGAATTTTGGGGCAAACGATGGAACACCGCCTTTCGCGACTTCTCGTATCGATTCCTGTTTTCGCCGCTGGCGCGAAGGCTGGGACCGCGGACGGGCTTGGCGGTTGGCTTTATTTTTAGCGGCGTGGTGCACGAAATGGTGGTAACAATACCGGCAGGCGGCGGTTATGGCGGACCAACGCTTTTCTTCGGCTGGCAAGGATTGGCCCTCTTGCTGGAACGCTCGCGCACGGGAGGCAAACTGGGTCTTGGGCACGGCTGGCGAGGCTGGGCTTTTGCCGTGGTCGCGATTATGCTGCCGGTTGGAATCGCCTTTCCGCCGGTCTTTGTTGAAAATGTCGTTCTACCTATGATGAAGGCGATGGGCGCTCTAAGTTAAAGAAATATATGAATCTTGCATCCTTCATTCGTTTGGCGGGAGTTGGGCAACTGGGCATTTTGGCCGCTTCGGCCCTGGTGCCGGCTCAACTGGACTGGAAGAGGGTGTTGGCCGCGCTGCCCAGGCTCCACCGGCAGATGTATTGGACGTATGGTGGCTATGTCGTATTGGCGATTATTTTCAATGGCGTCGTCTGCATCGCCGAGCCGGTGGAATTGGCCGGGGGCAGTCCATTGGCTCGCATCATGTGCGGCTACATCGCCATCTTTTGGGGCGTACGGCTGTGCTTGCAACTGGTGTTTGACGTTAAGCCGTTTCTTACAACAAGGTGGCTGCGGACCGGGTACCATTTGCTCACTGCGCTCTTCGCCAGTTTTACCCTCTTGTTTTTTTATGCCTCGGCGCACTAAGCAGCCGGGGCTTTTTTCAAAACCAAGGACGTGGCACAGCCAAAGAAATGTTGTTTGAGCAGGACCTCCTCAAATCCTGCGTCTTGAAAATGCCGAAGCGCTGCACGACAGGAACCAAAAGCTTCGGTGTAAACGCCTAGCATCTTGTAGCATTCGAGGTCCTTGAGCAGGATTCGGCCCAACCAAGGAATGACTTGGTTAATATAGAAACGGTAGGGCAGTCGCAGGAGAGAATTCTCCGGCAGGCTGATTTCAATCAGTGAACCACCGCCCCCGGGTCGCAGGACCCGAAAAATTTCCTGCGCCAGCTGGGCCAACTGGCGATCTTTAAATGTTTTCAGCCCGAAGGCGGACACCACAAAATCAACCGAGGCCGCGGGGAGGCTCAAGGCCAGCGCATTTTCGCAATGAATCTGAACGGGGGCGCCGGCCAGCCGGCGCGCCCGGTCCTGTTGGCGGCGGCACATGACCGGCGAAATGTCCACGGCCACAATGCGACCGCGAGGTTGAATGCGCCTTTGCAAGTAGGGCCAGCATTCTCCGCTGCCGGCCATGAGGTCCGCCACCACGGCTCCGGCAGCGATGGGCATACCGGCGACGCATTGCGCGCGCCAGATTTCCGAAAAGCCAAGCGAAGACACGAGGTTCATCACTGCGTAGGAAGGACCCATCTCGTCAAATAGATGCGCCACGTAAGCCTCGTCGTAATTTGGCTGCACAATGGGGGCTCAGCCTACGCAGCAAAAAATTCAATACAACTTTGTTTATGGATGTTACTCCATGGAATTGGGCCAAGTCATGGCCTAGGCGCTTTATTGGTTCCTGCAAAAAAGTCCGTCGTCACGCGGGAGGGCGGGTAAATTGAGGCAGTTTGGCCTGTAGTTCAGACCGTCGGCGCATCGGCGCCGATGACCGGGCGTATTAGTCCATTTATTTTTGAACGGGAGTAGTAATTTGTATAGGCACGATACTTCTTGAGTATGTGCCGTCGCCAAGGGCCCCACCATTATAGCCCATACCCCAAAGACTTCCGTCCTTCTTGATAAAGAGGCTATTTCCACCTATGGTTCCTCCTGCTGCGATGGTGGTTACGTCGCTGGAAACTGTGCAGACGGGGATAAGTTGTTCTGACTTTGTGCCGTCGCCAAGTTCGCCATTAGAGTTTCGCCCCATGCCCCATAGACTTCCATTGCTCTTAAGAAAAAGGCTAAATTGGGGTCCTCCTGTCACACTGATGACGCTGTTTGCGACAATTTGCTTTGGAGTCAACGTATCGGGTGTTAACGATTTTCTCTTTGTGCCGTCGCCCAATTCGCCGGACTCGTTCCAGCCCATGCCCCAAAGGCTGCCATCAATTTTTACGAACAATGAATTAAAGACCCCCGCATGAATAGCCGTCACTTCGCTGGCAACGATGCGCACCGGAGTAAGTCTATTCGTCTGGCTACCATCACCAAGTTCTCCACTCAGATTAAGTCCCATGCCCCAAAGGCTGCCGTCCTGCTTGAGAAATAGGCTGTGACCGTTTCCCGCAGAAATGGCAATCACACCGCTGCTGACGATACAAATCGGGGAAGGCCGATTTGTGTGCGTGCCATCGCCAAGTTGTCCAATATAATTCCAGCCCATGCCCCAAAGACTCCCATCATCCTTTAGAAAGAGGCTATGGTCGTAACCCGCGGAAATGGAGGACACTCCGCCGGCGACAATGCACACAGGTGAAAACCGGTCAACCTTGGTACCATCGCCCAATCGTCCGTGATTTTCCCCCATGCCCCACATACTGCCATCGCCTTTAAGAAATAGACTGTAACCGTTTCCGGCACTCATCGCAATCACGCCACTTGCGATAATTCGGACAGGTGTGTGACGCCCATCCTGATCAAGGTTGCCAAGCTCGCCATGACAGGTGGATCCCATGCCCCAAAGGGCGCCATCAGCGGTGATAAAGAGGCTGTGAGAACTGCCTGTCGAGATGGCGGTTACGGGCGGCATGGGTTGCGGAGGCAAAGGAGGCGCATTCTTCGAGCATCCAAAAAAAGCCAGTGGCATTACGAGCCATGCGGCAGCACTTAAGTTGCGAAAGAGGTTCATTTTTGATTGCCCTGACGCTGCACCTTGCGTCGCTTCTACCGGCCATTGTTTTTGATGTAAGTAGGATAGGCGGCCGGGAACGACGCGTCTATGGGGTGCAACCCTTCATCGTCGTCATTGCTACCCCGACTTATCATCAATCATGCCAAGATCGCCGCTTGGATCCCCAAGTTCCTGCTGTTCAATTTGATAAAACCGATGAGCGATTATTAACTTGCTGTCTCCCAATCACAAAATGACTACTCGCCGACACAAAATGCCCGCGTCACCATTCCTAAACCCCGGCCGCGCCCATTACGTCGTCGGCGCATTCGCGCCGATGACCTGGAGGGGAATGCGCGCGACGATTTGCTCATCCATGTGCACGTCGAACGAATACAGCGACGCTTTTTCCAGGGGCAGTCCTTGGAGGTTGATGACAAAGTTGCGCGACACAAACGCGGCCTTTTCCGGAATCTCGGCCACGTTGACTTCAAAACGCGGCTCGCCCTCGCGCGGCAGGACGTTGTGGCCGTCGGGGTCGATGAAGGAAATGCGGAAACGGCGCAGGCCCTCGTCCGGGGTGCGGAAGACGATGCGCAGCGCGAGGGCGCAGTGCGGGTGCACCGCCGGGAAGCGGTGGGCGTAAATCGTGTCGAACGTGCCCAGCACGCAGAGTTTGCCGTTGTAGTCGGCGGCACTGTCGCAAATGACGGCGGTGAGAATTTCCATAAAAGTAATAGGAACGCCGGGGTGAAACCAGGCCCAGACGTTGAGCGATAGCGGATTCCGCGCCGGGGCGCAAGTGCTTTGGCGGCGGGACGGAAAAGTTTCTTTGTTCGGATTTGTCGTGAGTGGTTGTTAGTAGGATACAAGGACATGAACTCCGACCAAGAGTTGCTGCGCCAGTTTGCCGAAGCGGGGGCTGAAGCCGCGTTTGCGGAACTGGTCCGCCGTTATGCCGGGCTGGCCTATGCCGCCGCGCTGCGCCAGCTCGGCGGCGATGCCACGCTGGCCGAGGACGTGGCCCAAAGCGTGTTTGTCGACCTCGCCCGCAAGGCCAAAACTTTGGCCGGCCATCCGAGTCTGGCGGGTTGGGTCCACTCTAGCGTGCGTTATGCCGCCTTGCGGGCCCACCGCGACCGCCGCCGCCGGCAAATCCGCGAACAGGAGGCCGCCACCATGAACGAAACAACTCCAACGCCGGAAATACAGTGGGAGCAACTGGCTCCTGTGCTGGATGAGGCCGTCGCAAGCCTCGCGGAGCCGGATCGCGAAGCGGTGCTATTGCGCTTTTTTCAAGGTGCGAGCCACCGGGAGGTGGCCGTCGCTTTGCAGTTGAAGGAGGATGCCGCGCGGATGCGAGTCGAACGGGCCTTGGAAAAGCTGCGGGCCTATTTTGCCCGGCAGGGCGTCAAGACCTCAACCGCGTTGCTGTCCACGGCGTTGCCGCTGCATGCGGTCATGGCGGTGCCGGCGGATTTGGGCGCACGTTGGGCGGGTGCCGCCGTGGCTGGTGTCACGAGTGGCGGAGTGGGGGTTTCCGTTTCAACTGGCGGGGACCTCAAAACCATCTTTACGTTCAAGGCCGGGCTCGCGCTGGCGGCGGCGGCCATTTTGGCCCTCCTGGTTTACTGGCCATTTGGGGAGAAAAAGGCCGCCTCAGATCAACTCAAGACGGCCAACATTCTTTCGCCCAATACAACCATGATCACCCCTCCATTAATCAATCGCGGCGTGCTCGCCGGAGCCCTGCTGGCTGCAGGCCAGCCCGTCGTCGCCCAAGAATCCGCACCTCCGCCCCTTTCGACTTCGGCCACCCCGCGCACGCTCGCCCCTGCGCCTCCGCCAATGCCCGCGCCCCAGCCGCCGCAAACCGTAACTCAAGCGCGGCCCACGGCTGCACCGCCTCCGCTCACGCCGGTGCCTGTTTCCCCGGATTTGGTAAAGGCCAACAATGAGTTTGCCGTGGACTTTTTTCTTCAGGCCAACCCCCGTCCCGACGCAAACGCCTTCTTTTCGCCCTACAGCATTTCGACGGCCTTGGCGATGACGTGGGCCGGCGCGCGCGGCGACACCGCGGCACAAATGGCCGACGCCTTACATTTCTCCTCCCTGCCGTCCGGCAGTGTGCCGGCCAGTTTTGGACTGTTGCAGCAGGCGGTCGCGCAAGCGGGGGTGCAAAGCGGTGTGCGCCTGGAAATTGCCAATTCGGTCTGGCCGGAAACCGACCCCGAGCATCCCTTTTCCCCCGCCTATTTGAATCTGGTGCAAGGCGATTTCGGCTCGGCGCTCTTTCCGGTGGACTATGTGAATAATAGTGATAACGCCCGACTCCAAATCAACGCCTGGGTCGAGGAAAAAACCAACAACCGCATCCAGGAGTTGGTACACCGAGGCGATGTGAACGCGGGCACGCTCCTGGTGCTGGTCAACGCGATTTATTTCAAGGGCGCGTGGGCCTCGCCGTTCATGGAGAGCCAGACGCAGCCGGCCCCCTTTCACCTGGCCAATGGCGGCACCAAGGAAGTGCCGCTCATGCATCGCGTCATGGGTGGGACGACGCAGTTTTCGGGTTACGCAGATTTCCCTAATGCGCCCGTGCCCTTTCAAATGCTGGCCTTGAATTATTTTGGCGATCCGGACGCCGCGCCGGTGCTGGGCGCTCGCCGGGGACGGGGTTCGGGAACCCCGTTCGTGGGCGCTCGCGGCGCGCCCAGGGCCGTACCGACGGATCTGCAAAGGGGCGGAATGTCCTTCGTGGTGCTGTTGCCTCGAACCGTGGACGGCGAGGCGGAACTGGAAAAATCACTTACCAGCGAACGGTTGGCCAGTTGGATCGGCCAGCTTTACGGGTACACCGTGGAGGTCTTCCTGCCCAAATTCAAACTTCAGAATCGGTACATGCTGAACGAGAATTTGCAGGGTTTGGGCATCCGCGATGCCTTTGTTGATCCCCGTAAAAACCCCGTGGACCCGCACCGCGCCGATTTTTCGGGCATGAACGACGCCCGCAATCTTTTCATCTCCAATGTCATTCACCAGGCCTTTTTGGACGTAGATGAGAAGGGCACGGAGGCCGCGGCGGCCACAGCCGTCTTCCTCCGCGGCGCCGGTGGGGGCACGCCCGCGCCGCCACCGCCCGTTTTTCGCGCCGATCACCCTTTCTTATTTTTGATCCGCGACAATGCCTCCGGCGCGATTCTGTTTCTCGGCCGTCTGGCCAATCCGCCGTAATTCCGGTCAATGATTCCGATTTGTGGGTGGAGCGCACACTCCGTGTGCGATTTCCGTATCAAGCTAGGCGGGTCCGGAGGCCCCGCCCTACCTTTTCCAGAGGTCTGCCTCTTTCTAAAAGCGATCGAAGGCGGGCCGGTAAGAGATCGAAGGCCGGCCGGTAATCAATCCAAAGGTAGGGCGGGGCGTCCTCGACCCGCCTAGCTGCGGCATGATTGAGTTACACCGACTCATTCTCCGGCGGCTTGAGTTGCGTTGCTGGCGGCACGATCAGGAGCGACGACCGCAGGCCGGGGAGAAAATCCGAAAATTCCTGCGTGGCCGGAGTATTGCGCAGCGCGTATTGAGTCATGCCCATTTTCGCGTCGAGGTTGTCGCACAGGGCGACGAACACCGCCTCGGGCGTCGCCGCGAGGACGGCCGCGCCCCATTCGAGTTCGCCTTGGTGCGAAAGGATGATGTGTTCGAGGCGTTCGAGCAATCCGGTGTCCAGGCGCGGCTTGATTTTCATCGCGGCCTGCCGCGCCAGTCGGTAGCCGAGCACGACGTGGCCTTGCAGCAAACCGATGCGGCTTTTCGCGGCGACGAGTTCGCCTTCGTATTCGATGGCCTTGCCAATGTCGTGCAGGAGCACGCCGGCCATCGCGAGGCTCGGATCGATTTCGACGTACAACGGCAGCAGGGCGCGGGCGACGCGGGCCACGTGGACGGTGTGTTCGAGCAAGCCATGGCGGTAGGCGTGATGCATGGCCACGGCCGCGGGCGCGACGCGAAACCGGTCGCCAATGTCCTCAAAAACCTGTTTCACGGTTTCGCGCAGGCCCTCGTGCGGGATGGCGGCGATGAGGTTTTGCATTTCCTCCCACAACGCCTCCGCGCTCTCGGGCGAGCTTTCCACCAGACGGGACAGCCAGTTGCCCTCCGCAATTTCTTCCGCGGTCAGCGCGGCCACGGAGCTCAGCCGCGGGCTGAATTTTCCCTGGTACCGTTCCGTGGCCCCCTCGAGGCGCACCACGGTGCCCTCCGGCTGCTCGCTAAAGAACACAAACGTCGCGCTGTCGCTAAAGCAGGTGGCGCTAAACGAGCCGGAACGGTCGCCCAGTTCCACGACGAGGAATTCATTGCCGGTGCGGGCGCGTTTGCGGGCGCTGCGCAGAAACAGCACCACGCTGGCGAATGGCCGCGGCTCGTCCGCCGGCGCGGCTTTCAATTCGGCCACGGTCTCAAAGCGCAACGGAGGAACGGGATCGCGGGGCATGGGGAGGAAGTCAGAAGGCAGAAGTTAGAAGGCAGAAGTCAGAAAAGGCGAAGTGGCAGTTGGGGCGCGCTTTCCAAATACGTTTTTTGACAGAATTAATGGAATTAGAAATCACTTTTGTATGGCTGTCGGCAATTCTGTAAATTCTGTCAAAAATCCGGTTGCAGATTTGAGTCAGGCAAATTTTTTCACGAGTGCAGAAAATTCACGGAATTGCGGGTGGGTGGAGTCTTTTATGATGCTATAGAAGACCGACTCAGAAGGCAACAGGCGGGCACCGGCGGTTTCGAGCATCCGCCAGATAGCGGGAAAGTCCTCGGGCCGGCGGCCGCCCGTGGCGTCCACCAGCACCGTCACCTCGAAATCCGCGGCGAGCGCATCGAGCACAGACAGATAAAGGCAAATGGGTGTTTCCAGCCCCGCCATCAGCAGATGGGTAACGCCCTTTTCGCGGAGCCATTCGCCGAGACCCTCCGCGCCGAAGGCGGAAAAGGCGGTTTTGGTAAAAATCCGGGACTCCGCCGCCGCCGCCTCGACCACCAGCTTTGTCGTCAGGCCCAGCTTGGCGGGCACATGTTCGGTAATCACCGCCGGCACCCCAAGGAGTTTCGCCGCGCCCGCCGCAAACGCACAACGGCGCGCCAGCGTCAGGCCATTGGCCGGCAAGGCGCGCAGGAAGGACTCCTGCACATCGACGAGCAAGAGGGCCAGGCCGGGTGGGGGAGTGGGAGCAGCCATGACGATGAGAAGATTTTTTGACAGAATGAACAGAATTTCAGCAATTACAGAGCACGGAAATGGGCGCGTTATCTTTTGATGGTGCGGGCAAGGTTGGCGGTTGGGCGCTTGTTCGCGGCTCCTTCTTCCATTCTCTAAATTCGGTTAATTCTGTCAAAAAAACCAGGTCCTCATTTTTAATCTACGGCACATAGCGCTTGAGCGCGGCGACCTGGACAATCTCGCGCTCCGGCAAAATGCACGCCGACAAAAACCCGCCGTACACGCAGCCGGTGTCGATGCCCATCGACCAGGGACGGCGGTAAACTTCGGGCCGCGGTGTATGGCCGTAAATGACGAACGGTGGGCCTTCCCATTCATCCGCCCAGTTGCGCCCTTGCGGGGCCTCGGCCCGCTTGCGGGCGCGGCCTTCTTCGTCAATTACCTGAATACGCGTGACGATTTCCGGCCCCTGCTTGTTCCAGGGTAAATGGGGAAGAAAGCCCCCGTGCACGCACACGGTCTGCAAGTCCGGGAAGTAATGCGTCAGCGGCAGGTCGGAAATGTAGCGCCAGTCGCCCTCGTCCAGCTGGCGGACGGTTTCCCAGTCGTAGTCCTTGAGGTTCTTGCCCTCGCGTTCCTTGCGGTAATTGATGAGCCGCAACTCGTGGTTGCCCATGAGGCAGACGGTGTTCGGCAGCGAGCGCACCAGGCTGACGACCCCGTGGCTGTCCGGCCCGCGGTTGACGAGGTCGCCGAGGAAAATGAGGCGGTCGTCCGGGCCCGGCTGCAATTTATGCAGCAATTCGGTCAATTCGGCGAGGCAGCCGTGGACGTCTCCGATGATAATAATGCGACCCATGTGGCGAAATTCATTGCGTAGCGGCCCGGCCTTCGTAAATGAAAAAAGCGGGCGGGACGAATATTTTTTCGCGCGCCCCGTCGAGCCCCCACCACATCAGCCCATTTTTTCATGGATTGGCCACTCAAAACTTTGTCGCGGGTTTCTTTTCTTTCCGGGCGCCCGTTCGTCCTGGGGGAGCGGGTCGTGTGCATCCTTTTCCGCGGGACGGAGGGCTTGCAGCGGGCCGACCTCGCCGAAGCCGAAGCGGCGGAGTGGAAACCCACCGGCGAGATCTGGGGGCGCTGGACCCGGGAGGTTGAAAATGAGGACGAATTGGCCCGCAAGCGCCAGGCGCTGGCTTCGGCGGAGGAGGTCTTTCTCGCGCTCGCGCAGGAGGCCGGCGGCGCCGGGCCCGAGAAAGAGACCTTGCTGCAGATGCTGGCCTTGCTGCTGGAGCGCAAACGGTTGCTGCGCCCGCTTGGCCGTCCCGCCGGCGGTATCCAGCGTTACCTCCACCCGCGCCTCCAACAAGAGTTCTCCATTGCCCAGCACGACTTGACCGCAGAGCGCGTCGTGCAACTGCAAGAACAGTTGCATCATCTGGCTTCGTGAGTAAGATGGCGAATTGCCCCATGCTCTTTTCCTTTTTTGCCTTGGTTTTTAATGGGCGCCGGTGGGCGCTGGCGGCCTTGGCCGCGGCGGGCCTGGCGACGGCCGGTTGCGCCAGCCATTCGGCGACGTTGCCCCCGCATCTTATCACTTTTCATATCCAGTCGACGGATGCCAATGGCGGCACGGAACTGACCATGCCGCGCAACGGTCTGAAGTACCGGTACATCCCGCAAACCGACCTCACCATCGTGGATTTGCAAAAAGTCATGCTGGAACGCGTGCAACTCGGCTTGGCGATGGCGTTCTTTTTCGACCCCGGCGGCCAGCGCAAGCTCGAAGCCATGACCACCAAATACCAAGGCCGCCTGCTTTTTGTATTCGACAACAACGACCCCGTCGGCGCGGTGAAAATCCAGGACCGCATCAGCAACGGCATCCTCCCGGTGTGGATGGACATGCCGGACGACAAGCTCAACGACTACGCCGTGGATATCAACGAATCCATCGCCAAAATCGGCGACCTTAAAAATAAATAAATGCGCCTTCGTCGACAGCAATTCCTTGTCCCCGCGGCCGTCTTGTTGGCCGCCGGTCTGGCCTTCGCCGCCACGGTCGTTTCACCTCCCAGCATCGGGCCCATGCTCTGGCCCACGCCCAATCCGGCCTTCATGGAAGGGAAGGATTACCACGCCTGGGCGCAGGACACCGGCACCGGCGACCCGCATTCGGGGTTGTTCGGTTGTGTGCGCGATGACGGCCATAAATTTCATGAGGGCATCGACATCAAGCCCGTGCAGCGCAACCGCGCCGGGGAGCCGCTCGACGCCATCACCGCGGCTTTTGCCGGGCAGGTCGCCTACATCGAAGCTGAACCCAGTAGCGGGGCCTACGGACGTTACATCGTGCTCGAACACCCGCACGCGGATGTGCCCGTGTATACCCTTTACGCCCACCTGGCTTCCATCGAGCCGGGGTTGCGGGTTGGCCAGGGCGTGGCGGCCGGTGCGACGATTGGCAAAATGGGTCATTCTGCAGTGCCGCCCATCCGCGCCGACCTCGCGCACATGCATTTTGAAATCGGCCTGCGCCTGAGCGACAATTTCCAGCCTTGGTACGACGGCAAGAAATTCGGCTCCAAGAACACCCACGGACTTTACAACGGCTACAACCTGCTCGCTTTCGACCCCGTGCCGTTTTACACCGCCGTGCGCGACGGTAAATTTAAGACTTTTAAGGACTACATCCGCGGGCTGCCCACGGCCTTCAAGCTCCGCGTGACCACCGCCAAAGTCCCCGATTTCATTCTTCGTTATCCCGCCCTCCTCACGAAACCCGTGCCCACCGGCGGCGTGGCGGGCTGGGACATCGATTTCACCTGGTACGGTCTGCCGAAGGAATGGACGCCTCTCCCGAAAGGCACCGCCGGCCTCACCAAACCCGGCGACATCGCACTCGTGAGCTATGACAAAGCCGAATTCAAGGGCTGCATGTGCCGTGACACCTTGCTCTTCGACACCGCCAAACCCACGGCGACCCCCAAACTCGGCACCGATTTGAAGGATTACCTGAAGATTGTATTTGGGTTTAAGTGAGGGGAGGCGATGGGCTTCGGTATTGAAAATTGCATAGTCAAAATTCAAAATAAGAAGCACGAAAGGAATCTTGAACCACAGAGAACACCGAGGCCCATCTGTGTTCGTCCCTGAAATCTGTGGTTAACCACTACCTTTGCCTCTTTGCGCCTCTGCGCGAGTTTTCTTCATTTCTTATCTCTGTGATCTCAGCGGTTGAAAACCCTTCCTTTTTTGTGTTTTTCGTGTGCTTTCGTGGAAAATATCGGATTTTTTCTCTGTGTTCTTTGTGCCTCTGTGGTTAAAAACTTTGTCTCCGCAGCTTAGACAACTTTTGCCCCTGGCTGCGTCTGGCTTAGGACCGCATCCACGATGCCGACCGACCTCGCCCGTTTGTACGACACCCACGCGCCGGCGGTATTTGGGTTCGCCTTGAACCTGACCGGCTCCGAGGCTGAGGCCCGCGATGTGTTGCAGGAAGTCTTCCGCCGCCTGGCGCGGCGCCCCGAGTTATTGGAGGGAGTGGACAACGCTCGTGCTTTTCTATTGCGGCTGGCGCACAACCAAGCGGTCGATCACATGCGCCGCCGCACGGTGCGCGACAAAGCCCACGACCGTGCCGCCGCCGAGGCGAATGGCTTTGCTCCCGGCGCGAATCCCGATGAAGACGCCTTTCGGCGGGCCCTGGCCGCTGCGCTGGCGGAGTTGCCGGCCGAGCAACGCGCGGTGGCGCATTTGAAACTGTGGGAGCACCAGACTTTTGAGCAAATCGCCGGCACGCTCGGCGTTTCCCCCCACACGGCGGCGAGCCGCTACCGTTATGCGCTAGACAAATTGCGCGCGCGGCTGCGTCCCCTTTACGACGAAATCAAACCCCCATGGACGAGTTCGAAAAATTCCTAAGGCACCAGCCCTTGCGCCCGCCGCCGGAAAACTGGCGCGCGGAGATCCTGGCCGCGGCGGCCCAGGCGCCCGTCAAACGCGTTTCAAAATGGACCGCCTGGCTCTGGCCTTCCCCCTACGCTTGGGGTGCGCTCGCGGCAGTTTGGGTGGTGATCTTTTCGCTCAATGCAGCGTCTATGCCACGCCGCAACGAGAATTTGGCCCGAGATCCCTCGCCCACGCCGCAGGAAATGATGGCCTTCGTCAGCGGCTGGCGGCAATGGGAGCGCGAATTATTTCCCCAGCCAGCGACCGCCACGGCCGCCCCTGCACTGCCGCGACCGCAGGCCGGCTCGCCGGGGGCATTTCTCTACGACCGCAAACGCAGACCCGTCTTGGTTTCGTAAATCACCCCGCCGTGAACTTTGCCGCTCTTTCCCGTTGGTTCGACCGGAACTGCCCCACTTTGTGTGGCGGAGTTCGCTCATTTTTGCGGAATGGGTGGCGGTGGCCGCTGTGGATGGTTTTGGCTACGTTGCGCCTCCTGCGGCGCTGGTTTCGGCAACTGGCTTTTGCGACCGTGTGCCTGCTCACGCTTGCGGCACTTTTCCTTACCGAGGAAAATTACCGCGGCCGGCGCGCCTGGGAAAGCTACCAGCGCGAGGCCGCGGCCCGCGGCACGCCAGTTGAATTCATTCATGATTTGGCGCCGCCACCCGTACCAGACGACCAAAATTTCTGGGCGACGCCGCTTCTCAACCCGCTTCGGAGTGACGGTAGCATCGGTAGTGTCAAGCAAACGGAAGCTTACGGAACAACGTTAACCAATCGGCTGGCGGGAGGGCTCCAGGCACAACGCTATCCCTTCTACCCCAGTCCGGGAGACTGGGAATTCAGCAAACACATCAATTGGGACGAAATTGCCAAATACACCGGCCCGACCGGAATAGAGCATCTTTTACAGCAAGATGAAACCGAAATGGCCGAAATCAGCGCCGCCGCGCGGCGGCCGTTTGGCCGCGTGGGCACGCGTTATGACTTGGATTTCAGACCCTCTCCCAATTTCAAGGTGCTCCGAATCGTAAGTTGGCTATTCAGCCTGCGTGCCCAAGCGGCGCTGAACGCTGGTCAACCGGCACTGGCGCTGGACGATATACTGACGATGGTGCGCATGGCCCGCCTGCTCAGCGACGAGCCGATCGCGGTTTCGCAGATGATCTCCGTTTTAGGGCTTAAGGGAGCCATTCAACCCGCTTGGGAGGGTCTTTCCGCCCGGCATTGGAATGAGGCGCAGCTCACCACGCTCCAGGACACCTTTCAGCAAGTGGATGTGCTGGCTCAGTTAGCCTTTTGTCTGCGCTGTGGACGCGCGGAATGGGACGGCATGCCGTCTTATTTCGAGGCCCACGCGGCCGATGTGCCTTGGTCCGAAGTTCCCGCCGGAAAGTGGGGCTTGGGCTGGTTTGATCAAAACGTGGTGACCGGCGACCGCCTGTACTTGGATTATGTCCTGCCGGTCCTCGACTTAAAGAACCGGCGGGTGTATCCGGAAAAACTTGCGGATTTGGGCAAAGAGATTGATCGGGTGGTCCAGCAATGGTGGCCCCATTGTTTTTTGATCAAAGAAGGATTTCCCTATTACAACAAGATGGTCGAGGAAATGGCGCACACGCAAGACGGCGTGGAAATGGTCGTGCTGGCCTGCGCGCTGGAGCGTTATGCGCTGGCCCACGGCGATTATCCGGAAAAACTCGACGCGCTCGTGCCACAATTTCTAGCGCAGTTGCCCCACGATGTCGTTACTGGCGGACCGCTCGGCTACGCGCGCACGCCGGACGGGCGCTACAAGCTTACGGCGCAATGGCACACTCCTGACGCCAATACTAAAAACGATTCGGCGGCTGGACTCTCTACGGACCAGCCGGCCTGGGTGTGGAAATATTGAGCGGGAAGGATGCGGGCCGGTTTTCTGGCCGCGCCTATTTCTTGGCTTCCTTCTCGGCCTCTTGCCGTCCACGCGTCATTTCGACCGCCACGGCGGCCGCTTCCTCGGCGGGGGCCGATTCGGTGCGCTGCTCATATTCCCGCTCCTCGCGCAGGTCTTTGTCATGGGCCCGCACATCCTCGGGTTGGGTGGTTTCGCCGGGCAATTCCACGCGCAGTTCCTCAATCAGCATCAGGATCGCCGCCGCCAAGGGCAGCGCCAGCAGGGCGCCGATAATCCCGGCGAGCGTGGCGCCCGCGATGAGGGAAAAGAACACCACGGACGACGGCAGCCGCAAGGCGCGTCCATACACCAGCGGGATCAGCACCCGGCTTTCAAATTCTTCATAAGCCAGCAATAGCGCAAAAACCGTCACGCCGATGGCCGGGCTCACCGAATAACCCGCCACCACCGCCGGCCCCATGGTCAAAAACACCCCGATGTAGGGCAGCACGTCGGCAATACCGCCAAAAGTCGCGATGGCCAGGGCGTTCGGCACCCCGCAGATCAGCAATAGGGCGAGGATGAACACGCTCATCAGCACACAGGTGATGACTTGGCCGCGAATGTAGCCGCCCACGATGAGTTCGAGGTTCAACTGCACCCGCGAAAACCGGATATGGTGTTTGCGCGGCACGACCGCGAACAATCCGCCCCGCAGGCGGTCGCGGTCAATCATCATATACAACGCGAGAAAGATGGCGGCGACACTGTAGGCCACGATGGCGGCCGCGTGTTGCGTCATGGTCAACACCGTGCCGTTGGCGGATTTCAGCAACTCGCTGTAATGCAAGTTCCGCAACTCGTCGGCGAGGGATGCAGTGAGTTTCGAGGAGGCGAGAAAATCGACCATGCGCCCGCGTATCTCCGGTTCATGCTCGACCAGGGTCTTCAGTTGAGTCACCAGCACAGGCACCATCAGAAACAACAGGAGGCCCGACACCGCCGCCCCCACGCCAAATACGAGGCCGATGCCAAAATTGCGGCGCACGCCGTGCCGCTCCAGCCACGCCACGATCGGGGAAAGCGTTCCCACTAACATGAGGGCTGCGAGCAGCACCAGCACCATGGGCGCCAGCCGGACCAGAATCCATATCGCCGCGACGGCGACAATCACGGTGAGCACGCTGCGCGCCGAGATTTCAAACTGCACCACCCGCCGGGTTTCCGGCGAGCCCGACGATGCCCCCCGGGCGTCCGCCAGGATTTCCGGACCCGCATGGCCGTTGGAGGATGCCTTCGTATGTTTCAACCATTCATTCTACCATGCTGCCACGGAAAGGGACATGGGGTGAAATGAGTAAACCAAGGTTTAGGGATTCCGAGGATTGCCCCGGCGTGCGCCGGACCCGCGATAAGACGGAGTGACCGGCACCGGCGCGGCCAGCGGTGTGGTCGACGCGGGCGGGGTCGCGACGCTGGGGGCCGCAGCGGCAGTGGTTGGGTTCGGAGTCGGGTTGGCAGGGCGAGCACCCGCGCCGCGATACGACGGCGTCACGGGAACCGGCGCAGCCAGCGGTGCGCTGGGAACGGCGGGAGTGGCAGGCGTAATCTCCGGCAATTTATCGGGCCCTGCCTGGAACAGGGCCGCGGCGTCGTCGAGCGTGAGCGCGTTGTCGTACACACGCAGCTCGTCAATCGAGCCTGTCAAACCGGGGTCGGCGGCAAACGACGATTTCCCCAGCCAATTCTCGACGGGCTTGACCTTATCCAGCGTGTTGTTGCCCAAGTCCTCCGCTTTTTGCGGTTCCTTGCCGTCCACAAACGCGTGCAGTTTTTTCGCGGCGCCGTCGATCACGAAGGCCACCATGTGCGGCTTGCCGTCGTCGAGCGGGTCGGAGTCAATAAACGTTTTCGAGCCGGCGTCGGTGGCGGAAATCGCGAAGCGCGCCTGGCCGTCGGCTGTCTTCGGCGAGAAATACATGAACTGCTGGCCCTCGCCGCTGTCGCTCGCGCCAAAGTTGAGGATGCGCGCAAAGCCGCCGATGTCCTTCGCCGTGAACCAAACCACGATGCTGGTGGAATTGCCGGCTTTGGGCAGCACCGGCCCGGAAAATTCGAGGAAGGAAATTTTGTCGCCGGCGTCGGTGTCGGCGTTTTTCACCACCAATGCGCCGTTGGCAAAACTCGCCCCGGGACCTTTGAGCTGGCCAGTCACATTGCCCACGGAATCTTTGCCGCCGTCGCTGAAACTGAAGCGGTGGATCAATTCGGCTTGCGCGTTGGCGGCGCAGAGGAGAATGGCCGGAAAAAGGAGGAGAAGCAGAGGTCGAGAAAGCGGGGTAGTCATGCGTCCATTTCACCGAAAAAGGGGCCGTCCGTCAACCGTGGGTCACAGCTCTGGTGAAGAGATTTTGACCGGATTGACAGAATTTACAGAATAAAAAATCCACAAAGCCATCTGATCGGACATTTTTTTAATTTTATAAATTCTGTCCAAAAACATTAATCGCGCGAGGCCCGGGGGTCCAGGGCGTCCCGCAGGCCGTCGCCGAGAAAATTAAGGGCCAGCAGCGTAAGCGCAAAAAATCCGCTCGGATAGATGAGCAGCCAGGGATAGAGTTCCATGTTGGACGCGCCCTGGTTGATTAAATCGCCCCAGGAGGTCAGCGGCGGTTGCACGCCGAGGCCGAGAAAACTGATAAACGATTCGAGCAGGATGACCGCGGGAACGCTCAGGGTGGCGTAAATCACGATCAGCCCGGCGAGGTTCGGGAGGAGATGGTGCCAGAGGATTTGCCAGGGCGACCGGCCGAGCGCGCGCGCGGCTTCGATGAAGGCGAGGGTCTTCAGCTCGAGCGTACGGGCGCGCACCACGCGGGCCATGTTCAGCCACTCAAACGCGCCGATGGCCAGAAAGAGCAGGCAGAGTTTGCAGTACGGCGCCCAACTGCCGTGACCCATGCTTTGGGTGAGCCGCTGCACCGGTTTGTCCAGCAGCACGACGAGCATGATGATGAAGATCGTAAACGGCAGGGCATAGAGAATGTCCACGAAGCGCATCATCACGCGGTCGAGCCGCCCGCCCGCATAGCCCGCAATCATCCCATACGCCACTCCAATGAGAATGACCATTCCGGTGGCTAGAAAGCCCACCGTCAACGACACGAAACCGCCCACGAGCAGCCGGGTGAGCAAGTCGCGCCCGAGCAAATCCGTGCCCAGCCAATGCGAGCCGGAAAACATGATCGGTCCCAAGTTCAAATTTTGCTCCTCGTAGCCGTAAGGCCAGCCGAAGCTCCCGTACGCGCGCAGCATCACGCCCGCGACGCCGACGACACAGGCCACGGCCATCAAGGCCAAAAACACGAGCGCGGCCACCGCCAGCCGGTGCCGGCGAAAGCGCCGCCGGGCGTCACCCCACAGGGTCGAGCGCGCAGTGGCTTGCGGGATGGGGATGACCTCAGTCAATGGCCGCCTTGGGATTGAGGAAGGTGATCAGCAAATCGCCCACCCAGTTGCACAGCAGCAAAATCGCGGAAAACAACACGGTCACGCCGAGTAATAATTCGTATTCCTGGTTCAGCGCGGCTTCGACGAACATCCGGCCGATGCCGGGAATTTGAAAAATGGATTCGACCACGAAGGACCCGGTGACGAGTCCCGCCACCGTCGGCGCGAGATACGCGACCACCGGCCCGAGCGCGTTGCGCAGCGCATGGACGAACAGCACCCGCCGCGGCGGGGAGCCCTTGGCCTGCGCGGTGCGGATGTAATCCTGGTTGCGCACTTCGAGCATGCTCCCGCGCGTCAGCCGCGCGATGTACGCGGCGTAGTAAAGCCCGAGCACGAGCGAAGGCAGCACGCGGTCGCTAGCGCTGTTCCAGCCCATGACCCCCACCCACTGCAGGTGCAGGCCGAAGATTAAAAGCAACAGGGGCCCGAGCACGAAACTCGGCAGGCAAATCGCCACCATCGCGAGCGTCATCGTGGTGTAGTCGGTCTTTGAGCGCGGGCGCGCCGCGGCGATCACGCCCGCGAGCAGCCCCACCACCAGCGCCACGAGGGAGGCCCACATGCCCAATTCCGCCGAGACCGACGCTTTTTTCGCGAGGAGTTCGTTGACCGTCCAGTCCGGGTGCCGGTAGAGCGAGCCCAAATCCCCATGGGCGAAATTCCAGAGGTACTTCATGTATTGCACATAGAGCGGCTGATCCAGGCCGTAATATTCCATATTATGCGCCTTGGCCTCGGGCGTGAGCTGGCGCTCGGTGTCGAACGGCCCGCCCGGCACCCAGCGCGCCATGACGAACGTCAGCGTGATCACCACCCAGAGCACGGGGATGATTTCCAACAGACGCACGAGGGCGCGGCGCAAAAGGGGCGGCATGGCGGGGAGGGGAAATTCGCAAGAAGGAGGGAAATGCTAAGGCTGCGGCTCCGGCGAGGTCTGGCGCGGATCCAGGTACACGTTATTGTAAGCATGCTGGTCGAGCACGTTGTTGGTGTAGCCGCGCACTTCCGGGCGGATGAGGATGATGGTCGTGTAGAAATAGAGCGGGATGTAGGGGGCTTCTTCGTTGAGGATGGCCTCGGCTTGTTGAAAATCTTCCATGCGTTTCGCCTGGTCGGTTTCCTTCCGGGCGGCGAGAATGAACGCGTCGTATTTTTCGTTCTTCCAGCCCGTTTGCTCCATTTCGTTATCGCTGCAAAAAAGATCCAGGAAGGTGGAGGGGTCGAGGTAGTCGCCGTACCAGCCCGCGCGAATGATCTCGAAATCGGCGTTGTGGCGGCGGTCGAGCCAGGCCGAGGACGCGACGTTGGCGAGGTGCACTTCGAGGCCCAGGTTTTTCTTCCAGGCCTCCTGCAAATATTCGGCGACGGCGCGATGGGCATCGGAGGTGTTGTAAAGCAATTCGAAGGGCGGCAGGCCCTGGCCGTCGGGATAGCCGGCCTCCGCCAGCAAACGCTTCGCCTCCGGCAAATCCTCGCGCATCAGGGAACGGGCTTTGTAAAGGGCGGAGGGCGGGGTCAGCGTGTATTCCGGGATTTGCCCGCCGCGCGTTACATGCTCCACGAGGGCCTGCCGGTCGAGGGCCAGGTTCAGCGCGCGGCGCACGCGGGTGTCGCTCAAGGGCCCTTTGGCTTTGCGCGTGTTGATGGAGTAGAAATAACTTCCGTAAACCGGCATGATCCGCAGGAAGGGCGAATGCGTGTCGCGATAGGCCGCGATGCGCGGTGGCGGCAGCGTGCTGGTGATGTGCAGGGCGCCGTTGCGGAAGGCGCGCTCCTCGGCATTCACATCCGCCAGCGGAAAAAACCGGATGCCGTTGAGGCGAATCTTCGCGGCATTCCAGTAGAGCGGATTCTTCTTCACCTCGACGACTTCACCGAGCACGTATTTCGTGAGGACAAAGGGCCCATTGCCCACGAACGATTCCGCCTTGTCCCAGCCCGAATCGCGGCGGTTCATCGCGTTGAATCTCATGATCGTCGGCGGATGCACCGGCAAATAAGTCTGGTGATAGCACAGCGTGAGGAAATAACTGGTGGGATGTTCGAGCTGGATTTGCAAGGTGTGCGGGTCGGCCGCGTGCACGCCCACTTGGGAAAAGTCCTTCAACTTGCCCTCGTTAAACGCCTGGGCGTTCTTAATGGGGTAAAGCATGTTGGCGTAGTCCGCGCCCAGGCCGGGGGAAAGCATGCGCTCGTAGGAAAAAACGAAATCGTGCGCGGTCACGGGGTCGCCGTTGGACCAGCGCGCCTCCGGGCGCAGATGAAAAGTCCACGTCAGCGTTTTCTCGTCATAGTCCCAACTCGTGGCGACTCCGGGCCGGGGTTCGAGCGTCACCGGGTCGGGCGTGGTCAAGCCTTCGAACAGCGCGATGCTGATGTGAGAGTCATTGAGCGTTTCAATTAACTGCGGGTCAATCGAAGTCGGATCGCCGCCACTGCTGACGAGCAAAATTCCATCGCGGTTGGCGATTTCCACCGGCGTCTCGCGGCGGGCGCATCCTCCCGCCAGCACCGCCAAGGTGGCGGCGACGGCGAAAAGGCTCCACTGGAGACGCACACTCATGGCGCAGGCGTGGCGGCCGCAGTCTGCCGGCGCTTCACCGACACGATGACTTGCAGCTTTTGGTCATACGCGCCTTTGTACGTGCCGCGCATCGGGGCCACATCGTGATAATCGCGGCCCACGGCGACAACCACATGCCGTTCACCGGCGGCCTGGTCGTTAGTCGGGTCGAGGCCCCACCACTTGCCGCCGGGCAGAAAAATCTCCACCCAGGCATGACTGGCTGCCGCGCCCACCAGTTGCCCGGTGGTTTTCTCCGGGTCGTAGGCCTCGATGTATCCGCTCACGTACCGTGCGGGCAGGCCCGCCGAACGCACGATGGCCAGCATCAAGTGCGCAAAATCCTGGCACACGCCCTTTCGTTGCTTGATGACTTGCGCGAGCGGAGTCGTAACATCGGTCACCCCGGGTTGATAAACAAAGTGCTCGTAAATCCAGTGGTTCAGCGCGCGCAGCGATTCTCCAAGCGTAGCTTTCGGGATGAAAAAAGTCTTCTTCAACGGCCGCAACACTTCCCCCAGCGGCACCGCCTCCGTCGGCTGGAGAAAATCGAACAACTGATACATCATGCTATTGAAAATTTGCCGGGCCTCGGCCACGGTGACGGCGAGCGCGTCGCTCACGTCAGGCGCGGGGAAGGTTTCGACCTCGGCCCGGGCCTCGACGGCGAGGCTCTGGTGGCGGTAGGGGATGGAGAAGAATTCCACCTGATTGCCGAAGTAATCCACGTAATGATCCACGGGCCGGTCCGGCTCGAGCTTGAGCTTGCGGCTGCGGACCTTCTGCGTCGCCGTGTCGCGCGGCCACACGCGCAGCTCGGCAAACGACTCCGACGCCGGCCGGCGGTATTCATAAAGGGTGCGGTGGGTGACGTGAAAGCGCATGGCGCGGCCGGAATTAGTGCAAGGGAAGCATGACCTGTTCCTTGCGGGTGTAAAGGTGCTGGTGGCTGAAAAAAGTGTCCTCAATCCGCAGGTGCAGGCCTTCGACTTGGCGGCGGAGCGCGCCGAGCATGTCCGGGCCGTCCGCGGCCAGCACCTGCGCCGGATCCAGCCGTTCACAGGTTTGCGCCAGGTGCTGGATTTCCTCGACGAGCGGATGGGCCGCCTCGACTTGCGTGTGCATTTGCAGATTCGCGAGCGCGAGATGCAGCCGGCGCAGGCAATGGGCCACGGAACTCGGATTGGTCGGCACGCGCAAGATCAGCGCGACGACGCGTTCCAGATAAGCCCGCGAGCGGTAGGTGCGCCGGTACGCATCGAGCGAGCACAGCAAACGCAACAGCGCGGTGAGGTCGGTTTCTTTTTCCAGGCGGCCGAGCGTGGCCCGGGCCTCGGGTCCCAGCAGGGTGTGCAGAATGTTAAGCGTGACCACCGCGCGCTCGACCCACGCGCCGGCGCGGAAAAACTGCCAGGCGTCGTCGTGCAGCATCGTGCGTTCAGCCACGCCCATGGCGCGGTGGCTTTCGTCCACCACCATTTGGCAAATCTCGCGCAGGCGCGGGCGCGACATGCCTTTCCAGCGCGGGCCGACCGCTTCGAGATCGAGGCCGAGCTGGTTCAGCACTTGCCACCACTCGGGCGTGATGATGTCGCGAATCGCTCCGGCATTATGCAACACTGACCGTACGCAGGAATGCACCGAGGCCGGCAAATTGCGGTCGACCACGAGCGCGCGCGTCAACGCGCCGAGATCTTTGGGCGCGGATTTGGCGGAGGGAATGGCCTGGCCCGTGGCCGCGGCAACCGCCCGCCACAGCGGCCAGTACAAGCGTTGGGCTTCACGCCCGAGGGCGTCCCAGCGGACGGATTCGAGCGTGTTGAGCTGGCGCGCGGTGTTTTCCGTGCGTTCGAGGTAGCGGCCCATCCAATACAACGATTCGGCGACACGGCTGCCGATGGAAAATTCCTCGCCCACCGCTTCCGGCGCGGCAAGGCCGGGCGCAAACACCACGGCCGCGCCGGGGCCCGAGGCCGAAACCCAGGTGTCCTTCAGGCCGCCGGCCATGATGGTGAGGCGCGGGCCATCGTGGTCGCTGAGGGATTGGCGCGTGAGCCCGCCCGGCAGCACCACCGGCGTTTCGCCGAGCAGCACGAAGGCGCGCATGAACACGCTGCGGGAAACAAAGCGCCCGTCCTGGTAGCGCGGCGTCCGGCTGGGTGCCAGGCGCGGCTGGCCCACGAGCAATTCGGGCCGGCTTTTCAACACGGGCCGCAGGTCGCGCGTGCCGCCCAGGTCGAGCTCGGTGCCGTAATATTTGCGCATGGTGTTCAAGTCGTGGATGGGCTTGACCACCATTTGCGCGAGATGCTGCTCGACATGCAGGGCCTGGTCACGGTCGCGGCAGGTGAAGGTCGGCACTGTTTTCAGCAAGGGCCGCTCGCGCAGGTAGAAATTAATGATGTTGTCCGAATAGCGCAGGATGGCGCGGTTGTCGGCCACGCCGCTGCCGATGGCGTTGACGATGGCGATGTTGCCCTTGCGCACGCAATTCACGAGCCCGGGCACGCCTTGAAAACGCGAGTAACCAAACGCGATGGGGTCGATGGCCGAGCTTTCGAGGCGGCGATAAATCACGTCGATGCGCTCGAGCCCGCGAATGGTTTTAAGAAACACGCAACTGTCGCGCACGAGCAAATCGCCCGGCTGCACGAGCGGAATGCCGAGGCTGCGGGCAAGGTGGGTCTCCTCAAAATAGGTCTGGCTGTCTTCGCCGCGGCAAAGCAGGACGATGCGCGGGTTGGGCCGGGGCGAACGGGCGCGGAGCAATTCCCCCAATTGCGCGGTAAAGGGCGCGACCGGCGCGACGTCGCAGGTGGCAAACAGTTCCGGCAGCGCCTCCGCGAGCATGCGCCGGCATTGCAGCACATAGGAAATGCCAAAGGGTGTGGAAAAATGATTTTCGAGGACTTGCCAGGTGCCGCCTTCGTCGCGCACGAGATCGATGGCCGCGACGGGCGCGTACGGGCCCGGGCCGACGGAGAGGCCGATGAGCGAGCGGTGAAACGCGGGGTCGCCGAGCACCACGTCGTGCGGAATCGCGCGGTCGCGCAGGATGCGCTGCTCGCCGTACACGTCGGCGATGTAGGCGTTGAAGGCGCGGGCGCGCTGGATGAGCCCGCGCTCGAGTTTCGCCCACTCCTCGGCGGCGAGCACGCGCGGCAGCAAATCCAACTGCCATTCCTGGTCGTCAATCAACTGATCGTCCACCACGGCGTAGTGCACGCCGAGTTCGCGCGCGGCGCGGTCGAGGCGTTCGCGCCGGGCCACCAATTCGGCCGGACTGAAACGGTTCAGCGCGGCGATGAGCTCGGCCACGTCGGCCCGCGGCGCGCCGGCGGCCGACCACATTTCATCACGCACGGGTTGAAAGCCGCGGAAATGATGATAGGATTTGGCGGTACGGGGAGACACGGCGGAGCAAGACGGAGAAGCAGGTCGCGCGCCCGGCAGCGGGGCGCGGCGGACAATTTACAGGCGCGGCACTGCCTCCAGCAGCTTGCGCGTATAAGCGTGCTGCGGGTGGGCGTAGATGGACTCCGCGTCGGCGGCCTCGACGATGCGGCCTTCCGTCATCACCAGCACGAGGTCACTGACATGTTCCACCACGGCGAGATCGTGCGCGATGAAGAGATAGGTGAGCCCGAGCTGTTCCTGCAGGTCGCGCAGGAGGTTGACGATTTGCGCCTGCACGGAGACATCGAGCGCGCTGACCGGTTCGTCGCACACGAGGAATTCCGGCTCGACGGCGAGCGCCCGCGCGATGCCGATGCGTTGGCGCTGCCCGCCGGAAAATTCGTGCGGGTAACGGTGCAGGTGGCTCGCTTCCAGCCCCACCAGGCCGAGCAATTGCAACACGCGTTGTTCGCGTTCGGCGAACGTCTTTTTGGGAAAATGAATTTCCAGCGGCTCGGAGAGGATTTGAAAAATGGTCAGGCGCGGATTGAGCGAGTTGAACGGGTCCTGAAAAATCATCTGGATGCGCTTGCGGAAGGGGAAAAACGCGTGCTCCGAAAGCGCCGTCAGTTCGTGGCCGTCATAACGAATCGAGCCGGAGGTGATCGGCGCGAGCCTCGTCAACGCCCGGCCGATGGTGGTTTTGCCGCTGCCGCTTTCGCCCACGAGCCCGACCGTCTTCCCGCGCGGCACTTTAAAGGAAACCCCGTCCACCGCGCGCACCACCCCGCGCCCGCCGAACAGCCCGCCGCGCAGCGGGTAATGCACGCGCAGGTCGGTGACTTCGAGCAAAGGCTTGGCGGGAGTGTCAGACATAGGCGGCAAGCTTGGCGTGGTCGATGGTGACGAGCCGGCGCTGGCGCTGGCCCAGGCGCGGGATGCACGCAATGAGGGCCTGCGTGTACGGATGCTGCGGTGCGGCGAGCACTTGGGCCACGGGCCCGGCCTCGACGATTTTGCCGTGGTACATCACCACCACATCGTCGGCAAAACCGGCGACGATGCCGAAATTGTGCGTGATGAGAATCGTGGCCATGTGGTGCCGCGCGCGCACGTCGCGCAGCAGGTCGAGAATCTGTTTTTGGATGGTGACGTCGAGGGCCGTCGTCGGTTCGTCGGCCACCAGCAGACGCGGCTCACAGGCGAGAGCCATGGCGATCATCACGCGCTGCTGCATCCCGCCGCTCATTTCGTGCGGGTAGGCGTCGTAGCGCTTTTCCGGGTCGCGGATGCCCACGTCGCGCATGGCGTTGACGACGCGCCCGCGCACATCTTTTTCCTCGGGAAAATGCAATTTCACGGCCTCCGCGATTTGCCAGCCGACCGAAAACACGGGGTTGAGCGAAGCGCCGGGTTCCTGAAAAACGTACGCGATTTCCTTGCCGCGGATGCGCCGCAATTCCGCGGGCGGAACGGTCAGCGTGTCGCGCCCGCGATACAGAATGCGCCCGGAAAGCGTGCAGGCGGGCGGGAGCGGGAGCAGGCGGGTGAGGGCCAGCGCGGTGACGGATTTGCCGCTGCCGCTTTCGCCGACGACCGCGAGCGTGCGCCCCTCCTCCACTTGAAACGAAACGCCGCGCACCGCCTGGACGACATGCTGGTCGCCGTGGAAGGTGATGTGCAAGTCCTGGACTTGCAACAGAGGCGCGGAGGCGGGCGGGTTCATCGGGTTTTCATTTTCGGATCAACGATATCGCGCAGGGCGTCGCCCAGGACATTAAAAGCAATGAAAGTAACGAAGATCGCGGCACCGGGCAAGAGCATCCACCAAAAGTTTAGCATAAGAACTTTCAAGTCGCCCTGGGCTTGCTGCAACATCAGGCCCCAGGACGCGGAAGGTTCTTGAATCCCCAGGCCCAGGAAGGAAAGGGACGCCTCGCCCAGGATGTAACCAGGAATGGAGAGCGCCGCGCCCACCAACAAATACCCCGCCAGATTCGGCAGAAAATGGCGGAAGAGAATTTTAAACGTGCTTTGGCCGAGGCATTCCGCCGCCGTCACGAATGGACGTTCGCGCAGCGACAGGCTCATGCCGCGCAGTACGCGCGCCGTGCCCGCCCAGCCAATCAGCGAAAGGATGACAATGATGACCAGGTTCATTTCCGCCGGTTCAAAATACGAGGCCAGGGCCGCGCGCAGGGCGAGCAGCAAATACAAGGTCGGCGTCGCCATGAGAAATTCGACCAACCGCATGGCGAAGAAATCGAAACTGCCGCCGAAATAACCGGCGAGCCCGCCGACTAGAAATCCCATCGTCAGGGTGATACCGATGCCGACGAGGCCAATCACCAGCGACACCCGTGAGCCGTAGAGCAAACGCGAAAAAACGTCGCGGCCGGTCGAGTCGCTGCCGAGGAGGTACAAAGGGTAATCCCGCCGATCCACCGGGTGGCCGACCATCTTTTCCAATGCGTCATAATCTGGCACCAGGAGATGCCGCGTGGTTTTGAACGAGTGGGAATCCTTGTCGCCAAAGCCGTACTCGAACCCGCGACCCAAAAATGTCAGCGGCAACAGCTGGCCGGTCAGCGGCCGGTAGTCGGCGGTGGCCGGATCCACGCGTTCATAAACCTGGGCCCACCAGCGGCCATCCTTCCAAACCAACCGGGTGGGCGGATGGTTGGTCTGATGCAGATTGTTTAGATCAAAGCGCTGGGTGGAGAGGAACGGCGCCGCCATCATGGCGCCGTAGAGTAGAATAATAGTCAACGTGGCCACGGCCACCACCGGCCGGCGAGGCAGCACGGCCAAGAGTTTGCGCAAGGTCGGCCACGCCACCACCAAAAATCCGCTGCCCGCCAGCAAAAGGACGATGCCACCCACAATCTCCATGACATCCATCGCCTGCCCCATCGCCGCTTTGTCGCTCCACGGCAGCAAGAAAAGGCCCAAGCCGGCAGCGCCGAGGAGCGCAGCGGCCACGACCAGCGCCCAGATGGCGCCCCGCTGGCGCGAGGCGGCTGCGGGCGCGGTATTCTCCAGGCGGATGCGTGGGTCGCACGCTGCCAAAAGCAGGTCGGCCAGCAGGTTGCCCAGCATGAGCATGATGCAGCCGATCAGCACTGCGGCCATGACCACGTATTCATCGTGGCGCTTGAAGGCCTCCAGTAGTAATCGTCCTAGCCCTGGATAATTCATGACGCTTTCTACGAGGACGGCGCCGGAGAGCAGTCCGGCAAAGGCGTAACCCAGCGAAGTGATCAAGGGATTGATGGCGTTGCGCAGCACGTGCAGGTAGAGCACGCGGCCTTCCGGCACGCCCTTGGCGCGGGCGGTGGTGACGAATTCCGCCCTTAAATAGTCCAGCATGTTCACGCGCAGGATGCGCATGGTGCCGGCCACCCCGCCCAGGCCGAGCACCATGGTCGGCAGCACCAGGTGCCAGCCATATTGCCAGAAGCGAGCCCACGGCGAAAGGAAGGCACTGTCGAAAGCGGACAGGCCACCCGTGGGAAACCAACCCGTCTTCGCTGCGAAACAAACCGCTAGCAGGGCCAGAAAAAATTCCGGCACCGACAACGAAATATAAGCGAGCAACTCGGTCAGGCGATCCACCCACGAGCCCTTTCTGACCGCCGCCAGCACCCCCAGGGGAATGGCTACAATGGTTTCAAACAAGAGCGCAGCCAGCGCCAGGGCCAGCGTGGCGGGTGCCCGCTGGGCCAAGAGGTCGAGCACGGGTATTTGGTAGGCAATGGAAGTGCCGAAACTTGGGGCGGCCAACCGCCAATGCCAGGTAAAGGAACCTTCGCGGCCCATGAATTTTATCGGCGAAACCGTATTGACCCAATAAACGTAGCGCACGTACCACGGGTTGGCGTCGCCGTGCGCGTCTTTGTAACCGTAATCCCGCTCCAATTGCTGGACCAGCGAGGCGGGGATATCCGGGCGCGCCCGCAATTCGTCCAGGGCATCGCCGGGCGCCATGGACATCAGCGCGAAGACCATGACGCTGATCAAAATGAGCAGCGGGATGGTGGCGAACAGACGACGGAGGACAAAGACGAGCATAGCCGGAGGCGAAGGGAAGCGTGCGAAAAGTGAGAATTGGGTTAGGGGGAAATGCGGGACTTCTTACGGTTGGTTGGTCCAGATTTCGTCGATATTCCACAAAATCGTGCCGGAGGGCGGCGGCCGCACGTTGCGCCATTTATTTTGAATGCCCTGGTACCCGTACGGGGTTACCAGGTAAAGCAGGGGAAGCTGCTCGGCAAAGATACTCTGGATTTCATTGAAGGCCGCCTTGCGTTCGGCGTCGTCAAACGTCTGTTCCTGAGCATCAACCAAGGCGTCCAGGCGTTTCTCCCAGTCGGTGGCTGGTGCCGGCTGGCTCGGATTCCAGACATGGTATTCACCGTCGCTGCGAAAGAGGGCCTTGTTGCCGGATGGGTCGGTGGCCCCGGCCGAGCTGCCCCAGCCAATCACGCTCATGTCGTAGTCAAAAGTAGAATCCGTTTTTTGCAACACGACCGAAAAATCCACCGCCGTCAATTTGACCTCAATACCCAACTCGTGCATGTTTTGCTTGAACACGGTGGCCATGTCGGAAACCGCCGCCGAACCGGCGAAGAGCAGGAGTTCAAATGCCACGGGCCGATCATCTTGATCCGCCAGCCGGCCATCCGTGGCCCAGTGAAAGCCGGCTTCCTTGAGTAGGGCACGAGCCTTTTCCGGATCGTAGGAATACTGTGGGATGTCGGGGTTAAACCATTTGGGGTTTCCCTGACTAATAATGGAGCGCTGGGGTTCGGCCCGCCCAAAGTACACCCCTTTGACAATGCCCTCCCGGTCGAACCCGTACATCACCGCCTGCCGGAATTTTGGATTGGAAAACCACGCGAGTTTATACGGTTCGACATAGGGTTTGCCGTCCTTATTTTTGCCCGGCTTCAGGTTGAACCAAAAAAACATGGCCCCTGGCGACGGGCCCCGCTTGAGCACGGTGAAGTCATAGAGTTTTTCATCCCTGGCCACCCACGGCACATCCGTGGCGGGAATCGCGGAATGGTCGGCCTGGCCCGTGGCGAACAACAGCAATTCCGTCTCCGCGCTGGCGACAAATTGCACGATTTCGGCATCGAGATAAGGCAGCCTCCGACCTTGCGCGTCCACCCGCCAATAATGGGGATTGGGGGTAAAAACAATCTGTTCGCCTGGTTTGTAGTAAGCCACCACGAAGGCGCCCAAGCCCACCAGTTCCTCGGGATGGTCGATGGCCGTTTGCGAGGACCATTGCTGCAGCAAGGTGCCGTCCTTGTAGGCTGCCTCCAGTTTGTGCTTGGGTAGAATGAGAAAGTCGCCGGAATTGAGGATAAACGGGGAAAATATTTCGGGAGTGAAGAATTCCACGGTGTTGTCGTCAATCTTGCGGTATTGCAGGTGCTTTCCGCCAAAAGAAAAATCACCGGCCGTGCGATTGGGGTAGCGCAATTTCGTCTTGCCGGTTTGCGGATCCGTGGTTTCGGCAAATACGCAATCCAAGGTAAAAATCACGTCATCGGCGGTGAACGGTGCGCCGTCACTCCATTTCACGCCCTCTCGCAGGTGAAAGGTGTAGGTCTTTTTGTCCGGGCCGATCTCCCAGGACTTGGCCAGCGCCGGGATGGCGTTTTGGGTGAAAGGGTCGAGGGTGACCAGACCCGATAGAAAGGTGCCTTGCACCCCGGCCGAAGTTTGATCGCTCGGCACGAGCGGATTGAACGTCTTGGGCTCAGTTGAATCGGTCACCACAAAGACACCACCATATTTCCCTGGCTCGCATTTCGCGGTCTCCGCGTCCTTGGGGAGTGGAAATTGCCCGCGCACCACCTGTGGCGGCGGTTTGCAGCCGGCCAGAGTCACCAACCCCAGTGCCGCCGCCAGGAGCCGATAAAGCATGCGGCCGCCGGACTGGATGGCGTGGTGGAAGGAACGGGGCATCGCACCGAGTATACACACGAACGCCCTCCCTAAATCAATACCGCAAAGCGGCGGAAAAAACGCGCCGTGCCGGCGGGAGCTTGGGCCAATTTCACGCGGCCCGAATGCGCTGGCTTTTGCAGGGAATTTTTGATAATCTTGCATGATGCTCAGATCGGGTGGGCGGCACTCCCTGCCAATCCACCGCTGGGCAAGCTGGCGCCGGCTTTTGCGGCGTTGCCCTTTTTGGCAACGTCAGAAGCGGGCCGCCGGGTACTTACTCGAGTATATTAACGCTCAGCTCATAGTTTCTATGCGCCGAATCAAGATCGACCAATCCAGCTAGTGAGGGCGTCGCAAAATCGCGCGCAAGGCAGGAGGGCCTGGGGCTGCGAGGCCTCTCGTCGCGTGTGCGCGTTTTCCTTTTTGGCGCGGGCGGGAAACCGGCGGCGGGCATGGAGTCGACTCCTCGCGAGTGCCCTGCTCGGGCTGGCCTGCGTGCCGGTGATGCGGGCGCAGGTGACGGGAAATTGGACGGGCGCGCTGAGCGGCAATTGGACGGATGCCGGCAATTGGCAGCCCGCGAGCGTGCCCAACGCGGTCGGCGACACCGCGATTTTCGGGCCGGGATTCGTCGCGGGCAACAACACCGTCGACCTGAACGCGCCCATCACGCTCGGCACCCTGCAATTTTCGAACAGCAGCGTGGATTTTACGTTGGGCAACAGTACATTGACCTTTCAGGTTTCGAGTGGGAATGCCTCCCTTAATGTGCTCAGCGATTACGCGGCCAATGCGACGCTCAATGAAGCCATCACGCTTGGCAGCACGCTGGCCATCGCCAACAATGGCACGGGCTTGCTCTCCCTGGCCACGTCGGCCAATGCCCTCAATCTGGCGGGCCATGCGCTTTTCGTGACTGGGTCGGGCAACACGAGTATAGCCAAAGTAATCTCGGACACGATCGGGAGTGGGACGTTGACCATGAACGGAAGTGGCGTGCTGACTTTAAGCGGCGCGAACACCTACGCCGGCGCGACGACCATCACTGCGGGCGTGCTGCGCATCCAGAATGACAGCGCGCTCGGTGGCACCACCAACGGCACGGCGGTGACGTCCGGCGCCGCCCTCGAAATTCAGGGTAACATCTCGACTGCCGAGCCGCTTACGTTGAACGGCGCGGGCATCGCCACGTCCGGCGCATTGCGCAACAATTCCGGTACGAATACCGTCTCTGGCACCATTACCTTGGGGTCGGCCACGCGCATCAATTCCGACGCCGGTCTGCTAACCCTTTCCAACGCCATCAGCGGCGCAACCTTTGGCCTGACCGTCGGTGGCGCGGGGAACACCACCATTGCGGGCGCGATTGGCACCACCTCGGGGACGTTGACCAAGGACGGCGCCGGTACCTTGACCCTCAATGGCACCAATACTTACACCGGCGCCACCACGATTTCTGCAGGCGTGGTAAATATTCAAAGTGCCGGCGCCTTGGGCACGGCGGCGGGCGCGACGAGTGTCACCGCGGGCGCGGCTCTCCAAATCCAGGGCGGCATCACGACGACGGAGCCCTTGACGCTCAACGGCAATGGCGTTTCGACCGATGGCGCCTTGCGCAATATTTCCGGGGTGAACACCGCCTCCGGCGCGATTACGCTGGGCTCGGCTACACGCATCAACTCCGACGCCGGCAGCCTCACGCTTTCGGGGGCCGTGGGCGGCGCGGCGATGAATCTCACGTTGGGCGGCGCTGGAAATCTCACCTTGGCGGGTGTCCTTGGCACGACCTCCGGCACGCTGACCAAGGACGGCGCGGGTACCTTGACCATCAACGGCACCAATACTTACACCGGGGCCACCACGATTAGCGCAGGTGTGGTGAATATTCAAAGTGCGAGCGCCTTGGGCACGGCGGCGGGCGTCACGACCATCAGCGCGGGTGCCGCGCTGCAAATCCAGGGCGGCTTTACGACCACGGAACCGCTGACGCTGAATGGCAGCGGCATTGCCAATGACGGCGCGGTGCGCAATATTTCCGGCGTCAACACCGCTTCCGGTGCTGTCACGCTCGCCTCAGACGCGCGCATTAATTCCGATACCGGCAGCCTCACGATGTCGGGCGGCTTTGGTGGCGCGGGTTTCAATATCACCGTGGGCGGCGCGGGCACGACCACGCTTTCGGGCATCATCGGCACCGGCACCGGCAATTTGACCAAGGACGGCATTGGCAGCCTGACTTTGAGCGGCGCGAACACCTACACCGGCGGCACCATCTTGAACGCCGGGACCATTACTTACGGTGCGAACAACGTATTGGCCACGGCTGCGATCACGATTAACGGCGGAAATTTCGATATCAACACCCGCTCCGACACCGTCGGCGCGGTGACGATGTTCAACGGCAACCTCACCGGCACCACCGGCGTGCTGACGGGTGGTTCCTATACCGTGGAGAACGGTTTGATTAGCGCGATTCTCGCGGGCGCGGTCACGTTTACGAAAAATAACGCGGCAGGCACCGTCAATCTTACCGGGGCGAATACTTTCACTGGTGCCACGACCCTCAATGCCGGCACACTGATTCTCGGCCACAGCCTCGCCTTGCAGGCCAGCACGGTGACCAACTCCGGCGGTAATTTGAGTTTCGGTTCGCTCACGGCCGTCACGCTGGGCGCGCTGAGCGGCGCGCAAAATGTGACCTTGGAAAATGGCAATCTCACGCCCGACCCCGTCGCGCTCACGCTGGGCGTCAATACCGCCACGCACACCGGAATTTTGAGCGGCAACGGCTCGCTGATCAAAGCCGGCGCCGGCGTGCAGACGCTTTCCGGCGTCAACACTTACGCCGGCTCGACGACGCTCAATGCCGGCGTGCTGGCCGTCACGACAATGGCGGACGGTGGATTGCCCAGCGGCATTGGCCAGTCCTCCAATGTGTCGTCCAACTTGGTGCTCAACGGCGGCACGTTGCGTTATGTGAATGCCACCACGGCCAACACCACCAACCGGCTTTTCTCCCTTGGCGCGAGCGGCGGGACCCTCGATGCCACCGGCACCGTCGCGGCGGCCACTATTACCTTCAGTAACACGAGTGCCATCGATGTGCCGGCGGGCGCCTCGCGCACCCTGACGCTGACCGGCACCAACACCGGCAATAATCTCTTCGCCTCCATCGTTGGCGATCCCGCCGGTGGCAATTCCGTGAGCTTGGTGAAGAGCGCGGCGGGCACCTGGGTGTTGTCCGCGCTGAACACTTACTCCGGCACGACGACCATCAGCGGCGGTTGTCTGAGCATCAATTCCATTGGCGATGTCGGCGGTGGCGCCAGCGCGGTGGGTGCGCCGACGACCGCCGTGGCGGGCACCATTGCCATCGGCAGCGGCGCGGTGGCGGGCACGTTGCAATACACGGGGGCGAGCAATGCCTCGACCAACCGCATCCTGAATCTCGCGGGTGCCGCCGGCGGCGTGACGCTGGATGAATCCGGCGCGGGCAATCTCACTTTCACCAGCAACTTTACGGCCACCGGAGTGGGAGCGAAAGTTTTGACGCTCACCGGCAGCACCGCTGGCATCGGGAATATCTCCGGCAATATCGTGAATGGCTCGGGCACCACTTCCCTGACTAAATCAGGCACAGGCGAGTGGATTCTCTCCGGCAACAATTCTTATAGCGGTGTGACCACTGTCTCCGGCGGCCTTTTGGTGCTGGGGAATGATTCCGCTGTCGGCACCGGCGCACTGACGCTTAACACCGGCACGATTCAAGGCGACGGGACGGCACATTCGCTGGCCAATGCCGTGAATCTCGCGGCGGCGTCCACGATTGCGGGGGCGTCGAATTTGACTTTTGCCGGAGCCTTGACCAACACCCAGGCCGGCAGCCCGACGCTGATCGTCAACAACGTCGGCAACACCACTTTCGCCGGGCTCAATTTGTCGAATTCGGCCACGAGTCGCACGGTGACTATTACCACCGGCGCGGGGGCGAACGTTGTGCTTTCCGGGCCGGTCGTCGACGGCAGCACGGCGACGGCGAGCGCGTTGACCAAGAGCGGCACGGGTAACCTGACCTTGAGTGCGGCGAACACGTATCGCGGCACGACGACCATCAGTGCGGGCAACGTGTTCCTCAGCGGCGCGGCGACTTTGGGCAATACGACTACGGTCGCGCCCTTGACGGTGAGCGGCGGCACGCTGGATCTCGGCGCCACCAATCAAACCGTGGGCGCCGTGACCCTCAGCGGCGGCAATATCAACAACGGCAATTTAACCACCAACGCCGCCTACGCCGCGCAAAGCGGCAGTGCGAATGCCAATCTTGCGGGCGTCGGCTTGGGCTTGAACAAGACAACGGCGGGCACGCTCATCCTCACGGGCAACAATACTTTCGACGGCCCCACGACCATCAGCGCGGGCGTGCTGGCGGTCGGTACGCTTGGTAATGTCGGCACGGCGGGCAGCGCCTTGGGCGCGCCCGCCACCGTCGGCAACGGCACCATCGCCATTGGCGCGGTGGCCGTCGCCGGCACGCTGCAATATGTCGGCACCAGCGATTCCATTACCAACCGTGTTCTCAATCTGGCGGGCACCACCGGCGGGGCGACGCTCGACGAATCGGGCACGGGCAACGTCACATTCACGGGCAATCTCACCGCCACCGGCAATGGCGCGAAGACGTTGACCTTGACCGGCAGCACCAACGGCATCGGTTCATTACAAGGCGTCATTGTCAACAGCACCGGCGTGACGACCGTGACCAAAACGGGCACGGGCACTTGGATTCTTTCCGGCACCAACACGTATACCGGCATCACCAACGTCAATGGCGGCGTGTTGTCGCTCGGCTCCAATACCACCATCCTCGACACGGCGGGCGTGACCATCAACGGCGGCAATTTCGACCTCGGCGCACATAATGAAACCGTGGGCGCGGTGATTCTCACCACGGGTAATATCACGGGCACCGGCATTTTGACCGGCACTTCTTACGCCGTGGCCAACGGCAACATCAGTGCGATTCTCGCGGGTGCGGGCACGTTTACGCTCAATAGTGCCGTCGGGGTCGTGACCTTGACGGGTGCCAATACTTACTCCGGCGCAACCACCATCACCGCGGGCACGCTCGTTTTTGCCGCGGACAATGTCATGGCTGACGCCAACGCCCTCACGGTGACGGGCCGGCTTGACGTGCACGGGCACACCGAAACCGTCGGCTCGATTGCCGGTGCGGGCACCATCGACTTGGGCACCGGCGGCAATTTCACGGTGGGCGCCAACGGCACCAGCACCGCTTTCAGCGGTGTCATCTCGAACACCGGCGCCAGCGATTTGGTGAAAACGGGCGCGGGCACCCTGACCCTCAGCGGCCCCAACACTTTTACCGGCAATGTCACGCTCAACGCGGGCGGACTGTTAATTAATAATAATTCCGCCTTGGGCACGGGCGGCACGTTGATCATCAACGCGGGCACGCTCGACAGTTCCGTCGCGGGCATCGTGCTCAACAATCGTCCGCAAATCTGGAACAGCGGCTTCACCTTTACCGGCACGCAAAACCTGAACCTCGGGACCGGCGCGGTGACGCTCGCCACCAATGCCACCGTCACCACGACCGCCAACACGCTGACCGTCGCGGGTACCATCGGCGAAACCGGCGGCGCCCGTTCCCTGACCAAGGCCGGCGCGGGCAGCCTGACGCTCGCGGGTAACAACACCTTTTCCGGTGGCACGGTGTTGAGCGCGGGCATCCTCAATCTAAATAGCAACGGCACGGACTCCACGAACTCGGCTCTGGGCACCGGCCCCTTCACCATCACGGCGGGTACGCTCAACAACACCAGTGGCGCGAATGTCACGCTCGCCACGACCAATGCCCAGGCTTGGAACGGCAGCTTCACCTTCACGGGCACCAACAATCTCAACCTCGGCTCCGGCGCGGTGACGCTCGGTGCGAGTCCCACGGTGACGGTGACAGCCAATACGCTGGCCGTCGGCGGTGGCGTGGGCGAAACCGGCGGCGCCCGTTCCCTGACCAAGGCCGGCGCGGGCACCTTGGCCCTCAACGGCAATAATACTTACACCGGCACGACGACGATTTCCGCGGGTGTGCTGACGCTGGCCGGCACCAACACAGGCAACGGCGCTGTCACGCTGACGGCCGGTGGGTTGAACATTAATTCTCCAGGCGCACTCGGCACGGGCCTGCTGACCATCAATGGCGGCGCGCTCGATAACACCAGCGCGGGCAATGTCACACTCACGACGGTCACGCCGCAAACCTGGGGCGCCAACTTTGCTTACACGGGTTCGGTGGTCGGAAATAATCTCGACCTCGGCACCGGGGCGGTGGCGGTCGCCGCCACCCGCACGGTCACGGTCACGGCCAACACCCTTGCCGTGGGCGGCGTGATTAGCGGCGCGGGCGGCCTGACGAAAGCCGGTGCGGGCACACTCAACCTTTACGGAGCGAACACGTTCACCGGCGCGACCAGCATCACGGCGGGGAATCTGGTGCTCGGTAATTCCGCCGCGCTCGCCGGCAGTACGTTTACCACGGGCGGCAATTTAAGTTTCGGCAGCCTGACCGCCGCGACCTTCGGCGGGCTCAGCGGCGCGGCGGCGCTCAATCTGGAAAACGGCAACGCCACACCCGATCCCGTGACACTCACCGTCGGGGTCAATACCGCCACGTTCACCGGTTCGCTGACGGGCAATGGCTCGCTCATCAAGGCCGGTGCAGGCACGCAGACTTTTTCCGGGCCGCTCACTTACAACGGCTCGACCACCATTTCGGCGGGTAGTTTTACTCTTGGCGGAAATAATGTCCTGCCCGATACCGGCGTGGTGAATGTCAATGGCGGCACGCTGAGCATCACGACATTCTCGGATGTGACGGGCAACCTCACGCTCACCTCCGGCACCATTTCCGGCACGACGGGCAATCTCACCGGCAGCGCTTACGCCGTGCAGTCCGGGACCATCAGCGCCATCCTCAATGGCACGGCGGCCCTCACGAAAACCACGGCCGGCACGGTCACGCTTTCGGCAGTGAACACTTACACCGGCGGCACCAACGTCAACGCCGGCACGCTCACGATGGGCGCCAACAACGTGCTCGCATCCATCGGCGCGCTCACGGTCAACGGCGGCAACTTTGATCTCAATACACGCACCAACACCGTGGGCAATGTCTCGCTCGTCAGTGGCATCATCTCCAGCGGCACGGGAATTTTGACCGGCACGGCCTACGATTTGCAGTCGGGCACGGTCACCGCGATTTTGGCGGGTACGGGCAACCTGACCAAATCCACCAATGGAACCGTCACGCTCTCCGGCGTGAATACCTACACCGGAACCACGATTCTCAATGCCGGCACGCTGACGATGGGCGCTAGTAATGTGCTTTCGAGCGGCAATGTCACCGTCAACGGCGGCAACCTCGATGTCAACACGCGCACGGACACGATTGCGACGGTCGTGCTCGCGGGCGGCAATATCACGGGCACCACGGGCATTCTCACCGGCACTGCCTACGATGTGCGCGCCGGAAATGTCAGTGCTATCCTGGCCGGCGCCGTGACATTGACAAAAACAACCACCGACTCCGTCACGCTTTCGGGGGTGAACACCTACACCGGCACGACCGCCGTGAAAAATGGTTCCTTGATTTTGGCAGGCGGCAACAATCGTTTGCCTGTGGCCGCCGTGATGACCCTCGGCGACGGTGTCACCAACGACAATGGCAAACTCGTGTTGGGTGACGCTGCGTCCGCGGTCAGCCAAACCCTGACCAGCCTGACGATCTTGGGTACCGGTACGTCTAATGCCGTCGTGGGCGGCAACTCAGGCAACTCGACCCTCACCATTAATAATGCGGGCGCGGTGGTGTATGCGGGTCTGCTGGGCGGCGCAGGCGCGAATGAAAATAATCTCACGCTGACGAAAACCGGCGCGGGCATTTTAACGCTGTCCGGCAACAGTACGTTTGTCGGCGGCGTAACCTGGAGCACTGGCGGCCTCAATCTCAACAGTGGTGGCACGGGCGGCGCCAGTTCTGCGCTTGGCACCGGGCTTTTTACGATTGCCGCGAGCCCGCTCGATAACACCAGCGGCGCGGCCGTCACCCTGGGCACGAACAATCCCCAGGCGTGGAACGCGAGTTTCACCTTTACCGGTTCCAACAATCTTAATTTGGGCACCGGAGCAGTCACGCTCGGGGCCAGCCCGACCATCACCGTCACGGCCAATACGCTGACTGTCGGCGGAAACCTGGGCGAATCCGGCGGCGCGCGGTCGCTCACGAAAGCCGGGGCCGGCACGCTCATCTTGAATGGAAACAACACCTATACCGGCACGACCACACTTTCGGCGGGTGTGCTGACGCTGGGCGGCAACAACACCGGCAATGGCGCAGTGACGCTGACGGCCGGCACACTCAATTTAAATAATGCGGGCGCGCTCGGCACGGGCCTCTTCACCATCAACGGCGGCGCGCTCGATAACACCAGCGGCGGCAACATCGTCCTCGCGGCGGTTGTCCCGCAAACCTGGGGCGCGAATTTCGCGTACACCGGTTCGGTCCCGGGCAACAATTTGGACCTCGGCCCCGGCAACGTCACGATGGCGGCGACGCGCACCATCACCGTGTCGGCCAACGCGCTGACCGTCGGCGGCAATATCAGCGGCGCGGGCGGATTGACGAAAGCAGGCGCGGGCACGCTCATTCTCACCGGGCCCAGTACCTTTACCGGAGTCACAACGGTCAATGCCGGTGTGCTCAATATTCAAAACGCGACCGCCCTTGGCACGACCGCCGGCACGACTTCGGTTACCGCCGGCGCGGCGCTGCAAATTCAAAACGGCATCACCACCGCTGAACCGCTGACGCTCAACGGCAGCGGCATTTCGTCCGACGGCGCGCTGCGCAATATTTCCGGTACCAACACGGTTTCCGGCACCATCACTTTGGGTTCCGCGACACGCATTAATTCCGATGCCGGCCTGCTCACCTTTTCCAACAATGTCGGCGGCGCGGCGCAAAATCTTACGGTCGGCGGGGTGGGGAACCTCACGATTGCCGGAATCCTCGGCACGACTTCCGGCACGCTGACCAAGGATGGCTCGGGCACATTGACTTTGAACGGTACCAACACTTACACGGGCTCCACCACCATCAGTGCCGGCGTGGTTAACATCCAGAGCGCCGCCGCCCTCGGCACCGCGGCGGGCGCGACGAGCGTCACCGCCGGCGCGGCGCTGCAAATCCAGGGCGGTTTCACCACGGCGGAACCCTTGACGCTCAATGCCAGCGGCCTCGCGAGCGACGGTGCCTTGCGCAATCTCTCCGGCCTCAATACCGCCTCCGGCGCGATTACCCTGGGTTCGGACACGCGCATCAATTCCGATGCAGGCACGCTCACGCTCTCCGGCGCGGTCGGCGGCGCGGCGCAGAATATCACAGTGGGTGGCGCGGGCAATGTCACTTTCTCCAACGCCATTGGCACCACGACCGGCAATTTGACGATGGATGGCACGGGCACGTTGACGCTCGGCGGCGCGAATACCTATGCCGGCAACACCACCGCGCTCAACGGCACCACGCAAATAAACGGCACGCTCGCGAGCGGCGCGCTGGCCGTCAGCGGCGGCACCGTCAATCTCGGCGCGAGCAACCGTCTGGCTGACACCGCCAATGTCACCGTCTCCGCCGGCACTCTGGATATTTCGACGTTCAGCGATACCGTCGGCGCCTTGCAAGTCACGGGCGGAAACGTTAACGGCACCACCGGCACCTTGATCAGTGCGACCGCGTACGATGTGCAAAACGGCGCCGTCAGTGCGAAGTTGGGCGGCAGCGTGGGGCTGAATAAAACGACCGGCGGCACCGTGACGCTTTCGGGCAACAGTACTTTTACCGGCAATACCACCGTCAGCGGCGGCACCTTGACCGTCAGCGGCACGCTGGCCAGCTCGTCCTTTCAAGTGCCGGGCGGCACGCTGGCGCTGGCCGCCAGCAATCCCCTGCCCGCGAGCGCGAACGTCACCGTCTCGGGCGGCACCATGGACGTTTCCTCCTTTTCGCAGTTCCTGGGCAACCTCACCCTGACGAGCGGCAATGTCTCCGGCACGACCGGAGTTATCACCATTAACAGTCCGGGCCTTTATGACCTGCAAACCGGTTTTGTTTCCGCCAGCCTGGCGGGTAGCGCCGGCTTGCATAAAACCATCAGCGCCGCCGTCTTTTTGTCCGGCAACAATACCTACACGGGCAACACCACCATCGACGCCGGTTCACTCGTGGTCACGGGCGCGATTGCGCACGCCAGCACGATCAAACTCAACAGCGGTTTCTTGAGCGGGACGGGTTCGGTGGGCGACATCGTCGTCAATTCCGGCGGCGCCATCGCCGGATCGCTCACCACGGGCAACGTGCAGGTCAACTCCGGCGGAATTATCGGCGGCACGGGCACCTCGGGCAATCTAACCCTCGCGGTGGGCGGCGAAGTCGCGCCGGGCAACAGCCTTGGCACCCTGCACGTGGGCAATTTCACCTGGGGCGGCTCGACGGACGCCTCGGCGACGGCCCTTTTCGAATTGAGCAACAGCGATAACACGGCGGACAAGGTGGCCATCGCCTCCAGCCTCATCAAGGGCACCGGCGACTCCTTTGTTTTCGACTTCGGCGGCACCGGTCGCGGCACGGGCGACCAGCCGACGGTGTACACGCTCATCTCCTTCGGCTCCCTCAGCGACGGTGGTTTCGGCCTGTTCAACGCCCATGACTTCACCTTCATCAACGGCGGCGACTTTTCCCCCTACTCCTATTTTACGCTCGGCAGCAATGCGCTGACCTTTACGGCCATCCCCGAATCGAGCGCGTGCGCGCTCTGCGCCGGAATGCTCGCGCTCCTCGCCAGCCTGCGCCGTCGGTAGTTGCCGCCCCGTCCGCCCGCCCGCCTTCGAGGGAAAGGGGCAACCTGACCTCTTTTTAGCCTCCACTTTTGCACTAATGATCGACGAATCGCTGAACCTCGAAATATGGGATCGCCTGCTTGCGCATAAACCGCTCGACGGGCTTGCCCTCGAAACGAAGGATGGGCGTATCGACATTCGCGGCTTGGAATTGCCGGAGCCGAGCGTGCTACGGCAATTCCAGTTCCATGGGGTTGCGATAGCCGAAGTTGATTCCGGCATTTTCCACGGCGTTAAGTGGCGAAATCTAGATTTTAGCGAAAGCAAGCTTGCTGGGTTGCGCTTGATGCTGGGCCTGGTCGAGAATTGCCGCCTTGACAGCTGCGATCTTCAAGGTGTGCGCTTCTGGGTCACGTCGTTTCGGGATGTGAGCTTCAAAGGCGCGAATTTACGCAGCTCGGTGCTGGGCGGTACTCATGAAGGCGTGCGAAATACATTCTTTGAGGTTGATTTTTCCAAAGCAAATCTCAGCGGCACAACCTACGAGGCCGCAGCGTTCGAGCGATGCACATTCAGCAACGCAAAGCTCACAAAGATCGACTTCCAATCGAGCACATTCAAAGATTGCCGCTTTGAGGGAGAACTCAATGACGTGTTGTTCTACCGTCACGGGTTCAAGGGGAAAAAATATCCGCCAAACGAGATGGTGAATGTGGACTTTACTGGGGCGAAATTACGCGGCGTTGGCTTCAGAAATCTGGTGTTGGACCGTGTTCATTTTCCAAACGATGATGAGCACATTGTGATAAGGGATTTTCCTAGGTCGATGGATCAGGTGATAGAGGTGCTTAATCAGCTGAATGACGCTACAGCCAAGAAGCTGATAGCATTAATACAGATAGACCGTGAATGGCGCCCCCCAAACCAAGCGCAAGGAGTTATTAACCTTAGTGAGATGGCGGAGGTGGTCGGGGCTGAAGGCGTGAAGCGTTTCCTCGCGGCGATCCCCGCGAAATAAATGAACCCACGCACTAACCCTGGCAGCGGAAGTGCCATGTGCAACTTTCCCGGATCCGTGCCATTATTATTGCGTCACTAAGCAGCGCTTCGACTAGCTCAGGGCGGGCCTTCTCGGCATCGGTCCCTTCGCTGGCTCAGGGCTGAACCCCTCCCACTATTGCAGGAGGGAATAACTAACCTCAGGTGGGTAAAAGGGAGCCTAGCCACCGCGCTACGAAAACAACTCCACCGCCAAACTTTCCCGCTACGCGCGGCTGCGGAAGCTTTACTTCGCGGTCGCGTTCAGCGGCTTGCCGGCCAGGAGATTGGCGAGGGGCTCTTTCACGGCCTCGGCCCAGATTTCGTAGCCCTTCTCCGTCGGATGCAGCGGCGTGGCATCGCCCATAATGTCGGGCTGGATGATGCCGTCGGCATCCAGGAATTTTGGCCCGATATCGAGATAAAAAACATTTTTGCCGTCATCCAGTTTGGCGATGAGCGGATTCACGTCCAACACCGTCTTGCGCACGGCGTCGCCGGGTTTGGCGCGCGGGAAAATGCCGAGCAGGAGGATTTTCGCGTTCGGGAAATCCTTGCGCATTTCCAAAACAATCGCGCCGATGCCCTCGGCGATTTCGGCGGAAGTGTTCGTGGCGGCGTTGTTTGTGCCGATCATGAGCATGATGACCTTGGGCTGGAAGCCCTGGCCTTCGCCATTTTGCAGGCGGTAAAGCACGCCCTGCGTCGAATCGCCGGAAATCCCAAAATTCGCGACTTTCATGTTGCCGTAGTATTTGTCGAACACGGCCTTGCCGTTGTGTTTCGTCGCCGGGTCGTCCACGCGCCAGAAATCCGTGATCGAATCGCCCATGAACAGGACGTCGATGTCGCCCTTCTTCGCGATTTCGACATTGGCTTGGTGCTTCGTATTAAAGCCCGGATTGAGATTGGGGATGATGGCAATGTTTCGCGGCACCGGAAACGTGGCGATGTCGGGGTATTGGGCGAAGAGGCTCTGGAGCGAGGGGTCTTCCTTCAGCAACATTTTCTTAAAGGCGGAATTGAGGGTCGCAATGTCCGCGGCCGAGGGCCGGGGGACGGCGAGGACGGGTGGCACCGGCGCGGCGACCGGTGCGGCTACGGGCGCGGCTACGGGCGCGGCGGGTGTGGCGGGAGCCGGAGCCTCGGCGGCGTACAGGAAAGGCGCAACGCAGGCCAGCGCGGCAGTCAAGCCGAGAGCATAAACCGAAGTTTTGGGGAGTGGGGTAGTCATGGTGGGGAAGTGGAATTCCGCGCCCGCCGCGCCTAGAAGTCAAGTCTGCCGTGGTGCGAAAGCACCGGCCGCCGCTCGGACGTCCCGCCGCGCTTTCGGCTTGAGGCAGGGAGCGAACCGGCTAGATTTCCCTCGTCGCGTTACCCCCTCAGAACCCCTTTTGGAGCCGTTTTCCCCACGGGGATAATCCGAACTTTGGCCCATGAATAACAACCCCTCGACCCTTGGCCTGGCCGCCATTTTCGCCGGCGCATTAATTCCCGCCCCCTTTGCTTTCGCCCAGAACGCGGCGCCGTCGTCTGCCCCGTCAACAGCAGTCTCGGCTGCCGCTGCGGTGCCGGCGGTCGCTCCGGCGGCCACCTCCGATGCGGCCGGTACCGCGCCGGCCCTGCGGGGTGCGCGTGGAGGCCGTGGCGCCGCGGCCGGTGCTCCTCGGGGCGCCGGTGCGCCCGCCGCTCCGAATCCGCGCGACGAACAGCCCTTTACTCGCGGCGATTACAAATCGGTGGACCCCAAATTGCCCTCGCTCATCATCGCGGGCGACTCGACGGCGGCGACCGGCGACCCCGCGCATCGCGGCTGGGCCGCGCTGCTGGTGGATTATTTTGACGCCAAGAAAATCAACCTCATCAATCTCGCGCGCGGCGGGCGCTCCTTCCGCACGTTCGTGCACGAGGGCTTGTGGGATCAGTTGCTCACCGGCGTAAAGGCTGGGGACATCGTGATGATTCAGTTCGGCCACAATGACGGCGGCGACATCAACGCTGCCAACGGCCGGCCCGATTTGCCGGGCTTCGGTGATGAAACCAAGGACGTCACCCGTGCCGACGGTACGGTGGAGACGGTGCACACCGTCGGCTGGTATTTGCGGAAATTCATCCAGGACGTGCGGGCCAAGGGCGCGACGCCCATTGTCATGACCGCCACGCCTTACAACCGGCGCTGGACCGACAACAAAATCGCCCGGAATCCGGGCGACCTTTCGGCGCCCCAATTGGAAATTGCCCGCCAGGAAAAAGTGCCGGTCATGGACCACACCTTTATCATTGATGACCATCTCGACCAGGTGGGCCAGACCGCCGCGCTCGCGCTCTTCAATGGCGATGGTCTGCACACGACCACGCTCGGCGCCGATGTCAACGCTGCCGCCTTCGTGGCGGGCGCCAAGGCGCTCGATTTAAAAGTGCTGGTCGCCGCGCTTAACGACAAGGGCCAGGCCATCCCGGCCTACAAGCCCACCACGCCCCCGGCCTCCACGCCTGCGGCGGCGTCGCCCACTCAGGCCGCCACGCCCGCAGCCACTCCTGCGGTTGCCGTCCCGAGCGCCGCCAAAGCGCCAACTTCCGCGCCGTAGAATTGACCGTGCTTGAGTTGTATTCGGGGATTAAAACCGACCTCAGTTGAGCTCGATCGGTCAATTCATTTTTGGCGCGAACTATCCGTTCATGGAAAAATTAGAATCGCCGGCAAAAAAAGCCAACTAAGCCTATCGACATGCGTCCGCTGGCCCGCTAAATAAACGCCACCCCACACCCCTTACCCCGACAACAATGATCGAAAAACGCTGGCTCCGCATCATCCCCATCGCCCTGGTCATGTACACGATCTCATATGTGGATCGGACGAATGTGAGCCTGAGCCTGGATACGAATATTTCATCCATGATGAAGGATTTGTTCATGGACGACAAAATGAAGGGCGAGGCGGCGGGTATCTTTTTCTTCGGTTATGTGTTGTTGCAGATTCCGGGGGGCCATCTGGCCAAGCATTGGAGCGCGCGCAAGGTCGTGAGCCTCTGTCTGCTTATCTGGGGCTTGTTTGCAGTGGGCTGCGGGCTGGTGGAGAATTTCCGGCAATTTGAAATGATGCGCTTCATGCTCGGCGTGGCTGAAAGCGCGGTTTTCCCGGCGACGGCCGTGTTGCTCAGCCAGTGGTTCCCCAAGGCCGAGCGCGCGCGCGCGACTTCCTATTGGCTCCTGTGCCAACCTTTGGCGGTGGCGGGCGCTGCGCCGATTACAGGTTTTCTCTTGGACCGATCCGGCTGGCGCACAACGTTGATCATCGAGGGCGCTTTGCCCTTCATTTGGTTGCCCATCTGGTGGTTTTTCATCCGCGACCATCCGCGCGAAGCCAAATGGATTTCGCCGGAGGAGCGGGATCATCTCGAAGCCACCTTGAAGGCTGAAGCACTCGCGCTGGAGCCCACTAAGTCGGTGGCCTCCTGGAAACGGCTGATTGAGCCCGCGGTGTTCATCATGATTTTGCTGTATTTCCTGCACAATTGCGCGGCGTACGGTTGCATGACTTTCCTGTCCGATACTTTGGGCAAGAAATTTACGGGACTGGAAAAGGGCGTCCTGCTCGCCATCCCCTATATCATTACTGCGATTATCATGGTCATCACCTCGCGCAGTTCCGATCGGAAGGGCGAACGCCACGGCCACGTTGCCGCCGTTTATACCATGAGTGGAGTCTGTCTTATTCTCAGTGTGTTGTTGAGCGACCACTTCTGGATCTCCTATCTGTTTATGTGCTTTGCGATACCTGGACCATTCGCCGCGCTCGCGCCTTTTTGGGCCATTCCGGTTGAAGTGTTGCCGGCCAGCGTCATCGGCTTGGTCATCGGCATGGTCAACGCCTTTGGCAACGTCGGCGGTTTCGCCGGACCGTACTTTGTGGGCTGGTTGAAGAAGTCCTACGGCAATACGGACATCGCCTTTGGCCTGTTGGGCGCCGGGATGCTCATCTGCGCCGGTCTGGTTTTCCTGCTCCCGCGGCCCAAAGTCAAATCCCTGCCGCCGGGCATGACACCCCTCCCCAACCGCGCTTAAACTGTGGGGTGCTCGTATCCAAAATAGCTGGCGAGCTCTTATGAAAATCCTCCGACGTTTTTCCCGGTTGGCCTGGATGCTCTTATTTTTGGCTCCGGCTTGCGTGGTGCTGGCGCAGCCGGCCACCAATGCCACCGGCGCGCGCCAGGTGGTTTCGCCGCAGAATAATCCCGACAGCACCCTCACGTATCGCCTTTATGCGCCGAACGCGCAGCGCGTGACGTTCACCGGCGATTTCTACACGTCGAATCCGGTGATGACCAAGGGCGACGACGGCGTGTGGACGTTTACCTCGGCCGCGATGCCGCCCGGTATTTACGGCTATTATTTTACCGTTGACGGCCTGCGCATCCCCGATCCGAGCAATCTCTATTCGCTGCCCGGCGCCCACTATCTGAAGAGCTATGTCGAGGTGAAGGGCGACGGCCAGCAATTCTGGTCCGACCGCGACGTTCCGCATGGAGAACTGCATGAATTATGGTACCGCAATCCCACGCTCGGAGAGCGCCATGTCGTTGTCTACACTCCGCCGGGCTACGACCCCGCCGCCAGCCGGACCTATCCTGCGGTTTATCTTTATTCCGGCTCCGGTGACAACGAAACGTACTGGAGTAAAATTGGCCGCGCCAATTTCATCATGGATAACCTGATTGCCGCGGGCCAGGCCCAGCCGGCCATTCTGGTAATGCCTTATGGCTCCACGGTGGTGCCGTCGCCGCCAGACGGCCAGGAAGACACCACGGAGGGCGTTTATGCCGTCCATGCGATTGAGCGCGATGTCATCGGCAGCGTGATTCCGCTCATTGAAAAGAATTTCAAGGTCGGCCGGGAGCCCGCGGACCGCGCGATTTTTGGTTTTTCCATGGGTGGTTATCTCGCGCCGACCATCGGCCTGAATCATCCCGAGGTTTTCGGCTGGGTGGCCGGTTCCAGCGCCGACTATCGCGGCAACGGCGCGCCCAATGTGAATTTCAAACTCCTCGAATCAAATCTCGATTTGGGCAAAAAGAATTTTAAGTACATCGGTCTCATGGTGGGCACCGACCAGGCCTCCGGCGAAAACGGTCATACCAACGCCAGCAAGGCCGCGGCTGATTATCTGACCAACCTCGGCTTGAAAGTCGAATGGGCCCAGCCCACCGGCGGCAGCCACACCTGGTATAGTTGGCGCAGTTATTTCCGTGATTTGATGGCGGCGAAATTCTTCCAGCCGAATCCGTACGAAACCCCCAAGGTGGGGGCCACGCCCTTGCCCGTGCCGCCAACGCGCTAATTGCCGCGGGCGCGGGCTACTGGCTCAGCTTCTTCGCAATCGCTTCAAGGTCGTACACGCAGCCACCCCAGGTGCCGCCGCTGGCTTGTTGCAGCAACGCCCACAAGCGCGTGTCCGTGGGTAATTGCGGGTCTGGTGAGAGGCCGGGATGCGGTGCGCGCGCGGCGAGGCGTTTTGCGCCTTCCTCGGGAGAAAAGCTCTCGCCGTTCTCGCCGATGAAATCAATCGAACCGGACAGGTTCACGCGGTCCACCACGAGGCGCACGCGGTCGCCATCGCGCAGCTTGCCCAGCGGTCCGCCCGCCAGCGCCTCGGGCCCGATATGGCCGAAGCACGCTCCGGTGGACACGCCGGAAAAACGCGCATCCGTCAACAGTGCCACCTGCTTGCCGAAAGGCAGATGCTTGAGCGCCGCCGTCAATTGGTACGCTTCCTCCATGCCACTGCCGAGGGGCCCGCGGCCCGCGAGCACCAGAATGTCGCCCGCCACAATTTTTTTCGCCCGCACCGCCGCCGTCGCTTCCGTCTCGCGGATAAAAATTTTCACCGGGCCTTCGCGGCGAAAAACGCCGTCGGCATCCACCACGGACGGATCGATGGCCGTGGCCTTGATGACCGCGCCCTCGGGCGCCACATTGCCGCGCGGAAACACCACCGTGCTCGTGAGCCCGCGCGCTTTCGCGGCGGCGGGCGGGAGAATCACATCGTCGGGGTTGATGCCATCGTGCTGTTTCAGCAATTCGCGGAAACGCTGGCGGCGCTCCGATTTCTCCCAGTCCGCCAGTTCATCGCCCCAAGTGCGGCCCGTGGCGGTGAGCGCATCGAGGTGCAAAACGCCGAGCGCGCGCAAGTGCAGCATGACTTCGGGCACGCCGCCCGCGAGAAACACGCGCACGGTGGGGTGGTCCGTCGGCCCATTGGGCAGCACGTCCACCAGCCGCGAGACGCGACGGTTGACGGCGTTCCAATCCTCGACCGTCGGACGGCGCAAACCGGCGGCGTGCGCGATGGCGGGAATGTGCAGCAAAAGATTCGTCGAACCGCCGAAGGCCGCGTGCACGATCATGGCGTTTTCCAGACTCTTGGTTGTAAGGATGTCGCGCGATTTGAGCCCGCGTTTCTCCAATTCCATGAGGGCGCGGGCGGAGCGGCGGGCGGCGTCGAGCCACACAGCCTGGCCCGAGGGCGCGAGCGCGGTGTGCGGCAGCGCGAGGCCGAGGGCTTCGGCGACAACTTGCGAGGTCGCCGCGGTGCCGAGAAATTGGCAGCCGCCGCCGGGCGTGGCACAGGTGCGGCAGCCGATTTCAGCCGCTTGCTGCAAGGAAATCAATCCGTGCGCGTAACGTGCGCCGAGCGATTGCACCTTGCCGGCATCTTCGCCTTCGATCGGCGGCAGGGTGACGCCGCCGGGCACCAGCACGCTGGGCAAATCGGGCAGGCCCGCGAGGGCCATCATCATGGCCGGCAGGCCCTTGTCGCAGGTGGCGACGCCGATGACGCCGCGGCGCGTGGGCAGCGACCGTGCGAGGCGGCGGAAAATAATCGCGGCGTCATTGCGAAAGGGCAGGCTGTCGTACATGCCTGTGGTGCCTTGGGTGCGCCCATCGCACGGATCGGAGCAATACCCGGCAAACGGCATGGCCCCTTGCGCGCGCAGTTCCTCCGCCGCCGCCTGCACCAGCAGGCCGATTTCCCAATGGCCCGTGTGATAGCCGAGCGCAATCGGCGAGCCGTCGGGCGCGCGCAAGCCGCCTTGCGTGCTCAGGATGAGAAATTGTTTCCGCCCCAATTCCGACGGGGCCCAGCCCATGCCGGCGTTTTGCGAGAGGCCGAACAGCTCGCCACTGGGCCGGTTGCGCAGGAAATCGTCCGTAATCGGCAACTGGCCGGCGGGACCGGAGGCTTTGGTCTGAACCTGATAAATGTCGTCGGGCATGTTTACTTCAAACAACCGTGACCGGATTCGTCAATGCCCCGATGCCGGAAATCGCAATGGCGACCACGTCGCCCTTGGCCAGGGTGAACGCATCCGGCGGCACGATGCCCGTGCCGGTGAGCAGCACCGCGCCGAGGGGAAACGTCTGCGCACGAAACAGGTAATCGCGCAGTTCGCCGAAGGTGCGCTTGATTTGCTTCACCGCCGTCCGGCCCGCAAAAACTTCGCGGCCCCGGCGGCGGATGGAGATTTTGATGGACCAGCGCCGCGCCGCGGCCTCGGTTTCGCCCACGACAATCCACGGCCCCAGCGCGCACGAGCCGTCGTACACTTTGGCCTGGGGCAAATAGAGCAGGTTCTCGCCCTCGATGTCCCGCGAGCTCATGTCATTGCCGATGGTGTAGCCCACCAGCTCACCGCGGCGGTTGAACACCAGCGCCAGTTCGGGCTCGGGCACGTTCCACTTGCCGTCGCGGCGGATGCCCACGGGCTCGCCGGGGCCCGCCACTTTGTATGGCACGGCCTTGAAGAAAATTTCCGGGCGCGCCGCCGAATACACGCGGTCGTACGCCGTCGCGCTGAAATCCGATTCCGTTTCGCGCGCCACTTTGCTGCGCAAATAGGTGACCCCCGCGGCCCACACTTCCTGGCCCTCGACCGGCGCGAGCAGGGAAACCTGGGCGAGCGGATGTGCCGGCAGTTTTTCCGCCGCCAATTGGGTGAGCAGACGCGGCAGTTTTTTCTCGCCGAGCAATTCATCGAGGCGCTCGAGGCCGGCGGCGGAAAGGTCGAGCACGGTCTTGCTGCCGCGCAGCAAACCGACGCGCGGGTAATCATCCTTGAGGCGAAAGCGGCAGAGTTTCATTTATTTTTGGGCGGGACCGGAATTGGAGGGAGAAGTGGAGGCTGTTTTTGAATCGGCCAGAAAACCGCTGTTTTTGAGCCAATTGACCAGGAGGCCGGGCCATTCGCCGAGCAAGGGATCCCCGAGCGAAAGCGCGGTGCCGTGCTCGCCGTAATTATAGAAATGCACTTCCGTGGGCACGCCCGCGGCGCGCAAGGCATTCCAGGCCGGGACTTCCGCGTTCAAGTGGCTGCCGTCCTCGATGGTGTTGAACATAAACGTCGGCGGCGCGCTGGCCGGGTCGCGCGGCGTGCGGCCGCCATAGATGAGCGCGATGAAATTGGGCCGCGTGGAAAAACGGTCGAGCGGGTCGGCGGCGGTGGGATCGCCCGCGACGACACCATTGAAAAACGCGTCGCCCTCGAGTTCCGCGCCCGCCGAGAAGCCGATGGTGCCGACGCGGTCCGGCGAAATCTTGAACTCGGCGGCATGAGCCCGCAGGTAACGCAGGGCGCGGTTTGCGTCCAACACCGAAGTTGCATTTTGATAATTCGGCTTGATGCGGTACCGCAGCACAAAGCCCGCGATGCCGTGGGCATTGAGGAAGCGCGCGACCTGCACGCCTTCGTCATCGCTGGTGCGATTGGTAAACGCGCCCCCGGGAATCACGAGGAATGCGGCGCCCGTATTTTTCTCCGCCGGGGCGGGAAAGGCGTAAATCGCCGGTTTATCCTCATCGGTGAATTGGCCCGAGGCATCGGGCAGGGCACCGGGCGCGCCCTCCGGCCACAACAAAATCGGCGCGGGAATGCCGGGCACTGGCGTGGGCACACGCTTGGCCTGCTCGGCGTAGAGGGCTTGCACTTCGGCGCTGCTTTGGCCGCGCCCGCCGCGGGGCTGGGCAAAGGCCGAGTTGGTGGCAACGAGGAGCAACCCGAGCGCAAATGCGCCCGGCGGGGAAAGAGGGGAGCGAAGAGGCATGGCGTTAGTGGCTGAAAATCTCAAATTTCAAATCCGGGTTGGCCTCGGGTTTGATCTCGACGACGAGGTCGTTCTGGTCGCCCGGATGCGCCTTGGTGAACGAGCGCTGGTCCTCGATGCTCGGCGAAAGATTGCGCGCGTGGCCAAACGCCGGATCGCGCACGAGGTCGGCGCTGAAGGAATTGCTCAGCCAGCGGTTGGCCAGTTGGCGGACTTCCACTTTGTACCGCCCGGGCACGGGCCCTTGATTTGCGGGCACCGCGAAGTCCCCAAGGTTCACACCCGCAGTCGAATTGAGCACGCGCGCGACAATGGGGCCCGCTCCCGCGCCGTCCAGCGGTGTGAGGATGATAAAACCCTTGGGCAATTCGTGGCCGTCCACGGTCACCGAGCCGCGAATGGCGACGCGCTGCTGGTCCGTAAGAAATCCATACGCCCGCACCCAATTATAAAAAAGGTCTGGCCACTCCGCGGCCGGGCTGCCGGGAGTATTGGCCGCACCGGTCAAACGACTCGGGAAAAAATGCGCCTCGACCGGCACACGCACCTGGGGCCCGCGCAAATAATTCCACAAGCCGATCATATCGTCGGAATTGTCCTTGGGGTTGGTCGAGCCGGCCAAAAAAGTCGCCGGCGGCAGCGAGGCGCCGGCGGCGGGCAGCGCGGCGCCATCGATGAGCGCCATAAAATTGGGCCAACTGGGAACGCGCTCGAGCACGCCGGGAGCATCGGCTTTCCCCGCGACCGGCTGGTAGGCGGCGTTCGCGGCGAGGACGGCCCCGGTTCCCAGTCCCATCACCCCGAGGCGGTTCGGAGAAATTTTATAATCGGCGGCGTGCGCCCGCAAGAATTGCAGGGCCCGATTGACGTCGGCGACGGCGGAGTCCGCTCCCTTGCGATAACTCAAAATGAAAGCGGCCAGGCCCTTGGCTTTCAGCGCTTGTGCGATTTGTGCAGCCTCGGCGTCCTCGGCTGCAGGCTTGGCGCTATCAGTTACGAGCAAGACGCCCGTGCCGGTGTTCTGCTCCGTCGCCGGGAGAAAGGGATAAAGGGCGGGGCCGCCGGCGTCACTGGACAGAACGGGAACCGGCGGCGGCAGGCTGGCGGCGGCCGCGGCGGTCACATACGACAACACTAAAAGGAGCAACGTCCAACAAGACACCTTGCGTCTCCAGGGGGTAAGGGGCATGGCCCAAGAGCTTGAAAGAAATTCCTCGCAAGGCAACCCCGGTCTTGCGGCGCGCGTCAAAAAGGCGGAGCGGTCCCGACGTTTACTTGCGCGGGTGCGCGTCGAAGAAATTAAAAATATCGGCGGTCGCCGCACTGGGCGCGCCATCATGGCTGGCTCCCGGATATTCCTTCAACACCACGTCAATGCCATTTTCCTGCAGGGCCTGGGCCATGGCATGGGAGGGATTGATATTCGGCGTGTCTGCCCCGCCGTAGAAAATCATCATGGGCGTGTTCTTCAGCTTGGCGAAAGGATAACCGGCGGCAGGCTGGGCGTTCGAACCGCCGATGGCGATGGCGGCCCAGTTCTCCGCATACTTGGGCCCGATGTAATGCGAGCCCTGTCCGCCGGCGGAATAGCCGAACAGGAAAGTACGCTTCGGATCAATCGGGTACTCCTGTTTGATAAGGTCGTATACGTGCATGGCGTCTTGCTCGCTCCACTCGGAACGCACGAGCTGGGGTGTGACCGAGCCGTTGACGCCGCCGAAGCCGTTGCCGGCCGAGGCCGAGCCAAATTGTTGCGGCGCCGCCATGGCGCCCGCGACGCCGCGCGGCCCGCCCGCGCGCCCATAAGGCACATAGTTGTAGCCGCCATTGGGGGAATAGCCCATCGGCGCGACGAGCATGTAACCATGCTGTTCCGCCGTCTTGGGAATGATGTGTTCGTCGCGGTCGAAATAAAAATCCTGATTGCGGCTGTTGCCGTGCAAAATAAAGACCAGCGGCAGCGGCGATTTGCCGTCCCACGTCGAGGGCACGTAAACGTGGTAAGGCAGAATTTCGTCGGCCTCCGGCATGTAATAATGGCGGACGGTGTCGCCGCCGGCCCGCCACACCGGATCCTGGCCCGCTTCCAGCGCCGCGAGCAGTTTTTCCGACTGCTTCAGGCCCGCCGCAAAATCGTAGAGGATGGGCGCGCCCGCCTCGTTCAGGCCGAATTCGGGATTGCCCGTGCCGGAACCATAGACGCGTTTGCCGAGATTGATGACCCGCGCCAAATCAAACGGATACTCGATGCTCGCCTTGGCGCTATCGTGACCGGAAATTTTCGCCAGGCGGCGCTCAATGTCGGCCTGTTTTTCCTCGAGACCGGCCACCAGTTGAATGTTCTTTTCCAATTTCGCCAGCGACGTGTTGCCGTCCCAGACTTCGGCCACGTAGCGGTAATCGCCGTCCGGCAAGCCCTGCAATTTCGCGGAAAAAGGAAAAGGGTTGTCCGCGAGGTTGCCGCCGAAAACCAGGAATTGGCCCAGGTCGCGGGCCATTTTTTGGTCAGCGGCCCCGGCCGCGGGAAAGAGCGCGAGGCGCAGGCGCAGGGCATTGGACGCGGAGTAGGGGACAGGGTTGGTTTGCGCCAGCCAGCCCATCGCTGGATGCGTGGAATCCGCAATCACCCGGTCCGTGCGCAATGCCAGAGACTGCCCGAAGGCCGCCTGCTCCGCACTGGGTGCGCCGGGTGCGGCGGTTTGGGCGGCCAACGTCAAAGCCGTCAGCCCAAGGGCGAAACAGGTAAATAATCCCAACCGTGAACGCGAGGCCATCAGGGGTAAAATGACCAGGTTAAATTTCCAACGCACCGGTGCTGTCGCCCACCGAGTCAACATGCACGTCCATGCGCTGGAGCATCGCCATGTAAACATTCGTGACCGGAGTATTCGCCGCAACCTCGAGATGGCGGCCGCCATGCAGAGTGCCGCCTCCGCCGCCCACCATCACGATGGGCAGGTTTTCATGGATATGCCGGTCGCTGTCGGAAATGCCCGAGCCGTAGAGAATCATCGAGTCATCCAGCAGATTGCCGCCGACGCCGTTGGGCGTGCTCTTCAGGCGCTGGAGGAAGTTCGCAAACAAATCCATGTGGTGGGTGTTGATGAGCGTGAGCTTTTCGAGGCTCGGCTCATAATTTTTGTGGTGCGAGAGCGGGTGATGCGTCTCCGGCACGCCAATGTGCTCGTAGGTGCGCACGCTGCCTTCGCGGCCAATCACCATGGTGGCGATGCGGGTGATGTCCGCCTGAAAGGCAATCGCCTGCATCTCGTACATCAGCCGGGCATGCTCCACGAAATTCGTCGGGACGCCGCTGGGCTTGGCAAAGCCGGGATCCTTAATGGGCGGCTCATTTTCCGCGCGTTCGATGCGCTGCTCCACATCGCGGATGGTGGTCAGGTACTCATCCATCTTGGATTTGTCCGTCGCACCTAGGCTGCCGACGAGCTGCTTAGTCTCTTCCTGGGCCATGTCCAAAATGCTCTTGCGGTTGGCGATGCGGCGCGCGCGGGTGGCATCGTCAATCGTGTTGTCGTAGTCGCCAAACAGGCGTTCGAACAACTGCCGCGGGTTGGCCTCGGGCGGCATGGGCGTGGACGGGGTCCGCCACGAAATGCTGTTGGTGTACGCGCAACTGTAGCCGGAGTCGCAGTGGCCGACGGTGCGATTGTCATCGAGCCCGATTTCCAGCGACGGCAGCCGGGTGAGGTGGCCCACTTCGCGCGCCGCCACCTGGTCCGCCGAGACGCCGACATAAATATCCGAACCCGCGCTGTGCTTCGGGTGCGCGCCGGTGAGGAAACTCGCGCCCGCGCGGGCGTGGTCGCCGCCGCCGTCGCCCAGGCCGTTCGCAAAATGGTCGGCCGAGCCGGTGATGACCTGCGTCTGGTCGCGAAACGGCGTCAACGGCTGCAAAATGCGGGAAAGTTCAAAATCCGTGCCGAAGGCCGCCGGCGTCCAGTTCTTCATCACGATGCCATTGGGCACGTACACAAACGACATGCGCAGGGGCGACTTGCGCGCCGTGGTCAGCGTCTGCGCGAACGACACCGGCATCATCGATTCGAGCATGGGCAGCGCGATGGCCACGCCGAGACCCTTGAGAAACTTGCGCCGTGCGATATGTTTGCCAGTGATAATCATTGTTGGGCCATTTTAGAGGGTGGGACGGCGCTCGCGCGGAGGCGAAATTCAGGGGTGTCAACTACGCCGAGGACGAGGCTGGAAAACTTGTAATCATGGGCGGCTAGGCGAAGGGCAATGCTGCGGACGGCCGCTTGGTCGGAAGGGGTCAGGCCCCGGCCCAAGGCATAGGTCAGCAGCTTGTCTGCAATACACTCCGCAAAGTCATCTTTGTCAAGCAGTAGGATACTGGCCAGTTCCGCCGCGCCCTTGAATGAACGCCCGTCGGGCAGGGTGCCGGTCGAGTCCACCGGAAAGTTGCCGTCCTTGTCGCGCCAGGCCCCAATGGCGTTGTAATTCTCCAGGCCAAAACCGAGCGGGTCCATGCGCGAATGGCAGGAGGCGCAAGTCGGGTTGGCGCGGTGGGCTTCCAACTGCTCCCGCATGGTCTTGGAAACGCCGAGTTCCTCCTCCTTGAGGGTGCCCACATTCGCGGGCGGCGGCGGCGGCGCGGCGTTGAGGATGTTTTCCAGCACCCACTTGCCGCGGATGACCGGCGAAGTGCGCGTAGCGTAGGAGGTCACCGTGAGCACGCTGGCCTGCGTGACGACCCCGGCGTGGGGGTAATCGGCCGGGAGCAGCACCTTGCGGAACTCCGCGCCCTGGATGCCCGTCAGGCCGTAGAACTCCGCCAGCCGCTGGTTGACGTAGGTGTAATTGGCGCTGATAAAATCCAGCACGCTCAAATTGTCCCGAATAATGTGGTCAAAGAACAGCTCCGTTTCCTTCTGCATGGACATGCGCGTGTAGTCGGTGTACTGCTGGAAATTCTTGCGCTCGAGCTGGTGCGATTCGAGGGCGCGGAATTGCAGCCACTGGCCGCCGAAGTTCTCCACCAATGCAAACGATTTCGGGTCCTGCAACATCCGGCGCACCTGTGCTTCCACTTCCGCCGGCTGGTCCAGCTTGCCCTCGCTCGCCGCGCGCAGCAAGGCGTCGTCCGGCATCGAACTCCAGAGGAAATAGGACAGGCGCGTGGCGAACTCATATTGATTCACCGGACGCGCCGAGCCCGCGGGCGGATCCTGCTCGAGGCGGAACAAAAAGTTCGGTGAAATCAGCATCCGCTCGAGCGCCAGACACAGGCCTTCCTGAAAACTGTCGCCGTCTTTTTGGGCGCGGTTGACGAGCCCAACGAGTTGGTCCAGCTCGGCCGTGGTCACGGGCCGGCGGTAGGCGCGGTAGGCGAGATCGCCGACGATTTGGCGCACCCGCGCGGCATCGGGCGTGCCCTGGGGCGGATTGTCGCCGTAAAGTTTTTTCAGGCTTTCCGCGGTGGGGCCGAGCTTCTGGTCGTAGGGACCGACGATGCCGAGGTTGCTCACCAAAAACTCGGTGGGAGATTTGCCGATGCGTTCCTGGCTTTGGTTGGGATTCGGGCCGCCGTAGGCCGGAGGCAGCCCATCATAAATGTTCATGATCGAGACCGCCAGCCAGTGCTCGCCCGCCGTCATGTGGGCGCGGAATTTGTCCCCCTGGCCGTTCATTTCCCCGTCGTACAAGGTCGGCACGCGGCCGGTGTGGACGAGCTGGCCGTCGACCCAAAAGCCCACTTCGGCCGGGTCGCAACCCGCGGGCCGAAAGCCGCGCAGGACGGAGCTGAAATCATAGTCGGCCTCGACGGGAAAACGGTACGTGGTGTGGAGCGCATAGGGCAGGCTCATCCCCGTTTTGTCGTAATCCGTCTTGGTCGCCTTGGTGGTGTCGTAATCAATGAACCAAGGTTGGATATTATACGACGTCGGCTGCATGGGCTCGACGCCGAACACCGCCGTGCGCGCGACTTTTTCCGCCGCCTTCAGGTATTTTTCCATCAGCATCGGCGACATCGTCAGCACGTCGCCATTGTTATCAAAGCCGTAGCCGCTGTCGTCGGGAGGAAAGTCATCCGCGGGCTGGAAATCCACGCCCAGCAAATCGCGCACGGTGTTGTCGTACTCGGAGCGGTTCAGCCGCCGGGGGGCGACATGCCCGACGAAAGGCGGGGCGGCCTGGTCCTGACGGTCAAATTCTGCCGCCAGCCAGTGCGTGAAGGCCTCTTGCTGGTCGTGGTCCGGGCGGGGCTGGCCGGCCGGCGGCATTTCGCCGTGGCGCACGCGGTTGAACACCAGCTCAAATTCGTCGCGGTTTTTTTCCACCGCGCCGGCGTCCGTGAACGACTGCAAATTCAAATCGCCCTTGTGATGCTCGGCGTCGTGGCACGAAAAGCAATTCTGCGCGAAAAAAGGCTGGATGGTTTTGGCGAAAGCGGCATTCCGGGCCGGGTCCACCGCCGGGCTCGGCGTCGTGGCCGGGGTCTCGGCCGCCAGCACCGCCGCGGAGGCAGACAGGAGCAGCCCTAAAGTTGAAAATACCCGGGCCGACATCAGGGAAACGCGTAGTCGCAAAGACGCCATGAGAAAACAAAGGGTGGGGGGCGTGGAAGGGGGGAATCCAGCGCAGCAGGCATACTAACAGATCGGTTGCACTCGTCAATGATGAGGATGGCCCTCCGCTCTTGAATCCTCGCGCCGCCCTTGACTTCCTTCGCCGCCCGCCCGTAGCGTGGATTCCAATCGTTGGCCAACCCCGGTCCATTACCCCCGATGAAATTACGCTCCGTTCTTCTCTTCCTGAATTGCCTCACGCTCAGCTTGGTTTATGCGCCGTTCCTCCGTGCCGCGGATGCTCCGGCGACGCCCGCCGCCGCAGGCTCTGCCTCTGCCAAGCCTACCCCAGCGACGGTCTCCACACCGCCGCTCATCAACATAAATCCCTTGTTTCCGCACGGCCCGTATTCGGCCGCGGAACTGCCCGGCAAAGGCATCAACCAGCATCCTTTTTTCTACACCGGCCAGTATGATTTCCGCAATCCAGTGCAGCGCATGGTCATTGTCCGCGATGGCAAAGTCACTTGGTCCTACGAAATCCCCACCAACGACGCCTCCAATACTTTGCAGGAATTGAGCGACGCCACCTTGCTCTCGAATGGCAATGTCGTTTTTGCGCGCAAAACTGGCGCGGGGGAAGTCACGCCCGACAAGAAGCTCATCTGGAATTACGACGCCCCCAAGGGCAGCGAGGTCCACGTCATTCAGCCCATCGGCCTGGACAAAGTCATGATCGTGCAGAACGGCTTTCCAGCGAAACTGATGATCATCAACATCGTCACCGGCAAAACCGAAAAGGAATTGGTCCTCCCCACCAACGGCGATCCCAAGGCCGTGCACACCCAGTTCCGCCGCGTGCAGATGACGCCCGCCGGCACGTTTTTGGCCGCGCACCACGACCAGGACAAGGTCGTCGAGTACGACGCCAACGGCAAAGAAATCTGGTCCGTGGCCGTGCCGATTCCCTGGGACGCCGTGCGCTTGAAGAACGGCAACACCCTCATCAGCAGCCATAATTCCTTTGTGCGCGAGGTAAACCCCAAGGGCGAAATTGTCTGGGAGTTCACGCAAAAGGACGCCCCCGGCATCGCGCTCTGGAGCTTGCAGGAGGCGAACCGCCTGGCCAACGGCAACACCATCATCAGCAACTGGTGCCCGAGCGGCGTCGTCGATGAAAAGAACGTAAAGCATCCCGAGGATTGGCCGAGCACGGTGCAGGTGCTCGAAGTCACGCCCGACAAGAAAATCGTCTGGGCCCTGCGCTCGTGGACGGCCCCGGCCGATCTTGGCCCCGCCACGGTCGTGCAGTTGCTCGACGAACCCGGCATCCCGGAAAAACAGGAGCAGCAACGGTAAAGGGCGAGGCTGAGTTTGGCGGGATCGGCCATTCAGCAGCGTGCGGTTCTACCACCTTGTGCCGGGTTGCGTTTAGCGATGGCGGTAGGGTCATTTGCTAAAGAATGGAGCATTTTTTGCGGACTCCCACGGGGCCGGTGCCTGGGGGCAACCCGCAGGCCCCTTAACCCGCCACAAAGGCCTTGCCACCGGGAAAAAGACGGAATCCTCTCGTTTGCTTATTCAGTTCGCATGAATTACTATTGAGCGGCATGAACCAGACAACGAGCCAACAATTGGGAATCCTGTGTGATTTTCTGGCGGAGCGAAGGAAGGCGATTTTAGCGGCATGGCGCAAAGCCGCGGAGGCCGATCCTGAGCAAACGACCGCGCACGGCCTCACGCGCGGGCAATTTAACGATCATATTCCCGAGGTGCTGGATGCCTTCGAGCAACTGCTCCGTTCGCCGCCCGGCGGCGCCAACGCGCAGGACGCCATTGTTGACAAAAAAGCGGAGGAGGTGAAGCATGGCCTGCACCGCTGGCAGCAGGGCTACCGGTTGCAGGAGCTGATGCATGAGTGGGGACACCTCCAGCTCTGCCTGTTCGAAGAGTTGAATGATTTCGCCAAGGCCCATCCCGAGATTGATCGCGAAACGCTGGTGGAAGCGAACCGGCAGATGGTCTCCATGGTCAATGCTGCCATCAGTGGGAGCGCCGCACAATACGAGCGGATGCAGCAGGCGGAAGCGGCCGGGCATCTGGAGGATCTCACCCTCGCACTCACCCGCGTCAATGAGATCGAACGCCGACGCTCCACCCTGATTCACCAAGCCGTTCATGATCTCAAGAGCAATGCCTTCGGGGTCAGCATCGCCGCGGGGCTGCTGGGGAATGCCGAAATTGCGGACGCCCAACGGGTGGAATTCGCGAGCCTGGTCAAGCAGGGCGTCCATGAGGTCACCGCGATGCTCGGCGAGTTGATGGAACTGGCGCGGTTGGAGGCCGGTCAGGAAATTCGGGAAATAAACACGTTCGACGCGGCCGCGCTCATCACGGAACTCTGCAACGTCAACCGGCCATTTTCCCGCGCCCGCGGCCTCTTCTTGAAGATGGACGGCCCGGCGCCGTTTGTGGTCGAGGGTGACTCGGGCAAAGTGCGGCGTTTGCTGCAAAATTTGGTGCTGAACGCACTCAAGTACACCGAGTCCGGCGGCGTCATCCTGAGTTGGGGTGAGGAGAAGAAAAATTGGTGGTTGATGGTCAAGGACACCGGCCCGGGCTTGCTCTCCGGCCCCAGTGCGCCGATGTCCGTCGGGCTCAAGGAAGCCACGGCAAGTGCGCGGGAGTCGGACGAGAAAACCGCCGAAGCCAAAGGCGAAAGTTCCCATGTGCTGGCGCCGACCCTGGGCGAATCCACGGCGATGAGCCCTTCCCATCCCCAGCCCGGCGAAGGCATCGGCCTCTCGATTGTCAAGCGCCTGTGTGAGTTGCTCGACGCGAGTTTAGAAATGGCGAGTTCAGCAAAATCCGGGACAACCTTCCGGGTCGTATTTCCCCGCCGTTATCAACCGTCCCGGGCGGGCCAGCCTGCCGGTTGAAGCCCGCAAGCCTCGTTACCCAGCCAGGCCATTAGCACTTCGTTTTTTTCACTGGGATAACCTTCCCCTCAATCACTCCCGCCGCGAGCGCATAGCGGGTAAGCCCGGCGATTTCATGAATATTCAGCCTTTGCATGAGGCCTTGCCGGTGCTTCTCGACGGTTTTAATGCTGATGCCCAGTTCCACCGCGATTTCTTTGCTGGTCGTGCCCTCGGCCACCAATTGCAGCACCTCCGCTTCGCGCTGACTCAGCGCAGCGAGATTGGGCTTCTTCACTTTCCCCCGGCTCCCGGGCCCCTCGGTGGCCTGGTGCAGTTGCTTCGCCACGACCGCGCTGAAATATTTCCGTCCGTGGGCCACCGCGTAAACAGCCTGGGTTAAAATGTCGGCAGACGACTCTTTGTCAATGTACCCCGCCACTCCGGCCGCGATCATGCGCTCGACATTATCCCGTCCGCTGTAGGCGGAAAGAATGAGCACCTTGACCGTGGGATTCTCGGCCAGAATTTGCCGCGTGGCCTCCACCCCATTGAGGGTGGCCATGCCGAGATCCATCAGGACGACATCGGGTTGCAGCGTCCGCACCAATTGCACCGCTTCCCGGCCATTCTGAGCCTGCCCGGCCACCTTAAATCGGCTGTCTTTGTTCAGAATGGCGCAAAGACCCTGGCGGACAACGGCATGATCATCGACGAGCACCACGGTGATTTGTTGCTTGGGAATCATGGTTGTTCAGGTCGGCTCAAGGTGACATGTTACCGGCTCGCGAGAAATTACCCAAGACAAAACCGTCCCCCTATTCATGCCTGCCGCCAGTAAAGCGGCGGTAAATCTCGCTCCCGGACGGAGAATATAAATTTGAGTGTTGCGGGGTTTGGCGGGTTTGCGCAACGCTGGTCGCCCGTCCCCTAGCCATGGAATTCAACCTCAAGAAAATCCTGCGCGCGCTCCTGCTGAGCACGTCCGAGCCTCTGTCCATCAAGGACATTCAGGCCGTCGTCACGCGCTACCATGACGAGATTGAGCAGCCGGCGCTGGCCCTCGAGGAGCCGGAGGCCGCCGGGGCGATCGATCCCGCCATCGCCACGCCTCCGCCCCCGCCGGTCGTCATCACCACGCCGCCCGCCGAGGGTGTCCTCACCGCGCCGGATCAGAGCGTCATGCAGGAGCTGATGTCCCAAGTGCCGTCGTTGCTGACCGCCACGCAGATTCGCGACGCCATGGAGGCCATTGCTTTGGAAATGGAAACCTCCGGCGAAGTGTGCCGCCTGATTCAGGGCCCCTCCGGCTTCCGCCTCGCGGTAGCGCCGGAATATGGCGATTGGGTGCGCCTGATGCGCGAAGCCCCGAAGCCGCTGCGCCTTTCCCAGGCCGCCCTGGAAACCCTCGCGCTCGTGGCCTACCGCCAGCCGGTCACGCGAGCCGAGATCGAGGCCGTGCGTGGCGTGGCCGGCGACAGCGCGATGATGCGCCTGCTCGAACTGGAACTCGTCTACGTCTCGGGCCGTGCCGAATTGCCGGGCCGCCCCATCCAGTACGCCACCACGGACAAATTTTTGGAATTCTGCGGCATCCGCTCGGTCGAGGAACTGCCGGCGACCGACGTGGTCTCGCCCGGCCAGCTCAACGAATGGATTCGCCGCGCCACCCAACCCGAGGAGCAGGAGGAATTGCTTTCGGACACGGACATGGGCCTCGCGGCCGTCGAAGCCCCCGCCGAAGCAACTCCTGAAGCAGCACCCGCCCAATCCAACTGAGTTTTTGACCGAATTAACAAATGGGATAAGAATACTTCCGGCAATTATTTTCCGTAATTTCGTTAATTCTGTCCAAGAAATCTTCTTCATTTTTTATCTCTTTCCCGTGGACCTCGATACCTTGCGCAAGAAAATCGACGCGGTGGACCTCGAAATCATCGAGCGTCTGAACGCGCGCGTGCGGCTGGCTTCCGAAGTCGGGCGCGTCAAGCACCAGCAGGGCGCGCAGGTCTATGTGCCGAGCCGCGAGGAAGCCGTGTTTGAGCGCCTGGCCGCCGCGAATCCCGGCCCGCTGGCGTCGCCGGCCCTGCGGGCCATTTACCGTGAAATCATTTCGGCCTCGCTCGCCTTGCAGAAGGAAATGGTCATCGCCTACCTCGGGCCCGAGGCGACCTACACTCATCAGGCCGCGTTGAAAAATTTCGGGTCCAGCCTGCCGTGCCGCCCGTGTGCGACCATTCCCGACGTCTTCACCGCCGTCGAGCATGGCGACGCCGACCACGGCGTGGTGCCCATCGAGAATTCCACCGAAGGCGCGGTTTTCCACTCGCTCGACATGCTGGTCGAGACCGACCTCAAAATCGTCGCGCAAGTCTTCCTCCCCATCGAGCACTGCCTGATTTCCAAGGAGCCGCTGGAGAAAATATCCATCGTCTTTTCCAAGGACCAGGCGCTCGGCCAATGCCGGGACTGGCTCCGGCGCAATCTGCCGTCCGCGCAATTGTGCGAGGCGTCAAGCACATCCGCGGCGGTGTGCCAGGCGCGTGAAACGCCCGGCGCGGCTGCCGTGGCGGGCCGGCTGGCGGCGGATTTGTACGGCGTGCCCGTCGTGGCCGCGGGCATTCAGGACCGCCTGGACAACATCACGCGCTTTCTCGTGCTCGGCAAAACCGTCTCCGCGCCCCTCGGGCCCGGGCGCGACAAGACCAGCCTGGTTTTCTCGCTCAACGACGAACCCGGCGCGCTCCTGCGCGCGCTCGAGCCCTTCAGCACGCGCGGCGTGAACCTGTCGAAAATTGAATCGCGCCCCAGCCGCCAGAAGGCTTGGCATTATTACTTTTTCATTGACTGTATCGGCCACTGGCAGGACGCCGTCGTGCAGGAGGCCGTCGAGGCGCTGCGCCGCCACTGCCCGTTTGTCAAATGGCTCGGCAGCTACCCGAATGGCGGGCAGGGGTGAGTTTGAATTCAGGATTCAAAATTGAAAATTCAAAATGCTGCATGCTGCCCGCAGCCTTGCTGGCAGCGGCTCTCTCGGTCTTTTCCAAGCGGCAATGCGGTTGCTAATTTTTCGGTTTTGACGCGCTGAAATATTTGGCGGCGTAATCAAGGAACACCGGCCAGTCCGGGATATCCGTATGCGCGCCGATGTGTTCGCGAAAAGCCACGTCGCCGGCCACCAGCGCGACATCCGGCGCGGGCATTTCCGTCGTGCCGAGATCTTTTTTGCCGAGAAGGCGGTACACCGGGCCGGCGCCCACGGCGGCGAGGAATTCCCCGTGCGGGTCGGACCAGGGGTCTTGGGTGGCGCCGGTGATGAAGGCGGGCCGCGGAGCCACGAGCGCAATCAATTCGTTCGCGTCGACCGGCAAGTCGTTCCAGCGGCCGCCGTAGTTGCGGAAATTTACCGCCATCCAGTAGGAGTTCGCGATGTTGTCGGTGGTTTCGCCGAAGTTGCGGCGGAAAAGTTTGGCGCCGCCTTCGCCGGAGCAACTGGCATAAACGATGGCCCAGCGTTGATCCTGGGCGGCGGCCCACAGAGCAGTCTTGCCCCAGCGCGAATGACCCTCGACGCCGAGGCGTTTGGCGTCCACGTCCTGGTCCGTCTCGAAATAATCGATGGCCCGGCTCAAGCCCCACGTCCAGGCCGTCAGCACACCCCAGGCGTCGGGGCTTTTCCGCGGCTGGCCCTGATTCATGAGGCCGATGATGCCCGAAGTCAGGCCCGCGGCGCTGTCCTGCTGCACGCTGCCGGTGTTAAAAGTTGCGTAACCCCAGCCGCGGGCCAGCGCCTGTTGCAGAGGAGAAAGCTCGGTGCTGCTGCGGCCTGCGCGATTCGCGGGCGGCGCCGCGACCGGCCCGGTCGCAACCGGCGCGCCGCTCGCGGCGGGCGGTGGAGCGCCGCGCCGGGGGCCGCCACCGCCGCCGGCTGAGAGCGCCACCATGACCGGCACGGGTCCGGTCGCCTGGGCGGGCAGCGAAAGCGTGAGCAAAATAGTCGGGGTCGCGGCGGGGTAGGCGGAATTGTCGATGTGCCCGACGATGGTTTTCGTCTTCACCGTGTCCGTCGTCTGGGTCGTCACCTCCCAGGAGATTTTCGGAGTGTTCGCGGGAATCCGTCCATAAACATAAGTGAAAAAGTCCTCCAGAATTTCGGGTCGCCGCAACTTCCACCAGGTGTCGGCATCTTTCACTTTCTCACCGTTTTTCAACACCAGAACTTCGGGGATGGGATACGGATTGGCCTTGGCCTCGTCGTAATTGCTCCAGGTTCCGTAGGAGGAGCGCTTGTATTGATTGAAGATGTTGCCGTTGTCGTCCACGCCCACATCGTCGGTCCAAATGCCGGGCTTGAGCAGGCGCGTGTTTTGCGGCCGCGCCGGATCGTCGGCGTCGGGCGGCAGGTTGGTGCGGCGGGCCACGGCGGCGAGGGCGGCACTTCGATCCACGGCTGTTGCGGGCACCGCGGGAGCATCGACCGCGCGGGCAGAGTGGGCGAGGGCCAGCAGGCTGAGGGCGGCGGCGAATTTGCGACCAGTCGAATTCAGTGTACTCATGGGGGGTGGGGTAAAGGCTGCAATTTCCGAAAAATTTGACGCCCCCGCCGACGCCAACACCTATTTCGCGGGCAACGCCGCCCGCGCGGCTTCGGCCTCGGCGCGGCGCGGGTCGTTCGGCGCACTGCGGAGGAAATTGTCCAGCACGCGCGCCGCGTTGACGTTGTCGCCCCGCGCGCGCAGGGAGTCCGCCACGATGAGCACGATGTCCCCGCTCGCGGGAAATTGATTGTACGCCGCGCTTAATTCCTCGCCGTAAACGGTCGGCGGCTGGCTCGCTTTCACCATTTGCAAATAAACGACCACGTAACTCGGGTCGTCCGGCGCGCGCCGCATGGCCTCGTGCATGACGTTGACGGCGTTGGCGAATTGGTGGTCGTCAAAATAGGACTGGGCCAGGCCGAGCCACACGGACGGATCGGTGTCCTCCTGGCCGAGAATTTTTGAGTACAGGCGGATGGCGTCGGCGGAGCGGCCTTCGGCGCGGGCCCGCTTGGCCTCGTCGAGCGGGCTCGGCGTGGCGGGCGCAGCAGTAGGCAAAGGTGCCATGGCCGCGGGCGTGGCGGCGGCGGCGGATGCGGTGGGTTCCGGTTTAACTCCACCAGTGCGGCCTAGGGCCGGCGTCGGAGAGGGCGGAGACGCTTCCGGTGCATTGGCCGCCAGCACAGTATTAATAGGAGGCGAAGATTCTGGCGCCGCCGCCAAGCCGATTTCTGCCGGCGTCGGCGACGCAGTGGCTGGCGGCGTGGAAGTGGCGGACGGTGCCACCGGATTCGGCGCAGGAACATCCGCGGTGACATTCGTGGGAGCAACGGCAGCAGGCGCCGGAGTCGCGACAGGTGCCGAAGCGGCAACCGGTGTCGACGAAGTGACGGGCGTGGGGGCCGGGGCCAACGCGGGCCCTGGTGCAGTGACCGCAACCGTGGCCGAGGCAGTTGACGCTGCCGCAGGATTTGCTGGCGCAGGAGCCGTCGCGGTCGGAGCAACCGGCGGTTTTTCCGCCGGCGGGCTGGCCGCGGTTGGCGGGGGCGGAGGCGCGAGATTCGCGGCCACCAACGCGGCATGGCCTTCGGGGATCACATCCAATTCCGCCAGCAATTTTCCCGCACTGCCGGCATCGTTGCGCAGTTTCGCAATTTGCAACAAGCCGATTTTAGCCCGCACCAGCGTCGCGAGATCGGGCTGCCGTAAAAGCGCGTTTTTGAACCACGCTTCGGCCTGCACGGAGTCGCGCAAATTCAGAAAAAGTTGTCCGATGTCGGTGGCGACGCGGGCGGTCGGCTGGTGGTCGGATGTTTGTTTCAGCGCCTCGAGGTAGGCGTCCAACGCCGGGCGCGATTGCCCGAGCGCCTGCAATTCCTGCGCGAGATTTTTCCACGCCGCGGCATCTTTGGGGAAATCCTTGAGGTAAGCCTGATAAACCCGCGCGGCGTTGACGTGATCTCCGGCGCTTGCGTCGAGACTGGCCGCATAAACCAGCAGCGAACGCCGTTCGGGGTCGGCTTGGGCCGCCTGTTCGAAGAGGGCCGCGGCCTCGACGCGGTCGCCCGCGTGGCTGCGCGCAAACGCCAGCGCCTCCAGCACGTCGGGCCGGGCGGGGTTGGCCGCGCGCAAAACCTCGAGCGCCGTGATGGCCGCGGGAATCTGGCCGGCCGCCATTTGTTGGTCGGCGGCGGCGAGGGCGGCGGTGATTTGCACGTTGCGATCCGGCACCGTCTCGACCGTCGTCACGGTTTTTGAACAACCCGAAAACAGCAGCGCCCCGGCCGCGAGCGGGCCCAGGAGGAGACGGAAGTGGCTAAACGAAGCTTGCATTCTGGAACAGAGAAGTGAGGATTTGTTAACCGCAACCGGCGCCAAACGCAACAACGTTGGTAACCCCGTTGTCCCCCATGCCCATGCGAGTTCTCTGCTGTCTGTTGGCGCTCGGCTGGAGCGCGGTTCCGGCGTCGGCGCAATCCGCCCCGCCCGTGCGTTACCTCGCCGCCGTTTCGCCCGGCCTGCCCACGGAGCCCGCCCCGCGCGTGCCCGTCTTTGTTCCGCCGGCACCGGCACCTTCACCCTTGCCGGATAAAGCCAACGATAACACCAAACCCGCGTCGCCGCCCGCAGGGGTTGGCGAATTGCCCAAGGCCCGTTCAGATTCCAGCCAAGCCGTGGACCCGAAGGACCCGCGCTCCTGGCTCTGGGAATACCGGCTCGCCGGCTTTGGCGAAAAGGATTACCGCGCCGCCGTCGATGCCTTGTTCACGGATTTTGAAACGCGATTCGGCAAAAAACTCGAGCCGGGCTCGAAGCACCGTGCCGGCCTGAAAGTCTCCACCGGCACGGTCGGCCTCACCACGCCGCCGGCGCTGACGCGGGCCGTCATCGCGGCCTTGGTCGCCCGTGGCTTCAAGCCGGAGGAGCTTTTTCTCGTGGATCAAAGTGAAAGCCGCCTGCGCGCCGCCGGTTATCTGCCAGGCGCGGGGGCCGCTTCGGACGAGCTGTTCGAGGGCGTGCCCGTCCTCGTGCTCGAGCGCGGCAAGTACTATGATCCCACCACCTGGTTTTACGACAGCCCGCTCCCGGCGCCTGACAGCGCGCAACAAAAGTACATCCGCAACGAGTTCGACTGGAAAATCAAAACCAATGACCGCCTGTCACTCCTTCCCGTGCCGCTACTCCTCGACGTGGATTTCTGGATCAACCTGCCCGTCGGCATCGACCAGCCGCAGTTGGGCGTCAGCGGCGCGCTGGTCAACGCCTCGCTGAATTTGTGCAACAACACCGAGCGCTTCATGCAAAACCCCGCGACCGGGGCCGTCGCCGTCGCACAAATGGCCGCGATTCCGGAACTGTCCCGCGGGCTGGTAGTCACCCTGTTGTCGCTGGAGCGATACCAATTTATCGGCGGCCCGCGATTCAACGCCCTTTACACCGAATCCGAGCCCACGCTGCTGATGAGCCAGAACCCGGTGATTCTAGACTCCATTTTATTTGACCGTATCAACCTGGCCCGTTCGCACGCGCGGATGCCCTTGCTCGACCAGCCGGCGTTCCTCGATTACGCCCGCCAGGTGGGTCTCGGCGACTTCAGCAAGAGCCGCATCTTCCTCACGCGCCTGCCGAAATAAACCTTCGGCGCTCGGCCGGGCGCGCCCTGGCGGAATCGATTCCTCCCTTTCTCTTGCCGGATTTACCTTCAGCTTCCGCCGCTTCCGGCATGAACCCCGTGCCCCGCCTCCTGTTCAACCGCACCGAGTGGCGCGTGCTGGGTTTGCTGGCCGTCGCCGCGCTCGTGGCGGTGTGGCTGATTCCGACCGGCCTGCTGCTCACCTCGCCGCGGTCCGACCTCATTAACCAATTTGTCGCCTGGCGCGCTTTCGCTGCCGACAGCCTGCGGGCCGGCCATTTGCCGCGGTGGAATCCGTACACCTACGCGGGCCAGCCGTTTCTCGGCGGTTTTCAATCGGCGCTGTTTTACCCGCCGAATGCGATTTTCTTGATTCTCCCGCTGGACCGCGCGCTCAACTTTTCAATTATACTGCAACTGTTGATCCTGGGCGCGGGCGTCTATGCCTGGGCCGCCCGGCGGGGTTATCACCCGGCTGCGGCAATTCTGTGCGGCGTGGTTTTTCCGCTCAGCGGCGTGGTGCTACCGCATGTTTTTGCGGGACATCTTTCCAACTTGTGCTCCATGGCCTGGGCGCCGTGGATTTTTCTCGGTTTGGAAAATTACGGGCAGACGCGCCGGCCGCGCGGCCTGCTGCTTGCGAGTGCCGCCGGATGCCTGCAAATTCTCGGCGGCCAGCCCCAGTACGTTGTCTACACTGCGGTGGCCGCTGGGGTGCACGCCTTGGTGCATACGCTCGCGCAATCTAGTGTTCGCTACCGCGCGCTGCCGGCGCTGATGTTGGTTTATGTCACGGCGGCGGCGCTGGCGGCGGCGCAACTTTTTCCCGGGTTGTCCGCCGCGGCGGAAAGCATGCGGCAGGACCCGTTGAGTTTTCCTTTTGTCAGCATGTTTTCCTTTCCCCCGGAAAATTTGCTCACCCTGGTCGTGCCGAATTTTTTTGGCGACTTCGGCGACCATGCCTATTGGGGGCGCTGCTATCTTTGGGAGATGGCGCTGTTTCTCGGCGCCTCCGGCGTGGTGCTGATAGCCGTGGGATTGGCGGACCGCGCGCGCCGTTTCCTGGTGCGGACGGATTGCGCCGTCGCCGTTTTGCTTTTTCTGCTCGCACTCGGAGCACATACCCCGCTGCTCGAATTGCTCTACCACCATGTGCCGACTTTTGACCGCTTTCGGGGTCTGTCGAAATTTACTTTCCCGGCGCTGCTGTTTTTGACGCTGGTACTGGGCGCGGGTGCGGACGCCTTGTTGCGTCGCCGTCCCCCTGGTCGCGTGGCGGCGTTGGGCGCGCTCGTGGGCGGGCTGTTTTTTGGGATTGTCGGCTTTTTCTTTTTTTCCGCGCCGTCGAGCCTCGGTCCCTTGCTCGCGTTTGTGGACAACTCCGGCGAAAGCGCCCTGGCGTCGTCGCTGCTCAGCGATCCCGTATTCATCCACCGCGCCGGCCTGCAAGCGGCGACTGCGCTCCTCAGTGCGGGCGGACTGCTGCTGGTGCTCAGCGGGACACTGTTTGGCCTGCCGCGGTGGCCCGTGCTGTGCTGGGTACCGATTATTTTGCTGCCCCTCGAAATGCTCCATTTTGCCGCGACGGGCCTGAAGATGACTCCGCTCGAGGACGCCATGCCCCACGACCAGCAGGCATTCATCGCTGCCCACCCGGGCGATTACCGGACGCTTGATCTGCCACTCCTCAATAACGGATTCCTCCTCGGTGCGCCGGACGTGGGCGGCAACGACCCCGGCGTCCTCAAACGCTACGCCGAATTCATGGCCCTGACGCAGGGAGTCGATCCGGCCAAGGCGACGCAGTACCTCGATATCCACCTTCTGCCCCCTCTTTATGCGATGCTGCGCCTGCGCTATGCGTTTGTTCCTGACCCCCAAGGACTGCAAGTGATTGAGCGGACCGACCCCTTGCCCAGGGTGCAATTGCTGGCCAATTATGATGTTATGCCAAAAAAGGATATGATGTTCGCCCGGCTGATGGATTCGTCTTTTGACCCGCACCAGACCGTTCTGCTCGAATCCGAACCTGCGCCGAAGCCGCAACCCGGCGCGCCCGGCACCGTCCGTTTGCTCGCCACCACCACGGATTCCCTGACCCTCGAGGCCGACACGCTGACGCCCACGCTGCTCTTGCTCACCGACCTTTACAGCCGCGACTGGCACGCCCGCCCGCTGGAGGGCAGCGTCCAGTCCCACTACGAAATCTTACCGGCCAACTACATCCTGCGCGCCATTCCCCTGGCCGCCGGCCGCCATCATCTCGTGGTCGAATACATTCCCAGCGGATTTCATCTCGGCGTGGCGGTTTCAGGGGTGGCTTGGCTGGCCTGGCTGGCCCTGGCCTTTAAGTTTCGCCGGTGATGGGCTCGGCTTTACAAATGCGCCAGCGTGCCAGTCACCATGATGCGATAATTGGCCCTTTGCCCTTTGGCGGAAATGGTGCCGCTGAGCTTGATCTGGACCGTGATGATGCCATTCGACTTCAGCACTCCGGTGAAAGTGCTGCCGGGCGAAATGGTCACCCGCGCCACGACGCCGGACGCTTGCACGTTGAAATTCCCGGACACCGCGGCCGCAAATTGGGTCGGGCTGGCCTTGAGGATCTTGAGGTTCTTTGAGGTTATTTTCACCACCCCAATTCCCTGGCTTTGGAGTTGCTTGATGATTTGTGCCACATAGGCCTGCACCTGCTTCACGTTGCCCGCCGTGGCCGGGCCGCCCAGGCCTTTCGGGCCCACGGTGAAGGTGATGCCGATGGATTGAATCGACGAGTAGGGGACGGACCCCGAGGCCGATTGTCCGGCGGCGCTAATTTGGTAAGTGATGCTCGTGTACGCATAATCGCCTTGCAGGTTGGTCGGCAGGTTGTCGCCCTGCGCCGCCCGGACGAAAGGTTGGGACGCCAGCGCCGCAACCGACAGGATCAGGAATAATCGCCAGAATTTGGGAGAGTGCATGGTAGTTTGAATTGGGTCAGAATGAGGTAACGTCAGGGCGCGCAGCCGAAGGGGCCGGCCGGGGATAATGGTCTGGCCACCTGGGTTTGGATGTATCCTTATCCCGATATTCACCATAATGGATTAAGCGCACATGCATACAATCATAAAATCATGGAGGTGGTGAAGCGGGGATTCGGGTCCCACCCGCCGGCCGGGCTTTTCGACTTGCCTCGCCCGCCGCGAGTTGTTTGCCTGCGGGCATGACGTTGGCGTCCTTTATTCCCGTCCTCATCCAGTTCGTGCTTGCGGCAGCCATCGCCGCGGCGATTTTGATCGGCAACAAACTGTTCGGCCAGCGGGCCGCGCCGCACCCGCGCAAGGACTCCGCCTATGAGTGCGGCATGGACCCCATCGGCGCCCCGCATCCGCAGTTTTCGGTAAAATTTTACCTGACGGCGATGCTCTTCATCCTTTTTGACATCGAAGTCGTATTTCTCGTGCCGGCAGTGTTGGTCTATCGTGATTTCGTGGCCAACCATTTGCCGATGGTGCTGCCGCTGCTGTTTTTCGTCGCCGTGCTCACCCTGGGCCTGTGGTACGAGTTGAAAAAGGGCGCGATTGAATGGGAGAAGTGAGCGGGCCGGCCACGCCCGGCAGGGGAGTCGCGCCGTGGCTTCCCGGATTTGGGCCTTAATAAGATAAGTTGGCCGGGGGCGAACTTGGCTCTTGAAACGGGGCGGTTGAATTTCGAAACTGCGCCATGCGCCTGGACCGGTACTTTTCCAAAGCCCGCATCATCGAATTGCGTAGCAGCGATTTCGGCGCGGCGCTGGACGAGATGCTCGCCGTCCTTCCGGCCTCTGCGTTGCAGAAACGCACTCGCGAGCAATTGCGCCAGGAATTGATGGACCGCGAGCAGACCATCACCTCGCAGCTCGGCAACGGGGTGGCGCTGCCGCACTTGCGCACAGCCATGAAGGCGCCCTACGTCTTTGTCGTCGGCCGCTGCCCGCATGGTTTGAGCTTCCGTGACGCCGACGACTACAAGGACGTGCGCCTGGTTTTCCTAATGCTCGCCGGCGAAGGGGAAAAATCCTACCTCAGTGTGCTGGCTTCGCTGGCCCGCATCTTTCAGGAAGAGGCGACCCTGGATCGGCTCGTCGAGGCGCCCGATCTCGAATCGTTCCGTGAAGCCGTTATGCAGGTCTTCGGCGGGGTTGCGGGCCGCAGCGGCACGCAGGACACCAAGTTCAACCAGCTCATTTTGACCGAAACTGCCAAGGTGGCCAAGGGCGCGCGTTGTTCCGCGGTGGTTATTTTTGGCGACACGTTTTCCGGCGGCCTCGGTCTCGAAGGCTCCTTTCGCGGCCTGAAAAAAGTGCTCGTGACCCAAGGCGCGGCGGACGTCGGCGCGGTCCCCGGCGTGGATGCGCTCATCCCGGTGCGCTCCTTCACCAACAACCGCCTCGGGCAATTGCGCAGCGCTGTCCTCATCGGCCTCACGCGCGGGATTTTCCAGCAAAATGACCGGCTCTGCTGCGTCGGCGGCATTCCCGGCAGCAACCAATTTGACACCCTGGTGGTTGTGGACGTCGAGCGTGAGTTTGCCACCGTCTTCACCCGCCAGGCGGACATGCTGCCCGCCGCGGTGAAACCGGAAGTGCTCGAGCGCGTCCTCGGCATTGCCACCGAACTCGCCATCGAGGGCCGCGAGGGCCGGCCCGTGGGCTGCCTGTTCGTGCTCGGTGAGGCCGGCCGCATCAAGCCGTTCATCAAGCCCCTCGTACTAAATCCCTTTTTTGGATACAAAGAGGAGGATCGCAACATCCTCAACCCCTTTATGGATGAAACCGTGAAGGAATTCTCCTCGCTGGACGGCGCGTTCGTCATCCGGGGCGACGGCGTGCTTGAATCCGCCGGCAGCCTCATCCATGCGCCCGACTATGCGCATGAACTGCCGAGCGGCCTCGGCTCGCGCCACGCGGCGGCCTGCGCGATTTCGCTCGCCGCCGACTGTCTGGCCATCGTGGTCTCGGCCAGCACCGGCCAGGTCACCCTCTTCCGCCGCGGCCAATGGCTGCCGGTGATTGAAAAGGGCATCAATCGGAATTTGTAAACGCCTCGGTGGCATTCAAGCGTCGTCGCTTTCAAAAAAGTCGTCCGTCCTCAAGGGCCTTTCCGCCCGGCGCACATGGAGGATATACACTTTCTCTTCGTTAAGACGGTAATAAATCCAGCACGGTGGGAGCCAGATTTGTCCGTAATTTCGGTGGCGAAACTCCGGTATGGGCCGGCCCAGCCGTTGAAAATGCTCAAGCTGGCTGGTCGTCGCAAAAACCTTGCGCACGACGGCCCGGGCGGCCGCAGGCTTGTCGAGGGCGATATAATTGGCGAGTTCCTCCAACTGCGCCAGGGCGGGATGAGACCAGATTATTTCAGCCATCGGGAGAAACGCTTCTTGGCCTGGGCGTGGGAGGTGACACGGCCTTCACGAATAGCCTGCTCGCCCATGGCCAGGCTCTCCAACACCGTCAGCCGGCGATTCAGCGCGTCAAAGGTCGCGACATCGAGCAGGTAGGCGGCCGGTTTGCCATGTTGCGTAATGAGGATCGGATTTCGATCCTGCTGCAGTCCGGCGATTATCTTGGTGGCCTCCCGCTTCAAGGTCGTGACCAGTTCAGTTTTCATCAAGTGATACTTTAGTGATACATTGGCTTCCGCCAAGGATAATTTAAGCGGATGCACGAAAGGCATTACCTTGGGCGCGAATTTCACGTTGACTCCCCGGCGGGCCTCAATGCCTTATACCGCCGTGCTTTCGCACGCATGCGCCAATTCGCCCACGGGCTTGATGCAGCCTGATCCCGCCTTTTTTGCGGGCGCCTCTGGCATCCACGGGCAAGGCCTTTTCGCGGCCCGGGCGATTGCCCAAGGCGAGAGGATTGTCGAATACACGGGCCAGCGCCTCTCCAAGGCCGAATCCGCTCGCCGGCAAACGGCTCACCTTGAAAACGGTTTCACTTTTCTCATGGAGTTGGACGAGTCCTTTGACCTCGATGGCGGCCACGCCGAGAACCCGGCGCGTTTTATCAACCATAGTTGCGCCCCGAATTGTGAAGCGGTCGCGGAGAACGGAAAGGTCTGGATTCACGCGCTGCGCGCTATGGCGGCGGGCGTGGAATTGACTTTCGATTATGGCTTTCGCCTGGCGGCGTTTCCCGGCCACCCGTGTCATTGCGGCGCGCCCGGATGCGTGGGTTTCATCGTCGGGCAGGCGGAACGCTGGCGCGCGCGGCGTTTGCTCGGGCGGGTGGGGCGGAGCGTGCTACCCCCGCTCGGGGAGGGCCGGGCGAAATGAGTGACGAACCGATGCGCGTGCTCGTGCTCACCTCCAGCACCGGCGGCGGCCACGACACCCGCGCCCGCGCCCTGCGCGACTGGGCCGGCCGCGAGGGCTCCCAGCCGTGGAAGGTGCAACTGCACCAGGCACTGGAGGCCACGCATGCGCTTTACCGCGTCGGCGTCGGCGCCTACAATGTCATCCAGCGCACCTGGCCGGGTTTCCACCATGTCTATTATAATTTATTGGAATTTGTGAGTTTCTGCGGCGGCTCGGCCCAAGCCGTGCTCGGCCCCAAGCCCGCGCGCGCCCCCGGCGCCCCGCCGACCAAGGCCGACATCGGCTTCATGCCCGGACGCGATGGCTTCATGGACTTCGTCCGTTCCGTCCGCCCGCGCCTGATCGTGAGCACGCACGACCACCTCAACCATGGTTTTTTTGCCGCGGCCAAGGCCGCCCTGCCGGAAGCGCCGCCCGTGTGCGCCACTTACTGCGGCGAACTCGAGGGCGGCTACGGTTTCAGCAAACACTGGGTCAACCCGGCGGCGGATTTGTTTATCGGCGCGGTGGAGGAAACCACTGCACAAGCCCACCAACTGGGCATGGCCCCAGAACGCGCCTGGACGGGCGGCTTCCTGCTCGACCCCGCGTTTTGGGTGCCCGCCGAAGCGGCGGCCGACGAGGCCTATTTTCGTAATGAGCTGACGCTCGAGCCCGGCGTTTTCACCCTGCTCCTTTCCACCGGCGCCAATAGCGCCCAGAATCACCTTGCCCTGTTGGAAGCCATCCTGGCGGACGGCCCCTTGCCGGCGCCGCTCCAAGTCGTGGCGCTGTGCGGGAAAAACGAGGCCGCCCAGCGCACCGTCCAGGAGTGGGCTGCCCGTCATCTCGCCTTGCGGGTGCGGGCTCTGCCGCATGTGCGCAACCTGGCCCAATTGATGCGCGTGTCCTCCGCTGTCGTGGCGCGGCCCGGCACGGGCACCACGAGCGAGGCCATTCTGACCGGCCTGCCGCTGCTCTTTAATACCTTGGGCGGCATCATGCCGCAGGAGATGATTACCGTAAAATTCTGCCGTGGGCGCGGTTTTGGACGGGTGTTGAAGCGCCCGGGGGATTTGGGCGCGGCGGTGCGCCAATGGCTCGCGCATCCCGCGGAATTGGCCGCGGAGAAAGCCCGCGTGACCGCGGCGCGCCCGGCCACCCGTCCCACGGACATTCTGGCCCGCCTGCAGGCGCTGGCCAATAAGCGGTCCTGAACCCCCTGCAGATCGGGCCTTTCTTTCTCCAGGCTGGGGGTCTTTACCGGCGACCAGTAATTAGGATTGCCTGCGCTGGCCGACTGTATATCGTGCAGCCCTATGCGCTTGGGCTCGTTTCTTTCTGTCTTTCGTGCCCCGTTCGTGGTTGCGGGCCTTTTTTTAACCGGCGTGGCCGGCCTCACGCCGCTGCGCGCCCAGTACGACTGGCGCGAGATGCAAGGCAACCTCTCCGCCATCGCCATTTCCAACGTTACGCAGGGTGGCAACGCCACGAATCTGTATGTCGCCGTCGGCAACGTCGGCACCATTCTGACTTCGCCGGATGGCGCGTCATGGACGATTCGTTCCAGCGGCACGACCGATTTCCTCCGGGGTGTGGCCTTTGGCAATGTCACCAGCGGCAATGAAACCGGCCCCACCTACATCGCCGTGGGCGACGCCGGCACCATGCTGAAGTCCACCGACGGCGCCAATTGGGTGCCCCAGCCGGCCCAGACAGACCAAAATCTCCGCGGCATCATTTTCGCCCAAAATAAATTCGTCGCCTATGGCGACGGCGGCATCGTCTTGTTATCCGGCGACGGTGTCACCTGGCAGGCAGGGGTGACGGGCACCAGCAATTCGGTGCATGCGATGCAGCTTATCATCGACCCTGCTCGCGGCGGAGAATTGTTCATTGCCGTCGGAGAAAAGGGCACCTTCCTCCGGTCGCCTGACGGCTTGAGTTGGAGCATTGTCGCGACCAGCACAGAGAATAACCTTAACAGCGTGGCCTACGGCGCCGGCCTGTTTGTGGCGGTCGGGGATGGCGGCGAAATTCAAACGTCGCCCTTTGGCATTCATTGGGACCACCAAAGGTCGGGCACGCGCCAAAATATCACCAGCGTGGTTTATGACGGCACCAAGTTTGTCGGTGTGACCTCCAGTTCGACAACGGTCATCTCGAACCAAACCGGAGAAGTCGGCACCCAATGGCATACCGGCTCGACCGGCCATTGGACGGACTTGACCGCCTTGGTCTATGATAGCACCAACTCGCGCTTCGTCACCGTCGGCAACATCGGCATCATTGTCGACATCACTAGCTACATCCTGACCTCTGCCGACGGCAATTCCTGGACCGATTACGCCTCCGGTTCCACCTCGGGGTACACGGACGTGACCAACGACGGCACGCAATTTATCGCCGTGGGCGCGTCGGGCGGCATCACCGATTCCCTGGACGGCGTCATCTGGCAGGTTACCCTGGCGGTTGGCGGCAACCTGACCTTCAACCATATTGCCAGTGATACGGGCACCGGCCACTCGGTCGTCGTTGGTGATGGTCAAACAGACAGCAGCTCGCCGCTGTTTTATTACTCTACCAATGGCCAAAGTTGGAATGGCATCTTTGCAGACACCACCCGCAGCCTAAAAGGCATCGCCTACAATTCGACCGGTAACACTTGGGTTGCCTTGACCGACGCGACCGCCGATACGACCGACCCCGTGGCCTACTCTTTGGCCTTCACTTCTTCGAATGGCGTCGCCTTCACCAAACACACCGCGGTGGACACATCCGCCGCCGACTTGCTCAACGGTTTCATTCAGGTGGCGTATGACCCGAATTCCAACCTGTTTGTGGCGATTCTTTCGCCCTCGACCAATGAAATTGATGATTACCATGTGCGCACCTCGGCAGACGGTTTCACCTGGTCGGCCCCGGTGGCCGGGTTCACCACCCCCGTCGAATTGAAGGACATCAAGCTGGTTAACAATCAGATCATTATCGTCGCCGCGACCGGCCAGATTGCCGTGCTCACGTGGACGGGTGCCACCTACGTTGGCAGTTTCCCCTTTACTGGCACGGTCAACGAATTGCGCGGCGTCACCTATGGCGCGGATTCCAACGGCGTCAATACCTGGGCCTTCGTGGGCGACGACGTTGCCGATAACACCGACACCATGCTCACCAGCACGGATTCGCCGCTCGGCGGCGGCTCCTTGGTGACTTCGCTGTATCCGTCCGCCACCAGCGGCATGAGGGCCCTCGACTTTTTTGACAGTCCCGCCGTGGCCGGGGGCAATGTCTTTGTGGCCGTGGGCGACGGCGGCAAGATTTTCACCTCGCTGCGCTGGGCGCCTTCGCTCGTGGCGCGCGTGAATGATCAAAGCGGCGTCATCGGCGGCAACGCCTCCTTCACCGTCCAGCCCCAGCCGACGATCCCGAACGGTTTCCTCTCTTTTCAATGGCAGAAAGTCACCGCCGGGGTTCCCAGCAACATCACCACCGACGGCATTAAGTATTTTGGCAGCACCACCGCCGTCCTCGGCATCGCGAATCTGACCAACGCGGATGCCAACGTCACCTACCGCGTGGCCGTCACCAACGGCATTGGCGACACCCTTTACAGCAATAACGCGAACCTCACGACCGGCACTTATCCGATTGTCATCACCCAGCCGGTCGACGTGTCCGCCATCGAGGGCGGCAACGCCACCTTCACCGTCGTGGCCACCGGCGTTCCCACCCCCACGTACCATTGGCGCCGGGAAGGCGTGTTGCTCACCGACGATGGCATCACGGTGCAAGGCTCCAGCACGGCCTCGCTGCTACTCTCGAACGTGAGTCTGGCCAACTCCACCACCAACCTGCCCAATTCCGCCGGTAATTTCTCGGTCGATATCACGAACATCATCGGCTCCATTTCCTCGAACACCGTCGTGTTGTTTGTGGGCAGCCCGCCGGTCATTATTGACCAGCCGGTCAACCCGATTACCAGCGCGGGCAACGACACTTTCTTTAGCGTCACGGCCACCGGTTCGCCCGCACCCACTTACCAGTGGTACTTGAACGGCAACGCCCTCACCGATGGCGGCAACATCTCTGGCTCGCAGACTTCGAAACTCAACATTGCCAACGTGAGCAACGCCAATCTGGGCGTTTACACCGTGCTGGTGTCCAACAACCAGGGCAACGTCACCAGCGACCCGGCGATTTTGCAACTGCCGGGCGCCTTGACCATCCTGACCCAGCCCGTCAGCCAGCAGGCCAAGCTGGGCGGCACCGTGACGCTGTCCGTCACTGCGGTGGGCACGCCTCCCGTCACTTACCAGTGGTTCTTCAACGGTGTCAAATTGAACAATGTCACCCATTACAGCAACGTCACTGCCGCCAACATGACCATCTCCGGCATCACCGCTGCGCAGGGCGGGACGTACTATGTCAAGGTCTCGAACGACAGCGGCTTTGTCCTTAGCAACAACGTCACCGTGTCCACGCCGCTGCAAATCACGACCCAGCCGCAAAGCCAGACGGTTGCTTCCTTTGCGCCGGTTAAATTCACGGTCAAGGTCGCCGGCGGCGGCACCATCAAATACCAGTGGTTCTTTAACGCCGCGAAGATCGCCAACGGCGGCTTCGTCAAGGGTGCGACCACCGCGACCCTCACGATCACTCGCGCCGGCTCGCAATTTGGCGGCAAGTATTATGTCACCGCCACCAACGGCACCAATGCCGTGACATCGAACAAGGTCACCCTTAAGATAAAACCGAAGCCTTAACGGCCTCGGCGTGGGCACACGGATATTCCACGTCAAAGACCCGCAGGGTGGGTTACCATCGCACCTGCGTGGATCAGATTCGCATTCGGTTGGTTTTCCAATCTTCCTTCGTGCGCTTCGTGTCCTTCGTGGTAAAAATCAACCTTTCTGTCTCGGTTGCGGAAAGGTAGGAGCGCCTCTCCGCGGCGTCCGCTGGTTTTAAATTCGTCTTTGCCGCCCCCATCACCCTCAAATCGTTCAGGCGCCATTTTCCGGCTTGAGCGCACGCGCGCAGCCGCCAAGCTCGCCGCCTATGCGGCTTTATTTTCTCGGCATCTGCGGCACCGCGATGGGCCACGTCGCGCTCCTGGCGCGCGAAATGGGCCATGAGGTCAGCGGTGCCGACACCGGCATTTATCCGCCCATGTCGGATGTCCTGCGCGCCGCCGGCGTGCAAATGTTTGAGGGCTATGACGCCGCCCGCCTCGAGCAATTGCGCCCGGACTTGGTCGTCGTGGGCAACGTGACCTCCCGCGGCAACCCGGAGATGGAGTGGCTGCTCGACACGCGCGCTCTTCCCTTCACCTCGATGCCCGCGCTGCTCGGCGAGCGCGTGCTGCATGGGCGGCGCAACCTCGTCATCACCGGCACCCACGGCAAAACCACCACCACGACCATGACGGCGCTGCTGTTGCGCGCGGCCGGGGCCCACCCGGGCTGGCTCATCGGCGGGGTGCCGCGCGATTTGCCCGGCGGTGCTTCCCTAGGCCACGCCAGCGGGCCTTTCGTCATCGAGGGGGATGAATATGATTCCGCCTTTTTCGACAAGCGCAGCAAATTCATCCATTACCAGCCCTGGCTCGTCACGCTCAACAACCTCGAATTTGACCACGCCGACATTTTTCGCGACCTCGCCGACGTCCAGCGCACCTTCACGCACTTGCTCCGCATCGTGCCGCGCAGCGGTTACGCCGTGCTCAATGGCGACGACCCGCATCTCGCCGCCCTGCCGCCTGCGCCGTGGACGAACACCGTGCGCGTTGGTGTCGGCGAAAATTGCGAATTACGCATCGTCAAATTTGTGGAGGACGAAAACGGCGCGAGCTTCGAGCTTTTCTGGCGCGGCCAGCCTTGGGAAAATGTCCACTGGACCCTGCCGGGTTTGTTCAATGCCCGCAATGCCGCCGTCGCGGCCCTCGCCGCCGGCCTCGCGCTGCATCCGGCGGACCCGACGCGCCTGTCGCTCGTCGCCCTCGCGGATTTTCAGGGCGTGCGTCGCCGGCAGGAAACGCTGCGCCAGGACCAGCGCCTCGCCGTCGTCGAGGACTTCGGCCACCATCCCACTGCGGTGCGCGAGACTCTGGCCGCCCTTCGGCGCCGCCATCCCGGCCGCATCATACTCGCGTGCTTTGAACCGCGCAGCAACACCGCGCGCACGCGCGCCTTTCAGGCGGAATTGCCGGGCGCGCTCGCGCTCGCCGACGAGGCTTTCATCGGTCCTGTCCACCGCGCGGAGAAAACCCCCGCAGCCGAGCGCCTCGACTTGGCGGCCATTTGCGCGGAAATCAATGCCGCCGCGCCCTCACCCAAGGCGCGGCATTTTTCCACAAATCAGGAAGTGCTGCAGGCCGCCTTGGCGGCGTCGAAAGCCCTCGGCGAAAAACGGCACCTGGCGGTGTTCTTCAGCAATGGCTCCTTCGACGGCATTATCGCCGAATTTGTCCGGCGGGCGTGACACCATCTTCCGCGCTTAACTTCGCGAAAATTTCGATTACACCGCAAAGAACAATTTCCTTTCCTTAACTTGGCCACGTTGCGGATTTTTCGGTTAGTTTCCCTTGCTCCATGGCCATGCCCGGCATTTATCTCACTGCCATTCTGACCACCGCCCTTGCGTTGGCAATTTTTGGGACGTTGATCCACACCTTGCCGTTGCCCGCCAAGGAACGGCTTTTGTGGTTGGCGGCGGGAGTCGTCTTACCCCTCCAACCACTCGTTTTTTACTTCGTCCGCGTCCCGCTGGATCATGGGCTGGTGACACTGCTCGGCTCTACGTCTGCAACTTACCGCTGGCTGACCACCTTCTATGCGCCGCTCACTGAAGAACCAGCCAAGCTGGTTCCCTTGCTCATTCCCGTCATCTACCGGGATATCAGCGCCACCAACTTTGTCCGTTTTGCCTTGGCCATCGGCGTCGGATTCGCGATCGGCGAGATGTGGTTTATCGCTGAACGCGCCGCGCAGGCGCCCGACCTTGGAGCTTTGCCGTTCTATCAGTTCGGCGGCTACGTGGTGGAGCGCCTGATGGTTTGTGTTTTTCACACAGCGTTTGTTTCCGTGACGCTGTGGCGCTTGCGCCGGCGAATGGCCTGGGGCCTCGCTGGAGCCATGGCCCTACACTGGCTCGGCAACTTTCCGATATTTCTGATGAATCGGAACGCCGGAGGTTTGGGGCATGATTTTTGGGCGGTGGCCTATCAGTTTTGGGTGTGGGCCTATTTGTTTGCCGCGGTGGCATTGCTGTTTTACTTCGGCTTGCGCCGGATTGCTCCGCCCAAATTGTTTTATAGTCGCCGGGTCTGTCCGGAATGCGGCAGTGGCTATGACGCCCCGCTTTTTGCCCTCAATTTTGGCCGCACTCGTTACGAACGTTGCCCGCATTGCCGCCGTTGGCATTGGACCCAAGCCCGCAAGGTCTAACCTTTTCCCTGCCCTCGCTCCTTGTGTCTCCCATTCCCCCACAATTACAAATCCAGTTTCATTTCTGTTTTCACCAAAGCATAGCCGATTTTGGCGTAGAGCGGGCGGGCGCCGGGCAAGTGATGCAAGCGGAGGCAACGGCACCCCAGCTTCTTCGCCTTCGCAGCCAGCATTTTCAATAACTTCGTCGCCAGACCGCGCCGTCTATACCCCGGGCTCACATAGACATTGAGCACATAGCCGTATAATCCGGTCGGATCATCGGCCCGGGGTGGACGCCGGTGCAGCACCATTCCGGCAAAACCCACCGGCTCGCCCTTGCTCTCAGCCAGCGCGCCCACGAATTCACCGGTGCGCAGCGATTTAATAAAATACGCCCGTAAAGTCCTGGGCAAAGCGCGAGCCTGGGCCACGTGCTGGCCGGCCTCAGTCAGAAACTCCAAGCGGATTTTAACCACCATCGCCAAGTCGCCCCGCCGGGCGAAACGGTAGGAAATCCGGTCCCGGCTGGCCGGCTTCATACTTCCTTGCTGGCCGGCGCCAGGCGTTTGACCAGAATGCGGGAATTGCGTCCGTTGCTCGAATATTCCTCCCGCCGCCCGGGCGGCAGGTCATCGATGGTGCCTTCCTCGAACGCGCACACATCCCGGAAAAAAGAATACGATTGGGTGGACAGCGCCAACACGCGCGCAAAACCGCGCCGCTGCGCCTCGATGCAGGCATACTCCGCCAGTTTTTTGCCCACGCCCCGCCCCTGGTAAAACGGTGTCACGAACACCGACGCCAGCTCCGCGGAATCCGTGCCTTCCTGTGCGGCCAGGCAGGCGCAGCCAATGATGCTGCCGTCAATTTCGTAAACGAAATACTGCTCGATCTCGCGCTCGATCTGTTCCCGCGTGCGCTGGCGCAACTGCTCGCTTTTGATGCCCGTGCGCGTGATGTTGTAAATCGACTGCGCGTCTTTTTTCCGCGCGTGCCGGATTTGTTGGTACTCGTTGGCGTGAATCATCGTGCCCACGCCCACCTTGTCGAAAATTTCGGTCAGCAGGCCGCCAAAGACGCGCCCATCCAGGATGTGCGCCCGCGGCGTGCCCGATTCCAGCGCCCGCGCGGCGAAGAGTGCCTTGCTGCGCATCCGTTCGTCGATTTTCTCCACGTTTTTCTCCAGCACCCGGGCGAGTTCCTCGAGCGGAATGTTGGCCTCCACCCGCCCGCCCACGAGCAGCCCCTGGTGCGGCGTCAGGAAAATGAGCTTCGAGGCCGACATCCGCAGCGCCACTTCGCACGCGAGATGGTCGGAATTGATGCGCAACGAATGGCCGTCACGGTCGAAGGCAATTGGAGACACCACCGGCACGATTTCGAGGGCCAGCAATTGCCGAAACAATTCGACGTCCACTTTTTCGACCTTGCCGCTGAAATGCTGGTCCACGCCCTTGACGATGCCCACGGGCACCGCCCGCACCGCGTTGCTGAAGGCGCACTTTAATCCGGCCTGCGTCAGGCCCTCAAGTATTTGATGGCCCACCAGTGCGGAAGCCTCGATGGCCAGGCGCAGCGTGGCTGGATCTGTCGGTCCGCTGCCGTAGGCGTCGGAAATCGGAATCTGCCGCTGCTCCGAGAGGCGCTTGATCTGCCGCCCGATGCCGTGCACGAGCACCACGCGGATGTGCAGACTCCGCAGCACCGCGATGTCCGTCAGCACATTCGGAAAATTCTCGTCATCCACAATGCTGCCGTCCAAACCGATCACAAACACATGATCGCGAAACTGCGGCACGTAGCGCAAAATGCCGCGCAAATCGGAGGGCTTGATTGCGCTCGAGTCGGCCGCGGCGGCGCTGGCGCCGTGGGGGGAACCGGCGGCGGCAGGCGGGAGTAAAGGGTCGGGCTCGCTCATGCTGGGCGCATCTCGCAGCTTCACCACTAGCGCACACGCGCATCGACGCAATACGGAAAACGTTGCCCGCGCTGCGCCTTCTTTGTTGGATGCAACCCTCCGCCGGTGAATGGCCATGAAGCAGCGTTCCGCCCAGACCGAACCCACACCCTCCCTGACGGCGGAAAAAGCGCCGCCGGGATTTTTTGAGGACTTGTCCGACTTGCTCGTGCATCTCGAATTGGAGCGCGGGCTCGCCCGCAATTCGATTTTGGCCTACGAGGCGGATTTGGCGCAATGCGCGTGGGATTTGCATCGCCAAGGCGCGAAAGACTGGCGCACGGCCCAGCCGGAAAATATTTCCCACTGGCTCGCCGGCCTCACCCGCGAAAAATACGCTGTCGCGAGCCTGGCGCGCAAACTGACCGCCGTGCGGATGCTCGCGCGCTTCCTCGTGCGCGAAAACCGCCGCGCCGACGATTTTTCGGCGCTCCTGCCGGGACCCAAGCCGGGCCGCAAACTACCCGGCACGTTGAATGAAAATGAAATCACGCGCCTGCTCGAAGCGCCGCCCGCCGACACCCCGCACGGCCTGCGCGATCGCGCGATGCTGGAACTCATGTACAGCAGCGGCCTGCGCGTCTCCGAACTCTGCGGCTTGACGCTGCAAACTGTCGACGCCGAGCAACGTCTTCTGCGCGTGTTGGGCAAGGGCGCGAAGGAACGCATGGTGCCGTTTGGAAAAAAAGCCGCGGAGGCGTTGCAAATTTATTTGTCCTCGGGCCGGCCGGCGCTCGTCAAGGCGCGCACCGGCAGCGAACTTTTTCTCAGCCAGCAGGGCCGGGCGCTTTCGCGCAAAATGTTTTGGGTGCTGGTGAAACAGCACGCCCGCCGCGCGGGCCTGACGCGTCCGGTGAAGCCGCACTTGTTGCGCCACTCCTTTGCCACGCATCTGCTCGCCCACGGGGCGGACTTGCGCGCGATCCAGGAAATGCTCGGCCACGCCGACCTCGCCACCACGCAGATTTATACCGCCGTCGAAGGCCGCCGCCTGGTGGAAGAACACACCCGCCACCACCCGCGCGGTAGAAAATAAAAATAATCTACTGCGCCTTCGGCGCGTGCGCCGCGGCGGGCACCGCCGCCCGGTAGGCCGCCCATTCGCCGTCGATGCGCTTGGTTTCCTCCGGCGTGGCCTTGGCGATTTCGACTTCGTAAGTGTGGATGGGCCCTTCCATGTTCGACCGAAACACGAGCCATTTGTCGTCGGGCGTAAAGGTCGCGTTGGGCTCTACGCGCGAGGACTCGCCGTTGCCGTAATTATGCTTCGAAAGGTCGGCCAGTTTTTCCGCCGTGAGCTTGCCGACTTTCACGTCTTCGCCGTTGACCTTCGTTGTCGTGTATTCGCCGGTGGGCGTGAACAGGTACATCCACTGGCCGTTTTGCGGCGGGTCAAATTTGCGCGCATTCGGCGGCGGGGTGCGATTGGCGACGCTGTTGGGCCCGCCGCCGTCGCCGGAAAACACTTTGCCGTCCCACGACACATTGTAATGCACGGACCATTGCCCGCGTTCCAGCGGGAAGCGGTCATGTTCGCCGGTGGCAACGTTGGCGCGGCCAATCCAAAACTCGCCCGACTCCGGCGTCTGCAAATCGTAATAAACCCATTGCCCGTCGTGGCTGAAAAATTCATGGCCCGCGATTTCGTAAGGCATCGAGCGCACGTGCATCAACTTCGAGCCCGTGCCGTCGTTGTGCAGCGTCCACACGCGGTCGACCTGCGTCCAGTCGCCCTCGTGCGCGTAGAGAAACACATTCGGATCCGTCGGCGAACTTTGCACGTGGTTGAGATTAAACGGGCCGGGTTCGAAAAACCGTTTCACTTCCCCGGTCTTGATATTGACGCTGAAGAACTGCATCAGCGCCGGGCCGGCGCCCGCGCCCCCTCCGGCGCCTGCACCGCCGCGGCGTCCACCCCGTGCCGGTGCTGCCCCGGCCGTTTCGGCGGAAGTCGTGGCCGCTGGGGCCGCAGTGGGCGCAGCAGCGGTGGCGGCGGGTGTTGTGGCCGCCGGTGCTGCTGTCGCGGCCGGAGCCGCGGCTGGCGTCGCTCCCGCGCCCACCCGATACGAACCAATGAGCATGGTCTCGTCCGCGTTGAGACCGCCAAATTCACCCAGGCCCGGCGGCAAGGTCGCCACGACGCGGGTTTCCTTCGTATCCAAATTAGTGGCGAGAATCTGGCTCTGGCCGTTGGCGCGCGAGGTGTAATACACCGTATTGGTCTTGCGGCTGACCTCGATGCCGCCGCTGCGGCTCATCGACAACGCCGGGTAACCCGGCACCACCACGTCGATGGCGTGCATCTTCAAATCAATCGTGGCCATACCCTCGGGCGTGACGACCAGAAGCTTCTTGCCATCCGGCGTGTACGGGTTTTGGTGAAAGTAGAGACTCGCCGTGCCGGGCTCCTTGGACAAGCGCACCACGACATGCCCGGTGGCGGGATCGATCCACTCGCTCGGTGGGGTGGGGGCCTCGGCGGCGTGGAGGCCAAAAGCGGTGAGAATTGCGGTGAGGGGCAGCACGGCCCGGCGGGTGAGGGTATTCATTGGGGGTGCGTTAGGATAGCGCCGCGTCCCTCGTAATTTCAAGGGCGAAAGGCAAGGGCGGCCACGGCTTTCTCCCGCGCTCAATTGCCTTGTCAACGGCGTCGGCTTGCGTAAAAGTCGCGGCGTGAAAGTCACCGTCTTTGTCACTCCCAAGAAAAACGTCCTCGACCCGCAAGGCGACGCGGTCGGCCACGCCATGGGCAGCCTGGGTTTTACGGCCGGGCATGTGCGCATGGGCAAAACTGTCGAGTTCACCGCGGACGGCGCCGATTCTCCGGAATTTCGCGCCCATCTCGACCGCCTCTGCCGCGATTTGCTGAGCAATCCCGTCATTGAGGATTTTCGTTACGAGATAAATGCCTGAGCCGGTTGCTTTGTCCGCCCCCGTCGCGATTTTGCGCGCTCCGTTTTTGTTTTTTGCATGAAAATCATCCGTTATGCACCGTTGGCGGGCGGACCGCCGCAATGGGGTTGGATTAACGCCGCCGGACGCGCCATGCGCCTCGAGGGAGCCTGGCTGGAATGGAAGCGCACGGATGAACCCGCGCCGCCGCACCGCCTCCTCGCCCCGGTGGCTCCGCCGGTCATTTTCGCCATCGGCATGAACTACCGCGATCACCTCGCAGAAACCGGCGCGCCCCTGCCGCAGCATCCCGTGGTGTTCATGAAATCCCCCGAGGCCGTGCAGGACCCGGGCCGGCCCATCGTGCTGCCGCGCGCTTTGCGCAGCGACCAAGTGGACTACGAGGCCGAACTAGCCATCGTCATCGGCCGCGCCTGCAAAAATGTGCGGGCGGCGGACGCCCTCGATTATGTCGCCGGATTTTGCTGTGCGAATGACGTGAGTGCCCGCGACTGGCAGCGCCAGTGGGGCGGCGGCCAGTTTTGCCGCGGCAAAACCTTTGACACTTTTTGCCCGCTGGGCCCCTGGCTCGTCACCCTCGACGAATTGCCCGCCAGCTTGGACCTCAGCATTCGCTCGCGGGTCAACGGCGCCGTCCGCCAGAATGGCCGCACTGCGCAAATGATATTTCCCCTGCGCGATTTGATTGCCTTTCTCAGCGGCAGCACGACGCTTCCCGCCGGGGCGGTTATTCTCACGGGCACGCCCGCCGGTGTCGGCATGGGGCAGAAGCCGCCCGTGTGGCTCCAGCCTGGTGACGAGGTGGAAGTCGAGATTGAGGGCCTCGGTGTGCTGCACAACCCCGTGCTGGAAGAAAGCATCGCCGCCGCCGCGGAATGAGTTATTGTCAGGGCCCATCCGCCCATGCCGCCCGACGACTCCACGCGCTCCCCCTCGCCCGGAACCACTCCTCCGGTGCCGGCGGGTGGCCCGCCGCGCAAAAGCAGTTCGCGCACCGGCTGGCGCTGGCATGACCATCCGGAGGTCTTTCTCATTCTCGGTTTGCTCGGCGGGGTGGTTTTGGCCGGCGGTGGAAATCCGGAATGGGCCCGTGCGTTTGTGCTGCTGATGGCGGGCGCGTGGTTGGTGGTGAATCCGCCGAAAGAAGCTCCCGCGCGTCTGTTTGAAATTGGCTTAATCCTGCTGGTCGTCATCGCCTGTGCGGCATCGTTTGCGCCGGCGTCGTGGGTGGGCCGGGCTTCGTGGAGGTTCGACGCGCAAACCTTTTCCCTCCTGCTTCCGGGCACCAACGCCACCTCGCCGTGGCTGGCGGCTGAGGCCCTCGCGCAACTTTTCGCGGGCGTTGCCTTTTTATATGTGTGGTGGAATCTCCATTTTGATCACGAAACCCGCAAAAACTCCCTGTGGGGCATCGCCGGAGTGGCGGCGGTGTTCTCCATCATCACGCTGGTGGGCCACGTATTTAATGCGAAATATCCCCTCGGCCGGGAAGCCACGATTTTCAGTTTTTTCCCCAACCGCAACCAATCGGCCCTATGGTACTGCCTGGGCGGCGTGACCGCGTTTGGCCTGTTGCTGGAAAGCACCCGCCGCCGCCGCAAGCAGGGCTTCGGCATCGCCGGGTTGCTCGTCATCGCCTGCATGTTGGGCGTGATTTTTTCGCTGTCACGCATGGCCCTCGCGCTGTTTGCGCTCGGCACCGTCGTGGTGGTCGTCATGCGTTTTGGCCGCGACGCCGGCAACTATCTGCTGCGCCTTTTCGTGCCCCTGGCGATTTTAGGCGTGAGCCTCCTGGTGTTTTTCAATCCACAGACGCTCGACCGCCTGCATGTTTCAGGCTCGGCGGGCGTGGAGCGCGATTTTCGCCTGGAATTGTGGCGCGACACCGTGACGATGGCCCGCGCCCAACCCGCCGGCGTCGGGCTGGACCAGTTTGAGGATGTTTTTCCGCAGTATCGGAATTTATCAAAAGTGGACAACGGCGTGCGGCATCCCGACAGCGATTGGTTTTGGCTCTTGGGCGAAACGGGCTGGCTCGGCGTCCTGGCCGGGGCGCTGGTCGTGGCCTCCATCGTCAATGTGCTCGTGGGCCGCCGCTCCCAAGGCAGCGGGCCGTATCGGCATCTGGCGGCGTTGTGCGCCGGCTTGTTTCTGCTGCACAGTTTGGTGGATGTTCCCGCGCATCGTTTTGGCACCTGGCTGCTGTTTGCGTTTTTTATTTCCCTGGCTGCGCCGGACGGAGCGCCCGTGCCCTCGCTGTTTCCCCGCGCGGTTTTTCGTGCCGCCGGGGCGCTGTTGTTTTTGATTGGCTGCGCCTGGCTGGCCGCGGCGGCCGGTCTGCCGCTGAACTCCACGACCATCGAGGCCAAGGCCTACGCCCGCTCCAATGCCGCGACTTTGTCCGGGGATGCCGAGGGGGCCATTGCCGCCGTCGACAAAGTCATCGCCATTCGTCCGCTGCGCTGGTGGCCTTATTTCCAGCGCGCGCGCGCGGAATTGGCCCTGCGCTCCGACCAGCCTGCCGCGTTGCTGGACTTTCAACGCACGCGTTTCCTCGAACCGGTGTGGGCCGAGCCCGCCTTTATGGAGGGTGAACTTTGGGCCGATGTGAATCCCGTGTTTGCCTTTGTCGCCTGGCGCGAGGCCATGCAACGCCACGATGCCCACCTCGAGGGCGATTGGGCGCTCATCCAAGACCGCTTGCGCAGCATGCCCAACGGCGCGGCCTATGAGAGCACGCTATCCAAGAGCCACGCCAGTTTCCGTTACAAATATTTGCTGGTCTCGGGTCCGGATCGCTTCGGCAAAGAATGGGCGGATGAATTGGTGCGCGATCCGCTCTTGCAGCGCTATACGCCCGCCCAACGCCAGGATTTGCTCGAACATTGGGCTTCGCTCGAGGGCGTGGGCGCGTTGAATTTTATTGAAAAGCATCCGATGCTCGTGCCCCAGCCGTGGTTGGTGCAATGGCGCGCGCTGGCCTCCAGCGGCCATCCGCGCGACGCCTTGGACGCCGCGCGCAAGCGCCTCAAGCCTTTGTCGTTGCCGGACGGCACCACGATGGAGGATCGCGACAATGCCACGCTTTCCGCCAGCCTGCACGGCAATCCGCCGGATGTTGAGGCCGGTGGCGTCCTCTTTCAGCGCCAGCTCGTTGCCGGCCAATTGGACGACGCCATGAAGACCCTCGACACCTTGAACCAGATGAAACGCGTCCCGCCCTTTGTCAGTTGGTGGCGGGCGGACCTGCTTTTGCGCGCGGGCAAAGACGCCGAGGCGTGGGCGGCCTTTCAGCCATTTCTGGAGTTTGAACACCAGACCGCCGCCAGCACCAATCCCGCACAAAACACTCCGTTGGACCTACCGGCCACCACCACCGCCGTCCCGGATAATCAAAACCGCGGGTTGTTAAAAACCATGTTCGGCAATTAAGGCCGGAAGTGCCGGACCGCGCCGCTCTTATTCGAAAAGAAATAGAGAGCTTAAACCACGGATGTCACGGATAACACGGATTTCCTACCGGAGCAGGTTCATAATTTCATTATTCTTATCCGCGCTATCCGTGTAATCCGTGGTTGTTTGAAGGTTTCAATAGAGAGCCTAATGCATCTTTGCGGCGGGTGTGACGGTAATGGCGCGGTCGAGAAATTGTTCCATCGCCTGCGTGGCCGCTTCCATTGTGCCCGCGTCGTAAAGCGCCACTTCGAGCAATTGCTTGTCCTGTTTGCGGTCGCCTTGCCAGGCGTCTTGCAGGCGATCGAGACGAAAGCGGCCCGTCTTCGTGTGGTACGGGTAGCCCGCCGGGTCCCATTGCCCGTAAAAAACGAACACCCGGGTGCTGGCGTGCAAGAATGCAAAAGTGCTAAAAATCAGGTCCACGCCCTCGCGCCGCCAATGCAGGTCGGGCCCTTGTTTTTCCAGCGTCCAGCCGATGGCCGGCAGGCACTCCTCGGGCACGTGCACTCCGCCCAATTGCGCCGCCCGCGCGCTCCGCCATTGAAAATAATAGAGCAGCCATTTGCAGCCATTCGCATCCCGCCATTCGGCCTGCTCTCCTTCATTGTAAAACAATGACTGATACAGGCCCTTCAACGGCGGCTTGATCACGGCCTCGGGCACGGCCGTCGCCAGATTGAGATTCCACCGGGCACTGCCGGAAACATCCGGCGCCCGCCAGGCGTACCATAACACCGACACCGGCCACGCGCTCAACGCCACCAGCATGAGGGCGAGCATCGGCCGCACGGGCAGCCACGCGGGCATGGTGCTCGACGGCCAATTTCTTCCACCCGGTCCGGCGGGTTTATGCCGCGGCCGGGCGTACCAGGCGCCGGCCAGCACCGTCGCAAAACTCAACCCAAACACCAGGTAGCCCGCCGCGTCGTGATATTCCTCCATGACTTCCGCCCCGCGGCTTGCGGCCAGCAGGGACAGGGAAAGCGTGCGGCCCAGGTTGAACAGCACCGCCACGCCCGCCGCCCAAAACATCAACGCCACGCGGCCCCACGGCCGGTAACGCCACAATTCGCCCACCAGCCAGCCGGCCATCAAGGTGGATTGCACCGAGCGCACGCCGCTGCAGGCCTCCTCGATGCCGACATACACGTTCTGCGACAATTGGATAACGTGTTCATGCTGCACCGCCGGATGGCCAAACCAGTTGAGTGCCTCGACCGTCACCGTCGCGACCAAATTCATCAACGTGTTCACCAGCAGACTCTGCCATTTGCTCGGCCACGGGATGGCAAAGAGGAACAACGCGAACGCAGGCGTGAAATGGCGCAACCACGGCCGGCCGCCCCAATGCGCCAGCAGCCAGAGTGTCCCGCCAAACGCCAGCAGCGCTTCGCCCCAGGCCAGGGGCCGCCAGTCGGCATTCGCCCCGTAGAGGATGGCCAGCGGGTATTGCGCGAGCGCGGCGAGGGTCAGAAAACGCAGCAACGGGCGGGCGCGTCCGGCAGGCTGCGGGGCCGGGCAGTCTTCCACGCGCAACCACAGCAAATAGGCCCCCAGAAAAGGGACGAACAGGCCGTACCCGTATTGCTCGCTCACCGACCACTCAAACCACAACTCCCCAAACACCCAGCACCACAGCAACCCCGCCAGCGCGAGATTGGCCGCCGCCGGACTCCGCCAAAACACCGGTCGCGCGCCGTCGAGGGTCAACCCGGCGGAGCCAAGGGGGGCGGAAGTGGCGTTGGACATGGACGAATGGCGGGCCCGTCATCAGTAGTTGAACACTTCGAGGCCGCGCCAGCTTTCCCAAAAAATCCACGTTACCCCTGCGATAAACGCGATGCCGAGCAGCCGCAGGAGCCAGCGGCGGGGATGAAATAAAGTCTCAAACCGGCCGAAGCGCGGCTTGCCCAGCGCACTGTGCCGCAAGTCGGGCGCGTACCGCCAGCGGCCCACTTCGGCGGACCGTCGCGCGGCCAGGCGGCGGTCGCCCAGCCGGTACCACCAACGTTGAAAATTGCGCAGCATAATGATGAAGGTTGTCCGGCGCGCGCCGCGTCTGCGGTTGCGCCTCCGGAGCTTTCTTGAGGAAAGCCAAGCTGGGCGAAAATGACAATCTAAACCCGGTGCGCTGGGCCGGGCGGGAAACGAAAGAGAACCGAGGCCCGCGTTAACTTTTTTCGCTCCGGCCCCATTGGCGGGCCAGGGCATGGGAGGGTTTCTCGATAACTTGGTAAAAAAGTCCCGCCACCGGTATGACCAAAAGCACCGCTGCAAAAGCGACCAGAAGATTAGCCGGTTTTCCACCTTGCCAAGCCGTCCAGGCTGCTCCCGCCAGAAGGAAAAAGGGAAAATGGATAAGGTAGAGCGAATAGGAAATCTGGCCGAGCCAGAGCAATCCGCTGGCCACGCGTTTGGGTAATAACGCGCTCGGCGGCGGCCACGACAGGCAGCGCCACAGCAAAATGAAAAAAGCCACTGCCCAAAAGTATTGGCTGAGGATGTCGGAGCCCCGGTTCATCCGCGCTGCCAAAGCTGCGCCTGCCGCCGCCAACAACGGCGCCCACAGCCAGTTGCGCCACGCCGGCAAGCGCCCGCTGCGCAGTCCTTGTGCAAGCGCCGCGCCCGCACACCAGATAATCCAATAGAGCGTAAAATTGCCGACCAGCCAGGGTGCCGATGTGCCGGCCAGATAAAAGGCCGTCGCGCTGACCATCGCCACCATCAGCAGCGTCACCTTGCCGCCCATGCGCGTCCCGAGCCAGAAGAGCAGCGGATAAATGATATACAACTCCACCTCGACCGGCAGCGACCACAAGGAGGGGTTTGAGCCCAACTGTCCCCACGAGGGCGGATAGTTCTGTACGAAAAATATCGTCTTCCAAATCGTCTCGGACGACGAAAGAAACGGCCCGCGCAGATTGAGCCACCGTTGACCCGCCCATTCGACCGCCAGGCTGAACGCCACCGCCGCGAGGTACGGCGGCACGATGCGCAACGCGCGGCGGATGGCATAGGTCCGCGCGCCGAATTTCGTCGCGCCGACTTTCGGGTAATGGATGCAAAAGCCACTCACCACAAAAAAGAGCATCACGCCGGAGCCGAGGAACGGCAGCGGCACTGAAAGCCACGCGGTCAGCCGGTCAAACGCGGAAAAATTTTCCGGATGCGCCTGAATTTCGTTCCAGCCCACCCATAAATGCACCCGCACATGGTAGAATAGGATGCCCATCGCCGCCAGTCCCCGCCAAAGGTCGATCCACTCGAAGTGGTTCGGCTCGGGTTTGACGGTCGCGCGCATACAAAAGTGGGAACGGGAAAAGTGGGACGGCCAAGTTTGCGGCCAAGCGGCCTGTGGGCCAAGGCGCGGGCCCTTTTCGATTGCCTTCCTGGCGGTTCTTGAAGAAAATCCGCGCTTAGTGAAAATGACAACCCAAACCCTGCGGGCCCTTAAAGGCCAGCGGCCCATCGTGTGTGTCACCGCCTACGATACGCCCACCGCCCGTTGCGCGGATGAGGCCGGCGTGGACCTGATTCTGGTGGGCGATTCCGTGGGCAACAACGTGCTCGGGTTTCCGAACACCGTGCCCGTCACCTTGAACATCATGGTGCACCACAGCGCCGCCGTGGCCCGCGCCCACCCCCGCGCCTTCGTGGTGGCGGATTTGCCTTTTGGGGATGCCCACCTCGAGCCCGGCGACGTGGTCAAAGCCTGCCGCCGACTCATTCAAGAAGGCGGCGTCGAAGCCGTGAAAATCGAAGGCGGCCTGCCGCTGGCTCCGCTCATCGAACGCCTCGTGCAGGCGGGCATTCCCGTCATGGGCCACATCGGCCTCCAGCCGCAGCAGGTCAACGTCCTCGGTGGTTACCGCCGATTTGGCCAGCGCGTGCCCGAAGCCGACGCCCTGCGCGCCGACGTCGAAGCCCTCGAGCAAGCCGGCGTGTTTGCCATCGTGGCCGAAATGGTGGAGCAGAAACTGGCCGGCGAACTTGTGCGCCTGACGCGCGTGCCCATCATCGGCATCGGCAGCGGGCCGGATTGCGACGGGCAGATTCTCGTCGCCCATGATTTGCTCGGCCTCAATGAGCGCGTGCCTTCCTTTGTCAAACAATACGCCCACCTGCACGGCGCGATGCGCGACGCCCTGGCGGCGTATGCCGCTGACGTCCGCGAAAAAAAGTTTCCCGCCGTGGCCCAGGTGCCTGGCAAGCCGGTGTTGGCCCAGCCGTCAAATTAGTCGCGAAATGGTTGCCCGCGCCGGAGAATGGCGTGCCGGAAATATTTTGCGATTTTGGCATAAGCCTTGCAGCAAATAAGGTCCTGGGGATTTTTTGTCCTCGCCTAATCGGTGGGTGGTTATCTAAAACGGCGTAATTGTCGCGTATCATGGCTTCGCCCGCATCTACCGTCTCCGCGCCGGCTTCGACCGCGCCATCGAGCCCGCCCGCGCCGTCCGCGCCCGCCAAGGTCAAAGGCGTCGGCGGCAAACAGAAATTTATCCTCGGTGGAATCGTGCTTTTGCTCGTGCTCGCGGGTGGCGGATATTGGCTCAGCTCGCGGGGCCTGATTTCCACGGACGATGCGTACGTGAATGGGCACGTCACTTTTGTGGCCCCTCGCGTGCCCGGCCAGGTGGCCCGCGTTTTGGTCGAGGACAACAACCGCGTGAAAAAAGGGGATTTGCTCGTGCAGCTCGACAAGACCCCCTACCAGGTGGAAGTGGACATCGCCACGGCGGCGGTGGCTGCGGCGCAGGCCGATCTAATTGTCGCGCAAGCCCAAGTCCGCGGAGCTGAAGCCCAAGCCCGCAGCCTGCGTTTCAATTTGGAGCGCTCGATCGAGGACGTGGACAACCAAGTGGCGTTGCTCCGTTCCAAAGTGGCGGTCCTCGCCTCGCAAAAGGCCACCATGAACCAGAAGCAGGCCGAATTCGATCGCGCTTCCCAACTGGTCGATGCCGGGGTGGTCACCCGGCAGGATTGGGAAAGAGCCAATGAAGCGCTGCTCGTCTCGAAGTCTCAAGTCGAACAGGCCCTGCAGGGCGTGTATCAAATCCGCGTCGCTTTGGGCCTGCCGCCGGCTCCCGCGACCAGCGACGATCTCGCCCAAGTACCCGACGAATTGGACCAGACTTTTTCCTCCGTCAAGCAAGCCCAGGCGAGTTTGATGCAGGCCGTTGCGCCACTCGGAGTGTTCATGTCCTTTAACATGACCCCCAAAGACATGGTCACCGAATTTTACAAGCGCGACCCGGCCGGGAACATCGACAACATCTACGCGCAATTGCTCAAGGACGCGCCCGCCGTCAAGCAGGCCGAATCGAAACTCGTTCAGGCGCAGCGCCTGCTCGACCAGGCGAAATTGAATTTGAGCTACTGCGATGTGATTTCCGAAATTGATGGTGTGGTCACGCGCCGCAACGTGAACCCCGGCAACAATGTGGTCGCCGGGCAAAGCCTGATGGCCGTGCGCTCGCTCACCGAAATTTGGGTCGACGCCAATTTCAAGGAGACGCAATTGGCCCGCTTGCGCATCGGCCAGCCGGTGGAAATTGAGGCCGATATGTATGGCCGCCACCAGAAATTCACCGGACGCATTTCCGGCTTCACCGTGGGCACCGGCTCGACGCTCGCCTTGCTGCCCGCCCAAAATGCCACCGGTAATTTCGTCAAAGTCGTCCAACGCCTGCCGGTGCGCATCGAGCTGGTCAATTATGACCCGGAGCAGACTCCGCTCTTCATTGGTTTGTCGGTGACGCCGACGGTCAACGTGAACGAAGCGCCCGCCGGCCCCGAGGCCGGGAAGATCCTGCAACCCTATCTGCCGCCGGCCGCCCCCGCGACGGAGTCGGCGCCGCGGTCATGACGGCGGCCACCCTCAGTCTCGCGGCACCGCGGCGAACGGTCAGCCCGTGGCTGGTGGCCGGGGCGGTGGTGATTCCGACGTTCATGGAGGTGCTGGACACGACCATCGCGAATGTGGCGTTGCGTTATATCGCGGGCGGATTGTCGGCCCCGGTCACGGACAGCGAATGGGTCATCACCAGTTACCTGGCGGCCAATGCCATTATCCTGCCGATGTCCGGCTGGCTTGGCGCGCGGCTGGGCCGGCGGAATTATTTTCTTTTGTCCATCGCGGTTTTTACGCTGGCGTCGGCCCTCTGCGGCATGGCGACCAGCCTAAATGTGTTGATTGCCGCACGCGTGCTGCAAGGCTTGGCCGGCGGCGGACTGCAACCATCCAGCCAGGGCATTCTGCTGGATGCCTTTCCCAAGGAAAAACAGGGCCTGGCGATGACGCTGTTCGCCATGGCCGCGCTGCTCGCGCCGGTGGTCGGCCCCACGCTGGGTGGCTATATCACGGATAATTATGGCTGGCGTTGGATTTTTTACCTGAATGTGCCGGTCGGCCTGCTGGCGGGATTTCTTTGCGGGAAGGTGGTGCAGGATCCCGACTACCTCGTGGCGGAGCGGGCCAAGATGGCGCAGCAACGCCGGCCGTTCGATACGCTCGGCCTCGGCCTGCTCGCGCTCACCATGGTCTCCTGGGAAATTCTGCTCAGCAAGGGGCAGGAATGGGATTGGCTCGAAGACCCCTTTGGCCGCGTGCAGTCGCTGCTGGCGCTCTTTGTTTTGAGCCTGGGCGGACTGGTCTGGCGCGAAATGAACACCGCCAATCCCCTGGTCAATTTTCGCACCCTGGCGGATCGTAATTTTCGCATGTGTTCCATCATTATCTTTTGTGCGTTCGCCATTCTCTACGCCAACACCGTCTCGCTGCCCGGTTTGTTGCAATCCCTCTTTGGCTACGATGCCACGACCTCCGGCCTCGTGCTTTCACCCGCCGGCGTGGGCGCCCTCATGGTCCTGATGATCGTGGGCGTGCTGATTTCCCGCGGCGTGGACACGCGCTACCTCATGGCCGCGGGGCTGGTCACGGTCGCCCTCGGAAATTATTGGATGTCGCGTTTGAATTTGGACATCAGTCCCTGGCAGGTCGTCCGGCCGCGCGTGGTGGTCATCGCCGGGCTCTCGATGATTTTTGCCCCGCTCAACGTGGCGGCGTTTATGTACATTCCGGCGGAAATGCGCGGGGCCGCCGTGGGTTTGCTCGCCCTGTTGCGCAACGAGGGCGGCAGCGTGGGTACCTCCCTGGCGCAGACCATCCAGGAACGCCGCGATCAATTTCACCAATTGCGCCTGAATGAATGGCTCGATCCGCTTAATCCCGCTGTCCACGACTTTTTTCAGCAGGGTCAGGCCTTTTATCTGCAACAAACCGGCGACGCGCCGCTGGCGCAAAGCCTGGCCTTGAACAGCCTGGAAGGGCTGCGACTCCAGCAAGCCTTGTCGCTGGCGTATTTTGACATCTTCTGGTCGCTCGCGGCCTTGGCGGCGTTGCTGGTTTTCCTCCTTCCGCTTATGCGTCGCTCCGTCGCCGCGAAGGGCGCGCATATCGAGGCCGATTAAGCTTTTTTAAAAGCTGGCATAAAAATGCGGCGCGGTGAGGGCACCGCGCCCTACCCAAAGCACCATTCATTGGTAAGGCGCGCCGCCCTCACCGCACCCTACTTTTAACACCATTCGTCGGTAGGGCGCGCTGGCCACACAGCACCCTACCTAGAGCACCATTCATGGGTAGGGCGCGCTGGCCACACAGCACCCTACCTAGAGCACCATTCGTGGGTAGGGCGCGCTGCCCACCGCGCGCCGTCGGAGATTAACTTAAAACACGCCCTAATCGGCAGATGTTTTTTCTCAGACGCCGAGCTGGCTCACCCACAGCGCCATCACTTTAAATACCAAAAGCCGTCCACCTTGTAAAAAGTGATGTTTTTTTCATCACCTAAGGGCGGATCGAGCGGATAATTCGCTTCGGTCCCCTCGGGATTTAACTCCGGCGTTTGTCCCTGAATCAGGCGCATCGCCGGCAGCATTTCCATGACGCGTTCCTCGATGTCGGGCATTTCGTGGCGCAAGAAATCGGCGGCCTCCTCGGGCGTCGCGGCTTTGCCGGATTCTGCCATGCCCTTGAGTTCGTCCGGCGGCATCAACACCCTGATCAAGCCCGCCAGATCCCGCGTTTCCATGAAATGCGCGCCCGTGGCAATCGCACTCTGCAAATCTGCCTGCGGCACGGCCGTGAAAGTCACGGGCGCGGCAGGGAGAGGCGATTCGGCCTTGGCCGGCGTTTCATTTTGAACCGGTGTCACTGCGGGTAGCATCGGGGCGGCGACGCGAACGGGCGCAGGAGCCTTGGGCACAGTCGCGGCGGGCAGGAGTGGGGCGCTTTTTGCGGCCGGCACTTTGGGCGGTGCCTCCGGAGCCGCCGGTCGCAGGAGGAGCCACCCCGCGAGGCCGGCGAGGAATGCCATCCCGAGGGCGACGAGTGCGCGAGTTTTCATCAAGTTTTCAAGATAGGCACGAAATCGGTCAGCGCCTATATATTAATTATTGGGAATATGCGCCTGGGCGTTACTTGATTTTTGCGGCTTGGCGTCGGCGCGCGGCGCTTGTACTTAGCTTTAATGAACGTGACGATTCTCGGCGCTGGGGCGTGGGGCACGGCGTTGGCCCTGCATGCCGCCCGCGGCGGCCATACGGTGACATTGGTGCCGCGCCGCCTCGAGCAGGCCATGCAGATGTCCTCGACGCGCGAGAATCGTGATTATCTGCCTGGTTTTCCGTTTCCGCCGGATTTGCAAATTGGCCTCGAAGTCCGCCCCGCGCTCATGGAGGCCGACCTCGTGCTGCTCGGCTGCCCGATGCGCGGCTTGCGCGAGTGGGCGGGCGTGGTCAAAAAACAAAGGGACGCCGCCTGGGCCGCGCCGATGTTCGTCACGCTGTGCAAGGGCCTGGAAGTGGACACACTGCTTTCTCCGCTGGCCGTCCTGGCCGAAGTCCTGCCGGGCGTTCCCTCGGGTTGCCTATCCGGCCCCAGCTACGCCAGCGAAGTCGCCGCAAGCAAGCCCACCGCCGTCGTCCTCGCCACCACCGGCGCGGAAGAGCAGGCTCGCCGCATCCAGGAGGCCCTTAGCGGCCCGTCCCTGCGCGTTTACCTGACGCGGGATGTCATTGGCGTCGAACTGGCCGGGGCCTTGAAAAATGTTTATGCCATCGGCGCGGGCATTTGCGCGGGCCTCGGGCTGGGAGACAACGCCAAGGCCGCGTACCTGACCCGCTCGCTGCACGAGATGATGCGCCTGGGCACCCGCCTCGGCGGGCAACTGGCGACCTTTTACGGCCTCGGCGGCATTGGCGACTTGGTGGCCACGTGCAATGGCGAATGGAGCCGCAACCGTACCTTCGGCCTCGAACTCGCCCAAGGCCGCACGCCGGAGGAATTGTTGCGCGGGCGCCACACCGTCGTCGAAGGCTATACGACCGCCGCCGCCTTCATGCATGTTTGCCAGCGGGAGAAAGTGGCCGCGCCCTTACTCGCCGAAATTCACGCCATTCTCTACTCCGGCAAGAATCCCCGCCAGGCCATCCCCGATTTGATGGGCCGCGAGTTGAAGGATGAGTGATTTGAAATTCAATTGGATAACCACGGATTTCACGGATGGCACGGATGCCAAAACGCGCAGGGTATTGCATGATCGAAGCGCGATTAAGGAAGGCATAGGGATGTTCACGTTGAAATTCCCAGAAGGGAACGCCGCAAGCGGCGCCCCTACGCCTGAGAACCCTACGCCTGAGAACGCCGTGAGCGGTAGGGGCGTCGCTTGCGACGTCCCTCAGTCTTTAGTTAGGCAGCTATCAAAAAGGTATTTTTGCCCGCGAGCCCGGATTTCCTCCATCCGTGGCATCCGTGTCATCCGTGGTGAATAGAAAAGTGGAATTCAGGGGGTTTGCGTGCTACATTGCGCCATGATCAATCCCCAGCGCCAGCCGTTAACTCGTAAAGAAATCAAAACCGCCCTGGCGAAATTGCCCGGCTGGTCGTTCAGCAAAAACAAACTGACCAAGCACTTTGAGTTTAAGAACTTTCGGGATGCCCTGGCCTTCATCGTGCGCCTCGCCTTCGAGGCCGAGGCCCTCAACCACCATCCGGAGCTGACCAACGTTTACAACAAGGTCACGCTGGCCCTCAACACCCACGACGCGGGCGGCAAAGTCACGGTCATGGACGTCGCACTGGCGGGCAAGATTGAAAAAATCTCCCATCCCAAAAAGTAGAGCGCAGGGCGCCGACCCGCCTCAAGCATTCCCCTAAAAAACTGTGGCCGCAGCTAAGTGATTGTCCTGAGGTAGGGAACGGCTCTCCGAGCCGTCTGTTCAAGGTATCGGACGCCTCGGAGAGGCGTCCCCACCAACTAAAACTGCCGAGTGCGCTGCCGGCTCTCCCCTTCAAATTTAACCGCCTAGTGGTGGCCGTTGATGGACTTCGCCATTTGCAGCACGCTGCTGACGATGCTGAGCACCAACACGGCGACGAGGAGGAACGCAAACCCGAGGGCCGAACTCGAGATAACCACCGTCATCAACTGAAACTGCGCGGACAGTTCGCGGCTGTGGATCCGGTAAATTTCCCGAAAACTTTTGCCGATGTTGCCGGTGTTTTCACCGACCGCCAGCATGTCCAAGTCCAGTTCCGGCAGCACGTGGTAGTGGCGGAAGGCGTTGGAAAAGGAGGCGCCGTCGTTGATGAGCGTGCGCGCGGCGGAAAACCGCGATTGCACCACGACGTTCTTGATCGACTTCTCGGTCATGCGCAGCGTCTCGGTCGTGTTCAGTCCGCTCTCCATGAGCGTGGCGCAGAGGTTCGAGATGCGGCAGATGTCGCTGTTCAGAAAAATGCGTTTGAGCATCGGCAGGCGCAGCAGCCATGCATCCGTCTTGGCGCGCCCCTCGGGTTTTTGGCGCCAGTTGGCAATGACCGCGGCAAAGATGGCCAGGAAAATCATGACGAACGGCCCGTACTTGACCGCGCTCTCCGACATTCCGATGAGGATGGTCGTCATGAAGTTGAGCTGGCCGCCCATGCTCGCCATCATTTTGCGGATTTGCGGTAGCAGGAAAAACAGGAACAACAGCACGACGCCAAAGGCCAGGGTGCAGATGAAGATGGGGTAGGCCAGGCCGCCCATGATTTTCTTCTGCAATTCGGCGCGTTCTTCCAAGTGGTTGATGAGATTCTCCAGCACCGGCACGAGGTTGCCCGTGCCTTCACCGGCCTCGATCAAATGGGTCATCGAGGAGTCAAAGCTCTTGGGGTACCCGCGCATGGCATTGGCCAGCGTGCGGCCTTCGCTGATGTCCTTCCACAGGCGGGCCGCGATGGAGGACTGGCGCGGGTCCTGCACGCGCACACTCAGCAGGCGGATGGAATCGCCCAGCGGCATGCCGCCGCCGTGCAACTGATGGAGTTTTTTAAGAAACGCCAGGGCGTGCTTTTCTCCCTTAAATTCTTCGGGCTCCAGAATCTTGGAGGTGGGGGCGTAACGCGAGGCGCCCGCCTTGACCGCCGTTTTCTTCTGCGGACCGTCGAAGGAAATCGAGGCCGAGTCGCGCGCCGAAGCCACCGCCGCCGAACTCGCCGCGCCTTTTATCGTGATTTCCGTCGCCCGTAATTTGCGCGCGAGCAAGCGGCTCTGCACCGCTTTGCGGTCCGGCGCATCGATCGTCCCGGTGGTGGATTCACCCTTGTCCGAGACGGCCTTGTAATTGAAGGTGGGCATGAGGCGGGAAGAGGAGAAGGATGGCGCGGGCGGCGGTCAATGGGCTTACTTCTTGCCGGCAGCCTCGACGGCGCTGTCCACGGCGTCCTGATTCTTTTGGTTGTCCTCGGATTCGAGAATTTCCGCAAAGTCCATGACTTCGTTCAAAGAGGTAAGACCGCGCTTGCACGATTCCCAGCCGGAACTTTGCAAACTGCGCATGCCGTGGGCGAGGGCGTAATCGCGAATTTCGCGGGCGGACGAACGCTTCAACACCAAGTCGTGGACGCCTTCCGAGACGTGCAGGATTTCCGAGATGGCGATACGACCGCGGTAGCCGAGCTTGCGGCAGGAGTCGCACCCGACCGGCTTGCACACCCCGCTGGCGAAGGCGACTTCCTTGGGGTCAATTTTCAAGGACACCAGGCAGGAGCCGATGAAGCCGAGTTCGTCGTCCGACGGCGCCTTGCAATTCTGGCACAGGCGGCGCACGAGACGCTGGGCGATGATGAGTTCGACCGAGGAAGCGATGAGGAACGGCTCCAGGCCCATGTCGATCAGGCGGGTCAGCGCGCCGGGGGCGTCGTTGGTGTGCAGGGTGCTGAGCACCAAGTGACCGGTGAGCGACGCGCGAATGGCGATGTCCGCCGTTTCGCGATCGCGAATTTCACCGACCATGATCACGTCCGGGTCCTGGCGCAAAACCGTGCGCAGCGCCGTGGCGAAAGTCAGGCCGATTTCGGCGTGCACCTGGGTCTGGTTGATGCCCGGCACTTCATATTCGACCGGGTCTTCCACCGTGATGATGCGCAATTCCGGCGTGCGGACTTTGCGGATGAAAGCCGTGAGGGTCGTGCTCTTGCCCGAACCGGTCGGGCCGGTGACCAGCACGATGCCGTGCGGGCGCTTGAGGGCCGGGGTGATTTTTTCCACGTCGTCCGGCAGGTAGCCGAGTTCCTCGATGGACAGCGGCTGGGACTTTTGCGACAGCAAGCGCAAGCTGATGCTCTCGCCGTAAAGGGTGGGGAGGGTGGAGAGACGAATATCGATCTCATCCGTGCCGTTGCTGTAGGTGATGCGGCCGTCCTGCGGCCGGCGGCGCTCGGAAATGTTCAGCTTCGCCATGATCTTGATGCGCGAGATGATGGCGTTTTGAAAGCGCACGAGGTTGTCCGGCACGCGCACGGGCACGAGATTGCCGTCAATGCGGTAACGGATGACCAGCACGTCCTTGCCCGGCTCAAAGTGAA
>CAZLRH010000006.1:0-230691 GCA_964562015.1 uncultured Opitutales bacterium | reverse complement strand
TCCCACTCCACCCCCCTCGGCGGGGCGCGCCCCCCCCCCCCACCCCACACCCCCTCTCCGAGAATTCGCTTTGCACCGCTTCCGTGGCCGAAGTCCAAAAGGTAGGGCGGGGCGTCCTCGACCCGTCTAGCTTTTTCACCATCCAGGTTTCCGTGCGGTCTTTAATACTGGTGTGCGCAAACCGCGACAAATGGAAGATTGCATTCCATGAATTGAAATAAGATAAAGTGTTTCCTGAATGGTGCGCCAGTCTTCTTCCGAAACAAGCACCGCGTTGGAACGTTGGCCCGTGATTTGAATCGGCTGATGTGCCGCCGCCGGGTCGTCCAATAGCTGGTAAAGCTGAGTCCGCACCTGCGTAACAGAAATCGAGATCACAAGAAATGCGCACGGAAAACGGACGAATATTAACCATGCTCAATTTGTAACTTTGGAAGCAACATCTTTCATCCACAACAGCCTCAAACTATTCAAGCACACCACGACCGTGGAACCTTCGTGGGCGATGACGCCGAGGGTGATGGGGACGATGCCGGCCACCGCCGCGCAGACCATGATCAGGATGGTGCCGAGCGAAATCGCGAGGTTCTGATGGATGATGCGGCGGGTGCGGTGACTGAGGTGGTAGGCGTCGAGAAAGAGCTCGATGCGGTCGTCCATCAGCACGATTTCGGATTGCTCGAGCGCGGCGTCCGACCCGCGCGCCCCCATGCCGACGGAGACGTCTGCGACCGCGAGGCAGGGGGCGTCGTTCACGCCGTCGCCGACCATCGCGATGCGTTTGCCCGCCATTTTGAATTCGCGCAACGCCGCCACTTTTTCCTCGGGCTTGAGGCGGGAGCGCACTTCGGCGAGGCCGAGTTCGCGGCCCACGGCCTCGGCGGCTTCGCGGCGGTCGCCCGTGAGCATGACGGTGTGGATGCCTTCGCGCTTCAGCGCCGCGAGCACGGGCGCGGATTGCGCGCGTATCTGGTCGCGCAAGAGCAAGCGCCCGATGAGGTGTTCCGACATGAGCCAGACTTCGGAAAATTCCGGCGGGGGCGACGGCAGCGCCCTGGCCCAATCGGCCAGCGGGCCCTGTTCGATGAGTTCGCGGCGGCCCAGCACGCAGCGCGACTCCCCCACTTCGCCCTGCACACCCTGCCCCACCAGCGACCGGAATTTCCCGACGTTTTTCAATTCGAGGCCGTGGTCGTGTCCATAACGCACGATGGCGCGCGCGATGGGATGGTTGGCCTCGTGCTCGAGGGCGAAGGCCAGGGCCGCCACGTCGTTATCGCGGCCCGGCGGAAAACTTTCGACCCGCTCGACCATGAGTTCACCCGTGGTGAGTGTGCCGGTTTTGTCGAGCGCAACGACTTGGATGGCGGCGAGTTTCTCCAGCGCTGCGCCCCCGCGAAAAAGGATGCCGCGTCGCGCGCCCCACGCGATGGCCGCGAGGATGGCCGACGGAATCGAGATGACCAGCGCGCACGGGCTAGCCACGACTAGGAGCGTCATCGCCCGGTAAAAAGCGGAGTACGCGTCGGGCGTGTTTTTAAACGGCGCGACATGAAAGCCGAGCCACCAAATGAAAAACATCACCGCGGAGGTGCCCATGATGCCGAGCGCGTACGGCGTGCCGAATTTGTCCGTGAACCGCTGGCTGGGTGCCTTGAGGTGCTGGGCTTCCTGGATGAGGCGGATGATTTTTTGCAGCGAACTCTCGGCGGCGGCGGCCGTCGCGCGCACGCGAATCGCACCCCACAAATTCATGGTGCCGGAAAAAACGCGGTCGCCCGGCAGCTTCTCCACCGGCGTGGCTTCACCGGTGAGGTTGGCTTCGTCGGCAGCGGTTTTGCCCGTGAGAATTTCAGCATCCACGGGAAAGGCATCGCCCGGGCGCACGAGGAGGACATCGTCGGCGCGGACTTGTTCGACAGGAATGACCTCCTCGCCCCCACCGGCGATTTCGCGGCGGGCGGTTTTGGGGGCGGCCTTGAACAGGGCGTCAATCGCACGCCGCGTGCGGTGCATGGCGAAGGCCTCGAGCGCGCCGGAGGTCGAAAAAAGAAACAGCAACAACGCGCCCTCGCCAAAGGCGCCGATGGCACTCGCACCGAGGGCCACCGCTAGCATGAGAAAGTGAATGTCCACCTGGCCATGGCGCAGGCCCTTGACCGCGTCCGTCGCGGCGTCGTAACCGCCGCACAGCATGGCCGAAACGAAGAGCACCGGTCCGAGCCAGCCGAGGTCGGGGGCAAAATGTTGCGCGGCAAAACCCGCGAGGAGAAAAAGACCGCAGCCCGCGGCGAGCGCCGCGAGAAAACGCCAATCGTCCGCCGCCTCGGGTTGTTCGATTTCGGCGAGGTCGGGCCAGGGGATTTCGCGCCATTGGCGGAAGCGCTCGGCGGTTTCGCACGGCACGCCTTTTTCCAACAGCGTCTGGCCGGGAATATGCCGGATGCGCACGCCCGCAGGCAGGGCGACGGCTGGCGCGACCGAAAGATGCCCGGCGATGCCATTGGCCGACGGAATGCCGGCGGATTTTTCGGTGGCGGCAAGATGGGCTTCGAGCGAGCGGAGCGTTTCGCCGAGGCGCACGCGCAAAAGCGCCTCATCGACCGGACCGAGCGTGGCGATGGAAATGCGGCGGTGCTCCGCGTCCACCACGAGCGCCTCGACATTCTGCTGCTCCTGCAAAAACGCCCCCAGGGCGGAGACCCAGGAGTCATCGAGGGACGACGTTGGCAGGACAGGCATGAAGAAGACGAGCGGAACCCAGATGAGCAACCCGGACCGAACGACCTTCCAATTTAGAATTATTCTAAAAAAGGTCAAGCCGGGGATGCGGAAAATTCACCCCGGAAAATTAGAAGATGGAAAAACCGCGCCTGGTCGGCATTGTGCTCCTTTATGATTGGCCCTGTGCCCGATGCCGCCAGCGGAGACCGGGAAGCTGCGGAAGCAGCCGTCCGCGCGCTCGCGCGCACGGGGAAGATTTTCGCGCCCAAGGGTTTTTTGCAAAAGGCGCTCAACCTCGAGCATCGACCGGGCCAGGAACGGATGGCGCAGGCCGTGGCCGAGGCGCTGGGGGCCGACGAAATCCTGCTCGTCGAGGCCGGCACGGGCATCGGCAAAAGCCTCGCGTACCTGCTGCCCGGCCTGCTGCTGGCGCAGGAAACCAAGCGTCCGCTGGTCGTCTCGACGCATACGATCGCGTTGCAGGAGCAAATTTATAAAAAGGATCTCGAATTGTGCCGGGCGCTGTTGCGCGGGGTGCCGGAGTTGGCGAAGCTGGCGGAATTCCGCGCGACGGTGCTGGTGGGTCGCGGCAATTACCTGTGCCCGCAACGGCTCGTCCGCGCCCTGCAAACGCGGGCGGATTTGTTTGAGCGGGCGCTGCATGAGGAATTGGAGCGGCTGGTCGCCTGGTCGCAGAAAACCACCGACGGACTCCTGGAGGAATTGCAGCCTCCGCCGCACCACGATGTGTGGGAGGCGGTCAATGCGGACTCCTCGGCCTGCAACCCGAAGAACTGCCCGCCCGACCGGTGCTTTTTCCAGCGGGCCCGCGCGCGGGTGCGCCAGGCGCATCTGGTGATTGTCAATCATAGCCTATTATTCGCGTTGCTTCAGGCGGGCGCGGGGCCGGAAGCGGAGGAGCCGGGCGTGTTGTTTCCCAACGACCGCGTGGTCTTGGATGAAGCGCACCGCGTGCCGGAGGCGGCGACGGACCATTTTGGCGCGCGGCTCTCGAGCTACGGCCTGGAACGCGCCCTGCATTCGCTCTGGCATCCGAAAACGCGCCGCGGCTTTCTCGCCAAACGGGCGGGCCCGCGCGATCACGCGCTGGTCGAGGCCGCGCTGGCCGCGGCGGGCGAGTTTTTCGACGCGGTGCGGGAAAAGCATTTGTCGCGCAAGGACATCGTGCGCCTGCACGAACCGAATTGGGGGCCGACGTACCTCGACGAGCCGCTAGGCACCCTCAGCGCGCGGCTCGGCAAGCTGGTGGAATCGGCGAGCAATGAGAACGAGGCCGAGGAATTGCGGGACCACAAGCGCAAGTTGACGGGTTATCGCGCCACCCTCGATGCCTGCCTGAAACTCGCCGACCCCGAGCAAGTTTATTGGCTGGAAAAAGGCGGCAAGCGCCGGCAACTCGTCCATGTGCGGGCCGCGCCGCTCGATGTGGCGCCGCACCTGCGCGAGGCGGTGTTTGCCCGAAAGACGGCGGTGGTGCTCACGAGCGCGACGTTGAGCGATGGCAAAAACCTGGAGGCGTATCGCGAGCGGGTGGGCGCGCCCTCCCTGGCGGAAGCCCGCATTGAAGTTTCGCCGTTTGATTTCGAGAAAAACATGCGCGTGTTCGTCGCCTCAGACGCCCCTGAGCCGCAAGCCGGCAGCGGGCGGCTGGACCTCGACTGGCTGGCGGACATGATCAGCTTTTGCGCCCGCAAGGTGCACGGCGGCACGCTGGTGCTGTTCACCAGCCACACGGATTTGCGCGCGGTGGCCGAGCGGCTCGAGGGCCCGCTGACGACGGCGGGGCGGCCGTTTTTCCGCCAGGGGCTGGATTATTCGCGGGGTGACTTGACCCGGCATTTCGCCCGCGCAGGCAACGGCGTGCTCTTCGGCACGGACAGTTTTTGGACGGGCGTGGACGTGCCCGGCGCGGCGCTCTCGCAAGTCATTCTAACACGCCTGCCGTTTGAAAACCCCTCGCACCCGGTGCTGGAGGCACGCTACGAATGGGTGCGCGAGCGGGGCGGCAATCCGTTTGCGGAAATCACCCTGCCCGAGGCGCTGGTGAAATTTCGCCAGGGTGTGGGCCGGCTCATTCGCCGCCAGATTGATTGCGGCACGGTGACGATTCTCGACTCGCGCGTGCTGCATAAGGAGTACGGCAAGCGCTTTCTGGGGGCCTTGCCGAAACGCGGCCACACGATATTCACCCGCGCGGAGCGGGAGGAAATCTTTCTCCCGTTGGAGGCGAAAACGTAGGGAATTGAAAACCACCCCTTTACTTTCGTCAAAAAAAATCGTATATCTTTCCGTCTGCCCAAAACAAAATGTTCCACCGCGGCCAGAGCCGCGCCACGCCTGCGGCCCGCCCCGGGCCCGTTCCTCCCCACCCCGTTCATGGCCGAAACGCCAAAGCCCTTTTTGCAAGCCTGCGGACAAACCGACCGGGGGTTGATGCGTGAACGCAACGAGGACGCACTGCTGGCGCTCCCGCATATCGCGTTTTTCGCCGTGGCCGACGGGCTGGGCGGCCTGCCGGAAGGCGCGCTGGCCAGTTCGCTCTCCGTGGAACTCATGCAGGAAATCCTTACGACGCCCGGACGCAACGGGAAGGTGAATTTCGAGGAATTGTTCAATGCCGTGAACATGCGCGTTTATCAGGAAGGCCGGCGCATCAGTTCCGAGGTGGGCATCGGCACCACGCTCACGGCGATGAAAATCACCCGTGGGATGATCGAGGTCGGGCATGTCGGCGACAGTGGCCTGTACCTGCTCCGGCCGGGCCAGCCCTTGCGCCACCTGACCACGGACCACACCATGGCCGAGGAGATGCGCGCCCGCCTGCGCCCCGGCGACAACATGTACATTCCCGACTATTACACGCACACACTTACCCGCTGCATCGGCCAGGCCGGGGAAATCGAGGTGGACCGTTTCAGCGTGCCCGTGAATGCCGGCGACCGCCTCGTCCTTTATACTGACGGCGTGACGAAAGTCCTGCAGGACGCGGAAATCAACAAGCTCGTGTGGATGGATGACAGTCCCGAGAAGTTCACCCAACGGGTGATCGACATCGCCAACGATCGCGGCGGGCCGGACAACATCACGCTCATCGCAGTGTATTTGTAAGGGTTGCCGCCATGCGTTCGGCCAGTTTTCAGGAAAAGGTCCAAGCCCAGCCGGACAACCTGCTGTTTCGTTTCAGCCTCGGGCAGGCGCTGCTGGCCGAAGGCCGGGCGGCCGAAGCCGTCGAGCACCTCGAAAAATGCGCCGCGGGCCGGGCGGACTGGCTGATGCCGCGCTTGTTCCTCGGGCAGGCCTCGCTGAGCGAAGGCAAGCCGGCGGAGGCCCGGCGCTGGTTGCAGGAAGCGCTGGCGCTGGCCGTTTCCCAAGGCCACGAGGACCCCGAGGCCGAGTGTCGCAAGCTGCTGGAAGAACTCGGCGAAAAGTAATCGCGGCCCCGCTTTATTTAAATGCAACATCCACCTCGATGCCCACCGGGCAATGGTCGGAACCGGTGATTTCCGGCCAGATGAAGGACTTCTTCACGCGCGGCAGAAAGCCCTGCGAAACGAGGAAGTAATCAATGCGCCACCCGATGTTGCGGGCGCGGGCGTTCATGCGGTACGTCCACCATGAATAATGTCCCGCCTCGCCCGGATGGTGGTGCCGAAATGTATCCACGAAGCCGGCCTCGAGCAGACTGGAAAATCCGGCGCGCTCCTCGTCGGTGAAGCCGGCGTTGCGGCGGTTGGCCTGGGGATTGGCCAGGTCTATCGGTTCGTGGGCGACGTTGAAATCACCGCACACCACCACGGGCTTTTTACGCGCCAAGCCGGCGAGATATTTGCGCAAACCGGGGTCCCAGTGATTTTGCCGATAGGCCAGGCGCGTCAACTCGCGCTGGGAATTGGGGACGTACACATTGACCAGCCAGAAATCATCAAATTCCGCGGCGAGCAAACGGCCCTCGAGGGGATGCGGCGGTTCGCCCGGCAAGTCTCGCACCACGCGCAAGGGTTTATGGTGCGACAGGATGGCCGTGCCGGAATAGCCCGGCTTTTGCGCGGAATGCCACAAGAGGTGCGGGTAGGGAAATTGCAGGGCCGCCAGCTTGGCGGCATCGATCTTGATTTCCTGCAAGCACAACACCGCGGGCTTTTTCTTTTCAAGAAAGGACGAAAAACCCTTGCCGATAACCGAACGGAGGCCGTTGACATTCCAGGAAACGAGGGTGGGCATGGCTTTGAACATTCAACGTTCAACTTTGAACATTCAACGCTCAATTTTAGTTCATCTGGCTGACTCGTGCATTTCTTTTTCAATGCTTAAGGCGCAGGGCGATCATTCAAAATTGAATGTTCGACGTTGAATGTTGGAAGTTCAACATCACCGCTCCCGCCGGGCGGCCCGCAACAGGTTCTGCGCGCGGCGGAACGTTTGCGCCGGGTCCGGCAGGGCATCCAGCGGACCGTAGCGCAGTGCGAGGAGATTGTACCGGACGTCGTCCCAGTCTCCGCGCGCCGGGGCGGGTTGGGCGGCGGCCCGCGTGCGCCACACCGGCAAAAAGCGCAGCAGCCAGCGGCCGGCACTGCGCCGGACCGGATGCTCGCGCTGCATCTTGGCGAAGAGCCCCCAGCCGCTCAGCCGCATCCAGGCGTTTTGCCAGATACGCCGCCAGCGCCAGAGCGCCGCGAGCGCCAGCAGCCCGGCGCCCACCGCGGCCCAGCGGAACAAGCCCATCGGCCGGGTGAACCAAGCCTTCAGCGCCTGCCAAGTTTCGAAGGCATGGGTGCGAATCCATACCAGCCAGTCACGGCCGAATTGGGCCACAGCCTTGGCGACTTCCTCCTGATCGGATTGGTCGAAGTTGATGACGCGCCGGTACCACAGCATCCGCAAACTGTCGATGCGCGCGCTCCAGCCGCTTTCCGTTTTGAGGGCCGTGGACAGGAACGCGGAGTTATCGCCGGGGAAGGGCGATTCGCCGCCGGGTGTCGGATCGGCGCGCAGCCAGCGGGCGTTGGCGCGGTCGTAAATCTCCACCCAGGCGTGCGCCTGGCTTTGCCGGACGACGTAATAATTTTGGATGGAATTGTAGCTGGCCTCCTTGAAGCCGCCGATGACACGCGCGGGATAACCGGCGGCCCGGGCGAGGAGCGCGAAGGCCCCGGCGAAGTGTTCGCACCAGCCGCCGCCTTCCTGGTTCGAGCCCTTTTTCTTCAGCCAATACACCAGCGCATCGCCGGTGTAGCCCGGCGGCACGGGCTGGGTCGTCAAGGAATACGCGTGGTTGGCCAGCAGGTATTTGATGGCTTTGTATTTAAAGTCCTCGGCGCTCTTATCGGCTTCGCCGTGGCGCAATTCGTCCACGGCCTGCTTCAGGTAATTGTAGTCGTCGTCGTTTTTGGGCAAGGCGAGGGTCGTGTTGGGATAACCCTGTGAAAGCAAGCTCCCGGTGCGCGATTCCTTCAGCCCGTTCAGGGCGTTCTTCTCGTCCTCATCGATGACGGGAAAATAGTCGCCGATGTCCATCTTATCGATTTTGTAGCCGATGGCGGTGGTCGGCACTTCCTCGAGGCGGACCGTCCGCAGGGTGTTGTTGGCGGAAAAAGACTGGGGCGCATTGAACACCAGCGACTGAAAGGAGCCCAGCACCGGGAGGTATTCGCTCACATCGCCTTCGAGATACAAAACCCAGACGCCGGGCTTGGTGAGTTCCTCCGACGACTGGAAGCTCGGGTTATAATAATGCGCGCCCTTTTGATAAATGGGGCTTTTGGCGTCCGCAAAGGCGGGAGAGTGCGGAATCAGGCCGTTGGACTGGCGGAAACCATTGGTGGGCGCGCCATCGTATTGATCCAGAACCACCATGCGCCAGTAGGGCGTTTTGTCGAAGATGCTTTCGGGGTGCGGCAAATCCGGCGGCACGTCCACCCGGAAGGCGATGGCATTGTCCAACTCGGTCTGGTTGACCTTGCCGTAGTCAATATTCGTCGAGAAACCGGAGTGGCCCTTGAGCTTCGCAAAGCTGAAGGAGCGATCAAAACTAAACCGCGGCATGGCCACGAAAATCACCGTGCTCACGGCGACCATCGCGGCGAACAGCAGGCCGGACAAACAGAGCAGACGCAGATTGAGCACGCCATAGATGCGCCCCAGGAACCGCCGCCAGCGAAAATGTTTCCAATCGGCCGCCGTCAAACTGCGCGCGGCCGTGGGCGCGACGAGGTTGACGACGAACAACAGCGCCATCGCGATGACGGCGAAGAGCAAAATCTGAAAACCAAACAGCAGCGAGAGCGTGAGCACACCGGCGAGCACGCTCATGAACAGGCAGAGCAGCACCAATTGGAGGTCTTCACGGCGGCGGCGGTATTGCACGCATCGGTAAAATGCCAGGGCGGACACGGTTTCCACCAGCGCGGGCAGGATATCGAGCCGGCGCAGCAAAAAATCCGCGACCACAGCGGCGATGACGAAGGGCGTCGAATACTTCCACATCCACGCGGGAATGAACCCCGGCAGGCGCGGAAACAGCAGGCACGCCACCACCACCACCACGGCCACCCGCAACCACGACAGCGTGACGGCGTCGGTGTCGAGCGAGAACAACGTCCAAAAGGCCAGGAGCGCGAGCACCAGGCCGAGCAGCCAGCGAAGCTGGTGCAGTTCGTCGGGACTAAGCTGTGCCCGCGAGTTGGCCGTCAAGGTAGGCATGGACTTGGAGCCGGGAACCCGGCCGGAAAGTGATGGTGTTGCCCTTGGAGAGCATGGGAGGCTGGGACTTTGCCACCGGCTCCAGGCGTGCGAGCCGGTCGAAAAAGCCATGCAAATCGCCGAGGCGTTGGATGGGCTGGGCCGGTTCGCCGTCGATGGAATAACCCAGCAGGCGGCCCTGCGTGTACAAGTCTTCGCCGAGGGCGGCGACGAAACTGCACAGGCGCTCGAATTGGGCGTCGTCCGTCCACACCGCCCGCAACGAATCGAGCACAAAGTAAAAACCCGCGCGCTGTTCCTCGCCCGTCTGGCGCACCACTAGATGCTGCAAACGCGCGCTCGCTTTCCAGTGGACAAGACGGGGCGCGTCACCGGGCCGGTAGGGGCGCAGGCCGAGAAGGTCGGCGCCGGGTCCGGGCCGGCGCTGGGTTTCGCCCGGATGATGCGCGCGGTGGCTGTGCGGCGGGGCAAATTCGTAATCCACGCGGGCGGGCCAAATCAGGATGTCGTGCCGCACACCGCCTCCCGTCACCTTGCGCAGAAAGCCAAACGGGAATTGCGATTCCACCCCCGCCACTTCCACCGTTTCCACGCCGCGGCGGGTCGGGGAAAAAATCCAGTCCAGGCTAAGGGTCTGGCCCGGGTCCAACCGCTCGGGGAGAAACAACTGCTGCTTTTGCGCGTGACGGCGGACGTTCGCATGAAACAGCAGGCTGTAGGTGGGGACGATTTTCTTGCCGTTGGCCAAATCGATGCGCAAGGGGGCGGAATCGCCCGCGCGAAACCGCGGCGGCAGCACGAGCCGCCAGCGCACGCCGCGAAAATTGACCCACGACATCACGCCGCTGAGCACCAAACTCGACAGCAACAGCGACAAGGCCATGAAAAGAACGTTGTTCGCGTTATTGTACGCGGCCAGGCCGAGGCCCAACGCCACGACGACGAGCAGGCCGCCCGCCAGCGTCGGCGTGGTCCGCTGGGTATCCGGCGGCAGCACCAAAAACCAGAGCAACCGCCAGAACCGCGTCGAGCGGGCGACGCGGTCGGAAAAAAAGCCCGGGTCGGCCCAGTCAGCAGCGCGGGACAAGGGGGCGGCGGCGAAAGTGGTGCTCATGGACGGGAGCGGCTATCGTTATTCAAAATTGAAAATTGAAAATTCAATAAATATCCCACACCCGCAATTGCCGGCGGGGACGACCAAAAAATACGCGCGAATTTCTTGGACGCGAATTTTGGGCCACCAGTTCCGATTTTGAATATTCAATTTTGAATTTTTAATTCCGTGATTCACACCGGCTGCGGAATACGGTCGATGATTTGGGTCAGCAGGCCGTCGGCCACCCGGCGTTCTTCGAACGAATCCGCCGCCGCGCGGCGGAGGCCCAACCGGTGCACGCACACGGGTTTGACGACTTGGATCACGTCCGCCGGAATGACAAAGGCGCGCCCGTCGCAAAGGGCGGCCGCCTGGGCGGCGAGTTTGAGGGCCAGCGAACCACGCGTCGAGATGCCGGCCTGGAACTCGGCCTCGGTGCGCGTGGCGGCGACGATTTTTAAAATGTACTCGATGACGGAATCTTCCACGTAGACCTCGGGCGTGTATTGCTGGATTTCGAGAATCTCATCGCGCGTGGCGACGGGCTCGAGGTCGAGTAGGTCGTACGAACGGCGCGACGTGGCCGACTGCAAGATGGCCATTTCGTGCGCAAACTCGGGATAACCCATTTGCAGCCGCATCAGGAAGCGGTCCATCTGGCTCTCCGGCAGCGGGAAGGTGCCCTCGTAGTCCACCGGATTTTGCGTGGCGAACACCATGAACGGCGCGCCGACGGAAAACGTCTGGCCATCGATGGAGACCTTGCCGCGATCCATGACCTCGAGGAGGCTGGACTGCGTCTTGGGCGTGGTGCGGTTGATTTCGTCGGCCAGCACGATGTTCGCGAACAGGGGGCCTTTCTTAAAGACGAATTCCTTGCGCTGTTCGTCGTAAATCGACACGCCGAGGATGTCGCTGGGCAGCAGATCGCTGGTGAACTGGATGCGGGAGAACTGGCAGTCAATTGAGCGGGCCAGGCAGTAAGCGAGGGTGGTTTTGCCGAGGCCAGGCAGGTCCTCCAGCAACAAGTGACCGCCGGCCACGAGCGCGATGAGCACCTGGTCGATCACCGCGTCCTTGCCGCGGATGACCTTGCCAATGTTGGTTTTCAGGCGCTGCAAGGCTTCTTTGACCCGCGGCGCGGGGATGGTCTTGGCGGGAGTGGCGCTCATGGAGGAAAGGGAAAGTGGGTGGGAAAGTTAAACCCCGGATAACAATGTAATTATCGCCCGACTGCCGTTTTTGCAAGAACGGAGGCAGGGAACCCAGGCGGTATTTCAGGGTTTACAGGAGGCGGAAAGAGTCCAATACTATGTCTATGAATACCATCACCCCAGTTTTGGCCATCGGGCCGCTCGGCACGCCGGAAATCATCCTGATTCTCTTCGTGGTGCTGTTGCTCTTCGGCGCGAAACGCCTGCCCGAGCTGGCGCGGTCGTTCGGCAAGTCCATGCGCGAATTCAAGAAAGCCGCCTCGGAGGTGGAGGACAATTTTCGCACGGCCGTCGACGAAGAGGACCGCAAGAAGATGGCCGAAGAGGATGCGATTCGCAAACGGGTCGACGAAGAAGTGCGCCGCCGCCTGGCCACGACCGCGAGCGCCCCGAGCACCACGGTCCATATCGAGGAATCCGTCAGTGCGGACAAAAAAGCCTAGCCTTTCCGCTGTTGTAACGATGAACGCTGGATGGGTCGCTGCTGGCGCGTCGCATTGGCGGGCCGCGGTGATTTTGCTGGCCGCCAGCCTGAGTTTGGCCGCCACGAACGACAACAACCACCTGTGGACGGACCAGGATGGCCGCCGCTACGACGCTGCCATCCTCAGCACCTACGAGGGCGAAGTCACCTTTCGGCGGTCTGACGGGCGCACCTTTACGCTCGCGCAGGATAATCTGGTCGCCTCCGACCAATTGCTCGTGCGCGAATGGCAGGAAAATCAGCCCGTGGGCCAAGGCGAGGTGCCACCGCCCACCGCCAAGCTCTCATCCTACGGCCGGTCCTTTGTGGTGGATGAACCGCGAGTGCTGCGCCTGCGGCCCCTGCCGGGCAAGGGCTATCCCAACACCTACCTGGGCATTCCGCTGACGCTGCGCAACAACGACGCCGGCCCGCTCGAATACGCCAATGTTTATTTTTACAACCCCGACCACACGCGACGGAGTTTCCCGCTCCCGCCTCCGGCTTCCACGTTGACGGTGCGTGATGGGGAAACCACGGCCTTCCTGCCGACGAGCGACATTAAGCCGGGTCGCACTTTCATGGTTTTGCTGCCCCTGCAAGATCCCACCGTGCGGGTCGCGGCTTACGCCGTCGCCGTGGTCGGAAACGACCAACAGACGGTGGCCACCGTTTTCCCATCCGGTTCTTGGCGCGATTTTGATTTTCCGGAAAAAGCGCTCGTGGCGCGGGACAAATACGCGGACTATTCCGGCCAGGAATTGTACACCGACCAGTCGGCCACCGACCTGTTCGCCCTGCCCGAGGTGGTCCGCCTGCGCCCGCGCACCGGGGAAGCGACACCGGATCGCGACTATTTCCGCCTTTCGCTGGGGGTGAAGCAACCTTTCCCAGCCTCGGCGCTCCAGGCCCAGTGGTACGCGTTCGACAAGGACCACAAGCTGCTGCACTCCGCGGGCGAACCGCCGTACGCCATGGCGAACCGCAAGGATTCGTTCTATGTCATTCAACTGGCGGGCCACGGGCCGGCGGAATTGAACGACGCCGTCCCACCGACCCAGGGTGACGCCTGGGACCTTTTGCAATTGCCGGACGCCGCCTGGTGGGACCGGCCGGAGGTGGACAGCCTCGTGTTCGTCTTTGGCACAGAAACCAAAAAAGTGGCAAAGGTTTATTCCAAATCCGGCGCCACGCTCGCGGATTTGCCCGTGCCGGAAAAGGCCGCCCTCGGCGACGCCCAGCCCGCCACCGCCGCCCAAATCGCCGAGCGCCAGTATTAAATTTTTTCGTCCTCTTGCTCATGTCATCCTTTTCCATTCCGGGTCGATGGCTGATTTTTACGACGATGCTCCTGACGGCCGCCCCGGCCCGTCCGGCGGAAAGCGCAACAAGTTCGTCTACCGCACCCGGCCAAGTGATTGTGACTGACACTCCCGCCGCGCCGTCCGGCCGCACGCCGGTCGCGCTGGGTGACGACCAGGTAAAATCCTTTCGCGATTACCTGGCCGGAGCCCGCAAGGATTCCGGCCTTCCCGGCCTCGCGGTGGCGATGGTGCAGCCCGGGCGCGTGCTTTTGCTGGAGGCTTTTGGCAACCGCACGAGTGTCGCGGGATCTATCCCGTTGACTCCGGACACCCGCTTCGCGCTCGGGCCTGTGACGCAAGCATTCAATTCCCTCCTGCTGGCCAAGCTCGCGGACGAAAAGATCATCGATCTGGACTTGCCAGCGTGGCGTTGCTGGGGCGATTTCAAACTCTCCGACGCCGATGCCTCGCGCACGGCCGCCTTGCGGCAATTGTTGTTCATGACCGCGGGCGTGCCGGATTATGCGGATGAGACCTTGCGCAAGCCCGCGGCGACGCCGGCGGATTTGTTCACCGTGCTCGCGCAAGTGCCCGTGCTGGCGCAGCCCGGTGGCACTTTCAGCTACAGCGAAACCAGCGCCGCGGCTGCCGGCTACCTCGCCACCATGGCGGCCAATAACGCACGCCAACTGCCCGCCGGTTTGCCGGTTGATTACGTGGCGCTGGCGACGAAGGAATTGCTCGATCCCCTCGCGATGAAACGCGCCAGTTTTGGCCCGCCCTCGTCCACCCCGGCGGATGACGACGCCGTGGGTCACACGCAAGTTGCCGGCGGCTGGCAACCCACGCCCGCCAGCTCCGGCGCGAATGGGGGCGCCCTGCTGCCCGCGCGCGGCCTGCGCGCCTCGGCCACGGATTTGGCGGCATGGTTGCAGTTGGAAATCAGCGGCGGCCTCGCGCCCGGCGGCAAGAGGCTCGTGAGCGAAACGCTCATGAAGCAGCGCTGGGCCCCGGAAAAAGTGGTGGGTGAACAGCAATGGGGCATGGGCTGGATTCGCCAATTTTACCGCGGCGTCGAACTCGTGGCACGTGTGGGCACCCAGGACAACCAGACCGTACTGGTCGTGCTCGTGCCACGCTACCGGACGGCGGCGGCAGTGCTGCTTAACGGCGGCGGCCATCCGTCCGATGTCCTGCTACAGGACGTGCTATTGAATTTCGCCGATTTTCTGCGCGAAGCGGCGAAGGAATGAAGTATCGTGTCGTGACCAAAACTCCGTCTAGCTAGGCGGTGGCGTACTCGCGGTCACCTAAAACCCGGCCTCATTCAACCCCCGCCCTTTTCCTTCGTCTCACTCTTTTTTCCATTTTTGCCAAAAATATTTCCGTTCTTTATGAAATTTTCTCACAGCCACCGTCTCCTTGTTTTACTTTTCGCCAGCCTGCTCAGTTCCGGACTGCCCGGTTGTTCGTCCTTGAAGAACGACGTGACTACCTCGACCGGCCAGGACATCTCCGCCGATACTTTCGCCAAAATTGGTCCCGGCCAATCCAAGGAATTCGTCACCGGCCTCCTCGGCCAGCCGAGCGAGCGCGTCCGGCAGGATAACGGCAACGAACTGTGGAAATGGTATTACTTTCAAAAACACCGCACGGGCGACGTCTTTTTCCTGACTCCGGTAACTGAGGAAACCAAGACGGAAGCGGTCCACACCGTCGAATTCAAGGACGGCGTGGTGGTCAACTCCACCGGACCGTAAGCGTTATTTCGCCGGCGCGGTCGGTGTCGCTGCCGGGGCTGTCGAGGAAGCCGGAGAAGCGGAACTCGCCGCCGCCGCTCCCTCAGTTTTTGCCGCATCCCCAGCGGGCGTGCTCAAATCCGGCGCCGGGGCGATCTCTTTGACCTGCGGAACGTAATACGCGGCGACGGGGTCGTTCTTCAGCGCCTTGAGGCCGGAGATGACCGTCTCGGCATTGACGACCGCGCCAGTCCAACTGGTGTGCGGCGAGCCGGAAAAAAGGTCGTCCACCGCGGCCTTGTCCAAGGCGTCGTACTTGCGCGCGACGAGTTCGTTCAGGTCGATGAAGCCCGCGCCTTCGGCGGCCGCCACTTGCCTGGCCCAACCGGCCTGGGTGTTGGCGTTGCGGTTGATTTTGCCACTGCTGTCGCGCCCGTTGCGCGGGATGAGCGAGCAGACGACGGGCGTGGCCCCTTTCGCGCGCGTGTCGGTGATGTAGGCCTGGATAAAGGAGCCGAAACTGTCGGTACCGGAGACGCTTTCGACTTCGCCGCGACCGCTGTTGGTGCCGAATTGCAGGATGACCACGTCGCCCGGCTTGAGCAAATTAACCATGGCCTTCCACTGGCCGTTGTAGAAGCTCATGGCCGTCGTGCCGCCCACGGCGCGGTTCACGACGTTGACTTTTTTCGGATCGAAATAGGCCACGAGCGGCGTGCCCCAGCCCCACTGCCCCACTTTGTCGTCGCCGGTGCCGTTGATGCCGGTGCGCACGGTCGAGTCGCCGATGGTCCAAATCGTCGGCAATTTTGCATCGTGCGGGAAAGGCGGCAGGACGCCGAGGCGCGCGGGTGCGGGATTGGGAATCGGGCCGGTTTGCGTGTAACGCGGAATATCCCCGGCGCGGATACCCAGGATACCGGCCTTGGTGGTGGCTTCGATGGTCGTGATATTCGCGGGATAAACGGGAGCGTCCGCGGTGACCGCGGGAGGAGCGGCAGCCGGCCCAGTGGCGGCGGCGGGAGTGGCGGCCGGAGTCGATGAGGCGGTTTGGGCGCGGGCGACCATGGCGCAGCAGAGAATTAAAACAACAAGGGAGGTTTTCATGGAGTGCATTGAAGCAAAACGTTATTGAGCGGAAGAAGTTGCAGGAGTCGAACCAGCCGACGCGCCTGGGGCCGCCGCCGGTTTCGCGGCGTCAGTCTTGGGTATCACCGCCGGCGGCGGGGCGGGCTGGCTTACATCGGCCACGGGAATGGCCTGCCCCTGCGCGGAAAAATCATTGGCCAGCGGGTCGTCTTTGAGCGCCTTCAGGCCGCCGATGACGGATTCGGCGTTGATGATGGCGCCTTCCAGATTCGTGTGCGTGTGCTCGGTGGGCACGGGCACAAAGAGCGGCTCGACCTTGGCCGGCCCCATGGCCTCGTACTTGCGCGCGGTGATTTCGTGCAGGTTCACGAAGGGCACCTGATTGTCCTTCGCTACCTGCGCGGCCCAACCGGCGTAATCGAAATACTTGTCGTTATGACGCATCAACTTGCCGTCGTCTTCCCAGATTTTGCGCGGGATGAGCGAGCAAAGGATGGGCGTCGCGCCCTGCGCGCGGGCCTCGGTCACATATTGCTTCAGGTACCAGCCGAACGTGTGCACGGTCTCGGGCTGGCCAGAGCGGCTGGTGACCTGCTGCGTATCGTCACCCACGCCGTTGAGCGAAGCGCGGTAACCGCCGGCATCGGTGAAGACGCCGTTGTTGTCGTTGTGGCCGAACTGGATGAGCAGGTAGTCGCCCTTCTTAAGGTTGGGCAAAATGCGAGGCCAGTTGCCCGTGTAAAAACTCCGGCTGCTCGTGCCGCCTGCGCCGCGGTTGACGACGTTGACTTTCTGCAAATCGAAAAAAGGCGCAATTTTATCGCCCCAGCCCCACTGGCCGTTGGAACCGGTGCCCTGGCCGTTCAACACGGTCGAGTCACCGATAATCCAAATCGTCGGCAACGCCGGGTTGGCCGGCATCGCCCCGCCGCGGCCACGTCCAGCCGTCGGGGCAGTGGCGGTCGCGGGGGCAGTCGCAGAAGAAGCCGCCGCCGGGGCAGACGCGGCGGGCGCCACTGAGGCGGCCGGGGCCACCGCCGCGGGCGTCGAGGTCTGCGCGCTGGCCACAGCGCCACCGCAGAGAATAATGAATACGCTCGCGCTGGCCGCGCGAAACACGGAGAGGGGCAAAAACTTCATGGGGAAAAAGCCGGGCCTGAAGGCCGGCGGCAAGGGGTAATGCGCCCTTCATTGCAGCGGAAAATCATGCCCGCAACAAGGGGATTTTGGCGGGTCCGCCGGGTGGCCGCCCTGAGGCCGTGCCCGGGTATTTATGCCGTTTTAATGCGAATGGGGGTGTCCTTAATTAGGCAAAGGCCGGGAATGAGAGTAGGATGCGTGACGTACAGCAGCCGCTTCCTTTCCTCCACACCATGAACGACTACGTTTTCATCCTGATCTCGGTGGGGTTCTTCGTCCTCGCCGTCGGCTATGCCTACTTTTGCGAAAAAGTGCGCTAGTTCGTATTACCACTCAACTTCACCTTCCCATGGAAATCATCCTCATCGGTCTCCTCTCCCTGGCCTGCCTCATCTATCTGGTGGTGGCGGTGCTGTGCCCGGAGAAATTCTAACTTACGCCCGCCATGAACAACACCAATCCCTGGCTGCAATTCGCCCTTTACGTGGGCGCGCTGCTCCTTATCACCAAGCCGCTCGGGCTCTATCTCGTGCAGGTGCTGGACGCGCGTGGACGCACCTGGCTCGACCCGGTGGTACGGCCCTTCGAGCGGCTGACCTACAAAATCTGCGGTGTCGAGGCCGACCGCGAACAGGGCTGGCTGGGCTACACGATTTCCCTCCTGGCGTTCAGCCTCGTGGGCGTGCTGTGGACTTATTTCATCCTGCGTTTCCAGGACCAACTGCCGCTCAATCCGCAGCATCTCGCGGGATTGGCGCCGCATCTGGCGTTTAATACCGCCGTCAGCTTCACCACGAACACCAACTGGCAGAGCTACGTGGGCGAAGCGACGATGTCGTATTTCTCGCAGATGGTCGCGCTGACCATCCACAATTTCACCTCGGCGGCGTCGGGCATTGCCATTGCGGCGGCGCTGGTGCGCGGCATCGCGCGGCAGTCCACCAAGACCATCGGCAACTTCTGGGTGGATGTGACGCGCCTGACTTACTACCTGCTCATCCCGCTTTGCGTGATGTTTGCCCTGTTTCTCGTGTCGCAGGGTATCATTCAAAATTTCAAACCCTACACCGACGCCAAGGTGCTGGAACCCTACACGACTTCGGTGCAAAAGACCGATGACAAGGGCAATCCCGTCACCACGTCTGTCGCAAAACTCGACGACAAAAACCAGCCGGTGAAAGACGCCGCGGGCAAACCGGTCATGGTGGACCAGCCCGTGATGGTGGACAAAATCGTGGACACCCAATCCATCGTGCAAGGTCCGGTCGCGTCGCAAATTGCCATCAAGATGCTCGGCACCAACGGCGGCGGGTATGTGAACGCCAACGCCGCGCATCCCTTTGAAAATCCGACACCGCTGTCGAATTTCATCCAGATGCTGTCCATTTTCGCGCTGCCGAGCGCGCTGACTTATTATCTCGGCCGCGTGGTGAAAAACCAGCGCCACGGCTGGGCCATCTGGGGCGCGATGTTCCTGCTCTTTGTCGCGGGCGTGCTCGTGGCCTGGAAAGCCGAGGCCGTTGGCAATCCGATTCACCAAAAACTCGGGGTCGCGGCGGCGGACGGCAACATGGAGGGCAAGGAAGTGCGCTTCGGCATCTTCAATTCCGCACTGTTTGCCACCATCACGACCGACGCTTCCTGCGGCGCGGTGAATTCGATGCATGATTCCTTCACGCCGCTCGGCGGGCTGGTGCCGCTGTTCAACATCGAGACCGGCGAAGTCATCTTTGGCGGCGTGGGCGCGGGCCTGTACGGGATGCTCATTTTCGTCGTGCTGGCGGTCTTTATCGCGGGGCTGATGGTCGGCCGCACGCCGGAATATCTCGGCAAGAAAATCGAGGCTTACGATGTGAAGCTCGTGATGCTCGTGCTCATGGTCCTGGCCTCGACCATTCTCGGCTTCACCGCCTGGGCGGCGGTCACCGACTGGGGCCAGGCGGGCTTGAACAATGCCGGCCCGCACGGCTTTTCGGAAATCCTTTACGCCTACAGTTCGGCCGTCGGCAACAACGGCAGCGCATTCGCGGGCCTGACCGCGAATCCCTCGAATGGCGATCCGCATTGGGACACCACGCTCGGCCTTGCGATGCTGATTGGCCGGTTCCTGATGATTGTGCCGATTCTCGCGCTGGCCGGAAATCTGGCCGGCAAGAAACTCATCCCCGCCAGCGCGGGTACGTTTCAAACCGAGGGCGGCACCTTCGTGGTGCTGCTGATTGGCACGGTGCTGCTCGTCGGCGCGCTGACCTTTTTGCCGGCCCTGGCGATGGGCCCGATCATTGAGCACTTTCTGATGCAGGCCGGCACTTTGTTCTAACACCATTTCAACTCCACTTATTTCCCATGAGCGCCAAAGCCATTTCCCTGTTTGACCGCCAGATCATGCTGAAGGCCGTCGCCGATTCGTTCGTGAAGCTGGACCCGCGCCAGCAATTCAAGAACCCGGTGATGTTCGTCACCCTGCTCGGAGCCATCCTTTCCTTCCTGCAATTGTTCACGACGAAGGAGCCGTTCGGCTACGTGTTGCAAGTGGCCCTGTGGCTGTTGTTCACCGTGGTCTTTGCGAATTTCGCCGAGGCGGTCGCGGAAGGCCGCGGCAAGGCCCAGGCCCGCGCGTTGCGCGCGTCGCGGCAGCAACTGTTTGCGAACCGCCGCACCAAGGACGGCGCGCTCGAGCGCGTGAATGCCGCACACTTGGTGAAGGGGGATGTCGTTTATGTGATTGCCGGGGAGCTGATTCCCGGGGACGCGGAGGTCATCGAGGGCATCGCCAGCGTGGACGAATCGGCCATCACGGGCGAATCCGCGCCGGTCATCCGGGAAGCGGGCGGCGACCGCAGCGCGGTCACTGGCGGCACACGCGTGCTGTCGGATACCTTGCTCATCCGCATCACGGCGAATCCCGGCGAAGGTTTTCTCGACCACATGATCAGCCTGGTCGAGGGTGCGACGCGCCAAAAAACGCCGAACGAAATCGCGCTGACGATTTTGCTCTCGGCGCTGACGTTCATCTTCCTGCTCGTCATCATCGCGCTCAAGCCGTACGGCGATTATGCCAACGTCGTCTTTTCCATCACCTCGCTCATCGCGTTGCTGGTGTGCCTGATTCCGACGACGATCGGCGGCCTGTTGAGCGCCATCGGCATCGCCGGCATGGACCGCCTGCTCCAGCGCAACGTCCTCGCCATGAGCGGTCGCGCCGTGGAAGCGGCGGGCGACATCGACGTCCTGCTGCTGGACAAAACCGGCACCATCACGCTCGGCAACCGCCAGGCCACGGAATTCATTCCGGCCCCGGGCATCGCCGCGGAACGCCTCGCGGAAGTCGCGCAAATGGCCTCCCTGGCGGACGAAACGCCCGAGGGCCGCAGCATCGTGGTGCTGGCGAAATCCAAATACAATTTGCGCGCCCGCGAACTGGCCGCGCCCCACGCGACGTTTGTGCCCTTCACCGCGCAAACCCGCATGAGCGGCGTGGACATCGTGGCGCTCGATGGCCAGCCCGCGCGCTGCATTCGCAAGGGCGCCGCACAAAGCGTGCAGGCCTGGATCGAGCAGTTGGGCGGGCGCTTCCCGAGTGAGATTTCGGTCGCGGTGAACGACGTTTCCCGTTTGGGCGGCACCCCCCTCGTGGTCACGGAAAACAACATCGTCCTCGGCGTCGTTTACCTCAAGGACGTGGTCAAGGGCGGCATCAAGGAACGTTTCGCGGAATTGCGCCGCATGGGCATCCGCACCGTGATGATCACCGGTGACAATCCGCTGACCGCCGCCGCCATCGCCGCCGAAGCGGGCGTGGACGACTTCCTCGCGCAGGCCACGCCGGAAATGAAATTGGAGCGCATCCGCGCCGAGCAGGAGAACGGCCACCTCGTCGCCATGACGGGCGACGGTACGAACGACGCCCCGGCCCTCGCGCAGGCGGATGTCGGCGTCGCCATGAACACCGGCACGCAGGCCGCCAAGGAAGCCGGCAACATGGTGGACCTTGACAGCAATCCGACGAAACTCATCGAGATTGTCGAAATCGGCAAGCAGCTCCTCATCACGCGCGGCGCGCTCACGACCTTCAGCATTGCGAACGACGTGGCGAAGTACTTCGCCATCATCCCCGCCATGATGGTGGGGATGTTTCCGGCGATTGCGCCGTTGAACATCATGCACCTGGTCTCGCCGCTGAGCGCGATTCTGAGCGCGGTGATTTTCAACGCGCTGGTCATCATTGCCCTCATCCCGCTGGCGCTGCGCGGCGTGGCCTACCGGCCCATGGGCGCGGCGGCGATGCTGCGGCGGAACCTCTTCATCTACGGCCTGGGTGGCATTCTCGTGCCGTTCATCGGCATCAAGGCCATCGATATCCTCATCACTTCCATCAATCTCGTTTAACGCCATGAAAAACTTCCTCATCGATCTTAAAACTTCGCTGCTCCTTACTGTCGTGCTCGGGCTGCTCTGCTGCGGCGTCTATCCCGTCGTCGTGTGGGGTGCCGCGCAAGTCATCTTTCCGGCCAAGGCCAACGGCTCGCTCGTCGTGGACAAGGATGGGACGGTGCGGGGTTCCACGCTGCTCGCGCAAAGCTTCACCAGCGACAAATACTTCCAGCCCCGGCCTTCCGCCGCCGGCGCGGGCTACGATGCCACCGGTTCCTCCGGCACCAACCTTGGGCCCACGAGCGACAAGCTGGCCAACGGGGTCCATGCCAAGGACGCCCAAGGCAAGGACCGGGATGATCCCGGCAATTTCGACGGCATCAAGGACCTCGTCGCCGCTTACCGCAAAACCAATGGGTTGAAGGACACGGACGCCGTGCCCGCGGACGCCGTCACCCGTTCCGGTAGTGGACTGGATCCGCACATCAGCGCGGCCAACGCGGCCCTCCAGGCGCCGCGCGTCGCCAAGGCCCGCAATCTGCCTCTGGAAAAAGTGCAGGCGCTCATCGCGACCAATACTGAAGGCCGTGACCTGGGGGTGTTCGGTGAAGCGGGCGTCAACGTCCTGCGGTTGAATGTTGAACTCGACCATGAAGCGCCGGTCGCGGCGAAAACCCCATGAATGTTCGCAAGCTCCTGGTTCCACTGAGCCGGTCGCCGGGATCCAAGGCGGCATTGCTCATGGCGGCTCGCACGGCCGAAAGGCTCGGCGCTTCGCTGGTCCTGTTCCATGCAGTGCCAGGGAATCGGATGGACGAGGGAGCGGATATTTCGCCCTCGTCCGACGCCGACCAGCTGAGGCTGGAGGCGAATAAATTTTTGCGCGAACTCGCCGAGGATGCCGACCCCGGCGTGCCGTGGGAAATTATGGTCGAAGCAGGCGAGCCCGTGGATCTGATTCTGCAAACCGCCGACCACCTGCAGGCCGCGGGAATTTTCATGGCCGCGCACGCCTGCCCGTCGTGGCTGCGGTGGCTGCATCGCAACACCGCCCGCCAGGTCTTGCGCCGGGCGCCCTGCCCGGTCTGGATTTTGTCGCCGGGCCAGGAGGAAAAACAGGCGGTATTATTGGTCGTCGACCGGGTGCCGCTTACCTTTCAGCACGCCCGGCCCGTGCTGCCGGCGCGCAGCGCGGAGGCCTTTTTATCCTGGTGCGCGTAAGGGCAAATTTCGCGCTGCGACCCCACCCTGTCCACTTTTCAACCATGATAATCCTCCCCGTCATGAAAACCGCCCTCCAGGATCCGCCGGTTTACCAGTTCCACCTGCCGCGCTTCGACACGCTGCTGCGGGTGGAGCAAACGTCCGACCACGTTCTCATCCGCGCCTCGCGCAACACGTTAAACGAAGAGCAAAAAATCCGCTTCATTCGCCGGCTGGTGGCGGAGGGATTCATTCCCGACCACTACCAGTGGCAGCCGCTGGCCGGCCCGGGCGGTTTCCTGGGCGCGCGTTGGAAGGTGGATTATTCCTGGCTGTTGCCGGATCCGCAGGACAAAGTGCGCGCGGAGCGAAAACTGTGGCGGGTGCTGTTCGCGGCCTCGGCGGTCTGGCTGGCCACCATGGGCGCGGTGATATCGTGCGCTCCCCTGCGCGGTTAAGGCTGCGCCCGCCGCCCATTTAGGTCTCGGTGTTTTCCCGATTTCACTGTAAGCACTGGATCAAATTCGCGACGGGCCCACCACCAAATTTATGGATGCCCAGGCTACACGCCCCAATCCCGATGCCATCCTCGCCAAGCTGCGCGAGGAGGAATCCCGCGCCAAGCGCGGCCGGCTCAAGGTCTTTTTGGGCATGTGCCCCGGCGTGGGCAAAACGCATTCGATGTTGCGGGCCGCCCAGCAGGAGCGGCTGGCCAAGGTGGATGTCGTGGTGGGTTTGGTGGAAACACATAGTCGCGTGGAAACCGAGGCCGTCCTCGCCGGCCTCACTGTCATCCCGCGCCGGGAAGTCGCCTACAAGGGCACGATGATCACCGAAATGGACTTGCCGGCCATCCTCGCCCGCAAGCCGCAGCTCGTGCTCGTGGATGAACTGGCCCACACCAACGCGCCGGGCTCCCTCCACACGAAACGCTGGCAGGATGTGCTGGATCTGCTCGAGGCGGGCATCGGCGTTTACACGACGTTGAACATCCAGCATGTCGAGTCGCGCGCCGACGCCGTGCACCAAATCACCGGCGCGCCGGTGCACGAAACCGTGCCCGATTCGCTGCTCGATTTGGCGGACGAACTGGAACTCATCGACCTCACCACCGAGCGGCTCCTTGAGCGTTTGCGCGAGGGCAAGGTTTACCTCGGCCAGCGCGCGGTGGCGGCGCGCGAGAATTTTTTCCAGGAATCGAACCTCACGGCGTTGCGCGAACTGGCGCTGCGCTTCACCGCCGAGCGGGTGGACCACCAATTGCGCACCATGCGCGCCCCGGCCAGCAAACAGACCGTGTGGCGCAGTGGCGAGCGGCTGCTGGTCGCGGTGGGGCCGAGCCCGTTTTCCACGCAGCTCGTGCGTTGGACGCGCCGGCTCGCCGCCGCCCAGGGTGCGGCGTGGTGCGCCGTGCACGTGGAAACCTCCGTGCCGCTGTCCACCGAGGAGCAGCTTTTACTCGATAAAAATCTCCGCCTCGCGCGCGAACTGGGGGCCGAGGTCATTCTTACGCGTGACCAAGACATTGCCGCGGCCCTCGTGCGCGCGGCCCTCCAGCACAACGCCACGCAAATCGTCGTCGGCAAGCCGCGCGGCCATCGGTGGCTGGAGTTTTTGCGCGGCGGCACGCTGGTGGACCGCCTCATCCGCCAGGGCGGCAACATCGATATTTATGTGGTGCCCGCCGAACACGACGTGCGGGAACGGACCTGGCTGCACTTGGGCGAGGTGGTGCAGACGGATCCCAAGGAATACGGCGTCGCGGTCGGCACCGTCGCCGCCATCACGGCGGCCGGCTGGCTGCTGCCGACGGAATATTACCTCTCCGTGGGCCTGATTTTTCTGCTAGCCGTGATTACCCTGAGCCTGCGCGTGGGCCGCTGGCCGGTGCTGCTGGCCGGCATTTTGAGCGCGTTGTGCTGGAATTTCTTTTTCATCCCCCCGCGCTACACTTTTATCATCAGCAAGGCGGAGGACTTGATATTGTTCGCGACCTATTTCGTCGTCGCCCTGGTCGCGGGGCAACTGACGGCCCGGATTCGCGCCCAAGCCGCCAATGAGCGCCTGCGCGAGGAACGCGCGACCGCCCTCCTGCAACTGACCCGCGCGCTGGCCGAGGCCAAAACGCTCGACGAGGCGGCCTTTGCCGCGCTGCGCCAGGTGGATGATTTGTTCGGAGCCCAGACGGCTTTGTTTCTGACCGACGAAGCGGGCGGCCATTTTCATTCCCACTTCGCCAGCAGTTTTGTGCCGGATGCCAAGGAGAGCAGCGTGGCCGAATGGGTTTTCCGCAATCGCCGCAGTGCCGGACGCTTTACCGACACGCTCCCCTCCAGCGCCGCCCATTATGTCGCACTCGTGCGCGAGGACCGGGCGGTCGGCGTGCTCGGCGTCCAACTGCCCGCGACGGCCACCCTGACCATGGCCCAGCGCGATTTGCTCGAGGCGTTTGCGCGGCAATTGGCGCTGATTGTCGAGCGCGAGGACTTGCGGGCGTCGAGCGAACGGGAAAAATTATTGGCCGAATCGGAAAAACTCCACCGCGCCCTGCTCGACAGTGTTTCGCACGAATTGCGCACGCCCCTGGCCGTCATCACCGCCGCCGCGGAAAATCTGCCCAACGCCAACACCGGGACGCGCGAGCATCTCGTCACGGAAATCCGCACGGCCGCCAAGCGCCTGAACCGGCTCGTGGGCAATTTGCTCGACCAAACGCGCCTGGAGTCCGGCGTGCTCCGCCCCAACCTCGACTGGCACGATGCCCGCGACTTGATCAACGCCGCGCTCGACGACACCCGCGACGCCCTCGCCGGGCATCCGCTGACGTTGACCGTCGCCGAGAACCTGCCCACCGTGCTGGCCGATCAGGCACTGATGGTGCAGGCGCTGGCGAATTTGTTGCTCAACGCGGCCCAACACACCCCCGCCGGCTGCCGGGTCGTGGTGACCGCGAATCTCGAACGCAACGGCCAGCGCGTGGCCTTCGTCGTGGCGGACGGCGGGCCCGGCCTGCCCGCGCCGATGCGCGACAAACTTTTTCAAAAATTCGAGCGGGGCGACAGCGCGCGCGCCGGCGGCCTCGGCCTGGGGCTGCCCATCGTGCGCGGATTTGTGGCGGCCCAGGGCGGCGAACTGGTGGCGGATGAAAATCCCGGCGGCGGGGCGCGATTCACCATTTACCTTCCGCACGCGCCGGCCCAGAATGCCCCGCCTGAATGACGCGCGCGCCTCAACCCCTGGTTCTGGTCATCGACGACGAAGTGCAAATTCGCCGCCTCCTGCGCATCACCCTGGAGGCCGAGGGCTACCGCGTGCGCGAAGCGGAAAATGGCCAGCTCGGCTTGAATGAGGTCGCGGTGCAGCCGCCCGATGCGGTCGTGCTGGACCTCGGCCTGCCGGACCTAAACGGTCTGGAAATAGTCCAACGTTTGCGCGAGTGGACGAAGGTGCCCATCCTCATTCTTTCCGTGCGCAATGCCGAGGCGGACAAGATTGCCGCGCTGGATGCCGGAGCGGACGATTATTTGTCCAAGCCGTTTAGCGCGCGCGAATTGCTGGCCCGCCTGCGCGCCATCCTGCGGCGGGCGCAAACGTCGACCGAGCCCGCCATCGTGCAGTTTGGCGAAGTCGAGGTGGACCAGGCCGCCCGCACGGTGCGCCGCCGGGGCGCGGAAGTGCACCTGACCGCCAAGGAATATGCGTTTTTGCAATTGCTCGTGCAGCATCGCGGGAAAGTCGTCACCCACCGCCAGATTCTGCGCGAACTCTGGGGCCCCAACGCGGAAAGCAACACGCAATACTTGCGCGTGTATATGACGCATTTGCGCGAAAAGCTCGAAGCCGATCCCGGCCGGCCCAAGCATCTCAAAACCGACCTCGGCATCGGTTACCGCCTCATCGACGGTTGAAGTGGGCGGAGGAAATTGAGGATTGAAGGCGCACCCCTGGCGGTCAACCTCATCTCCACGCACCGTTGCCCGGCCAGGCCGCGGGCGATTTGCACTCATGCCCGAAGAAAATCCCAGCTCGCGGCGGCGTTTTGTGGCTGGCTCGCTCGCCGCGGCCGGCGGGGTGCTGCTGGGAAACTCCGGCCACGCCGCTGTCACTGCGGAAAATATTTCCATGGATCTCTCCGCCCTCAAAAAAGCCTGCAAAGGCGTCGTCGCCACGGCCGGCGATCCGAATTTTACGGAATTGCTCCATGGGGATTTGTGGAACCGCCTGATTCCCGCACGCGCCCCGCACGTCCTCGTCCGCGTGAACGACGAGCAGGATGTCATCGCCGCCATTTTATTTGCGCGGGCCCAGAAATTGAAAGTGGTCGTGCGCGGCGGCGGCCATAATTGGTGCCAGCCGACCTTGCGGAACGGCGGCGTGCTGATTGACCTGGCGAACTTGAACCGGGTCATCTCGATTGACGCCGCGGCGCGCCGGGCCGTGGTGCAGCCGATCATCAGCAACCGGGACACGCAAAAAATCCTCAATGCGCAGGGGCTGACCTTTCCGAGCGGCCACTGTCCGCAGGTGAAATTGAGCGGCTACCTGCTCGGCGGCGGGCTGCCTTGGAATCCAAGCACCTGGGGTCACGGCTCGGCGAGCGTCGAGGCGGTCGAACTCGTGACGGCGGAGGGGAGATTAATCACCGCCAATAAAAACGAGAACCCGGATTATTTCTGGGCCGCGCGCGGAGCGGGCCTGGGATTTTTTGGGGTGGTCACGAAGTATCATTTAACATTATATGCCCTGCCCCAGGCGATGCACGGCTGCAGTTATTTTTATCCCCTGGAAGAAGCGGCCAATGTCGCGGCGTGGCTGAGCGAGAATGCGCGGAAGCTGGCCGCCAGTGTTGAACTCAGCCTCTTTCTGCTCGAAGCGCCCGATTCCTTGCGGGACCAGGCGGCCGCATCCAAGGGCAAGGTCTGTCTGGTCACGGCGAATTCTTTCGCCGAAACGAAGGGGCAGGCCCTCGCGGAATTGAAACCGCTGGAGGAATGCCCGCTCGTGGGGAAATGCCTGGCGCGGTCAGCCCCGGCGCCGGTGAATTTCGAGCAGTTGTTCGATGCCGCCGGCGGACTCTGGCCCGTGGGTGTGCGCGGGCGCGCGGAGTCCGCTTTTTACCAGGCGGGTGGCGGCGAGATTGTCCGCGCCATCGGCGAACATTTTACCCAGGCGCCCTCGCCGCTCACGGTTCTGCTGTTCGCCTATGCCACCGGGCCGGACACCCAGATGCTTCCTGACAGTGCGTTTTCCATGGCTGCGCCCATCATCGGCGGACCATGGACCCAGTGGAGGGAAGCGGCCGACGACGAGGCGAATGCCGTCTGGCACCGCGAATGCGCCGCGCGGCTGCGGCCGTTGGCCAAGGGTTATTACATCGGCGAATCCGACACCGTCTCGCGGCCCGCGGCAGTGACCGGCGCCTTTTCGCCGGAGAACTGGCACCGCCTCGCCGACCTGCGCGCAAGGTACGATCCCGACGGCGTTTTCTTCGGTTACTTCGACGGCCTCGCGGACGGCAAACAGTCGTAAATAATCAAAACCGCCGCTTAAAACTTGTGCGCGTGGAGCCAGGCGATGGCCTGGTAGGCCCAGTCTTGCGTCAGGCCGAAGCCGTGGCCGCCGATCGGCTCGCGAATATATTCAAAAGGAATGTTGTGCTCCATGAGCGCGGCGACGTAGAGGTCCGAATTGGCGATTTTCACCGTGCCGTCACTGATGGAATGCACGATAAAGGCCGGCGGGGTTTGCGCGGTGACTTGCTTTTCATTGCTTAGCAATTCCTTCACTTCCGCCGAAGCATTATTGCCGAGCAGGTATTGCCGGGAGCCGCCGTGCGCGATGGCGTCGTCCGCCATGTCCATCACCGGGTAGAGCAGGATTTGCGCATCGGGCCGGCAACTGACGCGGTCAATCGGGTCGGCAGCTTGCGGATCGCCTGGGTCAAAATGGGTGGCGGCGGTGCTGGCCAGATGCCCGCCCGCGGAAAAACCCATGACGCCGATGCGGTCCGGATCGAGGCCCCAAGTCTTGGCATTGGCGCGCACATAACGGATGGCCCGCTGCGCATCATCGAGTTCCGCGGGATGATGATACTTTGTCCCCAGGCGGTATTTGACCACAAAGGAAGTGATGCCGTTGAACGCCATCCATTGCGCATTCGGCACGCCTTCGTTGGCCGAAATATGCTCGTAGCCGCCACCGGGGAAAATGACCATGGAAGCGCCGGTCGCTTTGCCTTCCGGCGGCAGGAAAACGGTCATCGTCGGAATGTCGCGTATGACATCATCGCCGTCTTGCAGCGGAGCGGCACCGGGCCAGAGACGCAGGATTTGCGCACTCGCCAATTTCTCCGGCGGCTTGGACAAAATAGTGGCGGCCGCCGCGGCGGTGGCTTCGGGAGTGGGCGCGGTCGCATCGGATACGGTGAAAAAAGGCGTCGCGCCCGCTATCTGACCGCGAGTCGGCGGCACGAATCCCGCCGGTGGGACAAACGGCGTGGACGCGGAACCACCCCGGCGCGCTCCGCCGCGTGCGGCCGGCGGCGTGGCGCCCGGTACGCCAGCCGCACCGGCCGAGGCGGGAACGGCGTCTTGGGCAAATGCAGACGCGGCCAGACTCAAAAAAATCGCAAAGGCACTCAGGATTTTATTTCGCATGGGTATAGGGGTGGGGAAGAATTACGCCGGACGACCAAGCAGGGCCTAAGGCCAAGCCTTAGCGCGTGGTCGAGGTGCGACCCTGGTCCATATAAGGAGCCGGGGCGCCGGCATTCGGCACGAAATAAATGCCGTTCACGCGGGGTGTGATGGTAAACGCGGGATTTTTGAGGAGGGTCAGCATCTCGGCCCCGGCCATGAGCACCGGGCCGTAGCCGTGCACCGCAAACACGCTGGTGGGCCGGAAATAATAATACGGCAAATCAAAATCCAAATTCGTGCCGATGCAGGTCCCCTCGACCTGCCCCTGCGCGTTGACGCGCGTCGCCACCGCGTTCCAGCCCGTCATCGCCATCATGCCGTACACGGGGCTGATCCAGCCGCGGTTGATGCCGCGGGCCAGGCCATAAACGTACATCGCCGAGGCGGAGGTTTCGAGGTAACTGTCCGTGCGGTCGAGGAGTTGGTTCCACAAGCCGTACCCTGACTGCACTTTCGCCAAACCCTGCACTTGTGCGCGATAGAGGCTGAGCACCTTCGCGTAGCCCGGGTGCTCCGGCGGCAGCACATCGAGCAATTCGCACATGGCCATGAAGCACCAGCCGTTGGCCCGGCCCCAGTGGATGTCGATCGAATCGGGATTCACCGAGACCCACCCGTGCCGGTACAGGCCCAGTTCGGGCTGGAACAAGCGCTGCGAAATCTGCACGACCTGCTTCACCGCATCGTCGTAATAACTTGTATTACCCGTCAATTTCCCCATTTCCGCCAGCGCGGGCACGCTCATGTACATGTCGTCAGCCCAGACGGATTCAGGAATGGGCCAGTGCCGCGCGAGGGTGCCGTCCGCCAGGCGAAACTGCTTGGTGCTGATGAAATCGAGGCCGGTGTGGATCAGGGCCGTCAAATCCGGGCCGACTTTGGCGCGGGCGGCCTTGATGAGCGCTGCATCCATCGCCCCGCAATCGTCCAGCGCCGCGGGCGCGGTCAACGGACGGATGCCACCGGCGCCACCGCGGCCGCCGCGGTTTTGACCCGGCAAACCGCCGCCGGGCACGCCTTGGGCCGGACCGCTGGGGGCCACGGGCGCAGCGCCCGCGCCACCTGCTGCCGCGGCCTGGCCCGCGAGCGCGCCAATCATGGCAAAGCGTTTCGCCGTATAATCGTTAAATTTCGCGTCACCAGTGGCTTCGCCCGCCGCGAGCATGCCCGCGTAGGCGACGCCCTGCTCGTAACCGACGAGATTGAATCCCGCAGTGCCGCCGCGCGCCGGCGTGGCGCCCGCCGGCAGGGGCTTGCTCAAATCCGTCACGGGCTGCCCGTCCGCCGTGACAAACTGGCCGGGCGTCGCCTGGTCCATGAAGGCCAGCACGCGGTCGAGCACAGCGGTGACCTCCGCGGGCGTCGTCTGGTGGTAAACGGTCCGATAAACCTCGCTGGCCGGCTCGGCTGGGCGCGCGGCGCTGTCCGGCGTCGGAATCAGCGGCGCGGTTTGCGCGGCGAGGGCGAGCGGGGTGAGGAGCACGGCAGTGGCGGACAGGCCGAAGCGCGACCAGGACAGGGAGCGTAAAATCATAACCGGGGTGGAGTTGGGGGAAAACTGGGGCAGGCATTCTCCTTTTTGCTGACCCCGGCTGTCAATTCTGTCTAAACACCACTTTCTTATGAAACTCGGCCTCGGCTTGTACCGGCATCACTTGACGCCGGAGAATTTCCGGTTCGCCCGGCAAATCGGCGCCACGCATATCGTCGCTCATCTGGTGGATTATTTTCGCGGCGGCACGCACAACCCCCGCGGCAACCAGCCCACCGGCACCGCCGCGGGCTGGGGGCGGGCGGGCGACCCGAATAAACTGTGGACGCTCGATGAACTCATCACGCTGCGCCAAACCATCGAGCGCGAGGGCCTGAAACTCGAGGCGATTGAAAATTTCGACCCCGCGCACTGGCATGATGTTTTACTCGACGGTCCGAAAAAACAGGCGCAACTGGAAAATATCAAGACGCTTATCCGCCACGTGGGCGCGGCGGGCATCCCGATTTTCGGCTACAATTTCAGTATCGCGGGCGTGGGCGGCCGCGTGACCGGGCCGTTCGCGCGCGGCGGGGCCGAGTCCGTGGGCATGGACGGCCCGCTGGACGAGCCCATGCCCAACGGCATGGTGTGGAACATGATTTACGACCCCGACGCCCCGGCGGGTTTTGTGCCGCCCATCACTTCCGAGGAACTCTGGCGACGACTGGGAGATTTTTTGCGCGAGCTTTTGCCCGTGGCGGAAATGGCTGGAGTGAAACTGGCGGCACACCCCGACGACCCGCCCACCCCCACCCTGCGCGGCCAGCCCCGGCTCGTGTACCAGCCGCGCCTTTATCAGAAATTGATAGACTTAAATCCCAGCCCAGCCAATGCGCTGGAATTCTGCCTCGGCACGCTTCAGGAAATGACCGAGGGCAACATTTACGAAACGGTCGAGCAGTATGCCAAGCAAGGCCGCATCGGCTACATCCATTGCCGCAACATCACGGGCAAGGTGCCGCATTATCAGGAGACGTTCCTCGACGACGGCGCCGTGGACATGGTGCGCGTCCTGCAAATATTAAAGGAATGCAATTTCGACGGCGTGCTCATCCCCGACCATACTCCACAGGTGACCTGCGCGGCTCCATGGCACGCCGGCATGGCGCATGCGCTCGGCTATCTGCGCGGGGTTTTGCAAACTATTGCATGAAAAAGTCTTCCACAGATTACACCGATTGACACAGATTAATAATGAAATAATCGGTGAAAATCGGTGTAATCTGTGGACAAATATCTTTTGCATAAACTGAGGCCGGCATCATGACCGTTGAAGGTTGAATGTTGACCGGATTTGGTCAAACTTTTCCTCCACCCTACCCCATGAAACTACCTGCTTTTTTTCTTTCTTTCCTGCTGGCTGGACCGCTTTTGGCCGCGACGGCGGCTCCGGTAACTTTGCCGGCGGCAGCGTGGGTGTCCGCCCAAAACCATCCCGGAGATTTCCGATTGGTGGACCAAAGCCAGACCGCAGTCATTCGCACCGATCCCGCGGATTTCAAGGTAGTGCAAATCGCCGCGAATTTGCTGGCGGAAGACGTGGAGCGCGTGACCGGAAAAAAGCCCGTGCTGAATTCCACCGGCCCAGACGTAACTGCGCCGACTGTGCTGGTCGGCACCCTCGGCCACTCCGCGCCGATTGATGCGTTAGTGGCCGCAAAAAAACTCGACGTGGCGCAACTCAAAGACCAGTGGGAAAGTTTTCTCATCACGACGGTGGATGGCCAACTCGTCATCGCCGGCAGCGACCGGCGCGGCACGGCCTTCGGCGTGTTTGAGCTTTCGCAGGCGATGGGCGTATCGCCCTGGTATTGGTGGTCGGACGTCGCGCCCGCGCACCAGGACAATCTTTACGTCGCGGCCGGCACGCGCCGGTTCGGGCCGCCGTCCGTGCAATACCGCGGCATCTTTATCAATGACGAGGACTGGAGCCTGATGCCCTGGGCCGCGAAGACCTTCGAGCCCGAGGTCGGCAATATCGGCCCGAAAACCTACACGAAAATTTTCGAACTGCTCCTGCGCCTCAAGGCCAATACCCTCTGGCCGGTGATGCATGAGGTTTCCACGCCGTTCAATGCCATCCCCGCCAACGCCCTCGCCGCCGACGACTGGGGCATCGTCATGGGCTCGTCGCACTGCGAACCGATGTTGCGCAACAACGTCGGCGAATGGCCGAAGGACAATCCCACGGCTTTCAATTTCATCACCAACCCCGAGGGCGTGACCAAGTATTGGGAGGAGCGGATGCAGACGAACGGCAAGTTTGAAAATCTTTACACCCTCGGCATCCGCGGCATCCACGATGATCCGATGATGGGCGCGCGCGGGGCGGCCGAAGTTGTGCCGGCGCTGGAAAAAATCTTCGGCGTCCAGCGCGACTTGATTAAAAAATACGTCAATCCTGACCCGACGAAAGTGGCGCAGATTTTCTGCCCGTACAAGGAAGTACTGGCCTATTTTCTGAGCAATTTGCAAGTGCCGCCGGACGTGACGGTGGTTTTCCCCGACGATAATTTCGGCTACATCCGCTACCTGCCGACTCCGGCGCAAATCGCCGCGCGTCCGGGCGGTTTCGGGGTGTATTATCATATTTCCTATCTCGGCAATCCGGCCTCGTATGTCTGGCTGGAAACCACGCCGCCAGCGCTCATCTGGGAGGAAATGTCGAAGGCCTACGACCACGGCATCCAGAAATTCTGGATTCTCAATGTCGGCGACCTCAAGCCCGGCGAAATCGGCATCGATTTCTTTCTCCAGATGGCGTGGGACATTAAAAAGTGGACGCGCGAATCCCAGGTGAATTTTCTCACTGATTGGGCCACCCGCCAATTTGGCGCGCAACACGCGCAAGAGATTGCCGCCATCCTGGGCGAGTACTACCGGCTCGGGTACCAGCGTAAACCCGAGCAGTTGCAATGGAATGTAGGCCGCGAGGCCCCGCGCCTGAGCGATCTGAGCCTCGATGAATTACGTGCGCGCGGCAACGCCTACCAGCAACTCGCCGCGCACGCGGAACAATTGCTGACCCAACTGGCACCGGCGCAGCGGGACGCCTTTTACGAGCTGGTGGATTATCCGGTCACGGGCGCCGCGCTGGCGAACGAGCGTTTTGTCGCCAGTGAAATGAGCCGCAAGCCCGGGGCTCCGGCAGCGGATTGGTCGCCCGCGTTTGACGAGGCCACCGCAAAACTCACCACGGCCACGGCGCGCTACAACGCCATTGGCGGAGGCAAATGGCAGAACTTGATGTACGTCGATCCCTTGCTGCCGGCGCGCTCGTACCGCACCGCCTTGCTGGCCGCACCCGCCACCACTCCCCCACCGCCGAACGACGCTATTCCCATCACCGCGATCAAATCCTTCCCCGCCTCTTCGCCCGCCGGCAGTTTTGCGGAAAAGGATGGCGTCATCTCCATCCTGGCCGAGCATTTTGCGCACAAAGTGGATAAACCCGGTGCGGCGTGGCAGATTATTCCGGGCCTCGGGCGCACCGGCGACGCCGTGGGCGTTTTTCCCACCACGGCGCCCAGTGTGGAACTTGCGAATGTCGCGACTGACGCCCCGGCGCTCGAGTATCCGCTTTACGTGGTTCATCCCGGCAACGTCACCATTCACTATAATCTCATTCCGACGCAGCCCATCGTTTATGGCCAGGGCCTGCGTTTCGCTGTTGCCCTCGACGACCAGCCGGCGCAACTCGTGACCATCACCGCGGGCACTGGCGACCAGGTGGGCTACGACGCCGCGCGCACCGCCTGGTCGCATATCGTCCTGGACAATTCCACCACCGCCACCACCACGGCCACGCTCGCGACGCCCGGACCGCATACGCTTAAAATCTATGGCGTGGATCCCGGCGTGCTCCTGGAGAAAATCGTGATCGACGCCGGTGGCTTGAAACCGTCCTACCTCGGCCCGCCGGAAACGCTGGTCTCGGCCGGGCCACGTTAGAATACGCCCCGCTTCCTCTAAACCCCCGGCGCCTGCTTGGCCTCCTTCCGCTTTTTCCGGCTACTCCAGTCATTTCGATGAATGTGTTCAATCTCCTTTCCCATCCGGGGGCCGCGCTGAGTTCCCCGCTGTTCCTGCTGTTGGGGATTTTTCAGCTCTGGATGCTGATTGACGCCGCGCGCCGGCAGGAATGGATATGGTTTATCATCCTGCTGGTTTTTCCCGGCCTGGGCACGCTGGGGTATTTCTTTTATGTGTACCGCGGCTCGGTCTCGACCGCCACGAGCGGCTTCGAATTGCCGGGCGCCTTTGACCGGCGGCGCATCAAGGAGCTTGAGGCGCAGATTCACCATCTCGACAAGGCCCATCATCACTCGCAGCTGGGCGACATTTATTTTCAGCAGGGGAAACTGGCGAAGGCCGAAATCTGCTACCGCGCCGCGATGGAACGCGACGCCGAGGACCTCGACACCCGGGCGCATCTCGGCCAATGCCTGCTGCGGCTGAACCGGGCCGCCGAGGCCCGGCCGCTGCTCGAAGGGGTCGTCGCCGAAAATCCCAAACACGACTACGGCCACACGCAAATGGCACTGGCCGAAACCCTGACCGCGCTCGGGGAAACGGACGCCGCCATCACGATCTGGCAAAGCGTGATGCAGAGCCATACCTACCCGCGCGCCCGGGTGCAGTTGGCGGAGATTTATCTCCGCCGCCAACAGCCCGAGCTCGCCCGCCCGGTCTTGCAGGAAGTAGTGGCCGACGAAGCCTACACGCTGCCTTTCCAACGCAAGCGGGACCGGGTGTGGGTGCGCCGCGCGAAAAAATTGCTGCGCGGCCTCTAAGTTCTGATTCTAAAACCAAACCACGGAGGCCACGGATTTCCTACGGCAGAGGGTTGATAAATTCATTAATCTTATCCGTGTCATCCGTGTTATCCGTGGTTGATTGAGGGTTGCAAAACCCACCCTGGCCCGGGTGGGTCGCATCAATGGCGGCCCGGATTTTTCCCGCACCAATCCATTGCCTTCCGGAGTGCCCTTCGCCTAAGCTTGCGGCCCACCCCGTTCTCCCATGCGAAAATCACCCCGTTGTTGGCTAGTTCTTTCCCTGATGGCGATTTGGCCGGCGCTGCTGCCGGCGGCTGATATCACCTCGCTCGCGGGAGAATGGCGCATCGCCCTCGATCGCAGTGCCGAACAAACGACCGCCGCCACGGCCAACCCCAATCTCCCGCCCGGCGACGGCCTGACGCAGGAATGGTATAAAAAGACGCTGCCCGGCACCGACCGCATCAAACTCCCCGGCATTTTGCAGGGGCAGGGTTACGGCAACGACATCAGTACCACCACGCCCTGGGTGCTCACGCTCGGCGGCGACTGGTGGAAAACGCAGCCGCAAGCCCTGCGCGACCATTTCTCCCAACCCGGCAAAACTGAAGTGCCGTTTCTCGCGCAGCCCGCGAAACATTATCTCGGCGTGGCGTGGTACCAGCGCGACGTGGTCATCCCCGCCTCCGCGCCAGGCCGCCATTTTACGCTCTATCTCGAACGCGCGCACTGGCAGACGACCGTGTTTGTGGATGACCAATCTTTCCCGCCGAACGACAGCCTCGTCGCGCCGCATGTCACGGACCTTGGTGCGCTCACGCCCGGCCAACACCGGCTGACCATCCGCGTGGACAATCGCACGCAACTGCCGGCGGTCGGCCATTTGGTGGATGCCCATGCCGTGACCGATTCCCTCGGCGGCACCTGGAACGGCATCGTTGGTCGGATGGAATTGCAGGCGGCCTCGCCGGTGTGGATTGCCGATGTGCAAGCCTATCCGAATCTCGCGAAAAAATCCGCCATGGTGCGCGTTAAAGTCGGCAACGCCACGGGCCAGGCAGGCACCGGCACGCTCTCGGCCGGAGGAGCTTCGACCGCCGTGAATTGGGACGCCACCGGCGGCACCTTCGACCTCGAAGTTCCGCTCGGCGAAAATGCTCAGCCGTGGAGCGAATTTCATCCTGCGCTCCAGCACCTCACCATAAACCTCAAGGGCGCCAACGCCGACGACGTGCAGACCGTCACCTTCGGCCTGCGGGAAATCGTGGCCGCCAATCAGGACCTGCTGCTCAATGGCCGCATCATCAACGTGCGTTCGACGCACTCCGGCGGGGATTTCCCCCTCACCGGCTATCCCGCGATGGACGTCGAGGCGTGGAAAAAAATTTTCCAGACCTGCCAGGATTACGGCCTCAACGGCATTCGCTTCCACTCCTGGTGCCCGCCGGACGCGGCCTTCACTGCCGCGGATGAAATGGGCTTTTACCTCCAGCCGGAATGCGGGATGTGGAATGATTTCACCAGCCCGGCGATGCAGCAGCGCCTCTACGACGAGACCGCGCGCATCCTCCAGGCCTACGGCAATCACCCGTCGTTCATTCTGCTTTCCCCCAGCAACGAGCCGCGCAACTACGCGCGTTTCACGCCGACGTGGGCCGCCGATTGGTACAAGACCGATCCGCGCCGCCTCTATTCCGCGGGCACCGGCTGGAGCGATCCCGCGCAAGTCGCGCCCGGCGGCGCACAATTCGCCGCGCTGGTGGCGGCCCCCGGCGGTCGCGGCGGCCAATTGCGCAACACCAGCGGCTGGTTCGGCAAGGATTACCGCGCCGCCTTGCAAAACGTGACCGTCCCCGTGCTCGCGCACGAAGTCGGCCAATGGTGCGCGTATCCGGATTTCGACGTCATCCATGAATTCACCGGCTACCTGCGGCCAAGTAATTATGACATTTTTAAGTACTTGGCCGAACAAAACGGCGTGCTGGATGAAGACCACGCCTTCGCGCTGGCCTCGGGGCGTTTTCAGGTCGAATGCTACAAGGAGGAAATCGAGGCGAACCTGCGCACGCCCGGCCTCGCGGGCTTCCAGTTGCTCGATTTGCACGACTATCTCGGGCAGGGCACGGCGCTCATCGGTGTGGTCGACGCCTTCTGGCATCCGAAAACTTATGTCACGGGCGAGCAATTCCGCCGCTTCGCCGGGCCCACGGTTCCGCTCGCGCGGCTGAGCAACCGCGTGTTCACGAGTGACCAGCCGCTCGAGGCCGACGTGGAGATTTATCATTTCGGCGACCAGCCGCTTACGGGCGCCAAACCTTATTGGAAAATCACCGATGTATCCGGCCAAGCCGTCGCCCAAGGCCCATTCGACACGCGCGACCTTCCGCTCGGCAAGAGCACCGCCCTGGGCCACGTTTCCGCTGATTTATCGAAACTGCCCGCGCCCGGCGCGTACAAACTGGTGGCCGGATTAACCGGCACCAAAATTGAAAACGACTGGAATTTTTGGGTTTATCCCGCCCAACCCAAAACCGACGTGCCCACCGATGTGACTGTGACCGACTCGTGGGCAGACGCACAGGGCCGCCTGGCGGCGGGCGGTAAAGTTTTATTTATGCCCGGGCCGGACGCGCTGGACCGCACGCTGAGCCCCGCGATGGCGAACGTCCCAGTGTTTTGGAACATCCAGATGACAGTGCGCCCGCCCGCGAATCCCACCGCGAAATTCGACGCCATGCTCGGCCTGCTCTGCGACCCAAAACATCCCGCGCTCGCGGAATTTCCCACGGAGATTAATTGCGACTGGCAGTGGACACCCTTGGTCAACGGCGTGCGTTCGGTCAATTTGACCAACGCCCCACGCGCGCTGAAACCGATTGTCTGGGCCATTGACGATTGGAACCGCAACTGGAAACTCGGCGTGATTTTTGAAGCAAAAGTCGGCCCCGGACGCCTGCTCGTTTCCGCCATCAACCTGAACGCTTCGCGCGGCGGCGCCGGGCTGGCGCAGTTGCGCCGCTCGCTGCTCGACTACATGGGCGGCGCGAAATTCCAACCGGCCGCGACCTTGACCCCGGCCGAGGCCGGCGGTTTGTGGGTAAGTGCCCCGGCCTCAGCCCCACCCACGGGCCCGCGCACCTTTGACCCCGACCTGAACGACGGCACACAACCCGCCGCGGCAACTGCGCCCAAGACTTAAATCGGGCAAGGGCCCACGGGCCGCTCACTCGAATAAGGCCATGCCGTTGACCAAGGCGATGATTTTCTTACCCCGCAACACTGCGGAGTTTCCCACGGTTTGGAGCACTCCCGGGCCTACCGCTCCGTTTCCCGATCGCACGTTGGGCGTGACCGGCGCGCGGATGCCCAACTGACCCAGCGTGCCATTCGTCCCCAAAACCCAAATTGCGCTGGTTGAACCGACTGCAAAGTCCGGGCGGGCAACGTCGGCATTGGCAACGGCGGCCACCGTAATTTCATCGAGCAGCGGCGCCGGGGCTTGCGTCGTGCTTGTGCGCCCGGCGCGACCCTGATTTTCGGTGGTGTTTGGGTCGGCGGCATAAGCCACGATATTCGAATTGCTCCGGGTATAGACAGTCAGCGGCGTGAGCCGGTGCGAGCCGCCGACCGCCAGGTTCACCTTGCCCCAGAGGAAGGCGCTGCCGTCGGTGCAGAGCACGACGTTTTCCGCCACGCTTGTGATGGTTTTTCCACGAAGAAGATGACCTGGATCATCGCGGTCCAGGGTGGTGGGCGCATCCGGTTTGTCGCCCTGGTCGAGACCCACGCGCGCGCGCGCTTTCCACGTCACGGCCGCGCCGTCCGTGCACAGCGCCATTTCCGGGTCCGCGATTTCGGCAATGGTTTTTCCTTTGAGCACGCCGGTGGCGTCCACGATTTCCGGATTCCCCGTGCCTTCCAGCCAAGTCACCACGCTGCCATCGTCGCAAAGAGCGAGGCCGCCCGTGATTGCCACCACCTTTTTGTCCTTAAGGGCGCCGGCTTCCATGAGGGTCGGCTTCGCCCGGCCCACCGTGTAGTGGGAGCCACCCCAGTCGAAAATAATGCCGTTCCCGCCCCACTGATAGACCGTGCCATCCTCACACAGGGCGGTGCTGCTGTCAGCCCGGGCGGCGATGGCCAGGATTTTCTTGCCTCCCATGGCCGTGGTGTCGACGAGCGTGGGCGTCGAGTTATAAAGGCCGCCGCCGCTTTTGCCGTTGCCCAATTGGCCCGAGGAATTGTCACCCCACGCCGCGAGGGTGCCGTCGGAACAGAGAGCCAGCCGGTGCGTCCACCCGGCGGCAATCGCCACGATGGTTTTGTCCTTGAGCACGCCGGAGGTGTCCACTAAAGCGGGCCCACGCGCGTAGTTCGAGACCGCACCGGCACCGAGTTCACCTTCGGCGGAGCGGCCAAACGTGGCGAGACCGATGCGCGTTCCCGGCGCGATGGCCGAGGCGGCGGAAGACTTGAGTATCGCCGCCTTGAGGTTGTCAGCCTGGGCGCCCTCCAACCGGGCTTCGGCCACGCGGGCCGGCCAATCCTGGGCCGCCGCCGCGTCCGCCCATTGCTGAATATAGGCCTGGTCCGCCGCCTGAAAAATATTTTTCTGCACGTTAAACACGGTGCCATCGTCGCGCTTGATCGACACGTTCGCTCCGGCCGTGCCGGTGATTTCCGCCAGCATTTTACGCCCTTGCTGGTCGGTAAATTCGTGCAGCTTGGGCTCTTCCGCCGTCGGCGCGAGCGTGGTAGTGGCAACCGTGGTGTCCGCCGGAATCGCGTCAGAGTTGGCCGCGTTGACCGTGACTTGCGCGGACGTGGAGGCGGGAGAGGAATTCGATCTTGTCGGTGAGGAGGCCTGCTCCGCTGCGTCGGTCGCCGCGCTCTCCGTCGCCGCAGTACTTGCGGCGGTGGCCGTCGTCGTCGCCACAATTCCCGCGCCTGCCACGCCTACTCCGGCCACCTCAGGCGTCACCGGCGCGATGACCGTCGATGCGGTGGGCGGAGGAGTATTCGCTCCCGCCGCCACGGTGTCGGGTTTCACCGGCGGCGGGGCCGCGGCGGGCGTGGAAAATTGCCAGGCGGCGACGGCGACCAAGGCCAGAAGCGCGGCGGCTGCCACTGTCATCTTGGTCTTGGACGCAAAAATCCAGGAGGAAGCCCCGGCGATTTTTCCGCCCATGGCACCGGCATTCGCGGCGCCCGCGAGCGATTTCCCCGCCACCGCAGCCGCAAACGTTGCCGGCACGGGCGAGAAGGACGCGCGGGCGGCGAGGGTCGAGGCCAACAGGGCCGCACTGGTGGTCACCCCGCGCCGGGCAAAATAGCCGCGCAATTTTTCCAGGGCGCGCTCGACGCGCATCTGCGCGGCGCCCTCGGTCACGCCCAGAGCCGCGCCGACTTCGCGATGGCTTTGGTCCTCAAAATAACGCAGCAGCAACGCATCGCGCTCCGCGTCGCGCAACTGGCCGACAGCCTCGTCGAGCAAGGGGCGCAGTTGTTCCCAGCAAACTTCACGGGCATCGGGGATGGTCTCAGTCATGGTGGCCGCCTCCTGTTCGTGAACCCGGCGGGTGCTTTCGGCCCGCATGGAGTTCGCCGCCGCAAAGCGCACGCTGGTATGCAGCCATCCCGCCAGCGTGGGGTGCCGCGTCAGCGTCAGGGCCTTGCGCGCCAAATCGGTAAACACCCCTTGCGCCACCTCCTGGGCGAGGGCGGCGTCACCCTGCGTGAGACGCAAGGCCGTCGCATACACCAAGCCCAAGTGCCGGTGCACGAACTCCGCGAACGCCGCCTCGTCCTGCTTTTCCGCGTAGAGGCGGAGCAATTCGTTTTCGGAGGTCATGGGAAGGAATGACTTCACCCCTTAGCACCGGGCTGGCGGCAAAATCCCACAAAAATCTAGCGCCCGCAAGTTATCCTGCCTAACGCCTTTTCCCAGGAAACCAATCGTCCTTTCGGCGGTTTAAAGCGTTGTCCTCGGGACTCACAATCACTACTTTATTCCCTCGGGACAACCCGCAGGTTCAGCCTCTGAAAACTGGCGTATTGAATTCAAAAGACGAAACGCATCCGCGCTGAAATTTTTTCTCCGCCTGCCCCCGCTCCGCTCCTCTCCTCCATGAGAATTCAGCACCTAGTCATCAGTCTGGGGTTCATCGCGGCCGGGGCGGTGATCGCTTTTCAATACACGCAACTCCGCGAGTTGCGTAATCAACTGGCCGTTCCCGCCAAGGCGAAACCCGCCGCGCATGCCAGCCACGCCCAAACCTCTCCGGGCGAACTGGCCGCGACCCGCTCTTCCCTCAGCGGCATTCTCGCCGGCCATAGCCAATATCAACGCGACCAAAGCCTAAACGCCTTCATGGCGAACCTCGATCCCGAGGCCGCTCATGCCTTGTTGGATTCCATGGGCGATGAACTGAAGTCGCCGCGTAATTTCGATGCGAAGAGTCAACTCTTTCAGCGCTGGATGGCGGGTGACCCTGCGGGCGCACTGGCGTGGTACAACACGCACGGCACGGCGGGAGACCGCTATTATTTGCTCTACAATGCCTTTAGCGAATGGTCGCCCGGCAACGACCCCAAGGCGGCTCTGGCCGCGGTGCAAGGCGTGGAGAATGCGTCCAACCGCCCTGCTCTCGTCCGCTCGCTTTTGTCCACCATCGCCGAAACCAATCCGCAAAGCGCCTTGGACACGTTCCACACGTTGCCCGTCGGGCAGCAAGACCCTTATATTTTTGGTTCCATTTACGCCAAATGGGCGGAACAGGATCCTACGGCCGCGGCCGCCGCGGCCCTCAACCTGCCGCCCAGCCAAGCGCGCAATCAGGCCTTGCAGTCGCTGGCTTCGTCTTGGGCTGATTCCGATCCGAAGGCCGCCTTGGAATGGGCGGACTCCCTGCCTCCGAGCAATGTCCGTAATGACACGCTCACGAGCACCATCCAAAATCTCGCCTGGATGGATCCGGAATCCGCGGTAACGTATTTTGATAAACTCCCCAACAACAGTCTCCGGGATAATGTCATGTGGTCCGTCTCTTATGGCTGGTCGCAGAGCGATCCCGCGGCGGCTCTTGCCTGGGTGGATAAAACCGGCCCCGGCGCAGCCCATGATTCCGCCCTGGGAAGAATTTTGGGCGGCCTGGGCAGCACCGATCCGAATGCCGCGGTAACGTATCTCGCCCAAGTCACCGATCCCTCTGTTCGCGACAGTGCCATTCCGACTCTAGCGTCGAATTGGGCCAAGCAGGACATCAGCGCCGCGCTCGCCTGGGCGCAATCGCTGCCCACCTCCGATGGCCCGGCGCGCCGTTCGGCCATGAGCAACGTGCTCAATACGTGGATATCCAACGATCCCGCGGCTTCGGCGGCGTTTATCCAAACGCTTTCCGACGATCCCGATTATGGGAAACTCGCCGGGAGTGCCGCCGCGAATTGGGCCAATGGCGATCCCGCCGCCGCGCTCGCCTGGGCCTCTTCGCTGCCAGCCGGTCCGGGCCAGGAACAGGCCATGAGCGGCGCGCTCGCCACCCTCTCCAAGTCCGATCCCCAAACGGCGTGGTCGACTGCCCTTGATCTTCCCTCGGGATCCAATCGCGACAACACCCTCAACAGCATTGCCATCCAGTGGGCCGGGCAAGACCCCGTCAAAGCCGCCTCCGCAGTGGTCACTATTTCCGATCCGCAAATCCAGGCCGATGCCATCGGGAAAATCGCCGGCTCCTGGCTGAGCCAGGATCCGGTGCCGGCGTCAGAGTGGATTGACACGCTGGCGCCCGGCCGTGGACGCGACAATGCTGTAAATGCACTGGTCTCCTCTCAAATCAGCAAAGACCCCGGAGCTTCCTTCAATTGGGCCACCTCCATGAGCGACGCCTCCATGCGCACAACGGCCTTGCGCAATGTGGCCAACCAATGGGCGAAGAAAGACCCGGTCGCCGCGAGTAGTGCCATCCAAGCGGCGCAAATTTCTCCCGCCTTGCGCACGGAACTCCTGCAAGCGGTGGAAACCATCGCGCATAAATAGGGTCGAAAATCTCCTGCATAGGGAGGCCGGCGCTGGACATTGGTTGATTATTCTCGCCCGCGCGGTGCGGCCTCCTTGATTATTCCCGCTTTGCCGATGTTACCCCGCCTTTCATTTCTCGTGCTGGCCGGTTGCCTGCTGGGGGCGCTGCCCGCCCGCCCGGCCACCCTTAATGTCGAAGGGCAGATGAACCGGCCTCTGCGCTACCAGCCCGAGGGCACGGATTTCGTCATCACCAACGGCACGGAATTTTTCAACCGCCCGCTCTATGGCAGCCACACGGGCTTTCGCGTAGACGGCGGAGACCGGCCGGAATTCTCCCTCTTTCTCCCAGGCCGCGGGGGCAATCTGCGCGTAGGTTTTCGCACCGGCGAAGGTGCCCGCTGGTTGCACGAGGCCGAGCAAATGGTGACGCGTTATCGCCCGGGGTCCCTCCTTTACGAAATCACCGACCCGCGCCTCGGCGCTGCCACCGTTTACCTGACCCTGCTCGCGCTGCCGGACACCGAGGGCATCATCGTGAAAGTCGAGCAGGCCAACGCCACCGCGCCGCTCGACCTCATTTGGGCCTATGGCGGCGTCAATGGCGACCGGGGCTCGCGGGACGGTGACATCGGCACCGAGAGCCAGCCGGTGAGCCGGTTTTTTCAATTCCGCTCTGAATTCGCCCGCAACAACACCATCACCCTGTCGGACAATGTTTTTGAACTCCACAGCCAGCCGGCGACCATCGTCGGCCTCGCTTCGCCTGGGGCAAAAATGCAAATCGCCGATGCGACCAAGTGGCCCGCCCTGCCTGCGCTCATGGCCTCCGCGGGCCAGCCCGCAGCGTTGCCCGTGGTTTTTGGTCAGGCCCAGTTGACGCCGGACCAGCCGTTTTATCTCGCGCTGCAGCGCCTGCCGCAAAGGGACGATGACCGCGGAGAACTCGACATTTACAAGGAGGTGCACCCGGAGCCGGCGGGACTGGCCAGTGCGAATACCGTAGACGGCGCACCGGCGGCCACGCCCGCCTTCAGCGTGCAAAATCTCCCGCAAATTTTTGCTGAGGCCGAAGCCCGCCGCCGCGCCCTCGCTGAACAAGTCGTGGCTGACACGCCCGATGCCTTTATCAACGCCGCCACCGCCGCCATCGCCGTCGCCGCGGATGCGATCTGGGACGAGTCCGGGACGGTGATGCACGGCGCGGTCGCCTGGCGCTCGAAACTGCTCGGCTGGCGCGGACCATATGCGAATGACGCCTTCGGCTGGCATGACCGCGCCACCCAGGATTTTCTCTATTGGGCTGGGCGCCAAAATACTTCGCCCATCCCACTCGGCCTGCCGCCCGCGGACGCCGCCAGCAAGCTCAGCCGCAATGAGGCCGCCCTGCATTCAAACGGCGACTTGTCGAATTCCCACTACGACATGAACCTCGTCTACATCGACGCCGTTTTTCGCCATATTTTATGGACGGGCGATTTGGATTTTGCCCGGCAAATGTGGCCGGTCATCGAACGGCATCTGGCGTGGGAACGCCGCCTGTTTCGCCGGCCCTTCCGCACGGACAACCTGCCGCTCTACGAAGCTTACGCGGCCATCTGGGCCAGCGACGACCTGGGCTACAATGGCGGCGGGGTGACCCATGCCAGCGCCTATAATTATTTTCACAATCTGATGGCCGGCCAGGTGGCCCGCGCGCTAGGGGTCGACCCCACGCCTTACGAGGCCGAGGCCGACCTCATCCTGCGCGCGATGCGCCGCGAGCTCTGGCTGCCGGCCCAGGGCTGGTACGCCGAATACCGCGATGTCCTCGGCCTGCAGTTCGCCCACCCCAGCCCCGGCTTGTGGACCTTTTACCACACGGTGGATTCCGCCGCCACGACGCCGCTGGAAGCCTGGCAGATGTCGCATTTCGTGGACACGCAGATTGCGCACATTCCCGTCCAGGGGCCCGGCGTGCCCGATGAAGGCTACTTCACCCTGCCCACCACCAACTGGATGCCGTACACCTGGTCGGTCAACAATGTCGTGATGGCGGAAGCGGCCCATACGGCGCTGGCGTTTTGGCAGGCCGGGCGCCCCGACCCGGCTTTTCATCTTTTTAAAGGCTGCCTGCTGGACAGCATGTATCTCGGCCTCTGCCCCGGCAATGCGGGCATGACGACGGCGTACGACATGGCTCGCGGCGAATCCCAGCGCGATTTCGGCGACGCCATCGGGATGGTTTCGCGCACCCTCGTCGAGGGCTTGTTCGGCGTCTCCCCCAATCTTCTCGCCCATGAAGTGCTGCTCCGCCCGGGGTTTCCCGCCGAATGGGACCACGCCTCGCTGCGGCATCCCGATTTCAATTTCAGCTTTCAGCGCGGCGAGCTCACTGACGTGCATAGCACCCAGCAAAACGTCCGCCAGCCGGCGAGTTCGCGCACGCTGCCCGTGGTGCAGCAGAAGGAGTATGTCGATCATCTCACGCCAGAGACGTATGTGTTTGAGTCGAAATTTCCCCAGCCCGTCGGCCTGCGCCTGCAAATTCCCGCGCTGCTGGATGAAATCGGCAGCGTCACGGTGAATGGCGTGTCTTACCTCTGGCATCCCGTGGAGAATTCCGTCGAAATTCCGCGCATCGAAATCCTTTGCCCGCCGGCGGTCCGCACTGAAGTGGTCATCCAATGGCGGGGCGCTCCGCTTGCGCCCGCGCCCGCGCCGGGGATTGTGCCCATCGATGGCGAGCTGCGTGCGCAAATTGCGCCCGCCCGGCTACTGCAAGTGGCGGATTACCAGGGCGTCCTTAATAATCTCAATGCAGGCGCCGATTCCTTCCGCGCTGTGGCCATTGGCCCGGCCGGCCCGCACGCCGTTTTCGCCCAGGTGCAGCAAGGCTCGATGCTTTGGTGGATGCCGATACCATTTGAGGCGCGCCCGGCCTATGAAATCATTCCCGCCCCCGACCAGGACGCGGACCACCTGCGCTTCCTCGTGCGCAATAATACGCCGGAGGCCTTTGACGGGCCGGCAAAAATCATCGCCGGCGGCCAGGCGAACCCCGCCCAACTTTCCGTGCCCGCCCGCGGCGACTCCGCCGTGCTCGCAGTGGGACCGGCGGGCCTCGTGCCCGGCCTGAATCCCGTCGGCGTCGATTTCGGCGCCAACCGCTATGCGGTGTCCACCGTCGCCAATTGGGCGATTCCGGCCGACCCCGCCAAAATTAATTACGACACCGTCGACCTCGCCGGGGTCTTCAATGACGAAGTCACCCAGATTTTCCAGCACCAGTACCTCTCGCCGCGCCCGTTGTTTGCGTCGCTGACCATGCCGACGAACGGCCTCGGCGCGTGGTCGAATCTGAACGTCACCGCCACACTCGACGACAAAGGCTTGCGCGAGCTCGCCGGCGCCGCGGGCAAATTCACCCTGCTGGACGGCCTGCCCTTCGCGACCCCCGGCCCCGGCCAGAAGCCCAATATCGCCTTTGTTTCCCAATGGGACAATTTCCCCCGCGAAATCACCGTGCCGCTCACCGGCCGGGCGCGCCACGGGTACTTCCTCATGGCCGGGAGCACCAATTCCATGCAAAGCCGCCTCGACAACGCCGAGGTCATCATCACCTACACGGACGGCACCACGCAGCGCCTCGCGCTTGAGAATCCAACGAATTGGTGGCCCATCGAACAGGATTTTTATCTCGACGACTATGCCTTCCGCCGGTCCGGCCCCATCCCGCCGCGCCTCAATTTGCAGTCCGGGGAATTGCGCCTGCTCGACGTTAATACCTTCAAGGGCGGCGGCGGCAAAATCCGCGGCGGTGCGGCCAACCTGCTCGATTTGCCGCTCGACCCCGCCAAGGAGTTGCAGTCGCTGACCGTGCGCGCCCTCGCCAACGAAGTCGTCGTCGGGCTGATGGCCGTCACCCTCGCGCGCTGATTTTTTATTCTCCCCTTCCTCTCGCCTTCCGATGAACCAAATTGATTTGCGCGACAAAATCGCCGTCGTCACCGGTGCGGCCCGCGGCATCGGTTTCGCCATCGCCAGCCGCCTGCTCGCGTCCGGCGCATCCTGCGCGCTCTGGGATGCCGACGGCCCCGCCCTCCGCCTCGCTGAGGAAAAGCTGGCCGCCCCGGGCCGCACGCGCGGCACCGCCGTGGACATCACCGACTTGGCCGGAGTCACGGCGGCGGCCGAAGCCGCCACCGCGCATTTCGGCGGGATTGATATTTTGGTGAACAACGCCGGAGTCGCGGGCGCCTCGCGCAAACTTTGGGAATGCCCGCCGGCGGAATGGCAGCGCGTCATTCAGATCAATCTCCTGGGCGTCTTCCATTGCTGCCACGCCGTCGTGCCGGTGATGCTGCGCAAGAATTATGGGCGCATCGTCAACGTCGCCTCCATCGCGGGCAAGGAGGGCAATCCCAACGCCTCCCATTACAGCGCGGCCAAAGCGGGGGTCATCGGCCTGACCAAATCCCTCGGCAAGGAACTGGCGCATTCGGGTCTTCGCGTCAATTGCGTGACACCCGCGGTCATTCGCACGGAGATTTTGCAGCAGCTTTCCGCGGAGCACATCAAATACATGCTCGCGCGCATTCCCGTGGGCCGGGCCGGCGAACCGGAGGAAGTCGCCGCGTTGGTGGCCTGGCTCTGCTCGGCCGAATGCTCCTTCAGCACCGGCGCGACGTTCGACCTCTCCGGCGGCCGGGCGACGTATTGAGATTTTCGTCCGTGCCTTTCGGGCCTGTTGAGTCGCCAAGACATCGCATCGTTTCACTTGGAGCGAGTTCACCGCGGCGGCCAGGCCCTGCGCGTTGCCGGTGGAAATGCGCTTTCCACCCGCCCGTTATTTTGGTTTAATGCTGCCGCCTCACCCCTCGCGACACCCCATGAGAAAATCGACCCCGCTGATTATTGCGTTTGCCCTTTTGCTCATGGCCCTCGCCGCTCCTGCGGCGACGACTCCGCCCGCGCCAGGCCGGGTCACGACGCCCTTCGATGCCGGCTGGCGTTTTCAAAAGGACGAAGTCGCGGGCGCCGAGCAACCGGCCTTCAATGATGCCGCCTGGACAATGGTGGACGTTCCGCACGACTGGGTCATCGCCGGCACACCAGAACAGAACGCCAACTCCGGGCGCGGCGGCGGCTATCTTCCCAATGGCATCGGCTGGTATCGCAAAACCTTCACCTTGCCCGCGGAGGATGCGAACCGCCGCATCGCGATTTATTTTGGCGGCATCATGGCCAATTCCCAGGTTTGGATCAACGGCTTCCCCCTCGGCCAGCGGCCCTCCGGATATGCCTCTCTGTATTATGACTTGACCGGCCATCTCAATTTTGGCGCGGATAAGCCGAACGTCCTCGCCGTGCGCGCGGACAATTCCCTTCAGCCGGCGTCGCGCTACTACACCGGCGGGGGCATTTACCGCCATGTAAACTTGATTGCAACCGACCCCGTGCACGTCGTGCATGACGGCCTGTTCGTCACCACGCCGAAAGTGACTGCGGAGCAAGCGACGGTGCACACCCAAACCACGGTCACCAATGACGGCGACGCGCCGAAAACCGTCGCGGTGAAAACTACGATTCTCGGGCCCGATGGCCAACCCGTCGGTTCTGCAGTTTCCGCGCCACATGCGCTCGAGCCCGGTAAAGCCTGGACCGCCGAGGAAGATGTGCCGGTGACGAATCCCAAGTTGTGGAATCTCGACCACCCCACGCTTTACCAAGCCACCGCGCAAGTCGTGGCCGACACCCAACCGCTCGACACCGCGGCGACGACCTTTGGCATTCGCACGATTGAGTTCAAACCCGAGTCGGGTTTCTGGCTGAACGGAAAAAATATTAAATTGCTCGGCGTGTGCTTGCACCAGGACGGCGGGGCCATCGGCGAGGCCGTGCCGCTCTCCATTTACGAACACCGTCTGACCGCGATGAAGGCCATGGGGGCGAACGCCGTCCGCTGGGCCCACAATCCGCCTTCGCCCGCATTGCTCGATCTCTGCGACCGTCTCGGCATCCTCGTGATGGATGAGGCCTTCGACACCTGGACCCAAAGCAAGCCCAACGCGGAAAAAGGCTACAACCTTTATTTCAAGCAATGGTACATGACCGATTTTCGCGATTACATCGCGCGCGACCGCAACCACCCGTCCATTATTTTCTACTCCCTCGGCAACGAGATTCACGACAACCCGAATTCGCCGGCCACCAAGGAATACCTGGCCGCGATGCTCGCCGCCGCGCACGAACTGGATCCCACCCGCCCGGTCACGCAGGCGCTCGTCAACCCGGAATACACCACCTGGTACACGAATGGCCTGGCCGACACGCTCGATGTGATCGGCACCAATTATCGCGACGCGCAATTGATCGCCTTTCAGCGGCAAGAGCCCATGACGCGCAAAATCGTCAACACGGAAGAGCATGTCGTCGAGACCGCTGACCGCAACAAATGGGTCGTCGTGCGCGACACCCCCGCGCTGGCGGGCTGCTTTCTCTGGGCGGGCATTGATTATCTGGGCGAGGGCCTGCAGGCCCGCACCGGCGGCGGTAGTTGGCCCAACGTCGTCAACTATGAAGGGCTTTACGATCACACGTTGAATCCCAAGCCCGTGGGCTTGCAGCGCGAATCGTGGTGGTCGGCGAAGCCCGTCGTCCACCTCATCCGCTCGGCCAGCAGCGGCGCGAGCCGGGGCGGCCGCGGCAATGCCACGACCATCGGCATCGGCACGGCCCTGGCGGATTGGAGTCCGCCCGCCAATTACACGCAGGCGACTGTCGCGGCCTTGAGCAATTGCGACGAAGTGGAACTTTTTCTCAACGGCAATTCCCTCGGCGCGAAAACGCTGCCCGATGACGCCGCGCAACGCGTGTGGACCTTTCCCTTCGAAGCGGGAGTGCTCAAGGCTGTCGGCAAAAACAACGGCCAAATCGTCGCCACCGAGGAACTTAAAACCGCGGGCGCGCCGGCCAAAATCATTCTCAGCGCGGACCGCACCAAACTTTCGCCCGCGTTTGACGGCGTCGCCTGGGTCACCGCCACGGTCACGGACGCTAACGGCGTGCGCGTGCCGGGCGCGGAGAATTTGCTCTCGTTCAAACTCGACGGCCCGGCGGCGCTGCTCGCCACCGACAACGGCGCCAACAATAACACCGAAGCCTATGCGACGTCCGACCGCAAAGTTTATCAGGGCACCTGCATCGCCCTGCTGCGCGCCACCGCACCGGCCGGAAAAATCACGCTCAGTGCCACTGCCGACGGCCTGGCCCCGGCGACGCTCACGCTGGACGCCGCGTCAAAATAAAGTGGCTTTTCGCCGGCCTGATTATTAATCAGTCGGCGTGAGCTTGTTTGACCTGTTTCGCCGCAAGGCGACCGCAAACGAAGTCATCGCCGCGGTCGATGGCGTCGTGCAGGCGCGGCTGCTCAGTTACACCATGGCGATGGTCAAGGAGGACGACGGGCGCACCCGCGTCGAGGACGCTGTTTCGCTCGCGGCCATCACCGTCGCCGAACGCTGTCTCGACGCCGCCGGGGATTTTGATTTGCGCGACCACTCGCTCACGCCCGGCGCCCGGGTTTTTTCCGACCGGGTGAATGTGCTGCTTTGCGGTGATATCGTCTCCGCCAACCTCGACGACTTTCCCGCGGAATCCATTGTCGGCGTGCTGCGCGACCGCCTCGATTGGCAAAAGTACCAGCGGACGGAGTTTCCCGCACTGGTTGACGTTTTCAAATACTACGCAGCCCACATTGGGGAGCCCCGCGACTGGGGCACCGTGCCGCTATCCATCCCCGCAGAGCACTGGCCCCGCGCCCTGCCCTTGCGCGACGGCTATGAAACGCGCCCCTCGGTGGACGAAATTTTGAAGCATTTGCAGGGTGACAAACTGCGCGGCCTGCGCGTCGCCACCGAAGTTTTGGCCGAGGTGCTGAACATGGTCGCCGACGCGATTGACCACCGGATTGTCCTCACGCTCGCCCTCGAAATGATTAACGGCATGGCGAAAACGGCGCCCATGACCGCCAAGGCGCTCGCGCAGGCACGGACGCAGCCGCCGCCCGCTCAGTAATCCTCCATCACCGCGAACATCGCCCAGGCCAGCCCCGCCGAAAAGATCAGCATCCCGGCAATGCCGAAGACCGAGGTCGGCCCGAGGAAGAAGCAGAGCAACGCGTTGCCCACGACCAGCACGATGAAAAAGTCCCGCAGCCGCCGGGATTTTTTGGACGGCTCCGCCGGAGAATACAGGTAGCCGACTTTTTTCTCGTGCGCGCGGTTGAGGCGCAAAAGTTCCGTGGGCTCCAGGCCGGAAGAGGCCGCGGCGTCGGCCGGCTCGTTGACGCGCTCGAACTCGGCTCGTTTCAGCGTCAGCTTTTTCGGCGGAGGTTCGGGTGGGTCGGGCGTGGCCATGGGGAGAAAGTCCTCTCACTCTACGCTATGAGTTTTTCCGCTCTCTAGCACCCCTTTATTTTTACTGTTTGCGCAATACCACCAGGCCCGCCGCCGCCAGCACGGCGCTCAGCGCCACAAACCAGTCGCCGTGGCGCACATAAAATGACTCCACCCCGTCATAATCGCGGTCGCGGTACATTTTAAACACCCCGACCCCGCGGAAATACGTCGTCAAATCCTCCCCGCTCGCGGGGTCCAGCGAGATATTGCCCGTGGGCCCGCCGGCTTGTTCGAGCGCGCGCGCAAAGCCGAACTCATCGATCCAGCCGCTCCACCCATCGTTGCCGCAGCGCAGGAGCGGCCGGCGGTTCTCGACCGCGCGCAGCACCGAGTGCGTGGCGTGCTGCGTCGCCCCGCCCTCCGTGCCGTACCAGGCATCGTTGGTCACGACGACAAAGAAGTCCGCCCCCTTCGCCGTCTCCGCCCGCGCAAGCTGCGGAAAAATATCCTCATAGCAAATAAGCGGCCCCACCGCCAGTTTCCGGCCGTTCGTGAGTGTCAACGAAAGCAGTGAATCCCAAATCCCGGGACTGGTGTCGTCGAGCGGCACGACTTTGCCGAGCGCGGGAAACCAGGTGCGGTAAGGCACGAATTCACCAAAGGGCACGAGTTTCCGCTTGGCGTAAAAGGTTTTCTCGAGGCCGCCCAACGGATTCATGATAAAAAGCGCGTTGTACAGGCGGCGCGCAGGCTCGGCCACGGTGGAACTGGTTTCGCCAAACGCGACGGCGCCAAACAGCAGCGGCTTGCCCTCGGCGTCCACGAGTTTTTGCAAATGGTCGCGGGCATCCTCCGTGCCGGGACCCTGCACGGCAAAAGGCGGCGCGGCCTCGGGCCACACCACGACATCCAAATCCTGATTGCGCAGGCTGAGGGTCAAATCCTGGAGCACCTGCCAGTTTAAATTGGCGCGTTCGGCCGACCATTTGGTGTCGGCGGGCGTCCACGGCTGCACCACCCCGGCAGTGAGCAGGGGCGCCGCCTGGGTCTGGCGGTTCGCCAGCCGCGGAAACAAGTACAGGGGCGACCACACCAAAAATACGGCGCAAAACAAAAGGATCGGCGCATAAATTTCCGGACGCCCCAAGGCCACGCGCAGGCGCATTCCGCGCGTCTCGTTTTTCTGCGAGCTCAAAAAATGCAGACCGCAGCCCAAGCCGAGATTCAGGGCGACCACCAGAAACGTCACGCCCGCCTGGCCTGTCCACGCCGCCGGTTGCAGGAACAACGGGTCATGCCAAAAGGCGGCCGACAACGGCAGCCACAAATAGCCGGAGAAAAGCCAACTGCGCGTCCAATCCAGCACGACCCACCAGCCCGCGAGTGCAAACACTCCCAGCAACGCCCGGCCGGGCGAGGCGGTCGCCATCCGCGGCCCGGCCCAGCGGAGCGCCAGCATCCACGCCGTCGGAAAAATCGCCGCCTCGGCACTCAACGCCGCGAGCGCCACCCAGCCCCACGGCGGGTAGATGTGCCGCAGCCAGATTAAAATCAAAAACCATGCGACCCAGGAAGCGCCGAGGGCCGCGCCCATGAAATCGCGCCACGCGGGCGCGGTGCGCGCCCAGGCCACAAACGGCACCAGGAAAAAAAGGACGCCCCACTTCAGGCCAAACGGCGGAAACGCCAGCACCAGCGCCAGCAAGTACCACAACACCACCGCCGACGACAGCCAACGGTGCGGCCGGGTGGGAGCAATGTCCGTGCTTGCGGGTGAGGGTGCGGCCATGACGAAACGACGAGCCTAGCGCCCCGCGCCCCGAATGAAAGCTGTTATTGCGCTCACCTAACTAGCAATAGCGTTCGCGGCTCAAGCGTAATCACGGGCGCTTGCTGGATATTCAATTTTTTCAGTAACCCTGGACTGTGGTGGCTAGCTGTCGTTTGATTTGCTTCAACAGAATTTCGCGATGGGCCGCCATTTTCTTGGGCAATCCAGTCCAAAGTCGGGGAACTCTCGCGGGAGGACGATGAGCCGGTGGGGTGGCCAGCTCTTCCAGAATTCCAATCACCGCAATCTTTTTTGGCAGGTCTCTGGAAGAAATTGCCTCCGCAACTAGGCGGTCATATTGTTGTTTCAACATTCTTAAATGGCGATTTTTCCTGCGGCATGTGCTGCAGCATCGCGGTTTGGAATCCACCCAAAAGCCCCGATCCTCATACCAAAATTTCTGTTCCTGAGCAGAAAAGATGAATTCAGCACCGCATCCTTCACAGGAAAAAGCGGCATCGACATACCAGTGCCGAGGGCAGATTGAACAATTCTGTTTCGCGATACTCGCCCGTACCGCCGTATCATAATTAATGCAAAGTGCACCATCAAAATGGTGCTTAGGCATCTTTCTGGGGTTAGTGTCTCCAAAGATGTCCATTGCATCACCTTGTCCCAAGCTTAGGCAGCGTCACCACGAATCACAAGTTGAAACCAGCCAGCTGAGCGCATATGCGTTTTGGTAGACGTGCAGACGCGAAAACACCACGTAGTTCTATGTGCTGAATCGGTCTTTGATCTGCGTAACGCGGGCAGGATCGCGGTGGCCGGCGGAAACTCGTCCCGCCCCTCATGTCGTCTTGTCCGGCACGATGCGCCAGCCGTCGCTGAGCATCTGCTCGGCTTTCTTGAATTTCACGCGCTGCGTTTCCGCGCCGCGCTGCACCGTGACCATTTCATTGCGCCCGACTTTCGGCGGTTCCGGCGGTTTCGGGGGCGCGACTTTCGGAAGCGTGACTTCGCGGGCGCCCGTGCCCGCGGCTGCACCACCCGAACCGCTGGAGGTCCCCGAGGTCGTCGTGCTCGGGCCTTGCAGTGTGGCCGTCGGACCGGACGGCTGGGCGTCGGCGGGGCCGGTCTGGCGGGCGCGCTGCATCAGCGCGAGGAGACTTTGGAACGACTGCAAATTCGTCGCGGAGGTGAACATGCCGCCGCAAATGTCCTGGCGGATGCGGCCCATCATGTCTTCAAAATAAGTGTAGGCCTCCGTCTTGTATTCGTTGAGCGGATCGCGCTGGCCGTAACTGCGCAGGCCCACGCTTTTGCGCAGGTCGTCAATTTCCGTCAGATGGTCCTGCCAGTTGCGGTCGATGCCGCGGATGACGACGTAACGCTCGAGCCCGAGCATGGCTTCCGGCGCTTCGAGCGAGCTGCGTTGCTCGTAGGCCTGCACCAGACGCTCGTGCACGAGTTTGCACAAATCCTCGGCGGACTTGCCGGTGGCGTCCTCCTGCTTGAGCGACAGCGGAAAATGCGTGTTCACCCAGCCGAGGAAGCCCGAGAGCGCCTCCGCCTCGGCCACGCGCCCGGGCGGGGCGAGGTTTTCGACGCGGGTGCGGACTTCCTCCTCGACCATCTCAAAAATCACGTCGCGCGGATGTTCGCCGCGGATGGCGTCGTTGCGCACGCCGTACACCACTTCGCGCTGGCGGTTCAACACGTCGTCATACTGCAACAAGCGCTTGCGCTGGGTGTAATTCTGCGCCTCCACTTTCTTCTGCGCGGACTCGATGGAGCGGTTCAGCAGCGGGTGTTCGAGCGGTTCGCCCTCGACCATGCTGCGTTCGAGCAGCGTGGAAATCGGGCCGGCATTGGCGAACAGGCGCATCAAGTCGTCCTCGAGCGAGACGTAAAATTTTGATTTGCCGGGGTCGCCCTGGCGCGCGCAACGGCCGCGCAACTGGCGGTCGATGCGGCGGGACTCATGGCGCTCCGTGCCGAGGACGTAGAGGCCGCCGAGGCCGGACACGCCTTCGCCCAGTTTGATATCGGTGCCGCGACCCGCCATGTTCGTGGCGATGGTCACGGAACCGCGCTGGCCGGCGCGGGCGACAATCTCGGCTTCCTGCTGGTGGTACTTCGCGTTGAGCACGCTGTGCGTGATGTTCAAACGCTTCAACATCTTGGCCAAAATCTCCGAGGCCTCGACGGAAGTCGTGCCCACGAGCACCGGCTGGCCGCGCTGGTGGTGCTCGCGGATGTCCTCGACGACGGCGTTGTACTTGTCGCGGCGCGTCTTGAAAATCACGTCGTTCAAATCCACGCGCACGCAGGCGCGGTGCGTGGGAATCTGCATCACGGTCAGGCGGTAAATGTCGTTGAACTCGGCCGCCTCCGTCTCGGCGGTGCCGGTCATGCCCGCGAGCTTTTCGTACTGGCGGAAATAATTCTGGATGGTGATGGTCGCGTAAGTCTTCGTCTCTTTTTCGACGATGACATTCTCCTTGGCCTCGACGGCCTGGTGCAGGCCCTCGCTCCAGCGGCGCCCGACCATCAGGCGGCCCGTGTTTTCGTCCACGATGTGCACCTTGCCCTCGAGCACGACGTATTCCTTGTCGCGGTCGTAGAGCGTGTACGCCTTCAGCAACTGTGAGAGGCAGTGGATTTCCTCCGAGACCAGCCCGAAGCGTTCCTCTTCCTTCAGCTTCAATTGCTGCTTTTGCTCGGGGGTGAGGTCCGTGCGCCGGTCCACCTCGGTGATGAACATCGGCAAGTCCGGCACGACGAACGCGTCGGGATTTTCCGGGCGCAGGGCCGTGCGGCCGGCGGCGGTGAGGTCGGCTGAATGCTGTTTCTCATCGACCGTGAAATAGAGCTCCTCCTTCAACTTGTACCGCTGCTCGCGCACAAAATCGCCGCTCATTTCCAGATCAAATTTTTCCAGGCCTTTGCGGTAGGCGCCGTTTTCCATCAGCTTCGACAACTGGCGGTGCTTGGGCATGCCCATGCGGACTTGCAGGAGCTTGCGCACCGCGGTGTCGTGGTCGCCGTCGGGCTTTTCCAGTTCGTCCTTGGCCTCCTGCGCGAGCTTGTTGCACAACCGCAGTTGCAGCGCGTAGAGGCGCTCGACGCCCGGCTTGAGGGCCAGGAAGGGCGCCTCGCGCTCTTCATAGGTCGGCCCCGTGATGATGAGCGGGGTGCGTGCCTCGTCGACGAGGATGGAGTCCACTTCGTCCACGATGCAGAAATAATGGTCGCGCTGCACCTGGTCGTCCTTGCGGGTGGCCATGCCGTTGTCGCGCAGGTAATCGAAACCGAATTCGCTGGCCGTGCCGTAGGTGATGTCGCACCCGTAGGCGATGTGCCGCTCGTTGGGCGACATCTGTTGCTGAATGCAGCCAACGGTCAGGCCCAGGAAGCGATACAGGTGGCCCATCCAGTCCGAGTCGCGTTTGGCCAGGTAGTCGTTGACAGTAACGCAGTGGCAATTCCGCCCGCTGAGGGCGTTGAGATAAAGCGGCAGCGTGGCGACGAGGGTCTTGCCCTCACCCGTGGCCATTTCGGCGATTTTCCGCTCGTGCAAGGCGATGCCGCCAATCATCTGCACGTCGTAATGCACCATCTCCCAGCGCAGCGGCTGGCCGCAGACCTCGAACTCCTGGCCGCACAGGCGCCGGGCGGCGTTTTTGGCGGCGGCGAAGGCCTCGGGCAGGAGCTGGTCGAGGGTTTCGCCCTTTTTGAACCGCTCGCGAAATTCGTCCGTCTTGGCGCGCAATTGCTCCGGGCTGAGGCTCTGGTACTGCTGGTCGAACTCGTTGGCGCGGGCCACGATCGGCCGGCAGCGGCGTACGAACTGCTTGTAATGTCGCCCGGAAAACAGGCTAAGGATGCTGCTAATCATGGTGCAAACGCAGGCGGTGCCATCAAGGGAAACGATAACAATGAACAGCGCCCCCGCGTTTGGCAAAGGTAAAGTACCCGGCACGGCGGCGGTTGGTAATCGGCGGGGCCGGGGGCTGCCACTATCGGCCCAACTCACAAAAAGGCGGGCCCGGTCTGGCGTCGGCTCACCCTACACTTTGATCAAAACCCGCAAAGACAAAGTCCCGGTTCAGAACGCCAAAATTCCGCGCGAGAAAATTCTCGGCACAAACCGCCCACCATTTTTGCTCTTTTTCATTGGCAATGAAATGAAAGCCCAGGAAGCGCACCTCCGTGGGATTGTCCTTGGCGTAAATGAAAACCGGCGCACCGCTGTCCCCGCCTTCGGTCCACCCGTTGGTGAAATCGTAATTGTAGAGCGGGCCATACCGAATCGGTTTCACCCCGCCGGACCAGGTTTCCACCTCTGTATCAAAATGCGTCGTTACGTGAATAAGATTGATCGGGAGCAAACTCGCGTACGCTCCGCCGCGCTGGACCCACACGAAGCCGTCCATGCCTTGGCCAAGAACGGCATGGTCAACATCATCAGAAGTGGCAAATTTTCCTTGAAAATTATTGGGCCACGAAGGCTGGGGGTCGAGAAAGCTAAACGCCGTGCCGTCATTGTAGAACCCCTGGGGCACCTCCAAGGCCGCGGTGTCGTATACATATTGCCCTGCCAAGATGTTCGAGGCGGGTATGAATTTGTCGGCCGCAACAGTGACCCAATCCGGCCCCACCGCGCCAATGGCGTGATCCGTAAGGCGCAAATCAATTTTACCGTCCCCGACATCGATGATTACGTGGGCGGCCGTGATGGCGTAATACCGGTTGTCGGGCAGAGTGCGAATCACGGCTCCCACTGTGCCGAGTTCCGCCTCGCCGTCGGCGAAAGGCTGGTAATAGGCGGCCGGTGACTGCCTCCCACAAGACATTCGGTAACCCGGGCGAAGTTTTCCCGCCGTCGGCCAGGGCGGCCCGGCCATTTGCTGGTGCCGCACCCGCCGGCCCACCGCATGCACGTCGAGCAAGACGCGCTGGCGCTTTTTCAGTCCGGGAACTCTCACCAGCAAATAGGGCGGCAACCGGTGGGTCGCCCGCAGCAAATGTGATTTCTTCTTCTGCTCCACCGCAACGACCACACAGCGTAGGCCGCGACCGTCCGGCCCGAATTGCTTCCGCCGGCTCTTTTCCAAGAATTTGACCCCCAACCCAAATCCTCGCACTCCCGGATGACCGCCAAATCGCTTCTGCGCGGCCCGCAAACCCGCCTGCAACACGGCATCATCCAGCCACACCCGTTCAATAGCGCTGCGCCGCGCCTGGCGATGGCGAGTCGAGTTGGCTTTCGATGATTGGGCCATAATCAGACGGTGCTATTTCTCTATTTATCAGCGGGAGGCAGCAAAAGGTCGATAGATTGCGTTATTTGAAACGTGTATGTGGGTGCCTCGCCCTGCGTGCCCTTGCCATTTGAAAGTATTGTCACCTGTGAGTCTTTGACGTTAGGCACGTTCTTGACCAACCAGTTTCGTAATGTATCCGCATCACTTGGGAGAGACGTCGCACCACTTTTTCCAGTAAAAGTTATCAGTGTCTTTGAGCTCTCCGCACCGGGATGACTAATGGTTAAAGAGGGTGCAATACTGGCTGGAAAACTTGCGTCAGATTTCAACTTAGCTTCCAAAAAACCTTTCAGCTGTGTTGCATTATTCTCAAATGCCAACTTATCGGCCCCATCACCCCCATCGCCATCGTCATTATTCGAATTGGGCGAACCGCCTTGCAGAGCTGACATGGGAATGATGCCAATGGGCGAGTCTGGCGGCAGGAGTAGAACATCCGTCATGGTATTGAAGCCGATCATGGTAATCGGCGGTAGGGGGACAAAAACCATGTCACTGCGAAACCAACTCAGATCGTTTGAGCCGAGAAAAATTCCGACGGTGTTTTTCATCTTTTGCTCCATCGTCAGATTTTCCAAAGAACCAGTCTGCGTTTCACTTTTCCAACGCTTGGCCCAATCAAGCACTTCTCGCGGTTTAAGGATCGGATAAATTCCCGGCTGGGCGATTTTCACCTCGGCGATCTTGAAGACGAGCAATTCACCCAAAGTGGCCTTGACCTGGTCGGCTGTGAGATTGCCTGTGGGAGCACCTTCTAGCTTAACAAAATTACCAATACCTTTGGCCGCCACCACGGCCTGGCCGCCCGGCACGGCCATCAAGCCCCAGGTCGTCGCGATGTTCAAAGCTGCGGCGGAAGCATCGCTGACTTGCTTAATCAAGTACGGAATCAGGTTGGAATTGTCCACACTGCCCCCGAAAACCTCAATGGCCCAACCGTTGCGCATTTGCATGTCCATGTCGGCCTTGCCCAAGCCGGGGTTGACTACGGCCACGAACTGCTCCTCAAAGTCGGGAAAATAGGCCACGTCAAATTGCGCGGTTAGTCTCGTGATGGGGTCCGTGGCGTTGATAAATCCATCTCGGACTTGCAAAGTACTCGGCGGCGGCGTTCCGTTGCCCCCGGTGCCATTTCCCCCTGTAGCAGTGCCATTGCCGCCCGTTCCATTTCCGCCGGTTCCGTTGCCACCGGTGCCATTTCCACCAGTAGGAGTGCCATTGCCGCCGGTTCCATTCCCGCCGGTACCGCCAGCTCCTTTATCGCCCGCCGGTGCGCCTTGCGGCGCGACAGGACTATTATTTAATTTAGGGGGGCCAGCGACCTGGATCGCCAATGCGGCCGCCGGGGAAATGGATTTCGGCGCAATTGCCGCCACCCAAGAATCGGCGGGCGTTTCCAAGTCATAGACCCCCGTTTTGGCATTGTACACGAAGCTGACAAAAGCCGAGCGCTCGGCCACCGGCAGGGGTTGCTTCAGCACCAGAAAGGGCCGGGGCAAATAGTAGCGCGGTCCGACCATGGCATCGGCCTTCTGCTGGTCGGCATCCGTCCAGGTAGAGTACTGCGTCGGCGTCGGCACCTTATGGTACTCCACCGACGCGCATCCTCCCAAAAGCAATAGTGCGGCAAGGGCGCCCGCGGCGTGTCTGGTGCAGAGTTGGTACGCAGTGGATGTGCTCATGTGGTCGGACCGGCGGCCCTCCCGTTCACCTCTAACGCCAGGTCAAAATCGCCGCCGGTTGGCCCATGAATGATATTTTTTATTCCTCTGTCAACAAGGATAATTTTAAAGGCCAATCATAGTGACTCCGTCCCTGTCGAACCGATTCGCCAGCGCCGGCACAATTCCCCCGCCGCCGCGGACCACGCGGGATACTCAAAGGCGAACCCCGCCGCCGCCAGCCGCCCGGGGACGACCCGCCGGCTCTTTAACACGAGTTCCGATTCGGTGCGCAGGAGAAAGGTGCCGATTTCCAGCATCCATTCCGCCGCCGGCAAACCGACGGGCATCCCCCACGCCTTTCGCAACGCACGCATGAAGTCGGCATTGGGCAGCGGGTTGGGCGCGGCGAGGTTCACGGGGCCTTCGATTTCCCGGTGTTCCATCAGCCAGTTTATGGCCCGCACAAAATCGCGGTCGTGAATCCACGACATGTACTGCTGGCCGTTGCCTGATTTTCCGCCCAAACCGCAACGCACCAGGCGCAGCAATTGATCAAAGGCGCCGCCGCGCGCGGGCGTCATGAGAATGGCAGTGCGGAGCAAAACCTTGCGCGTGCGCGGGGTAACGGCCTCGCGGCAGGCCCGTTCCCACGCGGTCGCCACCGCGATGCTGAACCGCCAGGTGTCCGGGGCGTTGGGTTCCGCGCCGCCGAGAATCCCTGAAACTTCGTCGTTCGGCGCGTCGAAACGATGCGCGTAAATCGTGGCCGTGCTCGATTGCAACCAAACCGCCGGCGGCCGAGCGGCGCGCCCGATGGCCTCGCCGAGCACCTGGGTGGACTTGATGCGCGAGTCCATGATGGCCCGGCGGTTCTCCGGCCCGTACCGGCAATTTACACTTCGCCCCGCGAGATTAACGACCACATCCGCGCCGTCGATTTCTTTGGCCCACTCACCCAGCGTTTCGCCATCCCACGGCACCATCCGCCACGGCGCGGGCGCCGCCTTGCGGCTCAGCACCACCACCTCATGGCCCTGCTGCTGAAACGCACCCGCCAGCAGTGTGCCCATCAGCCCGCTCCCGCCGGGAAGAATGATTTTCATAAATCTTATCCTTTCGCCAAATCCCGTGTCACTTGCCTAGCAAATCGCTTTTCACGAATTGCCCATAACCTATAATAGAAAGCTCCCCATAGGAGTGGCTGTACACAAAGGATGAAGACCCAAATAATGCCCCATCCATTGTCACCGCCTCTCAAAAACTTCAATGCAATCAAGAGCGGAAAATGCGTGCAAACCCAAATCCAGTAGAGAACCACGCTAACTGGCCCAGGAATTATTAAAGGCTCCGAGGGATGACCGGCCCCAATGACCATGCCACTAAATAGGCCACAGAGGTCAAAAAGAAATTCGGTCAGGTATCCAAAGATTACGACTAAAATGATGCGCTTCACTTAATATTGAGGTGGGCAAGGGGAGCACAGGGACATCTTCCAGACCAAGCAAGGACATTTAACGCCACTATTTCGAGATCATCTATTCCTTCTAAACCCTCACCCACGTCCCTTTTTACCCTTTACAGCCTGCGCCCGGCCTGATTTGTTAAATGGTTTCCATCATTTCGACACCCACGTCTGCCATGCAGAAGACCAAAAAATCCATCGTCAAGCGCTTCAAAATCACCGGGCGCGGCAAAATCCTGCGCCGCACGCCGGGCCGCCGCCACTTGCTCCAGTCCAAGACGAAGAAGCAAAAGAGCCAGTCCCGCAAGGACCAGCCCGTCTCGGCCGGCGTCGCCCGCTTCGTGCGCCGCGCCCTGCCCTTCGCGTTCTAAGCCAACCGCCATGGGGGCTGTTTTGCCGTCACCTTTTACCTTCTACCTTTCACCTTTTACTCTTTATAAGCCATGCCTCGCGTCACCAACGCCGTTTACACCAAGGCCCGCCGCAAGCGCATCCTGCGCAAGGCCAAAGGCTACTTTGGTTCCAAGTCCAAGCTCTACCGGTACGCCAAGGACGCCGTCCAGCACGCCGAGATTTACGCCTACCGCGACCGGCGCAAGAAGAAGAGCGAATTCCGCTCGCTCTGGATCGCCCGCCTGAATGCCGCCGTGCGTCCGGCCGGCCTGAGCTACAGCCGATTTATTTCAGGCATCACCGCCGCCAACATCGGACTCGACCGCAAGGCCCTTAGCGAAATGGCCATTCACGACGCCCCCGCCTTTGGCAAAGTCGTCACGCTGGCCAAGGCCGCCCTCGAAGCCAAAGCCAAGAATCCGGCCCCCAAGGCGGCGGCCAAGCGGCGCGACAACACGCGGGAGTCGAATAAGGCGCATTCCGCCGAAGTCGCCGCCGCGAAAGCCGCGCTGGTGCACGCCTAGATCCGCGTCCTTGCTGCCGGACGCCTCGGTCGGTCTCTCCCCAGCCTCCTCTCCGGCGGCCCAAGGTTGCCCCATGAGCCAGGAACGCACCCTCTGGTTCTTAATTTAGCATTTATCCTTTTGCATTTATCCTTCAACGTTCAGGATTCTGGAATCAGCGCTCAGCAATTGGAAATCAGCCATTTACCCTCTCATGGAACCCCAGCTCCTTGCCCTGCTTGCCGAAGCCCGCGCCGCCGCTCCCGGGCTCGCTACCCGTCCGGATTTTGAGGCGTTCAAGGCCCGGTACGTCGGCCCCAAGGGAGCGTTCACGTCGGTGATGAAATCTCTCGGCGGTTTGCCGCCCGCCGAGCGCCCCATCGCGGGGAAGCTCATCAATCAATACAAGCAGCAATTCGAAGCCCTCTTCGCGGAAATTATCGCGCGCCTTGACGCCGCCGAACTGGCCGCCCGCCTCGGCCCGCCGGTGGATTCCACCCTGCCCGCGCCGGACAGCGCGCCGGGTTCGCTGCATCCGCTCACGCAGGCCCGCAATGAGGTCGTCCAGCTTTTCCGCAAAATCGGCTTCACCATCGCCGAGGGCCCGGAACTCGAAACCGAGTGGTTCAATTTCGACGCGCTCAACACCCCCGCTGACCATCCCGCGCGCAACGAGCAGGACACTTTTTACCTGCCTGACACCACGCCCGTCGGCAATGTCACCCGCCGCGGTCAGGAGCGCTACCTGCTGCGTTCGCACACCTCGACCATCCAGATTCGCACGCTCCTGCGCGAAAAACCTCCGCTGCGGGTGCTCGCCCCCGGCCGCACTTTCCGCCGCGACAACGTGGACGCCACCCACAGCGCCAACTTTCACCAAGTCGAGGGCCTCGTCGTGGATCGCCGGGTGACGGTGGTGGACCTCAAGGCCGCCCTGGATTACCTCGTGCGCGGGTTCTTCGGCGCCGGCGCGCAGACGCGATTGCGCCCGTCGTTTTTCCCGTTCACGGAGCCGAGCTTCGAACTCGATTTCACGTCGCCCGACCTCGGCAAGCTTTCCAATAAATGGCTCGAACTCGGCGGCTGCGGCATCGTGGACCCGGAGGTCTTCAAAGCCTGCGGCCTCAACCCCGACGAATGGACCGGCTACGCCTTCGGTTTCGGTCTCGAACGCATCGCCATGGTCCGCACCGGCATCGACGACGTGCGGTACTTCTTCCAAAACGACCTGCGGTTTTTGAAGCAGTTCGCCCATTCCGGAAGCTAGAATCTGGAAGTTGGAATTACCCGACACTGAGAATTAAGTAACCAAGACTAGAAAACCAAGCCTTAGAAAACTAAGTACTAGAACACTAAGCACTAGAGCACTTGTTTTATGCGTGTCTCCCTTTCCTGGCTCAAAAAATACGTGAACCTCAGCGCCGGCGCCGAGGAGTTGAAAAAGGCGTTGCCGCTCATCGGCCACGAGGTCGAGAGCGTGGAGTTGAAGGGCTTGCCGCCGCTGCCCCTGGTGGTGGTCGGAGAAATCCTGACAAGCATCCCGCATCCCAACGCCGACAAGCTTTCCGTCTGCACGGTGCAGACTTCGCCGGCGGAGCCGCCGCGCCAAATCGTGTGCGGCGCGAAGAATTACAAGGTCGGCGACCGCGTGCCCGTGGCGCTGCCCGGCGCGGCGTTGCCCGGCGATTTTAAAATCAAAAGATCCAAATTACGCGGCGTCGAGAGCGAAGGCATGATGTGCTCCGCCCGCGAACTCGGCCTGGGCGACGACCACGCCGGCTTGATGATTCTCGACTCCCGTCCGGACATCGGCACGCCGATCAATAATCTTTTCCCCGAGCCCGACGCCGTCTTCACGCTCGAACTGACCGCCAACCGCGGCGATTGCTGGAGCCATCTCGGCGTGGCCCGTGAACTCGCCGCCCTTTACGGCCAGCCCTTGCGCCCGCCCGCCGTGATGTGCGACCCGCCGGCCCAGCCCGCCCCCGGCGAAGGCCATCTCCTGCGCAGCCTCCAAGTAACTTCGGCGGATTGCCCGTATTACACTGCGTTCGCCGTGCGCGGCGTGAAAATCGGCCCGAGCCCGGCGTGGATGCGCCGCGACCTCGAAGCCGCCGGCCTGCGCGCCATCAACAATGTCGTGGACGTGACCAACTGGGTCATGCTCGAACTCGGCCAGCCGCTGCATGCTTTTGATGCGAAGAAAATCCGTGGCGCCGGGCTCGTTGTCCGCGCCGCCACTGCGGGAGAAAAAATCACGACGCTCGACGGCAAGGAGCGCGCCCTCGATCCTTCGATTCTCGTCATTGCCGACACCGAGCGCCCGCTCGTCGTCGCCGGTGTCATGGGCAGCATCGATGCCGAAGTGGATAATTCCACCACCGACCTCGTGCTCGAAAGCGCGTGGTTTGCCCCCGCTGCCATCCGTCGTGCCACGCGTCTGCTCGGATTGCACACTGACAGCTCGCACCGCTTTGTGCGTGATGTGGATCCCGCGGGTGTCGTCTTCGCCGCGCGCCGCGCCCTGGATTTGATGGTGGAAACCGCCGGCGGCCAGATTGTGCCGCACCACGCCGTGCATGGCGCCCCGCCGCGCACGGGCCACGTTATCACCCTTACGCCGGATTTCGTGCGCGAGCGCCTCGGCTTCACCGTGGACAATTCCACGATTCGCGGGGTGTTCGAGCGCCTCGGTTTCCATGTCACCGAAGGCCCGGCCGGCGCGCCGTGGCAGGTCCGCGTCCCCAGCGTGCGCGGCGAAGTTTCGCGCCCCATTGACCTCGTCGAAGAATTTCTCCGCCTGCACGGCACCGATAAAATTCCCGCGACCACCGTTACGGCCTCGGGCAGCGATCGCGAGGACGACGCCCAGGGCACTTTCGGCGTGCGCGCCGCGCAATTTCTTGCCGCGCGCCAATTTGCCGAATGCGTCCATTACACACTGCGCGATGGCGCGGAATTGCAGAAGTGGCACACCGACGCCGCGCCCGCGCTCCTCGCGCTGGCGAACCCGCTCACCGCCGAGATGAGCCACCTGCGCCCATCTCTGGTGCCCGGCTTGCTCGACGCCCTGCGCCTCAACGCCGACCATGGCAACGGCCTGCCGCGCGTCGCCGAAGTGGGCCGCGTATTTCGCGAACACGAGGGCAAACTTTACGAAGTGGAAGCCGTGGCCTTTGCGTTTCCCGCCACGTCGGCCGAACGCTCGTGGCGCGCCGCGCCCACCGCCGATTTCTTCGCCGCCAAGAGCCTCGCCGTGCAACTCGCGACGCACCTGCTCGGCGTCGACGGTGCCGCGCTGGAGTTCTCGCCCATCGGCCCGCGCCCGCTGTGGCAAAGCGGCCATGCCGCTGAATCCGGCTGCTGGATGAAAAACGGTTTTCAAATCAAAACCGGCCTGGTCAACCCCGCGCTGACGAAGGAAAAGGGGCTCGACGGTGTCGTGCTCGCGGGCGAATTGTTGGTGCGACCCGACTTCCTCGCGCGCCCGCGCTCACGTCCGCGCCTCCAGCCCATCTCCTCATATCCGCCCGGCACCCGTGACCTTGCGCTCGTGGTTGACGCCGCCGCGCCCGCGGAAACCGTCCGCCGCGATGTCGCCGCCGCCGCGCAAGCCGCCACGAAAGGCGCGTTCGCGGTTGAATCGGTTTCGCTCTTCGACCTTTACACCGGCACGGGGCTGCCCGAGGGCAAAAAAAGCCTCGCGTTCGCGCTCCGCTTCCGCGCACTCGACCGCACCCTCAACGACGACGAAGTCAACGCCGCCTTCACCGCGCTCCAGGCCACCCTCACAGCCGGCGGGAATTATCAGGTGCGGAGTTAGGTATGCATAGTCAAATCAGTCGGTCCATAAGTTGATGATGTGCTTCGGGTGAAAATTCACCTCGCCGTCATATCTTAATAAAGAAGTGTACTGCGGATCGTTGTCTAATCTGCCGATTAGGTAACCCTCACCACAACCGGTAACTCTAATCCACATGTGCTCGGCGGTGACGATTCTTCCGTTAATTTCAACATGGTCGCGGTATCTAAAAATCAATTTCACCAGATCGCCGGTCTTGACTGAAAATCGCGCCTCGTCACTGGGCAATGGATTCCGAAGAAACGAATGATTTTTAAATCAGCCTGCTCAACCGTCTCTAACTCGTATCCATCTTTATCGAACACGGGAAATGGATGTATGGTAGGCATCTATTGTGACAATGACTCCACTTAGGTGGAATAACATTACCGACTACTGGCAAACGAAAAATTACCGCCTTAAAACCACTAGGCAATAGACATTTGGGCGTCTTCGTAACTCCCGTACCCTCCGATTTTAAACCCGCAATTCGGCTTGTCGCCCTCCAAACTTCACCAATACTCATGTGCGCTGTTTCTATTTAGCCCTCCTAACCACTCCTCCTTGTGAATTACCCTTCCACTGCATTATTTCGTACAACTATCCTCGGTCTCGCTACGCTAACTTTTGGCCTTATTGATGTGATGGCTCAAACGACCCCTGCGCAATCCGTACCTGAGACCACTGCGCCTCGCACTACCACCTCACCCGCAGATACTTCCGCTGCGCCGAGCACCGAAGGAACCGCCGCCGCGCGCGGGCCGCGCACGCCGCCGAACACCCATGGCGTGGATATGCTTACGCAGATGGGGGCCGCTCCTGCCAATGGCGCGGCAGGCGGCAGGGGCTACATCGCGCCCATGCCCAAAAATCCGGCTTTGCCCACGTTCTGGCTCATCGGTGACTCGACCGTGCGCAATGGCACGCCTGGCAACGGCAGCACCTCCGGCCAATGGGGTTGGGGCGCGCCACTGACGTTTTATTTCGATCCGGCGAAGGTCAACGTCGTCAACCGTGCTTTTGGCGGCACGACCAGTCTGAGCTTTTACAACGCCCAATGGAAAAACATGGTGGAGTTGATCAAAAAAGGCGACGTGGTGATCATGCAGTTTGGCACCAATAGCGGTAAGGGTGAAATTGCGGGCATCGGCGAGGAAACCGCGCCCGCCACCGGCCGCGGTGGCGACCCCGGCGTCAATCACACTTTCGGTTGGTATCTCCGCCAATTTATCGCTGAAACGCGCGCCCACGGCGGCACGCCCATCGTGGCCTCGCTCGTGCCGCGCAACCGCTGGGACGCCAATGGCAAAGTCGGGCGCAGCGCGAGTACCCAAGCCGGCTGGGCGAGGCAAGTCGCCGAGGCGGAAGGCGTGGCGTTTGTGGACCTCAATGAAATCGCCGGCCGCAAGTACGATGCCCTCGGCCAAACCGCCGTGGCCGCCCTTTTTGCACCTGCGGGCGAAACCGTGCACACCGGTTGGGATGGCTCCGTCGTCCTCGCGGAAAGCGTGGTCTCCGGCCTGAAGGCGCTGAAGCCCGATCCGCTGGCCGGATATTATTCAGACAAGGGGAAAGCCATCGCCGCCGTGGACCTTTCCCAACCCGAACCTCCCGTGAAGGCGCCCGCTCCGGCTGCGTCCACCACGGAAAATCCGTCCGCCCCGACGCCTGCTGCGCCACCTTCGGTTATGCCGGCGGTTCCGACGGTAAAGTGAGGCGCAGATTTCCCACGTCAGCTTGTTAATTTCTCTCGGCGTTTTGAATTTTGAATATTCAATTTTGAATTCAAACTTCTGCCTTCTCACTTCTGCATTTTCCTCCCTACCACGTCCACGGCAAGAACGGATCCGTGCCGGTGACGCCGGGTTTCAGGATGACGACGCTGACCGTCTGGCCGACGCGTAATTGCACGTCCTTGGTGTCGTATTTCAATTTAATGCGCACCGGAAAACGCTGGGCCAGGCGCACCCAGTCGATGGTCGGGGAAATATTGGGCAGTAAATTCGCGCTGCTGCCGTCGGCGCGATAAATCGCCCAGCCGATGCTCTGGACCTCGCCGTCCATTTTCTGGCCGTCGTAGCCCATCAACTTCACCACCGCGTGATCGCCGGTTTTGATGTTCTGGAGGACGGTTTCCTGGAAAAAACCGTAAACGTAATAACTGTCGGTGTCCACCAGCGCCATGAGCGCCTCGCCCTCGGTGACGTAAGTCCCCTGCGTGAGGTGCATGTTGGTGATATAACCGTTCACCGGGGAAAAAATCTTGGTGTAGGAAAGATTGAGCCGCGCCAGATCCAACTGCGCCTCGATGGATTTCGCCGTGGCGACATCCTCGCGGTAGCGGGCGTTCGCCTGCTGATAATCCTCCACCGACACGAACTGCTGCTCCGACAGCGTCTTGCGCCGTTCCGCCTCCCGCTGGGATTCCCCGACCTTGGTCTGCGCGAGGGCAAATTGGGCTTCGAACGAAGCGACTTGGGCGGCGAAGGTGGAGGGGTCGATTTCAAACAACGGGTCGCCTTTTTTCACCGGCTGGTTGTCTTTGACGTAAACATGAATCATCGGGCCGTTGACGCGCGCGGCGATGCCCACGATATCGGCCTGCACCTGCCCGTCGCGCGTCCAGGGGTTCGACTCGTACTCGCGCCAGACGGCATAAAGCAAAAATCCCGCCAGCCCGACGACCGTGAGCGTCAGCGCGACACGGAAGAAAAATCCCAAGGCTTCCCCCAAGCTGCGCCAAAAACCGCCGCGGCGGGCCCGGCGCATAGGTGCGGGAGACTCCAGCGTCACGGGCGCGGGAGGCGGCGACGCCACGGGCGCAACCGGTGCCGCGGGTGCGGGGGCCGGGGCGGGCGGAGGAGAAGGATTTACCTCGGGAGCAGCCATAATCCGAGTAGCCCGAAAATGAGACCATACAGGCCCAGCGAGAACAGCGGCGGATGCCAGACGAACCGCGCCAGATTCGCCCGGTCCATCAGGACGAGCAACGGCAGGGCCACCGCCGCCGCCAGAAACGCCACCACGAGGGGAGCGCAGACGAGCATCCCGGCCACCGGCACGTCCGGCGGCAGTGTCCAATCGAGCCAGGTGGGCAACGGCCAGCGGTCCAACATTGCGTTGCACTAATGAGGCAACCCGCCGCCGTCCTCAATCCTAATCCGCCGGGTGCGGCCTACTCTTCTTTCTTCATAAACGTCGTCCGCTGCCTCATACTCCGCCGCCGTGCCGACCTTTGTCCGCCTGTTTGGCGCCTTGCGCCTGGCCATCAGCGTGCTGACCGCGATGGGCCTTTCGCTCGCGCTTAACTGGCCAGACCCGAAGTGGGCCGCCATCGCGACCATCGTCATGCACCTGCCCTTTTTGGGGGCGACGATTGACCGCGGCATCACGCGCATGCTGGGCACGGTGGTCGGCGCAGTGCTGGGGCTGGGATTGGTGACGGTCTTTGCCCAGGACCAGCGACTCTTTCTCGTGTTCGTGTTTTTCTTCGGCACCTGGGCGATGTACATGGGCCAGGGAAATCTCTACCCCTATTCGTTCATGCTCGGGGCGGTTACGGCATTGATCGTGGCGCTGCCGACCTTCAACACCGGGGCCGCGGCGCCGGCCCAGGCGTGGATGTTTGCGTATTATCGCGCGATGGAGACGGGTCTTGGCATTCTCGTTTCCCTGGTGGTGAATTCGCTGCTCTTCCCCGTCTATGCGGGACCGAAATACCGGGCGCTGCTGGCCGATTCCATCGCCAACTCCCGCGAATTGCTGAGTTCGTTCTTTCAAGACCATCTGGCCTCCCGCGCTTCTGCGACGGAGATGGCGGAAAAGGCCCGCAATATCCACGGCGTGCTCCTGGCCAGCGGCCCGCTGTTCAATTTTGCGCTGCGCGACACCAGCGCCATCCGCCGGCGGCGCGCGGCCTATGAAGCGATGGCCGAGGACTTGCGCGCGCTGCTGGCCGCGGTGTCCGAGCTCTACGTCGGGCGGCAGCCCTTCGCCCCGGGCCACGCCACGTACCTGCTCGCGCCCACCCTGCAAAAAATGTGTGCCATCGTGTTGCACGAATTTCAAGTGCTGCACGAGGCCTTCGTCGCCGGGCAGTGCGACTTGCCGCCCGCCGGAGACTTCGCCGGCGCGGACACGGACTTTCTCGCAGCCTACGAACAGGCACGGCGCGGGCCCGTGATCGCGGGCGAAACGGTGCGCCTGATGGGCGTGCGCATCGCGCTGGGCGACGTGTGGGCGGCGCTCGGCGAACTGCGCGTCAGCCTGGCGGCGGTGAACGGCCCGGTCGCGTGGCAGGACCGGCTGCCCGTGCGGCCGGCTCCGCCCGCCACGAGCCTGGGCGGCCAATACAACCGCCTCAAGCTCGCGCTCAAGGCCGGCCTGGCGGTTACTATCGGTACTTATATTTACCTCTTTACCAATACTCCTGGCGGCATGTCCATCCCGGTGGCCGCGCTGTTTTTCGTGGTTATCACTGTGCTGGTGCGTTTTCAGGCCAGTCTGCCCCTGGTCGGGGCCATGCTGCTGGGCAGCGTGATGGCCGGGCTGATGCTGTACTGGATTTTTCCCATGCTGGACGGGTATTTCAGCCTCTGCCTCGCGCTGCTGCCGGGGCTGCTGTTTTGGGGCTACGTCAGCGGCAACCCGCGCAACATGGGTGTGGGCATGCTGGGTTGCATCCTGTTTCTGTATAATTTCGATCTGACTGAGAATCAGGTTTACAGTCTTCAAGCCTTCACCAGCCTGACCATCGGCCAGGTCGTCGGGACGCTGCTGTCGGCGCTCTGCCTGTCCGTGCCGTGGCCGCGGCATCCCCAAAAGGAATTGCAGCGCAACGCCGCCCGTTTTTGGGCCAGCGCGCACGATTTGCTTGCGGCCATGGAGATTCCGCTCGGGCCGCTGCGCGAAAGCGCGGAGTCCCTGCGCACCCTTGTGCAATGCGCGCTCGTGCTGCCCTGCCGGGCGGCGGACTGGCTGGGAGATTTGCCGCCGCGCCGCTTTCCCGCGCCGTTTCGCCAGCGCGTCTCGACCCATCTCGCCGCCGCGCAAAACCTCGGCCAGCACCTGCGTGCCCTCGAGCACGCCCGCGCACATTTGCAACCCGTGCCGTTTTACGACGAAATCGCCCCGGACCTGGCGCGCCTGCGCGACGCCCTGCTCGCGGAACTGGCCAGCCTGCGCGACGCCATGACCGCCGGCTGCGCACCCGTCCCGCCGCCCGACTTGCTGGCCACTTACCGCCGCATGTCCGACCATCTTGAAACGATGCGCGCCTCCGGACGCACCCTCGTGATTTCCGCCGCCGAAATTGCCCCGCTGCTGGCGCTGCTCGCGCGGTACCAGGATGTTTTACGCGACCTCACCGCCGCCCGCGCGGCCCTCGCGGATGACGACTACCCCGCCCTCGCGCATTTATATTTTCTGTAATACAGGCCGGAGATTGAAATTCAAAAATTACAGCAATCCCGCCGCGCGGAAGGAAAAATAACCCAAGCGCTGGGGATCCGCGCCGGGTTGGCCGAGAATCACGTGGTCGAGCAGGTCGATGCCGATGATGAGCGCCGCCTCGCGCAGTTGTTTGGTGACTTCCAAATCCGCGGAACTGGGAGCGGGGTCGCCGCTGGGATGATTGTGCGCCGCCACTATGGCGCTCGCGCCCAGGCGGATGGCCTCGCGGTACACTTCGCGCGGGTGCGCCAGGCTGCTGGTGGCAGTCCCTGAGGTCACCTCGACCCGTTTGATCAGGCCGTATTTCCGGTTGAGGCAGAGGATCCAAAATTTCTCCACTTCGAGGCCGGCGGTCAGTGGCGCAAAATATTTATGCACCGCCGTGGGCGTCGAAAGCGGGGTCGCTGTTTGCTCCGCCGCCTGCGCCACCACCCGCCGCGCAATTTCCATCACCGTGAGCAATTGCAGCGCCTTGACGCGACCGATGCCCTTGACCCGGCGGAAATCCTCCGCCGTCCACGACAACAACGCGGCCAGTGAACCTGCCTCCGCGAGCAAGGTCGCGGAAACTTTGAGCACGTCCATGCCCTCGCTGCCGCTGCGCAAAATCATCGCCAGCAATTCGCTGTCACTCAGGGCACCTGCGCCGAGTGACTCGAGGCGCTCCTGCGGCCGGTCGCCCGGTGCCATGTCGCGCAAGCCCGGCGCATCCTCGCGCACCAGGCGCTCGCGCGACCGCGGCGCCGGAAAGCCTTTTGCCACCGGTAGGCGCACTTGGGTCGTGGGTGAGGTTGTATCCACTGGCCCCACGAATTAGCGTTCGCCTCACAGGGAGGCGAGCCGTAATTTCTGTTTCTCCCGACGCAGATTACAACTCGGCCAGTTGCGCAAACAGCAAGTCGAGCTTGATGGCGTCCTTGATGCCGGGCGCGGTCTCGATGCCGCTGTTGACGTCCACGATTTCGGCGCCCGTCGCGCTGAGGGCGGCGCGAATGTTTTCCGGGCGCAGGCCACCGGACAGCACCCAGCGGCGGTCCGGGTGTTGCTCGCGCAGGGCGCGAAAATGCGGCCAGTCACCCGCGCGGCCCGTGCCGCCAAAAGTGCCCTGCTGGAAAGTATCGACCACCAGGGTTTCAGCCGCAGCCAACGCGGCGGCAGGAAACGGTACCCCCGGCGGCAAGCGTGGCGCCAGCCACAGGCGGTCGGCGCCGACTTCGCCGGACCATCCTTGCAAAACCTCCTCCGCCGTCTCGCGCACATCGTAGTGCACTTGAAAAAAATCGAAGCCCGCGGCGCGGCGTTTTTGCAAAATGCCCGGCGCGGGGTTCACGTCAACCGCCACGCGCTTGCCGCGGGGAATCACTGTCGTCAACGCGGACGCCGCCACCTCGGGCACATAACGCGGCGATTCCGGGAAGAAATTCACGGCACAGTAATCCGCCCCGAGCTCGCTGGCCAGTCGGGCGTCTTCGGGGCGGGTCAACCCGCAAATTTTAACGCGTGGACGCATGGCGGAAAAAAGGGGGGCCAGCGGAGCCAACCGGCGACCCCGGCGTTCGTTAGCGTGGCCACGAACTGAGCCGAAGTATAAGCCACACGCGCCAAAAAAGCCACTGCATTTCTTCGCCCAGCGAAGGAACGTGCCACCGCTTCAGATTATTTACTCCCCGCATTGGGCATTGCAGGCGCGTAATTCGTGCCAGACCGCAACACAGCCACGGCAACGAGTTTAACGGGCACGTTCCAGCCGGGTGCGCACCGCTGCCACGAGCCCGTCGAGGGAGTGCTCGGGCGCTTCGATATCCGCTTTCAAGCCGTGGGCCTTCAACGCCGCGGCGGTCAGCGGGCCGATGGCACAGGCGAGCGGTTTGCGCGCGCCGGGGGCCAGTTGCAAATGCCGCGCCTGCTGGGCGAAGGATTCGACGGTCGAGGCGCTGGTGAACGCGAGGGCATCGGCCCCGCTTTTCCGAAAAGTCTCCGCGGCCGGATCTTGCGCCAAGTCGGTCAAGTCCGTCCGGTATACTTGGAAGATGTCCACCAGCGCGATGCCTTCCTTTTCGAGCTTGGTGACCAATTCGTCGCGGTTGCGATTTCCGGTGACGACGAGGATGCGGAGATTGTCCAGCGAGGAGTGCTTCATCATCGCGTCGGCCAGGGCGACCGCCGTTGAGGTCTCGGGCACCAGGTCCACTTGCAAATGATATTTCTCCACTTCGCGGGCCGTGGCCGCGCCGATGCAGGCAAATTTCATCGGGCCGACGACGCGCACGTCGTGATGGCGGCGCATGACTTCGTCAAAAAAGCCGCGCACCCCGTTCGGGCTGGTGAAGACGCCCCAATCGTAGGTCGCGAGTTCGCCAAAAACATCGTCGGCGATTTTCTCATCCACTTCAGGCGTGATGCGGATGAGCGGCAACTCGAGCACCTCCGCGCCGAGGTCTTCGAATTTGCGACGTAATTCGCCCGCCTGTTCGCGGGCCCGCGCGACGACGATGCGTTTGCCGAACAACGGGCGCGCCTCGAACCAACCGATGCCATGCGCCGCCGCCACCGCGGCTCCAATGATGACGACGGCGGGCGCGCCGAGGCCGGCTTTCGCCACGGCCGCGGGCAGCTCACCTAAGGGAGAAAACAAGGTACGCTGCTGCGCGGTCGTCGCCCATTGCACGACCGCGGCCGGGGTTTCGGCAGCGAGGCCACCCGCGCGCAATTCCCCCACAATACGTTCCAACTGGCCCATCGCCATGTAGAGGCAGAGAGTGCCGCCGACCGGCCCGAATTTCCGAAAATCCACGCGAAACTCGTGTTTCTCCGGATCTTCATGGCCGGTGACAAAACTCACCGACGAGGCGAAATCACGATGCGTCAAAGGAATGCCTGCGCTGGCGGCGGCAGCGAGCGCAGCCGTCACGCCCGGCACAATTTCGAAGGCCACGCCGTCGCGGGCGAGACGCTGGGCTTCTTCGCCGCCGCGACCGAAAATAAACGGGTCGCCACCCTTCAGGCGCACGACGACTTTGCCGGCCTTGGCGCGCGCGACGATGAGGTCCTCAATCTGGTCCTGCGGGATGGCGTGGACGTGCGGGTCCTTGCCGACATAAAGCAATTCGCAGCCCTCCTTGACCCAAGTGCGCAACTCCGGGTTGACCAGCCGGTCGTAGATGAGCACATCGCAGCGCGCGATGAGTTCACGCGCACGCAAAGTGACCAGACCGGGCTCACCCGGCCCGGCGCCGACGAGATAGACTTGGGCAGCCATGAAGGAGGGAGAACGTAGAATGGAGAAGGTAGAATGTAGAATAAAAAATGAACGCAGTAAGTCGGGCCAGGGACGCCCCGCCCTGCCTCCGGAATTCTACCTTCCACCTTCTCTATTCTACATTCTTCCCTAGTCCCTACTTCACATACGAGGCCTGGGCGCCCTTGATGTTGCGCTTGGGGAGCCACGACATGAGGGAGCGGAGGCGTTTGCCGGTTTTCTCGATGGGGTGTTTCTCACCGGCGGCGAGCAGGCGCTTATAATTCTTCAGGCCGCCCTTGTACTCATTGACCCATTCGCGGGTGAACTGGCCGCTCTGGATTTCCTTGAGAATCTTTTTCATCTCCTTCTTGGCCGCCGCGCCGATGACGCGTGGGCCGCGGGTCACGTCGCCGAACTTGGCGGTTTCAGAAATGGAGAATCTCATGCCGGCGATGCCGGATTCGATCATCAAGTCCACAATGAGCTTCAATTCATGGAGGCACTCGAAGTAGGCCATTTCGGGCTGGTAGCCGGCTTCGGTGAGGGTTTCAAAACCCGCCTGCACGAGGGCGGTGGCGCCGCCGCAGAGCACGGCCTGTTCGCCGAAGAGGTCTGTCTCGGCCTCTTCCTTAAAGCTGGTCTGGAGCACGCCGGCGCGGGTGCCGCCCACGCCCTTCGCCCACGCGAGCGCGATGCGCTTGGCGTCCTTGGAGGCGTCGCGATGAATGGCGATGAGCGCGGGCACGCCCTTGCCTTCGAGGTACTGCGAACGCACGATGTGGCCGGGGCCCTTGGGCGCCACCATGATAACGTTCACGTTTTTCGGCGGCTGGATGAGCCCGAAATGGATGCACAGGCCGTGCGTGAAGAGAAGCGTCTTGCCGGGCGCAAGGTTCGGCGCGATGTCCTTTTCGTAAACGCTGGGCTGTTTCATGTCCGGCAGGCCGACCATGATGACATCGGCGCGGCGCACGGCCTCGGCGGTGGGATAAACCTCAAAGCCCTTTTCCTGGGCCACTTTCCACGACTGGCTACCGGGATACAGGCCGATGATGACGCGCGCGCCGCTGTCCTTCAGATTCAGCGCGTGGGCGTGGCCCTGGGAACCGAAGCCAATGACGGCGAGGGTTTTGTTTTTGAATACGCCCAAATCGGCGTCTTTATCGGTGTAGACTTTGGCAGGCATGGTAAGAAAGTGTTTTAGTGTTCTAGTACTTCGTGTTCTAGTACTTCGTGTTCTGGTTTTTAGTTGTGGGTTGCGGGTTTCAAGTTGCAGAATAATTCCGTAAATTTTGTAAATTCTGTCAAAAAAACTCAGCCACCGCGCGGGAGCGCGAGGTTGCCGGTGCGGGCGAGTTCCTTGACGCCGAAGGGCGAAATGATTTCGAGGAAGGCCTTGATCTTGTTGTCGTTGCCCGTGCACTCGAGCGTGATGGACTCGGGCGTCACGTCCACGACCTTGGCGCGGAAGATGGAGGCGATCTCGACGATTTCCGAACGGGTCGTGCGGGTGCAGTCAAGCTTCACCATGACGAGTTCGCGGGCCACGAACGGCTCGCCGCGCGAGAAGTCCGTCACCGTGATGACATTGACGAGCTTGTTGAGCTGGCGGACGCACTGGTCGAGGGCCGTCTCATCGGCCACGATGGTGACGGTGATGCGGGACAATTCCGCATTTTGGGTGGGGCCGACGTTCAGCGTTTCGATGTTGAAGCCGCGGCCGGAGAACATGCCGGCCACGCGCGCCAGCACGCCGAATTTGTTTTCGACCAGGATGGAGATGGTGTGTCGCATGAGTGCCCTTGCCACCCCCAGTCTGGTGGACGGCACAGGACTTGAACCTGTGACATCCTGCGTGTAAAGCAGGCGCTCTAACCAACTGAGCTAGCCGTCCGCCATACGGGGGAAACCGGCTATCATCCATACCGCCCCGCCGGGAGGCAAGCCGTTAGTGGGGCCGGCCGGCCCCGCCAATTTCAGCGGCCAATCCGGTTAATTGGCCGGCGACGCCGGGGCAGGCGCGACCATCTGGGTGCCCGCGCGCATGGATTGACGGGAGGCCGCCTGGCCGGCCTGAAAGACCTTGAGTTGCGCGGGGGTGAGAATTTGCGCGGCCCGCACTTCAATCTGAGCCTGCAATCGTTCCTGCTGCTGGAGGATTTGTTCGGAGACCGGAGTGTCCGCAGCCGCGCCGTTGGCGACAGGAAAGTCGAAATTCTTGCGCTCCTTATACATCGCATTGAGCAAGGCGGTCTTTTGGTCGGTGGAAAGCGGCTGGCCGGCACCGGCCAGGCTCGAGTCGAGGGACTGCAACTGCACGCGCTCGGGCTGCTGGTCGGAATAATTTTTATAGGCCGCGAAGTCTTCGTCGTTGTTGAGGAATTCCTGAATTTTGTCGTCGGCGACGATCATCGAGTCCTGCAATTTCTTGGTGAGAGCGGCACGGGCCTCCGGATCGAGGTCGGCGCTCATCAAGGCGCTGCCGAGGTCCATCTGCGCGAACTGTTTGTTCACGAGCAAATTGATGAAATGGGCGTGCTCCTCGGCGTTGAGGTCGAAACTCTTGATGAGGTCGGCGTAAGTCGCCTCCATGAGCCGGCGTTGCTCGGCGGCGATGAGGTCGCGGGTCTTGGGATTTTGCAGGAGGGCCTCCATCTGCGTCATGGGCGAGAGGGGCACAAAGGAGCCGGCGGCGGAGTCAAGGGCCGGGGCGGCGGACGCGTTCGCAGCGAGCGAATGGCCGGCTTTGAGTTGCAGCCTGAGCACGTCGATTTCGTCGTTCAAGGCGACGTTCTCGTCGTGCATCTGGGTGTTGAGCATTTCCTCGTGGGAAAGCGCGCGGCGGGCCTTGGTGAGTTCCGGCTCGGAGTAAAAGGAGAGCCCATAGTGGTAACCCACCATCAGGCAAATTCCCGCCAGGACGCCGCTCACGAACAAAAGCGATTTATTCATAATGCCCCGGGCCGCAGCGCGGCCAGCCGCAACTCGGAGCCTACCGAAGAAACGCCGGAAATCCAGCGTTAGGTGTAAAAAAAGAAAAGTCCGGCCTGCTCAAGGTTCGAGCAACGAACGATACGGGGCCAAAGAGTCGGCCGCGTGTTCCCGCAAGTTACGGTCCAGGCGTTGTGCGGCCACCCAAGCCTCGATTTCATCCCACGCGAGCGCTCGGGGCGGCGGAGTTCCTGGTGACGAAGAAACTTCCAGGGCTGGGCGGGCGGCGGCGGTATTCATGGGTCGAAATTTCCATTGCGCGAGGTCCTTTACGCGGTCAAGGGCGTGCAGGATGCGCAACGACTCGAATGCACAAAACGTGTCTTGGGCGTCACCCCAGATTAAGAGCACCGCGTGGTCGGAACCCATCGGCGCACCAAAGACCCCTTTGCCTTGGTGCAAGCGCAGGATGCCCTGAATGCACGCCTCGCGATCAATCTGGCCGAGCCCACCCAGCATTTCCAGCATCGCCAGCGCTTGGTAAGTGTCCTGCAACGGGTCCCACCCTTGCGTGATAAAAAGGCCGTTAACCGATTTCCACTCCTTGAGCGGGCGGCGGCCCGCGATGGGTTTTTCGTCGAGCACCTGGCTCGCGCGCAATTGTGCGATAATCGGCGCGGCCTCCACCAAGTCCAGGCTCTCCACCTTCCGCAACCAGCGCAGTTGCCAGAGAAGCAGCTCGGAAGTGAGCACAGTATAGGTCTCACCCTTGACCGCGGAGGTATCCAGTTGCAGCATCCGCGCGCGATTTGCCGGGTTGAGGGCGTTGAAATACGCGTGCACGGTCGCCGGCGTGGCGCCCAGCTCGGCGGGCGGGAGCCAGTCCTGGGCGACCGCTTTTTCCTCCACGAACGAGAGGCCCCCAAAGGAGGTTGCCTTTCCCCCACGCGAAGAATCCGCCCGCAATCGCGCCTGCACCTGCGCGAAAGCCTCCGGCCCAAATAATTCCGCCTGGGGCAACAGGTAACTGGTGTAGATGTCGCCGTACCACGAGGTGGATGGCGCGCCGGGCGGAGAAATGCCGTTCGCCCAATCCTGCAACGCGGCCCGCACTTGCCCAGCGGAAGCCGTGACCGGGGACAAAGCTCGCGTCGTAATTCGAGACCGGCCCATCATGCTCCAGGCCCAAAGCGTAAGGCCCACCGTAATAATCAAAAACCCCAGCATCACTCGCTTCGTCCAGCGGAACGACGGTGCGATTGCGCCGGGGACAATGAAAATTTCCGATTCCGGTGTTTGGCCCAAGGCCCCCTCGGCGGCGACCGCATCGCCAGCCCGGAAGAAAGCCCAAGCCCGGTTCACCGCGGCGGTGACTTGCTGCTCGACCTCTGCGCGGACCAGAGGCGCCGCCGGGTCGAGTGACCGCAGGGCGGCCTCATCCCGAAGCCCGCAATACGCCTTGACCGTGCCGTCCCCCTGCATCAATAGGAAGGACGCGGAATGACTAAACGGGTTAAAAAAGGATTTGAAATTATTGAGGAAAGTGGGTTGCAGGGGCGGAACCCGCAACTTCAGCCCGTCGTTTTCCCAGCGATAATTTATAGTCAGAAAACGAGTGGCCAAAAAACGGCCGAATTCGCGCATCCCGGCAGGCGAAAGGGGAAAGGCCTGGGCGGCGGGCACCGTCGCGGCAGACGCCTCCGGCAACATTTTTTGCGCCGCGCGCAGGAATAAATTATAGTCCATGCGCAGGGGCCGGTCCTTCTGCACGGACACCCAGGCAAAGGTCGCCAAGAGCATAATCGGACTGAACCAAATAATCGGCAGCCAGCCCGCGCCCACCGCCACCTCGGTCAAGCCCATCACGGTGACGTACAGCAGTTGCCGGAAATAATATCGGTTGCGCACAAACGAGTATTGCCGTGCGGAATAAAGCGCCAGGGCCAGGGTCAGAACGCCCAATGACACCATGACCGATTGGACGCCCCAGGACCGCTGCACCACATACACGACCGCGTAACTCCCCGCCATCAACATGGGAAAAGCCCACAGAAACTGGCGGTAAAAGATGCGATGCAGGCGCGGGCGAAAGCCTTCGGCATCGCGGAAATTACGGCGCTCCTCCCGCCCCAGCCAGGCCGTGAACAACATGCTCGGCACCAGGCTAATCATCCAGAAAAACGCCGGGATGAATTTGAAAGGCAGCACCTTGCCCAGCACGGACAAAAGCGTCGCGCCCGCACCCGCGCCGCCCGCTTTGCCAGCCGGGGTGGCCAGCACCGCGGCCATGACCGACGGCACGAAGGTGCGCGAGGGCCGCAATTGCTCGAGCGAGTCTCCCAGTTTTTTCTCCAATTTTTCGCGCAAGGCCGCCCGGGCCCGCATCAATCTCATGCGCAAAGCCGGCTCCTCGAGCCCGAGCGCGGCGGCGGTTTCCGCCCCACTTTTGCCTTCGAGGTAAAAGAGCACGAGGCATTCCCGATGGAGGTCCGGCAGTTCCGCCAGCGCATGGCGCAGCGTCTCCGCTGAACCCGGCTCGTCGAGCATGGCGGTGGGCAAAGCAGTGGTGGGATGTTCGAGCGCCCAGCGCTCGCGGCGTTTTAATTCGCGGCGGTGCTTGAGCCCGAAGGCGATGGCAACATTGCGGGCAATCGCGCTGATCCACGCGGGAAACTTTGCTCCACTCTCGAGCATCGGCAGGTAGCGAAAACCGCGAATGAAGGCCTCCTGCGCGGCGTCCTCGGCCAGCCCGGCGTCGCCCAGCCGGCTCCAGGCGATGCCGAACACCAGCCGCTGGTGGCGCTCGACCAGTTCGCGGTAACGGTTCAAATCGCCTTGGCGGACTGCCGCTACGGCCTGCTCATCCGTGGGCTCGGGCGGGGAAGGCGGAGGGGCTAGAGTTTCCGTTTGCATCGTTACCATCCAGACGCCGCCGCGCCGGAAAGGTAACCAGCAAAGGCGAACGTGACACTTCCGTCAACCCGCCTGCGGCCCGGCCTCCGCCCTTACCGTCCCAGCCAGCCAAAGAATGTGATTCACTTCTGGCGGGCACCTTCTACTTTCTACCCCTTGCCCTCCGGCCCCGCCATGCCCGCCGCCTCTTCCCTGCTGACCCTCCGGCAGATCGCCAAGTCCTTCCTTGGCGTGCGGGCTTTGCGTGGCGTAGACTTCGACTTGCGCGCGGGCGAGGTGCATGCGCTCCTGGGCGAAAACGGCGCGGGCAAATCGACGCTCATCAAAGTCGTCACCGGCGCGCACCAGCCCGACAGCGGATCCATCGAAGTAGCCGCGCAAAAAGTGGAACGCCTGACCCCCGCGAGCGCGCACCAGCTCGGCATCGCCTGCATCTATCAACAACCGGCACTGTTTCCCGAGCTGACCGTAGCCGAGAACATCGGCCTGCGCCTCGAGCCCGCGACGCCCGGCCGCCGGGTGGACTGGGCGGCGCGGCGCACCCGGGCGAAGGAGCTATTGCACCGCATCGGCGCGGAAATTTCGCCGCTGGCGGAAGTGCGCAGCCTTTCGATGCCGGAGCAGCAACTGGTCGAAATCGCCTGCGCCCTGGGCGCGGGGGCGCGCATCGTCATCATGGACGAACCCACGGCCTCGCTCACGCAAAAGGAGCAGCACTTGTTGTACGCCGTCGTGCGCGATTTGCGCAAGAGCGGCGTGGGCGTGATTTATATTTCGCACCGGCTCGAGGAAATTTTTCAATTGGCCGACCGCGTGACCGTGTTGCGCGACGGCCAAAGCGTGGGCACCAACCAGGTCGACGACATCAACGAGACCGAGCTGATTCGCATGATGGTCGGCCGCGAGGTGACGAATATTTATCCGCCGTCGGAATCCGAACCCGGCGAGATTGTGCTCACGCTGCGGGACGTAGGCTGCGCGGCGGCGGGAGTGCGCAACGTCAGCTTCGAGGTGCGCGCGGGCGAAGTGCTCGGGCTGGCGGGGCTAGTCGGCGCCGGACGCACGGAATTGGCGCGGGTGCTCTTCGGCCTCACGCCCGCAGACGCCGGGGAAATTTTATTGTACAACCAGCCCGTGCGCATCCAGTCGCCGCAGGACGCCGTGGCCCGCGGCATCGCGTATGTGCCGGAGGACCGGCGGCGGCATGGCGTGATTTTGGAAATGCCCATCGCGCATAACATGACGATGGCGATTCACCGCCGGATTTTTCCCGGTACGTGGCTGCGCGGCGGCGCGGAACGGCAGCTGGCGCAGGATTTTATCCGCGACCTCGGCGTGAAAGCCTACGGCCCCGAAGCGCCGGGCGGCTCGCTCTCCGGCGGCAACCAGCAAAAAGTTTCCCTCGCGCGCTGGCTGGCGACCAAGCCGAAGCTTTTGATTCTCGATGAGCCGACCCAGGGCGTCGACGTTGGCGCGAAAAGTGAAATTCACAAAATCATCCGCCGCCTCGCCAAGGAAGGCCTTGCGGTGCTGATGATTTCGAGCGACCTGCCCGAAATCCTCGGCATGAGCGACCGAATCGGCGTCATGCGCGGCGGCACGCTCGCCGCCATTTTACCCGGCAAGAGCGAGGCGCACGACGTAATGGTGGCGGCGCTGGGGCAGAATGAAAAAGGAGGCGGGAAATGAAAATCTTTGCGACATTGAAAAAACATTTGCGGACGGGCGGTGAACCACACACAGGTTGGTTACCTGAAGGCTTCCAAACTCCAAGACCAACTCCCGTACGCGACCTCGAGGTGGAATTTGAAATTCGCGACGATGGCTCGAAACATTTCATCTTAAGTTACCAGTCGACGGATAAATCCAATTTTGGCGACACTTGGCACCAAACTATGGATGATGCCATAGAACAGGCTAAAAAGGATTTTGGGATCCAACCCTCGGAATGGATTTTCAATAAAGCAGCAAAACTCGCAGAAGAAAAATGCTGAAAAACTACACTCGCGAGCTTTCCGTCGCCGCCGCACTGGGCCTAGTGCTGCTGGCGCTGGCGATTTTTGCGCCGGCGTTTTATGAGGCGCAGCCGTTGCTGTCGCTCGTCGCCCGGCAGGCTCCCGTGCTGGTCATCGCCGCGGGCATGACGCTGGTGATTATCTGCCGCCAGATCGATATTTCGGTGGGGTCGCAATACGCCATTTGCAGCGTAGTCGCGGGGCTGGTGGCAGCCCGGCTTGGTGCGGCGCATTGGCCGATAGCAGCGATCTCGCTGGTGGCGATGTTGACCTCAATTGCCACGGGTGCCTTCCTCGGTGCGCTCAACGGCGCGCTCATCGCCGGACTGCGGTTGCCGTCCATCGTGGTGACGCTCGCCACCATGGTGACGCTCCGGCAGGGCCTGAACATGGTGCGGCAGGGTGAATTCGTGAATCTGCCCGACGGGATGTTGTGGTTCGGCCTGAATCAAATTCCCGGCCAAGTTTCGCTCATTGTGGGCGCGCTGGTGCTACTCGGATTGATGGCGCTGGCGATGCGTCACCTCGCCGCCGGGCGCTTCGTCTATGCCGTGGGCACCGACGCCGAGGCCGCGCGTCTCGCGGGCATTCGCCCACAATGGGTCACTTTTTGCGTCTTTGTTTTGATGGGCGCGCTGACGGGGCTGGCGGCGATGATGAACATTGTCGAATCACCCCAAGTGCAGCCGTCGTCCGGCGGCGGACTCGAGTTGATTGCCATCGCCTCGGTGGTGGTCGGCGGCGTTTCCATTTCCGGTGGACGCGGCAACCTCGGCGGCGTACTGGTCGGCGTGTTGCTGCTCTCGTGTATTAATCCCGCGCTCACGCACCTGAAAATCGTCCCCTATTGGGAAAAGGCGATTCAGGGCGTGATTATTCTGCTGGCCGTCGTGTCGGACGGCTTGCGCAGTCGCAAGAGCGGCGGGTGAGTGATGCGGGCCGTCGCAAGCGACGCCCCCACGGCGAATGCGTTTCGAGATTAACTCGATACGGCGCTCTGAGGGCAGAGCGCCCTGCCTGTGAATGGCAATACGGGCAGGGCGCGGTGCCCTCACCGCGCCGCCCGTTATCAAGAGATTAAATGAAGCCGAAAACTAGCGTGAAGCCGCCACTGTGGCGGTCGCCGGTTTCACGAGCGCCGGCGTGTTTGGAGCGATGACCGCGCCGCCGTTGGCGGAAAACGTCTGCGGCTTCGTGTTGACGTTCCAGCCGTCGAGCATCACCAGCGGCTTGGCCCCGCCGAGGTCTTTCGAGGCGGCCTCAATGGTGACTGTGCGCGACTCGCCCGGCAGCAGCGAAATATAATTGTCCGAGTAATGCACCGGCAGCACGCGCTCGGTCGTGCCGTCCTTGCGCAATTGCAAGTGCGCCATGAGCGCGATGTTTTTCGTCGGATTGGTCAAGGTCACATCGAGCAGGCATTTGCCGTCGGCATCGTGGCGGACGATTTTGGCGTCGAGCGAAACTTCCGGCAGCGTGTCGAGCGCGGTGAGGTCGTCCTGCGTGGTTTCGCGCCAGTAGAAATTGTCGGAGAGCAACTGGCCCTGGGCGTTGCGCAATTCGACCTTTACGAAATGCACCGGCGACAAGCCGTCGGGGAATGCAATCGCACCGACATCGGTGGCGGCGCTCGCGCCCGCTGAGGCGACAGGCGTGGTGTGGTCGTACACCTTGCTGCCGTCGAGATTGTACACGCGCACGCTGGCCTGCAAATTCTCGAGCGGTTTCGGCGTGTTGTTGATGACCATCACATGAAAATCGTTCTGGTTCATCTGCACGTGAATCGGCTCGCTGGCCTTGCGGACGGCGAAGAGCGAGGAGAGCGGCTCGAGGTCGTAGCTGTAAAGCTGCCAGACGAAACTCGGCTGCGACGGATTGCTCATCCAGGTGAGCACGCCGGTGGCGGGCTGGAAAAGTTTCGCAAACCGGCCCTCGTACATGGCGCGGAAGGCCTCGTAGTTCGCGAGCTGCGACTTGCGCACAAATTCCGCGAGGCCCGTCCACGGCCCGTAACGCTTTGCAATCATGTCGGGATAAAGCGGACCGCCCTGCCGGCCTTCCTGCGCGCCGCGACACAGATCGTGCTCGGCCCAATCGTCGTTGATGGTGTTCCAATCTTTTTCCGGCATCATGGCCTGCACAGCCTCAAGCGTGGGGATGGAAACACTGCCGATCTCTGTCTTGAACGGCTCCAGCGCGCCGCCACGCGGGCCGGCATAAAACATCCGGGGCGTCTGCCAGTTGTACGGCCCGCCGGAACGCACGCCCTTGCCCTCGTTGGAGTTGGCGTGGTAGGCGCGCGCGGATTCCAATTCCGCCATGATGGCCTGCAAACCGTCCGCGACCGCCGCGGGCGCCGGATTGCTCTCGTTGCGCCCGCACCACAGCGCGATGGACGGATGATTGCGGAACCGCAGCACTTTCTCGCGCACGTTGGCGAGGTACATGGGCACGTCGTCGGGCACCGGGCCGTCGCTCGCGTTGGCCTGAAAGAATTCATCCCAAATCATGATGCCATATTTGTCGCAGAGGTCATAAAAATCCTCGCCCGTGCTCTGGCCGACCCAGTTGCGGATCATCGTGTAATTGGCGTCCTTGTGAAAACGGATCTGCGCCTCGAGGCGGTCGCGCGGGATGCGTTTCATGGCCTCGTCCATGCCCCAGTCGCCGCCCTTGCACATCACCGGCACGCCGTTGACGGAAATCGCCAGATTGTCCGAACCCGGCAACTGGTAGGTGATTTCACGGATGCCGAAATTAAAGTCGCGCGTGTCGGAAGGCTGGCCGTTTTGGTCAAAGCTCAGGTGCAGCGCGTACAAGTTCGGCTCGCCGTAACCATTGGGCCACCAGAGGCGGGGATTCGCGACGTGCAGTTGCGGATTCGTTTCCGGCGTGAGCTTGACGGCCTGGGTGGTTTTGGGCGCGAGCGTGTAAGGCACCGAGAAATTCACGTCGCCGAATTTGACCGCGAGATTGCCGGACTGCGGCGTGTCCGAAATATTTTGCAACGTGGCCTCCAGGGTGAGATTTGCGGAATCCGTGCGCGGAAGCGGCAGGTGGCTGGTGAGATAAGGATCCACGATGAGCACCGGGCCGGTGGCGGAAAGGGTGACTTTCTGCCAGATGCCCATGTCGCGGTCACGAATGGCGGGAATCCAGTCCCAGCCGACGGCACAAACGAAGGTCGGCCCATCGCGCACGAGCTGGCCGCCGTTGCCGCCGGTGCCCGCGGCCAGTGTTTGCTCCGCGGGATTGCCAGGATGCGGCGGCGGCTGAATGAGGACGGCCAGGGTGGCTTTCTCGCCCGGCTTCACGTAAGCCGTGATATTAAATATCCCACGCGCAAAGGCGCCCCGGATGTCGCCAAGCTGGCGACCATTGAGCCAAACTTGCGCCGTGTAATTAATGCCCTCGAAATTCAGGCTGATTTGCCTGCCCGCATATCTCGCCGGCACGTCAAACTGTGTGCGGTACCAATAGGAAGTCCGGCAGAGGCTCTCGGGGATTTTGTCCGGGCGGTTGTTTTCGCCGTAAAGCGGCTCGGCGTACACGCCGTCGTTGACGAGGCTCGTGAGCACCGTGCCGGGGATGGTGGCTTTGTACCAGCCGGTGGGAGTGAAACCGGTCGTGGAAACGACGTCGCCCGCCTGTGGTACTTGGGCAATGTCCTGCAATTGCCAGCCCGCCGACAGGGTGACTGGCGCGGGCAGGCCCGCACTTGGAGTGGCGGGCGGCGCGCTGACCGCGGCGTGCACCGCGGGGAAATTCGCCAGTGCGGCAAGACAAAATGCCGCGATCAAGATCGCGCGGAGGCCAAAAACTGGAAAAGGGGTAAACGAGGTTTTCATGGAAGGAGGAGTAGAGAGTTGAAGAAAAAATTAGCGCGTGCCATGCGTCACGGGGACCGCGCCGAGTTTTCCGGCGTCGGCCAGCTCGCGCAGTTTGTTGGCCACGTTGATGAGTGCGCGGCCTTCGTGGTAGCCCTCCGTCCACTGATTACTTTTCAGACGCAGGCCGTCGCCGGCCGGAGCGGAACCGTCGGCCACCACGCTGGGATACCAGCCGCCGTTGACGTGATCAAGCTGGTGCTCGGAAATGAATTTCCACTGTTGCAAAAAGGTGTCCCAGTAAACGGACGTTTCATGACCAAAGCGCTCATGCATGAGCAGCAAGGCATAGAGGCCCTCCGCCTCCACCCACCAGATTTTGGCGGTGTCGAGGTTGCCGCCGGTGGTGGTGCCTTCGTTGAAGAATCCGCCATGTTCCTTGTCATAGCCGTATTGGAGCGCGTGATCCACCAGCTTGCGGGCTTCCTTCCACGCGACTTCATCATTCGGCCGGCCGAGCACCGCGGCGGCATCGGTGAAAAGATACGCAGCCTCGATGTTGTGCCCGAAGGAATCGCCCCGGCCGTTGCGGGACGGGACCTTTTGCCACTCAGGAGTGAAGAACATCGTGAGATAACCGGGGTCCGTGTAAATCTCCTTGAGTGCGAGATCGTAAATTTCCTGGGCGCGCGCGCGAACCAGCGGATCGGGCCAGACTTGGTAAAGCTCAGTCAGCGCCTCGAGCAAATGGATGTGGGTGTTCATGGACTTCTGCCCGATGGGCGTGCCGATGGCATCGCTGCCCGCGCCACCGCCCCGGCCACCGCGCGGGGCAGTCGGTGTGAGCGGTTGCCCGGCGACATTCAAAGCCTCGATGTAACCGCCATTTTTGGCGTCGTGGGCGTGGGCCTCGAGCCAGGCGAAACCTTTTTTCGCCAGTTCCAGGGCCGCCGGATCGTGCGTGAGTTTATATTCCGCGGCGGCGGCATAGATGCCGAAAGCATTGCCGTAAACGTGCTTTTCATTGGGACGATCATTGGAAGGCGCACCCGCGGTGGTCACCGACCAGTAAAATCCGCCCTGCTGCGGGTCCCATTGTTTCTCGGCGAGAAAAGTCAGCCCGTGGCGCGACAGCTCCTTGTACTCGGCCACCTTGGCGGGAAAATGTTCGGCGGCGTTCGCGGCGAGCCAGGTGAGCCGCGCCTGGTAAACAATGCTACGGTTGGGGTTGTTGGCCGCGGGTGTCCAGTTGACCCCGAAATTTTCAATAAAGCCCCCGCCCTTGTTGTCCACGGCCGCGGGAAACCATTTATCCAAAATTTCTTTGGCGAGCACGCCATCCACCTCATCGGCCAAATGGCGATAGGTCGCGGGCGTGGGCGGCAGCGGCGCGGCGGCCGGCACTGGAGCATCAGCGGCCACGCTGCGCGGCGAACCGGCCACCATCGTCGTGAAAAACAAAAGCGCCGCGAAACCGCGGCTTTCCAAAATGCGGGGTAACATGGGGAAAAGGGACGCCCATTTTCCAGACCGTGCGCCGGTGTGGCAAGACTTATGGGATGCCGCGCCGTACTTTACGCCTTGGGCGTCAGCACAAACAACACGTTGTTCGAAAACAGTTCTTCGTCGCTGTAAGCGGACAATTCGGCGCGGAGGGCGGGTGTCAGCCACGCGCGGCCCAGCTCCGGGGCGGCGACCACTTCGTCGCGGATGGCGAAATGCGCCGAGAAAATTTTCCGGTAGTCGGCGCGGGTGAGGCCGTTGAGAAAGGTGTTGGCGGTGAACCGATTTTTGCGCAGGTGCTCCCACGGCTCGCTACGGCGCGGCGCCTGGTCTCCCACCCGATGGCCGTACCATTCGAGCAGATGGCTGCCGGTGATGCCGGTGAAAATGTTCGGGCGAATGAGCGCGAGCCCCCGCGGGCGCAGCCAGCGCGCCATGTTTTGCACCAGTTTCGGCAGCGACTCCGCCGGGACGTGCTCGAATACATCTTCCGAATAAATCAGGTCCAACGACTGGGGCGCGAGGCGGTGATTCAAGTCGTCACCCGCGGCGTCGCCGACGAGAAAGCGCGCCGGATCCACGACCAATGCGCGCTTGCGGGCCTGCAAAGCCCGGCGCAAATCCAGCCGCTGCTTCCAGTCGAAAATGTGGAACCGCACGACGGATTTGAGCCAGCGCTCCCAGCCATTCTGGCGCAGGATGGTGGCGAATTCCGCGGCGCGGCCTTGCAGCACCGGTTGGTCCAAATCCACGCCGCGCGCGTTCACCCCAAGGCTGCACAGGGCCATCAGGCGGTAGGGCCGCGCGCCAAAACCGATTTCAAAGACATCGGCGTCAATCAAAGCCTTGCCTGCATATTTTTGCAGCAGCCGGGCATACTCCTCGAGGTTGCCCCACAACCAGCCGTAGTCGTCGCGCCGGGTTATCCCGCGCAACCGCATGGCGGAAAACTGCAACCACTCGCGCGCCCGCTCGGCCAGCGGCAGGCCTTGCAGGTTGGAATTGGTTTTGCCCGACGGAGCTTCCATGTCTTTCATCCGAAAGGACCAGCCTGGCCCTCCCCAGTAAATTCCCGGCCGACGACCCCCGCAATCTCGAAAATCTCCGCCGTCTGGTATCCGTTTGACAGCCCGCAGGACGCTTGCCTACCGTGGAAATTCCCGCGGCCAAAAGCTTTTGCGTGCCGCGCCTCACCCCTTACTCCAGCCCTCGTCATGAAAGCCCCGCCCCTGTTTTCCCGTTTTTCCTTCCTCTCCACGCTGACCCTGCTCGCGCTGGCGCGGACCGCCGTTTTTGCGGCTGATGCTCCGGCGCCCGCCGCGGCATCCGCGGCCCCGGCACCTGCCGCTTCGACCGACGCCGCCGCTCCGGCCAAGCCCAACACCGCCATCATCCCCATGATCCAGCGCGGCACCGACAACCGGCACGCCAGTTTTGTAGAGATTGCGAAGAAGGGCGACATCGATGTGCTTTTTCTCGGCGACTCAATCACCGACTTCTGGCGCACCACGGGCAAGGCCGTGTGGGAAAAGTATTATGGTAATATGAAGGCCGCGAATTTCGGCATCAGCGCGGACCGCACCCAGCATGTGCTCTGGCGGCTCCAGAACGGCGAAGGCCAGGGCTTTAAGCCGAAAGTGGTCGTGCTCATGATTGGCACGAACAACACCGGCATGGAGCGCGGCGCCAATCCCGCACCGCGGAACACTGTGCCCGAGGCGATTGAGGGCGTGTACGCCGACGTGGCCGAACTCCGCAAGGATTTCCCCGACGCCAAAATCCTCCTGCTCGCGATTTTCCCGCGCTTTGACAGCCCCATCAACAACCCGCAAATCGAGGAAATTAATCACGCGCTGGCCAAGCTCAGCGACCTCAACCACGTGTTCTATCTGGACATCGGCGACAAGTTTTTGAATGACGACAAATCCGGCTTCAAGCCCGGCGTCTTCGGCGCCGACAAGCTGCATCCCGCCGCCCCCGGCTACGAAATCTGGGCCGAGGCCATCCAGGAGCCGCTCGCGCTCCTGCTCAAGCCGTAGGATAATGCGGATTTCGACAGAATTAACAAAATTTACAGAATAAGAAATTTTATTCAGCCGGTTTTTTCAATTCCGTTAATTCTGTTAATTCTGTCAAAAAATCCTCATGTCCCAGCCTGCTTCCAGCTCCACGCAACCGGCCGGGAAGGCGATTTTGCTCCGGCATGAGACCATTCTGCTGGGCGTGCTGGTGGCCGAGTGGGTGTATTTTTATTTCGCCGGCACAACGGTGCGCGGCACCGTGACGCTCGGTTTCGGCACGATGAACCGCCAGTTCGACATTTTGCGCCACTCGTGTGAAATCGGCTTGCTCGCCCTCGCGCTGACCCCGGTGATTTTAACCGGCGGGATTGATTTGTCGGTCGGCTCGCTCATGGGCTTGTGCGCGATTTTATTTGGAAAATTGTGGCAGGATGCGCACTTCCCCCTTGCGCTCGCGATCGTAGCCACACTGGGAATCGGCGCGGTCGCGGGCGGGTTGAACGCGGCGCTGATTACCCTCCTGCGCCTGCCGCCGTTGATTGTGACGCTCGGCACCTATTCGCTTTTTCGCGGGCTGGCCGAGGCCATCACCCACGGCGCGGACACGTTTACCAATTTCCCCGCGTCGTTTTTATTTCTGGGCCAGGAACGCGTGCTCGGCCTGCCCACGCAAGCGTGGATTTTTTTCGGCGTGACCGCCGCCTATTGGCTGCTGGTGCATCAGACTACTTTTGGGCGGTCGTTCCGTGCGATTGGTTTTGCTCCCGAGGGCGCGCGTTATGCCGGACTGCCCGTCGAGCGACGCTTGGCGATGGTTTATATCCTGGCCGGTTTCGTGTCGGCGCTGGCGGCCATCATTTACACCGCGCGCCTGGGCCAGGCCAAGGCCGACGCCGGCACGGGCTACGAACTTTTTGCAATTACGGCGGTCGTCCTCGGCGGCACGAGCATTTTCGGCGGCGTGGGCAGTATCTACGGCACCCTGCTCGGCGTGCTGGCCATCGGCGTTTTGAAAAGCGGCCTCGGCACCGTGCCCTTTGTCATTAAGCAGGGCGTGGGCGAGGAAATGTCCGGGATGCTGACCGGCGCCTTGCTCTTGATCGCGTTGACCGGCGGAGTTTTGCCAAAAATCTTGTCAAACTGGCGGGCGCGCCGTCAGAATGCCCGTTTAACCCCCCAACCCTCCCACCCCGCATGAAACGGTTCCCGTCCCTGTTCCTCGTCGCCGGCGCCACCGCCGCGCTCTTTTTGTCCGCCTGTGGCGGAAAGTCCGAAGCTCCGGCCCCGGCCGCGAGCGCCGCCGCGCCCGCTCCGGCCGCCGGCAAGCAGCTCAAGATCGCCTTGATGCCGAAAGCCAAGGGCCTCGGCTATTTTATTTCCGTCAAGGCCGGCGCGGAAAAAGCCGCCAAGGAACTCGGCGTGGATTTGATTTATGACGGCCCGACCGACTCGAATGCGGCCAAGCAAAACGAAATCGTGGAAAACTGGATCACCCTCGGCGAAGACGTGATTTGCGTCGCCGCGGAAAATGCGGAAGGCATTTCCACCGCCCTGCGCAAGGCCCAGGCCGCCGGCATCAAAGTTCTCACCTACGATGCCGACGCGCAGAAAGACGCCCGCTCCTTTTTCGTCAACCAGGCCACCCCCAAAGGCATTGGCGACACGCTGACCGACGAGGCCGCGCGCCTCATGGGTGGAAAAGGTGAATTTGCCATCATCACCGCCTCGGTGACGGCCTCAAACCAGAAATCCTGGCAGAACTTCATCGAAGCGCGCCTGAAGGAAAAATATCCAGACATCAAACTCGTCACCGTGGTCCCCGGCAACGACATGAAGGACCAGTCCCAGACCGTAGCCACAACTTTAATGAGCACATACCCGGACCTGAAACTCATCATGGCCATCTCCACCGCCGCCGTCCCCGGCGCGGCGGAAGCCGTGAAGCAGGCCGGCAAGGTCGGCAAGGTCAAGGTCATCGGCCTGGGCATGCCCAACGAAAACAAGCCTTACGTGAACAGCGGCGTGACCGACAGCGTTATCCTCTGGAACACCGGCGACCTCGGCTACCTCACCGTTTACGCGGCGGACGCCCTGGCCAAGGGCACCTTGAAGCCCGGCGACAAGAGCATCAAGGCCGGCTCCCTCGGCACCTTTGAAATCCAGGACGACAATATTTTGCTGGGCAAGCCGTACATCTTCAATAAGGACAATATCAACAAATTCGACTTCTGAGCCCGCCGCTATTCGGCTGTAGACCTGCCCTCCGGGGCGGTGGCCGTGGCGCGCTGACCGGGGGCTGATCTCAACGCCGGGCCGGGGTGTGCCTTTGCCACCGCGGCCATTCGAGACACGTACCGTTCATGCGGGCCACCACGGAAATCAAAAACGACATCAGCGCCCTGCTGGCCGTCAAGGACTTTGCCGGCCTCAAGCAAAAGCTCGCGCCGTGGCTGCCGATGGATTTGGCGCCGATTCTGGCGGAATTGCCGATCGCGGAATTGGCCGTGCTGTTTCGCGTGTGCTCGAAGGACATGGCGGTCGGCATTTTTTCGTACCTGGAGCACTCCGCGAAGCACAGGTTGCTCAAGGCCCTGAGCCAGGACCAGGCCGCCGTCCTGCTGAACGAGCTGCCGCCCGACGACCGCACGCACTTCCTCAACGAGGTGCCGCCGGACGTCGCCAAACAGTTGTTGTGCCTGCTCACGCCCGAGGAACGCCTCGTCGCCCAGGAGTTGCTGGCCTATCCCGAGCACAGCGCGGGCCGCCTGATGGCGCTTGATTACGTGGCCGTGCACCCGGAATGGACGGTGCGCCAGGCACTGGAATTCATCCGCCAGCATGGCTACGACCGCGAGACGCTGAACATGGTGTACGTGGTCGATGACGACGGGCACCTCCTCGACGATATTCGCGTGCGGCGCTTTCTCCTGTCCGATCCCGAGACGCCGGTGCGCGCGCTCATGGACGGCAACTTCGCCGCCCTGCATCCCACCGACGACCGCGAAAAGGCCCTCGAAATCTTCCGCAAATACGACCGGGTGGCGCTGCCCGTCACCAGCCCGGAGGGCAAGCTCATCGGCATCATCACCGCGGACGACATGCTGGACGTCGCCGCCGAAGAAGCCACCGAGGACATCCAGAAGCTCGGCGGCACGGAAGCCCTCGACGAACCCTACACCACGATTTCGCTGCCGCGCATGATTAAAAAGCGCGCGGGCTGGCTGGTGGCGCTTTTCCTCGGCGAAATGCTGACCGCCACGGCCATGGGCTTTTTTGAGGACGAAATCGCTCGGGCCGTGGTGCTCGCGCTGTTCATCCCACTGGTCATCAGCTCCGGCGGCAATGCCGGCTCGCAGGCCTCGACGCTCGTCATCCGCGCGCTGGCCCTCGGCGAATTTCGCCTGCGCGAATGGATGAAAATCATGCGGCGCGAACTGGTGGCCGGATTTTCCCTCGGCTGCATCCTGGGCGCCATCGGCTTTTTGCGCATCGCCGTGTGGGCGCTGATTTCGCTCAAGTTGCGCGGCCACACCATTTACGGTGATAACTGGATTCTGGTGGCCGCGACGGTCGGCGTGGCCTTGATTGGCATCGTGCTCTGGGGCTCGCTGATGGGCGGGATGCTCCCGCTGCTGTTGAAACGCCTCGGCTTTGACCCGGCGACCTCGAGCGCGCCCTTCATCGCCACCTTGGTGGACGTCACCGGGCTCATCATTTATTTCTCTGTGGCCTACATCATCCTGCTGCAATCCACCGTCGCCGATCCGCTCGCGGACCTGCGCGCGGCGGTCGTCCAGCATTTCGACAAGGACCGCGAGGGCTACCTGCTACCCTCCGAGCTCAACCCCGTCGAGCGCGCCGACGCCGTCACCGCCCTGGAAAAATTGACCGCCGAATTTTCCGCCCCGCCCGCAGCGACGGGCAACACGACCACGGCTGCGCCGATAACTCCAGCGAAGTCTCCGTAAGCGTTTCCTTTTTGTTGCGCCGGCGCGTGATGCGTCAAAATTAATTTTGCCACGCCGCGGGGCGGCCCCTTAGCGTCCCGCATGACTACTGGTTCCGCCTGGCAAACGCGTGACGTGATTCATTGGGGCATCCTCGGCTGCGGGGATGTCACCGAGGTGAAAAGCGGCCCCGGCTTTCAAAAATCCGAGGGCTCCAGGCTCGTCGCCGTCATGCGCCGCAATGCGGAGCTGGCCCAGGATTACGCCCGCCGCCATGCCGTGCCCAAATGGTACTCCGACGCCGAGGCGCTCATCCGCGACCCGGAAGTGGACGCGGTTTACATCGCCACGCCGCCGGGCTCGCATCTGGAATACGCCCTGCGCGTGGCCGCCGCCGGGAAGCCCGCCCACGTGGAAAAGCCGATGGCGCGCAATATCACGGAATGTGATCAAATGGTCGAGGCCTTTGCCCGCGCCCGCCTGCCGCTGTTCGTCGCCTATTACCGCCGCGCCCAACCGCGTTTCCTCCGGGCCAAGGAGCTCATCGAAACGATGCTCGGCCGCGTGACCGCCATTCGCTACCAATTCACCGATCCGCGCCACATCACCACCGACCCCGCGCGCGCCCTGGCCGAGGCCATCCGCCCGGCCGCCCCCACCAACGTCGTGGTCGACGAGAAAAACCACCGCATTCATTTCCAGGTCGCCGCCAAGGACATCGCCGCCGTCATCGGGCCCGGCGGAGAAAAGGCCCGGCAGCTCTCCCGGCAATTGGGCTACATGCTCGATATTCAGCGCGCCACCGAACAGGCCCCCGCCAACCACTCGGCGGGCGCCCTGCCCTGGCGGCTTGAGGCGGAAAATGCCGGCGGCGGCTTTTTCCTCGACCTCGGTTCGCACACGCTGGACTTGCTGGATTTCTTTTTCGGCCCGCTCGAAGACGTGGCGGGCCACGCCGCAAACCTGGCCTCGCCTTACGCGGTCGAGGACACCTTGGCGATGAATTTTCGCACGACCGCGGGCGTGCCCGGCACGGCGGCGTGGAATTTCGCCGGGGCGGCGCGCGAGGACTTTTTCCAAATCACCGGCACCAATGGCCGGCTGACGTTTTCCACCTTTGGCCAGGAACCGCTCCGGCTTGAGCTCGCCGGTGGTGCGACGCAGGAATTTCCCTTCACGCCGCCGCCGCATGTGGCGCAACCGCTGGTCCAGGCGGTCGTAAACGATTTGCGCGGCCTCGGCCCCTGTTCCAGCACCGGGGAATCCGCCCGGCGCACCACCCGCGTCATGGACCGCGTGCTCGACACCTATTACGGCGGGCGGACGGATGCCTTCTGGACTCGTGCGCAGCACTGGCCGGGGCGGCGCGCCGATTGATACGTTACGTCACGATTTATTGGGCGCCTGAAGCACCGCGACCATGACCAGCACCCAGCCGGCCAGGAAGCCCAGCCCGCCCAAGGGTGTGACTGGCCCCAGCCAGTGCGGCCCGCCCAAAGCTAAGGCGTAGAGCGAGCCGGAAAAGCATACCACTCCGCCGGCCCAGCAGTATCCCGCCCATTCTAGCGCTTTCACGCCGGGCGCTTGGCCACCGCCCATGGATTGACTCCTAAGCTCGATCCAAATCGCGGCGGCGAGCAACGCGACCGCATGCGCAAGATTGTATTCCACTGCCGTGCGCCAGATGTCGACATTGTGCAGGGCTTCCAACTTGTCTTTGAACGCGTGGGCCCCAAAGGCCCCAAATAGGACGCCGGCCAGGCCGAGCACCGCCGCCAAAAGACCCAGACGGCGCGCAGATAAGCTAATTTCTGGATTGTTCATGTTCGCCATAGCGGTCAAATGGGATGGTTCTTAACGATTAAGTTGTTGAAATTAAGCTTCTTATAGAAATTTCTATTTTTTTGCAAATCGCGCATAAAACCTGCTTAATTCCACCGTGAAATTAATGGCTCATTTGGGTGACGGACTTGTAACGTCCCTGAATGCGGTCGTTTTTTTCCAAAAAGCAAACCTGAATGCCAGTCTTGGTTTTCCCTCCACTCCAGAGGAAAAGCCAGCCTAAACCAAACCAACCAACTGAACACCATGCATAAGAAAATTCTGCTCACGGCGCTCCTGTCCCTCCTCTGGGCGGGCGCCCACGCGCAAACAGCCACGAATACGACGACCACGACAACGACGACCAACACCACGACCACGACGACGAGCACCGCCACGGACATCATGAGCAAGCTCACGGTGGCCGGCACGATGGACTACGAAACGCAGTACATCTTCCGCGGCAAGAAGGTCACCAATGGCGCCTTCCAGCCTTCGGTGCAGTTCGGCTATCCGGTCTATGGCGGCAGCGTCTATGCCGGCTTGTGGACCAATCAACCCGCCGGTCGCGCCGGTACGGTGGCTGGCCCGAATCAACACGGTGAAATCGACCTTTACGGCGGTTACACCTACCCGCTCGACTTCCTCGTGAAGACCTTGAGTGTCGACGTTGGCTACATGTACTACTGGTATCCGGACGTGGGTGGCATCAACAGCGCCGCCAGCCAGAACCAGGAAGTGCACATCGGCTTCACCTACGACACCACGTCGGCCATCGGCTTCAATCTCTCGCCGTCGTTCTTCTATTACCACGACTTCATTCTCGACCAGAATGACTTCGAGCTCGGTATTTCGTACACCTACGACCTCAGCGGTATGACCGGGCTCAAAGGCCTGTCTGTCGTGCCCGCGGCGACGGTCGGCTGGCTCGGCGGCAATCACGAGTTGGGTGCCCAGGTTGACTGGCCCGCTCACGTGCCCGGCGGCCCGACGCAAAACTGGCGCAACGCTTACACCTACTACCTGTTCAAAGTTGACCTGAACTACAAGATCACCGACTGGGCCACCGCGTTCATCGGCTTCCGTTATTCGGGCAACAACGACGGCACCGGGCAGATTCCGCCTTGGACCGCTGGTCCCGCGACCCCCACGGCGCAGAGCCCGGGCACGGCGAACAGCATCTGGGGTGGCGCTGGCGTCAAGTTCAGCCTCTAAGTAAACCCTCTCCTCGGAATCTTTTTCCGAGTTCATGAAGCGCAACCACTCCGGTAAATCCGGAGAGGTTGCGCTTCTTTTTTTACGCAAAAGGCACTTACAGCGTAAAAAAATTTGAATCGAGGTCGCGGTTCGCTCGATAATTCAAAAACAATTGCCTTCTTTCGGAAGTGGATCGAAAGTTTTCAGCACCGTAATATATGTGATATATAAATTGCTCACTATTAATAACTTATGAAATTATTGAGAAATTTGATTCACCCCAAAATCGGCAAGATTTCGACCCCAAGATCAGGGTATTTAACAATTTTTTTACATTTGTTACAATTGTGAAAAACCGCTTGCGTTCTTAAACGAAATCCAGATTCTCGTTGCTTTCAGTGCCTCAACTACCCGGCTGGGAAGGGCGGGGCACTGCCTAAAACAAACAAACAAACTGGATTAAAATGAACAAAACCATCCTTACTGTGGCCTTCGCGGCTATGCTGGGCGCCAATGCTTATGCGCAGAACCCGCTGAGCGACCTCTCGGTTTCGGGCACCATCGACTGGGAATCCCAGTACGTGTACCGCGCCAAGAAAATCACCAACAACGCCTTCCAACCGAAGGCCGAGTTTGGTTACCCGGTGTTCGGCGGCAGCCTCTATGCTGGCGTCTGGACCAACCAACCCATCGGTCGCCGCACCAATGCCGGCGGTCCTGACCAGGCTGACGAGATCGACCTCTACGGTGGCTATGCCTATCCGTTGGACGCTCTGGTCAAAGGCTTGTCCCTCGACGTGGGCGACACCTACTACTGGTATCCCGAAGCTGGCGGCACCGCCAATGCTCTGGATCGCTCCGACGAAATCTTCGTCGGCGTGACCTATGATACCTCGAGCGTGTTGAGCTACAACCTCAGCCCCTCCGTGTATTACTACTACGACTTCATCCTCAACCAGAGCGTGGTGGAGTTCTCGCTGAAGTACACCTGGGACATGAGCAACATGACCGGCGTCAAGGGCCTGTCGCTGACTCCCCGCGCTTACGTGGGCTGGCTCGACTCGCTCCGTCAACGTGGCGACCAGCTCAACGCTGGCGCTCCGAACTGGCGCAACAGCTACAGCTACTGGGGCGTGACCCTGGACCTGAACTACAAGATTAACGACTTCACCACCGCCTTCGTTGGTTTCCGCTATGCGGGCAACAATGACGGCAATGTGTTCTACCCGGCGTTCGGCACGAACTCCCAAGGTGGCGGCACGGACGAAAACGTCTGGGCCGGCGTGGGCTTGAAGTTCAGCAAGTAAGCCTCACCTTCCTTGGGGCCCCGCGCTCCAAGTTTATTTTGCCGCGCCCGTCCCGGCCTTGCCGGGACGGGCGTTGCATTTTCCACCCCCGGAGAAAATCGGCGCCTCCTCTGAAAATACTTTTGACACCTGCGCCCAACGGTCTATTTTCCTGCCTTTTCCCGCGTCATGAAAACCACTTTAGCCAAGTCCGGAGCGTTCACCCAGCAATGGTTCGTCGTCGATGCTGACGGCCAGGTCCTGGGGCGCCTCGCCGCCCGCATTGCGCAGGTCCTCCGGGGCCGGCACAAGCCCATCTACACGCCCAACGTGGACACCGGCGATTTCGTCGTCGTCCTCAACGCCGCGAAAGTGCGCGTCACGGGCCGCAAGGAAACCGACAAGCAATACATGTTTTTCACCGGCTGGGTTGGCCGTGAAAAATACCGCAGCGTCGCGCATTTCCGCGAACACCGCCCGGAATTTCTCATCATGCACGCCGTGAAAGGCATGCTGCCGAAAAACCGCATCGCCTCGAAAATGCTCACCAAGCTGAAGGTCTATCCCGGCACGAAGCATCCGCACGAGGCCCAGGTGCCGAAGCCGTTTCCCATTTAAGTTTTCCTCCCGCTAAATTTCTCCTCTCTCCATGAATTTGAAAACAGACACCCTGTTTACCGGCACCGGCCGCCGCAAGACGGCCACCGCCCAAGTGCGCCTCTTCCCGGGCACCGGCAAGATGACCGTCAACGGCATCGATGTGACGGCGTATCTGAAAGTCGAACGCTTGATCAAGCAGGCCACCGCGCCCTTGACCATCACCAGCCTCACCAGCGCGCACGACGTGATCGTCGAAGTGCGGGGCGGCGGCAACGTCGGCCAGGCGGGCGCGATTGCGCACGGCCTCGCCCGGGCGTTGCAGCGCATGAACCCGGAACTGCGGCCCCCCTTGAAGAAGGCCGGCCAGATCACCCGCGATCCGCGTGAAAAAGAACGCAAGAAACCGGGCCGCCCCGGCGCGCGCAAACGCTTCCAGTTCTCGAAACGTTAATTTTTTGGAAGTCTCTTTTGCGAACCCTCCGGCGGCATCTTGCCCCGGAGGGTTCGTTGTTTTCGGGCCCCGCGGCCAAAGCACCACCGTTTTCTGCGTCTTTACTTCTTACTTCTAACTTCTTACTTCTAACTTCTCTTATGAATGTCGGCATCATCGGCGCGTCCGGTTATTCAGGCGAGGAGCTCGTGCGGCTCCTGGTGCGGCATCCGCGCGCCCGGCTGGTGAGCGTCACCTCGCGCACGCTCGCGGGCCAGCCGCTGGGGCAGGCGCTGCCGCGGCTGCGGGGCGTTGTGCCGCCGTCCCTCGTGTTTGCCCCGAGCGAGCCCGGCGCGCTCGCGGCGGATCCCAAGGTGGATTTGTATTTTCTCGCGCTGCCGCATGGCGTCGCGGCCGAATACGCCCGGCCCCTGCTCGCCGCCGGCAAGCGGGTCATCGATTTGAGTGCCGATTTTCGCCTTACTTCGCCGGAGATCTATCGGGAATTTTACGGCCATGCGCATCCGGCACCGGAATTGCTCCAGGAGGCCGTGTACGTCCTGCCGGAAATCATGCGCGACGGCTGGCAGCAAAAACGGCTGCTCGCCTGCCCGGGTTGCTATCCGACGAGCGTGCTCGTGCCGCTGGTGCCGCTGTTGCGCGCCGGCGTGGTGAGCGCGGAAAACATCGTCGTCAATTCCTTCAGCGGCGTTTCCGGCGCGGGGAAAAAGGTGGATGAGGATTATCTTTTCTGCGAACGCGCCGAAAGCGCGAAGGCCTACGGTTTCCCCAAGCACCGGCATCTCTCCGAGATCGAGGAGCAGCTCTCCGCCGCAGCCGGCGCCAAAGTCATCATTCAATTCACGCCGCATCTGGCGCCCATGCGCCGTGGCATCGCCACTACCATTGTGGCCCGCGCGAAAGTCAACGACGCCGAAGCGGTGCTGGCCACCTGGCGCGATGCTTATGCCGGTCGGCCATTCGTGCAGATTTTGCCGCGCGGCCAGAATCCGGACACCGCGCTGGTGACCGGCACGAACCGCATTGATATCGCCGCCGCGCATGATCCGCGCACCGGCAACGTCGTGCTCGTTTCCGCCGAGGACAATCTCCTCAAGGGCGCAAGCGGCCAGGCCGTGCAAATCATGAATCTCGTCGCCGGCTGGCCCGAGAGCGAAGGTTTGTTGTAATTTTTTTGCGACCACGAATTAACCGCCCCCTTCCATGGCCATTGACTTCATCGCCGATTCTCCCGGCGTCACGGATGCCGCCGGTTTTGCCGCGGGCGCCGTGGCGTGCGATATTCGCGAGAAAAATTCCGATCGGCTCGATCTCACGCTGGTGCGCTCAACCGCGCCGTGCACCGCCGCAGGCGTTTTCACCCGCAATGACGTGAAGGCCGCGCCTGTGCGCATCTGCGTGGAAGTGCTGAAATCCGGCGCACCCATTCACGGCTTTGTCGCCAACAGCGGCAATGCCAACGCCTGCACCGGTCCGCAAGGAATGCACGACGCCCAAATGATGGTCGCCCGGGCTGCCCGCGCCGCCAACACGCCGACCGGCTCCATGCTCGTCTGCTCGACCGGGCGCATCGGCCGGTTGCTGCCGCTGACACGCATTCTCCACGGCATCGATCATGCCGCCACGGCTTTGGGGACGACGCCCGCCGACGGCCGTCATTCCGCGAATGCCATTCTCACGTCCGACACCCGCACGAAAACCTGCACCGCGCGGTTTTCCTGGCAGGGCAAGACCGTGAATCTCGCCGCCATGGCCAAAGGCGCGGGCATGATCCAGCCCGACATGGCAACGATGCTCGCGTTCATTTGCACCGACGCCGCCGTGCCGACCGCGTTGCTCCATGAACTCTTGCGCGAGGGCGTGCGCCGCACCTTTAACGCCATCACGGTGGATGGCGACATGAGCACCAATGATACCGTGCTGCTGCTCGCAAACGGTGCGTCGGGTTTTGATCTCGGCGCCGCGCCCGCGGAAGCCCGCGCTGTTTTTGCGCGGGCGCTGCACCAGGTGTGCGATCATCTCGCGACCCGCATTGTCAGCGATGGCGAAAAAATTTCCAAGGTGGTCGAAGTTGTCGTGCGCGGCGCGCCGGACGAGGCGGCCGCGGAAAAAGTCGCCCGCGCCATCGGCAATTCCCTGCTCGTGAAATCTTCGTGGTGCGGGGAGGACCCGAATTGGGGCCGGCTCACCGACGCTGCGGGTTACGCGCGCGTGGGACTCGTCGAGGAAAAGCTCGATTTATTTTACGATGAATCGCCGGTGTTGCTGGCGGGCACGCCGCATCCGGAAAACCTCGAGCGGTGGAAGGCCATCGTGCGCCAGCCGCGCTTCCGCATCACGCTCGATCTGCGGCTCGGCCCCGGCGCGTTTCGCCTCCTGGCCAGCGACCTCACCGAAGGCTACGTGACCTACAATAAAAGTGAGTGACAACGCGGTGACAACCACGGCGCCGCCCGCTTGTTTGGTTGCGCCCCAACGATTCCTTTGCCAATTTCTCCCCTTTCCCAACCCATCCTCTTATCCGTCGCATCAGCCGGTTGATTTTCCATGACTCAGGAGCTTAATCCCACCACGAAAGCAGGCGTGCTGCTCGAGGCGCTGCCGTACATCCAGCGCTTCCGCGGCTCGATCTTCGTGGTCAAATACGGCGGCGCGTTCATGGACGATCCGGACCCCGCCGCGCGCATGAGCGTGGCCACCGACCTCGCCTTTCTCGCGGCAGTCGGCATTCAGGTCGTCGTCGTGCATGGCGGTGGCAAAGCCATCACGCGCGCGATGGAAGCGGCCGGGCTGAAGCCGGAATTTCGCCACGGTTTGCGTGTGACTGACGAAGCCGCCATGCGCATCGTCGAGCAAACGCTCAACGGCCAGACCAACGCGGAAATTTGCGCGCTGCTCCAGCAACAGGGCGCGAATCCCTTCGGCATGAAGGGCAATGACGTCTTCCTGTGCCAGAAACATTTCCCCGTCGGCGAATCGGGCGAGCCGCTGGATCTCGGTTTTGTCGGCGAAGTCAATTACGTCAAAACCAAGTTGATTAAAAAAGCGCTCGGCGAAAATTATCTGCCCGTGCTTTCCCCCATCGCGGTGGACGAGTTGGACCATTCTTACAACACGAATGCCGATGTCGCCGCCGCCGCAGTGGCAAGCGCGCTGCGCGCCCGGCGGCTGGTGTATTTGTGCGATGTGCCGGGCCTGCTCACGAATCAGGCCGATCCCTCGACGCTGATTTCCACGCTTTCCTCGAGCCAGGTGCCCGACCTCAAGGCGCGGAAAATTATCACGAGCGGCATGTTGCCGAAAGTGGACAGCGCCGTCAAAGCGCTCGACCAGGGCGTGCATCGCGTGCACTTCGTGGACGGCCACCGCCCGCACAGCCTCCTCCTGGAAATCTTCACCGATCAAGGGATCGGCACCGAAATCGTCAATGGCTGAGCCAAGCCGGCGCGTTCTTCAACGCGCCGCGGGAAGATCCCGTCCCCAGCCTATTCCTTTTTTATTTTCCCGCCATGTCCGCCCCCGATTACGACGCCTATCTCCTGGGCAATTACGCGAAGCCGGCCCTCACGCTGGCCCGCGGGAAGGGCTTGCGCGTGTGGGACGCCGCGGGGCGCGAGTATCTGGATTTTGCCGCGGGCATTGCCGTCACCGGCTTGGGTCACGCCCATCCTGTGTGGGTCGAGCGCGTGCAGCAACAGGCCGCCACTTTCGCGCATTGCAGTAATCTTTATCGCAACCTGCCGCAGGGCGAACTCGCGAAAGCGCTGGTCGAACGCATCGGCCCGGGCCGGATGTTTTTCTGCAATTCCGGCACTGAGGCCAACGAAACACTCCTCAAACTGGCGCGGCTGCACGGTCGCGCGCGGGAAGGCGGCGTCGAGGGCAAACGGTACAAGGTTCTCTGCGCGAAAAACGCTTTTCATGGCCGCACGTTCGGCGGCATGGCGGCGACGCCGCAGGAGAAAATCCAGGGCGGCTTCCGGCCGATGCTCGAGGGCTTTGCGTTTGGCGAGCTGAATAATCTCGCGAGCTTTGAAGCGCTCGTGGACGACCAGACCGCCGCGATTTTCATTGAAACGATCCAGGGCGAATCCGGCGTGCACGCCGCGACGACGGAATTTCTTCGCGGCCTGCGGGCGCTGTGCGACCGGAAGCAATTGCTGCTGATGATTGACGAAGTGCAATGCGGCATCGGCCGCACGGGCAAATTTCTCGCCTGCCAGCACGCCGGCATTCAGGCCGACGCCGTGGGTCTCGCCAAGGGTCTCGGCGGCGGTTTTCCCCTCGGCGCGGTGTGGATCGCCGAGGCTTACGCGCCGCTGTTCACCCCAGGCTCGCACGGTAATACTTTCGGCGGCAATCCCCTCGCCTGCGCCGCCGGTCTCGCCGTGCTCGAAGTCATGGAGCGCGAAAAATTAATCGCCCACGTCAACGCCGTCGCGCCCGAGGTGCACCGCAAGCTCCAGGCGCTCGCGGCGGAAACGCCGCATGTGTTCACCGCCGTGCGCGGCCAGGGTTTCATGTTCGGCCTCCAACTGGCGGTCGAGCCCGGCCCCATTGTCGCCGCCCTGCGCGAAGCGGGCCTCCTCGTGGCCGCCGCCGGCGGCAGCACCATCCGGCTCCTGCCCGCGTTGACCGCCACGGCCGCCGACCTCGACGCCGCGCTCGCCATTCTGCGCCGCGTCTTTCTCGCATGGAAATCCAAAGTTTGAAAATAATATGAAACACTTTCTCAAAGAAACCGACATTCCGGCCGACCAGCTCGACTCCCTGTTCAGCCACGCCGCCCGGCTCAAGCAGCAACGCGGGCGCTTCGGCGCGGAGTTGTTGCGCGGCCAGACGTGGAGCCTCCTTTTCTACAAGAAGAGCACGCGCACGCGCGTGTCATTCCATGTCGGCGTCGCGGAAATGGGGGGCACGCCCATCACGCTCAATGCCGACGACCTGCAGATCAGCCGCGGGGAAACCGTCGCCGACACCGCGCGGGTGCTCTCACGCTACCTGCACGGCCTCATCATTCGTTGCTACGAACACAAGCTGCTCGAGGAATTCGCGCAGGCCGGCAGCATCCCGATTGTCAACGCGCTTTCGGATTTCCTGCACCCGTGCCAGTTGTACACCGACGTCTTCACCCTCGCGGAACGGTGGAGCGAAGGCGGCGACCTGCTCGGTTCACTCGAAGGCCGCAAGGTCGCCTTCTTCGGCGACACCGCCTGCAACGTCGCGAATTCCTGGCTGCTTGGCGCGCACCACTTCGGCCTGGAAATCGCGCTGGCGGGCCCGCCTGGTTTCGAACCCGGCCCGGAAATCACTGCGCTCCTTAAAAAGCTCGGCGGCAAATTCACCTTCACGAACGATCCACGCGAGGCCGCCGACGGCGCTGACGCGCTCTACACGGACGTGTGGGTTTCGATGGGCAAGGAGGCGGAGGAAAACGGGCGCATCGACGCACTCAAACCCTACGCCGTCACGCGCCAATTGCTCGATGCCGCCAAGCCCGGCGCGTATTTCATGCACTGCCTGCCCGCGCACCCCGGCCTGGAAGTCACGCAGGAAGTCCTCGACGACCCGCGCAGCATCATCTTCGACCAGGCGGAAAACCGGCTGCACGTGCAGAAGGCGATCCTGGCGTGGCTGGTGGCGAAAAAATAAGAAGATTCAAAATTCAAAATTGAAGATTCAAAATTCAAACACCGACCTTTGATCTGGGTCTATTCATGCCACGCTATCAACAGTTTGAGGAGCTTCCATTGTGGCAGTCCGCACGATTGCTCGTTAAATCTGTTTACGAATACGTGCGCAAAGGCGCGTTTGGCCGCGAGTTTGAATTGCGCGACCAAGTTAAACGAGCCGCCCTGTCGGTGATGACCAATCTGGCGGAAGGCTTTGAGCGAGGCTCCAACAAGGACTTCGTTCGCTTTCTGTTTATCGCCAAGGCGTCTTGTGGCGAAGTTCGTTCCCTGATCTACGTTGCCGAAGACCAAGACTTCATGAAAGAAGACACGGCGAAGACGCTACGCCAACAATGTTTCGAGCTCTCCAGCCAAATCGGTGGTTTTATTAAATATCTGGAAAAGAACTGACCCTGATTCCTCGATTCTCCAACTGCCCGGTCTCTTATTTTGAATTTTCAATTTTGAATTTTGAATTAGCCTCCACACCTTGTTTCATTTTTAATCACAAATATTTCCCATGAAAATCGCCCTCGCCTACTCCGGCGGCCTCGACACCTCCGTCATCCTCAAATGGCTGCGCGAAACTTACGCGTGCCCCGTCGTCACCTTTGCCGCCGACATTGGCCAGGAGGAGGAATTGAACGGCCTGCCCGCCAAGGCCAGGGCCACCGGCGCGTCCACCCACTACACGCTCGACCTGACCGAGGAATTCGCGCGCGACTTCATCTACCCGATGATGCGCGCCAACGCCATTTACGAAAACCAGTACTACCTCGGCACGTCCATCGCGCGCCCGCTCATCGCCAAGGCCCAGATTGACATCGCCCGCAAAGTCGGCGCCACGCACGTCGCCCACGGCGCCACCGGCAAGGGCAACGACCAGTGCCGCTTCGAGCTCACCTTCGCCGCGCTCGCGCCCGACCTGCAAATCATCGCGCCCTGGCGCAACGCCGCCTTCCGCAAGGATTTCCCCGGCCGCACCGAGATGATCGCCTACTGCGCCGCGCACAAAATCCCGGTCGAGGCCTCCGCCAAGAAGCCCTACTCGATGGACCGCAACCTCCTGCACATTTCCTACGAAGCCGGCATCCTCGAAGACCCGTGGTTCGACCCGACCACGCCGGAAAACCGCGGCATGTTCAAACTCTCCGTCGCCCCCGAGGACGCCCCGGACCAGGCCGAATACGTCGAACTCGAGTTCGAACGCGGCGACTGCGTGGCCGTCAACGGCAAGCGCCTCTCGCCGGCCGGCGTGCTCCGCGCGCTGAACAAACTCGGCGGCAAGCACGGCATCGGCCGCGTGGACCTCGTCGAGAACCGGTTCGTCGGCATGAAAAGCCGCGGCGTGTATGAAACGCCCGGCGGCGCCATTCTCCTGCACGCCCACCGCCAGGCCGAAAGCCTCACCCTCGACCGCGACCTCGAGCACCTGCGCGACTCCCTCATTCCCAAGTATGCCGAACTCGTGTACTACGGCTTCTGGTTCGCGCCCGAACGCGAGGCCCTCCAGGCGCTCGTGGACAAGAGCCAGGAAACCGTCACCGCCACGGTCCGCCTCAAACTTTACAAAGGCAACATCATCACGGTCGGCCGCAAGTCTCCCGTGTCCCTCTACGACGCCAACATCGCGTCGATGGAAGGCGTGCAAAGCGCGTACAACCCCGACGACGCCACCGGCTTCATCCGCCTGCAAGGCCTGCGCCTGCGCGCCCGGTTCGCGGCGCAGGGGAAGAAGCAGTTAAAGGTCAAAGGAAAGAAGTAGGCAGGGCGGAGGCCCCGATTTAAAATTCAATATTCAAAATTCAAAACCGGAGTAAAACCCTGCGCCGCTGCCTGCTGTTCTCCGGCATTTTGCATCTTGAATTTTCAATTTTGAATGGTCCGTGGGACCCGGATATTTTGAATCTTAAATTTTGAATTTTGAATAGTGGCCGGGCCGCCCCACTCGGATAATCGCGTCTTGCCTTGGCGGCAACGATTTGCCAAATTCACCGTTCGCGCTCGGGGCCCGGCCCCTCGCGCTCCCGGCCCGATGGCGGAATTGGCAGACGCGCTGGACTCAAAATCCAGTATCCCTTAAAGATGTGTGGGTTCGACCCCCACTCGGGCCACTTCGGTAATAAAGAAGAATTTCATAGCTAGCCGACTATATATTTTCATAGAGCAGTACAGACAACAAATACTTAACCTACTTTGAGTTAATCGAGAGCAATAGATTAAAAAAACCATCGTCGAGTTTCGCTATAGTGGCGTCAGCCAAAGCCTTTGTACTCTTGTCCAAAGTTACTTGGTTATGGCAGGCGGATCAAGTGCTAAAGCCGGATATTCGAAAAATTCCCGACCATTCCCAGCCGGGCGTGTATTATTACGCTAGCGGCAATTTGACCTCCGCGCTGGATTTGTTTAAATTTTCTTTTGTGTACCCGGATCCGCTTGCAACTTCAGAAGGTGCCTCGCTGGCGAACCTCATTATTAGAAATCATATCAGTCCATTCGTTACATTTGACCTTTCGGATCCATATGAAATCTTGGCCTATGCCGCAGAGCCGCGCAGCTTACCCCTTGGCGCCATTGCCCGCTCTATCGCCGGCTTCAGCGGCGGACAAAACCTACAGGTTGTCTTTCCTCCCGACACGTGGAGTAATGGTTATAGGGATCACCCCTGGCATAGCGGGGAGTTTAATTTCGACAATATGATGCAGCAGGGATACTGGAGGGCCTTGCTAAATGCATTTAAATTGAATGCAACACAGTCGGTAAATCCATGAAGAAACGCTGGCCATTTTGGACTCTTCTCCTTGCCTTAATTGGGCTAGGCTGTTGGTGGTTACTTCACTATTTGGCTTCCTTGCCAACTTCACATTCCTCAGTCAATCCAGGTGTCCCTCCAAACATTTCGCAAGACGTTTATCCATCACCTGTGGAATTGGCGGCTTTCTTAAATGCCCCCGAGCGTACCGCTGCGGAGAAGGAAGCGTTTCAAAAGAACCCCGGCCTCGCGCTTAAATACATGACATATCTGGCCATGCGTGCTGCAGGGAATGCCGCTGATCTGACTTTTTATGGAAAAGTCGTGGATCAGTATGGGCAACCAGTTGTGGGTGCACGGATATTGGGACGCACTTTGTTATATGTGAGTATGGATGCAAGCGGCGGGGACTCTTACTATACTGATTCCGATGCCGACGGCTTGTTTAAATTTGTGGGCATTCATGGTGCATCACTGACGGTGACGCCACAAAAGGCGGGTTATGAATATAATCCTAGATTGCCGCCCAATTGGACCGAGAATTATGTCCCAGACCCTGCAAACCCAATGGTTTTCACCATGTGGAAAACACAGGGGGCCGAACTTTTGATACAAGACGAAAAATTTTACGGACTTAATCCAGATGGCAGGACAAATACGATTGATCTCGTGAAAGGCATAGCTACTGGCAGGCCTATTCCCGAGGGCGATCTTCAAGTTTCGATTCAACGCCCTGCTGGAAACAACCTTCGGGGGAAATTTGACTGGTCCTTTTCCATCGAAATTCTCGGAGGGGGCTTGGTGGAGGCTCCGGATTCCTATTTGAACCTAGCGCCCGAAAACGGCTACCAACCCAAATACACCTTCACAATGTCTGCTTCCGATCCAAACTGGCAAGAAGAGCTGCAGGATAAGATCTTTTATATCAAGAGTCGCGAAGGTAAAATTTATGGTTATATCAAAATCACAGCTATACCCAACTATAATGACACTTCAGCCCTAGATATTAAGTCATTTGTCAACCCTGCTGGCTCGCGTAATCTTGAACAAGATCCGAAAATGGTCATTAGAGCCGGCAGTCCCGATGCAAAGTTAACATCAACAAATTGAAAAATCGCCGGCCGCTTTTAATTCTCATCCTTGTCCTATTAGGCCTGGGCCTTTGGTGGTTTTTCTTGCATCCAGTTCTAACACAGAACACACATTCCGCTCCTTTTGCCGATGCTCATTCTCCTCAAACCTCTTCGCAAAATGCATATCCGTCACCTGCGGAATTGGCGGCTTTCTTAAATGCGCCCGAGCGCACCGCTGCGGAGAAGGAAGCGTTTCAAAAGAACCCCGGCCTCGCGCTTAAATATATGACGTATCTGGCCATGCGTGCCGCGGGGAATTCCGCCGACTTAGCTTTTTATGGAAAAGTCTTGGATCAGTACGGCCAACCGGTTGTGGGCGTACGGGTGCTTGGACGTACTTTGTTATATGTGAGCATGGATGCAAGCGGCGGGGACTCTTACTACACCGATTCCGATGCCGACGGCTTGTTTAAATTTGTTGGCATTCACGGTGCGTCATTGACGGTGACGCCGCAAAAGGCGGGTTATGAATATAATCCTAGATTGCCGCCCAACTGGACGGAAGATTACGTTCCCGACCCTGACAATCCTTTGGTTTTTACCATGTGGAAAGTTCAAGGTGCCGAACCAATTGTCCACTCTGAATTCGACAGTAGGGTGCCGTATGACGGCACGCCTATTGCCTTTGATCTTTTCACCGGTAAGATAAGAGAAGAGGTGTTCAGCCTGCTTTGAGGTATTCATTTCAGTAATGTGATAATGATACGTTCTAGTCAAAGGTTAATTCCCAGATTTAAAGATAATCTTTCCCGCGTGACGCATAACTATATATGCGTTATGCGTTGGTTAATACTCGGCTCTGAAGGCCTTCGAGTTCGATAATAACCCATGCCCGACCCTACCCTTCAGTCCCTTGAGCGGTTGCTGGTGGCTTTGTTGGTGGGGTTTCTGGTGGGGTTGGACCGCGAGCGGGCGGTGACGCGAAAGAAATATCCCGAATTTGCCGGGGTGCGGACGTTTCCGCTGATTGCCTTGGCGGGGTGCGTGCCGATGCTGCTGTTCGACCGCGCGGGGCCGGTGCCGCTGGCGGTGAGTTTTATGGCCATCGCGGCGGTCACGGGCATTTCCTATTTCAAGCACGCGCAGGCGGGCTACGTGGGCGCGACGACGGAAGTCGCGGCCATCGGCGTGTTTCTACTGGGGATGCTGGCGGGCGCGGGCGAGATGGTCGTCGCGGCGGCGGCGGGCGTGATCGTGTCGGTGCTGCTCGCGGCCAAGCCAAAGCTGGAGGCGTTTTCGCGCACGCTGACGCCGAAGGAGATGAACGCCGTGCTCGAGCTGGCGGTCATTTCGGTGATTATTTTGCCGCTGCTGCCGAACCGGGGTTACGGCCCGTGGGAGGTGTTCAATCCGCGCGAAATGTGGCTGGTGGTGGTGCTGGTGACGGCGCTGTCGTTCGTCGGGTTTGTCGCGGCGCGCATTTTTGGCGAGCATCGCGGGCTGGCGGTGACGGGCGCGGTCGGCGGCCTCGTGTCCAGCACGGCGGTTACGCTGGCGATGGCGGAGCGTTCGCGCGCGGGCGGGGCGACCGCGCATTCCGCCGCGGCGGCGGCCATCCTGGCCTCGACGGTGATGTGCGCGCGCGTGGCAGTGCTGAGCGGCGCGGTGAACCTCGGCCTGCTGCCGCGCCTCGCGCCGGTGGTGCTGGCGATGGGGCTCGTGGGCCTGATCGCGACCGCAAAGGCGTGGCGCGAACCGGCGCCGGCGGCGCCCGCGTCCGAAAAGAAAATGGTGAACCCCTTCAGCCTCGTCGCGGCGATAACTTTTGCCGTGGTGTACGCGCTCGTGCTGCTGGTGGTGCGCGCGGCGGAGGCCTACCTGGGCAACAGCGGTACGTATGCGGCGGCGGCGATTTCCTCGCTGGCCGATGTGGACGCCGTGACGATTGCGTTTGCGCGCCTGGGGCCGGGCGCGACGGCGTGGCAAGTGCCGGCGGCGGCGGTCTCGCTGGGCGTGGTGATCAACACGCTCGTCAAGCTGGCGGTGGGGCTGGTGCGCGGCACGGGCGAATTCCGGCGGCGGCTGGCGTGGGCGCTGGGCGGGATGGCCGTCGCGGGGACGGCGGCGGCGGCGGTGGTTTATTTTGAGTTTTAAAACCAAAGTTCCAAGGCCTCATACGCCTGGCGAATCGCCTCCTCTTCCGTATCGCCAGCGGTGGCGCAGCCGGGCAACTCCGGGTAATAAGCAGCCCAGCGTGCGGCCTTTCGATCATACTCCACCACGAGGCGAAATTTCATAAGGAACCACTACGCAAATTCCCTTTTGGCGCAAGTCACTGATTGCAGACGAACGACCTTCCTTCTCACGCCAGCACGCGCGCGCCGTCGCCGGTGCGGGTGGTGAAGATGGTGGGGGCGTGGTCGAATTGGCGGGCGTAGGCTTGGGCGATGGGCGCGGCGGTGCCGGTGTTGAAATCGGCGTTGGTCAGGGCCATGACCGCGCCGCCGAAGCCGCCGCCCGTCAACCGCGCGCCGTAAACGCCGGGCACTTTCACCAGTTCGTCCACCAGAAAATCCAGTTCGGGGATGCTGTTTTCAAAAAGCGTGCGCGAGCTTTGGTGCGACTCCACGAGCAAATGGCCGACGCGCGCGAGGTCACCCCGATCCAGCGCCTGCACCGTTTCCTGCACGCGGGTGATTTCCGACGTGACATGCAACACCCGCGAATAGGCGGCGGGCGGCAAAGCCTGGCGGTGGTGGCGCACGTCGGCGACGGTGAGGTCGGCGAGGCATCCGGCCTGCGGCACGAAACGGCGCAGGATTTGCAACGCGTCCTCGCACTCGCGGCGCCGGGCGGCGTACATCGAGTCGAGCAGTGCGTGTTTTTTACCCGTGTTGAAAACCCAGAAGCGCACGCTCTCCGGCAGCGGCACGGTGCCGAAAGTTTCGGCGCGACAATCAATCAGCACGAGCCGCCCGGCCTGGCCGAAGGCGGAGCAGCCCTGATCCAATATTCCGCACGGCACACCGACAAAATCGTTTTCCGCCTGGCGGCACCAGTTCGCGAGCACGCGTTTCTCCAGGTGAAAACCGAACAACGCGCCGAGCGCCATGGCTGTGGAAAGCTCGAGGGCGGCGCTGCTGGAGAGGCCCGCGCCCGCCGGCAAATCGCCCGCCACCGCCAAATCAAAACCCACGGGGAACGCGCAGCCGTTTTTCGCCAGCGCCCAGGCCACGCCGAGCGGGTAATTGGCCCAGGCCGCCGGACCTTTTAAGGGTTTGAGTTGATCCAAATCCGCCTCGACGATTCCGTCGTATTGCGAACTGACGATGCGCACGCGGCGGTCAGCTCGTTTCGCAGCGGCCGTTTGCACGCCACGGTCGATGGCCGCGCCCAGCACGGGGCCGCCGTTGTAGTCGACGTGATTGCCGATGAATTCAAGGCGGCCCGGCGCGTGGGCGCGTACCTGCGGTGTGTAACCAAATTTTTGCGCAAATTGCGTGGCAGCCATGGGGAACGAAGTGTGCGAAAATGATTCCAACGGCCCGCCTGCGTCGCGAAAAGCAAAAAAGCGCGCGGCACGGCGAAATAAGGCACGCTGCGGGAAGTTTTGCCTTTTGGCGGAGGCCGGGTATGGTCGAGGGCTTCGCCGGCCCGCGCCGGTGTCCCGCCATGCACCCCGCCACCTCCCGCCAGGAAATCGCGGAGCTTGATTTGGGCCTGGAGCGGGCGCGCCAGGTGCCGCCGTTCCGCACGCTGCTGCTGATGTTTTGGGGCCTCATTTTGTCGAAGTGCCTGCTGGCGCAATGGGCCATTCTCCAGTACCACAGCCCCATCAACGGCGTGGTGTTCGTCTGGATTCCGTCGGTGCTTATCTCCGGTGCCATTACAATTTATTATGCGCGGCGGATGTTTCACGAGCTGCCGCATATGCCGCTCAGCGGCCGGCTGGTCAACGCCACGTGGGTGGCCTGCGCGACCGCTTTCCTCGTGCTGGCGCTGGCCGCGGTGTTTCGGGCCATCGACGCCTACAAACTGCCGGCCTTTGCGGCGGTGCTGATGGGGGTGGGCTGCTTCATCCACGGCGTGCCGGGACGGCGGCTGGCGTTTAAATTTTTGGCGGCCGGCTGGTGGCTGGCGGCGCTGTGGCTGTTCAACCGCGAGTGGCCGTACACTTTGGCGTGGACTTCGCTGTTTGTTTTCACGCTGCAAGTGATTCCGTCCGCGTGCTTTTATTTCGCCGGACGCCGCGCGGACCGTGCCCCCGTTAGAGTATAACCGCTTGAACCGGTGCGCCGCACCCGTTAAGAAAAGGCGTGCCCACCCCACCCCGCGAGTTGCCGGCGCCCCTGCGTGTGCTCGACCGCACCTGGGTGGTCGCCGGCGGTCAAAAGCTATCGTATTTTTGCGGCTGCGATTATTTGGGTCTGAGCGGGCATCCCGAGGTCTTGCGCGCGTTGTCCACGGCGACGATGGAATACGGCGCGAGCATCGGGGCCTCGCGCATCACCACGGGCAATCACCCGCTGCATCTGGAACTCGAAGCGGCGCTGGCGCAATTTTTCGCAGTGCCCGCCGCGACGTTGCTGCCCAACGGTTACACGGCAGTGCTGGCGGCCGCGCAGGCTCTCGCCGGTCAATTCAACGTCGTCTTCATCGACGAAAAAATCCACCCGGCCGGGCGCGACGGCGCAGCCTGTGCCGGCGCACGCGTGCAAATGTTCCGCCACCGCGATCCCGCCGACTTGGCCCGACATTTGCGCCGTGCGGGGAAAAGGGCGCGGCCCCTGGTGATGGCCGACGGCATGTTTGCGTTTGACGGTTCGCTCGCGCCGCTGGCGCAATATTTGGCGATATTGCCCGCGCACGGACGTCTGCTGGTGGATGACGCCCAAGCCGCGGGCGTCCTCGGTGCCCAGGGACGCGGCACGCCGGAGCACGCGGGAATTTCGCCCCGCCAGCAAGCGCGGCTGATTCACGTCATCAGTCTTTCAAAAGGTTTCGGCACCACGGGAGGGGCAGTGCTTGGGTCCAAGGCCTTGCGCCAAGCGGTGATTTCCCGGAGTCGGATTTTTTCCGGGAGCACGCCCCTTTCGGCTCCACTCGCAGCGGCGGCACTCACTGCGGTGCGGCTGGCCGGCGACGGCAGTTTGCGCCAAAGATTGTGGGCGAATGTCGCGCGCGTGCGGGCGGCCCTGGCAAATTCCCGGCAGGCCGCCGCCGCACCATCGCCGAGCCCGGTGGTGGCGCTCCTGCCGCGTAATGCGACGGACGCCGCGGCGTTGCGCGACCTGCTGCAAATGACGGGCATTTACCCCGGGTTCATCCACTATCCCGGCGGGCCGCGGAGCGGGTATTTTCGCCTGGCGCTTTCGAGCGAGCACAGTGCGCAGCAAATCAGCGCGCTGGCGGCGGTCCTCGGCGCGTATTATCAGGCCTGAACTATTCCAGCGGCTTCGCCTTCGACGGCCGTGCCGGCGTGCGGTACGAGTAATAGTCGTAGTACTTGTAGGAGTAGTAACCCGGCTCGCGGTGGTCGGTGAAATTGACCACCACGCCGTAAACCTGCACCCCGCGGCGGTAAAGATTTTCCAGCGAGGCGCGCACCTGGCGCAAACGCGTATAACCGGCGCGCACCACGAAAATGGTGGCATCCACCCGCGTGGCGAAGCTCGCGGCGTCATCGGTGGCGAGCACGGGCGGACTGTCGAAGATCACAAAGTCGTAGCGCTTCTTGAGTTCCTGGATGGATTCGTTGAACCGCGCACTCATCAGCAACTCGCCCGGCTGGGCGGGGTACTGGCCGCAGGAAATAAAATCCAGGTTCTCAAAACCCGTCGGCTGGATGACCTGATCCAGCGGCAGCTTGTCCTGAATGTGCTCGGCGAGGCCGCGCTCGTTGTTCAGGCCGAAACGCTTGTGCAACTGACCGCGGCGCAGGTCGGCGTCCACCAACAAGGTGCGCGAGGCGGCGAAGCCCAGCGTGATGGAGAGATTGGCCGACAACGTGGATTTGCCCTCGGACGGAATCGAACTGGTGAGCACGATCGTGCGGGGCCGCTGGCCCTGCCGGTCCATGTACAGCAAGCCGGAGCGGATGTTGCGGCACGACTCCGCAAACATCAGGCGTTGGTCGTTGTTCTTGAGCAACTCAACCTGGCCGCCCACGCGCTTTTGCATCGGGACGACGCCGAGCATCGGCTCGTCGAACCGCTGGGTGATGTCTTCGACGGACATGACGCGCCCGTCCATCAACCCGAGCATGAAAATCAGGGCGGTGCCGCCCACAAAGCCGATAAAAGCGCCGGTGGAAATTTCGCGCACTGGATTGGCCATCACCGGAAAGGCGACCGAGGCCGGCTCCAATTGTTTGAGAATCGTCTGGTCCGTGGCCTTGGTGACATCGATATTGGTCACCGTCGCCAGCAAAGTGTCGTGCGTCTTGTTGATGCGCGCCAGGTTTTCGACCAACTTATTGTATTCGCCCAAGTTGGCCTGGTAATTTTGGGCATCCGTCTTCGCCACCCCCAGTTGTTTCTCGGTGCGCACCTTGTCGGCCTCGAGTTGCGTGATGCGCCCGGCCAACTGGCTCGCAATCTGGGCGCGTTGCACTGCCAGCGAGGCTTTGCGCTCCGCGATATCGGCCTTCAGCTTGATGACGAACGGGTGCTGCGGAGTCAGATCCAGCAGGTATTCGTCGAGTTCGGCCTGGACCTTCACCAATTCGCGTTTGGCCCGGATATAGTCATCCGTGGGCGAAAGCAAACCGTGCTGCAAAAGAATCTGGTCCACCAGATCCACGTACTGGCTGCCAGATTCGCCGGCATCACTCACACTCACCTTGCTGTCTGCTGCCACCGCCACCGGGCGCGCCGAGCCGTCGGCGTCCGTCGGGGCCAAGGGACGCTTGCCCTCCGGGTCGGTTGCCAGCAGCGGATGTTCGCCCTCGGCGTCGAGCGGGGGCAAAGGGCGATTGCCGGCCTTGTAGGCCTCAATGATAATCGATGGCGGCTTCAAATCGTCCAATTCCGCCTGCAATAGGCGCGATTTTGCCTCGACCTCCGACAGATTCTTGGCCGCCACCGTGGTCTGCTCCTGCACGTTGTTGACGTTATTCTTCGTGTAAAACTCCTGCAATTCGCTCTCTGCTGTCTTGATTTTCTCCTGGTACTCGTTGACCATTTGCAAGCTGGCCAGCTTGTAATTTTCCGTCACCTCATTGCGTTCGGCGTCCTTGTAGTGTTGGTAGGCCACCATCACCTCGTCCAAATAATACTGCGCGTAGGCCGGGTCGGAACTGCGGACGACGAGGCTGAGCACATTGGCCGAGTTGACCTGCGCCACGTCCAGGGACACATAAGTATGGCGATCCAAATCGGGGTGCAACTGGTACACCAGTTCCCGGGCGCCTTTTTCCACCACGGAGCTTTTCATCAACAAACCCGTGGTCGCGTAAAAATTGGACATTTCCTCGACGTAATTGGCGCTTTGCGAGGTGGCAATGACGCCGTGCAAGGTCATCTGTGCCGAGGACTGGTAAATCGGGGCGCGATTCTGCACCCGGTACGCTTGCAGGCCGATGCCGCCGCTCAAGGTCAGCAAATAAATCCACCAATAACGCCGCAGAAAAATGCGGGCGCGGAATAGCCACATGTGCAGCGTCTCGGACCATTCCACCGGCTGGGTGGTGTCGGCATTTTCCGGGGTGATGACGGCCATGGTGGAGGAAGAGGGAGAGTGCGCGAGCAGGAAAACCTGCCGCCGTTAGAATTTAAAAATCACTTCGTCCACAATCAGGCGGTCGCCCGGCTGCAGTTTGACGTCCTTCTCCGTCTGGCCCTTGGTTAGAACGGCGTTCACATTCACGGAAATCTTGGTCACCTTGTCTTGGGCATCGTGGCGCACCAAGGTCACATCGCTCTTGTCGGCCCACTCAGTGAAACCACCGGCGCGAATAATGGCCTCAGAGGCCGTCATCGTGCCATTTTGGGGCAAGGGAATGGGCCCCTGCGCTCCAACCGCGCCCGTGACCCATACATAACCGGCGGCATCGTTGGATGCGGGCACCAGAATTATGTCGCCGGCCTGCACCATCATGTCCTTCGAAAAATCGCCCTTGGTAAACATGGTGGCCACGTCCACCGGGAACGCCGTCTGCTTGCTCGAGTCATTCGGATCCGGGCGCACCAGCGTGACGCGGGAAGGGTCGGCCTGACTGGTGAGGCCCGCCGCCATGATGGCCTTCGAGACCGATAAAACCTCGTTGACGGGAATCTGCACGGGGCCAGGTCTGGCCACCTGGCCGAATATATTCACCTGCGCCCGCGCCCGCGCCTGGTTGTAAGGAGCGGCCAGGACTGTCGCATGACCCGGTTTGTAATAATCCTTTTCCAACTCCGTTTTTATTTTGTAGGCCGCGTCGCGCAAAGTCATGTTGCCCACATTCACCGTCAACAAAACGACCGGAAGCTCAACATTGCCCTGCTCATCCACCAGCAAAATATGCGGGCCCTCGCGGTCGCGGTCCTGCATGACTTGGTATTGAATCTGGTCACCCGCCTTCAATGGCCGCGCGTTATCAATCAAGTCCATGGAAATCGGCATGACGGCATTGAGCCGCGGGGCGAGCGGCGACCCATCCGTCACCAAACCGCCCGGGCCAGTGGGCGAGTTGTTCGTGGCATTGGCCGAAAGATTCGCGGTGGTGTTGCCCGTGGCCGCCGGCACCAGGGAGTTGACGCCGGGCGCCACGATGGTGACCTTGGAGACATTGCCTCCCACTGGCGGGGTGCTATTGCCAGTCAGGTTCGGCGAGAAGGGCCCAGTCACCGGCCGCTGAGGCACGAGATGGCCCGTCACGCCATTCGGCCCGTAATCGTCCGAGGGCGGCGGCAGCCCGTTCGTTTGCGCCCACCCCGCGCTGAAAGCCGCCAGCCAGACGGCGGCGCAGGAAAAAATAGCCTTGGCATGCATAAGATTAAAAACGACTGAGACCCCATCATACGGACTCCCGGTGCCTTGGCGATGCTCAACTTTCTCCCCGCGCGGGCTAAAAATCATAGTGCACCCCGATGATGACCCGGTTCCGGTCATAGGTGCGCACGGCGATATTGGAGTCTTTTTGCAGAAATTCATAGGAGGTGTAAATCGTCGTGCGATCATTCATCTCATATTCCAATCCCGGAGACACCGCGTACTTGTGATAGGTTTCCGGGTTGATGCCGCCGGAGTCAAACCCTTCTTCGTAATAGGCCCAAACGTTGAACGTCCATTTCGGTTTGAACCGCCAGGAAATCTGGTAGGCCACGCGGTCGATGTCGAGGGTGTTGGAGGTGTAGCCAAAGCTCGAGGTGCGCGAAAAGGTCAGGCTGTGGTCGATGTTGTCCGTCAGGCGGTTGGTGATGGTCAACTGGCCGGTGAAGGTGCTGGGCTGGCTGGTGTCGGCGTTGGTGCCGGTGTTCTGGAAGTCGTAATAAGTGTAGCCGAAGGAAGTGTTGAACGTCCAAAAACTGTCGGGCTGGTACACAAAGGTCGGGCCCATGAAAACCGAATAGCTGTTGTTGTTGTAATTTTGCTGGTAGTAATCGGCCGTGGCCGTGGCGCCAATGCCGGCCGTGAACTGCGGGGAGAAAATATAGCGAAAACCGCCCAGCGCAGTGTATTGCCAGCGGCGCAGGATTTGGAAATTCGATTCCTGTGGAATCACATCGTAACGGTAGGCGCCGCCGTAAACCGTCAGGTGCTGGCGCGGCGTCCAGTCCGCCGAAAGGCCGATCTGGTTGGTGAAACGGGCGAACTGGGTGATGCTGTAGATGGGCGTGCCGGTGGAGCTGTTATAGGCCACGGCGTCGCTGGGCTGCACGGCGTAACTGAAGGAGTCGTACACTTTGATGGTGACCGCCCCGACTTTGAAGGTGAAGGACAACTGCGAGTTCGGCGAAATGCTGGCGAAGGTGTTGTAGGAGCTCAGGCCCGGGTGAATCAGGTACTGCTGGTAGGAAATGCCGAGATTGAAATTGATGGTATTAAATTGGGTGAGTTTGTACGAAGTGCCAAACGTCAGGCCCGGGCGCAGAATGATGTCGGACTGGCGATTCGAGTTCGAGTAGTTGATATTATCGTTCCACTCCACCTCGAACGTGCCGGCCAAGTCAAAGTCGGCGTTGCCCAGATGCATGTTGCCCTTGCCCTGCGCGCGCGCCGCCGGCACCGCAAAGAGCCACCCCGCCAACGCCGTTACGATGAGCAACACGCCGCGCGCCCAACCTGTTCTCCGCAAGGGAGAATCGTTCAGTCCTTGCGCTTTCTGCGAAAGGTTCTTCTTCACAAGACTAAAAATAAAAAGCCTGGCACGCCGTGTGCACTAGCCTGGCTTGAGGTCGCAGCTGTGGGGCTGCTTCCGAGTTGTCTGGGAGAATTCATACCGCTTAAATAGGTGCTTTACTTCACATTTTAGAGTCGCCAACAGCCTAGATTATTGCTAGAAAAAGGCAAGTTTAAAGCAATAGTTATTCCAAAACCTGCCGATTTAATGTATTCAATCTATCGGACACCGATGAAAATTCCTAATCTTTTTTTGTTACTTTTTTCGAGCCTTCTGGTGTCCTTGACGGCCCAAGCGGCTTTGCCCACTGTCTCCAATCCGGCGGCCAGCCCGCCGGCCACCACCCCGACTTCGGCGGCCGGCACCCCCGCCCCGACTTCCCAAGGCGCAGTGACGGTGGACGTCACCCCCGAGGCGGTGCTCAGCCAGCCCGTGCACGTGAACTTCGCCCGTTGGTCTGTCGGTTCGCAAATCGTCGTGCCCTCGCCCACCGGCGGGTTGCAATCGCTTAGCTTTGCCGACCGAGCCCAGTCGCCCTTGTCCAACCTGATCGACGATGATCCAACCACCACCTGCACGCTCGGGCCGGCACCGGCCTTCCTCATTGTCGATTTGCGCCGTCTGCAAGTCATCGACCGCGTTTCCTTCTACAGCCTCACGGCCGCCGGCACGGCGGAGGTATTCTATTCCGATGTGATGCCTGATGCGCTCGATAGTCCGAAATGGAAATCAGCGGACGTGCGCGTGGACTTCCCCGCGAACCTGCCCACCGGCATTCCGCTCCAGCCCATCGGCGCCCGGTATGTCATGGTTAAGATGACCTTCACCAAGCCCGGCTCCATCGACTCCCTGGCCATCTTCGGCATGACCACCGTCGGCGAGCAAGCCGTGGCGCCTGAGCAGCCCCAAATCAGCGGCACCAAGCCCAAACCCAATTCCAAAAGCGTGGATTTTGACTTCGGACCGTCGGCCTACGGCTCGCGCGTCACCCACGTTTCCGGGGGCAATGTGGACAAGGCCCAGCAGGCCATTGACGGCGACCCCAGCACAGGCGTCGCCCTCGGCAAGGACAAGGCCCAAAATAATTTGCTCGTGGTGGACTTGGGCACCAATCGCGAAATCGACAAGCTGAGTCTGCTCTTTGCCTCCAAGCAACCCGGCACCTTTGAGTTCTACATGCTCGGCGAATTGCCCGAGAGCTTGCAAACCGCCGGCACCGGTGACGCTCCGGCGGACGCCTCCGGCGCCAAGCCCGCCGACGCTCCCGCCGCCAAAGCGCCGACCTCCTGGTTGCCCGCGAATCCGCTTCTGGGCTCGCCCGTGGCCTCGGCCGGCCGCCTGGCTTCGGCACTCGTGTTCGCCCGCATCGCCGCCTCCACGGAAGGCACCATGCAGGTCGCTTCCCTGCCTCCGGACTTTTTTGATAAATACAAACCCAATGCCATTGAAAAAGTCATCGGCAATGAAACCCGCCTGAATGTCCGCTTTGACAAACTCCAGTGCCGCTACGTCATCGTGCGCTGGATTCCGGCTGCCGGCGGCAATGCGGACCTCACCAAGATCACCAATCCCGACGACGACGGCCAAGTCTCCAATGTTTTCGAAATCAACATCATCGGCTCGGTCCCGGACGACGCCTACGGCAAATACATGCAAGCGATGGACGCCATGCTGAGCAGTTTCCCCAGCACGCCAGAAACCACGCCAGGCACGCCCACCTCCACGCCCGGCGGCTTGAGCCCCGGCCCGCCCTCCCCGCCCGACCCGCCGCCGGTTAGTCCGTAAAGGCAGGATTTTGGGCAAGCAAAAGGGCGCAGTTTTTACTGCGCCCTTTTTTTGCCTAAAATTCTTGGCCGAAGCGACCGGCTTTAAGCCTGTGCTTCGTCGTACCACTTTTCAATCTGCGGCCAATTGACCACGTTCCAGAACGTTTCAATGTATTTGGGACGCAGGTTCTGGAACTTCAAATAGTAGGCGTGCTCCCAGACGTCGAGGCCGAGAATCGGGTCACCGACGGTTTCGGCGACGCCTTTCATCAACGGGTTGTCCTGGTTCGGCGTCGAGGTGATGGCGAGAGACTTGTCGGCCTTGACGATGAGCCACGCCCAGCCGCTGCCGAAACGCGTGGTGGCGGCCTTGCCGAAGGCTTCCTTAAAGGCGTCGAAGCTGCCGAAAGTCTTGTCGATCGCCGCAGCGAGCGCGCCCACGGGCTTGCCGCCGCCCTTGGCGGCCATGGCTTTCCAAAACAGGGAGTGATTCGCGTGTCCGCCGCCGTTGTTGCGCACCGCGGCGCGAATGGCCTCGGGCACCTTCGAAAGGTCGCCAATCAATTCGTAAATGCATTCCGGGGCGGCGACACCGGCGTCGGCCAGGGCCTTGTTCACGTTGGTGACGTAGGCGTTGTGGTGTTTCGAGTGATGAATCTCCATCGTGCGCGCGTCGATGTGCGGCTCGAGGGCGTCATAAGCGTAAGGGAGGGCGGGAAGCGTGTAGGCCATGGGAGGAACGGTGTCAGAGGTTGGAAATGCGCCGCGTCGTTGCGGGGTTTTTGAGCAAAAGCCCTTTTGCACCGCGCGTCAACCCTTGGCCAATGGGGTGTTCAACCAGCCACCCGCGGTACTGGCAGAGTGCTCCGTTTTGAATATTCAATTTTGAATTTTGAATCGGGACAACTTTCTCTCCAGCCACCAACGGTACGGCTTCGCCGCCCAGTGCGCTCCCGCATAATCCACGCCGATGCGCGGGCCGCGCCGCCGCCGCCAGCCCGGTGGCACCGTCCCCGCGCCTTCAATCCACAGCCCGGAAGCGGGCGCGCACTTCGCGCCATCGAAGGATTTGTCGATGCCCAACAGCCGGGTGAGGCGGCCGGGCCCGGCGACATCCTCAATTCCGCGCAGCAGGACCGCCGCGGCATAACCCTCCACACCCGTCACCAGATTCAGCATCCAATGCACCCCGTAACACAAATAGACGTACCAAAAGCCCGGCGGCCCGAACATGACACGGTTGCGCGGCGTCATCCCACGCGAGGCATGCGAGGCCCGGTCGTCCGGCCCGCAATACGCCTCCACTTCGGTAATCATGTGGCGCACGACTTGGCCGTCTTCCCGCCGCCGGCATAGCATGCGGCCGAGCAACTGCGGTGCGACCACCCGCGCCGGCTGATGCCAGAGTTCCTCCAGAGGGAAGGACTCAGCCCGCTCCTTTTTTGTTTTTTGAATTTTCAATTTTGAATTTTTTCAGAAATCCTTCTGCTTCGTGTCGAGGATGAGGGTGACGGGCCCGTCGTGCGCCGCGCGAATGTCCATCATCGCGCCAAAAACCCCTGTGGGCACGGGGCGGCCCAATGCCGCTTCCAGGACGCGGTGGAAATTCTCGAAATACGCCCGCGCAAATTCCGGCGGCGCCGCGTGATTGAATGACGGGCGCGTGCCCTTGCGCAAATTGCCGAAGAGCGTGAACTGGCTGATGAGCAAAATTCCGCCGCCGGTTTCGGTGAGCGCAAGATTCATGCGCCCCTCCGCATCCTCGAAGACCCGCAACGCGGGCAATTTGTTCGCCAGCCACGCGGCGTCCTCCTCGGTGTCCGCACTCTCGATGCCGGCAAAGACCAGCAGGCCCGGCCCAATCGCGCCCACGACCTGGCCCGCGACCTGGCCCGCGACCGCAACGCTCGCCTCCCGTACTCGTTGAATAACTGCGCGCATAAGAGGGAGATAGCCTAAGTCTGTTGCGGGAAAAATCAAAAAAACTCTCGTTGCCAGATTCAAGGTTTAATCATCACGAGCGCCACCGCCGCCAGTAGCAGCAGCGCTCCGGCGAGCCGCCGGCCCATCACGCCCCGGCCTGCGCGGCCCTCGTGATTGCCGAACCACGAGCCCGCGATCCACACGATCAAAATGCTCCACAAGCCGCGGGTGCTGTAAAGAATATTGACTGTGATCGCCTGGCTGAAAATGGCAATCGTCATCGCCACCCCGCCGCATTGCACGGCGACAATCGCGCCCCCGCCGAGCGCCCACGGCCACGCCGCCCGGGGCATCGCCCGCAACGGCGCGCGGAAAAACGGGATCAGCCCGAACGAGGCCACCGCCGCCGCGGTCATCAGCACACTGGAAAAAGCATAAGGGCCCAGGCTGCTCGCGTGCATTTGCACAATCACATCGCAAATGCCGTACATTGCCGCCGCCACCATGGCCATCAAGGCCGTGCGACCCGCGCGCTGTTGTCCGCGCCAGTCGGACAGCCCGAGCAAAAACACCGCCGTCGTCGCCAGCGCCGATCCGGCCCACCACGTCCACGGCACCGGCCCCGCTTTTAAAATCACGGCGAAAACCGCCACGAAAACGACCTTGATGCCCATGGTCGGCGTCACCACGGTGACATCGCCCAGGCGCATCGCCATAAAAGTAAAAACCTGGCCGATGAAAAACAAGGCGCTCGCCACGAGCGGCCACGTCAAATCGCCCGGCGTCAGATTTTTGGGCAAGAAGCACAGGCCTGGCGCAAACAGCACGCCGAGGACCATGTTGTTTAAAAACGCGATGCGCAGCGCCCCCGCGCCCGCCTGCAACGCGCGCTTGAGCAAAATGCCGCCCACCGCATAAGCGACGGCCCAGAGCACCGGCAGGAGCAAAAACCACTGGCCTTTCACGCGGTGCCTTTCGGTGCTTCCGCCAATTCCTGCCGCAGGGCCGCTTCCAGAGTGGGAAAACGCCAGGTGAAATTTGCCGCCGCCAAACGCGTGGGCTGCACCGCCAAGTCCCCGAGCACGACTTCCGCCATTTCCCCGAGCATGAGCTTGAGCGCAAACGCCGGCACGGGCAGCGCCGCGGGCCGCTGCAAGACGCGCGCCAGCGTCGCGGTCAATTCGCGATTCGTGCAGGGCGCGGGCGCAACGACGTTGTAGGCTCCGGCGGCGCTCGGCTGTATTAACAACCAGGATAAAATCCCGACGACATCCGGCAGTGCGATCCAACTCATTCGCTGCGCGCCGGAGCCGAGCGGACCGCCCAGGCCCAGCCGAAACGGCGGCAGCATTTTTGCGAGCGCGCCGCCGGATTTCGCGAGCACCACACCCAGCCGTGCGAACACGACGCGAATGCCGGCCTCGCCCGCCGGTGCGGCCGCGGCCTCCCACTCGCTCACGACTTCGGCCAAAAAACCGGAACCGGCCGAGGAGGATTCGTCCACCACTTCCGCGCGGTCATTGCCATAAAAACCAATGGCCGAAGCACAGAGAAAAACTTGGGGGCGTTTGGCCGCGGGCCGGGCGGCCATGCACTCCGCGAGCAATCTCGTCGAAACCACCCGGCTGTCGCGAATGCGTTTTCGGGCGGTGTCAGTCCACCGCTGCGCCACCGGTTCGCCCGCGAGATGCACGACGGCGTTCACATCCACCAGCGCCTCGTCCGGCATTTCCCCTTTTTCCGGCGTCCAGGTCAGCGCGTCCGGACGCGCCCGATGGGATAACTCCAAAACCTCCCAGCCCTCGGCCCGCAATTCAGCTGCCAGCGCGCGACCCACCAGCCCGCTGCCGCCGGTCAAGAGCACGCGCGGCGAACGGCGGCGGGCGGAGTCGGGCGGGTCGTTCATTCAGCGTCAGTCAATCAGGGTGTATCGGCGTTTTACATGAAAAAGCGAACCGCCTGGATGCTTGCCAAGCAAAACCGGCGATTTATTCTCGACCCTTACCCTCTTGCTCTTTTTTCAAACCACGGTCCACACCCAATGCCTCATGAAAAGACTGCGCTTTTTGCCGAAAATTTCTGTGTTCGCGGCCGGCATTATTTTGCTCACCTTGAGCGGCTGCCAGGCTACCCCACCCGCTCCTGCTCCCGCGCCCACATCGACACCTGCGCTCACACCGACCACGGTGACAGCTGCGCCGCCGGCTCCTATCACTCCCATTGCACCGCCCGTGATGGCGCTGCCCGCGTCTTCCGCGCCCGCCGCCACGGCTGCGGCGACCACCATTCCGTCGGATAGCAACTACAAGGCGCATTATGCGTGGAACAAAACCACCGAGGACGCCGTCGCCCGCATGAAGGGCCAGCCAGTCGATATCATTTTCATCGGCGACTCCATCACCCAGAATTTTCCAGCCCGCCCCACGCCCACTTGGGCCTCCGTGGGCAAGGCCGTGTGGGACAAGTATTATGGCGGCCGGCAGGTGCTGAATTTCGGCGTCGGGGCCGATACCACCCAAAATGTGCTCTGGCGCCTCGAGAACATGGACATCAAGGAGTTCCGGCCGAAAGTCGCCGTCGTCCTCATTGGCACCAACAATAACACCAATACTCCCGCAGAAATCGCCCTCGGCGTCCAAGCCGTCCTCGCAAAAACGCAGCAGACTTTTCCCGGCGTGAAAATCATCCTCGTCAGCATCCTGCCCAATGCCCGTGCCACGCAAAAAATGGCCGACGCCAATGTGCTCATCCGGCCTTTCGCCGACAACCGCTCCATTTATTATTTCGATCTCGCGGCGTTGATGACGCCGGCCGGCAATAGCTGGAAGGGCCTCGGCAGCGACCGCCTGCACCTCACGTTGGATGGGTATGAACTCTGGGCGTCGTCGATGGAGCCTCTGCTCGACCAATTGCTGGCTGAAAAACCCGCGGTTAATCCGTAGAAAAAATGGGCGGTGCGAAATAACTAAAGTGCTTTCTGCGGCTGACGCCACGCCTTCCATTTTTCAAACGTTTGCAGCGCATGACGCCGACCTGCCTCGGGCGCAACCACCGGCTGCGGATAGTTTTGGCCCAAATCCACCCCAGCTTTTTCCAAGACCTCCGTCGGCGCTGTCCACGGCGCGTGAATGAATTTGGCGGGCAACTTGGCTAATTCCGGCACGTAGCGGCGCACGTAAACGCCTTCCGGATCAAATCGCTCGCCCTGGCGCACCGGATTGAAAATGCGAAAATACGGCGCGGCATCCGCCCCGCAACCCGCCACCCATTGCCAGCCGAGCGTGTTGCTCGCGAGATCGGCATCCACCAGCGTGTCCCAAAACCAGGCCGCGCCCGCTGTCCACGGTTGCTGCAGTTGCTTCACCAGCAACGACGCCGCAATCATGCGCACGCGGTTGTGCATCCAGCCCGTGCGCCATAATTGCCGCAGGCCCGCGTCCACCAGCGGATAACCCGTGCGGCCTTCCTGCCACGCACGCAAGAGGCGCGCATTTTTCTGCCAGGGAAACGTTTTCCACTCCGGCCGCAACGGCGTCGCCGGCGTGTGTGGAAAATGATGCAGGAAATGGTAGCCAAATTCACGCCAGCCGATTTCGGCCAAGAATTTTATCGTGGCCGCGCCACCCGCTCCATTTCCCGCGAGCGCCGCCCAAACTTGGCGGGGTGAGAGTTGCCCAAAATGCAAATACGGCGAGAGCCGCGACGTGCCATCCACCGCGGGCAAGTCGCGCCCCGTCGCGTATCCCGCCAAGGCGGATTTCTGAAATTCACGCAACCTCCGCTGTGCGCCCGCCTGCGTGGGCTGCCAGGCCGCATAAAATTCACGATCCCACTTCACGCGCGGCAGCAGGCCGAGTTTTTCCAGCGCCAATGATTTCGGCCAGGGTGCGGGTGCACGTTCGCCTAAAAGTTTGGCGCGGGTCGTCACTGGTTCCGGTCGTCCGCGCATGAGGCACCGCCGCCAAAATGCCCCAAACACCTGGAGCGGCTTGCCCTTTTCATTTAAAATTTCACCGGGCTCGAAGAGCAGCGAACCGTTAAAACTTTGCGCCGCCACTCCCGCGGCACACAAGGTCGCAGTCACTTTTTCGTCGCGCAGTTTCACCGCCGGTTCGTAACGGCGGCACCAAAAGACCCGCTGCGCGCCCGTCTCGCGGGCCAAAGTCACTAATGTTTTCCCCGCCGGTCCGGCACGCATAATCAGCCGCGAGCCCCGCGCTTGCAATTGCGCGTCCAAATCCGCCAGCGCGTGATGCAACCACCAGCGCGAGGCCGCGCCGGGAGCCCACGGCTTTTCCTCCTCTGGAGCCCAAATAAAAACCGGGAGCACCGGCCCACCCACCGCCAAGGCCGCCGCCAGCGCCGAGTGGTCCGCCAAGCGCAAATCGAGCCGAAACCACACGAGGCTCGCGCCGGGACGCGGAGATTTTGGGCGCGGCATGGGGACATGAGACTCGAAAGTCGGCGCTACTGGCAAGACTGACTGCGGCACAGTCAGGACCAGCTGCGCCGGCATTTTACCGCCTCAGTGAAAAGGCATCGCTTATTTTTATGTCTCCCCCGCCCTCTCCCGATGGCGCTTGCCATGACGCGGTAAAATAGGATAGCTTGATGATCCAGTTCCCGGGGGTGTTCATTCGCTCGTCGCCGCCCCGGCGGTGGCGGGAGGAAAGTCCGGACACCGTTGGGCAGGATTCCCCGTGAAAACGGGGGCGCTGCGGGTCAAGCCGCGGCGACGGAAAGTGTCACAGAAAACATACCGCCTAAGCGGCGCACCCCTTCAACCGGGCGCGCGGCCGGCAAGGTTGAAAAGGTGGAGTAAGAGCCCACCGCTCCGACGGCAACGCCGGAGGCACGATAAACCCAATCCGGTGCAAGACCAAATAGGGGACCGGGTGCCCACCCGATGGTCCCGGGTAAGTCGCACGATGCTTATGCACGACCGCCGCTTTCGCAAGGAGGCGGCGGCAGAGAAATGAATGAGCGGCGGGAGTGCCGCGAGGCGCCCGCCAGAACAAAATCCGGCTTACGGCCCCTGGGAACTGGTTTTTTTTGAAGGCGGAATTCGGAAGTCAGAATGCAGAAGTAGCGGTAGCGTTGGTGGAGAATTATTGTGATTAGAATCTCTCTCAAATTCGACAAAAGGGCCGTGGTTTCAGTTCAAGAGGCAGAGAATCAGACTTGGCAATTGAGGCCGTTATCCTAGGCTACGTGTAATTACCCCTATCCATGTGTCACCACTCACCAGCAGATAGAAGAGAATGCCGCTTGGGAACGTTAGGCCTGGCTCTTTTGCTAGGGCTTGGCCTCCCCGGCATAGTCCGCGCCGCCGAAGCACCGCCCCAACCAGCCCCCGCGGCACCCGCAGACACCGTTTCCAGCCGCTTTATCCTGGTCGAAACCATCCTGGGCCCAGCCCGGCAATCGCTCAGCGGCGCACGCCTCCCCGAACACGGCGGTTACGTGGAGAAGGGCCTTGCCTCCATTGACCAAACGGTGGCCGACATCGAGGCAGCCAAGGCGTACCTCAAGGACCATCCCGAGGCCGATAAATTGGACGCCACCCAAGGTTCCACCACGTCACCGATCGCGGCCTTTCCTGATATTCCAGCGTACGACCGTACAGCCCAAGGCACCTATCGCAGCCCGGCGATGGTCGATGCTCTCGTTCCCCTCAAAGCAGCGCTGCAAGCCTTGGTCAACGGCCCCACCGGCGGCGCGGGCACCGGGCTGGGCGACCTCGGCGGTTACCGCGACAAAATCACCAACGACCTCGTGCAAGCCGGCAACGATATCGTGGCGGGCATGGACTATAACTATCGCGTTTACAGTCCCTCGACCAATCCTGCCACCCCGCCGCGGGCGGGTCGCGGTGTCGCTGCCGCCGGCCGAGGCAACGCCAATGCCAACCGGGGCAATGGCAACCGGGGTACGGGTGCCGCGGCCGGCCTCCAGCCGCTGCCGATTGTGCAAATGAATGCCTTGGTGCTGGTTGAAGGCGACGCCGGCAAGGGCAGCGGATTCACGGCTAAAATTGGCGACAAGTTTTATATCATCACCAATTTGCATGTGTTGTCCGGCCAGGGGAATTTCACCCTCACCGGCATGATGGATGGCACGAAGTATCCGACCACTGGCGCGCTCTTCGCCAGTGAGGATGCCGACATCGCGTTCCTCAGCATTCCCCCGCCGGCCGCTTACCTCGAAATCCTCGACGGCGTGGCTGATAATACCAAGATTAATGACGCAGTGACCATTCCTGGCAACGCCGCGGGCGCCGGCGTCGCCACCCAAGTCAATGGCCGGCTGCTGGCCCTGGGCCCGAAACTTCTTGAAGTGAACGCCCAGTTCGTGGCGGGCAATAGCGGCAGCCCCATCATTCACCGGCCCACCGGCAAAGTCATTGGCGTGGCCACCTATACCGTCAGCTACCCGCTCAGCGACCTGAAGGCCTTGCTCCTGGGCCGACAGTTCCGCTGGTTTGGTTTTCGCCTCGACGTCGCCAACCAGCTGCAGCCGCTGGATTGGAAAAAATTCCAGGCCGATGGCGCGCAGTTAAAGAAAATCGAGGAGACCACCGATCAACTCGTTAGTCTATTGCAAGGCGGGGATCCGGGCGCCAAAGCCGATCCCAACCTTAAATCCGCCTATGCCACTTACCTGGTCGAACGCGACAAAGCCATCGCGCACAAAAAGGATAGTGAACTGACGGTTGCCGCCGAGCGCTTTAGCACCCACCTGCGCATGCTCACCGATCCCGCCTTAAAAAGCTTCCAACAGGAAAAACTTTATCCTTGGCACGCCACCCAGGCCAGGGAGCAGGAGACTTACCGCACGGAGATTTTTGACGCCATGCAGGACCGCCTGGTCGCTATCGCCCACCTGACCGGTTTTGGGAGCCAGTAACGGTTTTCAACCCACATCGAATTTTACATTCCCCCTCCGGCCTTCTCCTGGTCATGCATTACTGGCTCATGAAATCCGAGCCGGACGTGTTTTCGCTCGAACACCTCCGCGCCAAACCCCAGGGCACTGCGCCGTGGGACGGCGTGCGCAATTACCAGGCCCGCAATTTCATGCGCGCGATGCAAGTCGGCAACCGCATGCTCTTTCACCATTCGAGCTGCCCGGAGCCCGGCATCGCTGGCGTGGCGGAAATCGTCGGCGCGGCGCGCCCCGACCCGACGCAATTTGACCCCAAGTCCGAATTCTTCGACCCCGGCGCGAAAGCCGCCGACCCACGCTGGTCGCTTGTGGATGTTCGTTACCTCGCCACGTTTCCGAAATTTGTTTCCCTGGCCACGATGCGCGAAACTGCCGCGCTGAAAGACTTTCGGCTGCTCTGGCCCGGCAACCGCCTGTCGGTCATCCCCGTGAGCCCGGCTGAATACAAAGCCATCTGCAAGCTCGGCGGCTGGAAGGGTTAGAGCCTAACCACCATTGCTGCCATCACACCCTGATGATATTGGTCTGTGCCGCCGAATAATACCTAAAATGATCGGGGCAAACCGGGACCCAGCAGAGGCTTCGTTGAATTCAGAAATCAGCAGTCAGAATTCAGCAGTCATCGTTCAACAATTATCAAGCAGGGGCGGGTGGACTCGAACCACCGACCAACAGTTTAGAAAACTGCTGCTCTATCCGCCTGAGCTACGCCCCCAAAGTGTTAATAGTAAATGAGTTATGACTATATGAAAATTGGTAAAATTTAGCACTTGTCACCCATTTTTGTAACCCATAGGATTTCGGGCATGAAAAACGCCCAATCTGCTCCGCCGCAAGCGGGTTACACAAGGGTTGCCGAATGTCTGTTTCGCAACGATTCATCGGGTAAATACTATGCCCTCGTAAAACGGAGCGGCAAGCAAATCCGCCGCTCCCTTAAGACCACTGACCGCAAACTGGCGGAACGGCGGCTAACCGATTTCCTGGAGAAAGTGGACCGCCTCGACCTCGGCCAGGGCAAGGCCAAGCTGACGTTTGGCGAGGTCGCCAAGCGTTGGATGGATGTAACACGGACCCATCTCAAGCCCCGGTCGGCCCGCACACGCGAGGTTTATCTGAAAACGGTCTGCGCTGCAGTTGGAGCCCTGCCAGTGCGAAGCATTAGCCGAGTCCACTGCGAAGATTGGGCCAAGCAACGAAGCCCCGAGGTTGCGGCCTCCACCTTCAATCAGGAAACCGAAACCCTCCGGGCCGTCCTGGACTACGCCCAGCGCGAAGGGTTGATCATGGACAACCCCGCCAAGGTCATTGTTCGTCGGCGTATGGGCAAGGCCACCGTCCTTATCCCCAGCCGTGAGCAATTCGCCAAGATGGTGGAAACTCTGCGCGGCCTGGATATCCGCTATCAGCCTGCGGCCGACTTCATCGAGCTCCTCGCCTACTCCGGCATGCGCAAAGCCGAGGCCAATAGCCTCAAGCTCGACGATGTGGATTTTGAACGTGGGAGCTTTACCGTTACCGGTGGCGATGCCGGCACCAAAAACCACGAAGTGCGGGTCGTCCCACTATTCCCGGTCCTCCGCGCCTTCCTGGAACGCTTGCAACAGGCTAACCCTCGCCTCCCAGACCAGCCGCTAATCCCCATCCTCGACGCCAAGAACGCCCTCGACACCGCATGCAAAATCAATGGCCTCCCCCACTTCACCCATCACTGCCTGCGACATTTCTTCGTCAGCAACGCCATTGAAAAAAACGTGGACTTCAAAACGATAGCCGCTTGGATAGGTCACAAAGACGGCGGGCTCCTGGTCGCGAAAACCTACGGGCACCTCCGCGATACACATTCTTTCGAGATGGCGAAGAGGATTACGTCATGAGGTCTCAAAAGGCATTCGATCAGGCGTGTGCGAAATGCCTGTGTCTTAAAAATTTCCGGAAATCGCTTTGGAAAATCACGGCGCAGTTCTTGCGGGTTTCCAAAATGTATAATTTGTTGCCCAATAAAGAGCGGAAATGGGTATTGAAAGCTGGCCGACCAAAAGGTTGGCGAAAAAACTTGCTTCTTCGATTAAGAAAAACAGTCTTTAAAGAATTCACTCACGAAGCGATCGCCAACCGTACTCGGGCCTATCTTTTAGGCAGAATAGCTGGCATCAAATTTAACTTTGCGTACGCTGTGGATGGACTGCGGAAAGACCCGGACATGTGCGTAAGGTTCACCAAGTTAATGGCTGTCGATCCAGATGAATATGCTGAGCAGGTTAATAATCGGCAGAAAGCGGAAGCGGCCAAGAACGCCGGAAAAAAGGCAGGCGACAAATCCACTCCCAAACCTTCAGAAATCGAAAATTATGCAAACGGCATGCGCTCTACTGCGCGTGGCCTAGTTGACGACGACCTAACCTTTACTCACGCGAGAAAGCCTACTGACATTCAATTGGCATTATTAATTTTTAGCGATGCCGTCGATCGAGCGCCAAATATCTACGCACTTTGGGAATTCTTTCGTGGGTTTGAAGATTTCAACTTCACCCATTCGCCGGAATCTTTGGAAAAGATTTGTCGCCGCAGCGGCATTCGGTTGGCACTAAAAGCCCAGCCAAAAAAGGAAACCCCGGACAGATTGAAAACGTAATGTCCGGGCTATAAGATTCAGGGGCCAAATAGGCTCGGATATGTTGGTGCCATCGTGAATGGCACAACAACATCTACACTCACACGCCCTCGCCTTGCTTACGGCCGAGTCGAGGCGGCGGCCATCCTCGGAGTCAAACCGGTCACGGTTGACCGCCTCGCGAAACGGGGACTGTTACGCCCGTCTCGCGCCACCCGCCGCCCGTTGTATCCCCACTGGGAGCTCGAACGCTTCCTGCGCGAGACAAGCACACCCATCACGCCATGAAGCCCGCTGCGACCAACCAGCGCGGCAACAAAGGCACGCGCGAAGGGACTGCCAATGCGAAAGTCCTGCCCTCCTTAGCTGCGGTTCCCACCGGCCCGCTGTCAACGGTGGAGCGCAGTCCAGCGGGCGAGCAAGACCTTGACAGCATCAAGGCCGGTAAAATCGAACCGCGCCAGGGGCAGGACCGGACTTCCCCGCAATCCGTCCTCACAAAGCCGCCTTCTGAGTTTATGCCTGGCAAGGCGAAGAGGGCGGCGGACATTATGCATGTCACGCTGAAATCGCACGCCAACCGCCGCAATCAAGCAGCGGGCCCGGCGATGGAGCACAATGTCGCCATCGCCGGGATGGCTGCGCGAGCCTGGCAAACCGCCCCGAGCTTCGGCGTCCTTTCCCAATATTGTCCCCCTTCATGGCACCACCCTACGGGTATCCTCAAAATTCTGCGTAAAATCGAACCCCGACTTCCGGACGTATCCCACAAACTGTTTCTCACCTTATCGCTGGACCCGAAATTCTTTGCCGGACCGGACAGCGCCTTTGACTTCGCCCGTCCGCGCATTCGCAAGCTATTTGCAAAACTACGGAAGGGAGTGGGCTGGGAGGGCAAAACCTACCAGATTGATGAGGCCTACTGCGTAAAAGTTGAATTCCACGAAAATGGCTGGCCACATTTTCACCTTATCGTCCTGACCAACCGCTACCTTCCCGGCGCGCTGATCAATGACCTGTGGGAGCTCGGGCGGTGTAACGTCGAGCGGATCAACAATCAAAAGTTTCGCTACCTCCTCAAGTACGTCACCAAAAACGGCGAATATCCGGACTGGGTCAAGGAGCGTCGCCGGCTGCGGGTCTTTCAGCCGTCGCACGGATTCATGAAGCCGGTGGATGAGCCCAAGGCCAGCAAGCCTGCGCCTGCAGCAAGCGAGGCCGATCCAGCAAAGCTTAAACGGCGCTCGTACTCCCTTGGCGAACGCCTAAAGCGCTGGGCCCGTATGGCATTGCTTAACGAAGATGGGCGATTTCGCACCATCGTCCTGGTTCAGCCATTTCAACAGATTTTTGACGCCTTCATCCTTTCCATCGCCGAGGCCCATCGTTACCTCGGAAATGGATTCATCAAAATCAATAATAGAAAGCAGTTAATACCATGGACGGGAATAACCCAAACAAACAACAACCTGGCATCTATGTGATCGGGAAAGTCATTTCCATCACGGCCAGCGTTCATCAACGCAAGGATGGCAGCGGGCAGTTCGTGCGCGTGCGCCACGAAATCTCGACCCGACCGGGCGTGATTGACTACGAGCAACTCCTCGACCCCGCCAAGGACCCTGGCGTCAAGGTCGAGGGTGGGAAGGCAGTCGCGTTTCCCACACTGCCGGAAGACGAACTGATCACCCTGCGGGTCGAACCGGGGGCGATTGGAGAGTACAAGGGCAAAGTCCGGATCAGCCGGGCGGAACGGGTCGCCTGATGGCTAACTCGCACACCCGCAATGCCTGCAAAAAAGTATAGGATCAGGGCCGGCCAGGGGGTGCCGCCGCGCGTAGCGCGGCGCGCCCCCTTCGCCGGCCCCTTTCCTTGTTTAATACGGGTAATAACTGTCCACGGTTGACGCCATCCGCCGCATGAGATTGGAAAGCTATCGACATAGCTTGAGTGGTCGCACCCATACCGATTTAGACCGAACCCGCGCGGGACGAGCCCTCGCGGCAATTCGCGTGGTTCACCGGGAAAGCACTACGAGGCGGGCACGGTGTTGGGGTGTTTAGTTAGAGTAGGCGAGTTCATCCTCCTGAAATAAGGGGAGGGGTTGTAGCCGAGAAGCTGCTCAACGCATTTTTATAAATAGCCGCGAATTCTGGCATGAGGCCAGCGCCTTGCTATGGTTGGCGCGTGGGTTCATTTAATGTCAAAAGTAATTGCGGCACCCTCGGGCACGTCTTTGATCTGATTAGAAATTGATGCGCGGCTTCGCATCCCAACAACTGCATCCACGGCATACAGATTTTCCACGACAAATTCTCCCCCAAGTATAAATGGCTTCTTGGGAGCTAACCTTTGACCGATAGCTAGTGCGCCGTATTTTAGCTGCCAGGTATGTGCTAATGAATAACCAATATAAAAGTCTGGATTCTCAACCATCAATTCTGCCCAATCTTCCATTGAGGACGCGACATCTTTGAGCTGACCGGTTTCGGGATCAAGCTTGACGATTTTATCTGTCAATATACAAAATTGTTCACCAAAGACGTTTTCGGCAAAACAAAGCAACATTTCGAAATCAACTTTGTAGGCGCTTTTCCAGAGATTGGGTGCGTTCCAGTCAAGCAAGTCATGTTGCCCACTCGGACATTCTCCACAAGGAAAAGCGTGCAACGCAGATTCGTACGCATAAAATCCATTTTTCTGAGCGAGCATCGCCAGTAATTGGCTTCCCAATGTCGTAGTCGAAGAATGTCCCAGCAATTTGGAGCGAGACGCAATGGGAAGCGAAGCACCAAGTGCATCGCCACTAAAATTCGTTAGCAATCGCTCTAGTGAGCGCATGTTCAATTCGATTGTGAGGGTTCAGAGTTGGATGGTGATGTTTGCAGAATAACCTGTTCTCCGTTTTTTACACCTTTTAATTGCTGGCCAACCGCAACGAGCTTCAGGAGGGAACGCACGAGGCGAATTTAGCTAAGGGGCGCACTGGGAGAGGATTCCTCTTGAAAGGTGCAATTTGCCGCAATTTCCAGGCAAGCAGCTTTTACTTTAGCAGCATCACTTGGATGACATTTAGAATGAAGAATCGTCACATAAGGTCGTTCACCGAAACAGATATTAATTATATGCAGATCTTCTTTGGATTTTTCATATAGGTAATTCAATCGCGCAGGATGCAAATTGTCGTTGTAAGGTAAGCCTTCGGAGCAAAAACCTCTAAGATCTGATGCCCATTCCTCGTTTGAGTTAAGAGCATATCGCTTGATTGGATCAATAAACATTATAGCTGAAAGACGGCTTGGATATATCAAGATTCTTGTACGCTTTCTTTCCGCAGTGAACCCCAGGGGCAATTTCAAATGAAACCAATCGTATTTAATTTCTAATTCCATAAGCTTAAGGTTATTCGTCTTTTGGCACATCAAATACTTTTGGATTTCTATCTGCAAGTTTTACTGGACTCTGTAAGTCTAGGTCGCCATTCCCCGGACTCCGTTTTGCCTCGAGGGCTTTACGTTGCCTCGGTTTTTCACCCTCTTTGCTGGTGACCGAGCATCTTATAATCGGGCGCAGTGAACACACTGAACTTTTTGACTTAAGAATCCAGTGGAGGCCAAACACCTGAAAGACGCGATAAGGGCTTTCGGCTTTAAGCCTGCCAACTGAGCAGGCGAATGACCTCACTCATTGGGGTCCGCGCGGGATAGAGTCCAGCCACTGAAGTGGCAAGAACTTTGGCCAGGATGAGCAATTCGGCGTCAGCGACCCAACGGCGGCGGAGTTCGATCCCGGCGATCACGTCCCGGGAGATGTCCCAGCCGATGAGTTGGCACTTAGCGGCGAGTCCAGCCTGAGACCAGCCGCGCTCCTGGCGTAGGGCGCGAATACGGGGACCGACGATGTTGCGGGGGCGCTTCAAGTTGTGTCCTTTTCGACACTTGACTCTAAAGCATTCGGGCAATCACATTGTGTTGAATTCAACACATTCGATTACCATGGTCCCTTCGCCAACCGAACATGTGCTCTACCAGGAAAAGGCGCATCGGATCATATTCCTGCCCGCACTGCTAACGTTCGTTCTTGCTCCCCTGCCGCTTCTATTTGGGCGGCTGATGGCGAGCCAGATACCGCCATTGCCTTTCCAGCAGGTACACATACCCCAGATAATTTGGCCGTTGCTTCTCTTTGACGGCATGATTCCTGGGCTTGCTATTATGGCTGTCACCCTGGCCTACTATTTGCCGACAAGAGTAGTTCTCACTGACCGCAGGTTAACCTATGAGTCAGACTTGCTGACACCGTTAGCAAAGCACATTCATATTAACCAAATAGATATGCTAACTTTCAAGGAGTCCTTCCTCGGCCGTAGATTTGGCTACGGAACCATGACTGTCTACGGGGCCAATGGAACCATCTTCACCCTTCGCTTTTTGCGCCGCCCCGACTATTTCAACCAATTGCTCCAAGCCATGGTCGGCGGCGCTAAGTCGAGCAGTATGGTCAAGGCTTAGAGCACCTCAACCTCCAAGAAATGTGTAACCCGAACGTGTAACCCGGCGGTCGAAAATGGGTCGTTTTGGGAGAAGTCAGGATTATGGGGCGGTTTCCGCAAACACTTGAAGGGTATGGGCTTGATCGCTCAAGAGGACAAGAGACAATTCTAGCAAATAGTATCATTTTACATTAGAAAACTGCTGCTCTATCCGCCTGAGCTACGCCCCCATGATGCTGACCGGGCAAGCTTATCTCCGACACCGCCGCCTTCAAGATTGTTCACCGGCAAAGGGAAAGCCACGAGCCGGCTAGCTCGGGCAACCTGCTTAACGTTTCGGTAAATGCTGCTGGCAGGCCGCCACAAAGGCTTGGCCGCGCTCGCGCAGCCACTTCCAATCACTCGCCGCCAGCCGGTCCGCTTGAAACAATGGACTGCCCACGCCGAAAGCGTCCGCGCCAGATTGGGCGAACGCCGCCAGGGTCTCAAGATTTACGCCGCCGGTGGGCATCAGGCGCACCTGCGGAAACGGCGCTTTCACGGCCCGGAGATAGCCGGGGCCAAAAGTCTCGGCGGGGAAAACTTTCACCATCGTCGCGCCCAATTCCCAGGCTTGGATGATTTCCGTCGGTGAAAATGCGCCGGGAAAAACGGGCACGCCCAATTTCACGCAGCGTTCGATGACGGGCACCGCCAAGTGTGGCGTGACGATGAAGCTGGCACCGGCGGCGAGGGCCGCCTCGAGCAACTTTAAATCGGTCACCGTGCCCGCGCCGACATTGAACGCGGGGCCCGCAAGCGTGGCGGCGGCACGGATCTGCTCCGCGGCCCCGGGCGTGTTCATCGTGATTTCCAAAGTCGTCAAACCGCTGTCCCGCACTGCCTCGACGACGGGCCGGAGTTGCCTCATCGGCAACCCGCGTAAAATGCCGACGATGGGCACGCGCTGGAATAGTTCTGCGGAAAACGGCGTAGGCATGACGAAAATTTTTGGTGCGAGCGGTGCTCAACGGCTGGGCCGGAGCATGAGGTGTCCGCGCACAGAAGCCAAAGCCATTTCCGCCGGCGGCACGGTTTGCAGCCGGCTTTGTAAATCCAGAGTCGTCAGCGCGAGGAGGTACGCTTCATGCAGCGGCGCCGGAGCGGCAAGCAACAAGGGGAAGTCGTGCTCACCGTCGGACAAAGCGGCGATTTCCGCCCCGATGAGCAAACCGCTGAGATACCAGCGACTCATCGTCGTCGTCGCGCCCAGGAGCACCGTGCGGGTGCGGGTTTGAAATAAACTGCGCGGCAGACCCCGCTCGTTCGCCGTGCGCACACCCTCCGTAAAGCTAGCGCGCGCGGCGGTTTCATTCAAATTTGACGGCGTGCCGGTGCCGGCCTCCCCGACGGACGCCCGCAAAATGCTGTACGCTGCGAGCACGTCGAAAAGTTCGCCGGTCATGTAAGTCGAGAAATCCGTCATCTGCCGTTTCTGCAACCGCACGTGTTTGGAATGCGTGCCGGGCAAAATTACGAGGCCGTTTTCCGCCACGTCGGCGTATTGGCCGCGGGCAAAGAGGCCGAGGATTTCCGTCTCCTCGCCGCGCATGATTTCCGTTTCGGTGCGCACTCCCGAAAGCAAGCGCACGCGAGCCTCGGCGCCACCGCCCAAGTCCAAGGCAAAATCCTCGCGTCGCATATTCGCGCCATCCAGCCCCACCGGCGTTTTTGCATAGGGCAGCTCCCGCCATCCAATCGATGAAGAAGCCATGCCGGAGACGACCACCGTGGCGCCCGACAAATCCGCCGCCTGGCCGTCCACCAAGGCGAGCAGTTGGGCGCGCAGAAAGTCGGCAAAAACTTTTTCGCGCGCTACGGCATCGCCCGGCGGGCACTGCGCATGGAGGGCCTTGACGCCGGTGGCATCGCGCCGTTCCGCCACGATGCACCCGTCGGCTGCATTCACGCGCCGGAGGCGAAACGAGGACGTGCCCCAGTCACAGCTAAAGAAGTGTGCCATGCGCGCGTCCGGCAGGGTCCGGCCCTACCAATTGGTCATCGAGCCATCGCGCCGCTGGTAGAGGGTGCGGCCGGTGCCGGCGACGGTGATCTCGGCGATTTGCGTGAGGCGCGCCATGTCGAGCGTGATGCCCAAACCGGGGCGTTTGTTCGGCCAGCACTTGCCATCCTTGAAGTCCAGGCCTTCGGGCAGGTAATTGGCCGGCCGGCTGTTGGAACCGATTTCAAAAAGCACCGGGCCCGAAAACGGCCCGAGGCAGTGCACGTTGGCGGCGGTGGAAATGGGCCCGGTGAAGTGCGGCACCATGCCGACGAAATGCGTTTCGCACATGGCGGCAATCTTCACCATCTCGGTGATGCCACCGACATTGGGCATCGTGCAGCGCACGTAGTCCACGTCGTGGGCTTCGACTAATTTATTAAAGTCCCAGCGCTGGCCCCATTCTTCACCGGCGGCGAGCGGCACCGTGGTCACCTTGCGCAATTTCGGAATGTCTTCATTAAAAGCCTCGGTGCGGACAGGGTCTTCCACGAGGTACGGCTCCAGGTCCTCGATTTGCTTGCAGACGCGCAAGCCGTCGGCGTAGTCAAAACGCTGGTGCAGGTCGATGAGGAAGTCGCCGTCCTTGCCGACGCCCTCGCGCATATCGTGGCAATCCTGGATGACTTGGCGGACGCGTTCGTGCGTATCATACACGCTGCCGGCGCCGCGGCCGAGGCTGGCGGCGTCGGTGCGAAAGGCGCGGTAGCCGGCTTCGATGGCCGCGCGCGCGTTATCCTGCAATTGTTTGCCGGTGCCGCCGCCGCCGAGGTAACACTCGCAGTAATTGCGGGCCATGCCCCCGAGCAAATCATAGACGGGCACGTTGAGCGCCTTGCCCTTGATGTCCCACAGCGCCATGTCCAGCGCGCCGATGGCGTCGATTTTTTCGCGGCCGGGCGGATAGAAAAAGGACCGGTACATGTCCTGCCAGTTGCGCTCGATGTCAAAAGGATTGCGGCCAATCAAGCGCGCGCCGGCCTGGTCGAGCGTATCCTTGGCCCCGCCTTCGCCGATGCCGGTGATGCCGATGTCGGTCTCAATCGTCACCACAAGGTTGCTCTGATTGAAGATGGGGTTGACGTTGGGCGGATCGTAAACACGGATGCGCGTGATGGTGGCCTTGGGTAATTCCGCGCGCGCGAAGGGCGCAGCCAGCACGCTCGCACCGGAGGCGACCGCCAGCGATTTTAAGAAGGAACGACGATTCACGGAGGATTTGGGCTGCGGGGGACGATTCATGGGGGTAATGAGTGGGGTTGAAAAAAGGGGAATCAAGCGGGGGCATTAGGCGGCGGATCCATGCCCAAATGCGCCGGCTCGAGCCGCGGGGCCAGAGCTTGGATGACGCCGAAGGCCACCAGATAGGCCAGGCCGGCGCAGACGAAGGGTATGGTATAATTGTGGAATTTGTCCACTGTGTAACCGACTAAATTAGCAAAAAGGGAGGCGCCAAAATAGCCCCAGGTTCCGCCAAATCCGGCCACCGACGCCACGGCCTGCCGGGGGAACATGTCGCTCACCAGGGTGTACAGGTTCGAACTAAACGCCTGGTGCGACGCCGTCACCACGCCCAGGAGAATGACCGCCACCCATTTTTCGCTCACATTTTGCGCAAAAATAATCGGCATGACGCCAACCGCCGCGACGAACAGGGCCGTCTTCCGCGCGCGGTTCACCGTCGCGCCCCGCTTGATCAAAGCCGACGAGAGCCAGCCGCCCCCGACGCTGCCCACATCGCAAATAAGGTAGATGGTCACCAACGGCACCAAGGATTGCATTAAATTCAAATGATACTGGCTGTTGAGGTATTTGGGAAACCAGGTGACATAGAACCACCACATCGAATCCGTGAGGAATTTCCCCATCGCGAATGCCCAGGCTTGCCGGCAGCCGACGAGCGTGCGCCAGCGCGGCTGGAGCGTGGGCTCGGGCGGGTCGCTGTTAATATGCGCCAATTCCGCGGTGGAGACGCCGGGGTGCGTCGCCGGACTCTTATATAGGATTATCCACAGTAGCAGAGCCACAAATCCCAGCAAACCGGTCGCAATGAAGGCCCAGGGCCAGCCGTATCTGGTGGCCAGCAGCGGCACCAAGGCCGAAGCCAGTATGATGCCCATGTTTGTACCGGCGTTGATGAAGCCAAAGGCGAAGGCCCGTTCGCGCCGTGGAAACCATTCCGCCACGGCTTTGGTCGCGCCCGGAAACGCCGGCGACTCCGAGACTCCCAAAAGCGCACGCATAATCCCAAAACTCCAGGCACCGGCCGCGAGTGCGTGGTACATGGAGACCACGCTCCAACTCGTCAACGCCACCATGTAAGTCAACCGGATGCCGAACTTGTCCAACAGGCGGCCGGACAACATTTGGCCAAAAGCGTAGGCAAACGCGAAGGCCCCCACGATGTGCCCATATTCAGTATCTGTGATGGCATATTCCCGTTGCAAGTCGGGCGCCAGAGTGGACAAGACCATGCGGTCGAGAAAATTCAGCGTCGTGCAGCAAAACAGCAGACCCAAGATCCACCAACGCACCTGGGTCATCCGGGTCGGCGGGGTGGCCGTGGAAGTGGAAGCGGTCATGCAGGCGCAGGCCGGAGGGGCAACAAAGTTAACGAAGCCAAAAAGGGGTAAGGGCGGACGGAGCGAAGGCGGGAGGCTACTCGCGCCAGCATCCGGCGCGCAAGCTTGATTCGGATTTGTCCCCATGTCTTTTGGCTTGCCGCCGCGGGGCTGCGCGACACACGTTGCACGCCTGATGCCTTCCGCCCATCCGCCCGCCTCGCCCGCGCCGTTCGTGCCGCCCGTCCCCGGCGCGCCCGCTGCGCCGCCCACGCCCATCACCGTGCTGACCGGCTTTCTCGGGGCCGGCAAAACCACCCTGCTCAATCACCTGCTCGCCCAGATGGCCGGCCAGCGCGTGGCGGTCATCGAGAATGAATTTGGCGAAGTCAATATCGACGGCGCGCTGGTGGTCGGGGCCGAGGAGCAGATGCTGAGCAACGGCTGCGTGTGCTGCACCGTGCGCGGGGATTTGCTGCGCGTCCTGCGGGAGTTCGACGAGCAAAATAAAAAATACGATTACATCCTGCTCGAAACCACCGGCCTCGCCAACCCCACGCCCGTCGCCCAGACTTTCCTGCTCGACCCCGCCGTGCAGCAAAAATACCGCCTCGACGGCATTGTCACCCTCGCCGACGCCGTCAACCTGCCCCGCCACCTCGACACCAGCGACGAGGCGCAAAAGCAGGTCGGCTTTGCCGATGTCATTTTATTGAACAAGACAGACCTCGTCTCCCCCGCGGAATTGGAGGAACTGGAAGAGCGCCTGCGCGGGCTGAACCGCACCGCCAAAATCATCCGCACCCAGCGCTCGGCCGTGCCGGTGGCGGCGGTGCTGAATCTGCGCGCCTTTGATTTGGAACGTGCGCTCGAACTGGACCCCGAATTCACGCGGCCCGAACACCCCTTCACCTGGGCTGGCCTCTACACCTTGCCCGGCGGCGCTTATCGCTTTTCGGTCGCCGCCGAAGCCGCCCGGCACGACGAAGACTGCGGCCACGATCACGCGCACGATGAGCACGATCACGACCATGATCATCCTGGCCATGAACATCACCACGACCATGCGCACCAGCATGACGACCATGCGGGCCACGATCACGCCGAGGGCGAGCCCTGCGGTTGCGGCCATGAGCACGGCCCTGAACACGGGCACAATCATGCGCACGACCATGACCACGACCATGCCGAGACGCCCGCGCATCCGATGACCTTTGTGTGCCTTCCTTTGCGCGACACCACCGAAAAATCCTGGCAGACCGCCGTCCTCGAAGCCGACGCGCTTTTTCAGACCACAGCCGCGAGCGTGCATCCCGGCGCCGCGCTGCGCCCCGAACGCAAGCTCCACGAGTTGCAACTGCCGGAGGCGATGAATTCCTTCGTCCTTGAGTTGCCGAAGGCCGGCGCTTTTGCGCTCTTCGCCCACCACGACCCGACCGCGCACGGCGGCGGCTTGGCCCGCGATGGGCGCGCCTTCACGCCCGCGCGCATCGAGCGCTTTAAACACGCGCATACGCATGACGACCGCGTGAAATCCTTCACCATCCAGGCCGACGGCGACCTCGACCTGGACAAGGTGAACCCGTGGATTGAAGACCTGCTCGCGAAATATTCGGACAAGCTGTACCGCATGAAAGGCTTTCTCGCCATTCGCGGCGTCAAGGAAAAATACCTCCTGCAAAGCGTGCACATGCTCTTCAGCGGCGACGTCGCCGGCCCCTGGGGCCCGGAACCCCGGCGCAACACCCTCGTGTTCATCGGCGAAAACCTCGACCAGGCCGCACTCACCCGGGGCTTTATGAAGTGCTTGGTGTGAGGGCAACCGGTTGACACCTTTGCCAGGTTGGCTAAGATTCCCGCGTGGATATCGCCGCAATAGTGATGGTTCTGTTTTTGACGCTCATAGCGGGGCTTCCCTTGCTCGCGCTGCTGCTCCCGCGGGATCGTCGCAGTTCGTTGCCATTCGCCTTATTTTTAGTAATGGCATCGCTAACTATCGTTGGTTATTTCAACTGGCTTTACTTCGAGATGAGCTGCGGGTCCGCCGACTTGTCTGCGCGCATCATTTTTCTGGCGATCCTGCCTAGTGTTGCGCTTGGTTCCGCGCTCGCTGTCGTCTGGCGCTTTCGTTCGCCGACCGTGGCGATGCTCGCCACTTCTTTTCTGGCGGCCTGGATCGTGATGAATTTTACCGACTTTACCCCGGTCAAACCCTACGTGCGGTTTTACGCCGCCATTCGCCCGGGCATCACGGAGACCGACTTGCTGACGCTTCTCAACGAGCAGTTTCCGCAGCCTGGTCGCTATGCCGTGCCAGCCTATCGCCGCGTCGGAAATCAGGTCTTCTTCAATCTCGATCTGACCGACGGTCGCTACGATGCGGAAGTGGTCTCCGTGGACTTGCAAGACAACCGAGTCGTGGCCAAAGCGTTCCAGCCTGATTGAGCCCGCGCCATGCATGACTCCCCGCTCATTCTGATCTTCGTCCTGACTGTTCTCTGCGGTTTGGTTGCGGCCAGTCTGCCCCTCTTCGCCCTGCTGCTACCCCAACCGCGCCTTCGCTCGCGCATGCTTTTCCTGGCCGTGGTGGTTGTGGCTTTTTGCGTCGTCGGCTTTATGGCCTTTATTGGCGACATCGCCGGAGCCGGCGGCAATTTCCCCTTCCTGGGCCCTTTGCTGGCCTTGGCCTTCCCGGTGCTGGTGACGGCCGGCACGCTGGCCGCGGCCCGGCGCCACCATTCCCTGGCGGGCGCCGTGCTGGCGGCAATTTTTCTCGGGGCGGTCGTTGTCATGCATTTTAGCGACACCACGCCAGTTAAGCCTTACCGGCGGTTTTTCGCCGCCGTTCACAACGGCATGTCCCAAACCGATGTGTTGGCCGCCTTGCACGCCCAGTTCCCCCAAGCCGGGCCGTACAAACTGCCCGCTTTCCATAATGAGAACGGGGACCTCTGCTTCAATCTTGACCTGACGGATGACCGCTACAACGCCGAGTCTGTCGTGGTGGAAATGTACAATGGCCGGGTGATTGGTAAAAGTTATGCGGTCGATTGAACTCGCTGACAGCATGAGCCGCCCGCTTTTCTCCGTTGCCAAGGGGCGCGGGCTTGCTTAGCAACGGCCCATGTCCCTTCGTCAATTCTCGTGGTCCCGCCTGGCCGGACTGGCCTCTGCCGCCCTCATCCTGGCCGGTTGCGCGTCCGGGCCCAGCCAGCAAAACGTCACGCTGAAGATCGCCGCGGCGGACAATCTGGCGCCCGTCCTGCGCCAATTGGCCAGCGAATACGTCGAGCAGCAGCCGTGGGTGCATATTGAATTTACTTTCGCCAACACCGCGACCCTTGAAAAGCACCTGCAGGACCCCAAGCAGAAGTTCGACATCTATATCCCCGGGCGCGCCGAGAGCGTCAACGCTCTGGCCGACCACGGCGCCATCGCGCCGAAGAGCCGCTTCCTCCTCGGCATCAACCAGCTGGTAGTGGTCGCGAGCGAAGACTCCACCTTGCCGCTGACGGTCGAAGCCTTGATCGATCCCAAAGTGCAGAAAATCGCCGTGGCCGACCCCAATAAGCACTGGCTCGGCTTTCTCACCCGTCAATCGCTGACAAACTTGCGCCTGCTGCCTGTGCGCGAGGCCACCCCGCTCGTGGGCGCTCCGCCTGCACCGGACACGGTGGAGAACCTCGAGGCGAAGCTCCTCGTCATGGACGACGAGGCGGGCGTCCTGACCGCCGTCAAGGATGGCAGCGCCCAAGTCGGCATCACCTTTGCCACTTACGCGGACGCCCGGCGCGACATGCGTATTCTGAGTCCCCTGCCCCTGCGCACCTACGAAACTGTGGGCTATAACACCGCCATTCTCCGCAGCGCCCCGAATTACGACGAAGCCTGGAATTTCCTCAACTTCCTGCGCAGCCAGCGCGCCCGCGCGGTCATGCAGCAAAACGGCTTGCTCTCGCAATAGCCCGCACCACTCCGGAGCCGGAGCCCGACCCGCATGAACCGGCGCCTGCTCATCTATATCTCGGTCTTCCTCGGTTCGCTGGCAATTTCGCTGGATTTCGCCTCGATTGATTTGGCGCTTTCGCCGCTGGAAAAACAGTTCGGCCTGGATTTGGACGGCGTGCAATGGGTGCTCAACGGTTACATGCTAGCCTTCGCGGTCCTGATGGTCACAGGCGGGCAACTGGCGGATTCCTACGGGCGGCGGCGGATTTTTCTGCTCGGGATGATCGTGTTTGGCGCAGCCTCACTGCTGGGCGGCGCGGCGTGGAGCGGCTGGAGCCTCATCGCCTCGCGCGTTTTGCAAGGCGTGGGCGCGGCGATGCTATGGCCGGCCATGATCGGCCTGGCCTGCGCGGCGGTGGGCGAATCCAACCGCGGCTTCGCAATGGGGCTCGTGCTGGGCACTTGCTCCATCGGCAATGCCGCCGGCCCGGTAATGGGCGGAATTTTGACCGAGGAATTTTCCTGGCGCTGGGTGCTGTGGGTCAATGTGCCGATGGCGCTCATCGCAGTCGCCTTCACGCTCTGGGGCGTGCCGCGCGATCCTCCGCCCGGAACCCGGCCCAAGAATGACTTTGCCGGCATGGGAGCGCTCACCGGCGGGTTGGTGGCGCTGATGGTGGCCGTGTACCAATCCAGCGTCTGGGGCTGGGGCAGCGTGCGCATCGTCGGCCTGCTCGCCGTCGCGGCAGTGCTGCTGGGATTGTTTCCGGTGATTGAGGCGCGGGTGGCGAACCCGCTGGTGCCGCCGGATTTGCTGCGCCATCGCGAGTTGCGCGCCCTGGTGCTCGCGGCCATGGGCATCTGCCAGTTATTTTTTATTGTGCTTTTGTACTTTACGCAATTCGCCCTGAAATTTCTCGGCGACAGCCCCATGTGGGCCGGCGCGCGGGTGGTGCCCTTCATGCTGAGCTACGGCGTGGTGTCGTACCTCGGCGGGCCGCTGTATGCGCGTTTCGGGGCGCGGCGCCTGCTAGTCGGCGGGTTGGTGTGCGCCGCCGTGGCCTCGGCCTTGCTCGCCGTGGTCGGGCCCGGGACCTCGAAGCTGGTGGGCTTCAGCCTGCAAGGGTTGCTCGGCGTGGGCGTCGGCGCGGTGATCCCCACCATCAGCACCCGCGCAGTGGAAAACGCCGGCGTGGCGCGCGCGAGCCTGGTGGGCGGCATTGTGTTCATGGTACAACTTTCCGGCGCGGCCCTGCTGCTCGCCATCGGCACGGCGCTTTTTGCGGACGCCAGTCATGCGCGCTTGGGCCAGGAAGTGGCCGCCGCGCAATTACAGCTCAGCCCCGCGCAGCAAGACCGCGCGGAAAGGGTTCTGACCGGGGCGAAACTCGATACCGCCAAGGCGTTGGCGCAACTCCCCGGCGGCAACGCCGACAAAGTGGTCGCGGTGGTGCAGGACGCCTACGGCTACGGCGTGCGCCTCATGCTCTGGATGAGCACCATCCTCGTGCTCGGCACCCTCTGGCTCGTGCTGCAAAACGTACCCGCGCGACCGCACCCGGGCTGACGGTGGCACCCTTGGCTCTCCATCGACCACCCCCGCGCCAAGCTTGACCAAACCGCCGTCCTTCCCTTACTTTCACCCTTTGCACTGCCCGATGGTGTAATGGTAGCACAAGAGATTTTGGTTCTCTTTGTCTAGGTTCGAATCCTAGTCGGGCAACCATTTCGACTGCGCCGCCACCCCCGGCAGCGAACTTCGCCGGACTTAATTTCAGAGTTCGAAGCCGGCCGACTTCCGCCCCGCCTCAGGATTGAATATTGAATGTTCAATTCTCAATGTTGAATGTTGGACACTCACCGTTCCTCGCTCATCCTTCATCCCTCAGCTTTCATCCTTCCGTTCCCATGCCCGCCCGCCTGGCCATCAAAGTGGACGTCGACACCGACCGTGGCACCCGCGAGGGCGTCCCGGCGCTGGCGCAGGCCCTGCGCGCCGCCGGTTGCCCCGCCACTTTTCTCTTTTCCCTCGGACCCGACAACACCGGCAAGGCCATCCGGCGCATCTTTCGCCCGGGTTTTTTAAAAAAAGTCGGCCGCACGAACGTCGCCGGCAATTACGGCTGGCGGACCCTCCTCAACGGCACGCTCCTGCCTGCGCCGATGATTGGCCGGCGCAACGAAGGCGTCCTGCGTGCCGTGCGCGACCAGGGTTTCGCCGTCGGCATCCATTGCTGGGACCATTTCGCGTGGCAGGACTACCTGCACCGCTGGCCCGTGGAGAAAACGCGCGCGGAATTCGGCCGGGCCGTCGCCGAGTTCGAGCGAATTTTTGGCGAGAAACCGCGCACTGCCGGCACCGCGGGCTGGCAGGCGGACACAAACAGCCTCCGCGTTTATGATGAACATGGCCTGCTTTATGGCAGCGACACGCGCGGGCTGGATCCTTTTTTTCCGCAGGCGCGCGGCGAGGACTTTAAGACCCTGCAAATCCCCACTACCCTGCCGACGCTGGACGAATTGCTGGGCCGGTCCGAGTATCCGGAGGACAAAATCGTGGCGCATTACATTTCCCTGCTCGAAAAATCGCCGCCGCGGTTCGTGCACGTGCTCACCATCCACGCCGAATTGGAGGGCATGAAATACCTCGGCCTGTTCAGCGAATTATTGCGGCAGGCGCGGGCCGCGGGCGTGGATTTTGTGCGGCTGGAAGACTATGCGACGGCGCTGTTGCGCGCGCCGGAAAAGATCCCGACCTGCCCGGTGCACGAAGGCACCGTGGACGGCCGCTCGGGCACTGTGGCCGTGCCGGGTGCGCCGGCGGCCTGCCCGTCATGAAACAAAGAAAAGATTTTTGGACGGAATTGACCGAATTTGGAAAATTTTTTCCCCGAACAGGATTCACTCGCAAACGCGGCCTTCTCCCTTCCCGTCAATCCTGCTCCCGCCCCCACTTCGGATTTTTCTAATTTCTTAAATTCTGTTAATTCTGTCCAACCTCCTTTTCTTCCGGTTCCCTACACCCAGCCCAGAATCGTCGAAGCCGCCGAACGCACGGGCCATGGGTCGCGAAAGGCCTGCGCCTCGACCATCGCGCCGCAAAACAAGACATAGCCGGCCAGCGCCAGGCGGTCGGCCTCGATGCGCCCCGGCAGCGCGGCCCGCACCAGGCCGCCCACGAAATCACGTAAAAATATTTTATGTCGTTGAATGATGGAACGCAGCGCGGGCGGGGGGTCAGGTTGCTCGGCATTGGTGTTGAGAAACGGACAGCCGCGGAAGTTGTTGTTGCGCAGCCAGGCCTCGAGCAAATCGAAGAGCACCGCGAGGCGCTGGCGCGGATCGGGCACCGGGGTCACACGCTCGTTGAGCCAACTCGCCCACGCATCGTGCTGTTGCGCCAGCCACGCCGCCCCGAGCGTTTCCTTGGCCGGATAGTGCGCGTAAAACGTGGCCTTCGCGACGCCCGCCTCCGCGATAATCTGGTTCACCCCCGTCGCATGATAACCCTGGTGATAAAATAAACGGGACGCCGTGCGCAGAATGCGCGCGGGAGGCGACAAATTGGCCAGGGGATTCGAAGCCGAGGTCGGTGCCGCCGTGGGCGAACCGGTCGTTGACACGGAATCTGAGGGGGTAGATGCGGGCAATGCTGGCATGACGGAAATTTACCCAAGACAGACTGGTTTGTCAATTGGCCAAATCGCTCTGCTAAAGATGCTTAAGCCATTGCCAAATTCTGATGTTCTCGTCTCAATTTGATTTGTTTTAATCTCACCTTCATGACTTAAGATTTCAGGTTCCTTATTCGCCCAAATGAAAAAGCGATGGGCGGATAAGCCGGAAGCGGCAGCCCATTATTTGGTTGAGATAAACGCCCGTGCAAATAGCACTTCAAGGGATAGGAAGAAAGACACTGGCTGCGCGCTCTTCCCATTATGCGCTTGCCCGCCGTGCGCGTGCACCGCTAAGCATGGGCGCTTCGCCCCCAAATCTCCCCTTTCATGATGACCCCCCGCCCGCTCGCTGCCCCGCTCCGCTCTTGCCCCCGCCGGGCCTTCCGGGCCTTTACGCTCGTGGAATTGCTGACGGTGATGTCCATCATCGCCATTCTCGCGGCCATTCTCTTTCCGACTGTAAGTACGGTCATGCAACGCGCCCGCGCGGCCATTAGCGCGTCCAATCTCAAGAGCATTGGCGGGGCCATGACGCTATATCAAACCACCAGCGGTGGGTATCTGCCGGCACCGCTTCCCGGTGGAGCAGGATTGTTGGCGAATCCCTATAACTCCAATTGGCAGGTGGAAATTGTGCCCCTGTTGGACGGCATGGTGGATCCCAACACCAAGCAGGTTAAAGTTTGGCCGAAACCCCTTAAGGATCCGGAATTTGAAGCCCGGGAAAGCGGCATTTCCGACCCCACCAAGCGCGGCTATGGCATGAACCCGTTTTTATACCGACCCTCTAACCTCAACACCGATACCCGCACCCAGCGGCAAAAGTTTGATAACCTGCCCGACCCGCCGAACAACGTCCTGGTGGGTTGCAGCAATACCACCACGCTCGAGGCCGACATAGGCGGCCTGTTTAAGAACCAGGACACCGGTGATCCCAAGCGCTTCAACGGCATGGCGCCGTATTTGTTTTTGGACGGCAGCGTGCGCATCCTGGCACCTGAGGAGGTGCAGAACGCGCTCTCCATGCGCAGTCCCAACCGCAGCGGCCACGCCCTCGTGCCGGGAGGTTGAGCTGGTTGCGCTGAGGCTTAAAACAGCTCCAGTTGCGGACGAGAGGACTCGGAAACTTGCGGGGCGACATCGGCCACCGGCGGAGGCGACGGAGTGATCGGAGGCGCGGCCGCGGAGGCCAGCGAACGGCGGAGTTGCACTTGCAACGCGTGGCCTTCGACCTCGAGTTTTTCCAAAATTTCGCGCGCCCGGCCCAACACTTCACGCGGGAGCCCCGCGAGGCGCGCGACCTGGATGCCGTAGGAGCGGTCCGCCGCGCCGGGGGCGACCTGCCGGACAAAAATGATTTCGTCGTTCCACTCCTTGACCGTGACGGCGTAGTTGCGCAGCCGCGGCAGGGTCTGATCCAGTTGGGTCAATTCGTGATAATGCGTCGCAAAGAGGGTGCGCGGCCCGGCGGGCCCCGGGCCGTGCAGGTGCTCGACGACCGCCCAGGCGATGGCGAGGCCGTCGTAGGTGCTGGTGCCGCGGCCGATTTCGTCGAGGATGACGAGGCTGCGCGGGGTGGCGTGGTGGAGGATGTTGGCGGTCTCGTTCATCTCGACCATGAAGGTTGAGTTGCCGCGCGCCAGCTCGTCGCTCGCGCCGACGCGGGAGAACACGCGGTCCACGAGTCCCAGCCGGCATTTTTTCGCGGGCACCCACGCGCCCGCCTGCGCCAAAATCGCGATGAGCGCGACCTGGCGGATGTAGGTGCTCTTGCCCGCCATGTTCGGCCCGGTGATGAGCGCGATTTGCTCGCCGCCGGCGCCCAGGCGCGTGTCGTTGGGCACAAAGGCGCGGCTGCCCGCGAGGCCCTCGGTCGATTCGCGCAGAATGAGTTCAACCACGGGATGCCGGCCTTGCTCAATGTCGAAAACGTCGGAATCGTCGAGGGCGGGCCGGCAGAAATCGCGCTCGCGGGCGATTTGCGCCCAGCCGGAAAAAACATCGGCCTCGGCCAGCGCCGCGGCGGTGGCGCGCAGGCCCGCAGCCTCCGCCAGCACGGCCTCGACCAGCGCGCGAAACAATTCGTCCTCGCGGGCCAGCGCCTTTTCCTCGGCTTGCAGAATCTCCTTTTCCCGGCGGCGCAAATCGTCGGTCACAAACCGCTCCGCGTTGGTCATGGTCTGCCGGCGGATGTAATCAGCCGGGACGAGCGGCAGATTCGATTTCGTGATTTCAATGTAATAGCCAAACGCGCCATTGAAACGGACGCGCAAATTCTTGATGCCGGTGCGCTCGATTTCCGCCCGCTCGAATTCCGAGAGCCACGTCTTGTGGCCGGAGGAAAGACTGCGCAGGCGGTCGAGTTCGGCGTCATGGCCATCGCGAATGACGCCGCCATCGTGCGGGTCAATGGGCGGTTCGTCGGCCAGGCCGCGGTCGAGCAGCTCGCGCAACGAGTCAAACTCCGGGATGCGTTCCGCGAGGGCGTTCGCGGGCGCGGGCAACGCCGCGAGGGCCGCGCGCACCGCGGGCAGTACGCGCAACGTGTCGCGCACGGCGGCGGTTTCGCGCGGGTGGCGCACCCGATTATGCAGGCGCGCCAGAATGCGCACCAAATCACGCACTTGAGCCAAGCTTTCACGCACGCGGGCGGCCAAGCCAGGCTCCGCAAAAAACGCACCGACACACGCCTGCCGGCGGCGCAGTTCGGTCAAATCCAGCAACGGCGCGGCGAGCCATTGTTCGAGCAAACGCGCGCCGGGCGCCGTGCCCGTGGCGTCCACCGCGTGCAACAGCGAGCCCTCGCGCGCGCCGCGGGCGGAACGCAGCACTTCCAAATTGCGCAAGGTGGCGGGATCGAGGAGCAACGCCTCGCGCACCCGAAATTCGCGCAGCGAGCGCAAATGGGCGGGCCGCCCGCACAAGGTGTCTGTCGCGTAAGCCACCAGCGCACCGGCACAGCCGAGGGCCGGATGGGTGTCGGCCAGACCGAAGCCTTCGAGATTGAGCACGCCAAGCGTTTCCTTGACGAGTCGTGCGCCGGGAGCGCGCTCAAATTGAAAATCCGGCAGCCGCGACACCGGCCGCCCGGCGCAAAGCGCAGCGCAAGCGGCCAGGACCGCCGCGGGCAACGCTTCCGGCAAGAGAATTTCCCGCACTTCGAGCGCTTGCAATGCGGATAGCAAACGGCTGGCGTCGGGGTCGGAGGCGAGTTGAAAATCGCCGGTCGTCAAGTCGAGCCACGCCGCGTGCAGGGAATTATCCCGCGCCGTGGCGGTGGCCGAAAGCGCCAGCAGGTAATGCGGGCGGCGGGCCTCGAGCTGGTGATCTTCGAGGATGGTGCCGGGGGTGAGGACCCGCGTCAGCGCGCGGGTCACGAGCTGGCCGGGCCGGGGCGTTTCCGTCTGGTCGCAAATGGCAACCTTGCGGCCGGCGTCCAGGATTTTTTTGATATAATTGGTGGCCGCATGGTAGGGAATGCCGGCCATGGGATGCCCCTGCCGCTGGGTGAGCGTCACCCCGAGCAGGCGGGAGCCCTGCACGGCGTCGTCAAAAAACAATTCGTAGAAATCACCGAGGCGAAAAAATAGAAACGTGTCGGCGGAAAGTTTATCGCGCAGTTCCCAATACTGGCGCATCATCGGGGTGTCCCCGCCGGGCCGCGCCGCGCCTTCGGCGGGCGGCGGAACTTTGGGCTGGGCGCGGGCGGGCATGGGAGAAAGTAAGAAGTAAGAATGCAGAAGGTAGAAGTAAAATCCGGAGGACGGAGTCGGTCTACGGAAAGTACGCAGCTCTCCGTGACCAAATCGTCAATCGATGGGATTCCGCGCCCGAAGCGAGCCAGGGTCCTGTTATTTTCCGGGCGAGCGCCGCGATTGCCAGTGCGCCCGCGCGAAGCTGAACATCGCCGGCAGCAGCGAGATCACGACGATGGCGAGGATGACGTGGGTGAAATTTTTGCGCACCACTTCCTGCTGGCCGAAATACGCGCCCGCGCCGACAAAAATACCGACCCACAACACCGCGCCGATCACGCTGAAAAGCGCAAAGACCCGGTAACGCATGTCGCCCACGCCCGCCACAAACGGCGCGCAGGTGCGCAGGATGGGGGCGAAGCGCGCGAGAATCACCGCCTTGCGCCCATGCCGTTCATAAAACTCCCGGGTGCGGACGAGATGCTCCGGGTTGAACAATTTCGACTTTGGCCAGCGGAAAACCCGCGGGCCCAGTGTTTTGCCGACGTGATAATTCACGTTGTCGCCGGCGAGGGCCGCCAAAATCAGCAACGGGATGAGCACGGCGACCTCGAGCTTCCCCGTGGTGCCGGCGAGCGCGCCGGCGGCAAACAACAAGGAATCGCCCGGCAGCAACGGCATGAAGACCAGGCCCGTTTCACAGAAGACAATCAGGAAAAGGAGCAGGTAAATCCACGGCCCGAAATGTTCAATCCAGTTCGTCAAAACCTCCAACGGGTTTTTCAGCAAATGGATCATGGTCTGGATAATGTCAGTCATGCGCGCCGAGGCATACCAGTTGAGGGACGGCGGCGACGAGTTTTTTCACCACGGCGGCCGGGCCGCTCGCTCCGGCGTTGACAGCCGGGAAGGGCGGTGCCATCGTGACCCCTTGCCAAAAATGCGGAACCGCCAGGGCAGCCCCTGCGCCGGCTTTCATGGTGGTAGTAGCTCAGCTGGTTAGAGCACCAGATTGTGGATCTGGGGGTCGCCGGTTCAAATCCGGTCTATCACCCCATTTTTGGCGGGGAAAAAGGGCGAGCGGTCATGATGGATTCCCAATCCGCGGGCAGCGCGGGTTCCACACGGTAGAGCGTGCCGAAAGGGAACTTTGGCGCCGGCCGTCCCGGGCCCGCCACGCGTTCCGCGCCGCGGCGCACATTATCGGCCATCCACGCCGGCAGGGTCAAGTGATACGGATTGCGCGCGATTTCGCCGACATGACAGCACAGCGCCGCCACGAGCGCCGCCAGTTGCGGGGGCGGGCATTCGACCAACAGATTCGGGGCGTCCTGCGGTTGCCAATACTCCGTGAGCACGCGCCAGGGCGGAGCCGCGCCACCGGTGGCCGCCATCAACGCGGCATTGACCAGCAAGTGCACCCCAACGTGGGTCGGGTGCCAGTCCTTGGCATGCGGATAAAAAATCCAGCGCGGGCGGTAGGCGCGGATCAACCCGGCCACGCGCGCGGTCCATTCGCCCCATTGGTCGGGCCTTTCCGTAACGGCCGCGGGGTTGACTCCAGTCCAATCGAGCACCTCAAGACTCCAGCCGAGGCGCGCACAGGCCGCCTCGAGTTCCAGCTTCCGCGCAGTCTGGCGGGCCGGATTGGAGCCGAGCGTCACGGCCACGTTGACGACACGGGCGCCAGCTTCGGCTTGCAAACGCAGGGGCAGCGCGCCCGTGATGACTTCGTCGTCCGGGTGCGGGGAAAAGATCAGGGCGACCGGCCCGCCGGGCGTGGGAGACGGCGCGGGCCCGGCCGCCGGCGGTGGCACGGGCAATGACGCCGCCAGGGCGTGCTCGTAGCGCCGGACAAAATCGAGGTAAGGGTCGTCCGCCATGGGGGTGAAAGCCGCAAGGTCAATCCATGCCACGCGGGCACCGCAGGCAATCTCGATTTTCTTCGCCCTTGGGAACCCACAGGCCCGATTGCGCGTCCAAGGCGGTTGCGCCCGTCGTGGAGACGGCCCCATGCACCCCTTGCTGATGGAGACGAACGGCCAGGTTTTGCCCGCCGCCACCCAAACGCGGCGATTGCGGCGGCATGGGCTGCTGCTGGGCACCTTCGCCTTCACGTTTACGGCGATTTTCGGTCCGGTGCTTATTTGGACGCTCAACCGCGAGGCCCCGGACGGACCGCACTTTTTCACGCCGCTGCACCGGCTTGTGGCCAATGTCCTGCATCCCGGCCCGGATTTCACCGCCACGGCCGTCCTCGTTCCCACGCACCAACCCGGCATCCCCCGCACCGTTCCGGGTCTGGGTGATTTGGTCGGCGACCTGAATCTGCTCAAATCCCCGGAACTGGCCACCGCCGTCGCGGATTCGCTCAGCATGCAAAACCGCAAACGCCTGCTGGCCCCGTATGCGACTTATGCGGCCTCCGGCCCGCCGGCGTTTGCGCCGGAGATTTTGCAGCAAAGCCGCGATGTGCAGAGCGACGCCGGCACCGGGGCGCTGGCGGTCAGCTTCACGCACGCGGATCCGGAAATTGCGCCGATCGTGGCGCGCCTCTTTGCGCAGGAATTCATCCAACTCCGCGCGCGCAAACAAATGGATGCGGCGGCGGCGGATTTGCAGGACGTGCAGGCCAAACTTGCCGCGGCCCATCAAAAAGCGGAAACTGCGCTGGCGAAAATGGCGACTTATGCGCGCGCACACAACCTCGCCCCGCCGACCCAGACCGCCAACGGCGAGTTGACGATGCCGCCCGCCGACCCCGGCGCGCGCGCACCGGGCGCTGACGAGGCGCCCGTGACCGATACTGAGTACGCCGCATTGCAACGGCAATTGCCCGGCGCGCAGGCCCAATCGAAAAAACTGATGGCGCAGCTCAAACAATTGCAGGCCACGATGGCCCAGGCGGCCACTCCCGTTTTTTCCATCGTCGATCCGCTGCCGGACGAAGGCGTGAATCCCAAGGTGTGGCGGATGCTCGCCCTCGGCCTGGCCGGCGGAGTGGCCGGCGCGAGCGCGGCAACCTTTGCCCTCGCCTGCCTCCTGGACCGCAGAAAGCGCTGGCCGGCGAATTTTGATGAGATGCAGGTGTGAGGGAGGAGAGCGTTTTGGTGCTTAGTGTTTTGGTTTTTAGTGCTTGGTGAGCTGGCGGAATTCATTCATCGGTTAGAGACAACGAATTACCCGCTCATGAAACAACGCCTCATTGTCTTCTTCCTCATGTCCATGTCACTTTTAGCGGGTCTTGCCATAGGTGAGCATCAAGCGTATCGCCATGCCGCCGAATATGTGTTTGACCGCGAAGTGGCGGATTTGATGTTTCAAAATCAGCTGTTTTTAGTCTTCGCCAAGGGCGATACAGAGAACTTTAATAAACGTTATTCCGCCTACCTTGATCGTGAAAATGATTGGCTATTCCGGGCCACTGCAAGCAATGAGATTTTAAAGGGGAAAATTGAGGATTTCGTCAACGGAATCAAACAGTCGGAGTCCTTTGGCCTGATGAGCGAGAGTCGCGAACGCTACCATGATTTCTACAAGGATCCCGCCGCATATTACAAAGCCCGGGGGGCTGATGCGCTCAAAATTGAGGCAAATAAAAAAAGTGCAAATAAAAGTTGAAGCTGGCGGAGGTCTCGACCAACAGATTATTTACACCAGACTTTACCGACCAGCTTATGCCCACCACTCCTTCCAGTCGTCGTCGGTTTGTGACCGGGTTGGCGTTTGGGGCGTGGGGCGGCGCCGGGGCGGTGAAGTTGGCGGAGAAAATCAACCAGGGGCCGGCGCCTGCACCACCGAGTCCCGCCGCGGCAAAACTCGACCACGCGCGTTACATGCGCCTGGCCATCGATCAGGCCAAACTTGCGCCGAGCGTGCCGTTTGGGGCGGTCATCGTGGATGCACCGACAGGCAATGTCCTGGCCGTGGGCCATAATCACACGAAGGACAATCCGACCTTTCACGGCGAGATGGACGCCATCAACAATCTTGCCGCGAAGCAGGTGGTCACGGATTGGTCGCCGCTGGTGTTGTACACGACGGCGGAGCCCTGCGCGATGTGCCAGTCGGCGGTGGAATGGGCGGGCCTCGGCATGGTGGTGTTCGGCACGTCCACGCCCTTTCTCACCAGTATCGGCTGGTGGCAAATCGGGCTGCGCGCGGAGGAAGTCATCCGGCAAACGCCGTTTCGCCGCACCGCGCTGCTGGGCGGCGTGCTGGCCGAGGAGTGCAACCCGCTTTTCCAGACCGAGGCCACCGCGGCGTACCGGAAGCGGAAGACTTAAGAAATGCGGATTTATGATTGCTGATTGCTGACCCGGGAAATCAGGACGGAAACCACGGATTTCACGGATGGCACGGATGCTAGTGGCACATTCTGGTTGAATTCCATTTCCGAGGGTCGGACATACGACGCCCATCCGTGAAATCCGTGTCATCCGTGGTTTAGTTCAACAATGGATGCGCGCTAAAATGGATGCCGGGCGCAGTGCCCGCTCATTTAAACGTTTCGGGATAGGTGCGCTTGAGCCAACTATCGGGCACGGGGACGACGCAGATGTTCAGCGAGTGGCCGTCCTCCGAGAGCATGGCGGTTTGGATTTCAATCTTGGTGCTGTCGGCGTTAAAAGTCGGGTGGATGTGGTCGGCGGCACCGGTTTTGTGGCCGAGGTCGGCAAGCATTTTCATTTCGCCGGAGGTGCGGTCGATGAGCCAGAGGCGGTATTGAAAATCATCCGCCACGGCCCAGCGGCCATCGGGCGAGCCGTTGACATGCCAAATGGATTTGCCGGGATTGCCCTCGGGCACCTGGCCGACGATGCGCATCTCACGCGTACGGAGGTTGACTATGCCGACGCCGCTCGGGTGCTCGCCGGTGCTCGAGGGACCCCACGCATCATCGGCCGGCAGGCCCGGCTTGCGGTGGGCCAAAATCGCGATGGCGACCTCGTCCTTGGTGATGACCGCTTCGTGTGTGATCCAATCATACGGGGCCTCGGGATAAAGCGGGCGCAGGCCGGTGCCATCGGCCATCACGGTCCAGGTGCGCTGCGGAGCCTTGCCGCCCGTTTCCCAGCAAAAAACGATTTCGCCGGGCACCCAGGGATTGGTCTGCACGTGGCCGATTTGAAACGGCACCGACACGATGTAGCTCACTTCGCCCGTGCGCAGATTCATTTTGCCCAAGCCTGCGGGACCGGCGCCCATGTTGCGCGGGCCGTAGGGGCCCTCGATCTTGGTGTCGGGCGCCAGGTGCTTGGCGGCTTCACCGCCGGAGACGCGGAAATAAGCGTAGTCCTCCGTGCAATCGAGGGCCATGTCGCCGCCCGCGCCCCACTCGACCGGGATGGTGCCGCAAACATGCTCGTAGGCTGAAGCAGGCTGGAGCGTGTGGGCCGCACTGTCGGCAAAAAGTTTGGCGAGATCAACTTTGATGATTTGCGAAGGGCCGCCACGACCTCCGCCACCGCCGCCACCGCCAGCCACGGCCCCCGGTGCGCCGCCGGGACCTGCGCCACCGCGCCGGCCCGCACCACGCGCACCGCCCCGGGCACCGGCGGGCACAGTCCCTGCCGGTGCATTGGGGTCAGCCGGAGTCGCTGCAGCGGGCACCGCGGGAATCGCCGTCGTGGCATCCGCCGCGGGAGCAGCCGCCGCGGGCCCGCGACCACGCCCGCCACCGGCCGTGCGCAGAAAATACAGGCTCATGGAATGGTCGGCGAGACAGAGCATGCCACTGAAGCCCTGATCGCTCACCTGGACGATGTCGCCCGTTTCCTCGTTGGCGGCCATCGCCTGGCCAGGCACGCGATTGGAGCGGAAAATGACCCATTTGCCATCGGCAGTCCATTGATGGTGCGTCTGATAAATTTTGGAATCGCCGGTGCCCTCGGTGCTGGTGAGGAACGTGAGCGGCACGCCGGTGACGGGGTCGTTGACGGTTTTCTTTTCCGAAGGGAAACGGGTGCCGATTTGGGCCGAGGCCGGGACGCTTGAAACGATAGCCATGGCGGCCAAGGCCACGGCGAGGAACAGACGGGGTGAGGTATTCATGGGGGTGAGGAAAGACATTCCAGATTCAAAATTGAAAATTCAAAAAACAGGAGCCAATAGGAGGTCACCTTTGGAATACTGAACTCTCAATTTTGAGGGGGCAATGGAGGCAGGACTAGGGGTAAGGAAAAATTGCGCCGATTGGGACGGCTGCGCAATAGGAAAAGCAGGGACGGGAAAGAGACCGATTTAACCACCGAGGACGCCGAGAATGCGGAGTCCGGATTGCTGGGGCTTCCCGAAAAGAGAACCACGGATTTCAAGGAGGGGGAATCCTCGGTAGTGTATCGTTTTGAAAGTCCATGATTAGAAAGACCCTTGAAATTGGGGATGGTGTGTGGCAAGTTGCGCCATGCCTAAGCGCACAAGCAAAGAAGATGTTAGCCAAATCGCGGCCCGTGTGGTCGCACAAGCTACGCATGGGGAGTATGTCCCGTCTGCACTGTCCATGCCTGAGCGGCAAAAGAATCCGGCGGCGGTCATGTTGGGGCGACTGGGGGGGTTGAAGGGTGGCCCGGCGCGGGCGGCAGTATTAACCAAGGCTCAACGTCAGGCGATTGGCCGGAAGGCGGCGGCGATTCGGTGGGAGAAGAGACTAATGCCTTGAATTCGGCAGACTGGACTAATGTCTTTAGTGCTCCGGTTGTTAAATCCACAAATCCTACACGCAGGTCAGGTTCAATTTTTGATAGTGCCTTGATTGTGGCCTCTACTATTGCAGGGGATTGCTTGTGGGCGCGGTGGGAAATGCTTGGATAATACGGTCTGGAAATTCTCCACAATTGAGTCTCACCAGAGCAATGCAAGTCGGCCTTCTTAACCTGTTCCACGACGTAAATCGCGGTCATTGCTGTTGGCGTTTGACCGATATCTTTTAGGTAGAATATATCCATTAAAAATGCCGCCAATATCCCTCCTCCTCCTATGGCGCACCATCCATCTTTTATGTCCTGTGCTATGCCCCAAGCAAATTTCATGGAATATAGATGCGGCTGGGGATTTTGATACTTATATCCATAGTCGTAAAATCCTAAAATAAACGAAGTTGGTAATCTATTAAAGTATGCTTGCCTTTCGTCAATTGTGGCATTCGTAGCGTCCTGTGCCTCAAGTATTTCCTTTTTAACCTCCCGAACGGCTCGCCGCAAGATGTCCACTGGGCTACTCGGTTTATCAAAGTCGCACGTCTTGCAAAGCTCTTCCATTTTATCCACGACCATAGTGGCAATATCCACGTCTCCGGCAATCGCCAGCAACAAATCTGAATGCGTTTGCATCTTCGGGGTCTTGATACAGAAAATCTTTTTTGACTTCAAAGATTTCTGATCAATGCCCTGAGTCATTTGACTGTCGCTGGCAAACGTAATGCCAACATCGCTTATGATTCCGATGGCAATAGTCATGTTCTTTGACTTCGGCTTTGGCCTGGGTCGTTCACAATGAATAGATTGCTGGGAGTTGGGGAGGATAATTTCCATAAAAATAATGCTTGACCGCTCAATTAAGCGATGCTAGGGTGAGGGCATGAATCAACTTCCCGCCGATAAGAGAGCCGCCATCGCCCGTTGCTTGGCCGAGGGCAATTCCATGCGTGCCACGTCCCGCCTGTGCGACGTGAATATGAGCGCGGTCGTTAAGCTCTTGCGCGACCTTGGCGAAGCCTGCTCGGCCTATCAGGACAAGGTTTTCCGCAACCTCACTTGCCGCCGTCTGCAATGCGATGAGATTTGGTCTTTCGTGGGCTGCAAGGAGAAGAACGCCACGGCTGAGAAGAAGGCCAAGGGGCAGGGCGATTGCTGGACTTGGACGGCCATTGATGCTGAGACCAAGCTGATTCCGTGCTGGTACATCGGCACGCGGGACGGCGGCGCGGCCTATCACTTCATGCACGACCTTGCCGGACGGCTCGCCAATCGCGTGCAACTCACGACGGACGGTCACCGCGCCTATCTTACCGCCGTCGAGGATGCCTTTGGAACGGAGATTGACTACGCGATGCTCAACAAGGTCTATGGCAAGTCTCCCGATGGCCCGGAGACTCGTTACAGCCCCGCGCAGTGCATGGGAGCCAAGAAGGCCGTCATCACTGGCAGCCCTGAAATCCGCCACGTCAGCACGTCCTTTGTCGAACGCGCCAACCTCACAATCCGCATGGGGAACCGCCGCTTTACGCGCCTGACGAATGCCTTTTCCAAGAAGATTGAAAGCCATGAGCACATGATGGCCCTGAGCCTCATGTACTATAACTTCTGCCGTATCCACACGACTTTGCGGGTGACTCCGGCAATGGAAGCTGGCGTTAGTAAGCATGTATGGGAGGTGTCGGAAATTATTGCGTTGCTGGATACAAAGCAGCGGGTAGAAAAAGCGGCGTGAATAAGGATGGAATCGTAGGGCTGATTTATTTGTTGTTGGCACCGGCATTGCTCTTTGTTGCGCTGGCCTCAGGCGAAACCTCAATACAGGCCATCACGGTATCCAAACGTCCCCAAGAAATCCAAAACCAGAGCCAGCAGAATCAGAGCGCCACCGCTAACCCACTTTCGCTGGTCGCATCGAATCAGGCCAGCAACACCGCTCCACAGAGACCCAATAATGCAGCTCAAGGCGATAACGGCGCTTTGGGGGTCAGTGAACCAGTTCAGGACGGGTTTTTCTATAGACTGAAACACGACCCCGTTTCCCTTTTTACCGGATTGCTGGTTGTGACTGCTGCTGTCCAGATTTTCTGGATGCAAAAAACCGTAAGCTCTGCCGAAAAAACTGCTAGGCGGCAGTTGCGAGCCTATGTATTGATCAAGAAAACAAAAGTATTTGTGGAAAGGAATTACGACATCTTCACCATACAGGCTCACGTCCATTATCTTAATAGCGGTCAAACACCGGCTTACAAATTGAGAATTGCTGGCAGGCTGGTCATTCTTCCTTATCCCTTGCAAAAAGGCTTTGACCTTCCCATTCCAGAATTTCCTGAGTTCGCTAGTACATTCGCAATGGGAAAGGACCAGCACACCTTTTTGGTTGTGGATGCGGACAGGCCATACGCCAAAGATGAAATGGGCGAATTGATGGGCCGGACCAAAGGCAAGTCCATGTATCTTTTGGGAAAAATTGAGTACTCGGATGCCTTTGGCAAAGTCCAAACGACTCCCTTTAACGAAATCGTCATCTTTCTGAGTAAGCCGGTTGATGATGAAGGGCGTCAGGCACAAGCCCTGACTTCCCCTGCCACCATAGGCAATGACGCCACCTAGGGCATTTGGGGCACTCCACAGGAAATGGGCCAAAACCAAAACGATACACCACCGAATCCTCATTTGAGCCGGCGCGCTGAGGGCAGCGCGCCCTACCTAAAACATTTACTTGGGGTAGGGCGGGCTGCCCTCAGCCCGCCGTTTTGTTTCTGGTGAAATCAGGATACTACTCACGAATGACCCGGATGGCCCTTTCTATGATCCGTGCTTATCCGTTTAATCTGTGGTTCAGATTTTGGGTCAATTTCCGGTCCAAGGCGGCGGGAGCGGGCCTTGGCTGACAAAAGATGCACACCGTTTGCTATCAATTGGGATAAGCGGGGCTAATTTGCGGGGTGCGGGAGGCATATTCGGGCTTGTCAACCGGAGGGGTTTGGCCTTGTTTGGCGGACGGGTTGCAAAGGCACGCCCCATGCTGTCCGTTTTGCTGTCGGGCAAAGCGCGGGAAAGCAGGCGACGCCGGGTTCAACCCGTTCCTCCCTTACCTATTCACGCCCGTCTCTGACGCCTGATTTCCCGGTCCCTGCTACATGTTGCGCGCGTTGTTCACTTTCAAATCTCCCGCGGGGCGCGGCCTGGGCGCGGGGCTCAAGCCTTGGGCGGCCCGGTGGCCGGTGCTGCTGGCGGGAATGATGATGCTGCTGGCCGCAGGATGCAGCTTTACGACCAAGCAATCCACCTTGGATCCCCATGGGCCGGTGGCGCGGGACCAGATGGATTTGTTCATGGTGACGGTACGGGTGACGGGCTTCATTTTCGTAGTCGTGGGCTCGACGGCGGCCTGGGTGGTATGGCGTTTCCGCGAAAAGCCCGAAGACGTTGGCAAACCGATGCCGCACCAGGCCCACGGCAATCCCTTGATTGAAATCGGGCTCATCGGCTCCTCCATTGCCCTGCTGGTCATCATCGCCATTCCGACCCTGAAATCCATTTTCTTCACCATGGATATGCCGACGGATAATGCGATTTACCCGCCGTCGAAACTCGGGGTATGGTATCCGTCGCCGCCGGTGAAATCCGCCGAAGAAGTGCTCGAAGTTACCGTCTATGGCTATCAATGGTGGTGGGGATTTGACTACAAGCAATTCGGCCTCGTGACGGCGAATGAACTGGTGCTGCCGGAAGGTGTGGTGGTGAAGATGAATTTGCGGGCCCGCGATGTGATTCACTCGTTCTGGCTGCCGAAACTGGCGGGCAAGGTGGACGTGATACCGGGCCGCGCCAACTGGCTCTGGCTGATGGCCGACCAAGGCGCGACGGGGCTCTACTACGGGCAATGCGCGGAGTATTGCGGCGAGGCGCACGCCTACATGCTTTTCCGCGCCCGCGTGGTTTCACGCGAAGATTTTGTGAAATGGATGGAGCAATCGAAGAAGCCGGTGCTCCCGCCGGGCGTGGACCAGCCGTGGGCCACCAAGGCCTTGCAGGATCTGGCCGCGAAGGACCCGAAGAGCGAGGCGACCGACCCGCAAAAGGCGACGGCGTTGTGGGCCGCCTTTCTGGCCCGCGGCCAGGAAGACAAGAAGAATAACAACATTAACACAGCAAACCTCAAAACTGAGGTGGAAAAAGGCGCCTTTCTCTTTTTTGACCGGTCGGGCTGCGCCGGTTGCCACACCATCAACGGCAGTCCGGCGGCGGGCGTCGTGGGGCCGAATCTTTCGCAAGTCGCTTCGCGCACGTCCCTGGCCGCGGGCATTCTCGACAACCTCGGGGATAATGGAAAAATCGACCCCGACAAGCAGTTGAGCAATTTGCACAAATGGATTTCGGATTCCATCCACGTCAAACCCGGCAACAAGATGTACACTACGCCGGTCGTGGGCCTGCGCGACGTGGAGTTGAAAAACAAGAACAGCGGCGCCGATCCGACCGCCGCCCAGCAAGACCAAGATTACAAGGACATCGCCGCCTTCATCCAAACCCTCAAATAACCTGCGCCACCTCCAAGGTTGAAAAACCCTCCAAACTCCCTTATCTTGCTGTCGTGCTGACCTATTTCTCGGCACTGCCGCCCATCGTCCGCCGCTCTTACATTTCTCTTTTCCCTTTTTCACTTTAAATACGCCAGTCATGTCCCAACTTGTCGCCGACAAAACACAGCTCCTGCCGGAACGCAGCGACATTGGTTTGCTGCGGCCCGACCGCTACACGGGGTGGAAGGATTGGATGACGACGGTGGACCACAAAAAGATTGGCGTGATGTACGGGGCGGCGGCGTGCCTTTTCTTCCTGGTGGGCGGCGTTGAGGCGTTGATGATCCGCACCCAACTGGCCGTGGCGCAGAACGATTTCGTGTCGGCGCAGTTGTACAACCAGCTCTTCACGATGCACGGGACGACGATGATCTTCCTGGGCGTGATGCCGCTCTCGGTGGCGTTTTTCAATTTCGTGGTGCCCTTGCAAATCGGGGCGCGGGACGTGGCCTTTCCGCGGCTGAATGCCTTCAGCTTCTGGACTTTTGTGGCCGGGGCGCTGTTGCTGAACACCTCGTGGCTGCTGCAGATTTTCCACAACATGGGCTGGTTCAACCCGCTCGGCGGCTCCGACATCGCGCCGGATGGCGGCTGGTTCGGCTACACGCCCATCACAGAGAAGCCCTACACGGGCATCGGTTCGGACTTCTGGGTGCTGGGGCTGCAAATTCTCGGCGTCTCCTCGCTGGCGGGAGCGTTTAATTTCATCACCACCATTATCAACATGCGCGCGCCGGGGATGACGATGATGCGCATGCCCGCGTTTACGTGGATGACCCTGGTGACGTCGTTCCTGATTATCTTTGCGTTCCCGGCCATTACCATCGCGCTGGCGGAATTGCTGTTCGACCGCACCTTCGAGACGAATTTCTTCCGCGTGCAGGGCGGCGGGCAGCCGATTTTCTGGCAGCACTTGTTCTGGGTCTTCGGCCATCCGGAGGTGTACATTCTCGTGCTGCCGGCCATGGGCGTCGTTTCGGAAGTGCTGCCCACGTTTTCGCGCAAACCGCTCTACGGGTTCGCCATTGTGGTGTTTTCCGGCGCGGTCATCGGCCTGCTCGGTTTTGCGGTCTGGAGCCACCATATGTTCACGACCGGCCTCGGCAAAGTGTCCACGGCGGCGTTCTCCCTGCTGACGATGGCCATCGCGGTGCCCACGGGCGTGAAAATTTTCAACTGGATCGGGACGCTCTGGGGCGGGCGGCTGAAGTTTGAGGTGCCGATGATTTTCTCCCTCGGTTTCGTGTGGATGTTCATGTTTGGCGGCTTTTCGGGCGTCATGCACGCCGCCGCGCCGGCGGACGCCCAGCAACAGGACAGCTATTTCGTCATCGCCCACTTCCACTACGTGCTGCTCGGCGGCATTCTGCTCGGGTTGATCAGCGGCATCTATTACTGGGTGCCGAAGGTTTTCGGGAAAATGATGAGCCGCAAGCTGGGCTATTGGGTGGCGGGGATGATAATTTTTGGCTTCAATCTGGCCTTCGGCCCGATGCACTATTTGGGCCTCATCGGCATGCCGCGCCGCACGCACACTTACCTGGCGACGATGGGTTGGGAGAACTGGAATTTTGTCTGCACCATCGGGGCGTACATTTTGGGCATCGGCGTGTTCCTGTGCTTCTTTGATCTCGTGCGCACGGTGCTCAGCAAGGACCGCAACTGCGGGCCGGATCCGTGGGATGCCCGCACCCTGGAGTGGTCGCTGCCCAGCCCCGTGGAGGTGTTTAATTTCGCCCAGACCCCTGTGGTGTCCGGCCGCGACGCCTGGTGGGCGCAGAAGCATCAGGGCGAGCCCATTGAATACGAAGCCGACGGCGGCCACGGCGTGCACATGCCCAGCCAGTCCTGGATGCCGTTGGGCGGTGGCGCGGGCTTTTATATTTTCGGCATGGGCATGGTGCTGATGAGCGCCGGAGTGCCCTATTGCGGTTATGTCGGGATTGCGGGCCTCGCCATGACCTCGCTGTTCATTTTCCTGTGGGCGCTCGAAGGCCCCGGCGGCTATCACCTGATTTTGCCGGCGCCCGCGACGCCCCAGCCGCGCGTGCCGTCCTCCCAGCGCCAGCCTGTCGGGGCCGGCCACCACTAGACCGCCGCGGACTTTCCCTTTTCGTTTTCCATCGCCAGAATTCCCACCATGTCCACCGCCCTCGCCGCCACCGCCGACGATCACGGCCACGGCCATGAAGAAGCCCATGCCGCCCACCCGACCAGCACCGGGGTGGAAATGAAAAAGGTGTTGATGTGGCTCTTCCTTGCGTCGGACTGCATGTTTTTCGGCACCCTGATCTCGACGCACTTGGTGTACCGCAAAGTGTATCCTTACGGCGCGCTGGAAAAAGGCATCGTCAACGTCACCGGCACGTTCGACATCGAGCTGACCTCCTTTTCGACGTTCATCCTGCTGATGAGCTCGTTCCTGATGGCGCTCGCGGTGTCGGCCATGCACAAGGGTGAGTTGAAGAGCTTCCGGCGCTCGTGCGTCGGGGTGATGTTCTTCGGCCTCATCTTCCTCGGCTGCCAGGTGTTTGAGTTCACCCACTTTTTTGACGGCCACGCCAAGTACACCTACAGCGTCACGACGCCGAAAGACGGCACCCTCTACGGCGAATACTCCGGCCCGGCGGACAAGTTGCGCGCCACCGCCGACCTCGGGGCCCGGCTCTACGCCGACCATCCCGACTGGCTCGTCATTCCCAGCAACCTCAGCGATGCGGACAAAGCGCAGGTGGCAAAATTGACGCCCGCCGAGTTGGAAGCCGCGCACCCGTCTTGGATGCTCGCCAGCTTCAAACAGACGGCGGTCGAGAAACCCGCGCTCACGATGCAGAACAGCGTGTTCGGCTCGACCTTCTTCCTGATGACGGGCACGCACGGCTGCCACGTCGCCGTGGGCGTGCTCTGGCTCGCGGCGATGTTCTTCTTCTCCTTCTCCGGCCACATGGAAAAGAATATGCACGGAGCGGCCATCGACGTCGAAGTGGCGGGCCTGTACTGGCACTTCGTCGACATCGTGTGGATCGTGATTTTCACCGCCGTTTACCTGGTCGAATACATTCCCGGCTACGGCCCCGCCGCCTAAGCCCCCGCGCCCATGACCTTTTTCCCTCCCCCACCCGACCATCCGCTTTCGCACGCGGAAAATGTCGCCGCGGAACAGCAGCGCTACCATGCGTTCGTGAACCTGGCGCTGTTCCTGTCGGTTTTCACGGGTCTGGAGATCGTGGTTATTTTCACGCCCATGGCGTACGCCGTCTTGATGTTGATCCTGGTGACGCTCTCGGTGATCAAGTTCGCGTGCGTCATTCTCTGGTTCATGCATCTGATTTACGATCCGCCCTTGTTGATCATTCTCTTTCTGGCCGGGCTGGTGATCGCGGCTGGAACCATGCTGGCGCTGCTGTCTTTGTTGGTGCCCAGAGACGTGGATCCGGAATTGATCCAAACCGGACAGGCGGACTCCCCGCCGGCCTGGTCGGTCATGGGGTAGAATACTTGCGGGTCATTTATAGCGTTTGCATTTTCGGTTTTATGGTTAGGCTGGACGAGTGCCCACCGATGACATGGCGGCGACGCCGTCGCCGCGCAAGCCCGCGCCCAGCATCTTGACGCGGCTGGTGGACGTGACCGGACGCATTGCGCACGGCCAGTATGACGAAGCTCAGGAGCTACTTGGCTTGAGTTCGCAGGACACCTCGCCGCCGGCCATCGCCGCGCTGGCGGAATCCATCGGCCTGATGCTCGTGCGGATCGAGGCACGCGAATATACCCTCGAGCAGAAACTCGAGGAACTGCGGATCTCCAATGCCAAGCTCGCGGCCAGCCTGGAAAAAATCCGCATTCTCGAAAACCTCCGCGATTTGCTGGCGAAGTTCGTGCCCAGCTCCGTCCAGCGGCGCGTGCGGGAAAACCCCTCCGCCCCGAACCTCGAACGCGATGAGCGCGAGTTGGCCATCCTGTTTCTCGACGTGGCGAGCTTCACGACCATGACGGAGTCGAACACCCCGGAAGGCATCAATTTTCTCATCGAGCGCTATTTTTCCGGCTTCATTGACGATATCTTCCTGCACCACGGCGAGATTTGCGAAAGCCAGGGCGACGGCCTGATGCTGATTTTTGAGGCCAAATCGGCCGACCCTTCCGCGCATGTGCGCAATGCCGCCGCAACCGCGCTGGCCATCCAGCGCAAGACGCACGCCGCGAATTCCTGCCTCGCCGAATGTGAGGCGCCGATTCGCGTGAACATCGGCATCGACGCCGGACGCACCACGCTCGGTTCCACAAAATTCGAAGGCGTCTCCGGTTCACGCTGGACCTTCACGGCTTACGGCATGGCGGTGAACATCGCGTCGCGCATCGGCAAGCTCGCCCAAAGCGGCCAGACGCTGCTCACGGACACCGCCCGCTCGCTCCTCGCCACCGATCCCCGCTTTCCCACCCGCGATTTCGGCGAACACCTGCTGAAAAACGTCAGCGAACCGGTGAAGGTGTGGGAGTTGGTGATGCAATGAAGTGCCGGAATTTGCGAAAGTTTAGCGACTTGCCCTCGAGGAAATATTGGCTAGTCTTGAAGCATGGAAATCACCCTGCCCCTGGCCCAGATGAGCACGGCGGAAAAGCTGCACGTCATGGAGCAGTTGTGGACTGATTTGACGACGAACGAGGAGGCCTTTGAGTCGCCGGCCTGGCATGGACAAGTGCTAAGCGAACGCGATCAACAGCTTAAATCAGGCCAAGACCACTATGTGGATTGGGAAGTGGCCAAGCGCGAACTTCGCAAACTGCAGTCATGAAGCTGGTTATCCTGCGGTCGGCCCAGAACGACCTGACGGATGGCTTCTGGTTTTATGAAAAACAAGCGGCCGGGCTGGGACGATATTTTCTCGATTCGCTTTTGACTGAGATCGAATCGCTACTCACCCACGCCGGTTTTCACCGCAAGGCTTTCGCGGCGCACCGATTGCTGTCACGACGTTTTCCCTATGCCATTTATTATGAAATGACCGAGGACACAGTTCAGATAAAAGCCGTGCTGGATTGTCGGCGCAATCCAGCGGTGATCAAAAAGAGATTACGGCAGGCGCATCAGCCATTTGATGAAAGATAACTGATGTTTGCCCATGTGAAGGGTTCGGGCGGAAAACGATTTCCGCTTGACGTCGCGGTCCAGGAGGAGAATAAAGGCCCCGTCGTGCCGGTCACTTTCTCCCTTTCGCAGCGCGTTGAACGCCTTCAATCGAAGGCGATGCGCGCGCATGGCCAGATGGGCGGTTTTAATCGCATCGCGTGTCCGCAGGGGAGTGCCTGATATTTTTCTTACCGTTTCCGGCCCAAAAACCCTGCTGACCATCCTGGTTCGCAGGGTTTTTTGTTTTCCGGGAACGGGCCGCCGCCATGCCGCCCACCCAAACCTTATTCGCCGAACTCCGCGCCCTCCCGCGCGCGTTCTGGGTGCTCTTTGCCGGAATGTTCATCAACCGGTTCGGCACGTTTGTGTACCCGTTTCTCACCATTATCCTGCACCGGCGGGGCTACACGTATGGCGAAATTGGCCTCGCGGTGGGCGCCTTCGGGTGCGGCGGCCTGGGGGCCGCGCTGGCCGGAGGCTGGTTCACCGACCGGTTTGGCCGCAGGAATGCCATCGTCGTGGGCACTTCCACCCAGGCCGTATTTATTTTCCTCATCTACTTCGCGCAGGCGCTCCCGGTCCTCGTGCTGCTGACGTCCCTCGCGGGTTTCATGGGCGGATTTTTCAATCCGGCTGGCAGCGCATTGATTGCGGACCTCGTGCCGCCGCGGTTGCGGTTGCGGGCCTTTTCGGCGTTGCGGCTGGCCATCAACGCGGGCTTTGCCTTCGGCACGGCGGCGGGGGGAATTCTCGTGAGCCATTCAGCCTTCTGGCTTTTTGCCGGCGACGCGCTGACCACGCTCGCCTACGGAACGCTGGCGTTCTGGTTGCTGCCGCACGGTCTGCGGCAAAATCGCGAACAAGCCCGGTGGCGGGTGGCGCTCGCGCATTTGCGGAAGGATCGGCGGTTCTGGGCGCTGGCGTTTGCCCAATTCTGCACGGCGATGATTTTCGCCCAGACCAATTCCACCTACGCGTTGGAAGTGGTGGTGCGCGGTGAAACCCTCCGGCTCTGGCAACACGCCCTGGCCCCGGAACAAATCTTCGGACTGCTGCTCGGCTGGAACGGCACGATTATTGTGTTTTGCGAGCTTTCGCTAACCCGGTTCACGCAACGGTTTCAACCGCGGCACGTCATGTGCACCGGCTACGTGCTGATGGGTGGCGGCCTCGCGCTCAATGCGCTACCCGACGGCCTGCCCGTCATGTTTGCCGGCATCACCGTTTTTACTTTCGGCGAGATGCTGACGATCCCGACGAGCAGCGCCTGGGCGGCCCACCTCGCGCCGGAGGCCATGCGGGGTCGTTACCTCGGCGCGCTGAGCCTATCCTGGTCCATCGCCAATGTGCTGGGACCGTCGCTGGGCCTGCAACTCTTCGGCGCGCACCGGGCGTGGTTGTGGCTCAGTTGCGGGGTGCTGGGGATTATCGCGGCCGTGGTCTTTGGGCGATACGGCGACCGGGAGCAAACACCGGAGCCGGTATCGGCACCGACGCATCCATCCACCCGCTGAAATCACTGGCAACTTAAGCCACGGGCACAACTTTTTCTTCCTTGCGGCGGTGAAACGCCAGAAAACTTTCCGCGCCTTTGAGCGTGAGGTAGGCTTTGAGGAGTTTCGGGGCCGACTCGGTGAGGTCCACCATGATGAGGCCGTCCAGACACTGGCCGAACGCAGGGTCCACATTGAATGAAATCAGCCGCCCGTTCATTTTCAAATAATGGCGCAGCAAAACCGGGACGCCTTTTTTGTCCACTTCGATTTCCGAGACGAGGGCGGACACGTCGTCGATGTCGCGCACGGAGGCCAGGAGCGCATTTTTCTCGGAGCCGCGCAGCGCCTGCTTGCTGGGCGGGCGTTTGGGGCGGACGAGGGACGAGAGCTTGTCGTCGAACTTATGCCGGCGGAGAAATTGCACCATCAAGTCCTTGGACACCGCGTGATAATCGGGATTGATGGAAACGGGGCCGAAGAGCGTTTTGTAGCGCGGGTGCTGGACGACGAATTGCCCGATGGCGCGCCAGATGGTCATCAACGACGCCTGCTTGCGCTGGTAGGCGGAGACGATGAAGGAGCGGCCCATTTCCACGGCCGGGCCGAGCGCTTCAAGAAAGGCGGGTTTGTAGTGAAACAAAGTCGAGGTGTAGAGACCGTCGATGCCGTGCGCGGCGATGACTTCGTCCGTGAGCGCAAAACGGTACGCGCCCACGATGGCGCGGGCTTCGCGATCCCACATGAAAAGATGGCGGTAATGCGGGTCGAAATTATCGAGGTCGCGCGCCTGGCCGGTGCCTTCGTTGACTTCGCGAAAGGTGGTTTCGCGCAAGCGGCCGATGTCCTCCAAAATGTGCGGGATTTGCGCGGCAAACGAATGGACGACGACAAACTGGCCGCTATCGAGCAAGTACTGGTCCGGAGGAATGGCGGCAAAATCGCGGGCCAAATCAGCCGTCGGCACCGGCGGGGCCAGCGGCGCGAGGCGGCGGCGCTTGGGCGTCTGCGGCAAAAGATTGGGAAACCGGCGGCGGGGCGCATCTCCCGCGCGGTTGCGCAGCAAGTAGGTGTTGAGGCGCAAAAATTCGGTGAGCGCCTCGTCCGTCGGGAAATCCGCCAGGCGCCGAAAGGGAATGGGATTGCCGACGCGCAGGCGGATGCTCTGGTGCCGCATGTTGATGAGTTCGCGCGGCAGGAGGGCGGTGCGCAACATCGGGTGCACCAGGCCCATGATTTGGAAAAACGCACTGTTGTTGCCCTCGAAAAACACCGGCAGCGCGGCAGCCTCCGAGGCCCGCAACAGCCGCGCCACGTGCGTATTCCACGAGGGGTCGGTGACCTGGCGCTGGCGCAGGTGAATGTGCGAAACCGTGCCGCTCGGAAACGAGCCCACGCATCCGCCGTCGCGCAGAAATTTTATCGTCTCCTTCATGCCCGCGAGATTCTGCCGGGCCGAACCGGCGCGGCCAAACGGATCCACCGAGAGCAGCCACGGGCGCATTTCCGTCATGCGCGCGAGCAGGTAATTGGCAATCAGGCGCACGTCGGGCCGCACCGAGCACAGCAGCGCGCCGAGCACGATGCCGTCGAGTCCGCCATAAGGATGGTTGGACACCGCGATGACTGGGCCCGTGCGCGGAATGCGGGCAAGATCTTCGTCGGCGACCTCGTAATCAATTTTCAGGGAACGCAGCGCGCGCAGGAAAAAATTATCCGGGCTGGGGTGCGATTGGATGTCGCGGTAAACGTCGTTGAGGGAATTGACCGCCAGCAGCGCCTCGAGCGATGGCCCGATGATGGAAAAAAGCGTCCGCTGGAAAGAGCCCCGAATGGCCGCGCGCAAATCAATCAGCCGGAACGGACCGGTGACCGGCGGTGGCGGTGGTGAATTCATGCCGAAAAATGGAAGGGGCGCAACCTGCGCCGGAGAAAGCCGGCGCGGATACGCCACGAACAGCCCAAATCTGCCGCCATATTAGGCGTGAACTCCAGCTTGGCAAGGGGAAGCGGGAGGGTCAACGCCCCCACTCATTTCCTTGGCCACCGAGACCCCGGGTAAAGTGGGATTGCCATGGCCCTGAGGTTTTGGCAAAGTGCGCGTCTAGTTACCCCCAGCCAGGCGCGGAGGAAATCCCACCCCCTGCATTTGCTTGACCCCGCCGTCGCTCCGTTTCTGGCTGGCTGCGTTCATCACCCCTCACTCCGTCTGCTTCCCCATGAAAATCCTATCTCGCTGGCTGTGCCTTGGTTTCCTTCCTTGCCTCGCCGACGCGGCCCAACCGTGGCAGGAGATTGCCGTGCCGACGGTGGCCGAGGCCGCCGCGGCCTTTCCCAAGCCACCCAAGGAATACGGCGCCATTCACTGGGCCACGGGCTGGCCTCAAGCAGCCGACCGCATCACGGCGGACATCGCCAACGTGGACGCCAACGGCGGCACGGTTTATATGATTAACAGCGGCGGGCGCACAGTGAAGTACCTTTCGCCCGAATATTTTGATTTATTCAAAGTCGCCATCGATGAGCTGAAAAAACGCGGCATGAAAATGTGGATCGACGGCGACGACGGTTATCCCGACGGTTTTGCCGGCGGCATGATCAGCAAGCTCTATCCCCAACTCGGCATGCAGGGCATCGTTCCTGATGCCCGTTTCACGGTCGCTGGTGGACAAACGCTGGATATCGCACTGCCGGTGAACACGCTCGGCATCGTCGTGAATCCGAAAGCGCCAGAAGTGGCGGCGGCGGCCCCGCGCAACGCCGAGGTGGCGGCGCAAGTCACTCCGGCAGCGGCTGACGCGGCGGCTCCGGGCGCGCGCGCCGGCCGCGGTGGTCGCGCGGGTGGCGCGCGAGGCGGAGCACCGGCGGTGCCCGCGCCGACGAATTTGGATGTGCCTATGCCCACCGACGGCACCTTTAAATGGACCGCGCCCAGCAGCGACATCGGCGGCGGCGGCATGTACGAGGTGACGTTCCAAGGCAGCGTCGGCGAAGCGCGTTACAGCGTGGCCTCGGGCGCGACGATTACCATTCCGTTGCCGCAGGGCACGCAAAGCATCAAGGCGAATTTGCAAACGGGCCGTGGTGGCGCAGGCCGACGTGGAGGAGCCGCCGCAGCAGTGCCCGCGTCGCTCGTGCTGCCCGTGCCGACGGATGGACACTTTAAATGGACGGCGCCCGCCAACGGTGCGTGGGAAGTCACTTTCGTACGCCACGTCTATCGCAGCTCGCCCACGCGCTACGGCCAGCGCGAGGACGGCACGCGCGACAAGGACAGCCTGTACTCGCTCATCGACTACCTCGACCCCGAGGCCACCGCCGCGTACATCAAGCTCGGGCCGGAAACGTACGGAAAATATTTTGGCGACGAATTCGGCAAAACGATTCTCGGCTTTCGCGGGGACGAGACGGACTTCACGGGTTTCCTGCCGTGGACACCCAAGCTGCTCGAAACCTTTAAGAAACAAAAAGGCTACGATTTGCAGCCGCACATCGCGCAGTTTTTCGCCACGCCGATGTCGGAGGAAGGCCGGCTCGCCTACGCTGATTACTTCGATGTGTGGAGCGGCATGTTTCGCGACAATTTCTACCGTCCGATGGAGGAATGGTGCCGCGCGCACGGCATGGATTACATGATGCACTTGAACCACGAGGAAATCATGCTCAACCGCAATGGCGGCGAAGACATGACCAAGAACGAGGGCTCCTTCTTCCGCGACATGCGCTTCATGGGCGTGCCCGGAGTGGACAACTTGAGTCAGATTCGTCCCGACCTCGTCGCGGATTTCCCGAAGCTCGCGGGCTCGGCGGCGCATTTGTTCGGCCGGCCCCAGGCGTGGACGGAATCCGGCGGGAATCTTGGCGCGGGCGGAAAGTTCGTGGTGGATTACCAACTCGTGCGCGGCATCAACTTTATGAACATCCGCGGGCTGAATTCCCCGCCGCTCGCGACCGAGCCGACGCCAGACATGGCCACGGGCTGGTACGTCACGCGCGCCGGATATTTGATGGCCATCGGCCGCCCGGCGGCCCAAGTGGCGCTTTATCACCCGGCGGACAGTTATTGGCTCGGCGACCAGGAGGCCGACACCGTGACGGTCGAGCTCACGACAGAACTCATGCAGCATCAAGTCGACTTCGACCATATTGACCAGGACTCGCTCGGCTCGATTGACACGCCCGAAGCCGGCGGGATTAAAAATCTCAGCGGCCAGGTTTATCACGCCGTAGTTGTGCCGACTTCGACGGTCATCCAGAAAAATGTGCTGGAGTGCCTGCGGGCGCTGGCCGCGAGCGGAGGCAAAGTCATCTTCGTGGGCCGCACGCCGACGATGGTCGTGGACAAAACTTTCCTGCATCCCGAACCCGGTGTGCCGGATTTGAGTTTCGCCACGCTGGAGCCGACCCCGGCCATCACGGACAAAGTCATCGCCGCTTTGCCCGCGCCGGACGTGAAACTCGATGCGCCCTGCCCGCCCCTCAAATACATGCACCGCGCACTCAAGGACGGGGACGTTTATTTCTTCTTCAATGAATCCAGCGAAGCCCAGACGCGCACGGCCACATTAGTGGGCCGCGGACAAGTCCAAGTCTGGGACGCGATGACCGGCGCGATTCATCCGCTGGCGGGCGTCGGCCCGGCCAATGGCAAGATTGCGGTGCCCCTCGCGCTTGGGCCGCAGGAGTCGCGCTTCATCGTCATCGGCCCACTGCCCCCGAGCGCTACGCAGGCGTCGACGTCGGCAGCGACAGAGCAGTCCCGCATCGCACAAGCGGGCAATTAAATTGACTGGTGAACAACTCCAAGCGGGGATTGCCTTGGCTACCGATTAATGTACGCCCGGGTTTGAATCAGGCGTAACATTCGCATCAACCCCGTTGTCTACATCAGGGTCGTTCTCCGCATCCGCCTCATTGCTCATGCCGTCAAGGTACCAAAGCCCATTTTTCTTCAGCAGAGTAATTTTGACGCTAAAGCTATCGAGTCGCGTCACCGCATGGGATTCGTAGGTGGCCGTATTTCCGTCGTCACTCAGGATGGGGGTCTGGCCTTGAATGGAGTGGTAGGCCGCAAGTTCCATTGCACGCACGTCCATCATAAACTGTGGTTCGAGCTGGAAACTCTTAACCACCTTATCTGCCGCCTCTCGCGCAAGCTCTTCCATGGTTTTGCCCGCAGGCACCTCGTCCGGAGGAATTTGCTCCAGGTAAAAAGTGTAATAATCTTCACTTTCCCAAGCGCGAAGATACTCGGCGATGGCGGTGTCCAGTTTGGCGCGGGGATCCGCGGGCTTGGGCGTCGCCACGACCGGATCGGGCTCGGCAGTTTTCGCCTTAGGGGCAACCGGTGGCGTCAAGGGCTGCTCGACGCGCGGTGCCGGGCTGAGCACCTTGGGCTGGTCAGCCACGATGGACTTCGATGTTTCTGCCATCTTGGCATCTTTTGTCGAAGTACCCTGCATTAACCACCAGACAACGACGCCGAGTACGGCCACTAAAAAGCCTCCCCTTATGAGGTTTTTGGCCTTCACGACTCATTTTCTATCGAATGGGGGCCAGAGGATGCAACTCACCAACGCCCAAAGCGGGGATTGCCCTCGGCACGGGTTTTTGCCAAGTTGGATGTTTTCGCGAGTGCCGGACGGACATCCCGCCCTGCCCTCGCTGGATTTCCCGCACCATGTTTGAAAGCCTCACCGACCGGATGGGCCTGGCCCTGCGCCACTTGCGCGGGATTGCCAAGCTGACGCCGGAAAACATGGCTGACGCGCTGAAGGAAGTGCGCACGGCGCTGCTGTCGGCGGACGTGCAGTTCAAGGTGGCGCGGGAATTTGTCGAACGCGTGCAGGCGCAGTGCACCGGCCAGGACGTACTGAAGTCCGTCACGCCGGGGCAACTAGTGGTGAAGATCATTCATGACGAGCTGGTGGCGCTGCTGGGCGAAGGCACGCCAGCGCTGGCGGGCGAACGGCCCCTGCGCATCATGCTGGTGGGCCTGCATGGGGCGGGCAAAACCACGACCTGCGCGAAACTCGCGCGCCTGCTGCACAAGCGCGGCTGCACGCCGTTGCTCGTGGCGTGCGATTTGCAGCGCCCCGCCGCGATTGACCAGTTGGAAACGCTGGCCAAGGCGGAAGATTTCGCGTTTTACGGCGACCGCGCGGCCAAGGACGTGCCCAAGCTTGCCCGCGCCGCGCTGGACCACGCCGCCACGTTGCAACCGCGCCCGGATGCGCTGTTGTTCGACACCGCGGGGCGCTTGCAAATCGACGAGGCCTTGATTGCCGAAGTGAAGCGCGTCCGAGAAATCGTGCAGCCGCACGAGGTCTTGCTGGTGGCGGACAGCGCGTTGGGCCAGGAGGCCGTCAACGTCGCGCGGACGTTTCACGAGGCGGTGCAGTTGACCGGCATCATTTTGACGAAGCTCGACGGCGATGCCCGCGGCGGCGCGGCGCTCTCGATGAAATCCGTCACCGGCGTGCCGATAAAATTTGTCGGCACCGGCGAAAAGGTGGCAGATTTCGACGTGTTCCACCCGGACCGCATGGCCCAGCGCATCCTGGGCATGGGCGACGTGGTTTCGCTCGTGGAAAAGGCGCAGGAGAATATGGATCAGGCGGAGGCGGAACGCCTGGCGCAGAAGATGAAGCAGGCGGATTTTGATTTTGAGGATTTTCTGGCCCAAATGCGGCAGATCAAAAAGCTCGGGCCGCTGGGCAATGTGATGAAAATGCTGCCGGGCATGAATGATTTTGACGTGGGCGACGCCGAGGAATCGAAGATGAAGCAGACGGAGGCCATCATCCTTTCCATGACGCCGCAGGAGCGCCGCAAACCGCAATTGCTCAACGGCGGCCGACGGTTGCGCATCGCGCGTGGCGCGGGCGTCGAGGTGCGCGACGTAAACCAACTGCTCAAACAGTTCGAGCAAATGCGCAAGATGATGCGGATGTTCAAGGGTGGCAAAGGCAAGCGGCTGATGGAGCAAATGGGCGGCGGCCGCGGGATGGGGCCGCCCGGGATGGGGATGCGTTAGCCAAAAATTGCGTGCACATCCGTCCCAGCCAAAAACTTTTTCTCTTTTAAAAAATGAAACTCAAAAATCCGGTCAGGAATTTGCTCAGCGTGACCGCCGCGGACGCGGCCGTCGCCGCCGCCGCGCGGGCCGAGGCACTCACGCTGGCGCGGGCCAAAGACGCCGAGGGCGCCACCGAGGATGCCAGCGGACGCATCATTTTCACCGTGGACTGGGAGCCGGCTTTTAAGGAAGTGAAGGAGCTTTCGACCAAGTTCAAAGACGCCACGTTCACGCTTTATGGTGACGCCTTCGAGAAATCCAACTGGATTAGCAAATCCGTTTACTTGGGCGGCAAGGCCAGCGAAGAAGTGACCTTGTCGCGCATCGACCGCGATCAATTCGAGCGCCTCTATCGCGAGATTTTTGGCGTGGCGTATGCGCAGAAATAAATTCTCTCCCGGTCGAATCCAGGCCTTCGACTGGCCAGCTCCCGCGCGGCCAACTCACCACGGCCAGACCCACGGAAAGCCAAAGGGCGTGAGCGCGGGCGGCCCGGGCGGAGGCGGGGCGAAAGGGCCGGAGGGCTTGGCCGCGGCATCGGCGACGGGCATCTGAAAAGCGGCATTGAGCACGCCGGAATTAAATTGCCAGCGGTTGAAAGTGAGGGTGACCGGCAGGCCGCCGCCCTGGATGGTGATTTTTTTCGGCAGCATGACGCCCATGACGGATGCCCACTCGTCGAAGACGGCCACACGGGGCTGGGCGATGGCGGCGCCGCCCAATTCCACCCGGTGCGGGAGGAAATTCTGGTCGTCGAGCAGGTAGGTCAGTTGCCGGTCGGGCACCAGCGAGTAGGTGACCGGCCAGAGCGCCGGGCTGTTGCCGGGGTCGGGAATTTTCTCGCCGAGGGCCAGCCCCTCCGGCTTGGCGGGGTCCGTCATCAAGGCCGAACCGAAAGGCGCGAGCAGCTTCAACCAGGCAAGTTCGGAATCCCCCAACGGCCAGACCGCGAGTTTGCCGCCCGACTCGCGATAAGCCACCCAGGCCGTCTGGCGGTCGCCGCCGACCATCAACCGCCCGGTCTGATCTTCGATTTGAATCCGATACAGGTCCGGCGCCTTGCGCAAAATTTCGAGCGCAAAAGTGTGTCCATTAATCGTAAGATTTCCGGCCAGGACGAGGGTCTTGAGCTCCCCGCGAACTTTCGCCCCACCTTGGTGATCTTGAAAAGCCTGGAGCACTTCCGCCAAATTCGCGGGTGGATGATTCACCGCGCGCGGCGGCAGTTTGACTGCGACAGTGGCCGCGGGCGGCGGCGCCGGCGCGGGAGCGGGTGTGATTGGTTCTGCCGCGCGGGGTGCGAGGGGCGCGGCATCCGGATGATCGTTCTGGAGCAGATAGACGAAAACACTGACTCCCAACACCAGCGCGATGCCAACCGGAATGAGAATCACCAGGAGATTCAACGACTGGCGCGGGCGGGCAGCGGCGCGGCGGCGAACCTGGCGGGGTGGCGGCATGGCGAAAGTTTTTTCGGACGCCGTGCCGGCACCCAGCGGCGGCGGAAGACGCGCCCGGCCGGCTAAATGTGAATGGCCTCACCGTGCGTGGCGGCGGCGGCTTCACCCACGGCCTCACTGAGCGTCGGGTGCGCGTGGATGGTGGCGTGAATTTCCTCCCAGGTGGCCTCGAGCTGCATGGCCAGGCCAAATTCGGCGATGAGTTCGGTGGCGTCGGCCCCGACGATGTGCGCGCCCAAAATTTCGCCCGTATCGGTTGCGGTGATAATTTTGACAAAGCCCTCGGGATGATTGACCGCCACGGCCTTGCCGGAAGCGGAGAAGGGAAATTTGCCGAGCGTGTAGGCGAGGCCTTTTTCCTTACACGCGCGCTCCGTCAGCCCGATGCTCGCCACCTGCGGCTGGCAGTAAGTGCAGCCCGGGAAGCGCTCGACGCGCTTCGGCGTGCCGTGGCCAAACATGCCATTGACGGCCTGCACGGCCTCATAGGTCGCGACGTGCGCGAGCCAGGGCGGCCCAATCACATCGCCCGCGCCATAAATGCCTTTGATGTTGGTCTGATACCGCTCGTCCACCGTGATAAAACCGCGATCCGTCGCCAGATTGATTTTCGGGCTGAGCAATCCGTCGGTATTGGCGGCCACGCCCACGGCCACGAGCAGGCACTCGGCGGAAACGGTGTCGCGCGCGTTTTCACCGGCGACGAGGTCCACTTTCACGCCCGAGGAAGATACCTGGATGTTGTCGGCCTTCACGCCCGTGCGCAAAGTGATGCCCTGTTTCTTAAAGGCGCGTTCGACCGCGGCGGAAGCATCATCGTCCTCGATCGGCAAAACGCGCGGCATCATTTCCACCAGCGTGACCTGGCAGCCGAACGCATTCAGAAAATAGGCGAACTCGACGCCAATCGCGCCTGCGCCGAGGATGATGATGGAGGCCGGGAGTTTTTGCAGTTGCAGCGCCTCGAACGAAGTCAGCACGCGCACGCCGTCGGCCTTCAAGCCGGGCAGCATCTTGGCGCGGCAACCGGTGGCGAGGAGAATGTTTTTTGCGGACAGCAAGCGGCCCTTGCTCTCGCCGGAGGTGATTTCCACGAGGCCCGGCACCGCGACGCGGCCCTTGCCCGCGATGTGCTCGACCTTGTTTTTCCTGAACAAAAAGCTGATGCCCTTCGACATCTGGTCGGCCACGCCGCGCGAGCGCAGCATGACCTTCGCAAAATCCACCGTGATTTTTTCGCAGCGGAAACCATACGTCTCGCTGTGCTGCATCTCCTGGTAAAGCTCGGCGCTCTTGAGAAGGGCCTTGGTCGGAATGCAGCCCCAGTTCAGGCAGGTGCCGCCGGGACGGTCCGCCTCGATGCACACGGCCCGCTGGCCCAACTGCCCGGCGCGAATGGCGGCGGCGTAGCCGGCCGGCCCGCCACCAATGACGACCAAATCGTAGGAATTTTCTTCAGCCATGGGAAAGGTGCGGCTGACTAAAGCGCACCCGGCGGCGGGCGTCAATGCGCGGCTTGCGGGATGACTGAAGGGCTGGAGGGCTCGATGATTGAATCGACCGCAGAGACATCAATAATTTTCCCCGGAAGAAAACCAGACGCCAGGGCGGGCTATCCGCCTGGAGCAGCCGTCGGTGCCGGTGCGGCGGCGGGCGTCGCCGCAGGGGTGGCCGGTGCGGGAGCGGCAGGCGCGGGACTGGCGGGGATTTCCGCAGGGGTACTGGGCGGCGGCGCCTCGGCCGCCGGCTTTGCGTCATCGGCGGATTTCAAGCCCAAACCACGTTTCAGACTATTGCGTGCGAAATGCAATTGCAGCTCAGGTTTGACCTTTTCCACCAGCGCAGCGGGCCCGGAAAGGCGGATCAGCAGCGTGTAATAACCGTGCAAATCCATAAAATAATCGCGATGACCGGTAATCGCATTCCGGTCCTTGGGGTCGCCCTGGACCGTCTCGTAGTCTACATAGGCTCCGGAGAATTGGCCGAAACCGATGCCATTGACGGCATCGGCCTCGGGAGGAAAAGGCGTGATGAGCACAAAGGCCTTGGGGTTGGACTCACGCATGAGCGCGAGGTAGCGCGCGAGCGCGGGGGCCTGGAGGTTGGGCAGGAATTCCTTCGGGCCAAAGAGCGTGAACCCCAGGCGCAACTGCGTGTTCACACGGTATACCAATGCGACGGATTCCAAGGCCGAGGGCGGAGCGGGCATCCAATCCACCAGCGGTTCGATGGTGATTTCAAAATCGGGCCCCGAGATATTCATCTCCAGCGTGCCCACGCCGTCGAAGCTGATAAAATGGATGCCGGTTTCGATTTTCGGGCGCGGGCTCGAGGGCCACACCAGCGGAACGGGGCGCGATTTTTCGTCGAGCAGAAACGGATTCGCGGCGTCCGGCGCGGGCTTGGGCAGCGGGTAGTTGGCCAAATCATCCAGGTTTGAGCCGCCGGGCGGCGGCGGGGGGTTGACGAGCTTGGCTCGCTCAGCTTGCGGCAGGCTGCCGGGAAAGGGCGGGAAACTTTGCGCGGGCTCAAGCTGCGCGGAAAGCAAAGGGGTGGCGAGCAGGAGCGTCAGCAAACAGGCAGGGACGCTTCTCCGAAGCGTCCGCGGACGGCTTCCCGCCTGAGCGGGATCCCTACCCCAAGACAACGATAGCACTGACGGGCGAAAGGCTTGAGAGAACAGACGCATGGGCGAAGATTGTGGTGACCTAACTCGGGCGGGCAAGACAAAGCGCGTTGAACGAGGGGCCACCACTGCAAAATGCTTCACGACCGAATTACATCTGCCTAAAACGGCGCTCTGAGGGCAGAGCGTCCTACCCTGCAGAATAGAATGCAGGAGGTCATTGCGCAAACGTAAGCCTGCCTAAGGCTAGGCGGGTCGAGGACGCCCCGCCCTACCCAATATTAATGGATGGCGGCGATGGCAGCGGTGTATTGCGCGGGGGTCAGGAAGGAGAAGTCCACCCGGCGATAGGAGCGCACGTTGGGCGTGCCGGGCGGATAGTGGCCGAGGGCGAATTCGTTGTAGAAGCCCCACTCGCGGGTGGGTGGATCGTAGTAGGAAGTGCTCCAAGGCTCATTGCCAATCTCGCTTTCGAAAAGGGCCACCAAGGAGCCGCGATAGCGGAAGGTGTCGCCGCTCCAGCTCTCCAAGAACCGCGGGAAATTGTGGGCGCCACCGCTTTCTTGCGTCGCGGAGGACTTAAGGGACGGGACAATGCCAGTCAACAGCGCCGCCGTAACCTCCGTATAATTCGCCTGGTTGTAAGAACCCGACTTGCCCTTGCCGCTGTTGTAGGCAACATAGTTGCCCGAGAGAATCGTGATCGAATCCGCCACCAGCGCCACGGGCGGTCTTGGATGGGCCGGATCGTCCGGCATGGTGGAATTGTAAGTCAGGTTGCCGGTCGTGTCCGGCGACGGCGTGTTAATATTGCCGTCGGCATTTAAATTACCGACCGTGTAAAGCGCGTTGTTGGTGGCCACGGTGAAGCCGGGGCTGCGTCCGGCCGCCGCGGTGTAGTTGGCCGGGTTGTTGTAATTGGGGTTGGGTACATTGGTGGCGTTGGCAAGCACGAGGCCCCAGCCTTCCTCACTCACCCGCACCTTGTCGCCAGGGTTGACGACACCGGTGACCGCATTGGTGACGTTGCCCAGCCGGGTGGCGTCCGGCGGTGTCATCGGAAACTCGACGTAAAGAATGCCGTTATATTCGTCGGTAGGCGAAAAGTTGCCGCTGCCCGCCGGGCCGTTAAAAAACTTGGTGCCAGCGGGAGCAACTGTGGAATTGCCATAAGCAGGGTAACTCGCCGAGTTATCATCAATGAGATTGGCCAGCTTGCCCACATCGAGTTCGAGCGTCTTTACGTCTTTGGTGCGCCGGCCGTCGTACAAGCCCTCCCAGCGGTCGGTGTTGCTGGCATTGCCCGTGATGTTACCCACCACGGCGGGACGGAATTTGAGGAAACTGGCAGGACCGCCGTTGGTGAGCAGGGTGGCATTGACCGTGACGGGAAGCTCGTTCACGTCGCCGGCGTAGATGGTGTTGCCGTAGGCATCCGTCATGGTGGTGGTGCCATTGTACACGGTGGTGCGCAAACCGGTGCCGGGGTCCGTGATGCGCTGCAGTTTATTGAACGAGACCCAGGAGTAGCCCGCCACTCGCTTAGTGGTGTTGCCGCTGGTCCACTGCATGCCATTGGTGGTTTCCGCGCCACCAACGGTCGTGGCCTGCGTGGTATTAGTAGTCAAAAGCACCGCATGGCTGACCGGTTTGATGGTCGTGAGGTTGGCCGTGCCGTTGGACCAGCTCAAAGTACCGTTGGTCAGCGCCGAAATGTTGTTGGCGATGGCCGTATTGGCCGCCGTCAGCAGCGTAGCGTTACCCACGTTGCCCGTCCAAGTGGCCGTGATGAGGCTGTTATTGCCGATGGTCAGCGTGCAATTGCCATTCGTGATGGTGACATTGGAGGAAACCGGATCATAAGTGCGGATGATGAGGCCGGCTTTGCGGGCATATTTGTCGTTTTCGCCCACGCCCTTGTGGTAGGGATTGCCCACGGGGTCCAATTGATTGGGTTCGATGATGGCGTACGCGTAATTCAGATCGTCGTTGAGATTGCCGTCCCCATTGCCATCCGGAACGTAATCATGATAGCCGACGACGTTTTGGCTGGGCACGCCGTGATCGGAGGTCTGCAGGTTGCCCCCCCAGGTGTTGGCGGAAAATTCACGCCAGTTGGAATAGCCCGTCCCGTTAAAACTGACGGTGCGGTCGTCATAATAGGAGGAGGAAACCTTTTCGCTCCCGCTGCCTTTATAGGGGCTGGCGGCGCCACCACCACTGGTGGGCAGGGTGACAACCCGGCCCGTTTGCGCGCTTTCCGAGGATGAACTCCAGTCGGTCGGCCAGGGTTTCATCCCGACGTTAAAACTCTTCGAGGTCGTGACCGTGCCCGCAAACGTCAAATTGGTTTGGGCCACGGCCCAGAGGTTGCCGTTGGAGTGCACCGGGCCGGTGATGGTCATGGCCGGGCCGGGGTGGAACTCGAGGTCCATGTTGTAGAAAATGGCGTGGGCGAAGAGCGGGGCATCGCGCACCTGCAGGGCCTCGGTGGCGTAGGCGGTGACATTGCCGCCGGCCTTCGAACTGGTCGTGACCCGGCCGTAAACCATGACGTCCCGCGCAAACACCATTTTTCCGCGCTGGGGATCGAACTGGTTCATCGGGTCCATCGGATCAATGTACACCCACTGGCCGGGCGGGACGATGCCGCCGGTGATGTTCATGCTGCTTTGCACCACGGAGGTGCCATTCCACAGCCAGTTCATCACCGTGGTGTTCATGGACAACGGGTGGTTGATCAACTCATTGGCCGGAAAGCCGGCCTGGTTGTCCCAGCGCAATTTCAAATCCGCGACCCCGTATTCGATGACGGATTCGGCGGCATTGCGGGCCTGCATGTTCAAGATGTTTTTCTCGTTCATCTTGCTCTCGGTGAGGGTGGCTTGCATCAAAGGCGTCATGATGAGCGAGAGGCCCACGGTGGTCATCAAGACGACGAGGATGACGGAACCGCGGCGCTCGTAGAGCGTGCGGCCGAGACGGCGCAAACGGAGGGACAGCGGATGGTTCATGGCACAGGCAGAGTTGAGTGGCGGAAAAAAGAAACGGGCGCTAGCTGCGCGGAGTGATGGTGAAATTGTAGGTGTCGGTCACGCGCTTGGCGTCGTTGCCGTGCACGATTTTGCCGTTCACCATGACGCTTTTGTCCCAGAAGTTGTAGAACAGGTAACCGTTGTCCAAGCCCTGGGCAAAGGGCGTGATGACCTTGTGGGTGGCAATGGTGGCGGCATCGGCGGCGGGCAAAAGTTGCTCAAGCGTCTTATAGGTGCCGGCGGTGGGCATATAGGTGGAGGAGAGATAGGTATTGGCCGGGATTTTGCCGTTGGCGACGGAGAGGTCGAACTTGCGCACGGGCTCGAGGGAGGCGTCAGCCGTCGAGTTGCCCGCCTGCTGGTCGCTGGCCTGGATGGGTGAGCGGTAATAACCGACAACACGGCTTACTGGGCGAACATTGAAGCGAATCGGGTCCGGCGGATCGCCGTAAAACACGAGCACCAGGAAGTCGCCGGCGTTGGACTGGGCCAGCTCGTCCACCGGGTTATCGCGGTCGGCCATGGCGTAGCTTTTGTACAAGGCGAAAAAGCTGGCATCGCGGGCGACCGTGGCCATTTCCTGCGTGATGACGCGGATGTCGTGGTTGATTTTTCCCTTTTCCTCGCTCACGTACATGCTCTTGGCCATGTCCACCTTGAACCGCAGCACACCCAGCATGAGCATCATCATGACCGAGCTGGCCACGATGACCTCGACGAGAGTGAAGCCGCGGCGGGAGCGGGGCGCGCCAGAGCGGCGGAGGTTAAATCGGTTCATGGCGGAAATTCCGGGGAAAGTTAGTTGTTCAACTCGGTGCGGGCCGTGCGGAGGGAGCCTTTTTGGCGGCCGGCGGACTGGTAGCCGTCACACGAATATTCGAAATCCAGCAGGATCAACATCGTGGGCACGGGAACCGCGCCGACGGTGTTGGGCCAGTCGCGCCAGATGTCCACATCGATCCACATGTTCATGACGACGGGTTTGCCGTCGGCCCCGAGATCGATCATGATTTGTTTGTAATTCCACACGTCGGTCGGGTTGGCGGGATCGCTGGCAGCGCCGCGCACCTGGAGCACACAACCGGCGGCGGGCGTGGAGACGTTGTCCACGTAGAGCGGGTCGTCGCGCTCGATTTGGCCGACCGCGAGGGCCGACACGCTCTTCGTGGCGATGGGCGGCTTGTTGGTTTTCGAGGGATCGGCGGCGGCGCTCAAATCCGCCGTGCTGATGGCCTTCATCTGCTCCAGATAACCCTGCGCGACGGTGTAGGCGGTGTTGCGCATGATGTTCAACTGCGCCAGGCGGCGGGACTGCAACACGCCGGAGGTGAGGCCGGTGGCCAGAATGGCAAAAACAAACATGCCCATCATGGCTTCGGTGATGGTAAAGCCCGCCACCCGCGAGCGGCGCGCTAAACGGCAAACAGGAGCGGGACAAAGTTTCATGGACAGTGTGGGTGGCGGGAAAGGAACAGGGAAGAGGGCCCGCAAGGGGCGGCACAAAAAACAAGGCTTGGTCGTAACGGCGGAAGGACGGGCTTTAGACCCCTGCCGGTGCGGCTTGTTTCAATGTTCGCTAGAATAGCCGCAACCCGCTGCGACACAATCGTATTCCACCACCGGGCCCGTTTTACCGTTTCTTTTACGGAACCGGCGCAAATCACCGTCCTGCAAGTGTTTGCGCGTAAAAAAATTGTTACGAAGCGAGCAATTTCTTGAGCACGTCGTCCACCGTTTGCGGGTTGGCCTGCCCCTTGGTCTGCTTCATGACCTGGCCCTTGAGGGCGTTGATGGCGTTGAGTTTACCGGCTTTGTACTGCTCGACCGGTTTCGGGTTGGCGGCGATAATTTCCGCGCAAATTTTCTCCAACTCGCCCGTGTCGCTCTGCACGCGCAGCCCAAGGCGGTCCACGATGGCCTCGGCGGCGTCGCCCGTGCGGAACATCTCGAGGAAAACATCCTTGGCGATTTGCTTGGAAATCGCCCCACCCTCGACCAGCTTGACCAGCCCGCCCAGCGCCTGCGGCGTGATTTTGGAGGAAGTGACCGGCGGCGGACTTTCGCCGTGCGGCGTGGCGGCGGCGAGTTCGCGCAAAAGATCGTTGGCGATGTAATTGGCCACGGCCTTGGGCTGGCCGCAGGCGGCCACGGCGGCCTCGAAATAACCGGCCAGGTCGTGGTCGGGACAAATCACGGAGGTAATCGTGTACGGCAGCTCCCACTCGGCTTGGTAACGGCGCTGTTTGTTGAACGGGGCTTCGGGCAGTTCGGCCTGGAGCTTGGCGATTTGCTCGGGCGTGGTGCGCACCGGCATCAAATCCGGGTCCGGAAAATAGCGGTAGTCATGCGCCTGCTCCTTCGAGCGCATGGACTGGGTGACGCCCAGTTGCGCGTCCCACCGGCGCGTCTCCTGCACGATGCGTTCGCCGCGCTGCACGCACTGAATCTGGCGCTTGATCTCGTGCTCGACGCCGTTCTTCACGCCGGAAATGGAGTTCAGGTTTTTCAACTCCACCTTGGTGCCCAGTTTTGTCTCGCCCTTGAGGCGGACGGAGACGTTAGCATCGCAACGCATCTGGCCCTTTTCCATGTCGCAGTCCGAGATGTCCGCGCCAATCATCTGGGCGCGCAGGGAAGTCAGGTAGGCGAAGACCTCGTCGGGCGTGTGCATGTCCGGCTCGCTGACGATTTCGATGAGCGGCGCGCCTGCGCGGTTGTAGTCCACCAGGCTGTCATTGAGAAAATGCGTGAGCTTGCCGACATCTTCTTCCAGATGGATGCGGGTGAGTTTTACTACGCGGTGCTCGCCCATGATGTTGCGCGACGGGCCGGGCAGCTCGATTTCAACGCCGCCGCCGAGACACAGGGGCTGGTCGTACTGGGAAATCTGGTAATTCTTCGGGTTGTCGGGATAGAAATAGTTTTTGCGGTCCCATTTGCAGACTTCGGCGATGGTGCAGTTGAACATCAGGCCGACCTTGATGGTTTTGCGGACGGCCTCGGCGTTCATCACCGGCAGGGTGCCGGGCAGCGCGAGCACGACGGGGTTGGTGAGCGTGTTCGGGGGCTCGCCGTAGCGGTAGGCCACGCGCGTGAACATCTTCGAGCGCGTTTTCAACTGCGCGTGCACTTCCAGGCCGATGACGGCTTCGAATTCCATGGGAAAAGAGTTTTTTGACAGAATTAACAGAATTGGACAGAATTTCTAGAATGAGGATTTGGCCTTGGGGATTCGGATATTTCTGTCCAAAATCTTTTCTTAAAGTTGGGCCCGGCGGGTATGAAAGTCGTGGCCGGACTCGAAGAGTTTCGCCTGGGCCAGCAAATCGGCTTCCGCAAAGGGCCGACCGATGAGTTGGAGCCCGATGGGCAGGCCGCTCTTCGTAAAACCACAGGGCAGCGAAAGACCGGGCAGGCCCGCGAGGTTGACCGAAATCGTGTAGATGTCGCTGAGGTACATCGCCAGCGGATCGTCGGATTTCTCCCCGCGCTTGAAGGCCGCCGTCGGCGCCGTCGGCGTGAGGATGGCGTCCACGTCGCGGAAGGCGGTCTCGAAGTCGCGCCGGATGAGGGTGCGGACTTTTTGCGCGCGCAAATAATACGCGTCGTAATAGCCGCTGCTCAGCACGTAGGTGCCGAGGATGATGCGGCGTTTGACCTCCGGGCCAAAGCCCTCGGCGCGGCTCTTGAAATACAAATCGACGTGGTCCTTCGCGTGCGCGCTGCGGTGCGAATAGCGCACCCCGTCATAACGCGCGAGGTTCGACGACGCCTCGGCGGTTGCGATGATGTAATACACCGGCAGGCCGAGGTCCGCATGGGGCAGGGAGACATCGCGCACCGTGCAGCCGCGGCTTTCATAAAATTTAATCGCCGACTCGACCGAAGCGCGGACTTCGGGATCGAGCCCCTCGCCAAAAAATTCGCGCGGCACCCCGAGCGTCCATTTCCGCGCCGGCGCAGCGACGGCAGCGGCGTAATCGGGCACGGCTTGCTTGAGCGAAGTCGAATCGCGCGGGTCGTGGCCGGCCAGCGGTTGCAGGAGCAGCGCCGCATCTTCGACGCTGCGGGTCATCGGGCCGATTTGGTCCAAGGACGATGCAAACGCCACCAAGCCATAACGCGAGACCAACCCGTACGTCGGCTTGAGGCCGACGATACCGCACAACGATGCCGGCTGGCGGATGGAGCCGCCCGTGTCACTGCCGAGGGCCGCAGGGGCCGCGCCGGCGGCGACGCACGCCGCGCTGCCGCCGGAACTGCCGCCGGGAATGCGTTCGAGGTCCCACGGGTTCGCCGTTTTCTGAAAAGCACTATTTTCCGTGGACGAACCCATCGCGAACTCGTCCATGTTCAGCCGGCCCCACAAGACGACCCCGGCGGCACGCAGGCGCTCAATCACGGTGGCATCGTAGGGTGAAATGAATTTCTCCAACATCTTGCTGCCGCAGGTGAGCGGCTGGTCCTTGACTGCAATCACGTCCTTGATGCCGATGGGCACACCGTCGAGCGGGCCGCGAGTTTTGCCTTGGGCCCGACGCTCGTCGGCAGCCCGGGCCTGGGCCAAAGCATCGGGTTCGTCGCGATGGAGAAAAGCGTGAACCTTCGGCTCGACCGCCTGCGTGCGCTCGACAAAGGCGCGGGTGACTTCGACGGACGAGACTTCGCGCGCGGCGAGGCGGCGGCTCAACTCAGCGAGGGTTAGATTATAAAGAGGCGCGGACATGGGCGGGGATTAAGCGTCTTCGACGACCTTGGGCACGAGAATCTGGTTATCGCGCTGGGCGGGCGCGTTGCGCAACGCCTCGGCGGCGGTGAAGCCCGGCTGTTCAACATCGTCATCGAGCACGTTGAACACCGGAAAAGCGTGGGCCATGGGCTCAACGCCCGCGACATCCACGGCGTTCAACTTTTCGAAATACGCGAGGATGTCGCCCAACTGGGCGGTGAAGCGGGCCTTTTCCTCGGGCGTCAAATCGAGGCGCGCGAGGTTGGCCACGTAATCAATGTCAATGGCGGTCTGGGACATGGAGCGGGAGAGCATGCCGAAGAGCGAACCGGGATGGCAAAATAAATTTTCGCCCATCGCACCCTCGGGACAGCAAATGAAATCACCCGCAACTCACTTTGCGGAGGTCGCCGGGACGATTTCGTCGATTTCGCCGTTGTCGAAAAAGACGTAGATTTCGCCCTGCGCGTTCTGGCCGAAACCGAGCAACTGCGCGGGAATTTTCGAACCGGGCGCGAGTTGAAATTCATAAAATTTCGGGTCGGGCTGCGCGGGGTCGAGGTAAAACAGCCGGCCGGTTTTGGGGGTGTGGCCGGGCGGCGGGGTCTCGCCCCAGGAATACTCGCCAAACACCAATTGCCCGGCGAGCGCGGGCAGGGCCGACCCGCGATAGATGCAGCCCAGGGTGATGGACACGCCGTCGCCCACTAGATGCGCCACATCCCGGGGCGCGCCGTCCGGGTAATATTGGCCGCGGGTCTTGTACTCGACCAGAGGCGGGATAAACTTAAAATTCGCGAAGCCGCCCGGCGGGCTGCGAAAAATCTCGATGCCGGGCCCCAGTTTTTCGCCGGAATAATTCTGGTTGTTTATCAGCGGCACGCTGCCCTCCATGTAACCCCAGCCGTAATTGCCGCCCTTGACGACGACATCGATTTCCTCGCGGTGTTTCTGTCCGACATCGGACAAATAAAGTTTCCCCGTGCCGCCGGGCCGGTCGTCGAAATTGATTTTCCAGGGATTGCGAAAGCCGTAGGCGAAAATTTCGGGGAGCTTGCCGTTCGCGCCGTCGGCGAAGGGGTTGTCGGCGGGAATGCGGTATTGGCCGTTGGCGCTGAGCTTGCCGCCTTGGTTGGTTGGAAGCGGGTCGAGGCGGAGGACTTTGCCGTAGATATTGGTCAAGTCCTGGCCATTGCCGGTGCCATTCGTGTGGCCGTCGTTGGGATTATCGACAGTACCCTGAAAATCGTTGCCATTGCCACCGCCGTCGCCGAGGGCGAAATAAAGCAGGCCGTCGGGCCCGAAGCGCGGCGGCGCGCCATTATGGGCGGTGGCGCCGGGCTCCGTGATGCGCAGCAAAACGCGCGAGGAGTTCGGATCCACCACGGGAGGCTTGGCGGCGGTATTGACGGTCCACTCGCGCAAGACATTGAAAAAGGCGAAGGTGTTCTTGCGCACATTGGTGACGCTGGGAACCGGCGCGCCGGGGACATAATTCTCGGGATGCCAAAAATCAGGCAGGGCGGCGAGGCGCGCGCCGCGGCCCGTGGTCGTGCTCTTCAATTCGTCACCCCAGGTATAAATCTTCTGGTAGCCGGGCTGGCCGGGTTTATCGAAATTGGGATGAAAAGCGAAACCGTAAAAACCGCTGGCGGCGTTGGTCGTCGGCAACGCGAGTTTCGCCCCCGCCCGGCCCATGTCCAAGTAGGTGTAAACGTTGCCGCCGACCGGGTCGAAGCACAGAATTTTGCCGTCCAGCAAAGAAATATAGAGGCGGCCGTCGCCGTGGTTAATCAAGTCGAGGACCATTTTGCCCTCGTTGCCGACATTCAGTACTTTTTTGAGGGCAATGGTGATACTGCCCGACTGGGCGCCGGCGTCGGCCTGCGCATTGGAAGCCCGGGCGGGTGAAACCGGTGAGGCCAGCCCCAGCGCCAGCAGCAGCCAAACGGTCGCCGGGGAAGTAAAACAGCGCATGGGGCAGAATTTCGCCGCGGCCCAACCAACGGGCTGGGGGCGGGAAATTCCGCCGTCATCCTTGGCCGCGCCCCGAAGCTTGGCAAGCGCCTTTGGGAAACGGTCTCGGGCAGGCCACGGTGGTGGCGGGGAAAAAGCCATTGCCACGGGCTCGCACCTCCATATTATGGGTATTTTACCCCCTCAATGTATCCCCCAGGAGAAGGAGACAAGACCAGCACATGGGTTTTGGTGACCGCCGGTTTGGGCGTGCCCCTGTTGCTGATTTGCGCCATTCCGGTCATCTATACGTTGACCCATTCTGATGCAGGGGCCATGTCTGCGGTCAGCGCCAAGGCGGCCACTGCTTCCCCTTCTGCAGAGTCCACCCGGCGTGTCGCTTCAACGCCGAGTTCGCCCGCCGTGGCAGTGGTAACTCCAAATCCAAACACTACGGGCGTGCTGGAGTTTCATCGGGATGTCCTGCCCATTCTAAAGGAAAACTGCTATGAGTGCCATGGCGATGGCAAGAGCAAGGGCGGGCTCTCGTTCGATCAACTGACGTCCGACGATCAGCTCCTGAAAAATCCCGAAGTCTGGCTGAAGGTGCTCAAAAACACCCGTGCCGGCATAATGCCCGCGGACGGCAATCCGCGACTGACGGCCCAGGCCCAGGCGACGCTGGACAACTGGATTAAATTCACCGCCTTTGGCGTGGATCCGAAGAACTTCGACCCCGGCCGCGTGACCGTCCACCGCCTCAACCGCGTTGAATACCGTAATACTATTCACGACTTGCTGGGCGTAGATTTCAACACCGCCGCGGAATTTCCCGCCGACGACATCGGCTACGGCTTTGATAACATCGCGGATGTGCTCAACGTCTCGCCGCTGTTGATGGAGCGCTACCTCACGGCCGCGCAATCGGTGGTGGAGCAGGCGGTGCCGAATACCACCCGGGTCATGGCTGCGCAATCGGCGACGGGCAAGGAATTCATCGATGCGGCGACCGGCAAGGATGGCACGCGCATGAGCTTTTTCACCGCGGCCAACGTCACCCACACTTTTTCCGTCCCGCAAGAGGGAGACTATAATATCGAAATCGAAAAAGGCCTGGTCAGCGACATCACCTACACGACGGCCAACTGCACAATTACCATTTCGGTGGACGGCCAGGTGTTCAGCCAGAAGGCCCAACCCTGGCATGGCACCAATTACAATTCGGAGATTTTCCCCTCCTTCTACGAGACGCTGCACGTCCACTGGCTCCCCGGCGACCACCAGGTCACGGTGAATCTTGAACCGCTGGCGAGCGGGGCGAAAAGCATCATTTCGTTCGTCGTCCGCACCGTCACTGTCAACGGCCCGACCGACCCGGAAAAATGGGTGCACCCGACCAATTACGAGCGCTTTTTCACGCGCGAGGCGCCACCGTCAGACTCCGCCGCCCGCCGTGCTTATGCCCATGAGTTGTTGAGTGCCTTCGCCGTCAAGGCCTATCGCCGGCCGGTGCCGGAGGAAACCTTGAACCAGCTTACGGATATCGCGGAAAAGGTTTATAATGAACCCGGCAAAACTTTTGAAATGGGGGTTTCGCAGGGGATGGTCGCCGTGCTAGCCTCGCCGCGTTTCCTTTTCCGCATCGATACTCCCGCCGTGGCGTCCACGCCGCCCGCGCCGTTCGCCCTGGTGGACGAATATTCCCTGGCCTCGCGGCTCTCCTATTTCCTCTGGTCCACCATGCCGGACGACGAATTGTTCAAACTGGCCGCCGCGGGGCAGTTGCGCAATCACCTGGCCGAGCAGGTGCAACGCATGGTGGCGGACCCGCGCGCGGACGCTTTTATCCAGAATTTCTCCGGCCAGTGGCTGCAATCGCGCGCCGTGCTGAATGTCGCCCTCAGCCCCAAGGACATTTTCCAACAGGAGCGCGATGACGGCTACAATCCCACCCTCACGCCCGCGATGCGCAATGCGCTGAATGCGGAACCGCAAGCCTACTTCGGCTACGTGGTGCGCAATGACCGCAGCGTGAATGAATTCCTCGAGAGCAACTATACGTTTCTCAACCAAACCCTGGCCAACTACTACGCCATTCCGGCGGAGCAAGCCGCCAACCTGCGCGGCGCGGAAATGCAGAAAGTGGACTTGCCCGCGGGCGACTGGCGCGGCGGGGTTTTGACAATGGGCAGCGTGCTGATGGTCACCTCCAATCCCACCCGCACCTCGCCGGTGAAACGCGGCAAATGGATTCTGGAAAATATCCTCGGCGCGCCGGCCCCGCCTCCGCCGCCCGACATTCCGGCGCTCGAGGAAGCCGGCCAAAAGATAGCGGACCACCCGCCCACCCTGCGCGAAACCCTCGCGGCCCACCGCGCCAGCCCGCTCTGCGCCTCCTGCCACGACCGCATGGACCCGCTCGGCCTCGCCTTGGAAAACTTCAACGCCCTCGGCACCGTGCGCCTGCAAGAATTGGGCCAGCCGATTGACGCCGCCAGCCGCCTGTCCTCCGGCGAAGCCTTTAAGGACATTCGCGACATCAAACACATCCTCGCCACCAATCATCGCGAGGAATTTTACCGCTGCCTGACTGAAAAAATGCTCACGTACGCCCTCGGACGCGGCATGGAGTATTATGATGTGCCCGCGATTGACAAGATCGTGGAAAACCTGGATAAAGACGATGGCCGCTTTTCGGCGCTGTTGATGGGCATCATAGATTCCGCCTCGTTTCAGGAGGAGCGCACTTTAGCCCAACCGTCCGTCCTGGTAACCCAAACCACCTCCGCCCATGCAGGCTCCTCAAACTAATCGCCGCCCCGCAGCCGAACGTTTCCACAGCTTGAACCGACGCCGGTTTCTGCGCGGCCTGGGCGTTTGCCTGGCGCTGCCCGCCTTTGAATCCTTGCTGCCGCGCCGCCTGCTGGCGGCCGACGCCGCGACCGGTGCGCTGGGGGCCACCACCGCGACCGGTGCGCCGCTGCGCATGGGATTTCTTTACGTGCCCAATGGCACCATCCCGGCCAAATGGTGGCCGACTGGCGAGGGCCAGGATTTTCAACTCAATGAGACCATGGCGGCGCTCGGCGGCATGAAGGACAAATTTCAAATCCTGGGCGGCTTGGCGGACGTTTCCGCCAATCAGGGCGCGGACGGGGGCGGCGACCACGCGCGGGCGGGGGGCACTTTTCTCACCAGTGTGCGCTGCAAAAAAACGCTGGGCGCAGATTTCCGCGCCGGCATCTCCGTGGACCAGATTGCGGCCCAGCAAATCGGCCATCTGACGCCTTTTCCGTCGTTGCAAATTTCCTGCGACACCGTGCAAAACGCCGGCACCTGCGACAGCGGTTACGTCTGTGTCTATCAGCACAACCTTTCCTGGAGTTCACCCACCACGCCGCTGTCGCCGGAGACGAATCCGCGCCTGCTGTTTGAACGCTTGTTCGGCACCGGCACGCCGGCGGACCGCAAGCTCGGCCTGATCCGGCGCCAGCAACAGCAGCGCTCCATCCTCGACTTTGTCGCCAGTCAGACCAAGGGCGTTGAGCAAGAGCTGTCGGTGCGCGACAACCAAAAGCTCGATGAATTCCTCACCAGCGTCCGCGAAATTGAGCAGCGCATCGAGCGGGCGGAGCAATCGGTCAACCAGCGCCCTGATCCCGGCATTGACGCGCCCGCGGGCGTGCCCGGCAGTTTTAGGGAATATGTCCGCCTCAACCTGGACATGCTGCACCTGGCCTTTCAGACGGACAACACCCGCGTGGCTTCCTTCATCTTCAAGGGCGACGGCAACAACAGCGATTTCGCGGAAATCGGCATCAATGAGGGCCACCACTTTTGCACCCATCATCACAACGACGCCGACCTGATTGCCAAGACTTCCGTCATCGACAATTTTTACGCCACCCAATTGGCCTACTTCCTCGAAAAAATGGAAGCGACCCAGGACGTGGACGGCCATTCCCTGCTGCACAATTCCATGATCATGTACGGCAGCGGCATCGCCGACGGCAACCGCCACACTCACGAGAACCTGCCCATCATCCTCGCGGGCGCGGGGGGCGGCACGCTGACACCCGGCCGCTATATCCAGCACGACCCGGCGCCGATTGCGAATCTCTACCTCAGCCTCGTGGACCGCATGGGCGTCCCAGCCGTGGAACGGTTCGGCGACTCCACAGGCCGTCTGGCGGACGTTTAATATCCTGCCGGCTTTTTTATTTCAGAATTTAGCGAAAGGGTTGATCGCAGACCCAGCTTTCCCGAATTTGAGCGCAAATATGCCCTTGCCTAATTAGTGCTCATCAGTTCACTATTTTGGCCTGGCCGTGACCCACCGGGCCCGGCGCCCGCGGGCGTCGCCCTGGTGGCAACGCCTTCAGTCCAGCCTCAAGGAGTTTTAAGTAAATTATCATACACACCATCAAGCCCCGCCTGGACCCCCAAAGTCCAAGCCCGCGACGACGGCCTGCTCCTCGTCTTCGACGAAGCCCCGCCGCCCGACGACACGCCGGTATTTTGGACGGACTGAAACGGCAGTTTCGGCCTGGCGGAGCCTTGCCCTGTGCCGTGAAAAAGGATTGCCGCTGCCTCTGCGCCACTTAAATTTAGCCCCTTTCAGCCATTCTGGCTCGGCTCTGAAAGTCAGTCTCCGCCATTTATCCTTTATCATTTAACAATTATCATTTCCTGCGCCCCCACCCCTTGTATTCCCCTCCCCCGAAAAAGCAACTTCCTATCAGTAACGTTTATTTCTGACCAAAATAATAAGTGGTCGCAACCGACGCAGATGATTCCGTACGATCCAAAGAGTGGAAAGTTATCCGAGTAAAATGAATATCGTAAATCTTTACAAATACGGAATTTTAATAATTAAAACTCCTGCAAATTGGCGCAATGTCACGGACGAAATTGAGGCGCAGTCGCCGCCATTTACCTTGGCAAGGAACGAGGGGAATGGCGCACTCCAGTTTACCGTTGCAGCCTATAAGGATGGGGATTTTCCCGCGATTTCGAATCAGGAGCTGAAAAAACTACTGGTCGACTTTCAGGAATCGAGAGAATTGGGTCGGAGTTATGATTTTGCTGAACATAAAGACGGCTTGTTAATATGCGCAAATAGCTTTGATTCCGGAGAAAACTTCCTACGTGTTTGGTACTGTTCTGATAGTCTCAATATTGCTCTAGTAACTTATGTATGTAAAAAAGGTCATGAAGGAGATGAATTAAAAGATTGTGAGCAAATAGTCGGTGGGCTGAAGTTCGAAGGTTAACCCCCACCCATCCCCCACCTCTTGTATTCCCCTCCCCCGAAAAAGCAACTTCCTATCAGTAACGTGAGCCAAGATGCGTACTGGAATGAGTTGATGAAAAAGTTTAATCAATTTCCGAACCACAATTCGTCTCCATGAAGAAGCGCATTTCATCTCTAATTATAATCCTAATTTTGCTGTTAGGAGGTTGGTGGTTGTGGCAATGGGTCGCTCGAACCCCGACTGGTCAAGCGGCTACGTTTGCCGCAAATTCCACTGCCGCGGCCAATGCCACTACCAAGACAAGTCCTAAGCATGGCGGTCCAGTCAATCCCGCCACCGCGTTTGTTACGCCGATCGCTGTAGATAAAGGATCCCAAATTACTGCCATTTTGGAAGTGGAGAACCAAAAACCCATTGAATATTACGGAAAAGTTGTTGACCAATATGGAAGCCCTATTGCTGACGCCGAGGTGCAAGGAGGTGTGCTGCTAAACGTCAATTTTGACGCTAGTCGAACTGACATTTATACTACAAAGACAAACGCAGAAGGATTGTTCGAATTCGATGGTTTGCACGGTGTTAGCATTGGTATCTCCATCAAAAAGGCTAATTATGTGAGCAGCCCATCTGGCTTTAGGAAGCCTGCGGGCGGGAACCAATCGACGCCAACGGATCGCGCAACATTCGTCATGTGGAAACTTCAGGGGGGAGAGCCGCTGGTGCATCAAAATTTCATTGTTAAGCTTCAATGCGACGGCACGCAAGAAAAAGTAAATCTTCTGAAAGGTACAACTGTGAGCAGTAACGCTGACATGGTGATACGCTTTACCCGTAATCCCGTTCAAATTGTTCGCGGTACTCCGTTTGAGTGGACGCTTACTTTGGAAGTTCCAGGAGGTGGCTTAATTGAAGTACATGAGCCTTACCTCTATGAGGCACCCGAAAGCGGGTATCAAGAGACAGTCACAATTACTACGGGGCCAAATCCTCAAAGTTATGCTGATTCAGCAAGACAGGCATATTACTACAAATCAGCCGACGGCAAATATGGTCGGATTTCAATAGATCTCCAGGCTGACTTTCAACCTCCACCTACGTACTTTGGAATCAATATTTACCTCAACCCCTCCGGCTCGCGCAACCTGGAGTTCGACCCGAAGAAAGAAATCAAAACCCCCGCGCCATGAGGTTTCCTTTTCCGAGTTCCGACGGCGATAACCCCCACCCATCCCCCACCCCTTGTATTCCCCTCGCCCGAAAAAGCAACTTCCTATCAGTAGTAGTAGTAGTAGTTCAGTTATCAGTAAAACTTCCGTCATCGACAATTTTTACGCCACCCAACTGGCCTATTTCCTCGAAAAAATGGAGGCGACCCAGGACGTGGACGGCCATTCGCTGCTGCACAATTCCATGATCATGTATGGCAGCGGCATCGCCGACGGCAACCGCCACACTCACGAGAATCTGCCCATCATCCTCGCGGGCGCGGGGGGCGGCACGCTGACACCCGGCCGCTATATCCAGCACGACCCGGCGCCGATTGCGAATCTCTACCTCAGCCTGGTGGACCGCATGGGCGTCCCGGCGGTGGAACGGTTCGGCGACTCCACCGGCCGTCTCACCAATATTTAGAAGCGGATTGATTTAGGCGGAAGGGTGGCGCAGGATTGCTCCCGTGAAAGAGGGCCGCGCCCGGGCGCGGCCTCGTGCGCCATGGCCAAATATTTCAAAGACCTCACCGCGCAGGAATTACTGGCTCTCGCCATCCAGGCGGAGGAGGAAGACGGGCGCATCTACGCCGACCTCGCCGCGCGCATCGGCAAGGATTATCCGGATACGGCCAAATCGCTGCTCGCCATGCATGAGGAGGAAAATGGCCACCGCCACCGGCTCATCAATTTGTATCGCGAGCGTTTCGGGGAGCACATTCCGCTCCTCCGCCGCCAGGACGTAAAAGGCTTCATCTCCCGCAAGCCGCTCTGGCTGAACAAGATTTTGACGGTGGCGATGATTCGGCAGGAAGTTGAATCCATGGAGACGGAATCCCGCAATTTTTACCAGGCCGCCATTCCGCAAACGACCGATGCCGCCGTGCGCCAGTTGCTCGGCGACTTGGCCGCCGAGGAAGAGAAGCATTATCAGATGGCCGAGGAAATGGATGCGCAGCAAAAGACCTCGGGCGCCCGGCAAAAAGAGGACGAATCCCAACGCCGGCGGTTTGTGTTGCAGATAATTCAGCCGGGCCTGGCGGGGCTGATGGATGGCTCGGTCTCGACCCTGGCGCCGGTGTTTGCCGCGGCCTTTGCCACGCACGACAGCCGGGACGCCTTCCTCGTCGGCATGGCGGCTTCCGTCGGCGCCGGCATTAGCATGGGCTTTGCCGAAGCCTTGTCGGACGATGGCGTGCTGAGCGGGCGCGGCCATCCCTTGGCGCGGGGCACCGTGTGTGGATTGATGACCACCGCCGGCGGCATCGGGCACACCCTGCCCTTCCTCATCTCGAATTTCTTTCTGGCGATGTGCGTGGCCGTGGGGATTGTCGTCATCGAACTGGGCGTGATTGCCTGGATTCGACATCGGTACATGGACACCCCCCTGCTCTCCGCCGCCTTCCAGGTGATCGTGGGTGGCACCCTGGTCTTCATTGTCGGGATTCTAATCGGCTCCGCGTGATCTCTTTCCCGGCGCCCGGGCACGGTGGCATTCCCGCAATGGGTTGCAGCTACCGTGTCTGCAAGCGGATTTCCAGGGCGAGCTTGCGGCTCTCGTCCATGACGTGCGTGACGTTTTTCAAGACCGTGTCCTGATCGGCGAGGAGCAACACCACGGTGTCCGGGCCATCCTTCGATTTCGCGGCTTGCAAGGCCTCGTCCAGTTGGGCCTCGGAGACTTCCTGGTTGCTGACGAAATACTTCCCCTCCTTGTCCACCGCCACCAAAATGCGGTGGGTGAGCTTGGGCTGGTTCGAGGCCGTCTCCATTTTCGGCGGCGTGATGTCGAGCGCCTTCTGCTCCTTGAACTGCGTGCTCATCAGAAAGAAAAAGATGAGCACCACCAACACGTCCACCAACGGAACGATGTTGATCTCGGGCTTGCGGCGGCGGCGGGGCGTGAAAAGCGGCACGGCGGAAAAGTAAACAGGCGGTGAAGCGGCGCGGTGTGGGCGGTTACTTGCGCTTGGCGAGGTCGATCAGGCGCTCGACGCCCATGTCCAGCCGGGCCGCCAGCAAGTCCACGCGGCGGCACAGGTAACTGTTGCCGACGAGCGCCGGGATGGCGATGCAGAGACCGACCATCGTGGTCGTCAGCGCCAGTGAGATATGCTGGCTGAAGGACGCAGTGTCGGAAATCGCGCCGTTGGCCATCTGCGTCGAAAAGACGCCCGCCAAGCCGACAATGGTGCCGAGCAGCCCCAGCAGCGGCGCCCCCGAGATGACGATTTCCAGCACGAACAGCCCGCGTTCGAGGCGCGCAATCTCCAGGCGGGCAAAGGCCTTGATGGCGTCCGGATCGGGATTGGTGCGGCGGTAAAAGTACACAATGCGCCCGGCCACCGACTTCAAATCGCCCTGGTGGTTGATGATGTCGCCCGAGACGAACGCCTCGGTCAGGTCCTTGGGCATCACGCGCGAGGTGCGCAGCGCGATGAGGCGCTCAATGATGATGAACGTCGCCAGCACCGAGCAGAGACCCAGCGGATAAATGAAGACGCCCGTGCCTTTGAGAATGGTTTCCAGCATGGAGAAAAGGATTTTCCGAACCCGCAGCATTTCCCATGCGCCGAAAACGGTCAAGGGGGAAGCGCGCGCGGCTTAATCACCAGACATCACCATTGACGCCCGAAACCGTCTGGCGTAGCATGATGTTCATGCGTATTCGCACCCCTTTTGGCCCTCTCTTTGCCGCCGTTTTGCTCGCGCTAGGAGCCCTGCTCGCCGGCTGCGGGACCACCAGCCAGGACGTGTACAACAAGCAGATCAACGAGGCGGACGCCGCTTACCGCAGTGGCAAGATCACCACCGCCGAGTACCTCAAGCTGAAGCAGGACGCCCAAAACGCCTACCTCCAGCGCAAGAGCACGAATTAAGCAAAAAATGGCGGAGAGAACCGCTAATTTACGCTTATCTTGGCCCATGGATGGGCGGGTGTTGCTCGCCAAGGCATCCGTGAAATCCGTGGTTCAGATTGGATTTTTTGTGAATTCGGCAGAATCAGCGCGGATGAGCGAAGATTAGCGGTTCAACTTTTTCCTTCCTTTTCACCCGGCGGTGAACAAGTCCAACAACTCGGACTTGCACCCGCGCCCGCACCGCGCAAGTTAAAGCCATGGCCGACACGGAATTTGTCCACCTGCATGTCCACAGCGATTTCAGCTTGCTGGATGGCTGCAGCCGCCTGGACGTCCTGTGTGAGCGGGTGAAGGAACTCGGCCAGACGGCGGTGGCCCTCACGGACCACGGGGTGTTATTCGGCGCGATTGATTTCGTACTCGAGGCGAAAAAGCACGGCTTGAAGCCGCTGATCGGTTGCGAGGCCTACCTCGTGGTGGACCATGCGCGCACCGAAAAGCCCGAGCGCGCAAAGCACAACATTTACCACCTCGGCCTGCTCGCCCGCGATTTCGCCGGCTACCAAAACCTGACGAAGCTCATCAGCGACGCCCACGTGAACGGCTTCTATTACAAGCCGCGCACGGACCTGGCCATGTTGGAGAAGCACGCGAAGGGATTGATTGGTTTCAGCGGCTGCCTGGCGGCGTGGATTCCGCAATTGCTGCTCGAGGAGCGCGCCGCGGAGGCCCGCCAGGCCTGCGGCCAGATGGTGGATATTTTCGGTCGCGACCACTTCTTCATCGAAATCCAGGACCACGGCCTGGCCGAGCAGCGGAAAGTCATCCCCGGCCTGCTGAAACTCGCGCAGGAATTTTCCCTCAAGGTCGTCGCCACGAATGACGTGCACTATGTGAATGCGGCCGACTGGGCGCCGCACGACGCGCTGCTGTGCATCCAGACCGGCACCAAAATTATCGATGAAAAGCGGATGCGTTTCGACACCCGGGAGTTTTACCTGAAATCGCGGGCGGAAATGGAGCGGCTTTTCATCGAAACGCCCGAGAGCGTGCGCAATCCGGCGCTCGTCGCCGAAATGTGCGACGTGAAGCTGCCGTTCGGCAAAAATAATTTTCCCGTGTTTCAGTGGCCCATCGAGGTCAAGCCGCTGGCCGCCACGAACACCGAGTCGCTGCGGGAATTGTGCGTGCGGGGGCTGGTACTGCGGTATGGCGTCGATTACCATCACCCGGAAAAATACACGCCCAAGGCCGGCGAAGCGGCGGCGTTTGCGCAGGAATTGGTGGACCGCATCAATTTTGAAATCAGCGTCATCGAGAAGACCGCGTTCGTGGACTATTTTCTCATCGTCTGGGATTTCATCGACTGGGCGCGCCGCCAGAACATCCCCGTCGGGCCGGGGCGCGGTTCGGGCGCCGGCTGCCTCGTGGCCTACCTGCTGAGAATCACGGATATCGATCCGCTGCGTTTCGGCCTGCTCTTCGAGCGCTTCCTGAATCCCGAGCGCGTGTCGCCGCCGGACTTTGACATCGACTTCTGCATGCGGCGGCGCGGGGAAGTCATCGAATACGTGCGCCAGCGTCACGGCAAGGACAGCGTGGCGAACATCATCACCTTCGGGACCTTCGGGGCGAAGATGATCGTGCGCGACCTCGCGCGCGTGAACAGCGTCGAGTACGCCGAGGCCGACCGCATTGCCAAGATGGTGCCCGACGACCTTAACATCACGTTGGAACAGGCGCTGGAAAAATCGCACGAGTTGCAGCAGGAGATTAAAACGAACGAAGTCGCGCGCCGGATTATCGAACACGGCAAAGTCATCGAGGGCATGGCCCGCAATTCCGGCACGCACGCCGCGGGCATCATCATCGCCGATCGCCCGCTGACGGAGCTGATTCCCGTCACGCTCCAGGAAGGCGCGCTCACCACGCAGTACCCGAAGGACCCCGTCGAAAAGCTCGGGTTGCTGAAGATGGACTTTCTCGGGTTGAAGACGCTGACCGTCATCGCCGACGCGCAGGACAATGTGCGGCGCACACGCCAACTGCCGGACTTCGACGTCGAGCGCGTGCCGCTGGACGATGTGCGCACCTTCCAGTTGCTCAACGAGGCCCGCACCGTCGGCGTGTTCCAGTTGGAATCGGGCGGGATGCAGAATTTGTGCCGGCAATTTTCCATCGCGAACATCGACGAAATCATCGCGCTCATTGCGTTGTACCGGCCGGGGCCGATGGAGTTCATCCCCGACTACATCGCGGGTAAAAAGGATCCGTCCGCCATCAAGTACCCGCACCCGCTGCTCGAAACGGTTTGCCGCGAAACGTACGGCATCCTCGTCTATCAGGAGCAGGTGATGGAGGCGGCCCGCCGCATCGCGGGCTACTCGCTCGGCGGCGCGGATATTTTGCGCCGCGCCATGGGCAAGAAAAATGCCGAGGAAATGGCGAAACAGAAGGCGGTGTTCGTGGAGGGCGCGGGCAAAACCAACCAGATTCCCGTCAAGCAAGCCGAGGAAATTTTTGCCATCCTGGAAAAATTCGCGCAGTACGGTTTCAACAAGTCCCACTCCGCCGCGTATGCGATCCTGAGCTACCGGACCGCCTACCTGAAGGCGAATTATCCGGTCGAATTCATGGCCGCGATTCTTTCGAGCGAATTGGGCGACGCGGACAAGGTGGCGCATTTCATCGCGGAAGCCACGAGCCTCGGCATCTCCGCCCTCGGCCCCGACGTGAATCAGTCCCGCGAAAATTTCACGCCCCTGCCCGACCTTTCGCCGAATGCGTCGCCGTCAGCGCCCGGCTCGATCCGATTTGGGCTCGGCGGCATGAAGGGCGTGGGCGACGCCGCGGCGCGAAAAATCATCGAGGAACGCGAAGCCCGCGGGCCGTTTGTGGATTTCGCCGATTTCGTGCAACGGGTGGACGCCCGCCTCGTCAACCGGCGCGTGCTCGAATGCCTGGTGCGCACGGGCGCGTTCGATTTCACCGGCACAGACCGCCAACATTTGCTCGACACGCTCGACGCCGTGATGACTGAGGCCGCCTCGCACCAAAAGGACCAGGCCGCGGGACAAGGCTCCATTTTCGACCTCATGGGCGAAACCAAGCCGGGGCAAAACGGCGCGCGCAAAACGCCCGCCCCCACGCCGTCGCGCTCACCCACGATGCCGCTGGCCGAACGCCTCAAGCACGAGCGCGAGTTGCTGGGCTTTTATGTGTCCGGCCATCCGCTCAATGCCTACGCAGGACTGGACGACTGGCTCGACACCGTGAGCATCGAGTCGCTGCCGCTGACGGCCGACCGCACGCCCTTCCGCCTGTGCGGGGTCGTCACCAACGTCGCCAAGCGCATTTCCAAACGCGACAACCGCCCGTGGGCGACGTTCACCCTGGCCACGCGGCGCGGCAATTTCACCGTCAATGTGTTTTCCGAAACCTACGAAAAGCATCAGGCGCTGTTGACGGACGGTACCGTCGTGCTCGTGCAGGGCGAAGTCCGCCACGACGATTTTCGCAACGAGAAAAAACTCAACGCCAACGAGCTCGCCGCGCTGGATGCCAAACTGCCCGGCCTCGTGCGCGGCGTGCATTGGGTGCTCCGGCCCGTGCCCGCGGCGGAGGAATTTTTGCGCAAATTGCTGGAGCAGGCCCAAGCCCAGCAAGGCTCGACCTCGAGCGTGGTGTCGTTCTGGCAGGGCGCGGGCCACGTGCTCCAACTCGAACTCCCGGCCCTGCCGCGCCTGCGCCTCGACGCCGCCGCCTTCCGGGACTTGCGCAAACATCCGGCGGTGCATGGCGCCGTGCTGGACATCCCGCCGCCCGCCGCCCCCGAGCGGAAATGGGGCCGCAGTTCCGGCTAAACCCGCGCGTGTAAAAATAAGTTTGTCGGGCGCGCGGGCGCGCGATAGGGTTCCCCCCCGTAAGCCCGCGGCCCGCCGCCCCTGTGCCTCCCTTTCCTCGCTGATACTATTTCGGATGAATTCTGACGAAACGCCCCGCTTGCCGCCGGCCTCCCCGCCCCGCTCCGCCCCCTCGAAAAGCCGTTGGAATCGCGGCCCGCGCCCCGGCGCCCCGGCCGGCCGGCCCGCCCCCGGCCCGGTGTGCGGGGAAGTCAGCGACCTCGCGACGGCGCGCGAATCCCTTTCTGGCAGCCTGGCGCATGGCCCGGCCCAGCCCGCCCCCGAACCCGCGCCCGAGGAAAAGCCCCGCGCGCCTCGACCCGTGGCCGAACCCCAGCCCGCGCCCGCGACGCGGCCCGCCTCCACGCAGGCGGAATTGGAATTGCCCACGGACAAAGCCGTGGCGCGCCCGCTGGAGACTTCCCGCTATCATAACCCGACTCCGCCGCGCAGTCTGGCGGCGCGCGCCGAACCCGCTGCGGAAGTCGAAGCTGCGCCCAAGGTCGAACCCGCACCGCCCGTAGATCGGGCTCCGCGCCACTCTCCTTCCTCCACCGCAGAATCCACCCGGCGTCCGGAGCGTCAGCAGCCCCCGACGACTCCCGCCGCCTCCGAACCTCCGGCGCACCCGCGGCGTTCCCATCACGCGCCCGCGACGAGGGACGAATCTTCACCGCGGCCTGAAGCGCCCCGCCCCGCCCCGCGCCGCGAACCCGCGCACGATGGCCAGGGCCGCCGCGAACATTACATCGCGTTGCTTCCCGATCCGGCCAATGACCCGATGCCACGGCGTTTGCGCACGGAAAAGGCGACTCCCGCGCCCGTGCAGGAATACTCGCCTTCGGCCGGCCGCGCGCCGCACAAATCCATTCCAGCCAAAGTTGGCCGCCATCCCGGCCACGCCGACGCTTCTGCGCACCGGCCCAAAGCGCACGCCTCCATCCCCACGGGCCGCGCCGCCAAAGTGGCCAAAGCATCGACCGAGCCCGATGACACCGCCGAGGTGGATGTGCCCAAGCGCGAGGGCCTGCTCGGCAAACTCAAACGTTTTTTCGGCCTCGATAAAGTAGGCCACGGACCGCCGCTGAAATCCACCGCCGTGAAACCGGTGGTCGAAACTAAGGCCCACGAATCGCCCCGCGGCGAGCCCACCCACGAATCCCATGGCGGCCATTCCGGCCGGCGGCGGCGCCGCCGTGGCGGGCGCGGACGCTCAGACCCTTCGCGCGGGCCGAGCAACCACTAACTTTCCTCCCCACTTTTTTCCCATGGATGTCGTACGCATCGTCGGCGGCCGCCCCTTGCGCGGCGAAGTCACCATCAGTGGCGCCAAAAACGCCTGCCTGCCCATCTTTGCCGCCACGTTGTTGACGGCGGAGACGTGCATCATTGAAAACGTGCCGGACTTGAGCGACGTGCGTTTCATGGGCAAAATTCTCGCCCACTTGGGCGCGGAAGTGGAGCAAATCGAGCCGCACACGTGGAAAATCACCGCGCGCGAAATCGGCCACAAGGCGCCCTACGAACTCGTGCGCCAGATGCGCGCCAGTGTCACTTTGCTCGGACCGCTCATCGGCCGGTTACGCCGTGCCGAGGTCTCGCTGCCTGGCGGCTGCCTCATCGGCCCGCGCCCGGTGGACCTCCACGTGAAGGGTCTCGAAAAACTCGGCTGCTTCGTGCGCATGGAGGCCGGCTATTTGCATCTCGACGGCTCGCGGCTGCGCGGCGCGGAAATTTTTCTCGGTGGCCGGCACGGCAGCACCGTCACCGGCACAGAAAACCTCGTCATGGCAGCCGTGCTCACACCCGGCGTCACGCGCATCGACAGCGCGGCCTGCGAGCCCGAGGTCGAGGATTTGTGCAACATGCTCGTGCAGATGGGCGCAAAAATCCAGGGCATCGGCACCCACGTGCTGACAATTGAAGGCGTCACAAAACTGCACGGCGTGAAGTACCGCGTCATCCCCGACCGCATCGAGGCCGGCACCTGGATTCTCGCGGCGGCCATCACCCGCGGCGACGTCACCGTGCGCGGCGCAAACCTCCAGCACCTGAGCGCTTTTTTCGACAAACTCGAGCAAGTCGGCGTGTCCATTTATCCCGAGGGGCCCGACAGCCTGCGGGTGCGCGCGGCCAATCTCCAGTTGCGGCCGGTGGACATCATCACACTGCCCCACCCCGGTTTTCCGACGGACTTGCAGGCGCAAATGTGCGCGCTGCTCGCGCTCGCGCCGGGCATCAGCATCGTCACCGAGCGCGTGTATCCGAACCGTTTCATGCACGTGCCGGAACTCCAGCGCATGGGCGCGGACATCGCCATCGAGGGCGCCAGCGCCATTATTAAAGGCAAGGCTGGCCTTTCCGGCGCGCCCATCATGGCGTCGGACCTGCGCGCCAGCGCGGCGCTGGTGCTTGCGGGCCTGTGCGCTACCGGCGAAACCTGGATTCAGCGCGTGTACCACCTCGACCGCGGTTACGAAAAATTCGACGACAAACTCCGCGGCCTCGGGGCGTCCATCGAGCGCATGTCGGACAAGGACATGCCCAGCGAGTTGCAAGGCGGAGACTGAGGAGAAATTGCACCGCCGAGCACGCTGAGAACGCAGAGGAGCGCGAACCGGCAACATTCAATTTATAAAGCGTTCAGTCGCCTTAGTGCCCGCCGCTGCTTCTTTGTCCTCTTGCCATTTTCTCTGCGCGCTCCACGTTCTCTGCGGTTAAACTCTTTTCTTTAATCTTCTCTTTTTCCCATGAAAATCGCCGTCGTCACCGGAGCAGGCAGTGGAATTGGCCGGGCTGTGTCCCTAGCCTTGCTCAAGGAGGGCTACGGCGTCGCGCTGGCCGGGCGACGGGCGAAGCTGCTTGAGCAAGTCGCGGTCGATGCGGGAGCTGGCTCGCGCGCGCTGGCGGTGCCGACCGACGTCACCCAGCCGGAATCGGTGCAGGCGCTTTTTGCGCAGGTAAAAAAAGTTTTTGGCCGGGTGGATTTGCTCTTCAACAACGCCGGCATCAATCCCGCCGCGTATGTGCCCTTTGAAAAATTAACGTTGGCGCAATGGACGGACACCGTGAACACGAATCTCAATGGCGTGTTTCTCGTCGCCCAGGCCGCGTACCGGATGATGAAGGAGCAGACGCCGCGCGGCGGGCGCATCATTAACAATGGCTCCGTTTCGGCGCTGGCACCGCGGCCCGATTACGCGCCCTACACGGCCAGCAAATGCGGCGTCACGGGCCTGACCAAATGCCTGGCGCTCGACGGCCGCGCCCACGACATCGCGTGCGGGCAAATCGACATTGGCAACGCCCTCACCGACCTCTCCGCGAAACAAGGCAAAGGCGTCAAGCAGGCCGACGGCTCGATTCTGGCCGAGCCGATGATGGACGCGAAACACATCGTCAGCGCCGTCCTGCACATGGCCAGCCTGCCGCTGGAGGCAAATATTCCCTTTATCACCGTGATGGCGACGAAGATGCCGCTGATCGGGCGCGGATAAGGAGAATGGTGGAGAGAAAAACTCGCGCAGAGACGCAGAGGCGCGGAGAGGAAAAGAATTCTTTTCCACAGATTCCACCGATTTGCACAGATTTCAGAAATCTGCGTTAATCTGCGCAATCTGTGGTTTCTCTTTTTCTTCTCTGCGCCTCCGCGTCTCTGCTCGAGTTATCCACTCTGACGAAAATAATTTTCTCAGCCCGCCGGGAACGGAATGCGCTCGAACTGCGCCTGGTGCCAGTAGGGGTAGGTTTTCTGGACGGCGCTGGCGGCGTCGAGGCGGGCGACTTGCGCGGGGGTGAGGTTCCAGCCAACCGCGCCGAGGTTGTCCTTTAACTGCGCTTCCGTGCGCGCGCCGATGATGATGGTCGAAACCGTGGGACGCTGGAGCAGCCAGTTGAGCGCGATTTGCGGCACGGTCCGGCCCGTCTCCTTCGCCACCTCGTCGAGGGCATCGACCACCCGGTAAACGAATTCCTGGTCCACCGGCGGCCCAATGTCCGTGCTCTGCTTGTCGTGGAGACGGGAAACGGCCGGCAGTGGCTGGCCGCGGCGCACCTTGCCGGTGAGCCGGCCCCAGCCGAGGGGGCTCCATACGACCGCGCCGACTTTTTGGTCGAGGCCCAGCGACATGAGTTCCCATTCGTAGTGGCGGCTGAGCAGCGAGTAGTAGGCTTGATGGGCCACGAAGCGCGGCCAGCCATGCCGCTCCGCAGTGCCGAGCGCCTTCATCAGATGCCACCCGGAATAATTCGAACAGCCGACGTAGCGGATTTTCCCAGCGCGCACGAGGTCGTCGAGCGTTTGCAGCGTTTCCTCGACCGGCGTCAGGGCGTCGAACACGTGCAGTTGATAAAGGTCGATGTAATCGGTGCCGAGGCGGCGCAGGCTGCCCTCGACGGCGGCGAGCAAATGGTGGCGCGACGAGCCGGCCTCGTTCGGGCCCGGGCCCGCCGGGATGCCGCCCTTCGTGGAAATGAGCACTTTTTCGCGGCGGCCCTTGATCGCCGCGCCCAGCACTTCCTCCGAGCGTCCGTCCGAATAAATATCGGCGGTGTCGAACATGTTCAGCCCGGCCTCGAGGCAGACGTCCACGAGTCGGCCGGCCTCTCGCTCGTCGGAGGCACCCCAGGCCTTCAGCACGCCCACGCCACCGAAGGTGCCGCAGCCAAAAGTAAGTACCGGGACTTTGAGCCCCGCGCCGCCGAGATGTCGGTATTCCATAAGTGGGAGAGTGGAGAGGAAAATTCAGCAGGCCGGGAATTCAAGGACGAAAATCATGATGCTGCTGCTTGGCCGCGACCGAAGGGACCATCCGGGCTTCGACCTTGGGTGGCAGCAAATTGGTGCTATGCAACTGCGACATCGCCGTCAACAAATCCGCAGTGACTTTGGGATTCGGCGTGGCGGTCTTGGCGCCGCGAATGGCCGGCACGATGAAGTTTCGCATGATCGCCCGCAAGACATCCTGCTCCGTGTCATTCTCGATGTCGCACGTCATCGTGATCACGAGCTCCTGCGAGGGAATGACGACGATGCGCTGGCCTTTCCAGCCGTGGGCCTCGTGCGACTCCCAGCCGGAGACGTAGGTTTCATCCCACCAATACCAGCCATAATTGGCCTTATTCACCTCGGGGCCGCTGCGAATCCAGGGCTGGAATGAAAGCTCAACCCATTTTTTCGAAATAATTTGTTTCCCGTTCCAGGCCCCGCCACGCAGATACAACAGGCCGAACTTTTGCATGTCAATCGGCCGCAGGCGCAGACCATATCCGCCGTTGTCAATGCCGGCGGCGTCTTCGTGCATCCATTCCTCATTGTGGAAACCCAGCGGCTCGAACAGCACTTTCTGCGCAAATTGGAAGGCGGACTGGTTCGTGGTGTACTCGACCGCGCCCACGGCCAACTGCGGGGTGACGTCGTTGTACTGGAAGCTCACGCCCGGCTGCGGCAGCAGTTTTTGCGTGAGGGCAAACACCACGTGATTTTTGGCGGCGGCCAATTGCTTGGCGCGCTCGACCGCTTCCGGGGTGGTGGCGAACGGCGGCTCCAGGGCGTCGAGCGCCGACATGCCGAGGACCTCCTTCAATGTTAGCGCGGAAAAACGCTTCGCGTCCGCCGGGTTGCTGAAAAGGGAGGCCGGCAATACTTTGGTCAGCGGCGCGTCCGGACCGGGAAGCTTGCCTTGATCAAGGACGATGCCGACGAGCGCCGAGGTGACGCTTTTGGTCACCGACATCACATAGTGGGCCTCGTCGCGCCCCAAATTGGAGGTGTAAAGTTCATAGACGAGCTTGCCATGGCGCGAAATCAGGAACGAAAACAAGGGCAGCTTTTGGTCGCGAATCCAGTTGGTGAGTGCCAGCAATTTCGCGCTGTCGATGCCCTCCGCCTCCGGCGTGCTGACCCCAAAAGAGGCGGAAAGTTCAGCCGCCGGCAAGGGCGGCAAGGCCGAGCGCGGAACTTCGGCCGTCCGCGCACTCGCCGGCCAGGTCAGCGCCAAGGCCAGCCACAGGAAGCCACCAACACCCAATCCCCCTTTATCGCTTTCACGCGACCGGCCTAGAGTTGGAGCAACACGGGTCATGACTTTTAAAGGCCGGAGACGACGGAGCAGATTAAGTTCAAGCGGCGCCCAACGCCATACGAAATTGATGCGTCATTTCGCGGAACCCGGATTTTCAGGTTAGGCTTGTCGGCTTCCCCAAGAATACTACACTCCGCGAAGCCATTTCCCCATGAAATCCCCCACCCAGTACTTCCCCTTTTCCCGCGGCGTTTTGGCGCTGGCGCTGCTCCTTGGTTTCGCCGCCGCGCGCGGCCAGCCAGCGCCCGCCGCCTCTGCGGAACCTGCCGCGAGACCCGGCGCGCCCGCACCCTCCGCGCCCACCTCGACCACCAGCACAAACAGCGCAGCCACGGCCGACACCACCCCGGCCTCGTCCCTGCCCGTGATTTTTGTGTGCGGCGACTCGACCGCCCACAACGACGCCAAGAACAAACAGGGCCAGCAGATGCGCGGCTGGGGCACGCCCCTGGCCGACTATTTTGACAACAGCAAAGTCGTGGTGAACAACGTCGCCCACGCCGGCACCTCGAGCCGCACTTATTACGACGGCGACTGGCCGAAAGTGCTGCCAAAAATCAAGGCGGGCGATTACGTGCTCGAAGTATTCGGCATCAACGACGGCGGCCTGCGCACGCCCAACGGCCTCGGCGACGAGGTCAACGCGCAAGGCTGGCACACCTACGGCTGGTACATGTCCAAGATGGCCACTGACGCCGAGGCGAAGGGCGCGCATGTCGTTCTCCTGACCCTCACGGTGCGCAACGTGTGGACCAACCCGCTGGTCAAATTCACCGACGCCAAACCCATTGGCCCGCTGCCGGACAATTACGATCCGAAGCAGGACAAAATCGTGCGCGGCGACAAATATGCCGGCTGGACCAAGGATGTCGGCGAAAAGCTGCATATTCCCGTCCTGGACCTGAACAACCTCGAAGGCGACAAGCACGAAAAGATGGGGCGCGTGACCGTCGATGCGCTCTACAGCGACCACAATCATACCTTCGGACCGGGAGCAGACCTGCTGGCTTCGTACATTGTTTCGGGCCTGAAAGCATTCAAGAACAGCCCTTTCATCCCCCTGCTTTCGGCCAAAGGGCAGGCGGTCGAAACCGCTGACGTGAAATACGTCATCAATAATTTGCCCACCGACAAGCCCGCAGAAAGCGATGCAAAACCGGCGGACACCAAGCCCGCCGATACGGCGACGACGAAAACCACGGCGGCGCTTTAGACTTCTACTTGGCGGCGGGTTTGACCGGGTCAGTGAAGATATTGGCCTTAGGCTGTCCTTTCATGCCCTCGCCGAGGAAAAAGCCCGGATGCGGCGGCTGGTTGTAGGCCGTATTTTGCCACGCGATGGCGACGCGGTACTGCGGGTCGTGCATCAACGTGTAGAGACGATGCTCGGTGGGAATCGTCGTCGTGTAGATACGCAACTCCTGGCCGCCGACAGCGGCATTTACAACCTCTTCGCGCCAGTCGCCAAACAAGTCGCCGGAGATGGTGGGCGTAGCCTTGGTGCCGTTGTTCGAGCGCGTGCCCTCCATGCGCAAAAGCGGCACCGAGGTCTGATTGACCCAGTCCCACTTCGAGATTTGCGGATTGTTCTGGCCGTCGAGCATTTCCCGGAGGTAATCGCCGTCCCACCAGACGCCAAAATTCACCGACGGCTTGCGGTCGCCAATCCGTTCGCCCTTGGCATTGTACATGCCGGGCAGCGACGACCACATTTCGTAGCCCGGATAACGCGGGTCGACGTCAAAGGCCACGCCGCGGCCCACATCGGGCGACGCCGTGGTCCCACCCGGAGAACCCCAAATCATCTGGCCGGATTTCGCATCGCGCAATTCCATGCCGAAGGGATGGCGCGGATTTTCGTGAATGTCGAAAACCTCCAGGCCGGGACGGTCGGGGTCCATGTCGGAGACGTGCAAGGTGTCGCCGTGGCCGAGACCGGTGGTGTAGAGGCCCTTGCCGTAGGAATCGACGCACATTGCGCCGTAGACGATGTCCTGGCGGCCATCGCCGTCCACATCGGCCACACTCATGTTGTGATTGCCGTTGCCACGATAGGGACGATTCTCCGGATGGGCTGGATCGTCGCTGTCAAAAACCCAGCGCTGGCTGAGCTTGCCGTCGCGCCAATCCCATGCAGCGATGACGGTCCGCGTGTAATAACCGCGGCAAAACACCGCGCTCGGATGCACCCCGTCGAGATAGGCCACCGCGGCGAGGAACCGGTCGGCGCGGTTCTCGTAGTCGTCGCCCCAGGCGGAGACGTTGCCGCGCGCCGGGACATAGTCCACGGTTTGCAGGGCCTTGCCGGTCATGCCGTCAAACACGGTCAAATACTCCGGGCCGCTCATGATGCGGCCATCGGTGCCGGCGACCAAGTTGCCGTTTTCATCGGTGGTGCTGCCGGTGCGGTCGCGCGTGGCCGTGAATTTATGGCCGCGTTCGACCCAGTCGGCCTTCGGATCGCCGATGACTTTGCCGGTGCCGTCCACCGTGCCGTCGGCGGTTTTGCAAATCATCTCGGCTTTGCCGTCGCCATCGAAATCAAAGACCATGAACTGCGTGTAGTGGGCGCCCTCGCGGACGTTGGGGCCGAGGTTGACGGTCCAGAGCAAAGTGCCGTCCATTTTGTAAGCCTGGAAAATCGGCGGCGTGGTGAAACCGGAAAAGGCGTTGTCCTGCCCGCGGCCCACTTGATGGAGGATGATTTCATATTCGCCGTCGCCATCGAGGTCGGCCACCGACGCGTCGTTGGGCTGGTAGCCTGCGGGCGTCTGGAGCGGCACGGAAATGTAATTGCGCACGGGAGCATTGGCCCCGAGCTTGTTGAGGAAATCCTTGCTCTGCTGCGAGGCGTCTTCTTTGCCGGCGAGGACGGGCCGGACGTACCAGGCGTTGGCCTTGGTGAGATCGGCGGTCGTGTCTTCAAACCAGGTGACTTTCGCAATGGGGTCCCCGTTCAGCTTCACCGGGATGCCGTTGTCGGTCACGCGGTAAACATTGAAAGCGAGGTCGTCCGGGTCCGTGCCCAGAAGCCGCCAGCTCATCCAGACTTTGCCTTCGCCCTCATTGAGAACGACCACGCCGCGGCCCAGTTTTTCCATCTGTTTGGGCGGGAGATTCGGGGTCAGCGTGTAAGGCGTTTGCGCGGCAGGGGTATTGATTAGCGTGGGAAACGTGGCTCCGCGCGGTGCCCCGGCGGCACCGGCAGCTCCAGGTGCACCCGCAGCGCCCGCGGCACCACGGCGTCCGCCACGGCCACCCCGGGCTCCGGCGGCAGGAGTGGCGGCCGCACCTGCGGCAGCTTCACCAGGAGCCGTGGGCACGGCTGCTCCACCCGGCACCGAGGGCACGGGCACCGTCGCACCGGCGGGCTCACCGGCGGCTGGCGCCGCCGGCTGGGCGAGGCAGGAAAAACTCCAAGTGACAAGGCTGGCCGCAACCAACGCAGCCGGCCGACGAATCGACGCGGTAAACTTCTTCATGGGGTGAGGGGGAAAGGGGTGCTAACCTCGCAAATAATGGCCGCGCGTGCCTTACGGGCAAGGGCAAATGCGTGCTTCGTCACTCCATTGTTGCCTTTCGCGGCGTCCTGCGTCAGCAACAGGCAGGCATGAATGGCACTCCCCTGAAAATCTTTACGGGCAACTCGAACCCGCTCCTGGCCAAGGAAATTTGCCAGTGCATGAACACGGAGCTCGGCCAGGCCACGGTCACGGCGTTTCCCGACGGCGAGACGTTCGTCAAAATCAACGAGAATATCCGCGGGGCGGACGTGTTCATCATCCAGTCCACCTGCAATCCGGCCAACCATCACATCATGGAGCTGTGCATCATGATTGATGCGGCGCGGCGGGCCTCGGCGGCGCGCATCACCGCGGTGCTGCCATTTTATGGCTACGCCCGGCAGGACCGCAAGGACCAGCCGCGCGTGCCCATCACCGCCAAGCTGGTGGCCAATCTGCTGGTGGCCGCTGGCGCGAACCGCGTGCTCACGATGGACCTCCACGCCCAGCAAATCCAGGGCTTCTTCGACGTGCCGGTGGACCATCTCTACGCCTCGCCGGTTTTCTTTGATTATCTCCAGCGCTTTAAGAAACTCGAGCACCTCATCGTCATTTCGCCGGACATCGGCGGGATGAAAATGGCGGCGGCCTATGCCGACATGCTCGGCGTCCCGCTCGGGTTTGTGGCCAAACGGCGCGTCTCTTCCACCACGGTCGAAGCCGTGAACCTCGTGGGTGATGTGGACGGCTGGGACGTGTTGCTGATTGACGACATGACCGAGACCGCCGGCACGCTCACCGCCGCGAGCAAATTGCTCAAGGAACGCGGTGCGGCCACCGTGCGCGCCGCCGTCTCCCACGGCGTGTTGAATGACACCGGATTCGAGCGCCTGCGCTCCGGCGTGATTGACGAACTCATCACCACGAACTCGACCCCCGTGGACGCCCGCGATTTGCCCATCACCGTCCTCTCCGTCGCGCCGTTGCTCGCGCAAGCCATCCAGCGCATCCACGGCAACGAGTCGGTGACTTCGCTGTTTAAGATTAAGGGGTTTTGAGCGAAAGGGAGTATTTCCGCTTGCTTCAAAAGCGCACAAATCAATTCACGGCGCAGGATTGCCCGTCAACAGGCTTGCAGGCATTGGGCATTTTCTCTATCGTTTCCGACTTGGCCAAGGGTAAAAATACCACAGCGTTTTCCCCTGAAAGGGAAGAACTGGGTCGTCACATTGTGGCGGATCCTGCGATATGCCATGGCCAGCCAACCTTCAAAGGCACTCGCATCATGGTCGCTCAGGTTTTAAAGGATGTGGCGGACGGGCGCTCGTGGGATTTTATCTGCCTGGAACGCTGGGGCGGACGGATTCCAACGACGGCGATAGCCGAAGCAGTCACCCTGGCTCGTCATGCCTGGCTGGGCAAACACGGAGTTAAACACCCTCCCACGAGGCGCAAATCCCGCCTTCCTGCCGTCGCGTGATCTTGCTGGATGAGAACTTTCCCGAGGATCAGTGACAGCTCCTGCGTCGTTGGCACATTTTACACCGCGCAGTTTCAGATGGGTTGGCTCCGATGGGCGCTGACGACGCGTGGTTGATTCAATTGCTACACCACCTGCCGCGGGCGACGTTCTTGACCTTGGATGGAGATTTCTTCCTTCGCCAGCTTTGTCATCCGAAATATTGCCTGGTTTGGCTGGATGTTGCAGCGGATGATGCCGCTTTTCACGCTCGCGCCTTTCTGCGGCACCCGCATTTCAAAACCAATGCGCCCCGTTTGGGTGTGGCAGCGCGGGTGCATCAGCAAGGCATACAATATTGGCAAAACAAAGCTCTGGCGCAGAAGCAGGCTCCTTGGCGCTAGATGCAGTCCTGACTGCAATTTTTTCTTCATCTCGCCGCGCGAATCCCTCATGCTGGATTAAATGACTCACCAAGAATTAGAGGAAGGGAAAGTGCTGCAGTTGGACTTCACCAAACTGAAGAAGGTCGCGGCGTGCGGGCAGGATGTCGTGCCGGTCGTGGCGCAGGACCATGACTCCGGCGAGGTCTTGATCGTGGGCTACGCCAATGCCCTCGCGCTCGAGACGACCCTCAAAGAGCGAAAAGCGACGTTCTGGAGCACGAGCCGCCAGGAGTTGTGGATCAAGGGCAAGACTTCGGGCGATTTTCTTGAGCTCGTCGAGGTGCGCGTGAATTGCGAGCAGAACAGCCTGCTCTACCGTGTGCGGCCCGCCGGTAAGGGTTCCTGCCACACCAAGGGCCACGATGGCGTGGCGCGCTCGGGCTGCTTTTACCGGCGGCTCGGGGCCGACGGCAAGACGCTGGAATTTTTGCCGGGGAAAGAATAAAGGGACTAAGAAACGGAGGGACTAAGGGACTTTGACGCAGAAGCCGACGCGGGTGCTGAGACACTTATGCGCTCGTGCCGCGCGGCAAATTCCTCCAGCAGGCGCACGGCGTGGGCGGGGCCGTTCTCGGCGCGCACGCGTTCGCCGAGCGCCTCGGCGCGGCGGCGGAGCTTTTTCTTGCCCTCGATTTTCGCGACCTTGGCCGGGAGTTTCTCCGGCCAGTTCTTCTTGCTGAGCACCGCGCCAACGCGCAGGCGCTTGATTTCCGCGCCCCAAAAAAACTGGTCGGCGATGTGCGGGATGATGATTTGCGGTTTGCCCGCGAGCATGACCGACGCCGTGGTGCCCGCGCCGCCATGGTGAATGACGCACGAGGCGCGGCGAAATAATTGGTCGTGCGACATCGGGCTGATGACCTTGATGTTCGGGCGCGCCACGTCCACCGACAACCCGGCCCACCCGCTTTGAATGATGATCTTGCGGCCCGGCGGCCAATGGCGCTGAAACCGGTCCATGATGGCGTGCACGTCATCAAACGTGACACTGCCGAACGTGAGCACCGGCACCGTTTCGCCGGCGCAAAATTCCTCCAACTCTCCCTCGAGGACCGCATCCGGCGGCGCCTGCCAGCGCAAGTAGCCCGTGTATTGAAACTGCGCGGAAGCGGGACGGTGTTCGCCAAATACGCGTGCCACGGCGACGAGTTCGAGTTCCGCCGGTGCGAGCAGGAAACCGCGCGACGGCGGCAGGCCCTGTTCACGGAAAAGCGCGCGACAAATGCTATTCAGGGCAAAGTCCACCAGGTGGTTCGCCAGGCGCCACGCCGTGCGGCAATAGGGCCGGCGCAACAAGACTGGCAAGGCTGCCAGTGACGGCAATCCCTCCGGCGGCTGCGCGTCCGTGGGCACGAGGTTATGGCAAAACGCGAAGGTGGCGAAGGGCACGCCCGCGCGGTCGGCCAGACTTTTGAAATGCGGAAAAAAGTACGAACCCACGAGCAAGTCCGCGCTGCGCAACGCCGCATCCATGCGGCGGATGACCTCGCCCATGAAGGGCAGCGCCCCGCAATAAATGTGCACCAGTTGCAGCAGCGGATGCCGGCAGCGGTTCAATTCGCGCATGAATTCCGCAAAAATCTCCGGCCCCCACTCTGGCGGCAGCGCGACAAATTCCAGGCCCGCGGCCTCGATATCCTTGCGATAGAGCGGGGCGGTGGCGTAGCGGACAGTGTGGCCGGCCTCGCGCAGCGCGCGCCCGAGGCCGATGAGGGGGAAGATGTCGCCAGTGGAACCTTGGGAAGTAAGCAGTACCCTCATGCGAAATTCGCGTTTACGATTTATACCGCCTGCACACGCGACGCGCCGAGCGAAATCCTTGCGCGGGAGGGCGGGAAGGTGAAAATTTACCGGGCCGTAACATTTTCGAGACGCCGACGACACCCAAAAGAAAACGCGCGCCCAGGTTTTGTTTTAAAACTTAACCACGGAGGTCACGGATGACACGGATTCGCTTTCGCCGCGGATGATAATTTCATCATTCATTTCCGTGGCCTCCGTGTTATCCGTGGTTGTTGGTGGTTTCAAAACAGGCTCCAGCGCGCCTTCCCCCTGAAACTCCAAACTCGAAATAACTGAACGGGTTTGCCAAGCTGCCAAAATGTCCGTGCCCCTGGCCCATCGAAATTTTGGCGGCGAGCGTCAACCGCCGCTGGTCATCCTGCACGGCCTGCTCGGTTCCGCGCGCAATTGGGCCACCGCCGGGAAAATGCTGGCGCGCAGCTTTGACGTTTTCGCGGTGGACTTGCGCGGCCACGGCGATTCTCCGCCTGCGCCCGACCGCGACTACTCCTTTCGCGCCCTTGCGTCCGATGTTTCGGCGTGGGTGGACACCGCCGGCCTCGTTCGCCCGCTGCTGCTGGGCCACAGCCTCGGCGGCAAAGTCGCGATGCGACTCGCCGTGGATACGCCCGAGCGCTGGCGCGGGCTGGTGGTGTCCGACGTCGCGCCGCGTGATTATCCGCCGCACCATCTCGCGGCGTTCGATGCGATGCAGGCGCTCGATTTGGGAAAACTGACTTCACGCGTGCAGGCCGAGGAATTTCTGCGCACGCGCCTGGCCGATGGCAATCTTGCGCGGTTCCTGCTCACCAACCTCGTGCGCGAAGACGACGGCAGTTTTCGCTGGCGGGTGGATGTCGCAGGCCTCGCGGCGGCACTGCCCCAACTCGGCCGTTCGCCACTCACACCCGAAGAAAATTATTCCGGGCCGGCGCTGTTTGTGCGCGGCGCCAAATCCGATTACATCCGCGAGACTGATCAAGCGGCCATCAACACACATTGCCCCCGCGGTCAAATTGTGACGCTAGACAACGCCGGCCACAACGTGCATGTGGATCAGCCCGAGGCCTTCACCGCGGCGGTGGAAAAATTCAGCGAGAACCTAAAGTAGGGGAAGAGAAAGAATTGCTCTTTCTCTCGCAGCGCGGAGCTTTAGCCCGCGCTGGCGATCGCACGATTATCGGTGCGCGGGCTCAAGCACCGGATTGCGCACACGCAAGGATTTTATAACAGTCCTTGAGTAGCGAGTTGGGAATTTTTAATAATGTTTTTAAATGATAACTAATATATAAAAATTCAAATATGTTAAGTTTTATAATTAGCGTTCAAAATTTAACGCCAGCCTAATTCCGCAACGGCAAGAGTAGGTAAGTGCCCCATTGCGGCCCGATCTTTGCATCCCCTATTATGATGCCCCATCGCCCCCTAAAGTGGCCTGGGCCCACCTGAATTATTTGCACCAAGGATCGCGGCACGGCCATGACGTCGAGCGCTGGCTAAATGCCGGGTCGGGATTGCTCGAAAACGCAACCGCATCCGAACCTGTGGCTAAAAAGAACATCCCTTATGAATTCCGCCCCTGACCAGCCTCCTGCGCCGAAACCGGGGCTGCCGCCTTCTCCGCAGCAAGATTTAAAGTCACTGCCCATAGCGGAAGTGGAGAAAAAATTACAGTCATCGCTGGACGGCCTGACTCAAGCTGAGGCAGTGAAACGACTGGCACAATACGGACCCAATGAGATTGTTGAAAAGAAAACCAATTTCTTCTTAAAATTTCTGGGCTATTTCTGGGGGCCAATTCCGTGGATGATTGAGGTAGCGGTGATTCTGTCGGGCGTGGTCGGACATTGGCCGGATTTTTTCATCATCCTTGTCCTGCTTGCTTCCAACGCCGTGATCGGATTCTGGGAAGAACGCGAGGCGGGCAATGCCATCGCCGCCCTGCAGGCCAAGCTGGCGGTTACGACCCGGGTAATCCGAGATGGAAAATGGATCACCCCCGCAGCGCGTGAATTGGTGCCGGGCGACGTCATTCGATTGCGTTTGGGCGATATTGTGCCTGCGGATGCGCGTTTGCTGGCGGGTGATCCGGTCGAGGTGGATCAATCCGCGCTGACGGGAGAGTCGCTGCCGGCCGAACGCAAACCCGGTGAAGCGGTGTTTTCCGGCTCAATCATTCGTCAGGGCGAAATCAACGCACTGGTGTATGCCACGGGCACCAACACCTTCTTTGGGAAGACGGCAGAACTGGTGCAAAAGGCCAACACGACCAGTCACTTTCAGAAGGTTGTCCTGAAAATCGGCGATTACCTGATCGTCCTTGCGGTGGTATTGGTTGCGGTGATTATTACCGTCGCAACTTTCCGCGGCGACCCCATCCTTACCACGTTACAGTTCGCCTTGGTATTGACAGTGGCAGCGATTCCCGTGGCAATGCCGACCGTCTTATCGGTGACAATGGCCGTCGGCGCACGTCTGCTCGCCAAAAAAGAAGCCCTTGTTACCCGTTTGGTCGCCATTGAAGAATTGGCAGGCATGGACGTTTTATGCGCGGACAAGACTGGCACGCTGACGCAGAACAAACTGACGCTGGGTGACCCATTCAGCGTTAACCAGGTTCCCGCCGAGCAACTCATTCTCTGTGCGTCGCTGGCGTCGCGTGCGGACAATAATGACCCCATTGATCTGGCGGTGCAGGGTGGCTTGAAAAACAAGGAGGCATTAAAGGGCTACCAAGTGATGCATTTTCAGCCTTTCGACCCGGTGCATAAACGCACGGAGGCCATCGTCAAAACCACGGAGGGAAAGACATTCCGGGTAACGAAGGGCGCACCCCAGGTAATCATGGCCTTGGCGGCCAATGCCGGGCAAGTGAAAGACATCGTTGAAAAAGCGGTCAACGAATTCGCGGCCCGCGGGTTTCGTTCGCTGGGGGTGGCTCGGGCCGAAGGTGACGGCCCCTGGCAGCTTTTAGGCGTGTTGCCACTTTCCGACCCGCCGCGCGAGGACGCGAGGTCTACGATTGAAGCCGCCCGTCTGATGGGTGTGAAGTTCACCATGGTGACGGGCGATGCCCTAGCCATTGCGCGGGAAACCGCCAAAAATTTGGGGATGGGCATCAGCATTCTCGATGCCAGCGGCCTGGGCGACGCGAAGAAGCAAGAAACCGCCCAAGTGGCCGAGTCCATCGAACACGCGGACGGTTTCGCCGAGGTGTTTCCCGAGCACAAGTTCCATATTGTAGAGGTTCTGCAAAAACACGGCCACATTGTCGGCATGACTGGCGATGGAGTGAACGACGCTCCGGCGCTGAAGAAGGCCGACTGCGGCATTGCCGTTTCCGGCGCCACCGACGCCGCCCGCGCCGCAGCGGCCATCGTGCTGCTAAGGCCCGGTCTGTCGGTGATTATTGACGCCATCAAGGAGAGCCGGAAAATTTTCCAGCGGATGAACAGTTACGCGATATACCGCATCGCCGAGACGCTGGGCGTGCTGTTGTTCATGACGTTGTCGATTCTGATTTTTAATTTTTACCCATTAACCGCCGTAATGATCGTGATGCTGGCACTGCTCAACGACGGGGCCATCCTGTCCATTGCCTATGACAAGGTTCAATACTCGAACAAGCCCGAGGCGTGGAACATGCGCCTGGTGCTGGGGGTTGCCACGGTCGTTGGCGTTATCGGAGTGGTCGATTCGTTCGGCCTATTTTACGTCGCGGAGCGCGTCTTCCATATAGATCGCCCGCTCATTCAGACACTGATTTACTTGAAGCTGTCTGTTTCGGGACATTTCAAGATTTTTCAAACGCGCACACGTGGTCCGTTTTGGTCCCACCGCCCGGCGGCGATTCTTTTCGTGGCCGTCATCAGCACGCAGATTATCGCCACATTCATTGCGGTGTATGGGATCTTTATGCCACCCATTGGATGGACCTGGACGCTTATGGTTTGGGGCCTCTCTATTTCCATGTTCCTCATCAACGACCGTGTGAAACTGCTCGCGTACCGAATTCTTGATCCCATAGAAATCAAGACCCCGTCCGATTTGACGCAGCACATTGCCTAACGAGCGCAAGCTATTTATGAGCAGAATGGTCACCACCCTAACCCTAGGGTCGAGGACTGGCAGCAGGCAGAGCGGAAGATTGGAAAAGAGAAATCTTCAAAGTAACGGACGCAAGAGTCGCCTACGGTTTCTCCCCACTCACTTGCCTCATCGGAATCCGCAAAACTCTCCGGCCTTTCGCAAAGGCCCTTATATCCATCACTAAGCGCAAGTGGGTAAAAGGGAGTGTAGCCACCGCGCTACATGAGTGCCGCCCGCATCGAGTCGAAAAATCGACGGGGTTTACGCCAAATGCATCAGTAGTGACGCAAAAGCAAAGACCACGCCGGCAGCGGCGAGCGTCACCACCCAGGCGGCCACTTCGCCGCCTTCCACGCCGGGACGCAGCGATTTTGCGTCCAAATTTTCCGCCATCACGCGCTTCTGCACCGGCGTCAGGCAATTCCACACTTCAGGCTTCAGTTCGATATGCATGATTTCCTCCCGTGCTTTCGTTGACCGGTAAACCCCCGGCATGGCGAGTAAGTTGCACGGTGCGCACGAAAAATACCGTGCGCCGGGATGGAGCGGGCGGTCATGGCCCTTGCATTAAGCGATGGGCAAACGCGCGCGGAGGTCGCGTTCCACCCCGCGGGGCGGAGCGCGGGCGCGAAAATTCCATTGCGGGCGGGCGCAGGCCGGGTAAGTTAAACGGTTTGCGCCGTCCGGGGTCGCACGCAGGCTTTAAGGTCCGCCAACATCCCTTCGGTGCGCGACAATCTAATTACTCGTATCATGGCCGCTCCCGAATCCAAACCCCGCACCGCCATCACGCCCACCCGCGCCGACGACTATCCGGAGTGGTACCAGCAGGTCATCAAGGCCGCCGACCTCGCGGAAGCCAGCCCCGTGCGCGGCTGCATGGTGATCAAACCGTGGGGCTACGCGCTGTGGGAAAACATGCAGCGTGCGCTCGACAAGCGTTTTAAGGAAACCGGGCATGTGAACGCCTATTTCCCGCTCTTCATCCCGATGAGCTTTCTGGAAAAAGAAGCCAGCCACGTTGAGGGCTTTGCCAAGGAATGCGCGGTCGTCACGCACTCCCGCCTCGAGGCCGGGCCCGACGGCAAGCTCGTCCCCGCCTCGCCGCTGGAGGAGCCGCTCATCGTGCGCCCTACTTCGGAAACCATCATCGGCGCGATGTACGCGAAATGGGTCGAAAGCTATCGCGACCTCCCCATCCTCATTAACCAGTGGGCCAACGTCGTGCGCTGGGAAATGCGCACGCGCCTGTTTTTGCGCACCACGGAATTTCTCTGGCAGGAAGGCCACACCGCGCACGCGACCGAGGCCGAGGCCCGCGAGGAAACGCAAAAGATGCTGAAAGTTTACGCCGACTTCGCGGAGAACCATCTCGCGATGCCGGTCATCCAGGGCGAGAAAACCGCGGGCGAACGCTTCCCCGGCGCGGTGGACACTTTCGCCATCGAGGCGATGATGCAGGATTGCAAGGCGCTGCAAGCCGGCACCTCCCACTTCCTCGGCCAGAATTTCGCCAAGGCCGCGGGCATCAAATTCTTGTCCCAAAGCGGCCAGCAGGAATTTGCCTGGACGACTTCGTGGGGTGTTTCGACGCGGCTCATCGGCGGCGTCATCATGGCCCACGCAGACGACGACGGCCTCGTGCTCCCGCCGAAACTGGCGCCCGCGCACATCGTCATCCTGCCCGTCATGCACAAGGAAGAGACGCGCGCGCAAGTGCTCGAGTATTGCACGAAGCTCCGCGCGGAATTGCGCACGGTGCGCTACGACGACCAACTCCTGGAGGTGGAAATGGACACGCGCGATTTGCGCGGCGGAGACAAGGTCTGGCAGTGGGTCAAAAAAGGCGTGCCGCTCATCGTCGAGGTCGGCCCGCGTGATATGGAAAAAGACAGTGTGTTCTGGGGCCGTCGCGACAAGGGGCCGAAAAACCGCACGTCCACCACGCGCGCGGAATTTGTGGCCACCGTCGCCGCAACGCTCGAGGACATGCAGCGCGGCCTCCTGGAAAAAGCCCGCACCTTCCGCCGCGAACACACCCAAAAGCTGGACACCGCCGACGACATCCGCGCCTATTTTACGCCGAAAAACGCGGACAAGCCGGAGATCCACGGCGGCTTTGCGCTCGCGCACTTCAGCGGCGACCCCAAGGTCGAGGAAATGCTCCGCACGGAATTGAAAGTGACCGTGCGCTGCATCCCGCTGGACAAGGAGGGCGAATTCGCGCCCGAGCCCGGCCAGTGCCCCTTCACCGGCCAGCCCAGCCCGCGCCGCGTGGTGCTCGCGAAGTCGTACTGATAAGAAAGCAGCCATTCGGCGCTTCGGGATTGCTTTGGCGGAAGGCTCAACTAAATTGAGCCTCCCAGTCTTTTCTGCACGCCGGCTATTGCCGGATGCCCCTTGTCCACTTTCCCTTGCATGAAACCTTTGTACGACTTGATTGTGATCGGCTCCGGGCCGGCGGGTGAAAAGGCCGCGTTGATGGCCGCCTTTTACGGGCATTCGGTGGCGCTCATTGAAAAAGAGCCGCGGCTCGGCGGCGCGGGCACCAACACCGGCACGCTGCCGTCGAAAACGCTCAAAGAAACGGCGGTTTTTCTCTCGGGCTTCAACGACCGCGGCTTGTTCGGCATCGAGCGCCGGCCCGAGCGCACCATTTGCGTAAAGGACTTGTTTTTCCGCAAAAACGAAGTCACTTCCAAACAGGCCGATGACATCCGGCGGAACATGAAAATCCTGAAGGTGGACGTTTTTCAGGGGACCGCGTCGTTTGTGGACAATAACACCGTCAAGGTCACTGCGCCCGGCGGCCCGCCCATCCGGATCAAGGGGACATTTATTTTAATCGCCACGGGCTCTTATCCGTTCCACCTGCCCGGCGTGCCGTTTGACGGCAAGCGCGTGCATGATTCGGATACGATTCTCGAAATCGACCACATCCCCGATTCCATCGTGATCGTGGGCGCGGGTGTCATCGGCTGCGAATACGCGACGGTGTTCGCAGCGCTGGGTTCAAAAGTGTCGCTCATCAACGGCCATCCGGAGTTTCTCACTTTCATCGACGGCGAGGTGCTGAGCATCCTGCGGCGGGAAATGGAAAGCGAAGGCGTAAAGTTCCTGATGCCCAACCGCGCCGAGGGCGTCACCGTTTGCCAGCGCGAGGGCAAGACGGTCGTCACCGCCCATCTCACGGATGGCGCGGCCATCGAAGCCGACATGTTTTTGTACGCCGCCGGGCGGGCGGGCGGCACCGCGGGCCTGAATCTCGACGCCGTCGGCATCAAGCCCAACGCGCGGCAATTGCTGGACGTGGATGACAAGTATCGCACCAGCGTGCCGAATATTTTTGCGGCGGGCGATGTCATCGGCTTTCCGGCGCTCGCGAGCACAAGCCAGGACCAGGGCCGCGTGGCGGTCACGCACATGTTCGGCCTCCATGAGTTCGAAAAAGTGGACCAGAGTTTCCCGATGGGCGTGTACACGATACCCGAGGTTTCGTGCGTGGGCCTCACCGAGGAGGAGGCAAAAAAGAACAAGGTCAATTATTTGGTTGGCCGTGCCTGGTACAAGGACGTGCCGCGCGGGCGCATCATCGGTTCGCGTTTCGGGCTGCTTAAAATTCTGGTGGACCCGGAGTCGATGCTGATCATCGGCGTGCACATCATCGGGCGCATTGCGACGGAACTGATTCATTTCGGCATGGCACTGGTCGAGGAGAAAGTCCTCGTGGGCCGCGTCGCGTCCAACGTGTACAACCAGCCCACGCTGCATGAGTTGTACAAAGTGGCGGCCTTCGACGTGATGCGCCAGAAGCAGGGCATGCCCGCCTTCAACCGCAGCGAGGACAGTGCCAGCGGTCCCGGCGTGGAGTCCTGACCCTCACCGCCCGGTGGAATTCAGGATCGCGGCGCGGTGGGCCAGGTAAGTGGCGTTTTCCCGGCCGTCGAGCCAGACGATATCAAGGTAACGATCCGTCATCGAAACGAGCGGCTGGTCCCGTCCGAGGGCGACGCCGGCCTCCGGCATGGCGTTCGGGCCCACATAAATCGCGCCGCGGTTCAAATAAACGGACAGGCCGATATAGGTGCTGCGTTTTCCATCGGGTTCAAGTTCCGGACGCTCCCAACCCGCGGCGACGTCGCCATAACGATTCGCGGCGACTTGCGGGTGTGCGCCCGAGCCCAGCACACCCAACTGGGAAAAGGCGTCCTGGCCCAGCCGGCAATAAAGCAGCACCGAAATCAACCCTCGCTGGTACGCAAGATACAACGTGCCATCGTCCGCCAAGTTGAGGGAGGGGCTGCCGCCGATGACGGCAGTAACGGTGTCGCCCCGATACGGCGCCGGTTTGTCGGCGGACCAAACCGCACCGTAATCACTGGAATACCGGTAATAAATCCTTTCGCTGCCCGCGCGCAGGTCTCGCCACGCGACACAAAACAAATCGCGGTTGCTCGTGACGCAGGGGTCTTGCGCGGGGCTGGTGCCGGTGGCGAGCGACACGGGGCTGATAAAATCGGAGGCGGTCCACTGCCGTCCCTGCCAGGACGACAGAAAAGAGCGGTTCTTCTGGCTGTCCGTCCAGGCCACCACCAAGGCGGGTATGTGCGTCGGCGGATCCAGGGCGGCGATACTGAGGGAGGAAACATTGCCGGCCAGCCGGAGGGGCGCCTGCCAAGTGTCGCCGAGATTGTCGGAGCGTGCGACGATGAGCTGCTGGTCTTCAATCCACGCGGCAAAAAGGGTATGGCCCGCCCGCGCGAGGGTGGGAAATAACACGCTGCCGGTCGTCCCAAAACGCGGCAAGGCTGAGGTGGCCCAGTGGTCCGAACGGGCGATCAGCCGGCCATACCAAAGCTTGTCATCCTGCGCCCACACGAGGTGAAAACAATTGAATTCGTCCCGCAAGCCGGCCACGGCGTTGTTAAGGCAAAGGCTGAATTTTCCGCCCCCCGCAACTTTTTCCGTCGGCGACCACGAGATCGGCGTGCTGGCCTGCCCGGGGGTCGGCGGCGGTACCGTGGATGCGGGGGCTACGGGCGGAGTTGATTCGGGCTGAAATTTGGGCACCGGCAGAAGTGGATGGCCCAAGACGAGCGAGGGCGAAGTCTCCGCGGGCGCATCGCTCACCACAGGCGCCACGCCAGGACTGAATTGCAGAGGTGTGGGCGTGGTGGGCGCGCCGGACGACGGCGTGAGCGTCAACGCAGGGGAGACGGTCGAGGTCGAAGACGGGTTCGCCGGTTTTGACGCGGGCGTGCCGGGCGGCGGACTGGCGGGCGTGGGCGGGACGATAATAGCGGAGGGCGCCGCCGGCTGGGGATCGTCGGGGTCGCGCGGAATTTGCCCGCGCAACGCCACGGCGGAAACCGCCAACGATAACAGCAGGCACCGGTGCCACGAGGATTTGAAGGGGAAAACAACCACGATTTCGCTCCACAACGTAGTTCGCGAGGGGGCGAAGGTCAATCTTAGGGCGGCGATTACTTACTCCATCTTCCAGGTGCGTGAGTTAGCCCCCGACCCCCAAACGAGCGCTAGCGAGAAGGTGTCACTTTGGCCGGACCGTAAACGCTCAGCAAAAATTCGAATGCCGCCGGATCCTTGCTTCGGATGAGGTCCGGCCCGTTGATTTCATTATTCACCCCGAAGTAGGATTGGGAAAGTTCCGCCCAATATTCGTCTGCGTTCGTCAGGGCAAAGGCTCCGGGAAACAATTTCGCCTTGGCTGCGGCCTGGTAGATGGCCATCCAGCGGAGGCGTTCACTCTCCGCAAAGCCCAGGTTCATGATCGCATGGGCGAATTCATGGTGGAGCACACTTTCCTGGGCAAACGGGTCGTGGGGCAGCTTGAGCAAGTTTTCCTCGGAAGCGGCGGTCACCGGCTGCCCGTTGACCGCACCGGCACCCCGTATGCTGAAGGAGTCATAGGGATTTCCGTTCGAATCTTTTTTGCCCGAAAATTTGGCAAATTCGGGCAATGCCGTAATAAAAGCCTCCTTGGGAATAATCCCGATGGCCGCCTTCTTGTCCGCCATGCGCCTGGCCATGTCTGCGCGCGCCTGCAGCATTTGCGTTACAATTGCCTCCGCCCTTTTGAGCGCTTCCGGATTCACTGACGCGGGCGCCTTAATCTCAATCCCCATAACCCGGCTCGTTTGGGTATAGTTCGAGGATGTCGCTGAAAAACCAGCAGGTACCAGCGTCAGGTAAAATGATAAAACCAAGCCAAACCAAGCGCAGAAACGCAGATACTTCATCCAGGGAAGGGGCTCGCTTCAGCTTTTGGACTTCGTTTTGCGGGGCATGGATGGACTGGTGGATTTCGGTGCGCGGGCTTTTTCCTTTTTGACTGGAAGCGCCGGTTTAGCCCGCCGGGAGGATTCCACCGGTTGCAGCGACAGTCCTGGGGCGGAATAACCTTCCGGCTCCCATTTGAATACCACCGTGGAATACCCCGGCACGAGGACTACGGCGGAATGTTCGCGCTGGTCCCAGGGCTGAGGCTCCGTTTCCACACCGCCCAGGTTGCCCTCGCCCGCCCCGCCGTAAAAGGCCGAGTCGGTGTTCATGATTTCCTTCCACTTCCCGGCGCGCGGCAGGCCGATGCGGTAATCCGCGCGCTTGACGGGCGTGAAGTTGCACACCACGGCGTACCAGGGCCCGGAGCCGTCGGGTGCGCAGCGCAAAAAGCTGATAATGCTGTTGTCGCCGTCGTTGCAATTAATCCACTGAAAACCGGCCGGATCATCGTCGTGGGCCGCGAGGGTGGACTCCGCGAGATAAAGGTGGTTGAGATCCGTCACCACGCGCTGGGTGCCCTCGTGGTCCAGGTACTGGAGGAGGTGCCACTCGAGGGAAGCGTCGTATTTCCATTCGCTGGACTGGCCCCACTCCTGGCCCATGAAGAGGCACTTCTTGCCCGGCCAGACCCACATCAATCCATAAAGGGCGCGCAGGGTGCGGGCCTTCTCCGTCATCGTCCATGAACCCATTTTCATGAGCAGGGAGCCCTTGCCGTGCACGACTTCGTCGTGCGAAAAGACGGAGACGAATTTTTCCGAGTACTGGTAGAGCATCGGAAAGGTCAGTTGGTTGTGGTGCCAGCGGCGGTGGATGGGCTCCTTCTTAAAATATTCGAGCGTGTCGTGCATCCAGCCCATGTTCCACTTGAAGTCGAAACCGA
>CAZLRH010000005.1:189657-231764 GCA_964562015.1 uncultured Opitutales bacterium | reverse complement strand
AGGAGGCCGGTCTCGATACCTCCGAACACGGCGAAGAGGGCTACGCCCTGGATTAGCCTCGAACCCGGCGTAAAAAACAAAGGGACTCCGCTGCCGAACGGCGGAGTCCCTTTTTGTTTTTGTGCATCGGCGAAAGCCAGACCATGAACCTCGCGGCAACCAGCGCTCCACATCGGGATGGCCTTGCCGGCGGAAATTCGTTTAGCTGGGAATTCACCCGGCCGATGCCTGTTCCGCCTCCATCCTCTCCGTCGGACGCCGGCCCGGCCCCAGCCGTGCCGCCGCTGCGCTCGCGTTTTGATGGGCCGGCCCGGAGCGACTGGCGCGAATATGCCAGCGTGATTGCGGTGGTGATTGCGTTGACCGCGGCGGGCACCCAGGTGCCGGAAAGCTATTACACGACGGTCGGCCTCGTCTTTTTGCTGGCCATCAACGTCATGAGCCTGCGCGTGGGGCGCGGCCCGATTCTGACGGCGGGCGTGCTGCTGGCGCTGATTTGGGACTACCGCTTCGTCAAACCGTACTACGACATTGGCATCGAGAATCTGCACGACGCCTTGCTCTTTATCATTTACCTGATTGTGGCGTTGATTGCGGGCCAATTCACCACCCGCATCCGGGCCCAGGCGGCCAATGAACGCCTGCTCCAGGAGCGGGCCACGGCGCTGTTTCAGTTCACGCGGGATCTGGCCGAGGCCAAAACGCTGCTGGAAGCCGCGAGCGCGGCCATCACGCAAATGGACGAGTTGCTCGGCGCGCGCACGGCCTTGGCGCTGGCCAGTCCGACCCCCGCCACGCATTTGCCGCGTTTTATCGGTTCGTTTTTCGTTTATGAACGGGAACGCCAGGTGGCGATGCTGGCCCTCCAGCAACGGCGGCCAACCGGGCGGTTCACGGACGTGCGGCTCACCAGTGAAGGCTATTATGTGCCGCTGTTGCGCGGCGACCAGGCCTTTGGCGTGCTCGGCGTCAAAGTGGGTCCGCACGATGTCCTGACCCGCGGCCAGCGGGAGTTGCTGGACGCCTTTGCGCAGCAATTGGCGCTGATAGTGGAGCGCGACCACTTGCGGGCGGCCAGTGAACGGGAAAAACTCCTGGCCGCCTCCGAGAAATTGCACCGGGCGCTGCTGGAAAGCGTCTCGCACGAGTTGCGCACCCCGCTGGCGGTCATCACCGCCACGACAGAAGAATTGGCCGAGGTGAATACTCCGGAACAGGCGGAATTGGTCGGGGAAATCCGCGCCGCCGGACAGCGGCTCAACCGGCTCGTGGGCAATTTGCTCGACCAGACCCGACTGGAAAGCGGCGCGCTCAAGCCGCATGTGGATTGGTGCGACACGCAAGACATCATCAATGCCGCGCTCGAGGACACCCAGGAGGCGATGGCGGGCCATCCCCTCACGGTCCAGATTGCCGACGAAGCGGCGCTGGTGCGCGCCGATTTCGCGCTGACCGAGCACATTTTGAGCAACTTGCTCATCAACGCCGCGTGGCATACCCCGCTGGGCACGCCCGTATCGCTGACCGTCGGGATCGCTGCCGAGGGTACGCGCTTGTTTTTCCAAGTGGCGGATCGCGGCCCGGGTTTTCCCAAGGCCATGCGCGAGCAACTTTTTCATAAATTTTCCCGCGGCCCGGCGGCGCCGGTGGGCGGGCTGGGCCTGGGCCTTTCCATTGTCCGCGGCTTTGCGGCGGCGCAGGGCGGCGAAGTCGTGCTCGACGACCAGCCCGGCGGCGGCGCCTGCATAACGCTTTATCTTTCGCACACGGTTTCAGACAATCCTCCCCCGGAATGACCACCCCCACTCTCCCGCGCCTGCTCGTCATTGACGATGAAGTGCAAATTCAGCGCCTGCTGCACCACACCTTGGGCGGCGGCGAATTTCAGCTTCATGCCGCCAAGACGGGGCAGTTGGGCCTCGGCGAGGCCGCGAGCCTGCAACCCGATGCCATCATTCTCGACTTGGGCTTGCCGGATTTGGACGGTCTGGACGTTTTGCGCCGGTTGCGCGAGTGGTCGACCACGCCGGTCCTCGTGCTCACCGTGCGCGACGGCGAGGAGGACATCATCGCCGCCCTCGATGCCGGCGCGGACGATTATTTGACAAAACCCTTTCGCGGCCGCGAACTGCATGCGCGCCTCCGGGCGATTCTGCGCCGCGGACGCACGGCCACGGAGCCGGCGGTGGTCCGTTTTGGCGAGATCGAGGTGGACCTGGCGGCCCGGCTGGTGCGCCGGGGAGGCCAGGAATTGCATTTGACCTCGCGGGAATACGCCCTGCTTTGCCTGCTGGTGCAACACCGGGGCAAAGTGGTCACGCACCGGCAAATTTTGCGGGAATTGTGGGGTCCCAACGCCGAGCAGAAGACCAATTATCTGCGGGCCTACATCATCCGCCTGCGCCAAAAACTCGAACCGAAACCCGGCGCACCCGTGCACCTCAAGACGGAGTCCGGCATCGGCTACCGGCTGATGGCGGACTGAGTTGGCTGCCTTCCGACCCGCGAAAGATATTGCGCCGTTGGACGGCATCTCTTTACTGAATTTTCCCGCGCCATCCGCTGCGGCCCAAAACCTGCTTACTTCTTTCCGCCAACCTTCCCTCCCTATGATCGACTCCATTGTCAAAAACCTCGGCGACAAGGCCGACTATCTCCTCAAGCACCAGTGCAAAACCATCGCCAAGGAGCGCCTGCACCAGCCCGGGGGCGATTGGGTGAACCGCATTTTCATGCCGTCCGACCGCAATAACCGCGTCCTGAATAATCTCGACTGGATGTTCAACACCGGACGGCTCGCGGGCACGGGTTACTTGTCAATACTGCCGGTGGACCAAGGCATCGAGCACTCGGCCGGCGCCAGCTTCGCCAAGAACCCCGATTATTTCGACAGCGAAAATATTGTGCGCCTGGCCATCGAGGGCGGCTGCAACGCCGTGGCCTCGACCTATGGCGTGCTCGGCTCCGTCGCGCGCAAGTACGCCCACCAGATTCCTTTCCTCGTCAAAATCAACCATAACCAGCTCCTTACTTTTCCGAATGTCGCCGATCAGGTGATGTTTGGCACGGTCAAGCAGGCCTACGACATGGGCGCAGCCGCGGTCGGCGCGACAATTTATTTCGGCTCGCCGGAGTCCAACCGCCAGATCGTCGAGGTGGCACACGCCTTTGCGCAGGCCCACGAATACGGCCTGGCGACCGTGTTGTGGTGCTACCTGCGCAACCCGGCGTTCAAGACCAAGGAAAAGGATTACCACGTTTCCGCCGACCTCACCGGCCAGGCCAACCACCTCGGCGTCACCATCCAGGCCGACATCATCAAGCAAAAGTTGCCGGAGAACAACGGCGGCTACACGGCCATGCAAATGGGCGACTCAAGTTACGGCAAAATCGACAAACGCGTTTACACCGAATTAACCTCGGACCACCCGATTGATCTTTGCCGCTATCAAGTGGCCAACTGTTACATGGGCCGGCAGGGGTTGATTAATTCCGGCGGCGCTTCCGGCGCGCATGACTTTGAAGAAGCGGTGACCACGGCGGTCATCAATAAGCGCGCGGGTGGCGTCGGCCTCATTTCGGGACGCAAAGCTTTCCAGCGCCCGATGGCTGAAGGCGTAAAACTCCTCAACGCCGTGCAGGATGTTTATCTCTGCAAGGAAGTGACGATTGCGTAAGCGTTGTTTTCACCGCGAAGTCGCAAAGAACGCAAAGAAAGCCGCCTTTTGCGAATAGGTGGTCGTATTCATTGCCGGCGAAAACTGCTGTATTCCAGTCGCCCGGCGATTAAGCTCTCCATTCCTTCATTTTCGTTTTACTTTTCTCGCGCTCTTTGCGTCTTTGCGGTGAATCCTTCAGCTATAAATATCCCTCCGCCGGGCGATTTCGCGGGCTACATCTTTGATTGCGATGGCACGCTGGCGGCGTCCATGCACCTGCACTACCGGGCGTGGAAACAGGCGCTGGCCGACCATGGCGCGAAGATTGATTTCACCTGGGAGTTATTCCTCTCGCACGCCGGGCGCGGCACCGAGTATTTCGTGTCGCTGATGAACCGGCAGCATGGGGAAAAACTGCACCCCGCCGAGGTGGCCGAAACGCAGGACCGGCTCTTGCTCCAATTTCACCACACGGTGGAGCCCGTGCTCGAAGTGGTCCATTTCGCCCGGCAACTGGCACTGCAGCGCAAGCCGCTCGCCGTGGCCTCGGGCGGCACCCGCGCCGCGGTGACGCGTACGCTAGAATACATCGGAGTGACGGATTTGTTTCCTGTCGTCGTGACGATTGACGACGTGGAGCACGGCAAGCCCGCGCCGGATTCCTTTCTCGAAGCAGCACGCTTGCTGGCGGTGCCGGCCACAGAATGTCTCGTGCTGGGCGACAGCGTCCTGGATGTGGAAGCGGCGAAGGCGGCGGGGATGGCCTGGGTCAAATTGGACCCGCGTTAAGTCTGGTACCTTTAGAAAACCGCCGACTCCGCATTCGTAGCGCGGAGCTTTAGCCCGCGCTCCTTTTCACGCGCTTTATTCCAGGCGCGGGCTGAAGCTCCGCGCTACGAATGCAAGGCATCTCGCGAAACTGTACCGCTAACCCGCGTTAAATGGCATAGACACCTGTCCGTTTGGAATTAAACTACGGAGCTGCGTCTCCGTCTGTGTAGCATTGTGGAGAATTTCCGCAGGGCACATTTCTCCGAGCTTCCACCATGTTTGGTTTTCTTCCCAACCCCGACGGCATGAACGACCCCGCGTGGATTGATCCGGCGCATCCGGGTGCACCGGTGGTCATCGCGTGCGCGGCGGAGTACCACGAACCGCCGTTATTGCGGCTTTCACTCGTGCAGGCACAATACCAGGCGGACCCGCTGGCGCGGTACAAAATCCGCATCGTGCTTGAGGAAGGCCGGCGCAACCAGGCTTACTATGACAAGTTCAACAACATCACCATCGGCGTCGGCCACAACATGGGCAGCCCCGGCCAGGAAGTGAACCGCCCGCAATTTGAAACGGCCACCCGCGCCGACTATGTCACCACCAAGGCGGGCAAGAACGCCCTCGTCGAACCGCAGGTGGATAATTTGTTCGACGCGGATGTGCGCACGGCGCTGGTCTACGCGCCGAAACTGGTCGCGAATTTCGATGACCTGCCGCCCGAGGCGCGCGAGGTGATTGTGGACCTCACCTTCCATCTGGGACCCGCGGGTTTTAAGCAATTTAAGGATTTGCGCGCGGCGCTGGCCGAACGCAATTGGCGGCAGGCGGCGTGGGATCTCGCACACAAGAGCCGCCAGCCCAATTCGCCGCCCTCCGGCTATCACAGCCAGGTGCCGCACCGGTCAAACCGCAATGTCATCCTCTTAATCGGGCTGGCCGAACGCAGTTCCGCTTAAGATGACGGCGCCCATGAAAACGTGGTGGCCGCGCTTCTACCCGACCCTGGTGGCGTCGGCGGGATTGCTCCTGTTGCTTTTGGGCGGCTGTGCGTCAGCGCCCACGATTCACCCGGCGGAGGCGGAAGCGCATGCGGCTTTGGTCGAAGCCAACCGCGATTTCACGCTCGAGGGCCAGCCCATTCACCCGGCACTGATTCATCTCTTTCAAGGCTGGGAATCGGATGACGGCCCCATAGTCGTCGCCGTCGACGTGCGCGAAGGCCAGGACAGCCATGAATTCTCCAGTCCGGTGACGCGCACCGGCACGGAGTTTCTTTGTGAATTGCCGGACAAGGACCCGGTGGAACGCTTCGGCTATCAGCGCCTCGGTACCCTCAGCGACGGCACCCACGTCGTGCGCACGGTGTGGAACGGCGGCGGCAGCGCGGAATTCGAACATCTGCTCCTCTTGCGTTTCCACCTGGAGTTTTATCACCGGCCCGAAGGCGTGGATGACTGGCGGCTGGTCTTGCGCGAAGTTGGCGATTATGCGCTCGGCGACCGCGACGAGGGGGAGATCATCCTCGAAGCCGGCGACGTGAAAATCGAACCCTCGGCGGAACGTACCTCCGAGTACGTCCTGCGACCGGATGAAGGCATTCCCTAGGCTGTGCCGCACCCAATCGCGGGGCGCCCATCTTCCTGCACCCACCGTTCCGCCAACTCACCGGTCGCGGGATTGCGGATTTAATTTGTCCATAGTAACCCTATTGACAAGTTTGCAATCATATTCTAAACAGCAAAAGGCATTCGACCTATGCTCGACGTCATGCGAAAATACTCCATCCCACGCGTTATTGCTTGCGCATGGATCTCCCAATTACTGTGGGGCATTCTGTCCGCCAGCACCCCCCCGACCTACACCATTTCCGACGAGGTCGCGGAAGACCTCATCCTAGCCGGCAAGGAATGGGACGGCGGCGTGAACGGCCTCGGTCCGGCTGGCCAGGCCATCGGCTCCAATAATACCAACGTATTTGGCGCCAACTTTGGGCACGCCTATATTTATGCCAACGCCAAGACCACCGACCTCGGAGTCCTGCCGGGATTTGGTTACAGCGCAGCCCTTGCAATCAATGCCTCGGGGCAAGTGGCGGGATACTGTTTTAACGTGGCGCTCGATGACATTGAAGACACGGTTACCACCAGACCCTTTCTGGAAACCAACGGCACGCTGACCGATTTGGGCACCCTCGGGGGCAATTATGGCGTGATCCAAAGCATTAACTCTTCCGGCCAGATGGCCGGCTACAGCACCCTCGCCAACGGGGACAACCGAGCGGTACTCTGCCAGAATGGCACCATGACCAATCTTGGCGTTCTGCCCGGCGACATGGGCAGCCATGGCTGGGGCATTAACGACTCTGGCAACATCGTCGGCGCAAGCTGGGATTCCGGCTATCACTCGCGGGCTTTCCTTTATGCCAACGGCAACCTGACCAACCTTGGAACGCCAGTCGGCTTCACTCGCAGCGAAGCCCGGCGCATAAACAATAGCGGGCAAATTGCCGGCATATGTTACAACGAAGCCGATGAATCAGACCGGCATGCCTTTCTTTACGCCCATGGCGCGATGACCGATCTGGGGTACATTGGCCAATACGGCGAGGTTAACGGCTTGAACAATTCCGGAGAAATCATTGGCACCCGAATCACCGAAGGCGGCAGCTATCATGCCTTTTTGTGCGTGAACGGCACGATGTACGACCTGAACGATTTACTGGATGAGGATGATTTAACCTTGAGTTCGGGTGACGCGATCAATGATTCGGGGGTCATCGTTTGCGACGGCCGTTTCATCCTCACCCCTTTGTCCGCCCCGGTGGTCTCCAAGCCGCCCGCGGACAGTGGCACGATCGTCGGCGGGAACGTTACGTTTACGGTGGCTGCCACAGGTCAGTCGGTGACCTATTTCTGGCAACGCAAGGCGGCCGGTTCCTCCAATTGGAATTATTTGAGCGAGGGAACGGTTTACGTCCATGTGAATACCGCCACCTTGACAGTGCATAATGTCACCCTCGCCATGGCCGGAGACCAATTTCGCTGTTTGATCTCGAGCGCCGGCGGCACCACCACCTCCGCCGCTGCCACGCTATTAGTCGGGCAATTGCCGACCGTGAGCACCCAGCCGGCCAGCCTCAAGGTGAAGACTGGCGCCACCGCCAAATTCACCGTCAAGGCGAGGGGCACGGTGCCGTTCAAGTACGTCTGGCAAAAGAATGCGGTCAATCTGCGTGATGGCGGCAAAGTCAAAGGCTCCGCTAGCGCCAGCCTGACGCTGACCAAGGTCACTTCGGCCGATGCCGGCAATTATCGGGTCGTCGTTGCCAACAGTATTGGCTCCGTGACCAGCAAACAGGCCAAGCTCACGGTCGGCAAATGATCGGGTGTTTATGGTCTTTGGAGCCGGCCGGCCATCCGCGCCAGATATTTGGCCAGCAAATCGAATTCCAGATTGACGCGGGCGCCGGCGCGCAGGCCGCCCAGTCCCGTCACTTTCAGCGTGTGCGGAATCAGCCAGACCGAAAGGAAGGTGGCGCCGGCTTCGGCCACAGTCAGCGACACGCCGTCCATCGCGATGCTGCCTTTTTCAACCACCAGGTGGCCGAATTTTTTCGGAAACGACACCCGTAAATAATAATTTCGTCCGCGCCGTGCGAGCGTTTGCACGACTCCGGCGGCATCGATGTGACCACTGACGAAATGCCCGCCAAAGCGCCCGTCGGCCGGCATGCTTTGCTCGAGGTTTACGCGGGCGCCTTTTTGCAGGCCGCCCAGGGACGTGGCGCGCAAGGTTTCCTCCAGCAGGTCGAATTCGAGGACGCCGTTTTTCCGGGCCGCGACGGTGAGGCAGCAGCCATTCACGGCCACGCTGTCGCCGAGGCGGGCGGTGCGCGCGGTGAGGCCGGAGCGCACACGCAAGCGCCAGCCGTCCGGCCCTTCGCGCAGGGACAGCACCCGCCCGGTCTCCTCCACGATGCCAGTAAACATCGGCGCATCGTGGCGCACCCGACCGCCGCCGCGCAATCCTGAACCCGCGCGCACACCGTGTATTTTCAGCGTTGCCAGAAAGGCACAAAATGCTAGCGTGCGCGGACGCCGCCGGGCCGTTCGCCCGCGTGCCCCTTCACCGCCTGATTGTCCATCCCCATGTCCAAAGACAAAGCCACCATCCGCCAGCTTCTCGTCCAGCCTGAAGACGGGATCGCCCCCGTCCTCAATGCCATCAATGGCGCCGCCGGCACCCTCGAGATCAAGCAATTTACCGTGACCGACGAGCGCCTGATCAAGGCCCTCATCGCGGCCCACAAGCGCGGCGTCAAGGTGCGCATCATGATGAATGCCGCCCGGCCCGACGAAACGCGCGACAACGACAAAACGCTCAAGCTGCTCAAAAAAGCCGGCATCAAGGCACAGTGGTCGTGCCCCAAGTTCACCATCACCCATGAGAAATCCATGGTGGTGGACAAGAAGACGGCGTTCGTCGCGACTTTCAATTGGGCGCCCAAGTATTTCGGGGAGACGCGCGACTACGGCATCATCACCACCGACCCGCTGCAGGTTGCCCAAATCATCGCGTGCTTCGAAGCCGACTGGGCCCGCGTGGACTTCAAGGTCACCAACGATGTGGGCCTCATCTGGTCCAACACCAATTCGCGCGACTGCTTTGCCAAGTTCATCGACGCCTGCGACGACTCGCTGGACGTGCAGCATCCGAAGTTCGTGGACGTGCCGATTCTCGAGCGCATCCTGCGCGCGCAAAAGCGCGGCGTGCATGTGCGCATCATTTGCAGCGGCAAACACGGCGTCCGCGCCTGGGACCGCGCCGAGACATTCGCCTCGCTGAAAATCATCCAGGAAGCCGGCATCAAGGTCCACGTGCTCAAGCACCCGAAGCTGCATGCGAAGCTCATGCTGCGCGACAACAAGTACGCCCTCATCGGCTCGATGAACATCCACCGCCGTGCCTTTGACGAGCGCCGCGAGTTGGGCATCATTCTTAATGACGAGCCGCTGGTGAAACGCTTGCGCGACGTGTTCGACAAGGACTGGGATGACACGCACAAATTCGACATCCCGGATCCGCTCGCGCGCGAAGCCACCGACGACTCCGAGCACGACGCTTCCGTGTTTGGGACGTAGGCGGCGCGCGGGCGCGGGCAATAAATCGTCGTAAAAAACAGCTTCGTTTGCTGAGCATTGACAAGTGAATGGTCACGGGCCAACTTGGAGCGCCCTTTACCTGCCATGAGTCCAACCATGCTCCTCTCCTTCCCGCATAGACTGACGCGACCTCTCGGTATGGCGCTGGCCATCCTGGGTCTGCTCGCTTTTGCCCCGGCGCTTAAGGCCGGGGTCGTCGCCAAGGGCTTGCAGGGAAAGTACAAGGTTTCTTCCGCCGTGACCTATGTCAACGGCCAGCAACAACCGAAACCTGACCTGCCCACCTCGACCTACTCGATTGGGACCAAGGGCTTGGGCGCGGTCACCGGCGCGACCCTCAGCAAGATCAACAGCGCCACGGGCGGAGGCAATGGCACGAGAATCACCGTCGTTTCATCCACCAGCACGACGCTGTCAGCCACGCTGGCGGGGACAATCGGCGGGCACAATAACGCCACCATTATTTCCGGCAATTTGAAGTCGTCCCTGCAAACGTCCGGCTGGACCATCAATTTTAACATCAAGGCCAACAATCACGGGCAGCAGGCGACGGTGTCGATTGTCATTATTCTCAAGAAATTCTAATATCCGGGCCCTGCACAGGACTGACTTGCGGGCGCTGTTTTGAGTATCCGTTTGACCTGACCGACACTTAACGCATATTTGCTTCCGCCGGGAACAAATGTTTGCGGGAATGAGAAAGGAAACGCCATGACGCTGCGCACGCTTGCTTCATTTTCTCTCCTGGGCGGCCTTTTGGCCCTGCCGCGGTGGGCGCCGGCCCAAGCGACGCCCCCGGCGGCCGCTGCCCCGGCTCCCGTCTGGCGGGCGAACCTTACGCAGGCCGACGTCGTGGGCGTGCTCGGCGAACCGTCCATGCACATGCAGAAAGGCGGCCAGGACGTTTACCTCTTTAAAAATGGCACCCGTATCGAGGTCCTGAATGGGAAAGTCACGACCTTTGACGGCCCGGTGCCGAATGCCCTGCGCGCCGTTCCGTTGTCGAACCCGGAACCTCCCGCCGCGCCGGCGGCGACCCCGCCCGTGGCGGCTCCGGCAGTCGCGGCCGCACCCGCAAGTTCGGGATCCACCCCCGCAGCAAAATCGCCATCCAGCGGATCCACTCCGGCATCGCCCGCCAAATCGACGGTGTTCACTTCCACCGCCGGAAGATTTTCCATCAACACTCCCAGGCCGATGGAACAAGCCGCGAAATTCGTGAACGCTGAAAGCCTCGTCATCACGATTCACACTTTTACGTACACAGGGCGTTTCATCGTCTCGGTGAACTACTGGGATTTCGATCCGAGCAAAATGACCGCCAGCGCCAACAAGACCATCGAGGATGATATCATGGACGGCTTCGGCCAGGAGTTTGTCCGCAGTCTGAACGGCGAGAACCCGGTGGAAACCAAAATCACCTTGAACAACAGCCCCGGCCGGGAATTGACCTTTGAAGGCCGCATGAAGGACGGCACCACGGTCTCGGCCAAGTCGCGGCTTTATGTGGTGAAAAATCGCGTTTATCAGGAAACCGTCGTGACCCCGCACAACACGCTGTCGGCCGCCGAGGTGGACGCTTATTTAAATTCCTTCAAGGTGCTCTAAGGCGGAACGATGCAGACCAGAGCAGATTTTCGGGCCAAGGCCACGAAGCCGCCGGGTGCAGGGGAATGGCCATTACCCGCCCGGGAGAATTTCCTGGGCGTAAAATGCCTTTGGGCTGCGCTCCTCCTGTGGCTGGCGGTCACACGGGCCGGCGCCTGGACGCAGGAGTGCTACGTCTGGCAGCGACAACCCTCGCCTGCGCTGACCCAGGCCCTCGCCGCCGCCCGCGCGCAGCTCGACGGCTTCGCCGTGCTCGGCGCAGAAATCGGCTGGAATGGCAGCCAACCCCAGGTGTTTCGCGCGGCGCTCGACTATGCCCAATTGGCGAAGCTGGGCCGGCCGGTGGATTTGGTTTTGCGCGTCGGACCGTTTTCCGGGCCGTTCATGGCGGATGACCCGACCGCCAGATTTCTAAAGGCGGTGGCATCATCGCTGCTGGCAGACGCCCGCGCAGGCGGGCTGCAGCCCGCCGCCTTGCAAATTGATTTTGACGCCGCCGAAGCCAAGCTCGACGGCTACCGCGTCTGGCTGGACGCGTTGCGGCCAGTAGTGGGCCAAACCCCGCTGGTGTTTACGGCCCTGCCCGTGTGGCTGAGGCACGACGCGGAATTTGCCGCCCTCGCCCACACCGCGGACGGATTTGTCCTCCAAGTGCACTCGCTGGAGAAGCCGTCCAATCCCGCTGTCCCGTTCTCGCTCTGCGACCCAGTCCAGGCGCAGGTATGGGCGGCGCAAGCAGCCAAGGTCGGCGTGCCTTTTCGCATTGCCTTGCCCACCTACGGCTACCTGGTTGCTTTCGACGGTGCCGGCCGATTTTTTGCGCTGGCCGCGGAAGGCCGGCCCCCGGACTGGCCTGCCACCACGCAGGCGCGGGCCGTTCGCGCCGACGCGTCCGCTCTCGCCCAACTCGCCCAAACGTGGGCAAAAACGCCGCCGCCGCATTGCACCGGCATCATCTGGTTCCGTCTCCCCGTGGCCGGCGATAAGCTGAATTGGGATTGGATCACGCTGCAAACCATCCTGCGCGGGGAGACGCCGGTGTCCAAATGGTCGCTCGAAATCGCCTGGCCGGAAGCTGGGCTGGCGGAGATTTCCCTGGTGAATTCCGGCACCCTCAGCGAGCCGCCTCCCGCGCGGGTCGAGTTGCGCTGGCCCGCGGACAGCGCGGTGCAGGCGGCCGACGGCCTGGGCGGTTATCACCTCGAATTAAAAAATACGGATGGACAGGGAATTATTTTGAACGCCAGCCCGCCGCCCGAACTCTCTCTCGCGCCGGACCACCGCCTGAAAATCGCGTGGCTGCGCTTTGCCCATGAAGTTTCCCTCACTGTCCATGTCGCTGCTGCGCCTTAGTTGTGTCGGCTGTTGCAGCGTGGCCCTCGCCGCGCGGGCCTGCGGGCCGGATTTTCCGAACAGCTACTTGAACGCTCCCGCCTCGGTGTTGCTCGCCGCGCCGCCCGCCAGCTTTGCGGACGAAATCGCGCGGCTGGCCCCACTCGCCACGCCGAACCTGCCGTGGAAAGTGGTGCAGGCAAAACGCGGGGCGGATTGGAATGCGGACCAGATTTTCGCGCAGGACACCCGCAAATCCGTCCTGCAAGCGGAAACCGAGGATTTGCGGGCGGCGCTGGCGGCCCGCGGCGATTCGACCGTTGAAAGTAGTCGAATCGTCGAGGCCTACGCCGATTGCCGCCAGCAATTGGAAGCCGGACAACTCCGGGCGGACACACAGTTGCCAGCCGGGCTGCCCGTGGAATTTGCCCTTTACTTTCGAGGCGCGCAGGCCCGCGCCGCCCATGAAAACGAGATGGCGCGCCAGACTTGGACGATCCTCCTCGCCTTGCCGTCCGGCGAACGGCGCTATCGCTCGACGTGGGCCGCGTTCATGCTGGCCCGGGAGTGGGCGGTGGAAGCTGAGCGCCTCGAGCAAATCTCCGCCAAAGAGTCCGAGAACGCGGCCCACCTGGCGGTCGACTACGCCCGCCTGACGCGGACGCTGGCCGGCGCGGGCTTGGTGGACTCGCAAGGCCTCGCCGCCGCCAGTCTAGGTTGGGAGGCGAAAGCCGAGTTGCTCCGCAACAACTACGACTTGGCCATTAACTTGTACCTCAATCAATACGTGCTCGGCGACGCCTCGGCGTTGGCGTCCCTGCGCGTGGCCGCCAGTGCCGCCAGCAAAAATCCGTCGCCGGACAAAATCGCCGCGCTGGCCCAAAATCCGGTCGCCCGCGGTGTGATTACGGCCTATCTGGTGGCGCGCGGCGGATCGGGCTTCGACGACAATTTGCCCGACGGGGAAGTCTCCTCGCTCACCGTGCGATGGGCAGCAGCGCTGGAAAAGGCCGGGATTCGCGATGAGCCGCAGGCCGACCGCCTCGCGTGGGTCTCCTACGAGGCCGGGCAATTTGGCCTGGCCCAAACCTACGCGACTGTCGCGCCGGAAAAATCCCCGATGGCGGAATGGATTCGCGCACAACTGGCCTTGCGTGCCGGGAATTTGTCCGACGGGGAGGCTCACCTGCGAGGCGCGCTTGCGGCCAATGGGCTGGACCCGGATCAAAGAGGCCTGATCTACGCGGAATTGAGCCGCACCGACCTGGCTTTGAACAAAACCGCGGACGCCCTGTTGGCTAGCATGGACGGTGGCCACGCGGAGGACGCCTCTTATCTCGGCGAACGGATTCTAACCCTTGATGAATTGCGTGCTTTTGTGGACACGAACTGCCCGGAGCCGAATCCGGGATTGACCGTCCCCCGCGCTTTCGGCTGGTCCGGCACGCCCGAAGCCTTGCGGGCCAGCATGCGGGCGCTGCTCGCCCGGCGGCTGGCGCGCGCCGATCAAGCGGCCGCCGCTGAAAGCTACTTCACCGCGGACTTGCGGCTTAAATTTCACGCCTATGTGCAAGATGTGCGCACCGGCTTTGACGTGAGCCGGCCAACGACCGAACGCGCCGCCTCACTTTGGCGAGCCGCCCAGGTCGCACGGTTAGACGGGATTGACCTCTTTGGCACCGCGCTTGAACCGGACTGGACGATTTGGGGCGCGGCCTACGCACCCCTCGAAGACGGGCTCCAACGGCTGGCCATGTCCCGCACCGAGGCTGGCGGCGCCTTGGCCCCGACCGCGAACGAACTCGACCGCCTCGCCGCGACGCCCATGCCCACGCAACGTTTTCACTACCGTTATCGCGCGGCGGATCTTGCTTGGTGGGCGGCGGCTCTACTGCCTAACGATGCCGAAGAAACCGCCCAGATTCTCTACGAAGCTGGTGGCTGGTTGAAAAACCGCGACCCCTTGGCCGCGGACAAATTTTACAAGGCCCTGGTCATTCGTTGCGGCAATACGCCGCTCGGGCGGGCCGCCGCCCTCGTCCACTGGTTTCCCCAAGAAAAGGCCAAGACTTGAGAGAAGATTAGCCTCGTGGCTGTACGCGCTTAAAGGAAGTGTAGCACCGTCATCAGCGCTTGCAGGCCGACGATCGTGCCGGTGATGACGAGGCTCAGGCGGCTGAAGCGCGGAACACCGGATTCGGCGCGCGGAAAGGTGAACGGCGAGGCGGCGGGCGATTGGGTGAACTTTTGCGCGGGGAACAAGGACGGAGAATTTGACGTGTGCATGGGCGGGAGAAGTTGAGTGGTTGGCGAGTGAAGAGAGTTCGTCTTGAACTGGGTACATGATACCACGGAACCGCCTTTTCGCCTATCAGGTGAAACCTGTAATGGGCGGGGTATAATCGTGTACGGGTTTCCCCTGCCTCGACGCAGGCTGGCCCGGCCTTCCGCCCACCGCCTGCGCGGTGATACTGGATGGACGGCTCCGGTGCCGTTTGCGTAGCGCGGAGCTTAAGGCCATGTTTTAGAACTCGAACAGGAGCGACGCGGTGAGGGCACCGCGCCCTACCCAAACCACCCTTCACTGGCAGGGCGCGCTGCCCTCAGCGCGCCGTTAGAGATTGGTTTTAAAACTCGTCCTCGGCCGCGCACGGGATTGCTCGCATGGAGAAGTGCGCGGGCTGAAGCACCGCGCTACGCCAGCAGACCCCTTCACCCCAAGCCCCAACGCCTGCGTGGAAGTCTTGCGCCGCGCGAAAAATTCTTCAAGAGTCGCGGCAACCGCTTCCGCCGGACGCCTCATGGACCAAGCTCCCAGCCCGCCTGCCAACGCCGCCTTGCCGGATGAAGAACCGCCCATTCCCGACGTGAAGTTGGGTGAACTGGCCCTGGCCTTTACGCAAATGGCGTCGTTGAGTTTTGGCGGCGGCCTCACGGCTTGGGCGCGCACCATCCTGGTCGAGCGGCGCAAGTGGCTCACCGAAGAACAGTTTTTGCGGTCGCTGGCCGTTGTACAGGTTTTGCCCGGCCCGAATACCATCAAGCTGGCGGTGTACGTGGGGGCGCACTTGCGCGGGCCCATGGGCGCGCTGGTCGCGGTGTTGGGGCTGATCACCATGCCGATGGTTATCGTCCTGATTCTGGGCGTAATTTATTTTAATTCCGGAGATATGCCGCGCCTGCAAAACACGCTGACGGGGTTGGGCGTCTGCGCGGCGGGCATGGCCTACAGCCTTGCGCTCAAACTTTTCACCAAACATTCCCGCGACCCCTTGTTCGTCACGTTCGGCCTGCTGTCGTTTGTGCTCATTGCATTTGCCCGGATGAAAATGCTCCCGACGGTCATCGGCCTGGGCATCATTTCCGTCATCTTCTACCGCAACAAACTCGCGACGCCCGGCGAAACTCCGAAACCCAAAAACTAGGCACCAAGGATAATGAACTAAGCACTAGAAACTAAAAAACTAGAACACTTTCTTCTTCCCATGCCCTGGCATACTTTTTTCGATTTGATTGTGGTCTTCGCGCAGTCGTCGCTGCTGGCGTTGGGCGGCGGCACGGCGGTGCTGGCGCAAATCCAGATGAACACCGTCAACAATTACCACTGGATGCGCGCCGACCAGTTCGTCTCGATTTTCGCCATCACGCAGGCGACGCCTGGCCCGAGTATGTTGATCGTGAGCCTCATTGGTTACTGGGCGATGGCGCAACACTTTCCCGGCCATCCCTTTGAAGCGTTTACTTACGGCGTGATTGGCATGTTGGTCTCGACCACGGCGACGTTTCTGCCCTCCAGCCTCCTCGCCTACTACGTGGGCCGTTGGTGGGAGCATTTCCACGCCAGCAACTGGCGCGAACCGATTGAAAAAGGCCTCTCGGCGGTGACCGTCGGGTTGCTGTTTGCCAGCGCGACCATCGTTTCGAACGACGCCGCGAACGGCCTGAACCCCGTTTACTCCTGGGTCATCATCCTCGGGACCGCTGGACTGCTGGCGTTTACCAAAGTTTCTCCGCTGGTACTGATGGGCATCGCGGGCGTGCTGGGGTACATGGATTTGCTGGCGGTGCCCAAGGCGGGGCATTGAGCGCTCCGCAGGGGCAAATGCCGCCGCGTAAAAGAAACGTCATGGCGGAATAATCTCGTGCAAAATTGTTCCGGTTTCGCTAGGGGAACAAAGGCGTGCGCTCGCGGTTTTTCCTTGAGCCAACCGCCCAATTTTCATCCTCTAAACGCTTGCGCGCCCGCGCTTTCCAATCACCCAACGTCAAACCTTTCTGCTTTTTAGATTCTACTTGCTGAATTTTTCTTCCGCGTAAAAAACAGCCAAACTTTCACCAGCCCTTCTCCACTTTTTGAATTTTCAATTTTGAATCTTCAATTTCCCCCCTTCCCCACCTTGAACCTTACACCCAAAAATCCCATGCCCATCAACCTCGCCGCTCTCAACGACACCGTCAAAGCCTCCTCCTCGTGGGTCGGGCTGCTGCGCGCCGAAATCGGCAAAGTCATCATTGGCCAGCAGTATCTGGTGGACCGCCTGCTCGTCGGCCTGCTGGCCAACGGCCACGTCCTGCTCGAAGGCGTGCCCGGCCTGGCCAAAACACTGTCGGTGCGCACGCTTGCCGGCGCCATCCAGGCGGACTTTTCCCGCATCCAATTCACGCCCGACCTGCTGCCCGCCGACATCCTCGGCACCTTGATTTACAATCCGCGCGACGGCCAGTTCCTCACCAAGAAGGGGCCGATTTTCGCCAACTTGATTCTCGCGGACGAAATCAACCGCGCGCCCGCCAAGGTGCAGAGCGCGTTGCTCGAGGCGATGCAAGAGCGCCAGATCACCATCGGCGAGCATACGTACAAATTGCCCGAGCCCTTCCTCGTGCTGGCCACGGAAAACCCAATTGACCAGGAGGGCACCTACCCGCTGCCCGAGGCGCAGGTGGACCGCTTTATGTTGAAGCTGAGCATCGGTTATCCCTCGCGCGCGGAGGAGCGGCAGATTCTCGAAACGATGGCCTCGACGAAGCCGAACACCAGTGTCAACGCCGTCCTGTCCCTGGCCGACATCGTGGCCGCGCGCGGCGTCATCGACCAGATTTACGTGGATGACAAGGTGAAGGACTACATCGTGGACATCGTCATGGCGACGCGCAAGCCGAGCCTGTACAAGCTGGACCTCGACGCCTTCGTGCGCTTCGGCGGTTCCCCGCGCGCCACCATCGCGCTCACGCTGGCGGCGAAGGCCTGGGCCTTTTTGTCGGGGCGCGGCTACGTCACGCCGCAGGACGTAAAGACCATCGGTCTCGATGTGCTGCGTCACCGCGTGATCGTCACCTACGAGGCGGAAGCCGAGGAATTAACGAGCGAGGACATCGTGAAGCGGATTTTTGACACAGTGCCAGTGCCTTAAACGATAATTGCTAAACTCTAAACGCTAAACCCAATCCATGGCTTTGGACCTTCGCCAGCGGCTCAAACACTATGCAGTGCGAATTGTTCGCATGTATGCTGCACTGCCGAAGAGCGCCGAGGCGCAGGTCATCGGTAAACAAATTCTTCGTTCCGGCACGTCTGTCGGCGCCCAATATTGCGAAGCAACCCGGGCCCGTTCCCGTGCTGAGTTCACCAGCAAAATTGATTCCGCCCTCCAAGAACTCGAAGAAACCCGGTACTGGATCGAACTCCTCATCGACGCCGCCGTTGTCAAATCGAAGAGACTAAAACCCCTGCTCACTGAAACCACGGAGCTGAACGCCATCCTTACCTCGAGCTCGAAAACCGCCAAGTCAAATGGCTGACCCTCAGTCTTTCGATCACTTATCATTTAGCAATTATACTTTATCGCTTCCATGCTTCCCCCCGCCCACACCGCCACCCCGAGCACCCAGGCCATCCTGCGGCGCGTGCGGCACATTGAGATCCGCACCCGGCGGCTGGTGACGGATGCGCTCGTGGGCGCCTACCACTCCGTCTTCAAGGGCCAGGGCATGGACTTCGAGGAGGTGCGCGAATACGCCCCGGGCGACGATGTGCGCCGCATCGACTGGAACGTCACCGCCAAGATGGATCGCCCGTTCGTGAAGAAATTTCGCGAGGAGCGCGAGTTGACCCTGATGTTGCTGGTGGATGGTTCCGCGTCCGGCGCGTTTGGCTCCGCTGAATCGTCAAAGCGGGAAATCGCGGCGGAAATCGCCAGCGTCCTCGCCTTTTCCGCGACGCGCAACAACGACAAGGTCGGCCTCGGCATGTTTACGGACAAGATGGAGAAATTCGTGCATCCGCAGAAAGGCCGCCAGCACATTCTCCGCGTCATCCGCGACATTCTCACGTTCACCCCGGCGCAGCGCGGCACGGATTTGGTGCACGCGCTCAACTACACCAACCGCCTCCTGCGGCGCCGCGCCATCGTGTTTGTGCTCACGGATTTCCTCCAGGGGCCCGATGGACGCCTGCCCGATCCGCTCGACCGCCGCGGCAGCGAGCTGTTTCGCGCACTGGCACTGACCAATCGACACCACGACCTCGTTTGCGTCGCCCTCTCCGACCCGCGCGAACGCGAACTGCCGAAGGTTGGGCTCCTCACGCTCGAGGATTCGGAAACGGGGCAAATGGTGGAGATCAACACCGGGAACCCGGCTTTGCGCAACCGCTACGCCGCCGAAAACCGCCTGCGCCTGGATCAACTGCGCCGCGGCCTGCGCCAATCCGGCATCGACAATCTCATCCTTTCGACCGACCAGCCTTATATCCTGCCGCTGAAAAACTTTTTTGAAAGCCGCAGCCACCGTCGGTAAGCTGGAATAAAAATTTTATCTTTTGATTTTAAATTGCCCATGAAGACAACCGGCCAACTTTCGCCATCTCTGCTCGGCCTGACGGCCGCGGCGGTGCTGTTAGCTGGAACCGTGTCCGCGCAAATTACGGCGCCCCCGACGTCTCCGTCTGCATCCACCCCGGCGGCCACCTCTTCCGCGCCCGCGCGCAATGCCAACGTCTCGCCCGTGCAGGGTGTGGGCCCCACGCTCGGGCCGCCGTCGGGCGCACCCGCTTCCGCCGCGCCCGCTGCGGCCGCCACCGCTGCGCCGCCCGCGCCGGATATTCGGGATATTCATGATCCCATTCCGTTGACCTTCTGGGAGCAACACGGCCTGCAAATCGCGGTCGGCACGCCGCTGGCCGTATTGCTTTTGGGATTTTTGCTTTGGTTGGTGCTGCGGAAAAAAGCCAAAATACCGCTCACCCCCATCGAGCGCGCGCGTCTCGAACTGGCGGCGGCCCGGGTTGAAATCGCCACCGGCGGAGACAAAGCTTTCGCCGTGCAGGTGTCCGACACGGTGCGCCGCTACCTCGAAGACGCCTGTCGGATGCCCGCGCCCGAGCGCACGACCGAGGAGTTTTTGGTGGAAGCAGCCAAGCACCCCTGGTTGCGCGGCGAGCTGACCGACCTTTTGCGCAAATTCCTGGAATGGTGCGACCTGGCAAAATTCGCCGGCCAGCAATTCGGCCAGCCGCAACGCGAGCAACTGCTCGCCGCCGCCGCCCAGTTTTTGGAAGCCGCGGAAAACCACCTGCATCCGCCCGCGAAAAACGCGCCAACCAAGCCGTCCCCGTCCGCCCCTCCGCCGCTGGCGGGCACCACGCGCCCGAGCGGAACCGCGTAGCTTTTCACTCTTTGAATACTTAATTTTTGAATTTTCCTTCGTGAACTTCCCTTTCCAACTTCCGCCCATCGCATTCCACAATCCGGAATTGCTCTGGCTGTTGCTGGCGCTGCCGATTCTCATCCTGCTGCGCGGGCGCGTGGGACGGACGGCCGCGATTCAGTTTTCGAGCATCGCCATTGCCCGCCAGGTGAGCGGCGCCTCGCGGTCCCGCGCGGGTGGCGTGCTGTTTTCCCTGCGACTGCTCGGGCTCGCGGCGCTGGTCGTGGCGCTGGCCCGCCCGCAACTGCCGCAAGGGCATTCGGAGGTTGAGGCCAGTGGCATCGACATTGTGCTCGCCCTCGACCTCTCGGGCTCGATGGCCGCGCTCGACCTCTCGGAAAACAATGACTATTCCACGCGGGTGGAGATGGCCAAGAAAGTCATGACGGAGTTTATCGAAAGACGTCCGAATGACCGCATCGGCATGGTGGCGTTCGCGGGCAATCCCTACCTGGTGAGCCCGCTCACTTTGAACCATGACTGGCTGATCAAGAACATCGAGCGTCTTCATCTCGGCATCATCGAGGACGGCACGGCCATCGGCTCGGCCATCGGCATGGCCACCAACCGGCTCCGTGATTTACCAGGAAAAAGCCGCGTTATCATCCTGCTGACCGACGGCGAGAACAACGCCGGCTCCATCAGCCCGGTGGCCGCCGCCGAGGCCGCCGCCACATATAAAGCCAAGATTTACGCCATCGGCGCGGGCTCGGACAAACCGGTCGCGCTGCCGCGCCTCGATGAGCAAGGCCGCGTCATCACCAACTCCCGCGGCGAGGCGCTCGCCGCCACCGACCCCTTCGGCAACAAGCAATACGTCGATGGCGTCAACGGCGAGGAATTGAAAAAAATCGCCGACCTCACCGGCGGCCAGTACTATCGGGCCACCGATGGCGCGCAGTTGCACAAAATTTACGATGAAATCGACCGCCAGGAAAAAACCACGGCCAAGCTCCGCCACTTTTCCACTTACCAGGAATTGTTTTACTGGCCCACGGTGCTCGGGCTGTGCCTCGTCGGCGTGGAGCAACTCCTCGCGCACACCCGCCTGCGGCGGCTGCCGTAAAATGTAGAATGGAGAATGAAGAACCCACCCCTTTTTGTCATCCGTCTAAAAACTTAAAGGCCCTCCCTCAATCCGCTCTTCGATTAATTTCTCCAACAACGTTCACCCACAAAATCCGCCCGCTTTCTAAATTACGAATTATCCATTCGGCATTCTTCCTTCTACCTTCTCCATTCTCCATTCTACCTTTCCTCCCGTGTCCTTCCATTGGCCCTATGCCCTCCTCGCCCTGCCGCTGACCCTGGCCGCGCTGCTGGCGCTTTTTGCCGGCAGCCAGCGCGCCCGGCAGCGTTTGCTCGCGCAATTTGCGACGGCGCGGCTCCTGCCCGGGCTGCTGGCCTCGTTCAGTCCGGCTTTGCGGCGGCTGAAGCATTTCCTTCTGACGGCCGGGGTGTTGCTGGCGGTGCTGGCGCTCGCCCGCCCGCAATGGGGCTTCGACTGGCAGGAGCAAAAAGCCCGGGGCGTGGACGTCGTTTTTGCCGTGGACGTTTCGCGCAGCATGCTCGCGGAGGACGTGCAGCCCAGCCGCCTCGAGCGCGCCAAACTTGCGATTCTCGATCTGGTCGAAAAAATGCCGGGCAACCGCGTCGGTCTCGTGGCCTTTGCCGGCCAGGCGTTTTTGCAGTGCCCGCTGACGCTGGACTACGACGCTTTTCGCCAGACACTCGACGCGATGGATCCGAGCGTCATCCTGCGCGGCGGCACGGATATTTCCGCCGCCCTCGCGGAATCCGAGACCGCGCTCGAAGGTTCGGGCAATGACCGCATCATCGTTTTGATTACGGACGGTGAAGACCTCGCAGGCGAGGGCATCGCCGCGGCCAAATCGGCGGCGGTCAATAAGACGGTGATTTATACCGTCGGCGTCGGCACCCCCGAGGGGGAAATCATTCCGATTCGCGACAAGGCGGGCCGGGTGGATTTCGTGCGCGACGACAATGGGCAAATCGTGAAATCCAAGCTCGATGCCGCGACCCTCACCGCCATCGCGCAGGCGTCGAACGGTTTTTACGTGCCGCTCGGCCCCACGGGCGAGGGCCTCACTCAAGTTTACGAAGGCGGGATCAAGAAAACCCCCGAGCAGGAAATCGCGGCGCAAATGCAGCGCACGCCCATCGAACGCTTTCAATGGCCGCTGGGCGCGGCATTATTTCTTCTCGCGCTGGAGCCCTTGCTCGGCACGCGCCGGCCCTCGTGGTGGCGCCGGCCGGCAGTGGCCATTCCCGCGATGGCGCCAGCCGCCAAACCCGCGGTTGCCCGCGCGGGCGTTCCGCCGGTGCTCGCCGCGTTGGTGCTGCTGGCGCTGGCCCTGCCGCTGGCGCCGCATTTACATGCCGCCGCGGCCGGCGCCACGGGCCAGGATGAAGCACCCACGGCCGCATTGAATAGTCAGCCTCCGGTCGCGGCCCCGGCTCAATCGCCGGCCACTCCCGCGTCGGCCGCCAACCCGCCCGCGCCAGGAGGGCCGAGAACGGCGACTACTCCACGCGCCGCCCAGAACCTTTATCAAAACGGTGATTATAAATCCGCGGCCGACGCCTATGGGCAGGCCGCGAATGCCGCGCCGCAGGACTGGCGTTTCCGCTACAACCAGGGCACGAGTCTTTATCGCAGCGGCGACTACGCCGGCGCGGCGGACACCTTTCAACAGGCGCTCGGTTCCTCCGACCTCTCGCTCCAGCAGCGTGCTTATTATAACCTCGGCAATTCTCTCTACCGGGTGGGCCAGGCGCAGATGAAGGAAGACCCGAAGAAGACCGTCGCCACCTGGGAATCCGCACTCAACGATTACCAAAACGCCTTGGACTTGAATGCCGGAGACACCGACGCGCGCTACAATTACGACCTGCTCAAGAAACAGTTGGAAGACTTGAAGAAAAAACTCGAGGAACAGCAGAAACAACAACAACAGCAGCAGCAACAAAATCAACAGGATCAACAACAACAGAACCAGCAGCAACAGAATCAGCAGAACCAAAATCAGGACCAGAAGCAGGATCAACAAAATCAGCAGAATCAGCAAAACCAGTCGGGTCAGGACCAAAAGCAGAACCAGCAAAATCAACAAAACCAGCAGCAGCAAAATCAATCCGGCCAAGGGCAGAAGCAGGATCAGCAAAATCAGAACCAGCAGAACCAACAAAACCAATCGGGCCAGGGCCAGAACCAGCAACCAGACCAAAAGGACGGCCAGGGCCAAAAACCCGATCAATCCAAGCCGGGACAGAATCAAAACCAGCAGCAAAACCAGGGCGCCGGCCAGGACCAGCAAAAGCAGCAACAACAACAGCAACAAAACGCCAATCAAGCCAATCAGGGCCAGGGTCAACGCCAGGATCAGGCCAAGCCGCAGGCCAATCCGGCGGCAGGCACGCGGGCGGGTCAGCCGGCGCCGCCCCAACCCAAGCCCGGCCAGGGCACGGAACCCGCCGGCCAAAAACCCGGTCAACGGCAGGGCCAGGCCGGCGCGGCGGGCACCGCGGGCGACAAGCAGGGCGACGGCGAGCAGGGCGTTGTCTTGGTGCCGGGCCAGATGACCCGCGAGGAGGCCCGCCAAGTGCTTGATTCCTTAAAAACCGGCGAGCGCAAACTTCCCGCCAGCAGCTACGATCCGCAAAAGAGCAACGCCCAACCCGATCAACAAAAACCGTACAAGGATTGGTAATTTGCTTCGCGCCATGACTTCGACCTCCTCCTTCTTTTCGCGCTTGCGGCGAATCTGGCCCTGGGCCGGATTGCTCGTCCTCGCCGCCATGCTCACCGCCCCGGCTTATGGGCAGGTGAAGGCGAGCGCGGGCTTCAACCCCCCGCGCCTCGCCGCGAACCAGGCGGGCCAATATCAAATCAAGCTGGAGGACACCGGTTCGGGCGACCGCCTTGAGGGCGGCATTCCCAATATTCCAGGCCTGCGGTTGTCGCCCTCCGGCACCACCAACAGTTTCAGCTTCGTGAACGGGGTGACCACGAAATCGCTGACCAATAATTTCATGGTGCAGGCCACCGCGCCCGGCACTTACACCATCCCAGAATTTACAATCAAGGTGAACGGCCAGAATGTCGTGGTGCCCGCCGCGACACTGGAGGTGACCCCCGCGGCCACAAATGCTCCTGATAACGCGAGTCAACAGCCCGGGTCTGCTCCCGGCGGCCTCGACCTGGACCTCTCTGCGAAAGTGGTGCGCACGACGGTGTATGTCGGCGAGAAGCTGCCTCTCGATATCGTGCTCACCCTGCGCCCCGACCTCCGGCCCACCGGCATCCGCGGCTTTAACCAAATCGGCGACTCCTTCGCGCAGGCCAAGATGGAGGGCGACCCGGCGCAGGATTCCACCACGATTGACGGGCATACTTATCGCACCCTCAGTTGGAGAACCGCGATCACGCCGCTGAAGGCCGGCCCGCAAAAATTGAATTTTGAGATGTCGCTGGTGGTCTCAGTGCCCGATCGCGATCCGAACGATTTGCTTTCGCGCATGATGGGCGGCAATCCGCTCGCGGGCATCGCGTTTGGCCGCGAGGAAGAGGTCAAATTGAAATCCACGCCGCTGGATTTTGACGTGCAGGCACTGCCCGAGGAGGGACGCCCCACGAATTTCACCGGCGGCATCGGCACGTTCAACGCGGACGAGCCCGTGTTGCAGGCGCCGAGTTTGCAAGTGGGCGTGCCGGTCACGTTGAAGCTAACCGTTTCCGGCAAGGGCAACTTCGACCGATTCGAAGCGCCGGTCATCGATCTCGGCCCACAATGGCGTTCGTACAAGCCGCGGGAAACGTTCAAGGCCTCCGATCCTTCTGGGTACTCCGGCGTCAAAACTTTCGAATACGTCCTGATGCCACTCTCGGACAAAATCACCGAGCTGCCGGCGCCGCAGTTGAATTATTTCAATCCGGAAACGAAATCGTACGTCGAGCTTCCGCTCAAGCCGATGCCGCTGTCCATCCAGCCCGCACCCCCGGGGCAGGCTCCGCCGCCGTTGCCGGCCGTCAATGGTGGCACAAAAATGGCCGCGACGCCGGGGTTGGTGGGGCCGCTGCTCGAGCCGGGCTCCTGGATTGCCCTGCCTGCGCGCCCGCTGTTTTTCTCGCCGTGGTTTTGGGTCGCGCAGGCCGCGCCCGCCCTTTTGCTGGCCTCGCTGGTTTTAACGCGCCGCCACCAGTTGCGCCTTGAGACCGATCCTACCTACGCCCGCCGCCGCCGGGCCCGCCGGGCCACGCGCCAGGATTTCGAACGCGCCCGCGCCGCCGCCAACGCCGGACGGGCCGGGGAATTTTATGCACTCGCCCAGCGCACTTTGCAGGAAGCCGCCAGTTATTCGCCCCAATGGGTGAATGACGAGGCCGCCGAGGCCATGACGTGGACGGAATTTGACGAACATCTCGCCCGCCGCGGTTTGCCTGAAGCCACCCGCGCCCAGGCGCGCGAGATTTTTGAGGCCGGCGACGCCCTGCGCTTCGGCGGTTTTTCGCCCAACCAAGCCACCCTCGCCGCGGCCGTCGCCCACTTGGAGCGCCTGGTCCAACACCTTCTTTCAGATTCATGAAAAATCTTCGCCCTTTTCTTTCGCTCTCGCTCGCGTTCGTCTGGGCGGGAATTTCTGCCGAGGCCCAGATCACCGCGCCCGGGCCGGATCCGGCGTCCCCCGCGCCGGCGCAGGCCAGTCCGGCGCAACCGGCGTCGGTTCCCGCGTTGCCGAACTTGAAACTGCCGGTGAGCGCCAGCCCCGCCAACGCGCCTTCCGCCCCGGCCTCCAGCACGGCGCCCAAGGGGCCGCCGCCGCCGTCTGAGCCCGCTGCCGCTTTTGCCGCGGGCGTGGCGGCCTACGAAAAAGGCGATTTCTCCACGGCGCGCGACGACTTCCTTTCCGCCGCGCGCACCGCCACATCGCCGGCCTTGGAAATAAATCTTGGTGATTCCTATTACGAAACCGCGGAGTTCGGCCCGGCCATCCTGCATTACCTGCGAGCCCTGGCGCTCGATCCGCGCAACCCGGCCGCGCGCGCCAATCTCGACCTGGCCCGGCAGGTGGCCAATGTCACCGCCCCGGCGCCCACCCGCCTCGAGCGGCTGGCGACTTCCCTCAGTGTCACCCAATGGACCTGGCTGGCGACCGTCTTTGGCTGGGTGGCGCTGTTTCTTTTCTTCCTGCCACGCTTGTACCGCTGGCAAGGCGCCACGCCGTGGCTCCTGTTGGCGGCCTCCGTGGTCATCGCCGGCACAGCCATTACGGCGCTCGCGGGCTGGCATTTGCATGCGAAGGACGGCGTGGTGTTGCAGGCGGATTCCCCTTTAAAATTTTCCCCGACCGCCCACAGCCAGTCCGTGGGTCTGGCCCAGGCGGGCGATGTCGCGACCTTGGTGGAGCGCAACGGCGAGTATTATCTTGTCGTGTCGGCGGATGGGCACCGCGGGTGGATTGCCGCCGGCAGTTACCAACCGGTGTGGCAGTGAGGGCACAGCGGCGGGTTTCGGCCTGAAAAGTGCTGTTAAGCTTTTCTATTTTTAGCTTAACAACTCTCCCCCGCCTGGCTTATCGTCAGGTGCCCATGCCCGCTGCCGCTACTTTGGAACGGCCCCTGCCCTCGCGCGCCCAATTGGACGCGTGGGACCGGCGCCACGCGTGGCATCCGTTCACCCAATCCGCCGAGGCCGCGCTTTTTCCGCCCCTGCATATCGCCCGCGGCGAGGGTTGCTGGCTTTATGACACCGAGGGCCGCCGCTATCTGGATGGCAATTCCTCGCTCTGGACGAATGTCCATGGCCACCGCGACCCCGACCTCGACGAGGCCGTGCGCGCCCAGCTCGAAAACGTGGCCCATGCGACGTGGCTGGGGCTGACCCATCCCACCGCCGGAGCGCTGGCCGCGCGGCTGGCCGCCCTGGCCGGGCCGGGGCTGGAGCGCGTGTTTTTCTCGGACAACGGCGCGTGCGCGGTGGAAATCGCCCTCAAACTTTCCCGCCAATACTGGCAATTGACCGGCCACGCGGAGAAGCGCGAAATCGTCGGCTTCACAGGCGGTTACCACGGCGACACACTCGGCGCGATGGCCGCGAGCCACAGCGAAAATTTCCACGGCCGTTTTGCCGACTGGTTTCTGCCCGCGCATCATGTGCCGTCGCCGGTGTGCCGCGAACTTGGTGGCCAAATCATCACGGCCGACAGCGCGGCGAGTCTGCGCGCGCTGCGGGAACTGTTGGGCCGGCGCGCCCAAACTATCGCGGCGGTGATTCTTGAAACGTCCGTGCAAGGCGCCGCCGGCATGCAACAGCAGCCGCCCGGCTTTGCCGCCGACGTCGCCGCCTTGTGCCGCGAACACGGCGTGCATTTGATTCTCGATGAAGTTTTCGTCGCCTTTGGCCGCCTCGGGAAAATGTTTGTGGGCCGCGCCGAGGGCGTGACGCCGGATTTTCTCTGTCTCGGTAAGGGGCTGGCCGGCGGCTACCTGCCGCTCGCGGCCACCTTGACTTCGGACGAAATTCATTCCGCCTTTTGCGGAGCATTCGAGGAGGGCCGCACTTTCTTCCACGGCCATACCTTTACGGCTAATCCCCTCGCCTGCGCCGTGGCGCTGGCAAGCGCCGACAAACTCGAACCACTGGTGACCGGCGGCGTGCTGGCGCGGCGCATCGCCGCGTTTGGAAAATGTTTTGCCGCGACTTTCGCGCAGCACCCGCATGCGGCCAACGTTCGCCAGCGCGGCTTCACCGCGGCGCTGGAGATGGTGCCGTCCACCACGCGCCCGGAAAATCATTTTCCCCCGGCCGCCCGCGTGGGCCTGCAAGTCTGCCTCGAAGCACGCCGCCGCGGCCTGATCCTGCGCCCGTTGGGGGACACTTTGCTTTTCGTGCCGCCGCCCTGCTGTGAGGAAAATGAATTTCGCCTGCTGGCCGAAACGGCGCGGGAGGCCATTGCGGCAATCTGTGACCGGCCCGGCGGCCCGGTCAGCCATTTTTCCGATTTCGCCGCCACTTACCGCGAAGCACCCCTCGATTAACTCTTTCTTCATGCCTCTGCTCCGTTTCTTTCATTTTAATTTTCAATTTTGAATTTTAAATTCTTTTCGCGTTCCACCTTTCACCTTTTACCTTTCACGTTAAACCTCCGCCTCCTTCCCATGCCCGACCTCGCTCAACTCCGCGAATGGCACGACCTGCCGCTCACGACCCTCATCTACCGCGCGCAAGCCGTGCACCACCGCCACCAGGACCCGGCGGGCGTGCAGCTTTGCACGCTCCAGAGCATCAAGACCGGCCGTTGTCCGGAGAACTGCGCCTATTGCCCGCAGTCCGCGCACCACGAAACAAGTGTCGAGGCGGTCCCGCTCATGGACAGCGACGACATTTTGCAAAAGGCCCAGCAGGCCCGGGCTGGGGGAGCGACGCGCTTCTGCCTCGGCGCCGCCTGGCGCGAAGTGCGCGACGGCCCGCAATTCGATTCCGTGCTGCAATCCGTGGCCGGGGTTTCGGCCCTTGGCCTCGAAGTCTGCTGCACGCTCGGCATGTTGACCCTGGACCAGGCCGAGCGCCTGAAAACCGCGGGCTGCCGCGTGTACAATCACAATCTCGACACCTCGCGCGATTACTATCCGAACATCATTACCACGCGCTGTTACGATGAACGATTGCAGACGCTGGAAAATGTCCGCGCCGCGGGGCTGGAAGTTTGCTGCGGGGGCATCCTCGGCATGGGCGAGAGCGTGGATGACCGGTTGAAATTGCTTGCGGAGCTTTCCGCGCTCGACCCGCAGCCGGACTCGGTGCCGATCAACGCCCTCGTGCGCGTGGCCGGCACACCGCTGGCCGACCAGCCCCCGCTCGATCCCATTGAATTTGTGCGTATCATTGCGGTGGCGCGGCTCGCCATGCCGCGCGCGATGGTCCGCCTGTCCGCGGGCCGCACGGAAATGAGCGCGGAAATGCAGGCCTTGTGCTATCTCGCCGGCGCTAATTCCATTTTCCTCGGCGAAAAACTGCTCACCACGCCGAACCCCGGCACCGAGGAGGATTTTCAATTGCTGCGCCGCCTCGGGTTGCACGCGCTGACGCCCGAGGACGCCCGCCGGATTCACGCCGCGGAGCCAGCAGGTGAGCTGGAGCTGACCCGCTGAAGCCATGGTCACGATTCTTATCTCCGGCTCCGGCACCGGAGTGGGCAAAACCCAGGTGACCGCAGCCTTGGCCGGCCTGGCGCACCGGCGTGGACACTCGGTGCAAATCGTCAAGCCGGTGCAAACCGGAGTCGCGCGCGGCGAACCGACGGATGCGGAAATCGCCGCGAAGCTGGCGCATCTGCCGTCGAACATGGCGCATACATTGCGGCGCTTTCGAGCGGCGCTGGCTCCGCTTGCCGCGGCGAAGCAAGCCGGCGCCCAGCTCGAGCTCAAAAGGGTCGCGCAGGAAATTTTGGCTCTGCCGCAGGTTGATTTTCGCTTCGTTGAAGGCGCGGGTGGCATTGCCGTGCCGCTCGGCCCGCGGGGCTGGGATTGGGCCGATTTTGTGCCGGCGATTGACGCCGACGCCGTGATGCTGGTCATTCCGGACGAACTCGGCGCGATCAACCAAGCGCGCCTTGCTTACGCTTTCGCGCGGCACAAATGCCCGAAGAAATTGCCGATCGGGGTTATCTTGAATGCCATCTCCGCGCCGCCCATCGCGGTGGCCCGAAGCACGCGTGCCGCGCTCATCGACTGTCAAGTTCCGCTCTGGGGCGAACTGTCCCCGCAGTCGGTTAAGCTAAAACTCCACGATTCCCCTTTGGTCCGATGGCTCAATGCCTGAAATTTTTTGGTGATGTCCGATTCAGCCCAAAACTCATCCGCACTGCTGCGCGCCCGCTGGGACGCGGATTTGGCGGAGCGCGGGCGGCAGCACCGCCGGCGTGAATTGCGGGTCGCCTCGCCGGTGCGCGTCAACCTCGCCGACAATGATTATCTCGGTCTGGCCAGTGATGCCGTCCTGAAAAAGGCCGTGGCGGCGGAACTGGCGGCGGGCACCGTTTCCAGCTCGTCCTCGCCCCTGGTGCGCGGGTTTCAGCCGGTGCACGCGGCCCTCGAGGCGGCTTTGCGGGAATGGCATAACTTCCCCAGCGTGCTGTTGTGGAACACGGGTTTTACCGCGAATCAGGCCGTGCTGGGCACCCTTGCCGCGCCGGGCGACCTGATTCTGGCCGACCGGCTAATACATCATAGTTTGATAGCGGGTATTTTGAAGTCGGGAGCGAAGTTCACACGCTTTCCCCACAATGACCTGGACGCGCTCGAACAACTGCTCGAGGAAACCGCCGCGCTAGGCCGCGTGCGCTGGGTGATCACCGAGAGCGTTTACAGCATGGAGGGTGACAGCCCGGATTTGGCGCGTCTCGCCGCGCTCAAGCGCCGCCATGGTTTTCTGTGGTACCTCGACGAGGCGCATGCCCTGGGCTGGTACGGCCCGCAGGGTCAGGGCCGCGCGGCGGAAGCGGGTGTGGCCGGCGAGGTCGATATTTTGGTCGGCACTTTTGGCAAGGCCCTCGGCGGCATGGGCGCGTATGCGCTTTTTCGCGAGCCCACCTTGCGCGAGGCGCTCATCAATCACGCGGGAGAATTCATTTACTCGACCTACCTTTCTCCCTTGCTCGCGGCCGCGGCCAGCGCCGCCATTGGCCGAGTGCGCGAACTGACCCAGTGGGCGGAAAAAGGGCGGGCCCAATCGCGCCGGTTCCGCGAGGCCCTGCGGTTGCACGGCTGGGAAACTCCCGCCGGCGATTCGCCCATTGTGCCCATCGTGGTCGGCGCCGATGCAGCCGTGCTTTCACTCAGCCAAGCCCTCGCGAAGAGCGGCTTCGCCGTCGGCGCGATTCGCCCGCCGACGGTGCCGGAAGGCTCCGCACGCCTGCGCCTTTCCCTGAAAGCGCACACGCCGTGGACGGAGCTGGAGGAACTGCTGCGGGAGCTGGATGCCTGGCGAAAGCATCACCCGCCGATTTCCGCCACCTCCGCTCAAAAGGATGATGCACCATGAAATGGTTGTGGATATCCGGATGGGCCGTACCCCCGGCGTGGCTGGCCGCAGAGGCCCGCCGCGCCTGGCCCGGCGCGGAGCATCGCGCGGTCTCGCCCGCCGCGGCGGCAGAGGCTCTGGCCGCGGGCAATTACGACGCCCTCGGCGGGTACTCCCTCGGCGCGTTGTGGCTGTTGCGCCACGCCGCGACGGTGCCGAAAAATCTCCCGGTAGTTTTGCTCGCCCCGATTTTTGCTTTTCCGTCCGAATGCGGCCTGGGCGGGCGCATCCCCCTCGCCCAATTGCGAATGCAACGCCGGCAGTTGCGCAAATATGCGTCCGCGGCGCTCACGGTGTTTTTTCAACACGCAGGCCTCGCCGCCCTCAACCTCCACCACCCCGCCGACGAAATCTCGCCCGCCGAAACAGCCACGCTCGATGAGGGCCTGAACTGGTTGGAGACTTGGTCGGTGCCGCCGCCCGCGCCAGCCGGGTGGCAGGGTTGGATCGGCGCGCAAGACCTGCTGCTCGATGCGGAGGCGCTGCGCAAGTTGTGGCCCGGTTTGCACGTCGTACCAGGAGTCGGCCACGAACCGAGTCCGCTCTTGCACGCGGCCGCCGAACACTTTTCCACCCACGCCACCCAATGACGGACGTCATTGCCAATTTTGACCGCTCGGCCGTGGCTTATGAAGCGATGGCGCGGCCGCAATTTGAAATGGCGGCGGCGCTCGCGCAACTCATCGGCCCGGCGGAAAGGCACGGGCGCGCGGTGGAGTTTGGCGCGGGCCCGGGACTTTTCACAGAACATGTCCAACCCTGGGACGGACCGTATTTGGCGACGGATGCGGCGGCGGCGATGGTGCGGCGCGGGCGGGTGCGGTGCCCGCAGGTGGAATGGGCACAACACGATGCCCGCACCGTGTGGAAGGGCCCGGCGGCGGACTGGATTTTTTCCTGCAACCTCCTCCAATGGCTGGATGAACCGGAAAAGGTGCTGCGCTTATGGCGCGGGCAAACGCATCCCGGCGGGCACATGCTGGTGGCGGTGCTGGTCCACGGCACGCTCGGCGAATTGGCGGAAGTCCTGCCGACGGCCGCACCGGTCGTGACAGGTACGGTCCTGGAGTGGCAGACCCAGTTGACGCGGGCCGGTTTCGCCCTCGAAAAGTCGCAATCCTGGCACTACGTTTCCGTCTATCCCACGGCCCTAAATTTTCTGCGCGCCATGCATGCCATGGGTTTTGCGCCGCGGCGCGGGACGGGCCCCGGCCGGCTGCGCGCCGCCCTGCGCGACTACGACCGGAGATTCGCCGTGGCTGGCGGCGTGCAAGCCACGTGGCAGGCGTGGCTGGCGCGGGCCCAGGCGGTTTGAGTCCCGGCGCGGAGCGGGCCGATTACTTTTGACAGCCACCCCCTTTGACGCGCACAATGCCCCCTGGCACGTTTCACCGTCTTTCCCTCCTTCCATGCTCGGCAAACTCTTTCCCTTTCTTTCCAACGACATCGGCATCGATCTCGGCACCGCCAACACGCTGGTCTATGTCAAGGACAAGGGCATTGTGCTGCGCGAGCCAAGCGTGGTGGCCGTTTACACGAACACGAAAAAGGTGCGCGCCGTCGGGCTCGAGGCGAAGAAAATGCTGGGCCGAACGCCGGGCACCATCCAGGCGCTGCGCCCGATGAAGGACGGCGTCATCGCGGATTTCGGCATCACGCAGGAAATGCTGCGACACTTTATCAAGAAGGTGACGCACCCCTTGCGGCCCAATCCGCGCGTGGTCGTGGCCGTGCCCTCGGGCATCACGGAAGTGGAACGGCGCGCGGTGCGCGACTCCGCCTACACCGCCGGCGCGCGCGACGTTTTGCTCCTGGAGGAACCGATGGCTGCGGCGATTGGCGTCGGTCTGCCCATTGAAGAACCAGCCGCCAACATGATTGTGGACATCGGCGGCGGCACGACCGAGGTCGCCATTATTTCCCTAGCGGGCGTCGTTTACTCGAAGAGCATCCGCGTCGGGGGCGACGAGATGGACAACGCCATCATCAACTACATGAAGCGCGCGTATAATTTGATGATTGGCGAGCGCACGGCGGAAGAAATCAAAATCACCGTCGGCTCGGCCTATCCGCTGGAGCAGGAACTTTCCATGGAAGTGCGCGGGCGCGATTCCGTCGCGGGCCTGCCGAAGACGCTGCACATCACCTCGCAGGAAATTCGCGAGTGCCTGTCGGACACTTTTAATTCCATCATCGAAACCGTCCGCAACGCGCTCGAGCGCTGCCCGCCGGAATTGTCCGCCGACTTGGTGGACCGCGGCATCGTGATGGCCGGCGGCGGTTCGCTCATCCGCAATCTCGACCGCCTGTTGAGCGAAGCGACCGGCCTGCCGGTCATCCTGTCGGACGACCCGCTGAGCGCCGTGGCCAATGGCACGGGCGCGGTGTTGCAGAATCTCGATTGGTGGCTGAGCAATCTGTAAGCGTGCTCGTTGAATTTTCCCGGCCAGGCGGCCTTTGCGGCACCGGCCCTCGACTCCAACCCTTACGCAAAGTCGCCCGCCTTGGCCTCGCCACCCCGCAGCCAATTTCGCGCCCTGGTGGTGCTGGCCCTCTTCCTGGCCGCATGGTGGCTGGCGCCGGTGGCCATTCGCTCGTGGACACGGGTGGGCTTCCAGGAATTTGAGGCACCGGCCTGGCTGGCCTTCGGACGCCTCGGCGAAATTCAGGAGTATTGGAGCCTGCGCAACCACAAGCAATTGGACCTTATCGAAGCCGGGCGCGATTTGGCGCGCATGAATGCGGCGCAGACGCTCCTGCTCCAGCAGGCCGACTCGGCGCGCGAGGAAGTGCGGCGCCTGGAAGACCTGCTGCGCCTGCCCAACCTCGCCCAGTTTCACTACGAAATCGCGCGCGTCATCCGGCGCGATCAAAGCGCGTGGTGGCAGCAGATTGTGATCGGCAAGGGCACCGCCGATGGCCTGCAAGAGGGTCAGGGCGTCGTTTACGCCGGCGGCGTGGTGGGCCGCATTGTCAATGTTTTCGCCCACACGGCGGTCGTCGAACTCGTCAGCAGCCCCGGCTTTCGGGTGACCGCCAACTTGGGTGACGACCCGCGCGCCGTGATTTTCCAAGGGGCCGAGGCCCCGCCCTTTCGCCCGCCGGTCGGCGAAGTGCACAGCGTGGATTTGGGCGTCAACACCAAGGGAACGGAACCGCTGCTGCTCGTGTCCTCCAGCCTGAGCGGACGCTTTCCGCAGGGCCTGACCATCGGCAAAGTTTTCCAGTTGGAAACGGACACCGACGGCCTGCGCAAATCCGGCCCGGTGTTGCTCAACCCGCGCTTGAGCGACTTGCACGAAGTGGCCGTGCTCGTGCCGCTGACTGCACCCGCGCGCAACCCCCAACCCCCATCCGCCCGATGACTCTCGACTGGCGATGGCTGCCGCTGGCGGCGACCAATTTCATCCTGCTGTTCCTGACGGCCATGGTGAACGACGGACTCGCGCCCTGGAACCTGAGCCTGTTTCTGGCCGGGCCCTGTGTCGTGTGGGCGGCGTTGCGCCTCGAGACCGGGCCGCTGGTTTTGTGCGTGCTCTTGAGCGGCCTGGCCGGCGATGCGCTGCTGCCGTCGCCGAATGGATTTCTGATGACGCTCTTCGCCCTGAGTGCGGGCGTCATCGCCATGGTGCGCCCCACGCTCGGGCGCGCGGGCCGCTCGCATCAACTCGTGCTCGCCTGGGCGCTCAACGCCGTGTATTATCTGGCCTTTACGTTATGGGCGGCCACACAAGGAACGCCCTTTTCCACGGCCTTCATTGAACGCTTGGCGGTGGATTTCGGTCTTTCGCAACTCCTCCTTCTTCCGGTCGGACTATGGTTTTTCGATTTTCAAGAAAGCGTCCTGCGCCTCGCACACTTGCCGGTGGCGCAGGAGCCCGCGGGTCGTCCCTGAACCCGCAGGTCACCTCCCATCCGCGGCGCCAGCCCCGGCTGGCGGCGCTGACCGCGCTGGGCGCGGTGTGTTTTACCGTGCTGCTCGGCGGCCTCGCGTGGCGCCAGGTGTTGAGGAGTTCGGATTTCGTCCGCAACGAAAAGAAGCAAATCCTCCGCCGCGTGCTGCAAGCCGGGCCGCGCGGCGACATACTCGACCGCCAAGGCCGGCTGCTCGTGGGCAATCGCGCCCGCTATTCGGTCGCGCTTTACATCAACGAACTGCGGGACGAATTCCGCGACGAATATAAAAAAATCAAGAATTCCGATCCGAACCCCGTGGTCAACTCCCGGCTCAGGGTGGTGCAGCGCTACCTGGACCGCGCCAACGCCGTGCTGGGCCGGCATGAAGTTTTGAACCCGAAGGCGTTCAACGAACATTTTCAGGGGAATTTCCTCCAGCCGTACACGCTGATTTCCGACCTTTCGCCTGAAGAATACGCCCGCTTCAACGAGGAGATGCCAGTGACCGCGCCGATGCAGACCGCCACCGAGGCCGTGCGCTACTATCCCTACGGCGATACGGCGGCCCACGCGCTCGGCTATGTCACAATGGATGAAGACTTGGGCAAAACCGACGACCGCGATCCCGACGACGAAGCGCCGGGCGAGGTCGCCAACGATGACCTCAAGACGCAGCCGGCCCATGTGCTCGAAGGCGTGAATGGGCTGGAGTACAGTTACGACGAGCAATTGCGCGGCGTCACCGGCAGCGAAATCTGGACGGTGGACCCGTCGGGCTTTCGCTCCGAGGCCACGCCCGTGGAACAGGAAAGCCCGCGCCAGGGTGCCTCCCTCAAAACTAGCCTTGACCTCGATTTGCAGCGCGTGGCCGAAAAAGCCCTGGGCAATCACACCGGCGGCATGGCTGTGCTCGATGTGCGCACCGGCGAGGTGCTCGCCCTCGTGAGCGAGCCCGATTACAATCTCGACGACGTCGAGCCGTTCGCCATTGGCGCCAATCACCAGGACATCAGCGCGCGCGGGGCGTGGCAAAACCGCGCGGTGGCGGGCGTTTATCCCCCGGGTTCGACGTTCAAGCTCATCGTCTCCATCGCCGGTTTGCGCGCGGGCGTGCTGGACGCCAACACGGTGTTTACTTGCGGCACGGAATTTCAAATCGACAAGGTGATTTTCAAGGAGCACGACAACGAGGCGTTCGGCCAGGTGGACATTCTCAAAGCGCTGCAAGTCAGCAGCAATGTGTTCTTCTACCAGGCGGGCCTGCTCGTCACCGCCGACCGCATGGCCGCCGAGGCGCGGCGCTTCGGCCTGGATCAGCAGACCGGCGTGGACCTGCCGCACGAGACTCCGCACATGCTCGTGCCCGATCCGTTATGGAAAAAATTACACCGTCCGCTGGACGGACCCTGGAGCCGCGGCGACACCGCCAACATGGCCATCGGCCAGAGCTATTTGCGCGTGACGCCTTTGCAAATGGCGTGCTTTGCCGCCTCGCTCGCGCGGGATGAGACGCGCACCGTCCCGACCATGCTCTACAATCCCACCCGCGATCATGCCGAGGTGGCCAAGGGCGCGGAGCCCATCGGGATGACGCCCGCGCAGCGCGCGCTGCTGCTCGAGGGCATGGAGCGCGTGACCACCATCGGCACGGGCAAGTTGATTCACAACGACGTGCCCGATGTGCGTGTCGCAGCCAAAACCGGCACGGCGGATTTTTACTCGAACAACATGCATTCGACCGCTGCGTGGGTGGTGGGATTTGCGCCGCTGGAGAATCCGCAAGTGGCATTCGCGGTGGTCGTCGAGGGCACGGATCCGGGCGACCATTTCCACGGCGGGCTTACCGCCGGCCCCATCGTCGGCGCGGTGTTGAAGCAATATTTTAAGGGCAACCCGGGCGCAGAAGTCAAAACGCAGAAGTGAGAAGGTAGAATGCGGAAGCAGGAAAACCAAAGAGAAGTAATTTCATTCCTGCGTCTTAGACTGGAATATAATGCGTAGTAAGGGTACACTTCGATTCGCCCTCATTCCTGACTTCTCCATTCTCCATTCTGAATTCTAACTTCCTACTTCCTTTCCCATGTCCGCCACGCCTTCCACCATGTTACCGCTGGGAACGGTCGCGCCCGAATTTTCGCTGCCGGAGGTCGTCAGTGGAAAAACCGTGACTCTGGCCGATGTCACCGGTGCGCGGGCGCTGCTGGTCGCGTTTATCTGCAACCATTGTCCGTTTGTGATTCATCTGCGCGCGCCGCTGGTGGCGCTGATCAAGGAGTACCAGTCGCGAGGCCTGGCCGCGGTGGGCATCAGCAGCAACGACATCGTCAACTACCCCGACGACGCGCCGGACAAGATGGCGAAAACCGCCCAGGCCGCCGGATTCAGTTTCCCGTATCTTTTCGACGAAACGCAGGCGGTGGCGAAGGCGTATCGCGCCGCCTGCACGCCGGATTTTTTCCTTTTCGACGGCGCGCGGCGGCTGGTTTATCGAGGGCAGTTTGACGACTCGCGCCCGGGCAACGGTAAAGCTGTCACGGGCGCGGATTTGCGCGCCGCCCTTGAGGCGACCATCGCGGGTCGGCCCATCGCCGCTACGCAAAAGCCGAGCATCGGCTGCAATATCAAATGGAAGCCCGGCCAGGCACCGGCGTGGTTTGCGCGGTAGTTTGGCCGACGCGGCCTTATTTTTCGGTCATGGTTTTCACGCCGTCCCAGTCCGCGGGCGGTGGATTGGCCTTCATGTGGGCGCATTCCTTTTGCATGAGTTCCGAGGGATTGTGATGGACGCCCTGGTCGCGGCCGGGCTGGAGGGGTTCGAGTTTTTCCGCCTCGGCGAAGAGCGCGTGGGCCATGTCCCACTGCTGGGCGAAATAAAGCTCGAGGCCCTTTTCAAAAAGCGCGACGCACTTGAGCGTGTCCGCGGAAGCCTCATTGCGAAAGCCCACGACTTCATAAACCGCGGTGGGAATCGTGCGGCCCTTGACCTTGATTTTATTGAGGCGGCGGAAAAGAACCTGGTCGCCGGCGGCGGTGGCGGCCTTCATCGTGTCCTCGGTGCACATGGTGTAAACGCCGTACTGCTTCGCCCCGCTTTCGCAGCGGGCGCCGAGGTTTACGGTGTCGCCCATCATGGTGTAATTGAAACGCTTGCGGGAGCCCATGTTGCCGACAATGGCCTCCCCGGTGTTGAGGCCGATTCTCATGCGCATGTGGTGCACGCGCTCGGGCCAAGGCTCGGTCTCGCCCTTCCATCTTTTCCGCAGATCGGCGAGGCATTTCTGCATCTGGCAGGCCGCCACACAAGCCCGCAGGGCATGGTCCGAAAACTCCACCGGCGCGCCATACATGGCGACAATCGCGTCGCCGATGTACTTATCCAGCGAACCGCGCTCGGCCTGGACAATGTCGGACATCGGTGTGAGGAAATCGTTCATCAAGCTGGTCAGCCGGGCCGGCGGCAGCACCTCGGAGAAGGTGGAAAAGTCCTGCACGTCGCTGAAGAAGCAGGTGATGTTCACGCTGTGGCCGCCGAGTTGGGGTTCCGCTCCTGAGGCGACCATTTCCTTGACCACCTCGGGCGCGAGGTATGTGCCGAACATGCCGGTGATGCGCTTTTTCTGCTTCTCCTCGTCCGCCAGGCGCGCGATGGCGCCGACCAACGCCATGCTGACGGACGAGCCCACGGGCGCGACCAGCGGCAACATCAGCGAGGCACGCGCAAAAGCCTCCAGCGTGCAAATGACGTAGGCGCCGAGCAGGACAAACGCCGCGATCTTCGCCCAGCCCGAACCGTGCCCCGTGTAAATACCGAGGCCACCGACGAGATACGTGAGCGCGCACAGCAGCACGAGGTCGAGCCATGCGGGCGAGTGCCGGATGTAATTCCCGGTGAAAAAGGTTTTAAGCAAATTTCCGTACACGCTCACCTTGGGCTTGGGCTCCGCGTCAAACGGCGTGGGCGCGATGTCCTGCAGGACGGGATCGGTCGGGCCGATGAGTACCACGGCGTCCTTGAATTGCTCGAAGAATTTGGCCGCCTTGGCTTGGTCTTCCGGCGTGCCCTCGCCGAGGTGCTGGCCGTTTTGAATGACACTGATGGCGCTCACACGGGGGTTAAGCACGGGGTTGTCCCATTTCGAAAACCAGTTGATTTCGACGAGCTGGTCCTTCGTCAGCGGAATATTCAACAGCGTATGGCCGTCTTTCGCCACCACCTGTAAGGCCTCCGGCGTGCGGCGAATATTGGAATGGTCAAGGCCCAGGTAACTCAGGGACAATTCCACGGCCATGTGGAAGAGCTGGGCGTGCTCCATGCGCGTGAGGGTTTTGAGCACCTGCGTTTTGTCGGCATTGAAGAGAATGATCGAGGTGTCGTCGGCGACGGCGGAATCCTCAGGCAACTGATGGTGATCGATCATCGCCGCCGCGAGGGCGAGCACGCGTTGGTCGCCTTCCGTTTCCGCAAACAAGGGCACCCAGCGGGGCGTGGAGTCGGCCACCCCGTAGGGATTGAAATCGGTGGCGACGTTGATAAGACCAATGCGGCCGTAACCGAGGCTGATAATCGGATACGTGGGCGCCTCGGGAAAGCCGACTTTTTTGGGATCGGTGTAGCCTTTGTACAAGTAGGGAAACGGAATGGTCTTGGTTTCGCCCTTCACGGAGGTGTCCAAAACATCGCTGTACATCGCGGCGAGGACGACCTGGTTGTAAACCTGCATGACATCGGCCATGCTGTCATTGCCGGCGCGGGCCTTGGCACGGTCCACCATCTGCGATTTCAGGCCGGCACTGGAAAGGATGAAGTCGAGCCCGACGGCCTTGGGCTGGCCGTATTTGCAGATGGCATTGATGATGCGGGCGTAGTAGTCGCGATCCCACGGGCGCTCGCCGAGCAGTTGAATCGTGGGCGAATCGACATCCACGTAGATGATCTTGAGCGGCGGGTGGTCGGGCCGGGTGCCGTCGAAGGCGGGAATCTCGCCGCGGAAACGATACTGCGCCTGCATGGCGAGATTGTTCAAGCCGCCGAGTGCGCCGACGGCGTCCAAACCCCACCAAAGCGCGGGCATCAGCACGAGGGCCAGGAGGAGGCGGACGGGGTATTGGCGGGCGGCAGCCATGGCGGATGCAATGACTTAGGCGCGGCGGCGGCGGGTGGCAAGGGGGGAGTTCAACGCACCAAGAATTGAAAATTCAAAATTGAAGATTCAAAATCCAGGAGAGCGTCCACAAAAAAGCATTTCCCCTGCCCTCGGATACGGCTAAATTAATGTTTTCCTGGTGCACCCACTTTTAGCCGTTTATGATGCAACCGACTTGTGGGTGCTAGCCGCCTACCTGGGAATATCGGTCATTTTTTGTCTCGTCGCGAAACATCAAGCAACGGCCAAACAGGGACAAAACCTGCGGGGCCTAGAAACCCTAGCCGCCCAACTGGGCGTTGGCACCACAACGAACCTCCAGATCCCCGTCTTGCCACGTTCGGATGTTGAAGCCGAGTTGAGCTGGAATTTTCAACCCATCGCCCGCACACAGGAAACGGGGGTGGCAGGCCAAAAGGAGGGCCGCGAGCTTCATTGCGCCACTTACGCCATCGGCGCCGGGCGGACCCGGCTCATCTACCGGGAAATCGCGGTGGCGGTCACCGTGCCCACCTTCAAATTTACGCTGGCCCTGCGTCTGGCCGGATCGAAGCTGCTCGAGATCTTGGGCGACGTCGTGCCCAAAACGGGCGATGGGGATTTCGACGAATGCTGGCTAATCCAGTCCAGTCATCCGCAGGTGGTGCTCGCGTTGCTCACGCCCGAATTGCGCGCACTCCTCAACGCGCTGACGATTTTCCCGGGCAGCACCTTCATTTTCGAAGACAACTGGTCGCGCTACCGGGAAAATGGCGATTTTTCCGATTTGAGAAACGCCCAACGATTTGCAGAAATGGCCCGCCTGATGCTTAAGTTTGCGCTGGAAATCGAGTTGACGGCAGAGCGATTTGCCCCGCTCCCGCCCCCGCCCTCGCCGCCCGGCTGGCCCGATGACGAAAAGCCAGATGACGATTGGGGCACGGTCTCGCCCGACTGGGCGCGATGGAAATGATTCCGCGGCTCAGCCAAATCCGGGCCTTTTTAATCGCCGCAAAACCCGATTTCCTTTCTGCATCAGATTGGTCAAAATCCCTGGCTTGTACGTTACACAGATTATTTTAACGTAACCGGATGAACCCTGCGTTTCCCGTCATTTTTGCGCGTTTACGGGACTTGCTCGAGCGAAATGGTGGGTCGCTGGCGGTCGCGGTAGATGAGGCGAAGCATTATTGCCTGGCGGTGCCCTTTAATCCCAAGCTCAAGAAGAGATTTCCTACTGGATGGGTGAGAATCGAGAAAAACTATGTCTCCTATCACTTCATGCCCATCTACATGTTTCCCGAGTTGAGCAGAGGGCTGTCAAAGAAGTTACTGGCGCGCATGCAGGGTAAATCATGTTTTAATTTTAAAACGGTGGATGAGGCCCTCTTCAAAGAGCTGGAGCGGTTGACGAAGCGCGGCTTTGCGCTGGCCAAAAAATCGGGCTTTGGACCGAAATAGCCGCCCTAAAAAAGCAACTTCCTTTTCAGCAGTAAGCGCAGCGGCAACAGGCGTTTCTTGCACTACTCGGATAAGACGGTAAATGAACCCGCGCGTCAACCCTAGCAGCGGAAGTGCCATTTGGCATTCCAACAAGGGTTCTAGTGCTTTGTTCTTAGTGCTTAGCTTCCATTCGTGCTCATCTGCGTAATCTGGGGTTAAACCTCCGTCCTTTGCGTTCTCCGTGATTTAACCCCCACCCATCCTCCACCCCTTGTATTCCCCTCCCCAGAAAAGCAACTTCCT
>CAZLRH010000005.1:0-189557 GCA_964562015.1 uncultured Opitutales bacterium | reverse complement strand
ATCAGTATCAGTATCAGTATCAGTATCAGTATCAGTATCAGTATCAGTATCAGTATCAGTAGTAGTAGTAGTAGTAACTTAGCGCCGTTCGCGCCCGGCTTCAATTCTTGGGCGGCGCATCCAGGTGCTTTTGCAGATCGGCGATCTGTTGGTCCCAGACAGTCCACTCGGGATAATCACCGGTGGAGGTGAAGCCGGCGTTGGAGTAACTTCCGGAGAATAATTGCGGTTCCCCCAGCAACGTGCAAATGGAATTGGCTGCGACCTCGCAGACGCGAAACGGCGTGCGATCGCTCCCCAGGATGCCGTTGCCGTCAATCACCTTGACCGCCAAAAAGGGGCGCAAGACCGCAACCATCGTGTGATCGTGCGTTTCGGCGAGCTGCATCATGGCATTGCTGAAACCTTGCGTGCCGGGCAGCGGTGCCGCACCCGGCCCACCCGTGAGCGACGGATAAGCGACCCTAACGGCCCTGCTCAATTGCGACGCCACGGCGGCATTCGACGACCAGGCGGCATAATTCCGGCTGAGCACATTGAGGGCGCGGCTGAAAGTGAGCGAAGGCAGATCCGCGCCCGGAGCGGTCCCCCCGCGTCCCGGCAAAGCCACCAGGGGTGCGGTGCTCTCGACCAACTTGATGACGGGCTCGAGGAACGAATCATCCCAAATTCCCGGCGACATCACGTCAAAGATGGTGGCACTGCCTTGGGTGGTCAGTCCGTCGCGAAAGAATTGGATGACTGCGGGGTCCTTCGGCCACCTTGTCACCACCAGCCCCATGAGCGGATTCGGCCCAATGCTCTTGTCCAGTTCGGACTGCTGCACTGCCGCCAACACTTGCTGCACGTTCAGGTTGCGCGTGACCTCCGGGGTTTCCAGCAACGCCGCCAACCTGGTATTTTCGGGGCCGGTGAGCCGCGGCGAAAACTCCCGGGGCTGGTTGCTCGGTAGCGGCGCAACCACCGCGCCAATCGAGGATGGGCTGGTTTTGGCCAACAAGGCATCAAGCTCTTTTTGCAATGCCGCCTGCTCGCTGACATCGGTCTTGACCCAGGTAAATTGAAGGGGGACACCGCCTGCCGGTGATTTCAAAGTGCGACCATCATTCAATACCAAATTGAGGGAAACGTTGGCAGTAACGATGGCGCCACCCGCCTGCCGGTCAAGGCTGCGATCGGCATATATCGCCGGATTATTCGAAACCAAGGTGCCAGCAGGCAGGGAAAAACCATGTGACCGCAGACCGGGAACCGCCGGGGCGATGCCGATGCTTGTGCCAGCAAGAAGGTCCGAATCGCGCAGTCCATTGACGAGCGCAGGAGCCGTCAAGGCACCCTGGGTGATGACGGCGGCGGATCCATTATTGGTGATCTCGAGTTGCAGCCAATCCTGGTCGGCAAGGCTGGCCTCGGGTTTCACGCGGAGAACCGCCTTCAGTCCATTGCCTTCGGCGAGAACCACTTCCTGACGTGACGATGGAACCGAAGCGTCTGCCGCGCTCATCGGTGAGGTTCCAAGATTCACCACGGTGATGAGACCGGCCACCAATGGCACAATGCAATTCTTCGGTCTCATTAAGTGGGATGGTATGTCGCAAACCCGCGGTGGCAAGGTCCTGGATGTCAAATTATTGTCAGCGCAATTTCCAAAAAGTGCGGCCCTTGCCCGCCGGGGGCCTTAATTCGCCGGGAACGCAGAAGGGAACTCAGGGGAACTTAGAAGGGGTCAGGTTTTACATTTTTCCTTAGACGCAGGCGGTCAGTTGATAGTATCATTTTAACGGACTATTTGACAGTAATGGTCAACGGTGGTGATGGTTTGGCGGGCACGGAGGTGGAAGTTGGATTTGCGTTGGCGGGGGTGGGCGGTTTCGCGGCCGGTGGCGGGTGGCAAGGGGGGAGTTCAACGAGCCAAGAATTGAAAATTCAAAATTGAAGATTCAAAATCAAAGCGAGCGCTTAAGAAAAGTATTTCCCGGCTGAGGCAGTGTCTTAATTTCACCAGAAACAAGACGGCGGGCTGAGGGCAGCCCGCCCTACCCCAAGCAGAAACTTTAGGTAGGGCGCGCTGACCTCAGCGCGCCGTTTCAAATTGGGACATTTCCCGGCCGACCGACATGCCAAATTACCGCTTTCGCAGTGAATATTCCTTCCAGCATCAGCTTAGTCAAAATCCCTGGCTTGCACGTTACACCGATTATTTTAACGTAGCCCGATGAACCCTACGTTTCCCGTTATTAGTGGAGAAAAAATTGAAAAATCAAAGCTGGATTTGGAGGTATAATGCTTCGAGTCTTGGCTCTATGGAAACTTTATTATTTGGGAAAAACGTGATTGCTCGGTACAATGTCTACTGCGAAGTAAAAAATAAATGAACCTACGCGCCAACCATTAGCAAAAGGTGTGCTTAACCCCCACCCATCCCCGCGCCCCCTTGTATTCCCCTCCCCCCCCAAAAAAGCAACTTCCTATCAGTAAAGCATGATGTTGGTTTAAGCCAAACCTCTTCTCTCCAATTCCTTTCGGGCATCGCGACTTCCCTTGTCGGCGGCAAGTTTCAACCATCGCATAACCTCAGCATCGTCCGCCCCGTTTCCTGATGTTTTCGTGTACAGCCAAGTTAGCCGGTTCAACGCCTCCACGTGGCCCTTTTCTCCGGCAAGCTTCCAATATTTTATGGCGTTGGCATGGTTATCCGGCACACTCGTCGCAGCTTCCCAAGTCGCGCCCAGTTGATACAACGCGTCGGGGTTGCCTTGCTCAGCTGCCTTCTGCCACCATCGCACGGCTTCTGCGGTGTTGCCGCTCTTTGCGCAAACCTCGCCCAAGGCGTGCATAGCGTCAGAGTCTCCGTTTTCGGCCGCGATTTTGAGCTTGGCGGCCGCGGCTTCATTGCTTTGCGGAGCGGGGTCCGGCTTGATCTCACGAGGCTCCATGTATGCGCTTGGAGACTGACCTAATACAGCCAACCCGTATTTTGCGGATTCAATGAAGCGATCCTCGGTAACTTCGCGAAACAGGCGCGCGGCCTCAGTTGGATTTTTATCTACGCCCATGCCCATGGCATAACATGCTCCAAGAGAAATCCTGGCCCTTGGGCCGGCGTCATTGTAAAGTTCCTTGCTTGTGTCTTTCCAAACACTCAGCCACGACCCCCACATGCTTACAATCAATCCGACTCCGAAGAGTGTAACTAACAGCTTCCCACCTATTCCCATCGCATTATTGCTCAATAAAGAAATGCAACCGCCAAGAATTATGATACTCGCCATGATTGCGGCGCCAACCCTCCAAACCAACCAGAATTGTCTCATGCCAGGTGAAGGCAAACAATTTGGCTTAAGGACTGCCTGAAACCACTTTGCCGCCTCAATCGCGTTTTGCTGCACGCCAAGTCCATGCAGGTAACATTCCCCGAGTTTGACCATCGCCGGGGCAAATCCAAAGGAAGCCATCCAGCAAGCCTCGATAAATCGGTCCTTTAAGCGTGTTGAACCTAAAATCGTATTATAGTGCCCCTGCAATTTCTGGGTTAGGTTAAGCGTGGGATAGATGCCTGTCTCCGCATACGAAATATTGAAGAAAAACCCAAAGTTCGCCTCCTTCGGAATCCAGCCCAGATGCACTCGTATTCGTTCAAGCCAAGACCCTTCCTCTGATGTCGTCTCCTTGGCATTGGCTTTGGTCTGCTGTAGTTCGCGTGACGCCTCCAAGCCCTTCTTCAATTTTCGCGTGTTTCCTTCGATGGCGAACAGAACTCCGACCAGTTCGCCGGCCATAATCAGTACCAGCCCGAAGATTAAACCAAGCCCGCCAGCCAAAAGCAGGAGCAGTACTTTCGCGCCAACCACGATGCCGGGCGGGGCGAAGTCCATCGGCAAGCCCAATGCATTCAACAATTGATAGGCGACCGCGGGGTCGGGTCCGTGCTGGAATTGTTTACAACCGATCCAGAATAGCCAACCGCCTGCGGCGAATAGGAGAAAGCCGCCCAATCGCATAAGCGTCGAGAGCACCGACAATATGGGGAAACGGACATTCATGGATCGTCTGAGGGTGCGTTAGTGAGGCGGTCGTTCAGGCAACGGTGGAATCCGCGGCGGCAGTTGCAGCCTTCCGTGTATTGCCTTCTATGGCAAACAGAACGCCGACCGCTTCGCCGATGATGGAAAAGGTAAACCCCGTGCTGACACCCATGAACCCGGTAAAAATAAGAATGATGGATTTATATATCAAAACGACCCTGGGCGGGGCAAAATCCGGGGGAAGCCTCAGGAAGTCAAGCAGCCGCTCAGCCGCGGCGCCATCGCGAACCGGATCCGGTGGTTGAAGCCAAAAATTGAGGCTGCTCCAAAGTTCGCACAAACCAAGCACGAGAAGGAGAATTCCCGCCAGCCGCAAAAAAGTCACAAAAAATGACAGTATCGGGAACCGCGCATTCATAGTGATCGGCTTTAACTTTGACCAAATCGCGTGTCAATCTCAATGTAAACAGCTTAATGAAGGATGACCTGGGGTGACCAACGGCAGGCACAAGAACGGTACTTTGACCGCCCGTATGATTAAACAACGATGGATGGCGGCGGTAAGAGGGAAAGGAATTCAAAACTTAAAATGAAAAACATAAAATCAACTGCAGACGGACTGGATGTTAAATATTGAATTTTGAATCATCTTTTTAACCCGCCACCCTTCCCCTTCCTCTAAAAAAGTAACTTCTAATCAGTTATAATCGGAGGCGCAGAGCCTTTATTTTTCAGGAGGCAACGGAGTAAACGAAGCAGCAGCTTTGTTCTCTTCGTTTTCTTCTGTAAATATTTATCTTTGTCATGGGGGCTTACTGGAAGCGATAAAAAACAGGGCGGACTATTTGACAGGCATGGGCGACGGCGGTGAAGGTTTTACAGGCACGGAGGTGGAAGTTGGATTTGCGTTGGCGGGGGTGGGCGGTTTCGCGGCCGGGCGGTTGAGGTTGGCGCGGACGGTGGCGGCGTGGGTGCCTTCGGGGACGCCGTCGAGGGGCGGCCAGATGGCCGGGGGTTGATAAAAGGGCGGCAGGCTGCGTTGGCGGCGGCCGAGGAGCGGGATGGTGGAGGTTTCGGCCCACTTGAGCGCTTCTTCGAGGTGGTTGAAATGTTCGCGGGGAAAAGTGCTGTGGCGGACGATTTCAATGAGGTGCTGGGCGTCGGGCCGGTGCGCGGGGTCGAGCGCAAAGATGGCGACGGCGTCGTATTGAACGCCGAGGTTCGTGGGGGCGAGTTCGAGGGCCTCGAGGGCGTGGCGGGTGGCGTCGGCAAAATGATTGTCGAGGAGGCGGGCGAGCGCGCGGGCGGCGTGCGCGGACGCGGAATCGGGCGCGAGGAGAAGCGCGCGGCGGGCGGCTTCGCCGGCTTGCTGGCTGAAGGCTTCGAAGTTCACGGGGTCGAAGGTGGATTTTTCGAGCTGGAGGCGGGCGAGTTCCGTCCACGCGGGCGCGCAGGAGGGGTCGGCGGCGAGCGCGGTGAGGAGTTCGACTTCGGCGTCGGGGAGGAGATTGGGATTGCGGCGCAGGACGGGAGGATTGAGTTCGAGGCGCTTGACGGCTTGGTCGAGTTTGATTTGCGCGCGCGCGGCAGGCGCGACGGTGCCGACGGTCCACGACGCAAGGATCGCTGCGACGCCGAGGCCGAGCGTCCACCGCCACAGGGGCGGCAGGCGCACGAGGCCGCCGCGTTGCGGAACGTTGCGCGAAATGACGCCGGCGACGACGGCGAGCGCATAAACCAGCGCGGGAATATTCAGCGTGCGCGCCGCCAGCATCGTGACGGCAAAGCCGGTGAGGCCGAGCGTGGCCGCGCCGAGGAGGACTTTGGTTTCGGGCGTAGGCGATTCCGGCGGTGCGGCGTCGGCGGAGGAGTCGTCGGCGTCGCGCGCGCCGGAAAGGGAGAAGGGAAGTTTGGCCCAACTGAGCCAGCCGGCGGCGAGCAAGGTGGCAAACGCGAGGGCGGCGAGGCCGAAGCCGACAAGGCCCCAGGTGGCGGCCAGATCGGACCAATCACCGAAACCGTAGGCCCAACCATTGCCGCGGCCGAAGGCGCCGGCGTCGCGGCTGAGGTCGGCATAGGGTTGACCGCGCCCGCCAAGCCAGAGGTTGTTTTGGAGGGCGTGGTGCAGGGTGGTCCAGGCATCACCGGCGGCGGGTTCGCCGGCTTGGAGGAGAATCCATTTGCGGGCGCCTTCAGGGCCGGAGCGCGTGAGATACCAGCCCGCGAGCGCGCAGACGACCAGAAGGCTTGTCACGGCGCACAAGCCGAAACGGCGTTCGCGGGCGGTGCCGCCAATGACCCAAGGCAGCGCGACCCACACGGCCAAAATTCCCAGCCACGCACCGAGCGAGTAAGTGCCGACCGCGCCGGTAAGAAGTATCACGCCCGCATAACTGAGGACCATGCGCCATTTGTAAGCGAGGCGGCGGGACAAACCCAACACGAGCAGAGGCGCACCGCCGAGCACGAGCAGGCCGCCGAGGGCGGCGGGCGTGGGGAGCGTGCCGCTCCAGCGGCCCATCCATTCGGCCGGCAATTCGCGTTCGAGCGGGAGCCAGAGGCTTTCGCCACCGTGCTGCCAGGCGACGGCCGCGACGAGTGCCATCGCCGCAGCCACGCCCACCACGATGAGCCAGGCCCAGGACAGGGAGCGTTCGCCGGGCGTGGCAGCGACGACCCAGGCGAGGAGCCAGGCTTGGGCCGCGAGGAAAAAAGTTTGCTGGGCGGCCCAGGGATTCACGGTGTCGTGCCACCAGGCAAAACCCAGCCACACGACGAAAGGCAGGACAATCAAAGGCAGGCGGGGCAGGCGCAGGCCTTCGGTGTCTGCCCCACCCTCAAGGCCGAGGCTAACACCGTACGCCAGCACGAGGCCCGCGAGCATCCAGGCGGACCATTCGCAGGCCGCGCCTTGGACGCCCCCGAGTTCCAGCACATTGCCCAGCACGAGCAGGCCGCCGAGAACGACCGTGACCCACGCGACGCCGAGCGGCCGTTCGCCCTCCGCCGGTTCGTCCGGGCGCCGATTTTTGGGCAAAAAGTCTTGTGCGGTCACAGTAGGCATTTAACATCCGGAGTTCTGCACTGGCCAAAGCGCCGCGCGGGATGGCCCCGGCTACGATCTGGCGTCCGCAGCATACCGAACCGCTTGTTCCCTTCGAACCAAAAAACACATGACCCCCAAAGAAGTTCTCGCGTTGGCCAAGGCCAAAGACATCAAGATCGTGGACTTGAAATTCTGCGATATTCACGGCACCTGGCAGCATTTTGCCATTCCGGTGAATGAGCTGTTGGAGCCGGTGTTCACGGAGGGGCTGGGGTTTGACGGCTCGTCCATCCGCGGGTGGAAGGGCATCGAGGCGTCGGACATGCTGGTGCTGCCCGACCCGACGACGGCGTTTGTGGATCCCTTTTCGAAGTTCGCGACAATGAGCCTGATTTGCGACGTGGAGGACCCGCTCACGCGCGAGCCGTACAACCGCTCGCCCCGCGGCATCGCCAAACGGGCCGAGGCGCATTTGAAGACGACGGGCATCGCCGACACCTGCTATTGCGGGCCCGAGGCGGAGTTTTTCATTTTTGACGACGTGCGCTACGGCGGCGCGAGCAACAACGCGTTCTATTCGGTTGATTCGCAGGAAGCCATCTGGAACACGGGCAAGGAGGAATTTCCCGCGCTCGGCTACAAGATCCGCCACAAGGAGGGCTATTTGCCCGTCCCACCGAATGACAAGCTGGTGGATATTCGCAATGAGATGATCCTGACCATGATGGACCTCGGCATTGAAATCGAGCGCGAACACCACGAGGTCGCCACGGCGGGCCAGGCGGAAATCGACATCCGGTACGCGTCGCTGCTGAAGTGCGCGGACAAGCTGTGCATTTACAAGTACGTGGTGAAAAACGTGGCCTACAAGCACGGGAAGACGGCGACGTTCATGCCCAAGCCGCTGTTCGGCGACAATGGCTCCGGGATGCATACGCATGTGTCGCTGTGGAAGGACGGGAAGCCGACATTCGCGGGGGATCGGTACGCGGGCCTGTCGCAGAATGCGCTGTATTTCATCGGCGGGTTGCTCAAGCACTGCCCGGCGTTGTGCGCGATCACGAACCCCACCAACAATTCCTACAAGCGGCTGGTGCCCGGGTTTGAGGCGCCGGTGAACCTCGCCTACTCCGCGCGGAACCGTTCGGCCATCTGCCGGATTCCGACGTACAGCCCCAGCCCGAAGGCGAAACGCGTGGAGTTCCGCTGTCCGGATCCGGCGGCGAACCCGTACCTGGCCATGGCGGCGATCATGATGGCGGGCTTGGACGGCATTCAGAACAAAATCGACCCCGGCGCGCCGATGGACAAAAACCTTTACGACCTCGCGCCGGAGGAAGCGTCGCAAATCAAGACCGTGCCGGAGTCACTCAAAGGGGCGCTGGAGGCGTTGAACGCGGACCATGATTTCCTGCTCAAAGGCGGCGTGTTCACCGAGGACTTTTTGGAAAACTACATCGCGCTCAAAAAGTCCGAATACGACGCCGTGCGCCTGCGCCCGCACCCGCACGAATTTCATTTGTATTATGATGTGTGAGCAGGGAGGAAATAGGACAAACCCGGCGTCACGCCTTGGGGCGAAAATGCCCTCGTGCGCACTAACTTACCAAAGCGACCCGTTAGCATTGCAATTTTGAAGAAGTTTGGCCTTGCTCGACAAATCATCCCGTCATGGCCATTACTTTGTACGGTGAGCTCATTCGCTTGACGGAGGCGTTTCACCGCCGAAACCTGCCGTATGCAGTCATTGGCGGCCTGGCCGTGGCCTACCATGCGTTTGCCCGCGCCACCGAAGATCTGGATTTTCTCTTTTTGGCCAAGGATATCGATACGATCCGTGGGGTGATGCGCGAGTTGAATTATCTAATAGAGGCCACGCCGTAGACCTTTCAAGACACAAAACTGACCGTGCATCGGTTCAGTCGCTTTGAGGGTGAGGAACATATGATGGTGGACGTTATGGTAAGCGGGGAAGAACGTTATGCCCAAATCGTGGAGCGCGCAGAGATCGCTAAAACTGCGGCCGGCCTAATGCGATTCGCGGCCAAGGAGGACTTGATTTGGCTCAAGCTTTTTCGTAATTCTAAACTCGACCAGGCAGATATTGAAGCCATCCAAAATGCGAGACGTGGACCAACTGATGCGCAAAGTTAGCGACCTGCGGGATTTATGCCAGCGGGTGGCGAAGTTACGGGAAACGCACTATTCATCAACACCGCATGCGCAGATTTCGCGGACGCCGTCGGTGCAGGAATCACGCGCGCACGACGAGGCTACTGGTGCAACCCCGGCGTCGCGGAAATAAAAAGGGCTCACCCGTCAGGAGCTGCGGCTTGAGGAAGGTTGCCTGGCGTGGGTACTGGCACAACGGAGGCGTCCTTCACGGCGAAGGGCGGGAGGTTTTGCTCGAGCCAGGTGTTGATCGAGGAACTGAGTTTCTGAGCAAAGGGGGCGGGTTGGGGCCAGTCGCCCTGGTTGACGATTTGGCCGAAGAAGTTTTTGATGACGCGCAGGGTCGCGGGCACGCCGGACGTAAAGGGATGGGTAAAGGGGCGGTCCCAGGTGGTCGCCCGGCCCGGGCCGGGATGGACGGTCCAAATCACGGTGGCTGACGATGGCAGCGCGAGCAGGGGTGGTTGCTTTTGGTCGGGGCCGTCGAAGTACCGCATCAATTTCTCGTCGACCCCGTAGGTGAAGCTGCGCCAGGTGGCGGCCTCCTCGGCGGCAGAAAGGGGCGCCTCAAAGAGCAGGATGCCGTCGGTGCCCGGGGGAAATTTGGCGCGCAAATTCTTCTCCAGCAGTTCGTGGTAACTGGCCGGGCCGGCCAAATCCACGCGGAGAAACCGGGGCGCGGCGGCGGCGCGGGCGGCGATGATTTCCTCCTTGTGCTGCAAGACGGTGTCGGCCAACTGCGGGAACCCGACCTGTTTAAAATCGCCCACGGTGACCAGTTTTTCGCGGCCTTCACCGAGGCGGCGGAGAATCGCGGGCAGGCCTTGGTCGAGGCCGGCCGCGAATTTTTTTTGCCAGTCGTCGTAGAATTCCTGCAACGTCGGCTGCGCCTGGCCACGCTGAATCGGCTCATTTCCGTACGCGGGCAAAAAGGGCGCGAGCAGCCGGCGGCCAAAAATAATGCTTTCGTAGGCCGCGCCGAGTTCGCCATCCTTGAGTTGTTGCCCGGCGCCGGTCCACTGTTTTTGCAGGCTGGGCAGGAGATGGTCGCGCGCGGTGGGCCAGGAAGATTCCGGCAATTTCCCCGCACTTTGTGCATATCGGCGCGAGAGCGTGGACGAGACTGCGCCAATGATCAAGGCCCCGACCACAAGCAAGGCGAACCAAAGGAAAAGACGGCGGGCGGTCGGCGGTTGGGGGCGGGCTGGGGACTGCGTTTCCATGGTCGGGGCAAAGCGTGGCGCGCGCGAAAGTTTGGCGAAGGGTGCGGTGAGGTGGTCCGCTTTCCCTTTCCCCATAAAATCACCGCGTTCGCGGACTGGCAAGGGCAGTCCTGCGAGCGCGCGGAAAAACGGGCGACTAGGATACTGGCACAGGCGCTCGAACATCCGGCTTACTTCACCACTCAAGCTTTCGCGCCCGCTTTAGCCGGGGCTGCGGGGCGGCGCAACAGTCCGCCGAAGTCACCCTTTTCGCAGCAGCAAACGAATTCCTCGGTTTCCGATTTCAACTGCTCCCACCGGGCGCGAATGGCGTTGGCCTCCGCCTCGGTGATGGAGTTGTCGGTGGCGGCGGTGGCGATGGCGGAAATCATGTCGGCGAATTCCTGCACGATGCCGTGGGTGGCGGTGACGAGGGACTGTTCGTGATGGTCGGATTTGACGCCGGGATTTTTCACGTAGTAACCGTTGGCGCGCTCGCACACCCATTGGGCGACGCGCGGGCCGTCGGTGTGCCGGGCCAGTTGCTCGACGCGGTCGAGCGGGTTGGGCGTGCCGCTGCCACCGGTGACGGAGGGCTCGGCCCACTTGTAAATCATCGAGGCGGAAAGGCCCAGGGCCGACGCCAATTGCTTGGCGTTGGCGCGTTGCAACAACTCGCGCATTAATTCGTGCGACTTCATGCCCGCAGTGTCGCAAATGCGGCGGCGCGTGGCCATTATAATTGCGCGGATTGTTTGTAAAATTCCGTACAGTCAAATAAGCACCAAAACCAGGCCCAAAAACGACGCGGCCAGCAACCCGCCCGCGGCGACTTCCGCGCGGGGCCAGCGGGCGGGCAGCGACGCACGGAGCGCATAGGCCGAGAACCAAAAGAGAAAAGGAATTTCGGCATAGAGATAGCGGGCGTCCAGGTAAACGAGGCTGTGCGCGAGCCAGAGGGTCAGCAGCGCTGCGCCGAGCCAGCAGAGCGAATCCTCCCGCCGCCAAAACGCGAGCACGAGGCCCGCCGCGCCGAGGAGATGCAAAGCCGCACTAAGGATTTCAAAATAGCGCATGGAGAAATTTTCGGGCGGAGGAGAATGTTCCGCCGGCTGGTAAAACAAAAAGGCACGCACCAGCTGGCGGGAATCGCCCGTCCAGAAAAACACGAAGTTGTGAAAAACGTTGTTCAGGTAAACGCCGGGTTGGGCCGCGAGTTGGGCGCGAGCGCGGGCGCGCAAGACGTCGTCAACCTCGAGGGGGCGGCGAAAAAAGACATCGGGCGCTTTTGCGTCCGCGCCGAGTTTGGGCTCAAGCAAGGACACGCCATGCACCGACCAGAGGGGAACCCAGGGGAAATTATCGGAAGTGGGCCGCAGGGCGGTCTCCGTCATCGGCCAGAGGGCGGAACCTGATTGCGCATTGACGGGTATGAAACGGCCGGTGCGCTGGTAATTCTCCCAGGTGCGCGGCGCTACCGTCAACCCCATGGCCGCAAGGCACACGACGGCGGCAAGCCAACGACGCTGACCGTCGGGCCCGCGCCGCCAGCAAAGCATCAGCAGGAGCACCGCGGGAAAAAGGAGCGTCATCGGGCGGATGAGCGTGGTCAGGCCGGCGAGCAGGCCGGCGGCGAGCGCCCACCCCAGCGAGGGCCGCGCGCCCGCCAAGGCGTTCATTACGGCGAGGCTCAGCCAAACCAGGAAAGTAACGTGTAACAAATCATAATGAACATAGCCCGCAAGCAGCACCATCAACGGATGACAGCCGAAGGCCAGCGCGAGCAAACTTGCTGCGGACAGTGGCAGCCAGCGCGCCGCCGCCAAAAAAAATCCGACCGCCGCGAGGCCCAGCAAGACGCCCTGCGCGAGGTAAACGGGAGCATATTTTCCTTCGCTCAACCCGCCGGACAACTCCCCCACTCCGCGAAGAAAGGCCACGTAGCCCGGCGGCCGGAAAAGCGAGGATTCCGCGCCGGGCGGAGCTTGCGCGAGTTCAAAATATTCCTCGGTTTGATGGCGGTCGAGGGGAGTCCAAACGAAGGCCACCAGCCCTCCGGCGAGGCAGGGCAGCAGAAAACAAAGAAGGGCGCGCGGGAACATGGCGAGGCGGCAGCGCGAGTCTCCGCTTAAGGGTCACCCCAGCGTCTTATTTTGCGGGGCCAGCGGCAAAATGGGGATGCAAAGGATTGGGCATGACCTTGCGCACGGAAGGAACGACCACCAAATCCATATCCTCCATGGGAACCGCGCCCAAGAGCACTTCATCACCCAGGACCACGGCGCCGACGTAGCATTCACGATTATCAAAAAGCACGCGCACGGGGCCGACATAGGGGCACAAATGCCGCTTGCCCTTGGCCGTGGTGACTTCTTTTTGCGAGGTGGCCTCCAACTGCAATTCCAGCCGAATCCCCTCGGGAATGCAGAGAAACAGCGAGCCGGTGTCCGCCATCGCATCCACTTCGAGCGCGGGCAAGTCCTTCCGTTTCGAATTCTCCAAGCGTAGTTTGGCGCGCGCGATCCCCATGGGATTCTTTTAAGGCAAGCACACAACGGACGCAAGCTTGGGCGCCGTTATTTCTTCGCCAGCAACTCCGCCAGAAAGGCCTGGCCGCCGGCGAGGTCGGTGAAGCGCCCGTCCAGTTGCGCCTCGAAACAGACGTTGAGCAATTCCTTAAACCGCGGGCCGGGGGAAAGCCCGGCGGCAATCAAATGCCGGCCCTGCACCAAGGGCGTGGGCACGCGGTCGGCCACGGCGAGTTTCTCGGCGCGTTCGACGAGCCATTGGCCCGCGCCGGGTTCCTCGGGAGTCAGCGGCGGGCGGCCCCAGCGGTCGGCCTCGTCCACGCGCGCGAGGCGGTCGATGCGGCCGATTTTGCGGGCGAGGCGGCGGATGGCGCTTTCGCCCGCACCGGAGAGCATCAGCTCGCGCGGGCGCATGTGGCACAGCACGAGCGGCACCACGCTTTCGATCAATTCCTTGTGCTGCGTAAGGCGGGCGAGAAACGAGCGCGTCGGCTCATCCGCCGCGGCTTCATGGCCGAGCGAGCGCACGCGGTCCGCCTCGTCGCGCTTGGTCGTGGCGGGTTTGCCGAGGTCATGGCACAAGACGGCGAGACCGACGACGAGGTCTTCCCAGGCGTCGCCGGTGCGGCGCGCGGCAAAGGCGTCGAGGCAATGGAGCGTGTGAATCCACACGTCGCCCTCGGGATGCCAGACGGCGTCCTGCTCGCAGCCGATGAGGGCCGCAAGTTCGGGAAAAAAATTCACCCAGCCGCATTCGCGCAAGAAATTCAGTCCGAGCGAGGGGCGGCGGCCTTTGACGAGAAGTTTTTGCCATTCCTCGAAAACGCGCTCGGTGGACAGGCCGTCCAGGGTGAGCGTCGCGCATAGCGCGATGGTTTCCGGGGCGACGGAGAACTCGAAACGCGCGGCCATTTGCATGCCGCGCAAAACGCGCAGCGGGTCCTCCGCAAAACGCGCGGTGGTGTGGCGCAGTAATTTTGCGCGCAAGTCAGCCAGACCGCCAAAGGGGTCCACCAACTCGTGCGTGAGCGGGTCCCAGGATATGGCGTTGATGGTGAAATCGCGGCGGGCGGCGGCCTCGCGGGGCGACATGGTAGGATCGGCATCCACCGCGAAATCGGTGTGCTTCGGGCCGGTCTTGCGTTCGCGGCGCGGGACGGAAACATCGAGCTCCATTCCGCGCAATTTGAGCACCCCGAAACTCCGGCCCACGATGATGATGGGGTATGCGGCCTCGACCAGTTTTTCGAGTTCGCCCGGCGCGACGCCGAAAACTTCGAGATCGGCGTCCTTGGCGGTCAAGCCCAGGAGCGCATCGCGCACACAGCCGCCAACGAGCATGGCGCGTCCGCCGGCAGCCTTGATCCGCTGGGCCAAATCCAGCACGACCGCCGCCAAATCAGGCGGCAGCGGGACGGTCTCAAGCTGGGGCAAAACCTCGTTCATAGACTAGATTTCAATCAACCTTTAGCGACTAAAGGTTACGCAAGTTCCTCGCAGTTGCAAGCTTCCAGCGCAGGCGCTTATTTTTACTTTACTATCTTACCAAAGATAGTATATTAAAGGCCAATGAGTACGATGGTAATCGAACCGGTGGCTGGAATCCTGCCCGTGGAAAACGAGCGGCTGGAACAATTGTCGGCGGAGGAGCGGGTGCGCTGGGCGATTGAGTTTTATGGCGATAAGCTGGTGTTGAGCACCAGTTTCGGCATCCAGTCCGCGGTCATGCTGCATCTGGTGACGCGACAGGCGCCGGAGATTCCGGTGGTGCTGGTGGACACGGGTTACCTTTTCCCCGAGACCTACCAGTATGCCGAACAGTTGCGGAAATTGCTCAACCTGAATCTCAAGACCTATCATCCGCTCATCACCCCCGCGCGGCAGGAGGCGCTGCACGGGCGTTTATGGGAACAGGGGCCGGAGGGCCTTGAAAAGTACAATTTCATCAACAAGGTCGAGCCGATGAACCGGGCCATGAAGGAGCTGGGCGCGCATGCATGGATGACCGGATTGCGGCGCGTGCAGGCGTCCACCCGCGAGCGGCTGAATGTCGCGCGCCTGCAAAAACTGGTTTACAAAATCCATCCCATCGTGGACTGGACCGATCGCGACGTTTACCGGTACATGGTCGCGCACGATTTGCCGCAACATCCGTTGTGGGAAAAGGGGTACGTGTCCGTGGGCGACGTGCACAGCAGCAAGCCGCTGACGGCGGACTTGACGGCGGAGCAGACGCGCTTCAACGGCGTCAAACGCGAATGCGGCCTGCACGAGCAGAACGAGCGCGGGGATTATCAGATCTGAGGGGAATTTTTTTTTTTGACCGAATTAACGGAATTTGGGGGAATTGGAAGAACTGAGGCCGGAGCAGAAGGAGGCTAGATAACGTTGGCTTCGATTAAACTCTTCTCTTTCCCCTTTTGTAAATTCTGTTCATTCTGTCCAAAACTCTTTTCTTAACACCCATGCAACTCGCCCCCGAAGTCCGCCAGCAGCTTGAAGAACTCCACCGCCGCGCCGGCTATTTGTGGAGGTTTCTTTGACGTCGAGGCGAAGCAAAAGGCCGCGGCCGCCCTCGAACTGAAGATGGCCGAGCCGGGTTTTTGGGACCGGCCGGAGGAGGCCCGCAAGGTCATCGGCGAGGCGAATTTGCTGAAGAATGTGTACACCCCGCTGGTGAATTTTCGCGCGCGGCTGGAGGATTTGCAAACGATGGTCGAGCTGGTCGAGGAAGGCGATGAGGCCTCGGTTGGGACTTATGCGGTCGAGACGGCCGCAACGTCGGGCACCTTGTTGAAGGAGCTCGACCAGTTGGAGATCGAGTCCTTTCTGCGCGGCCCGCATGACAAATCGAACGCCATCGTGACGGTGCACGCCGGCGCGGGCGGCACGGAATCGTGCGACTGGGCGGAAATGATGCTGCGCATGTACATGCGGTGGGCCGAGCGGCGGGGTTTTACGGTGGAGGTGGAAGACCTGGCGCCGGGAGAAGAGGCCGGGTTGTCGCGCGCGACTTTTCGCATCGTCGGCCCGCACGCGTACGGCTACGCGAAAGCCGAGCGCGGCGTCCACCGGCTCGTGCGCATCAGCCCGTTTGACGCAAACAAGCGGCGGCATACGTCGTTTGCGGCGGTGGATGTCATCGCGGAAATCGAGGACGACGTGGACCTGGAGCTCAACGAGGCGGACCTGCGCATCGACACCTTTCGCTCAAGCGGCAAGGGCGGCCAGCACGTCAACAAAACCGAATCGGCCATCCGCATCACGCACGTGCCGTCGAATCTCGTGGTCACTTGCCAGACGGAGCGTTCGCAGCACAAGAACAAGGAGCGCGCGATGAAGACGCTCAAATCCCGGCTCTATGAAAAAATTCAGGATGAAAAGCGCGCGGAGATGGAGCGTTTTTACGGCGAGAAAGGCGACATCGGCTGGGGCCACCAAATTCGCAGTTATGTTTTCCAGCCGTACCAACTCGTGAAGGACCTGCGCACCGGCTTCGAGACCGGCAATATTCAGGCCGTGATGGACGGCGACCTGGACGGGTTCATCAACGCCTGGCTGCGCGCCGGCTGCCCGCTGAAACGGAACAAGGAAATTAAGATGGAGGAGTAAATAATGACCAAGGAATTTCTGATCTCCAAGTGATATCCTTGCCCTGTCATGGATAATCATAAAGGCCCGCTAGTTTCAGGTTTTGTCTATCGTGGGCTCCTGAAGGGCATTGTCGTCACCACAGTTATTATCACTGTTTTGCTGTTTGTTCTAATCCCCAAGAGCAACATACTCGTGGCAAACGCTAAAAAATCGTGGGCTGCTGGCAATGCAAGCCGGATCGCGATGGGTTATGCCGCATACACGCTGGCGACGAAGGCCGCCATCAGCACGCCACAACAAAACCAAACCGGAACCCGTTTCACTGGTACAGCTCATGACATCAACGATGTGGCTTTCATCCTCGCGCAGAAGGCCGGATTAAATGACGCCAAGGTTTGGTTTATAAGCTCCGATGATGCTCTCGCCGGGGCAGAAATCCCTCGTCTAGTCATTTCCGGAAATATCCAAGCAGCGACCGTGGTAACCAAGGATTTTGCCAACCTCACAAAAAGCTGGACGTTCGTAATCGGCCTTCCCCTCGAGGCTCCAACCTCCACAACACCTCTGCTTTGGACCTATGGACTCCAGCATAATGGCAAATGGTCTGAAGCCTCCCCTTGGGATGGCCGAGGTGGCCATATCGCTTTTCTCGATGGCCATGTGGAATGGTTCGATCAGCTCTCCACTGCTCCAAAAGAAAGGGGACTGACCGTTTATCCCACCAATCGCAATCCTGGCACTATGACGGCTGACTGGGGCCAAGCCATTCCCAGTTCTGGTAAATTGTGGGCTCAGGTAAAGAACCTAGACGGCCGCGGGAAATAACTAGCCCAGTCACCTTGCAACGGTGGAACGCGACCTCCGGGCGCGTTTATGCTGATGGAGAAGCGTGCGCGGCGCGCCCTCTCCACCTCCCGCAGCCGCGACGTTGAGCAGGGGAATATTTCCGCATTTTTCCCTTCATAATTCTATAAGCTTAATTCATCATTACGCCTTCCCGCCCCACCCTACTTTCCGCCCCACCCTGTTTTCAGACCAACTCTGTTGTCAGCCCCAGCCCGCTTCCCACCCCGTCCTTGCCCATGCCCCTCTCGCGCCGCCGGTTCCTGCAACGCACCACCCTCGCCGCCGCCGCCGGCCTGGCTGGTCCGCGTTTTGCCAACCTCGCGCGGGCCGCGGCCGAGGCCGCGCCCGTCGCCCCGCCCTCGAGCAACCTGCCGTACGCGGCGGGACCGTTTCAGCCGACGTGGGAATCGCTCGCCACCTACCAGACGCCGGACTGGTTTCGGGACGCGAAATTCGGCATCTGGGCGCACTGGGGCCCGCAATGCCAGCCCGAGCAGGGCGATTGGTACGCGCGCAAGATGTACATGCCCGCCGATTCGAGCCACGATTACGATTTTCACGTCAAGACTTACGGCCATCCCTCGAAAGCCGGTTTCAAGGAAGTTATCCACACGTGGAAGGCGGATAAATGGGAGCCGGAAAAACTAATCGCCCTCTATAAGCGCGCGGGGGCGAAATATTTTTGCGCGCTGGCGAACCACCACGACAACCTCGATTTGTGGGCCTCGAAATACCAGCCGTGGAATGCCGTGGCGGTGGGCCCGAAAAAGGATCTCGTCGGCGGCTGGGCGAAGGCCGCCCGCGCCGCCGGCCTGCGCTTCGCGGTGAGCATCCACGCCGCCCATGCCTGGAGTTGGTATGAACCCTCCCAGGGCGCGGACCGCGCCGGGGAATTCGCGGGCGTGCCGTACGACGGCAACCTGACCAAGGACGCGGGCCAGGGTCAATGGTGGGAGGGGCTCGACCCGCAGGAACTTTATGCGCAGAGGCACCAGCCCGGCACATCCACCAACACCTCGCAATTCTGGGATTGGCCGGACACCGGCATCATCACGCTGCCGCCGCCCGCCTACAGCGAGAAATTCTACCGGCGCACCGTGGATTTGATTGATCAACACAGTCCCGACCTGGTTTATTTCGACGACACGATTTTGCCGATGTATCCCATCAGCGACGTGGGCCTGCGCATCGCCGCGCACTTGTACAATTCGAGCATCAAGAAATCCGGCCGGCTCGAGGGCGTCATCACCGGCAAGGTGTTGTCCAACGAACTTTATCGCAAGTGCATGGTGTGGGACTACGAGCGCGGTTCGCCAAACGAAATGCTCCCGCAGCCGTGGCAGACGGACACCTGCATCGGCGATTGGCATTACAAGCGCAGCATCTTCGACCGGCACACCTACAAGACCGCCGACACGGTGGCGCACACGCTGGTGGACAACGTCAGCAAGAACGGCAATTTGCAGCTCAACATTCCGTTGCCCGGCAGCGGCGAGCCCGATGCGGACGAGCTGAAGTTTCTGGCCGATTTCACGACGTGGATGGACCGGAACAACGAGGGCATCTACGCGTCGCGCCCGTGGAAGGTTTACGGCGAAGGCCCGACCACCGCGCCCAACGCCGGCCCGGCGGTGCGCGCCCAAGGGTTTAACGAAGGCCGCACGCGCTACTCCGCGCAGGATATTCGTTTCACCCAAAAAGGCGGCACGCTTTACGCCTACGCCATGGGCTGGCCCGCCGACGGCAATTTGACCATCCAGTCGCTGGCGGAAGGCGCGCCCACCGCCCCCGGAAAAGTCGAGCGGGTGGAAATGCTGGGGCTGGCCGAGCCGCTGAAGTTTACCCGCGACGCCGGGGGCTTAAAAATCACGTTGCCCGAGCAGAAAGTCGGCGACTATGTTTATGGGTTTAAGATATTGGGGAATGGTTTGACCGTTTGATTCACGACTAAGCGGCCATGCAACGTGCCCTCAGAATGCTATGGGAGGTCCTGGTGCCAACGACATTCAGCTTGTGCATGCTTTCATTTCTAGCCAGTTGGCTGGAGCACTTAGCCGACAATACACCCCTCAGTTTCGGGCTCGATTCGTGGTCAGCGTGGAGAGCCCTTTTTTCGAGAGCAGATGCATATTTCTGGTTGGGCGGTGCAGCCTACATGACCACGATGGAAGTCGCATTTTTCAGCGGGCATAGGCCCCAGTCTTGGAAAACCGTTTTCATTTCTACCGGAGTCGGCGCCTATGTCGCGTTGATTGCCTCCCTGGTCGGCTTTGGCTTGGACTTTAGCGGGCCGGCCCTCATGCGGTATCTAGAATGTATGTTTTTGGGCGCAACGGCTGCCCTAATTACCGCACTTGGCACCATGGTTTTGGCGCTTGGCTTTTCCGCGAAAAGACGCTGAATGTCAGCCATGCCTTTTGAAGACGATATCTCCCGACAGAGCGCGCAGAAGCTGCGCAATCGCGAGCTGGGCCTGGCCGTGGCACTGACGGCGATGGCGGTGATTGCGAGCGTGTGTTATGTGCTTTTTCTGCCGAACAAGATGCTGGCTGCCATGTTGATCCCGGCGGAGTTTTTCACGACGGCAGTGGTGTATATCATCGTGGTGCGGATGTGGCGGAAACGGGGATGAGGGGAAGGAAGGAAGGTAGAATGTAGAAGGTGGAAAGCAGGGGGTAGGAGAAGAAAGCGGGAATAGTCAGAGGTAGGGACGCCTCTCCGAGGCGTCCGAAAAATTGCCCGTGCCCAAGGCTTTCAGCGAAAAATCAAACTGGTCCAGAGCGGACGCCTCGGAGAGGTGTCCCTACCCTTCGCAAAGCATGGCCTCGCTAACCGAAAAAAATCAGGTGCGATATTTCCAGGGGCGAGATTTCCAGGTGAGGAAGAAGGTCTCAGAATTGTCGGCAGGCCCGCCGCAAAAATGTCGCATACCCGCGCTTGCGCGGGCGGGGGTTTGCGTCTACTTTCGCGGCTGACCATGTCCCTGCCCGACTACGTCCACCTGCGCGAGGCCTTCGCGCGCCAGCCGCTGTTTCAGGATAAAACCTGGCGGCTGTCGCCGTCGGCGTGGCCGTTGGCGCCCGCGCAGGTGACGGAGCTGGAGCGCATCGGCGAGACGTGCCTGGCGTTTTTCAAGGCGCTGGAATTGCTCTACACGCGCTCGTGGCAGAACAAAAATCTGCTGCGCAATCGCGAATTGCTCGCGCCGTGGGTGGCGGGCTACCTCGACCGCGGCAAACCGCAGCGCCTGATCGACCACCAGCGCCATGCGAGCGCGAAGAACAAATTTCCCGTGGTGCTGCGCCCGGATTTACTGCTGACCGAGGACGGATTTGCGTTGACGGAAATTGACGCCGTGCCCGGCGGCCTGGGGCTGACGGCGTTTTTGAACCGGCTCTACGACCGCGACGACGCGCGCGTGCTGGGTGCCAAGGATTTGCTGCTGGACGACTATTACAACGCGCTGGCGGCCCTCGCGCCGGGCAAGGAGCAGCCGCTGATTGCAATTGTGGTCAGCGACGAGGCCGCGACGTATCTGCCGGAATTCACCTGGCTGGCGGCACGGCTGCGGGAGCGCGGGCGGCGCGTGCATGTGCTGCATCCCTCGGAAATCATGCCGCTGGGGCCGACGCTGTGCGCGCCGGTGGACGGCAACCCCGAGCAGATTGACGTGCTGTACCGGTTTTTTGAATTGTTTGATCTCGCGAATGTGCGGACGGCGGAATTCATCCTCGCGGCGGCGGAGGCCGGCGAAGTGGTGGTCACCCCGCCGATGCGCCCGTTTCAGGAGGAGAAATTGAATCTCGCGCTCCTGCATCACCCGCTGCTGGAGGATTTTTGGCGGGAGAACCTGCCGCGCGGGGCCTGGCCGATTTTAAAAAAACTCGTGCCCCACTCGTGGGTGGTGGACCCGGTGGAACTGCCGCCGAACGCGGTGCTCGATGCGCCGTGGGTCGGGGGCAAGCCCATCCACCGCTGGGACCAACTGGCGGAGGCGTCGCAAAAGGAGCGCAACCTCATCCTGAAGGCCAGCGGTTTTCACGAGACGGCGTGGGGCGCGCGGTCCGTGGTGTTCGGCAGCGACGTGTCGCGCGACCAATGGCTGGCGGCGCTGCGCCGCGCAGCCGAAATGGCCCCGCGCACGCTGCATATTTTGCAGGACTACCGGAAGCCCATGCGCCTCAAGCATCCGGTATTCCGCGAGACAGGCGAGTTGTACGAAATGGAAGGCCGCCTGCGGCTGTGCCCGTTCTATCTCGTGCAAAATGACAAGACCCGGCTGGGCGGCGCGCTGGCGACCTTTTGCCCGGCGGACAAAAAAATCATCCACGGCATGAAGGACGCGGCGATGCTGCCGAGCGCGGTGGTCGAGCCCGTGGCGGCGGAAGTGCCGGCGCCGGCCACGGCGAGCGTGTGACAAGAATTGCTGAATGCTGATTGCTGAATGCTGAATGAAATTCCGAGACCAAGCCTGTTGAATGGCCTAAGGCCGTCTTAATTGCTCCCGGCTGACGCATGAGCAGCAACCGGCTTTAAGAATATAACCACAAAAAGCCCAAGAGGCACAAAAGGAGTACAGACTGTGCTGATGCGGGACGGACGCCTCGGAGAGGCGTCCCTACCTTCCGAGCCAATTCATCCCGGCCTACGTTTGCCTTCATCTCGGCCTATCTTGGCTGTCTTCCCTGTCTTCGTTTGCCTTCATCCCGGACCGCGTTTGCCGTCTTCTCGGCCTATCTTTGCCGTCATCCCCGACCGCGTTGCCAGAACCGCATGGCCCGGGTAATGTCCAAATTTGAAATGGCGCGCTGGGGGCAGCGCGCCCTACTAAAAGCATTTTTCTGGGGTAGGGCGGGCTGCCCTCAGCCCGCCGTCTTGTTGCTGGTGAAATTAGGACACTACCCATGGCCCGTAAAGTTTGGCGTTTTTTTAGGCCAGTTATTTAGGCCAATTTTTTTGAATCCGGTAAATTCTGGCGAAAATATTCCTCCCATTTTTGCTGATGGGTGGCGGCGAGGGCGGCGAGCTCGTCGCGGATTTCGATTTTTTCCAGCGCGGCGCGCAAGGCGGCGCCGTCAGGCATGCCCTTGGCAAAGCTTTTTAGCACGGCGCGCCAGCCGCCGAGGCCGGTGGTCGCGGGCGGGCGGTTTTCCCAGGCGAGGCGGTCGTCCACGTAGTCGATAATCATTTGCCAGCGCTCGGCGAGGGTCGGCGGCGCGGGCGCGGGGCGGCCCGCGAGAGCAGCCTGCAATTCGCGAAAAATCCACGGGTAGCCGAGCGCGGCACGCCCGACCATCAGGCCCGCCACTTTCGTGTCGCGGCGGAGCTGCGCAGCGCGGGCGGCGGAATCGACGCTGCCGTTGCCGATCACCGGCAGGGCCACGGCTTCCGCCACGGCGGCTATGACTTCCCAGTCCGCGTCGCCGCGATAGCCTTGCTCCTTCGTGCGGCCATGCACGGCAAGGGCGCGGGCGCCGGCGTCCTCGATGTGGCGGGCGGCGTCGAGGGCGACGATGGAATGTTCGTCCCAGCCGAGGCGGATTTTGGCGGTGACGGGCGTGTTGGGCACGGCGTCGACGACGGCGCGGACAATGCGTGCAAGCAGCGGCAAATCGCGCAGCAGGGAGGAACCCGCGCAGCGGTTGGTGACTTTCGGCGCGGGACAACCGAAATTTAAGTCGATGAAATCGGGTCGCAGGCGCTCTTCGACCATGCACGCGGCGGAGGCCATGATGGCCGGTTCGCCGCCGAAAATCTGCACGCCCAGCGGGCGTTCCGTGGCGGCGAAACGCAAGTCATTCCACACTGCGGGAGTGCCGCGCACGAGACCTTCGGCGTTGGCGAATTCGGTGACGAGCACATTGGCGCCCTGCGCGCGGCAACGGCGGCGAAAAGGGCTGTCGGTAAAACCCGCCATGGGCGCGAGGTACAGCGGGAAGGCGCCCGCCGCCAACCAGGGCAGCGGCGTTGGGCCATAAACGGCGGTGCTGGGGCCGTCGACCGCGGCACCCGGGTTTTGCACTAAAAGTGACATCGAAAAGTTCGGCGCAATTGAGTTTCTAACCGCGATCCGTCAGCCCTTCAAGGGCGGTGGCGAAGGAGGCCAAATCGCGGGCCAGTCCGCGCACACGGCGGCGCAAATCGCCCTCGTCGTCCAGTTGCTCGTCGGCGAAGTCATGGCCCGTGGCATAGACAAAACGGGGCACGACGACACAGCGAAAGTCCAGCATGAGGCTGTTGGCGAAGGGCAGGACACTCATGTAGCTGCCCGGACCGCCCGCGGCGCAGAGGAAGCCCACGACCTTGCCGACCCAGGCTTCGCCGGTGAGTTCGATCAGGTTTTTGGCGGCGGCGTTGACATCGTAATTGTACACCGGCACGGCGAAAAGGGCGCCGCGCGCGGGGCGGATTTTTTCGACCAGTTCCTCGACCTTGGGGTGGTGGTACGCGCCGTCGCCATCGCAATGCGGCAGGCCGAGCGGGGCCAGGGAGATGAACTCCGTCTCATGCCCGGCATCACGCAAATCGGCCTCGGCCAAATGCGCCAGTTGGGCGCTCCGGCTGGCGGGGTTCAGGGAGCAACTGAATACGAGGAGGCGCATGGCTATGTCTGAGAGTGTTCTAGTGCTTAGTTTCGAGTGCTTAGTTATTAGTTGCTAGTTTCTAGTGGGTAGATGCGGGTTGGTAGTTTCCAGTTGGTCGTTTCTAGTTGCGGGTTGCGGTTGCGGAGACGTGTTACAAGTTACAGGGCAACACCGGACTAAATGCTGGCCAAGGTTGAGGCTTCGCCTCAGCGATGGCATTGATTCTTCGCAGGGCGGGACTGATGGCGACACTGAAATAAGGGCAGCAAAACCCCTGGCCGCGCGAGACGACATTGAAATAGGTGCAGCAAAAACCCCGGCCGCACGAGGCGACCGGGGTTTGGTGCGCAATCACTTACCGTTACGACAGCCCGGAGTTATTCCGAGATGACGGTCGGGTTGGTGTTGGGCGTGCTGCCATTCGGGTTTTGCTGGCCCTGAATGGGACCCTGATTATTTGTAGGCTTACTCGGCGGTGCCGCCGTCGGCGTCACGAGCGGGGCGAGGCCTTGGTCCGCGCGAACCTGATTCACCACAGCATACAAATCATTCAGCACTTGCTGGGCTTCTGCACCCGAATAGGATGAGCCCAAAATATTCAAGCTGATGATGTTGTTGTTGGCGTCGGTGCTGATGGCTAATTTGACCTGCCCGCCTTGCTCGACGTTGACCGAATTTGTCTGGAGGGCGCGGCCCAGGTTGGAGATGGTGTTCGGCTTGAAGCTGACGGTGCCCTCGGCACACGCAATCGTCACGCTGATAACCTTGCCCGTGCCGTCGCGCTCGACAGTGAAGGACGGGATGGTGCCGCGAATACCGGCGGAACCAGCCGGAGTGTTCACGGTGAACTGCGAGCCGGCGGCCTGGTTGAGCTTCTTCACTTCACCCGCGAGCGTGCCTTTTTGGAGGTCGAGTTCGGTGGTGGATTTGCTCGGGTCGGCGTTGAGGCGGATGAAGGTGTTCTGGCCGCCCTGCGTGTCAAAGGCCGCCTGCTCGAACTTGGTGATGCCCACTTCGGAGTTCGGCTTGATCTGCATCGCCGCGCCGTTGGAAAAAACCAGCAGCACACCGCCGGTGTCGCCGGTGATAATGGTCGAGCCCACCGGGACGAGGTCATTGCGAACCAAGGGCGTGGTCTGGCCATTCGCGTTGCGAACAGAGGCCGAGCCCGTTACCATAAACGCCTTGATCTGGCCGACGCTGTCCGCCGCTGCCGGAGCCGCCGCGCCAAAAGACACGGATGCCGCCAGGCAGGCGATCAAGGTTAAGAGGTTAATTTTCAAAGATTTCATGTTTGGAATGGTGAATAATGAATAAGGTGTCGAGGATTGCTGCCCCCAACACGACCATTCGTACCATTTCACCGTTACCCGAGCAAGCCCTTTTTCGGGTAATTATGGGGTTATTTACACCCTAGAACACCCTATGCGCGAGACCGTGAGGCCGTTTTCGAACATTACCCTTTACGTCGGGCCCGGTTTTGCCCATCAATTTAAGCCCTTTCGCGGGCGTCCACCGCGGACGCCGAAGGGCAACAGACGCCGCGGAGCGGCGTCCCTCCCTAAAAAGCACACCCTTCCATCCTGAACTTCCCAAACCCACCCCTCTCATGTCTACCCCCAAAAACAGCGGCAACCTCGTTCTCGGCATCGACATCGGCGGCACCGGCATGAAGGGGGGCATCGTGGATTTGGCGAAGGGCGAACTGGTCGGCGAGCGCGTACGGCTCGAAACGCCCCACCCTTCGACGCCCGCGGCGGTCGGTGATGTCATCAGCGCGATCGCGAAGCATTTTTCCTGGAAGGGGCTGATTGGCTGCGGGTTTCCCGGCGTGATTCTGAAATCGCGCATCATGACGGCGGCGAACCTGGACGAGTCGCTCATTGCGGTGGACCTCGCGCACCTGGTCCACGAACGCACCGGGTGCCCCGCGCACATCATCAACGACGCCGACGCCGCCGGGCTGGCCGAGGTGACTTATGGCGCCGGCAAGGGCCGCGAGGGCGTGGTGTTGCTGGTGACGGTCGGCACAGGGCTGGGCAGCGGGCTGTTTTTCAACGGCCAGCTCGTCCCCAATACGGAATTAGGCCATATTAAAATGAAGGACAAGTCCTCCGGCAAGATCAAGGACGCCGAAAAGCTGGCGTCCGACACCGCGCGCGAGCGGGACGACCTCTCCTGGGACAAATGGGCCAAGCGTTTTGACCGCTACTTAAAATACCTCCATCGCCTGTTCTGGCCGGAACTCATCATCATCGGCGGCGGGGTGACGAAGAAGGGCGACAAGTTCATGCCCCTGCTGACGGTGCCCTGCGCGACGGCACTGGCCGCGCTGGGCAACAATGCCGGCATCGTGGGCGCGGCGGCGGCGGCGAAATTGCAGTTGGGAAAGAAGTAGGGAAACCGAGGCGGCAGGCTCCGGTGCCTGGACTGAGGGAGCGCGGGTCACGGCTGAATTTAGGCTCTGATTTTAAACCCGAAAAAGAGCGGCGCGGTGAGGGCACCGCGCCCTACCCCAACCGCCTAGGCGTACATCAGCTGGCACGCCGTCTGTTCACCGGTAGGGCGCGCTGCCCTCTGCGCGCCGCAAGTAATTGGTTTTAAAACACGTCGCAGGAAGGCGTCCCGTTAAGCTGGCCGAGGGCGCACGACGCACGGCCACGCATCGGCCTGTTTTCCCCCGGGGATACGCCGACGGCCCCAAGAAGGTTGTCCATGATAAATGTCCACAGGCCGTATTTTGATCGGATGAAATGATTTTCCATCCCGGACACCGGGTGGTAGCCGCGAAATGGCGGCGGCAAAATTGAGGTAGGAGAAGTACGCAGGGGGTTTCGCTCCATATTAAACACACCCCGATTCAGCTATAATGCGCCCCTGCCTGAAAAAAGGTCCAGCCCGCCTGCCGCCCGGCCTCCTGCCGTGCACCCGCGCCGCCACCCAATTTCCGGCCCATGCTTTATGAATACAAAACAAAAGAGTCTTTTAACTTCTGTTATCATCGGCGGAGTCTTCGCCATCAGCCTGCCTCAGCCGTCGTGGGCTCAGGGGGCGGCCGTGCCGCGGGCGAACGAGCCCGCTTTCGGCCAAAAAGTCTCGTGGGACATCGTGTCCGAGATCGAAATCAAAAACTACCAGGGCGACACGCTGGGCCGCGTGAATGACTTGGTGCTCGATTTGACCAACGGCCGCATCGTCGAGGTGCTGGTGGTGTCCGACCAATTCTTGCGCTTCGGGGGCAAGACGGTGGCGTTGCCGCCGGAGGCCCTGATCCCGGATAACAAGAACAAGGTGTATCATCTGGATATGAGCGCCGCCGCCTACAAGGCCGCGCCGGCGTTCAATGCGTCCAAATGGGCCGAGGCCACGCAAGTCGGACAGATTGCGCAGGCGTATCGTTATTTTGGACAGATGCCCTACTTTCTGGTTCCGGGCGAAGACGCCCGCCGGACCACGACGCTCACCGGTGAGCCCATCACCAGCCTGGGCATTCTCCAAGCGATGAACAAGGTCATCAATCTCAATGTGGACGACATGAACAACACCCGCCTTGGCACCTTGACCAGTTTGTCGATGGACTTGCCCACCGGGCGCATCCTTAGCGTCCACCTCACGGTGCGCAACGGGCAGGATCCGCTGATCACCTCCAATGTCATTTCGCCCACGATGCTCAGTTACAATGCGGCGCACGACAGCCTGCTGTTGGACGTGACGAAGGGCCAGTATTCGCAACAGCCCCACATTATCTTTGAGCCGGGCGCGGGCTTGCAAACGGCGGACTCGGTCGAGCAGCCGGCCACCAGCTCGCCCACGATGCTCCTTGCGCAAGGGACGAGTTATCGCGACCGGAGCACCACGGCCCTGCTCAATAACAAAATTCAAGCCTACGACCTCGCCCCCAACGGCCAGGTGGAAGTGGGCACGCAGGATGGCCGCGTCACCTTGCGGGGCACTGTCGCCAGCCAGGGCGCCAAAGACAACATCGGCAATCTCGCCGTGAATACCGTTCGCCTCACCAATGTGGACAATCAAATCGTCGTCACCAACACGCCGGGGCCGGACTTCAACGACCGCAGCATGACCGCGCTGATTTATCAAATCATTGAGCGCGACGAAAAGAATGCGCAGCTATCGGTGGGCGTGCACACGATCAACGGCCGCGTGGTGCTGAGCGGGATGGTCAACAACCAGGCGACGAAGGACCGCATTGAAGCCATCGCCAAAGGCGTCGCCACGGAGAAGAAGGTGGACGACGAGATCGCGGTGACCACCCAGGCCCAGGCGGCCTTGTAAAACCGCGGCCCCGCCAAGGGGAATGCGTTCAACCAGCCACGGGCTCTCGATACTTTCGGGAGCCCGTTGGCATGTCCGCATCCCGCGCGGGCCCGGTGTTTCAAGGCTTGGCGGCGGGCGGCGGCGGAAAAGTCAAATCCACCCAGACGAGACGGTGGTCGCTGGCGCGGAGGCTGTCGGGACCGTCGATAATGCCGCCCTTGTTTTTCTGCAAGGGCGCGAGCGCAGGCGAAAGGAGGATGTAGTCCGAATGTTCGTATTGGTCGGCCTTGGGATAATAGAGCGTCCACGTCTCGCCACGCGAATCCACGGCGGCGGCGGCGAGAAACAGCGGTTTGGCGTTGAGCTCGAGGAAGCGTTGCAGCGTGGGGGCGTCTTTCGCGTCGTTGAAATCACCGACGACCGCGACAAGTTCGGGCGCGGCGGTGCCGGTGCCCGCCGTGAGGGTGTGCTCCTGGCGGATGAGGTCGCGCAGGGTGCGGGCCTCGCCTTCGCGTTCCGCGGCGCTTTCGGGATCGGAGGCAATTTCCGTGAGCCGGCTTTTCAAGTGCACCACGTAGAGCGACCAGACCTGGCCGTTGGTGACGAAATCGGCTTCGAGCAGCCCGCGCTTCACCAGTTCGGTCGCGCCGCCGAGCTTGAAGGAAATATTTTCCCGGGAATGCGTTTGCGCGAGGGGCACCCGCGAAAGCAGCGCAACGTGGCGGTCGGGATCGGGACCGAGGACGAGCGTCGAATAGGGATAATCGAGCCCCTCAGTGGCGAGGTCGCGGCGCAGTTCTTCCAGATAAGGGGCGGTGCCCATTTCCTCGAGCGCGAGAATGTCGGGATGCGCCTGGCGGATGACGGCGCGCAGGGCGGTTTTTTCCGCCTCGGGCTTGGGCCAGTTGGGGTTGTATTTGCCGTCCACCATTCGGTCGGTGGAAACGTAATTGCGGACATTGTAGGTGGCGACACGGAGAACCACGGGCCGGGAAGAGACAACGGGCACGACGCTGGCCGGTGGCGCGGGGGCGGTGGCGCCGCGGGCTAGGAGCGCGCAGAAAAAGGCGCAGGCAGCGAGGCGTCTCATGGCGGGGAAATTTAGGCTAAGTTCGGTTTCAAAACTAAACCACGGATGCCATGGATCGCACGGATTCCCTTCCGCAGTTGGTTCATTATTTCATGATACTTATCCGTGCCATCCGTGTTATCCGTGGTTGTTGGAGGATTTCAAAACACACGCTACGCCACCGCTCCGCGCAGGGAGGCCTCGCGCTCAACCAGCGTGGGATGCGAATAATGGAAAAAGGAATACGCCGGATGCGGCGTCAGGTTGCTGAGATTTTTTTCGTGCAACTTGCGCAGGGCGGAAACCATCGGGGCGGTTTCGCCGAGGGCGTCGCGGGCAAAGGCGTCGGCCTCGTATTCATGGCGGCGCGACCAGAAATTGCCGAGGGGGTGAAACCAAAACATCACCAGCCCGGCCACTTCGGCAAAGAGCAGCAGTGCCACCGGCAGGCCCAGTGCGGGGTCGAAACGAAAGCCTTGGTAAAACCATGCCTGGTTAACCAGCCAGCCGAGCACGGCGGCGGCCAGCAGCGACGTCAGCGCCGAAACGAGGAGCATCTTCGGCACGTGGCCTTTGCGGTAATGGCCGATTTCGTGCGCCAGCACGGCCTCAAGTTCGCGCGGCGACATCTGCTCGATGAGCGTGTCGAACAGCACGATGCGCCGGAAACGGCCAAAGCCGGTGAAAAAAGCGTTGGAGTGCCCGGAGCGTTTGCTGCCGTCCATGACCTCGATGGTCTGGCACAGAAAGCCCGTGCGCTGGGCGAGGGCGAGCAGGCGTTTGCGCAAATCACCTTCGGGCAGCGGGGTGAGCTTGTTGAACAGCGGCAGAATGAAGCGCGGCGCGAGCACCATGAGCACGAGTTGGAAAATCATCAGCGCGGCCCACGCCCACAACCACCACCACCGCGGCTGCCAGCGCACAAACCAGAGCACCAAACACAGCAGCGGAAACCCGAGCACGAGCCCCAGGACGGCGCCTTTCACCTGGTCGGCCACCCACAAGCGCAGCGTGCTTTTATTAAAACCGAAACGGGCCTCGAGCTTGAATTGCGACCACCAGCCCCAGGGCAAATTAGGCAGCGACAAAAGGTACCCGACCAGGCAAAGGGTCGCGGCCTGCGCCCACAATGAGGAACCGAAAAGACCCGCGACGCCGTTGTACAAAAGCGGCAACAGTCCGAGGCCCAACCAAATAAAAACGCACGCCGCGCCGAACAACGTTTCCCAGCGGCCAAAGTCGTTCTTTGCCAGCGTGTATGCGACCGCGCGATGGTAAGTGGCGTCGTCCACCACCTCGCGCAAGGCCGGCGGCACCGCGGCGGCATGGGCCTGCACGTGGCGGCGATTGAGTTCGCCCAAAATCAATTCCGCCGCGGTTTGAGCAACCAGCAAGACAGTGAAAACAGTCAAGACCCAGGTCCAAGTCATCAAAACAGCCTCCCGTGGCCACCGCGGCAGGGCAAACAAAAACCATCGGCAATGAGTGTCTTGAAACAGCCTAAGAAAACCACGGATGCCACGGATGGCACGGATAGAGAAACAGAAGCCGGAGCCTTTTTGCTCAAAGCATCCGTGCTATCCTTCGTCCAACACGAAACGTCCACCCTCTTCACTTCGTCGGTGAATGCAGGGCGATCTGGTTGCCTTCGCTGTCGAGGATAACCGCCTTGAAGCCGTAGGGGCCGATGGGATGCTTTTTCTGCACGAGTTTGCCGCCCTTGGTCTTCGCGGCCTTGACGGCGGCGTCGAGTCGCCCGCTGACGTTGAGGTAAACCAGCGGGCCGTGCTTGGATGGTTTGTTTTCCCCGCCCACGCAAAGGCAGGCCGAGACGCTGTTGCCCGCGTGCGGCAGGAGGCCGAATTCGCAACCGTGGGCGGATTCCTTAGAGACTTTCGCGCCGAGGACGGCGGAATAAAATTTGATGGCGCGGTCGAGCTTGAGCACCGGGATGTCCAGCCAGACGAGAATGTTTTCCATGGGAATGGGGATTTTTTGGGGATGAGCAGCGAAGGCAATTCTGCGCGGAAGGCGGGCGGCGCGTCAATAGGGATGCGGGCGGGAAGTGTCCTAATTTCGCTTGAAACAAGACGGCGGGCTGAGGGCAGCCCGCCCTACCCCAGACAGAAGGCCCTATTCCAGACCGAAGGTATAGGTAGGGCGCGCTGCCCTCAGCGCGCCGTTTCACCCTCCGCCTGCGGCGCAAGCGTATCAGTGTTACCGCCGCTCCCTGTGGCTGCAGATGGATTTCACACCCATCCTATTCGCAGCCGTGAGCTGGACGGCAGAGGCCGGAAGCCGTTTATCGTCACAATGATGAAACAATCCCCCGGCTCCAGCGGTTAGAAAGCGTGGGCCATCCCGGCTTGGGCCTCGGTTTGGTGCTTGGCTCGGGCTTCGCGCCCGCGCTAGGCTGGCTTTCGGCCCTCGGGCCGGAATAAATACCCTCCCCTCAGGATCAAATTCTCAATGTCCTCTCCCCTTGTTTCTCCCGTGGTTCGGGCGCTGGCGCGCTCGGCCGTTGCTTCCGCCCTGTTCCTTGCCGCCGTGGCGCCCGCGCAGGCGGCCAGCCGGCTGGTGACGATTGTCACCACCAACGTTTCGGCCACGGCCGACACGGTGAAGCTCCAGGTCAATCTGACCGTGCCGGGCGGCATCTACGAAGTAAAGGTGCCGAGCTGGGGCACGGCGGGGAAACTGCAAAACACGCCGAAAACGCTCGAACATCCCTCGAAGCCGACGACCATGTTCCAGCCGATTCATATCAAGACAAGCTACCACCTGAGCAAGACCCGCCTGGCGGCCAAGGTATTGACGCATACCTACACTTTTGCGATGCCCGCCAAGCGCAATACTTACACCGGCGACATTTACGTGGACGGCGAGAACCGCGCGAGCTACTCCGTGTCCATCGTTGACGCCGGCCCGTCGGTCGCCCTCCTGGGCCCCACGGGCGAGCGCACCATTACCAACCTCGCCTCGGCGACCTTGAATGTCCGCATCTCCGATCCCGACGGCATCGTGCTGAGCAGCATCCAGGCCGGCGATTTTGACTTGGTGGCAGTGCGGGGCTCGGTGAAAGCCCGCGTGCAACTCACACTCCTGTCGGTCACACCGTCCAATGAGAGCGATCGCCAGGCCGACGTGAGCCTCGGGTTTGAGCCGGTGTCCGGCTCCTCGGGTTCCCTGGATGGCGAGTATTATGTGGAGGCGAAGGACCGGGCGTTCCGCGACGTGTTGGGTAACTTCAATCACGAAGTCCGCCTCGCGAAAGTTCGGCTCGAGCTTTTGCACACAACCGGCGGCAGTGGCAGTGGTGGTGGTTTTGGTGGTGGTGGTGGCGGCTAAGCTCGTTGGCTTAGAACGAGGATTGCGCCTAAGCAACCTCCCCGGCGCAACGTGCGCCAGATGCACTTGCACGGAACTGCCGAGGTGCCATGATTTGCTCACACTAGCAGTGAGCCTCATGAGCGAAAATATTAACCAGCCCCGGGAATGGAGGGGCAGCCGCGCGCAGATATGGATCAGCGCGGCTTGCACCACCTTCTTCGCCGGCTTCTTGATCTTCGTTACCCTGTCCGTGTTTTCTCCCCGCTGGGACCCGAACCACGAAATCCCGGATTCCACCCAATTTGCCCTCTTGCTCGTCAGCTACGGACTCTTCGGGTTCATGTTGCTGTGGTCGTGCTGGCTCGGCTGGGCGGGCCTGCTTGCGCGCCTGCGACTGGATGAGCACGGGGTGGAATTCCAAGATGGCCTCCAGTTGCGGCGACTGCGTTTTGCCGACGTGAGAAAAGTTTCCTGGCGGCCACGCTGGAAGATAGTGACGTTCACGGACGCGACCAAGCGCACGCGTTTGAATCTCGAATTTTACACGCCGGCAGACCGGCGCGAAATTGCCGCGGCCCTCCATCAGACGCTGGCGGGCTGCGAGCAGGAGGGCTGGGAAGCCTTCGCCGCCGTGTTGAGGTCGGGAAGGCCGCCGCCGGTGTCCTTGCCGCGCAGTGAGCGAATTCTGTTTCGGTGGGGCGGCGGCGTGCTGGCGGTGAGCATAATTGCCGCCGCTGGCCTGCTTTGGGCCCCGAATCGCTTGGAATTGCGCCGGGGCTTTTATATACTGGAAGTCTTCTGTGCGGGGGGTGGAATTGCTCTCGTGCTGGTGGCCATCCGGGAGCTGATCTACTATCAACGAACCCGGAAAATTTTTGCCGGTCTGGTTCTGGCGCTGACCGCCTGCGCCGTGGCAGTCGTGACGATCGCTTATGCGATAAGCACGCAACTTATCCATCTCAGGCCGCACTAGGCTATGTTTTAAAACTCGGACAGGAGCGGCGCGGTGAGGGCACCGCGCCCTACCCAAACCACCTTCACCGGTAGGGCGCGCTGCCCTCAGCGCGCCGTTAGAAATTGGTTTTAAAAAACGTCCTAACTCGGGCGTGTTTTGAAGTCTTCAAATGACCACGGATAACACGGATGACTCGGACAAGAATAATGAAATTATCCACCCTCTGCGGAAGCGAATCCGTGCTATCCGTGAAATCCGTGGTTAAGTCTGAAGACAACACCTAGTGATGCCCGCCGTCGAGGTCGCCGGGCTTGAGCAGGGGCGCGAACGTGGATTTGTTGGCGGCCTTCATGTAGGCTTCCTTGGGCTCGATGGTGCCGTCTTTGACGCGGGCCATGAGGCTGCCGTCCATCGTGACCATACCGTCGGCAAAACTGCCTTCGATGAGATTGCGGATGTTGGCAATCTGGCCGGTGCGGATGGTGTTCGGCAGCGCCTCGTGGGTGAGGAGAATTTCGTGCACGGCGCAACGACCCTTGGGGACGCGCTTGCAGAGCAACTGGGCGACGACGCCGGCGAGGCAGCCGGCGAGCATCACGCGCACCTGGTTCTGCTCCTCGGCCGGGAAAGTGTTGATGATGCGGTCCACGGTTTTCGGCGCGTTGTTGGTGTGGAGCGTGCCGAAGACCAGCATGCCCATGGACGCGCAACTGAGCGCGAGCTTGATGGTTTCCAACTCACGCATTTCGCCGAGGAGGAGGATGTCCGGGTCGTGCCGCATGGCGCCCTTGAGCGCGGCGGCGAAGGACTGCGTGTGCTCCCCCACTTCGCGGTGCACGATGACGGACTTCTTGATCGGGTGGACGAACTCGATGGGGTCCTCGATGGTGATGATGTGCTTGGCCAGATTAGAATTGATATAATCTATCATTGCCGCCAGCGTGGTGGACTTGCCGCTGCCGGTCGGTCCGGTGACGACCACGAGGCCTTGGTCGAGGTGGCAAAGCTTTTTCAGAGCCTCCGGGAGCTTGAGGTCGTCGAAGGAAAGGATTTTGGCGGGAATCTGGCGGAAGACCGCGGCCTGGCCCCAGTGGTTGTAGAGGTAGTTGCCGCGAAAACGCGCGAGGCCGGGCACCTCGTGGGCGAGGTCGAGGTCGCGGCGTTCGAGAAATTCGTTCCAGCGGCGCTCGGGAACGATTTCCTTGAGCAGCGTCTCCATCGTGGCGGCATCGAGGGGCTTGTCGCCGATGGCCTGGAGCGAACCCGAGGCGCGGGCCTTGGGTGGCAGGCCGACGGTGAGGTGCAAGTCGGACCCGCCCTTTTCGAGCAGCGTGCGGAGGTATTGGTCAATGGCGGGCATGGCGTGGAAAAAAGCCCTTGGTCTTACTTAAAATAACCGCGTTCGCGGGCGAATTCCACAAAGGGCCGGCTCCGGCGATTGGCCGGATCGGCCTTCGCTTTCCGCAGGGCTTTGAGACAGGCATAGTCGTCCAGATCCTCTTCCATCTTCTTAAACCGCGAATAGGGAATGACCGCGAAAGCCTTGCGGCCGTTGTGCTCGATGATTTGGGCGGTGCTCATGATGGATTCAGCGGTAAACGTCCCGGCGGTGCAAGACACGGTAGATGGTCACCACGCTCCCGTTCACTTCAAATAAAACACGCCAGTCGCCGACACGCAAACGATATTTCGGCGTGAAGTTTTGCAGGCGCTTCACGTCGCCTTGCAGACCCTGTGCAAGCGCAGCAATGCGCTAACTGATGCGCGCAGCGTCCTTCGCGGGAATCGCGTCGAAATCGCTCTCCGCCTTCTCGCGAATTTCGACGGTGTAAGTCACGGCAAAAATGCAAAAGAGCAAAATTTCGTCAAGCCGCCCTTTTCGAACAGCGTGTGGAGGTATTGGTCAATGGCGGGCATGGAAATTGGGAATTAAGTGAATTCCGTTTTAGACGGCGGTAAGACGTGGTGCAATTCCGACTTATTGAAGTCGCCTGAGGAAATCTTCGGTACGGGAGGACAAGGAAACCCGTCGTACTTGATTTTAATCTTCTCGCTAAACAAGGCCCCCTCCCAAAAACCTCCTACCAAAGCAAATCCATCCACGCGGGCACCGGCTTTATCCAGACCATGGAAGCGAAGCACCGTTTGATTTTTTGATCGAAAGGCGAAACAGCCGCAATGAAACCATGCAAAGTCGACGCACAAAATCTGCAGGCCGGAGGACTGAGCCCATTTTTCAAAAATCTTGATCACCCGACCACGATAAGCGTAAACGGCAAAAATAAAAGCGCCCACGAACAGCACAAACGCGAGGACAAACAACGCGGCTAAAGCGATCGGGTTCATGCCACAATCTTCGCGAGCAGGGCGCGGTTCGTGATGTTGGTGCGGGCGGTTTCGGCGGAAATTTTGCGGTCCTGGTAAAGCGCGAGGACGACATTGTCCATGAGGCACATGCCTTCCTTGAGGCCGGTTTCCATGGCGTTGCGCAGGCCGGCGGATTTGCCTTCCTTGATCTGATTCTGGATGGCGGTGTTGCTGACGAGAATTTCGCACGCGAGCACGAGGCCGCCGTCCTTGCCCGGCAGCAGGCGCTGGCAGATGACCCCGCGCAGGCTCTCCGCCACGCTGGAGCGGATTTGCGTCTGCTGCTCGGCGGGAAACACGTCAAGCAGGCGGTTCAAGGTTGTCGGCGCATCACTCGTGTGCATGGTGCCGACGACCAGGTGGCCCGTCTCGGACGCAGTGATGGCCATCTCGATGGTTTCGAGGTCGCGCAATTCGCCGATGACGATGATGTCCGGGTCCTCGCGCAACGCGCCCTTGAGCGCGGAGAAAAACGATTTGGTGTGCGTGCCGACTTCGCGCTGGGTGACGTTGCAACCCTTGGCCGCCTGCACGACCTCGATGGGGTCCTCGACGGTGATGATGTGGTCGGTGCGGCTGCTGTTGAGATAATCCACGATGGAGGCGAGCGTGGTGGTCTTGCCGGAGCCCACCGGGCCGGTGATAAGAATAAGTCCGTTGTGATACGATAGTACTTTCTTCAGCGTCTCGGCGTGCTTGGCATAACCAAGCTCGGTGAACGAGCGCGTGACGGCGGGCACCATGCGGTACGCGCCGGCCGAGCCGTTCTTGTGAAACATGAGGTTGACGCGGTAACGGTCGGCGCCGCTCAGGGCCAGCGCGTAGTCGTAGTCCTTGCGCTCGAGGTAGATTTTCTTCTGGCCTTCGGACAGCAGCGCGGTGTTCAGGCGGAGAGCGTCCTCGGCGGTGAGCGCGTAGGAGGACAGAAAGCTGAGCGCGCGGTTTTTGCGGACAAATGGCCGGGCGCCGGTGGAAAGGTGCAAATCGCTCGCGCCGTCGCCCGCGGTGTTTTTGAGCAAATCACGAAACGCGGCGGCGAGCGTGGCGTCATCGAGGGAAGCCACTTTCTCGAACTCGAATTTCGGGCCGCTGGCGGCGGCACCGGCCGCGGCGAAAGGCACCTTGGTTTTCGCCTTGGCGGCAAACGGGATGCTGGTCTTGGTCTTTGTGCCGGCAAAAGGCACGGTGGTTTTGCCCGAGGCGGCAAACGGATCCGCGGGCGGCGGCCCTGCTTCCGCTTTTTCGAGCGCGGTGTTGGCCAGCCTTTCCAGCAGTTCAACGTCCGTGACAATGCCGTCGTCGAGAAACTTTTGCGCGAAATCGGCGATCTCGGCGGCGTCGCCCAAAGCGCCGCGAACGGTGGCGGCCTGCCGGCGGGTGATGGCCTTTTCGTCGAGGCCGAGGCGGACGAACCAGAGGACAGCGGAATTCATAACGGAAGCGGCGTCATAGTGCCAGAGATTGGGCCGTTGCCAAGCTCTAGTCGCAAAGGTTCCGGCACCGATCCGGCGAGCCCCTCACTGCGGCCCAAACAAGACATCCTCGACCTTGTTGTTGAGATTGTTGTAATTTTTTTCGAGGGGCGAAATCGGGTCGGGCTTCGACCCCGAGGTCGAACGGTAAAGCGCGGGGCGTGTGGTGGTGGTCTCGGTGCAGCCTGCCAAGGCCCAGGCCCCGAGGAGAGCGACCGTGGCAGCGGCCCGAAAGTGCGCCGGTTTTTGCATGGTGGAGGGGAAGCAAAACGCCGGTTCCGCCCGCTGGCAAGACGCGTTCGGCGGCCCCCGACCCCCATTTTACGCTTTTCCCGCTGAGGGAAACGCGCTTTGCTTGTCCTTTGGCCGGTAAACGCCGGCCTTCCCTTCCCTACTCTTTCGCCATGAAGACGCTCAAATTCGCCGTATTGCCCGGAGATGGCATCGGCCCCGAAGTCATGGAGGTCGCCCTTGAGGTCCTCGCCAAAGTCGCCGCCAAGCACGGTCTGACGCTGGACCACACGACCTGCGATGTCGGCGGCATCGCCATTGACAAGCACGGCTCGGCGCTGCCTGCGGCGACCGTCGCCACCTGCCGCGGGGCGGACGCGATTTTATTCGGCTCCGTCGGCGGGCCGAAGTGGGAAAAACTGCCGCCCAAGGAACAGCCCGAGCGCGCCGCCCTGCTGCCGTTGCGGAAGGAATTCCAGCTTTTTGCGAACATCCGTCCCGGCCTGCTTTACCCGGAGTTGATCGACGCCTCGCCGCTGAAAAAGGAACGCATCCCCAAGGGCATCGACATGGTGTGCGTGCGCGAATTAACCGGCGGCATTTATTTCGGCCAGCCGAAACAGACGCGCACCCTGCCCGACGGCGACATCGAGGCCGTGGACACGATGGTGTACAAGAAGAGCGAGATTGAGCGCATCGCCGAGGTGGCGTTTCGCGCGGCGGCGGGCCGCACGAAGCGCGTGACGTCGGTGGACAAGGCCAACGTGCTCGAAACCTCCGTGCTCTGGCGCAAGACCATCACCGAGTACGCCGCGAAAAACCATCCCGGCATCCAGCTCAGCCATCTTTATGTGGACAACGCCGCCATGCAAATGGCCCGCGACCCGAACCAGTTCGACGTGCTCGTCACCGAAAACATGTTCGGCGACATTCTCTCCGACGAGATGGCCGTGGTCTGCGGCTCGCTCGGGATGCTGGCCTCGGCCAGCCTGGGCACGGGGAAGAACACGCATGGGCTGCCGTTCGGTCTTTATGAGCCCGCGGGCGGCACTGCGCCGGACATTGCGGGCAAGGGCCTCGCCAATCCCTGCGCGCAAATCCTCAGTGCCGCGCTGATGCTGCGGTTCAGTTTTGGCCTGGAAAACATCGCGGCCGCGATGGAGAAAGCCGTGCGCGACACCGTCACGGGCGGCGTGCGCACGGCGGACATCGCATTTGGCCAGCCGTCGGTCGGCACGAAGGCCATCGCAGCGGCCATCCTGGCAAAAATATAAAATCAAAATTCTACCGCAGAGAACGCGGAGGACGCGGAGATCTGAATTAAGACAGAATTATTTATTCTAATTTTCCAGCCTTCTCTTCCTCCTTTTCTTCCTCAGCGCTCTCCGCGGCCTCTGCGGTAAAATCCTTTCGGTTCCCATCCGATGACTTCCTCTCAAATCCGCCAGTCCTTCCTCGATTTTTTCCAATCGAAGAAGCACACCCTCGTGCCGTCGTCGTCGTTGCTGCCGGACAGCCCGAACCTGCTCTTCACCAACGCGGGGATGAACCAGTTCGTGCCCATTTTCCTCGGCGAGCGCAAGGCGGACGTGAACCAGTGGTCGCGCGCCATTCCGGGGCTGCCGACGCGCGCCGCCGACACCCAGAAATGCATTCGCGCCGGCGGCAAGCACAACGACCTCGAGGACGTGGGCCTCGACACCTACCACCACACGTTTTTTGAGATGCTGGGCAACTGGTCGTTCGGCGATTATTTTAAAAAGGAGGCGATTGACTGGGCCTGGGAACTCATCACCGGAGTGTGGAAATTTCCCGCCGCGCGCCTGTACGCGACGGTGTACAACCCCGACAAGGCCAAGGGCGATCCGTCGGATTTCGACCAGGAGGCCTACGACGTGTGGGCGGGGCATTTTAAAAAGGCGGGGCTCGACCCGCAGGTGCACATCGTCAACGGCAACAAGAAGGACAATTTCTGGATGATGGGCGACACCGGCCCGTGCGGCCCGTGCTCGGAACTGCATGTGGACCTCACGCCGGCGGGCGACACCAAGGGCGCGCTGGTCAATAAGGGTGACGCACGGTGCATTGAGATTTGGAACCTCGTGTTCATCCAGTTCAACGCGAATCAGGACGGCACCTTCTCACCCCTGCCCGCCAAGCACGTGGACACCGGCATGGGCTTTGAGCGCGTGACCAGCATCATGCAGGGCACGAAGAATTTTTCTGATTTCAAAAACGCAAAAATTTCCAATTACGAGACCGATATTTTCCGGCCCATTTTCGACGAGCTGGAGAAATTGAGCGGCAAGAAGTACGGCTCCACCCTGCCGAAATCCGGCAGCACCGGCGACACCGAGCAGGAAAAAACCGATGTGGCCTTCCGCGTCATCGCCGACCATATCCGCACCCTGAGTTTTGCGATCGCGGATGGAATTCTCCCTGGCAATTCAGACCGGAATTATGTGCTGCGGCGCATTTTGCGGAGAGCGGTGAAATATGGACGCACTTTGGATTTTCAAGAGCCGTTTTTCTACAAGCTGGTGGACGTCCTCGCCGAGACCATGGGCGATGTCTTTCCAGAGATTCGGACGAGGAAACAAAACGTAAAGGACGTGCTGAAGACTGAAGAGGAGGCGTTTAATCGGACGCTGGACAAAGGTATGGAATTGTTTAATCGACATTTAAAGGACATGGAGGTCTTAAATCAACTCGCACGAGAAACGCGTGAAACTACTGGCAGGCTCCAACGGGCAGTATTTTCGGGTGATGTTGCATTTAAACTCTACGATACCTATGGATTCCCGCTGGACCTGACACAGATCATGGCTCGCGAGCATGGCATGGAAGTTAACGAGCATATGTTTAATGATTTAATGGAAAAACAGCGAAAGATGGCTCAAGCCGCCCAGAAGAAAACCGTCATTGAGCTTTCGCAGATTGAGACCAAGACGCCAACGCATTTTATTGGTTATGACCACAACCACACGGGCGCGGATGTCCAGGAGGTGGTGGCGGTGAAGGACAAGACGGTGGTGGTGCTGAACAATTCCGTGTGCTACGCGGAGATGGGCGGCCAGGTGGGCGACGCGGGCGAGTTGGTGACCGCGGGCCAGCAGTGGCGCATTGCCAACACCCAGAAATCGGGCCCGACGTGGCTGCATTTTCTCGAGGGCGGCGACGCCCCGGCGGTCGGCCAGCATGTGACGGTGCAAGTGGACCAACCGCGGCGAAACGCCATCCAGCGGCATCACACCGTGACGCATTTGCTGCACTGGGCGTTGCATGAAATCGTGAGTCCGGACGCCGCGCAGAAGGGTTCGTATGTGGGGCCCGACAAGCTGACGTTCGACTTCAACCACGGGGCGCTCACGCCGGAGCAGATCACGAAGATCGAACGGCTCGTGAACGACCGCATTTTTGAAAACGACCCGGTGACCTGGGCGGATTTCAAGTTCGCGCAGATCAAGGACCGGCCGGAGGTGATGCAGTTTTTCGGCGACAAGTACGGCGACGTGGTGCGCGTGGTGCAAATCGGCGGCGCCACCGACACCGACGAGCATGGGCACGCGCGCCCGCGGCTGAACGGCTACTCGATGGAGTTGTGCGGCGGCACGCACGTGCGCACGACGGGCGACATCGGGTTGTTCAAGATTTTGCACGAGAGCGCCATCGCGGCGGGCGTGCGGCGCATCGAGGCGGTGGCCGGCGAGGCGGCGGTGGCCGCGGCGCGGGAACTGGAAAAAGAAGCGCGCGACCTGGAAAAAACTTTGGTTGAAATTGGCGGCAAGGCCAGCAATCCGGCGCCCGCACCATTGGGTGAAAAAACGCCGCGCATCGAGGCGTTGCAGGCGCTGGAACGGCATGTCCGTTTGCTGAAGCAGGATGTGGCGGACCAGCGGGCGGTGCTGGCGAAACAGCAACGGGCGGCGCAACAGCAGAATGCGTCATTGCTCGCGGAGGAATTGGCGGCGACGGCGGTGGCGAAGGGCGCTCTGAATTTTGTCGTGGCCGTGGTGGATGTGCCCGTGGGCGAGCTGCGCAATGTGGCGGTACCCATCGGCAAGAAACTGGGGCCGAGTGTCGTCGTGCTCGGGAGCGCCGCCGAGGACAAGGTCGGCGTAGTCGCGCTGTGTTCGCCGGAGGCGATTGCGGCGGGGCACGCGGCGGGGAAAATCGTGGGCGATTTGTGCGGCAAACTCGGCGGGCGCGGCGGCGGCAAGCCGGACTTCGCCCAGGGCGGCGGCAAGGACGCGGCGAAACTGGGTGCGGTGATGGAGGAGTTTAGGAAATCGCTCGGGTGAGTTCGCGAGCGGATTATGAAAAGAATTTTACCGCGAAGACGCGAAGGGCGCGAAGGAAGAGGAAGAATTTCACCGCAGAGCACGCGGAGAGCGCAGAGGTACAAGTCGAAGACGGGAGCTTTAATCCATCAGCATCTTCCAGAGAGGTTCACCGCGAAGGGCACGAAGGGAGAAAAAAGAGTTTTACCGCAGAGCACGCAGAGGGCGCGGAGGAAGAAGCCCAAGCGCACTCCTCCATCGATCAGCATTTTTTAAAAAAGTTTCACGGCGAAGGGTGCGAAGGAAGATTTCTTTTGGGTGACGCGCTTTAATTTTGTTAATTCCGTTAATTCTGTCTAAAAGGAGGTCGCTGGTTACCCGGCCCGATATTAATTCTGTCTAAAAGACTGCCATGACTTCCGCTGAAAAGGCTGCCTTGCGCGCCCGCGCCCAAACATTGGCCCCCGCCCTGCACGTGGGGAAGGACGGCGTGACGCCGACCGTGACCAAGGAACTCGATATCGCGCTGCGCCGGAAGGAACTGGTGAAGGTGCGTTTCTCCGCCAGCCGCGCGGAATTGCGCAGTCAATGCGCGGCGCTGGCGGAGGCGACGGGCGCGGAATGCGCCGGCGGCGTGGGCCGCGTCGCGGCGTTTTTCCGGGCGAAGCCGGAAACGACCGCAGCGGAGTAACCGAGGAGCTAGGGCGTGGTTTTGGCCAAGAGAGGAAGGCTGAAGGCGCGGTGATTGGATAAGAGTTCATCCAATCGAGCTAAACCACCAGAAACACAAAAGGCACAAAATCCGAAATTCTGGATGTTTTGTGTTTTTGTAGTTAAGCCGTTTGTGGTCTAAAGCGGACGCCTCGGAGAGGCGCCCCTATCTCAACATTTTATAGCACAGGGCGGCTTCGTGACGGCGGAGCAAGGCTGTATTGGCAACACGGCGCAACTTTTCAGCACTGGACTGCTTCGTGGCGGGGCAAAATCGTCTGGTCCGGACGGCGCGCTGAGGGCAGCGCGCCCCACCCCGCTAAGCAACAAATCCGAAGGCTACTTCGCCGCGGGAGCAGGCGTAGTGGCAGCAGGTGCGGCTGCGGCACCAGGAGCCGCCGCAGGAGCAGCGGGTGCGGCGGGCGCGCCTTCTCCGGCCGGGGCGGCGGGAGCGGGCATCGCGCCCAGCGGGTCTTGCGCGAGCAGTTCGCCCGGAGTCCAGGGCGGACGCTTGCCCACGACATCGCGCATCGCGGCCACTTGATCGGCGTCCACCGGGGCGGCGTTGTTGAACGTCACACGCACATAAGTGAGCACGTCCGCGATTTCCTTGTCCTTGAGGCTTTGACCGATGGCGGGCATCTGGCCGTTGTAGTGGCCACCGAGGACATCCAAATCGCCGCCAAGGCCGGCGAGAAGAATCTTAATCGGGCGGTCACCGTTGCCGCTGCCGACAAAGGGCGAACCAGCGATGGGCGGGAAGAGACCCGGCTGACCCTTGCCTTCGGGGCCATGGCAGGCCTGGCAACCGGCGGCGCTGGTGAAAATCTTTTTGCCGCGCTTGAGCTGCGCCTCGGGGCTGTCCGCCTCGGGACCGCCGGACTCGCCCTCGTGGCCGATATCGTCAAACACCGTGGAGCGGAAGCCGCCGGAATTGTTCGCCATGTAAATGCCGCCCCAGAGGGTGAGCGCGGCGGCGAGGAAAATCAGGAAAATGGGGACGAGCGAAAAGCCCTCGCGCGGTTCCTCCTTCTCGCGCCACAACTGGGTGTGGACGCGGTGCAAGGCCTCGTCGCTCAGGCGGTCGGCCGGGGCGGCCGGCCCGGAGTGCGGGTCGAGGGGGTTGCGGGCGTTGGAGGCGGCGTCGGACATGCGGGCAAATTTACTTGGCCTTGGCTTCGGGCAGATCGTAGTTGAGCTTCAGGTTTTGCAAATAGGCGGCGAGCTCGATGGCGCGCTCGGTGGGCACCACCTCGGTGCCGGCGGCGGGCGCGCCGGGAGCATTGGGCGGGAATTTCAGCGCCGTCAGCGAGGGCTGGCCGTTGGCGATGGGCTGCGTCTTGAAGAGGAAACGGTACGGCGGCATGTTCGAATCGGGCGCAATGAGCCGGGCATTGTAAAGATGCAGGAGGACGTCGGCGGTGCTGGCCTTGCGGTCGCCGAAGTCAGTGAGGTCGGGCCCGCGGCGGACATTGCCGAGGAGGACGGGACTCTGGAAAATGTAATCGCGGGCGACGCTACCACGCTCAGCCCAACCGCGGGCAATATCGGGGCTGAGCAACTGGGTTTCCTGCTTGGCGGGCTTGTCAGGCGTGGCTCGGGGCTGAAAAACGAGTTGGAGACTGGCGGGACGCACCTGCTGGGTGTGGCAATATTCGCAACCGAGTTCGATGTAGGTCTGGCGGCCTTGCAGAGCGACGCCGGGGCTGAAATTGGGGAAGACCGGGTCGCCGTCATCCATGCGGTCAGGCTGCAGGCCCGAAAGCTGCAAATTGGCAGAGAGCACCACGCCGCACCACGAGGCGGAGAGCAGGAAGAAAATCCCAAAGAACATGAGCGGGAGATTTTTCATGACGCCCGTCCTTTCAGCAACTTGCACGCCGGGCAGGTGGAACCGAGCAGTCGGCAGACGGGGCAATTATCCTTGGCCCACCAGAGCATGAGGCCGCCAGCATTGACAATAAACGCGACCTGGCCGAGCGAGAGGAGGATTTGCGCAACGGCGCGGGCCTGGTTGACAGGAACGGCACCGCGCAGAATATCCACGAAGGGCGTGAACGGGTCGTTCATGGCCGCGCCCTGCTGCCAGCCGCCGACATAAAGCACCACCAGCAGGAGGGTGATGCCCAGGGCGCAGCACCAGAAATTGGCCTTGAGGAGGAGGCTCGCGGGCCAGTCACGTCCGAAAATACGCGGGAGCATGTAGTAGGCGGCGCCAAACATGGCCATGACGTAAAAGGCGTAAAAGCCCTGCTCGTTTTGTGCGACGGAGAAATCCGTTAGTCCCGTGACTTCATTGACGACCCGCAACGAAGCCACGGCATTGATCACCACGCCGGACACAAAGGCCAGCGCGCTGAATACCAGGAAGCGCAAAACGGGGTTGCCCATGACTTCACTGACACTACCGCGGGCCGTGCCGAGAAGGTTGATGGCGATGGCGACGGTGGGCACCAGCAGGGCCACGCTGGCGACGATGCCGACGGTTTGAATCCACACCGGAATGGGCCCGAAAATCAACGTGCGGGTGCCAAGCCAGCCGGAGAACATGATGAGGGACCAGAAGCCGATGGTCGCCAGATAGTAGCCGTAGATGGGACGGCCCAGAATTTTCGGCAGAAAATAATAAATCGCGGCCAGCGCGATGGGCGCGAACCAGAGGTTGGCGACGCCGCCGTTAAACCACGCGGCCGCGACAGCCTGCATGACACCCCGCGCGGGTGAGGCAAAGAGCATCACATGCGCCGACCAGTACATCCAGGGGAAACACAAAAACGCCGCCAGCAAATACCATTGCGAAACGTAAACGTGCTCGGTCTGGCGATTCTGGTAGCTCAAGATGCCCCAGAGGCCGATGAGCGCGTAGCTGAGCACAAGCACGGGGCCGACGCCGCCCGACATTTCCATGCCTTCAATCGAAGAGGAGCCGCCCAGGATGATTTTTCCAAGGCCCCACAAAATCGCGACATTCCAAAACGCCCCCGCGATGTAGAGCAGGCCCAGGTGCTTGACCTGGGTCTTGCAGAGCCGCGCCATGATCCAAAGGCTGACCGCGAAGGCGATATTGTCGCCAAAACCGTAGAGCATCGCGGTCGAGGAGGCCGGGAAGATGCGGCCGTAGGTGAGCCACTCGCAGTTGGCGATGAACTCGGGATTCAGCAACTGGATGGCCGCGATGAGGCTAAACAAAGTGCCGACCAAAAGCCAAAAGAGACTGGCGCCGACAAACAGGAGCGTCGGGCCGCGCAGGGAGGCGTCAATCTGCGCCAACTGGTCAACCTCCGGCAACCGCGCATCGGTACGCGGGTCCAGAGCTTCAGCGAGTTCGGCGCAAGGGCACATAGAAAGCGGTCGCGAGGAAAATTATCTCCAGCCGCAGGCGCCGAAATTCAGCCGCCCCAGCACGGTCCGGCCGAAGAGATAATGAATCCATTCCATCGAAAGTTATTGGGCGGGCGCGGCCGGCGGGGGCGTGGCCGCAGCGGGTGCAGCAGCCGCAGGTGCGGCCGGCGCAGCATTAGCAGCAGCCGGGGCAGCAGCGGGCGCTGTACCTGCCGCAGGAGCGGTGGCGGGCGCGGCGGGCGGAGCGGTTCCCGCGGCGGGAGCAGCCGCCGGAGGCGCAACGGTGGCGGGAGGAGGCGCTTGCGGCGGGATGGTCGTGGGTGAGGCCGCGAGGGAAAGGCGTTTCGGCGCTTCGGGCTGCTTGGCCGTTTCCTTGCCCAGGCGTTCGGCCTGGATTTTGAGGGCCTCGGAAACGGGAATGCGCACGACGCCCTTGTCCTTGTCCACCCAGGAATAATTGAAATAAAGCTCGGCCTCCTTGGCCTGAACGTCGGAGAGAATCTTGTGGCGCTCGGCGGCGAGATCGGCGTTCACGGCGGCGGGCGAGCGGGTGTTCAGGTACGAAATACCGAGCACCAGGGCGACGACGAGAATGCTCCCCAACACGCCCACGACGGTTTGGATCCAGTGGGCGGCGGAAGGCCGCGGAACCTCGGGGGCGGGATTACTCATGGTAATGCAAAGACTCCTCGATGCGGGGATCGTGAATGGGAATGTCCTCGGCCTGGGGACGCGACTTCAAGAAGGCCCAAATGACCAAGCCGCCAATGCCGACGAGCGAGGATACATCCCAAATGCTCGGCCTGAATTCGCGGACCGTGAAGCCAAGGACGTTCGCATCCGAGGGCAGTTTGGCGGGCAGGATGTTGAAGTACAAGTCGAGCAGGTGGAACGAAAGAATCCAGAAAGCGATGACGAGCAGGTTTTTCCGCTTAACCTTGTTATTGTAGGACAGGAGCGCGAAAAACGGCAGGAAGAAATAACCGAAAATCAAGGCCAGGCTGACCCACCACCAGGAATTGTGCAGCCAGTCGGAGCCAAGTTCGCGGACATTGAACCAGAAGGTCTCCTCGGGGATGTCGGCGTTATAAATGAGGAAGTACTGGCAGAAGGTGATATAGGCCCAGAAGATGGTAAACGTCAGGCAGAGGCAGCCGAGCAGGTATTGGTGGGCGCGGTTGTAGATGCCGTAAAGCGGGCGGCCCGGCTTGTTGCTGAGGAAGTAGCACAGGATGACGGTGCCGGCGAAGCCGCAGCGCATCGAGGTGGCAAAGAACCACACGCCGTACATGGTCGAAAACCACTGGTACGAGAGGCTCATGAAAAAGTCGAAGGCGGCAAACGTGGCGGCCATCGAAACGGCGATGACGCCGAAGGCGGACCATTTGCGGCAGTTCAGGACGTGCTGGGGGTTCGCGTCCTTGTCCATCGCGAAGGAATTCTTGCGAAACTGGTAGGCCAGGCCGATGAACACCGAGGCATAAATCGCGAGGCGCAACAGGAAGAACGGCAGGGCGAAATAGGCGTGTTTCCAAATGAAGAGCGGGTCTTCGGCGATGGTTTCGCCGCCCAGCACCGGGAGGGGCATATCCGGATTGCGCCAGGGCCACAAAAGACCGGGGTTGCGGCCAAAAAGGGCCACCAGCAACAGCGGCAGGAAGCAAACGGCCAGCACGCGAAAGGAGCCGATGAAGTGCTCCAACTGGCGGCGGACGATGATGGACCAGCCGGCGTCGAACAAATAATAGAGCATCACCTGGTAGGTCATCCCGATGGACATCGCGAACCAGAAGGCAAAGCCGATGAGCCAGCCAATGAGCGGGCGGGGATCGGGAACTTCTTTGGACACACCCCAGAAGATACCACCGAGGCCGATGAGCACGCCGACAATGCCGACAATCAAGGCGACACCGGCGGGATTATTCGCGCCGCTGGCGGTGGCAGGGACGACGACGGAGGGAGTGAGGGCGGAAGATTTCATTGGGCGAGTTTCGCGCGTTGGGCGGCGGGCACATCATCCATGGTGGCATTGCCCGCGAGTTCGAGGGTCTTGACGTAGGCGATGACGGCCCAACGCTCGACGGGCGTCAACCGGTCGCCATACGGGCCCATTTTGCCTTTGCCGTAGGTGATGGTGTAGAAAATCTGGCCGTAGGGCTGGGTGCTGACGTAGGGCTCCATGAGGTTGCGCACCGTGAGCATCTTGTAGCCGGCCTTGGTGATGCCGTTGCCGTCGCCGACCTGGCCGTGGCAGACCATGCAGTTGATGTTGAACTTGGCCTGGCCGAGCTGGAGGAAGGCGGAGTCCACCTTGACGGGAAAATCCTTGGCCCAGCCGCCGTCGGCGGAGCGCCCGGTGTAGAGCGGCATGTTGGAGGCCGGGGCATACTTGAAATCAGGCGAGAAAACCTCGGCCTCGGCCCAGGCATACCCGCGCTGCACGGTGCCGGCCACGGCGGGACGGTCGTTGCGGTGGTCGGGCCAGAAGGTGTTTTCACCCTGGGGCAGGTACTTCGGCTGCCAGTTCATGTCCGGGAAAATGTACAGCGGCGGCTGGGTGAACTTCTGGCCGCGGAAACCGGCCAGGGACACCACCGCCACGAGGGCGAACACGAAGATGGCTATGAAATAGCGCATGTTATTTGCTCACCGGGGAAAGGTTGAACGCGCCGAGGGATTCGAGCAAGGCACGGGTGCCCTTTTCGTCGAACTTCGGGTCGCTGGTCTCGATGACGACGAAGAAGCCGTCGTCCGTGGCGCGCTTGAAGTGCTCGTTGTTGAAAACGGGATGGTACGGCTGCGGCAGGAGATTCAGCAGGAACTGGCCGAAGAACGCGCCGAAGGCCGAAAACAAAATCGTGCACTCATACATCACCGGAAACGGATAGATGGGACTCCAGTAAGGCTTGCCGCCGACGACGAGGGGAAAATCATAGCCGTTCATGTACCAGGAAATCAGCGTACCGGTGGTGAAGCCGGTGATGCCGCAAATCAGCACGATGATCGGCACCTTGGAGCGGTTCATGCCCATGGCTTTGTCGAGCCCGTGCACCGCGTAAGGCGTGTAAGTGTCCCACTTCTTGAATCCGGCGTCGCGAATTTTCTCCGCGGCATGGTAGATGTCGTGGGCGTTTTTGAATTCCGCCAGGAGGCCGAAGGTGTCACTCATGACCGGCCTCCTTTCACCGCGGCGGGAGCATGGTGGTGATCGTCGCCGTCGGGATTATAGTGCGGGTCGGCTTCCTTCATGACGTGCTTGATTTCCGCGATGGGGAGCATCGGGAGGAAACGGACAAAGAGCAGGAACAGCGCGCCGAAGAACCCGAAGGTGCCGAAGAAGGTGAACATGTCGGTCGTGCTCGGAGTGTAGTAGGCCCAGCTCGTGGGGACGAAGTCGTTGGCCAGCGAGGTGGCGGTGATGACGAAGCGCTCGAACCACATGCCGCAGTTGACGAAGAGCGTGATGATGAACACGAGCGCGGTGTTTTCACGCACCCAGCGGAACCAGAACAACTGCGGCGAAATGACGTTGCAGGAAATCATGATCCAGTAGGCCCAGGCATACTGGCCGAACGCGCGGTTGATAAAGGTGAAGACTTCGTAGATGTTGCCGCTGTACCATGAGATGAAGAACTCCATCGAGTACGCGTAGCCCACCATGCTGCCGGTGGCCAAAATGATTTTGCACATGCAGTCGATGTGGTACTGCGTGATGAGGTCATGCAGCTTGTACATCGAGCGCAGGGGCAGCACGAGGGTCAGCACCATGCCGAAACCGGAAAAGATGGCGCCGGCGACGAAGTACGGGGGGAAGATGGTCGTGTGCCAGCCGGGCAGGACGGCCGAGGCGAAGTCGAAGGACACGATGGTGTGCACCGAGAGCACCAGCGGCGTGGAGAGGCCCGCCAGAATGAGGTAGGCCATTTCATAATTGCGCCAGTGGCGGGTCGAACCGCGCCAGCCGAGGGAAATGGCGCCGTAAAAGTACTTGCGCCACATCTGGGTCGCGCGGTCGCGCAGAGCGCCGAGGTCGGGCACCATGCCCATGTACCAGAAGAGGACGGAGACGGTGAAGTAGGTCGAGACCGCGAACACGTCCCACTCAAGCGGGCTGCGGAAGTTCGGCCAGATGGCGTTGCCGTTGGGCAGCGGAAGCAGCCACCAGGCGAACCAGACGCGACCGACGTGGAACAGGGGGAACAAACCGGCGCACATCACCGCGAAAATCGTCATGGCCTCGGCAGAGCGATTGATGGCGGTGCGCCACTTCTGGCGCAGCAGGCACAAGATGGCGGAAATGAGCGTGCCGGCGTGGCCGATGCCGATCCAGAACACGAAGTTCACAATGTCCCAGCCCCAGAACACCGGCGAACGCAGGCCCCAGACGCCGACGCCCGTGGACACCAAATAAGTCAAACCGAAGGCCGTAAACGAGGCGAGAAAAACGGAAACGATGAAGCAAACCCACCACCAGCGCGGCGCGGGGTTTTCCACGATGCCGCAGATTTTGTCCGTGACCCAGTGGAAATTGCGGTTGTTCAGCACCAAGGGCCGGCGCGGCAACGACATGACCGGGCGGACCTTGGCGAGGACCGCGGGCGGGGATGTCAGAGTTTCTTCGATGGCGGAGGCCATGAGGGAATGCGGGTGCGTGGTGAAGGGTTAGGCTTTGACCGCGGGTTTCGCGGGTTCGGCGGCTTTCGGTTCCGCCGCTTCGTGCTTGTGCCCGTAGCGGGTCTCAAATTCCAGGCGGCCCAGCGGCATGTCGCGATAATCCGGCATCTCTTTGTTAGGATTACGCAGCTTGGCGAGGTAAGTGGTGCGCGGGCGGATGTTGAGGTAGCCCAGGGTCGCGTAGTTGCGGGGCGAATCCTTCGCGATGGCCACGGCGGACTTCGGGTCGGAGACGTCGCCGAACTCGATCGCGCCCGTCGGGCAAACCTGCTGGCAGGCGGTCTTGAGGGTGCCGTCGGGAATCTTGATGTCGCCGGAATCCTGCGCCTTGACGCGCTGGTTGATTTTGGCGGACTCGATGCGCTGCACGCAATAGGTGCACTTTTCCATGACCCCGCGCATGCGGATGGAAACGTTCGGATTTTTCTGCATCCGGGTGAGCTGGCTGGCGGGGCTCACGTCGCCGCCGGTCATGTTGTAATTCTGCGGACCGAGGGGGCCTTCGTAGTAGTGCTTGTCCGAGCGTTTGTTCCAGTCGAAAAAGTTAAAGCGCCGGACCTTGAACGGACAGTTGTTCGCGCAATATTTCGTACCCACGCAACGATTGTAGGCCATCGTGTTCAGGCCTTGGTCGTCGTGGACGGTGGCCATGAACGGGCAGACGTTTTCGCACGGGGCCAGCTCGCAATGCTGGCAGGCCATGCTCTGGAAATTGACCTGCGGGTCCTCGGGAAGATCGGTGTCGGACGTGTCCGGGGGGCTGGCAAAATAGCGGTCGAGGCGGATCCACTGCATTTCGCGGCCGCGCAAAACTTGGTCTTTGCCGACGACCGGGATGTTGTTCTCGGCCTGGCAGGCGACGATGCAGGCGTTGCAGCCGAGGCAGGTGTTCAAATCGATGCTCATCCCCCATTGCTGCGGGGTCGGGAATTTTGCGAGACCGTCCTCGGTGTTCCAGGCCGGATAATTCGGCGCGGGCTTGTTGTAAGGATGGAGTTCGTACAACGACTGGCCGCGCGGCATCTCGACGGCCTTCTGCTCGTTGGACATGTTCTTGGCCGGCCCGTAAATCGGGGGCGAGTGCGCCTCCATGCCGATGCCCTTCGCAAAATCCGGCTTGTCGTGATACTCGCCGACATTGGCTTCGCGCACGAATTCGCGGCCTTCCATGGACCAGTGCTCCTGCACATTGGCGAGGTCCATAATTTCTTCTTCAACAACCTTGAGGGCCGCTCCGGCCACCGCGCAAGCCACGACCGACGCGGTGGATACAATCGGATAAGCATTGAAGCCGACGAGCGCCGCGGCGTTGCCAGCCACGCGGCCACCCTGCGTGCGGCCATAACCGAGGGCGACGACGAGGCTGTAATCGGCCAGACCCGGCAAAATGCTCAACGGCCCGCGAATGGTTTTTCCGTTGACTGTGATTTCACCAATCTTGGCCTTTTCGCGACCGGTTTCAAAAACGTTGTCGTTCATCGCGGCCTGGCCGGAGATGGCGCCGCCGAGGGGGCCCTTGCTCAACGCCGCGGGTTCCGGCCAGAGACCGGTCACGCCGCTGGCCTTCAGCGCCTTGGCCAGCTTGGGACTGATGAGGATGGCGTTGTCCCAAGTAATCTTGGTCATCGCATCCGGGCACTCCTGCATCCAGCCGTTGTTGGCGTAACGGCCGTCCCAAGTCGCCGCCGTGATGAAACGAACTTCCAGGGATTTTTCGCTCAGCGCGGGAGCGGTGTAAGTCCACTTGGACAAGGCCGAGGCCCCGTCAGAATTGGCTTTGCTGGCCGCGGCAAAACCATCCGCCGCCACGCCGACCGCCAGCCATTCCTCAAAGGACTTGCCGGGGTGAAGGGACTTGAAAGTTTCCTGCACGTAGGCGTAGGCGTCAGCCTTGGCGTCGCCGGACAAAATCCCGAGCACATCGAGTTCGCCGAAGGCTTCGAACAACGGCTGAATCATCGGCTGCACCGGCACGTGGTGGCCGTCCCAAGTCAGCCCGTCGCCCCAGCTTTCCAAATAGTGGAGCGCAGGCACGAACGTGGTGGCGAGTTTGGAGGTCTCGTCGGCGTCGGGGCCATAATAACCGTAACGGAAAACTTCCAGCGACTTCGCCTTGACGGCGGCATCGAGCTTGCCGGCAAAATTCAGGTTGCCCGGCGCATTGTAGGCGGGGTTGCCGTTCAGGATGAAGAGAGTCTGGACCTTCTTGGCGTCAATCGCGGCAGCGACATCGGCAATCGAGGCCGTGGCCGAACGCGTGGGCAGCGCGCGATAAGTGACGGTCTTGCCCTCGGCTTGCAGGGCCAAATTCATCATCATCACCGCTTGGTGGACTTCGACCGGCAATTCCGGTCCAGCAATGACGGCTGACGAGCCCTTGTGCTTGAGCAAATCAGCCACGCATTCTTTAACCCAGCCGTCTTTCACGCTTACGCCCGCGCCGATTTTCTTCAAAGCGGCCACGAGGTCCGCCTGCTGGCCGGGCGTTGCCTGGGCCACAAATTCCGCCGCAAAGAGCGCCGTGAGTCCGGGAATATGGGTGGTCGCGCAGCGCAGACGATGGTCCGCATTCGCGCCGGTGATGGTGTAATTGCTTTCCGCGACGTAGAGGCGCGACATTTTCTCCGGATCGGCGTCCTCCTTCGTGTCCACCTTGCGCGACTTGGCGTAGCCGCGGGCGTAACCGAGGTGGCCGGGCTCGGTGTTCAGGAAATCGCTGTCGAGCGCCAACACGCGCTTGGCTTGGGAAAAATCGTAAATCGGGCGCACTGCGGCGCCATATAGCGCGGTCGCGGCTTTTTCCGGATTCGACTGGTCGACCGGTTCATATTCGGCCCAAATCGCCTGCGGGAGTTTGGCGCGGAGTTTTTCGACGATGCGCGCGCGCGTGGGCGAGGTGCTCTTGTTGGCAAGAAAGGCCAAACCCGCCCCACCCTTGGGCGCGTAATCCGCCACCAGCTTGTTCAATTTTGCTTCGACTTCCGCGGGCTTGAGCGCGGTGCCGTCGGCGCCGGCGCGGTCGGGGTCGTACAAATCTAAAATGCTGGCTTGGGCGAAAATGTTGGTTGAACCGCCAAAGGTGGCGTAGCTGGGATTGCCCTCGAGCTTGGTCGGGCGGGCGTCATTCGTCTCGACAATGAGCGGAACGTTTTCCAGCGGCCCGGGCAGGGACGTGGTATAATAGACGGGCACGCCCGGGATGGTGCGCTCGGGCTGCTTCGAATATGGGAGCAAGTGGCGCGTCGGCTGACGGCAGCCCGACATGCCCAAACCAGCGAGGCCAAAGGAGGCGGCCATCACCTTGAGGAAATTGCGGCGATTGACGCCCTCGAGTTCCGAGGCCCCGGCGGGAAATTCGCGTTCCACCCAGCCTTTGAACGCCGGCGTCGCCGCCAACTCGTCCAGACTGCGCCAATAACGCGGCCCGGTCAGCTCGCGTGCGCTCGGCTCGGGATGATGGAATTTTAGTTTCATTACGCTTTCTTAAAAGTTTTTGCAGGACCTGGGATTTAGACTTCGGTTTTGGGACAGTTTTAAATTTTGAATTTTGAATATTGAATATTGAATCTATTTCTAGCGGTGGCAGCCCGAGCAGCTTTGCGGGGGCAGGATTTTCCAGTCGTGCACGTACTTCGTGCCGTTTGCCAACTGCGCCGAACTCGAATCCGGGTGCCAAGTGAGGTCGAAAACCTTGTCGAGCGGGCGAACCTTCAGTTCCGGGTCGCGGTGGCACTCAAGGCAAAACGCCATGCTGAGGGACTTGGCCTGGGCGACGGTGTCCATCTCATTGATCTGGCCGTGGCACTCGACGCAGGAGACGCCGCGGTTCACGTGGACGGAGTGGTTGAAATAGACGTAGTCCGGGACGTTGTGGATTTTCACCCATTCGACCGGCTGGCCGCTGGCGAAGCTGTCGCGGATCGGAGAGAGCAAGGGGCTGTCGCCCTTGACGTTGCCGAGGTCCGGGCTGTGGCAGTTCATGCAGACGCTCGGGCCGGGGATGTTCGCGTGCTCAGAACGGTCGACAAAAGTATGGCAATAACGGCAATCCAGGCCCAACTGGCCGACGTGCAGCGCGTGGCTGTAGGGGACGGGCTGCACGGGCATGTAGCCCACATTTGTGTAACTATTGGAAAAATAGTACCACACCCCACCGGTAGCCGCGGTGGCGGACATCAACAAAGCCACCACCACCTTGAGGGGCACTGAATTCGACCACGCGGGAAAGATATTGGCCATGGAGCAGGATTTAAAAGAGACGGGCGATTGCTTAGGTGGGAAAAACCGACCTCACGCCGTAGGCGTGCGGCGAACCATCGCGCGTGGCTCCTTTCGGGCGGTGAGCCCGCCGTTGGCCCCCGGGGCCGCCGGCTGTTTGGACGCTCCGCGCAGGCGCTCCGAGGCTTCGGCGACTGGGCGCGTCGCCATCGAAGCGACGGCGAAGCCGAGGTTCTTCAAAAATCCCATCCGATTGAGGCGTGCGTTGGCCATGAGCGATGCTCGTTAAAGCGAAGGTAGGAATCAGAATTATTATCGCCAAGGCAACCACAAAAATTCGCCGCCGGGCGGGCGCACGGCCCACCGGGTGGCGGAATCACGGGCCGGCACGCCGGAACGCTGCATTTTTCATGCCCTTTTTCCCCTCGTGAAAGGGACTTTTTCCACTTCCGCGGCCCGCGGCTTAATGCCATCCATTACTTTTGCTAAAACATGGGCGGCAAAATTGAGTCAAGGCGAGGGGGAAGCGGGCTGGGTTACACGGTAAAGCGACTGGCCACGAAGGGCTTGATAAACCACGTTACCGTCGTCGCGAATGTCTTCAATTGCCTGAATGCGGTCGTATTCGGGGCCGCTCTTGCCGTCAACCATCACAAAATGCCTTCCCTTCTCCGATATATCATCCCTAACGAAAGCACTATGCTGCGAATTCGCGCTGAATGTCGGTAAGGCTAACGAGTGGAAAGGGGGAAAGTCGATTCCATCCAATACCAAACCAAATTCCCCGCTGTTCATGACAACGTAGGCTGCGTGCTGGCCGTCTGGACTAAGGATGCCATTGAAGATCTTGTCGTTGGCTGGACCCTCGATGCCATCAACCACCGCCAATGAGCGTTCATTGCGCCGGGCAAAATACAGCACGTGCCGGCTGTCCGCGCTGAAAATCGCCGGTCGCCGAAGATTATTGCCGGCGTAGTCCCATGTGGATGGCGGGCTTTCCACGCCGTCAATGACCATCGTGCTCAGGGAGCCGACATCCGCCCAATACGCCAGGCGGGATTCATCGGGGCTCAGGGCAACGCCATTAATTCGATCGAACTTTTTCCCCTCTTTGCCTGCGTAAATCACCACCATGCCCTTATCTTTTGGGATCACGACGGCCACGTTGCGCTCGTCTGAGCCAACGGCCAGGTAATTGACCTCGGGGTAGACAGCCGTTTCCCGGCCATTGATCACCACCGCCGTACCGTCGACCTTGCGGGCCGCATAGGCGAGATTCTTCCCGTCGGGGCTGAAGCCCAAATACCGTATATCCAGATACGCGGGACTCTGGACTCCATCCACGATGGCGAACCATTGATCGCCTTTCCGCGCGAGATAAGCTACCCGCGCCCCGTCTGGACTAAAAATCGGCGTCCCGAACCGAATCTCGTCGAACTCCGGGCCCCCTTTTCCATCAATCACCGCCACGCGGCGATCACCCTTGTAGGCGATATAGGCCACATGTAGTCCGTGCGGACTGAAGGAAGGGCCATCTATTCGATCATACTCCGGTCCCTCGACGCCATCAATCACTATGACCATTTTTGCATTCTTCTGCGCCGCATAGGCCAAACGGGTTCCATCCTGGCTCAGGTCAAATTGCGGATAGTCGCGGCCGATGCCATCATAGGGCAAACCCTCTTTTCCATCATAGACAACGACTGATTTGCCGTCACGTTTGACCGTATAAAAATAATCGACCCGGTCTCCGTTCACCTTGGCCCAGGAAGCGCCGTCCGGCAAAACGGCCAAAAGCTCTTCCTGCACCGGCACTTCCACGAGAGCCGGCACCTGCGCTTTTGACGCTTCGTAATTGGCCTGAAATCGCCGGGCCAAATCCGCCGCTGGCGCAGAGGGCACTGGCTGTTGAACCCGATAAAGCACATGGTCGCGGCCGGCCAAATATTCGAGGGTACCATCGGGCAAAAAACTCAGGCCGGGGGAGCTTGAAGTGAATTTGCCCTTCCACCGCATGCCTCCAAAAGAGTCATGCTGTCCATCCGGACGATCATACAGGCCGTACATTTCATCGAATTCCGGACCTTCCTTTCCATCCAGCACGGCCACCCAATGCCGGCCCCGATGCACTGCGTAAGCAAGGTGCCGGCTGTCGGGACTGAAAATGGCCACTCGGTTTAAGACGGCACCATAGGGGCCGCAGGTAATATCGTCCATTTTTAGGAACAAGCCGTTGTTGGTAAACGTGTAGGCGACATGCTGGCTGTCCGGACTAAAGAGAATCGGCGCCGGCGAGAGGGATTCGTTCTGATCCGGGCTCTCTTTGCCATCAACAACCACAACATGTGGTCCAAAATTTTGCCCGCCACTTGTTCCCCGAAATGCAAAATGTCTGCCATTAGCGCTAAAATCCATTAAGGAAGTACCCGAGCCGATTGCGATTGGGTGCTCCATACTGGAAAGTACAAAAAAGCGTCTTCCTTCGTTTACATACTGATACGCCAAAAGATTTCCCTCGGCGTCAAAAAGCGGCTCCGTGAGGTTGCTACCCGTGACGACGAACTTGCCGTCTTTCATGATTGCGCTCTCGCTACCATTCTTAACGAGGTAATAGACATGCTTACTGTCGGAACTAAAGGCCCCGTTGCGCAAAAACGCGTCCACGCTTGCATACGGCGGACTTTCCACACCATCCACCACCACCACCCACTTGTCTCCTTTTAAGGCGGAATAGAGGATGCGCTTGCGATCAGGGCTCAACATCATTCCGCTGATGCTGTCGTAGCCCGGGCTTTCCTTCCCGCCCACTATCGCGAACCACTTGGGCCCTTTCTTGACCGCAAAGGCCAAACTTCCGTCGGCTTGGAAAAGCAAAACTCCGGGGCCATCGCCAAACCCGGGTGGCCGATGCTCCAGCATGGTGTCGCCGACGAATCCATCGTATGCCGGTCCTTCCGTGCCGTCCTGCACTATGACGACTTTATCCCCCTTTTTCGCCGCGTATGCCAGGTGTTTCCAATCCGGGCTGAAGGCCCACTCATAAATTCGGTCGTAGAGCGGCCCCGGCTGGTCATCCACCACGATCTGGCTACCCACGGAGTAGGCCAAGTGCCGGCCGTCGGGGCTAAACTGGGGCCTTCCGTCCACTCGATATTGGACCGTCGGATGGGTCTTTCCATCCAATACAAGGTATGAGCCCGATCCCGGACCACTGCTCCAATTGATCGCGACATAGGCCAAATGCTGGCTGTCAGCACTGAACACCAAGGGGCCAAGTTCATCGCCGGGCAGTGAAAAACCGATGCCATTGAATTGCGGGCCTTCGACACCGTCCCAAACCACAATCTCCTTGTCGCCTCGATGCCCGACATAGGCCAGATGTTTTAGGTCGGGACTGAACGTTAGCGTGCCCTCATCCACTCGATCAAACGCGGGTCCAGACTTGCCATCGAATACGACCGTTTCATTGCCGTCCGTCCCTGCGACCACGGCCACATGAAGACCGTCCGGACTAAACACGCCGTGACGCACGCCTTCCGGCGCCAGACCCAGGCGAACTTCGGTAACGGGAGGTAAGGCCACGGTATCCGCTTGGGCGATTAAGGCATAGGGCATGCAAATGGAAGCCAAAGCCACCACGGAAAGCCCAAAGGGCATACGTGTAAATGACGTACTCATGGAGAAAAACCATCACTAGCCATTACTGGGCGTCTAATCAACCCTTCCGGGGGATAATTTTGAGGGGTGTGTTTATTCTAGCTATGGGATACAAATGACAAATTCCGCGTTAAATGCTCAATTCGCTTTGAATAGAAGTTCAGGAGACAGACGCCTCCAGGCCGGGGAGCGGAAAAAGCTTGCCCGCAAATTACAGATTCCCTGGCGTCGGCTTCAGAAGTCGACAATTTTGCAGTTGCGCCGGGGAAGCGGGGCCGTATAGGTTGACCCTTTACGCAATCTATTCAGCCATGTCCCAACATTCGAGTTTTCGCAAAGGCGGCGCCACCGGCAAGAAGCGCAACGTGTTGAAGCGCTTCGAGCGCGTTGACCTGCTCAAACGGCGCGGCCAGTGGAAAGACGGCCGCCGCGTCACCGGTTTGCCCAAGACCAAGCCCGACGTTTAAACGGCGGGGGCCGTGACGATTAGCGTCACGTTTGAGCCAAGTTAAGCGCTCAATTCCGGCACGTGTTCGTCCTCGTAGCGTTCGATGAGGACGCCCAGCAGTTCCATGAGCGAGGCCAGCGGGTGCTGCTCGTCCTCGCCCACTTCGTCCACCACGGCATCCAACAGGGCGACGACCTCCTGGTATTCGGTGTCTGTCCGCGGCACTCGAACCGTTCCTGCCACCTGGGGCCAGTAACGTTTGGTGGTTTCAATTTGAGCCAGAGTCATGGCTTAGGAGTCTTTCCAGTTGTTCTTGTCGTACTCGACGTGCGTAAAAATATGCCGGATGTAAATTCGATGCCGATTATAATGAATTGCCGCAATGAGTCTATACTTGTTTCCGCCGAGATTGAACACCGTCCTATTGCCGACTTGGTCAGCTGAGGGAAATAGCACCCGTAATTCGGCGAAGCTGCCAAAATTGTTCCGCTTCATCAAACGGTACCATCGCTCCAACGTGGTAAGCGCCGGCGGATGCAGGGCCGCGAAGTCATTCAAGCGTTTGCGCGTGATAACGTGCACTCATTCACTTTCCAGCGAATGCCCTTAATGCGTCAAGACGAGACCAATCCCTTTACGCCGGCATGCCGGCGGGCTGGGCGCCGGGGCCGAGGTCTTCGGTCTTGCGCTTTACTTTTTCCGGCGGATGGTCGCCGGGCTTTTCCGCCGTCGGCGGATTCTTGGATTGCGGCGGCACCACCGGGGAGCGTAGTTCGCCGTGCTCAAGAATTTCGTGCACGTGCTTGCCTTCGATGGTTTCGTGCTCGATCAACGCCGCCGCGACCTGGTCGAGCGCGATTTTGCGCTGAGTCAAAATCTCCTTCGCGCGCTGGTACTGCTCCTCCACGATGCGGTGGATTTCAAAATCGATGCGGCGCGCGGTTTCCTCGCTGTAGTTCTGGTTGCGGGTGATTTCCTTGCCGAGGAAAATGTGGTCCTGGTTGTCGCCGTAGGCGATGGGCCCGAGCGGGCTCATGCCCCAGTCGCACACCATGTGGCGGGCGAGCTTGGTCGCGCGCTTGATGTCGCCGGAGGCGCCGCTGGTGGTGTCGCCAAACTGCAATTCCTCGGCGACGCGCCCGCCCATGCCGCAGCAAATGTCGTTCAGCAGGCGCTTGAAGGCGTAATTGAGGGTGTCCTTTTTCGGCGCAAACATCGTGCTGCCGAGGCTCTGGCCGCGGGGAATGATGGTCACCTTGTGCAAGGGCAGATGGCCGTCGTCAATGACCGCCTGGACCACGGCGTGGCCGGCTTCATGGTAGGCGACGATGCGCTTGTCCTCATCGTCCATGAGTTTGCGGCGCTCGCGCCCGAAGGAAATTTTTTCGCGAGCCTCGTCGATATCATGCGGCTCGACCTCGGACTTGTTGTAACGGGCGGCAATGAGCGCGGCTTCGTTGAGGAGATTGGCGAGGTCCGCGCCGGAGAAACCGGGCGTGTTGCGCGCGACAAGGTGCAAGTCCACTTCCTTGCCCAATTTGATTTTCTTGGCGTGCACGCGCAAAACTTCGGTGCGGCCCGCGACGTCGGGCAAATCGATCACGATCTGGCGGTCGAAGCGGCCGGGACGCAGCAAGGCCGAATCCAGCACGTCGGGCCGGTTGGTGGCGGCGATGATGATGACGCCTTCGTGGCCGTCGAAGCCGTCCATCTCGACCAGCAGGGAATTGAGGGTCTGCTCGCGTTCGTCATTGCCGCCGCCGAGGCCCGCGCCACGCTGGCGGCCAACGGCGTCGATTTCGTCAATGAAGATGATGCAGGGAGCGTTCTTGCGTCCCTGTTCAAACATGTCGCGCACGCGGGCCGCGCCCACGCCGACGAACATTTCCACAAAGTCCGAGCCGGAAATGGAGAAGAACGGGACATCCGCCTCGCCGGCGACCGCGCGGGCGAGCAGGGTTTTGCCGGTGCCGGGCGGGCCGACCATCAGCACGCCCTTGGGCACGCGACCGCCGATGCGCTGGAATTTCTTCGGGTCCTTGAGAAATTCGACGATTTCGGCGACTTCCTCCTTGGCCTCGTCGCAACCGGCGACTTCCTTAAAGGTCACGCGTTCGCGGTCGCGGGTCAACATGCGGGCGCGGCTTTTGCCAAACGCCATCGCACCGCGGCCGGCGATTTTGAACTGCCGCATCAAGAGAAAATAAATCAGCAATAAGACGAGAAATACGGGCAGCAAATTCGCGATGAGGTTGGTGATCATGCCGCTGCCGGCTTTTTCGACCACGCCGACCCCGCTCGCCAACTGGTTGAAACGCTCGGAGGTCAAGCGCCCCTGCGCCACAAAGCTAATCATCTTGGGCTCCGGCTTTTCGGGAGTGAGATCGTGGCCGGCGTTCGGGTTGGCCATTTCGCCCTCGATAATGTACCACTCCGGCCCCACCGACGGGTCGTTCTTCAGCACCATCTTGGTAATCTTGCCCTCCTTCTGGAAGCCCAGGACATCATTGATGCTGGACTGGATCGGAGCCATCCCCGAACGCGTGGCGGTGGCGGACCACAGGCCGATCAAGACAAGGAAAATCACGCCCCAGATGATAAGCACCTTGGGCTGAAAACGGTCCGGCGAGCCGCCCGGGGACGGCTGGTTGCGGGATTTATCAGGTTCGTTCATGGAATCCGCTCGACGGGATATTATCTAGCCAGGTGGATAATAAGTCAACCATAGAGCCTGCGGTGTTTCCGGTTGCACCCGGCACGACTCCGCCGGCGGCAATCCCGGCACCCACAAGGGCTGGTTGGCACTATTACAGACAACGGGCAGCCGCCGACGTTCCCCCGCCGGAATCTTTTTATCGGTGAACAAATCCTGCAATTTGCGCGAGCCCGGCGCGCCCAACGGACGATAACGGTCGCCCGCGGCCCAGGGGCGCACGAGCAACGTGGAATCGGTGAGCTGCGCGCCCAAAGCGAGGCAGGCGTGGAAACAGGGATCGAAATGAGAACTTTTAATTGAATCGGCAATTTGCAGGGCGTTGGTGATTTGCGCGCTGACGAGGCTGCCGCCATCCGGCAACAACAGCGGCTGGCCGGGACGCAGTTGTTGCACGGCGTCGGGACGCGCGATTGGTTTGCGCGGCGTGCGGCTCAAGACCAAGGTGCCGTTGCGCACCTCGAGCCAGCAGCCCTGGCCCGCGCTCCAGCGCCCACCCTCGCCGACCATGAGCGACCGGTGCAATTCATCGAACGCCGCCGCCGAGAGCGTGTTATTCAACGAGTGCGCCTGCAGCCACGAACGCAACGCGCGACGCCACAGCGCGCGCGACTGGTTGGAAAGCTTCGTCATCCGAAACGGCTCGCCTTCCGCAAAACCCCCGAGCGCGGCGTGGGCGATGGCTTCGAGGGCTTCGTCGTCCTCCTCGAGCAACGCGCGCGAACGGGCCGCCCCGGCCACGAAATCGCGCTCGCCGAAAACTTCGCGCAACACCGGCAGCACGCGGCGGCGGATGCGATTGCGCAAATAAATGTCGGAGTCGTTCGACGGGTCCTCGCGCCACGCTCCGCCGGCGGCCCGCAGCGCGGCGCGCAATTCGTCGCGTCCCAAATCCAGCAGCGGCCGGAGCGCAATCACGCCATCGGCAAACGGACGCACCGGCCGCGGGGAACTGAGGCCGCCGCCGCCGCTGCCCGAGGCCAGCCGCATCAAAAGGGTTTCCGCCACGTCTTCGCGTTGGTGGCCGAAAAAGACGAGACGGGCCTGGCGCTCGCGCAGTTTTGTCCGAAAAAAATCCCAGCGGGCCTCGCGCAAGACAGCTTCAGTGGCCGGAGCGGAAGCCGCGGCATCGCGCCGTTCCAATTCGCACGGCAGCTCCAAGGCCTTCGCCAGCGCTTTGACAAATGCGGCATCCGCCGCCGAACCGGCGCGGGTGGCGTGATCGTAATGAAAAACCACCAAGCGCCGGCGATGCCGGGGAAAATGCGCCCAAAGCAAAAGCAGCAGCGCCACGGAATCAGCCCCGCCGGAAACCGCGACCGCCCACGGTTCGCGCACGGAAGCATTGAGCTTTAGCCACGCCGCAACGTTCGCATGAAGCCGTGCACTGGGAATCTGCTCTGCGAGGCTCGCGGCCACGGTCCGCCAGGCCGGCGGAGCATTGACCGAAGTGCGGGGCATGGGAGGCATAAGGGGCGAAGGTGGTGATAAAGCTGGCAGAAGCTACCTTTCATTCCAAGCGCACCGCGCAAGAGCTCCGGAACCCGTCGTGCAACCGCTCTGACGCAGTTTTTCTCCTAACGATATTTAAGATAACACAATCCGGGCGAAATTTAAACCCGCGAATGCGCGGGCGCGCCACTTTTACCACGTCTTTACCGGGCGGGGCCGATGTGTGAGCCGCCGTACCAGCGCTCGAGGCACGCCGGCACGCGCACACGGCCATCGCCTTCCAGGTTGTTTTCCAAAAGGGCGGCGAGCACGCGCGGAATTGCGAGCGCCGAGCCGTTGAGCGTGTGGACCACCTCCGGCTTGCCGCCGTCTTTCGGACGGTAACGGATGCCGGCGCGGCGCGCCTGGAAGTCCGTGAAGTTGGAACAACTCGACACCTCGAGCCAGCGTTGCTGCCCGCCGGCCCAGACTTCGAGGTCGTACTGCTTCGAGTGCGGAAAGCCGATGTCGCCCACACAAATCAGCAACGCGCGGTACGGCAGTCCGAGTTTTTGCAAAAGGCGCTCGGCGTCCGCGCGGAGTTTTTCCAATTCGTCGAAACTGGTCTCAGGCTTCACCCATTTGACGAGTTCGACCTTGTCGAACTGGTGCAGGCGGTTGAGCCCGCGCACGTGCGCGCCCCAACTGCCGGCCTCACGGCGAAAACACGGCGTGTAGCCGCAGCGGCGCAACGGGAGGTCTTTCTCGGGAATGATTTCGTCGCGAATGAAATTGGTGACCGGCACCTCGGCGGTCGGGATGAGATAGAGGTCGTCGGCGGCGTCGTGGTACATCTGGCCTTCCTTATCGGGCAACTGGCCGGTGGCGGTGGCGCTGGCAGCGTTGACCATCAGGGGCGCGAGCAATTCCTCGTAGCCGGCCAGCCGGGCCTCCTCCAAAAAGAACGCGACGAGCGCGCGCACGAGGCGGGCCATGTCGCCCACGTAAAACGGAAAACCCGCGCCCGTGACCTTCACCCCGCGCTCGAAATCCACCAACTGACTGAACCATGGAATGTCAAAATGAGGGACAGCATATTTCGAGACGCCGGCGACGTCGCCCCAGGTGGCGGCGACGACATGGTCCTGCTCGGTCTTGCCATTCGGCACCGAATCATCGGGGAGATTCGGCACCGTCAGCGCGATCTTGTTCCATTCCTCGTCGAGGACTTTGGCCGCGGCCTCGAGTTCCTTGACGCGGGCGGAAAGGGTCTTCATCTCGGCGAGCTTCGCCTGAAATTCGGGCGAGCCCTTGGGCAGCCGCGCCATGTCGGCGTTGGCGGCCTTTTGCGAGGCCCGCGTCTGCTCGGCTTCGGCGACGGCGGCGCGGCGGCGGGCATCGGCGGCGAGCACGGCGTCAAAATCGACGGTGAATTTTTTGCGGCCAATCGCGCGGCGGACGCGCTCGGGATCGCTCCGCAGCAGGTGAAGGTCAATCATGGGAAAGGGGGAAACCATTCATGCTGCAAAAGCGCCCGCTGCTTGGCCAGACTGAAAAGCGGCTAGGCCCCGCCCAGTTGCGTTTCTCCAACCCCGGTTTCCTTGGGTTTGACGGAACCGCATACAGTTCAATATATTTCTTAGGATGAATAGCGTGGTCACTTATATCGGATCTTTTTTGAGTTCTTTTTTGGACCCCTTGGAACTGTTGGTGTTTCTCGCTTCCGGTTGGTTCATTCGGAGGCTCTGGCTGGCGCTGGCTGTCTCGATCTCGTGGCAGATACTCCTTTATGCTGTGTTGTTTCAATTGGTCGCGAACCAGCCGTCGCCTGGTGGCGAAGTTCGCCTGGAGGTGCCCCTGGCGGATTACCTGGGTTCGTTTTGCGGCGCCCTGCTGGCAACTTTTGTTATCTTTCGCCTGGCAGCACACTATCGCAAAAGGAACTTGCGCGAAAACATGACCGCGCCGGCCTCTCAGATGGCGCAGGAAATTGCGGCTAAAAAAGTGTGCACTCGCCGGGTCTTGACCTCGGCGGCCTTATTGGGAGCGGCCCTCGCGGCCTGTTTGGTTTATGCCCAAATGATGTTGAATCATTATCATGCACATGACCCGCGAGTCGCGGCCATGGACTTGGTCAAGGCGGGTGCGACGATGTACTTCAAGGCCAGCGGTCCCGACGCCCCCAAACACTTCTGGGCCATTGATCTGCCCGGCGGTGCGGAAATGATTTTCACGTTCATTCCCGTCGCGTGGATTTGCCTGATGGTTTTTTACTACAAGTGGCCACGCCTTTACCTCTACGCGATTCCTCTTTACCTTTACATCGGCTTCACCTTCATGGCCATTTTGGGCGGCCTGGATATGGGCAGTTTTCTTTGAGCGCGAATCTTCTCCACGTCACCTCTTCCAAACGTCAGGCGCGACTCGGCTTGCGCGAAAAACAGCCGGAGAAAATACCCGCTTCCCCATTCACCTCCCGCCCGCGTGCTGGACCGCCGAGGCCGCAGCCGGAACGGGCGGCTTAAGCAAATTGGCCAGCGGTTCCTGGATGGCGGCGGCCCAGATTTCGTAGCCTTTGGCCGTGGGGTGCAGCGGCGGGCGGTCGGCCATGATGTCGGGGGTGATTACGCCGGCGGGATCCAAAAACTTCGGGCCGATATCGAGGTAGAACACATGCTGCCCGTCATTGAGCTTGGCGATGATTTTATTCGTGTCAGCCACGCGCTGGCGGTTGATGGAGCCCGGCACGTCGCGCGGGAAAATGCCGAGCAGGAGAATTTTCGCGGCGGGAAAATCGTGGCGCAATTCCTTGACGACGGCGGCAATGCCTTCGGCGGTTTGCGGGACAGTATTGGGGCCGAGGTTGTTCGTGCCAATCATGAGCACGACGACCTTGGGTTGGAAGCCCTGGCCTTCGCCGTTTTGCAACCGCCACAAAACGTGCTGCGTGCGGTCGTAGCCGATGCCAAATTCCGCGGCCTTCATTGGGGCGTAGTATTGCTCCCAGACGGCTTTGCCCGGCCCCGGCCAGCCCTGCGTAATGGAGTCGCCGACAAAGAGCACATCGATATTCCCCTGCTGGGCGCGCTCGACGAATTGCTGATGCTGACGGTTAAAGCCGTTCACCGCATTTTGCGGGAGGCGGTCTTCCAGACGTTGCGGCACCGGAACGATGGCGGTGTTCACCGCCGCGTTCGCCGCAGGTGTGGCCGCCGGAGCGTCGGCCGCATAAAGCGAAACGCCGGACCACAGCAAAGCCGCGCCTAAAATCCAACGCGCGAACACAAAATCCCGAGGGGTAGTTTTCATGGGCAACCCGTGACAGAACTTTGGGAGCAAGACAAGTCTGTGGCCAGCCGTCCCGGCAGAATTGCTTAATACCCTGAAAACGAAACCACGGATGACACGGATGGCACGGATTTCGCAAGAACTGCCTTGTTCTTCGATTAATACGCAATGGCAAAATTCCCTCCTGCAGAAATTCAACTCTCCGGCATCCGTGTCATCCGTGGTTAATATGACTTTGGGTCTTTTCCTACTCGGCCTGGAGCGGGAACTTGATGGCGCGGCGGTCGCGCGTGGCGCGATAGATGGCGGTGAAAAGTTCCACCGTGCGCCGTCCGTCCAGCCCGGAGACCGCCGGGGGCCGGCCAGCGAGGATGGACTGGAGGAAATTCTGGATTTGCAGGCAGTGGAAATAATCCATGGGCTTCACCTGCTTGAACAACTTGGCGTCGGCTTCTTTCCACGAGGGCAAATTTCCCTCCTCGCCGCGAATCGTCCACAGGTCGTTGTAGGGCGGTTCGATTTCCGTCGTCATGCCGGAGACGAACATCGCGCCGCCGTCCGTCTGCACGCCGATGGAGGCGCCGTTGGAACCATGCACGGAAACACGGCAATGAATGGCGGGGTTCTGACTGTTGCTGAGGAGAATGTTGCCCAGCCCGCCGTTTTTGAAACGCACCACCGCCACGGCGGTGTCCTCGACTTCAATATAAGGATGGTTCAAGTTCGCCCAGTAACCAAAAACTTCTTCGACTTCACCCATGTACCAGAGCAGCAAATCGAGCTGGTGCGGGGCCTGGTTCACCATCACGCCGCCACCCTCGCCTTTCCAACTGCCGCGCCACGGATCGCTGCGGTAGTAGGCCTCGTCCCGCCAGCCAAACATCACGGCGGTGCCCAGGACCGTGCGGTCGAGCTTGCCCTGGTCAAGGGCTTGGCGGATGCGGATGCACGGCGGATAAAAGCGCCGCTGGCAAATCGTGCCGAGCACCGCGCCGCCGGCCTGCGCCGCCGCAAGCATGGCGTCGCAATCCGCCAGCGTGGAGGCGAGCGGCTTTTCGACAATCACATGCACGCCCGCGCGGGCGGCGGCAATCGTGGGCCCGGCGTGTTCCGGGTGGGGCGTGCAAACGCAAACCGCATCGAGCCTTTCCGCCGCCACCATCTGGCTGACGTCGGTATAGGCGGTTACTTTGTACTTTTCGGCGAAGACGCGCGCTTTTTCCGGCGTGCGCCCGCAGACGGCGACGAATTCCGACTCCGGCAGCGACGCGAGTGCGAGCGCGTGGGTGTGCCCCACCTTGCCGCAGCCGATGACGCCTGTGCGCAATTTTTTCATGGGGGTAAAAGCAATTAGGGCTTCAGCAGTACTTTCATCAAACCCTTTTCGCCGGCGTACAGGCGCGCAAACCAGGAAGCACCCTCGACGAGCGGCGGCGTGGCGCTGATGAACGCCGTCACATCAATCTCGCCTTTGGCAATCAGGCTGAGGCACTTCGGATATTCGCCGGAGGACGCGCAACTGCCAATGAGCGTGAGCTGGCGCGTGACCGCAAGCTGGAGGGGTAATTCCACCTGGCTCTTCAGGTTGCCGACGAGCGTCACGCTGCCGCCTTTGCGGACGCAATCCACCGCGGTTTTGAGCGAGGGCGTCAAACCGACGACCTCGAAGGCCGCGTCGGCCCCGCGCCCGTTCGTGAGCGCGCGCACCTGCGCGGCGAGGTCCGCCGTATCCGCCTTAAAGAGTGAGGTGGCGCCACAACCGCGGGCGCGCTGCAATTTGTCGTCATCCAAATCGACGGCGATGATTTGTTTGCATTTCGCCACGCGCAGGGCTTGCACGACCAACTGGCCAATCATGCCGACGCCGACGACGACCGCCGCGGCGTCCGCTGGGAGCGGGGTGCGGTCCACCGCGTGCACCGCGACGGCGACAGCCTCGACCATCGCGGCCTGTTCGAAAGTCAGATTGTCCGGCAGACGATAAACCACCCGCTGCGGCACGGCGACGAATTCGGCGAAAGCACCCTGCCGGCGGTAATCGCCGCACGAGACCCCCAGCACCTGGCGGTTGTCGCAAAGATTCACCTCACCGCGTTTGCAGTACCAGCATTCACCGCAATAAATCGTCGAGTCGAAGGTGACGCGGTCGCCGACCTTCCAGCCCGTGACCGAGGGACCGACAGCGGCGACTTCACCGGCAGCCTCGTGGCCCATGACCAGCGGCGGAATGCGCCGGCCGGTGCTGCCGTCCATTCCGTGCACGTCGCTGCCGCAAATGCCGCAGGCGCGCACGCGGATGAGAAGTTCGCCGGCCCGCGCCGGGGGAACTTCCAATTCCTCTATCGCAAATTTTTTATATTCCTGTAAGACGAGGGCTTTCATGGGATAAGCCATGAATTACCGACAGAAACCGCCCTCCACGACAAGCCTGAATGCCATGTACACCGCCCGCGCCTTGCTCGCCCTGCTGCTTTCGGGAATCCTGCTGGCCGCCTGCGCGCCCAAGCCGGAAAATGCGCAGAAAATGCTATTCGACGCCACGAAGGCGGACGACGTGGCCAAGGTGAAAGAGGCCCTGGCCCACGGCGCCAAGGTCAACGAACCCGAAACGCCCGGCGGCTGGAGCGCACTGCTTTACGCGGTGCGCAATGGGAACGAAAAGCTGGTAAAGGTCCTGCTCGACGCGGGCGCCAACGCCGAATACGCCGGGGTTTTTCCGGCCCCGCCCGGCGGCACCTCCGCCCCGGTCACGCCCGTGGTCGTGGCGCAGATGACCCTTTCGCTCATTGCCGATTTGAAGAAGGACCCGATGCTGCGGGTGTCGGACCCCGCGGAGGACACCCGCTACCGCGCGCCGGATGCCGCGCAACGCTACCAAAACATCGTCACGCTACTAGAACAGGCCAAGAAATAGGACGCCTCCCGCTAACGGCGAGGTGTTTGGTTTGCACTCGACGGCCAGGGAATTTCCGGTCATCCTCTGCGCTCAAAAGCATGCGCCGATGCACAGAGCGTGGCGCAGTCGCTTCAGTTCCCCTCCCTGTCCTTCCTTCGTTATGAAAATCCTGTCTTCTTTGGTCTCCGCGGCCACGGTTTTGTTGTTATCCACGACGCTGGCGCCGGCCGCCAACGTGACAGTGCATGTTTCCAGCTTTCAATTCACGAACGCCAACGTGACCATCAATATCGGCGATACGGTGCACTGGACTTGGGACAACACCGGCCACTCGAGCACGGCCAACGGTGGCCAGATGGAATCGTGGGATTCGGGCGTACTCTCCATGGGTGATACTTTTGACCACACCTTCACGAATGCCGGCACCTTTGGGTACCATTGCTCGGTGCACTCCTTCATGCATGGCAATGTGACCGTGGTGGATCCGAATCCGGCGGTCGATCTCACCGCGCTCGCCGTCGTACCGAGCACGTTCACGGGCGGGAATAGCGTCGCGGGCACCGTCACACTCGGGGCCAATGCCACCCTGGGCGGCGCAAATGTCACGCTCTCTTCGGATAATATGGCCGCGGCCTTCCCGAACGTTGCGAACGTCACCGTCGATGAAGGCAACAAAACGGCCAATTTCACCGTCATCACCGAGCCGGTGTTCACCGTCACCACCGCCAACATCAGCGCCAGCTTTAACGGCACCACAAAAACCGTCGAACTTACGCTGCTGCCCTTTCACTCGTTGAGCAGCCTGACTCTGACTCCCACCACATTGCCCGGAGGCAGTACCTCCAAGGGCACGGTGACGCTGACTTCCGCCACAGATATCGACACCGTGGTCACGCTTTCCAGCGACAACGCCGCCGCGGTGGTGCCCGCAAATGTCACCATCACGGCCAATACGACCAGCGCGAATTTCACCGTGACGACCACCGCCGTTACTTCTGAAAAAATGCCGACCATCACGGCGAGCGCCGCAGGCATCGTGAAAACGGAAATGCTCATGGTTGAGCCGGTGGCGGTTTCGGCGATCAGCTTGAAGCCCGCCACGGTAAAAGGCGGGGCCAAAGCCACGGGGACTGTAACTTTGCAAATCACCGCGCCAGCAAACATCATTGTCACATTGACGAGCGCGAATACGTCCATTGCGACGGTGAGCGTGAAGACGGTCACCATCAGCAAGGGCAAAAAGACGGCGACCTTTACGGTGACCGCAAAAAAAGTGACGGCCAAAAAGACCGTGCTCATCAAGGCCCAGGCCAAGGGCAGTTCGACCATCGTCAGCGCATTGCTCACGGTGACGAAGTAAGCACTGACCGGTCGGGTCTGAATAAAGGTAGGGACGCCTCTCCGAGGCGTCCGTTTTTGGATGTCAGCGGTAATGTGCTGCAGGTTGAAATTTGAGGCGGAGCGCGGACGCCGCGGAGAGGTGTCCCCACCTTAAAATCCCAACTATAAAAACGCTAGCGCCCTACGGTTGCGTAAGGTCTTTGCTAAATTCGTTGCCGGTCAGCCGTATCACTTCTTCGCCGTTCGGGGTAAGGCTCAGGCCCTCGCGGCCCGCGATGATTTTTTTCTTCAACATCGCGAGGCCAAACTCACCCTGCCGGCTGCGCAGTTCGCCCGCGGGCACTTCGCCGGCATAAACCGGCAACGGACCAATCGCTGGCAAATCGGTATTTCCCCCTTTGATCATGACCCGCCAGAGGGCGCGATTCACCTGGCCTTGCGACTGGATACGCGCCATCACTTCCTGTCCGAGATAGCAACCTTTGTTGAAAGCAACGGCATCGCGGTCGAGGCCCGCCTCCTGCGGCAAATCCCCCGGGCCGGCATCCACGGGAATGGAGGGGACACCACTCATGATGCGGCTTTTTTCAATGAACTCAGCCCCCTCTGCGATGGGCTGATATTTCATTGGCAACGCCAGATTCGCCACCTCCGCCGCCGGGCCGAAGCCATCGCGGGAAAACATCGTGCCCGACCAACGCCCCGGCCAATAAACCAAACCCGCGGGGAGCAACGACAACAACCGTTCGGTGGCTTGTTTTTCGGCGATCGGCGAGGATTGGTAATCGCGGATGTCTCCGCGAGATTGCGTAGGCCGTGCATAAAACTGCACTAATGAAAAATCGCCGGTGCGGTCGGTGAGTTCCACCTCATCCGCAATCAAATGCGCCTCCAGATGCGCGCGCACCCTCGCCACGGGACTATGATAACTGATGAGCAGAAAATCATTGTCGCCCTGCGGGAGGATGAAACTGTCCGCCTGGATTTTGCCTTTGCGGTCGAGCCACAGCCCGTAAGTTACCGCGCGCGAAGGCAACGCCGGGCGCAAATCGTTGCTGAACTGGCTCTGCAAAAATGTAAACGCGTCCGGGCCGGTCGCACGCAGCACGGCCGCCGGGCGGGCGAGATGAAAATGAACGGAGATATCCGACATGGAACAATATTTATAGCTTCTGGTCTTGCGGAGCGCACGCCATTTTGGTCTGATTGACCCTTTATGCGCGGTCTCGCCGGGCCGTCTGCGACTCACTTTGGACCCCGGCCCCGCGCCCTTCCACTCCCCTTTTCGTGTCTAACGTCACCGACATCAACATCGCCGCCAACCGCGCGCTGCCGACGCCGCGCCAGTTGCAGACCGCCGTGCCCAAAACCGAGGCGCAGGCGGACTTTGTCGCGCGCAGCCGCGAGGAGATCCACCGCATTATTTTCGGCGACGACACCCGCTGGCTCATGGTGGTGGGGCCGTGCTCCATTCACGACGTGAACGCAGGCCGCGACTACGCGAGGCGCCTGGCCGCCCTGAGCCGGGAAGTGAGCGACCGGATGCTGCTGGTGATGCGGGTTTATTTTGAAAAGCCCCGCACGACCATCGGCTGGAAGGGCCTGATCATGGACCCGCACCTCGATGGCACCGGCGACATTCCCACCGGCCTGAAACTGGCCCGCGAATTTCTCCGCACCGTGATCGACCTCGGGTTGCCCACCGCCACGGAATTGCTCGACCCGATTACTCCGCAGTACATCGCGGACCTCGTTTGCTGGTCGGCCATCGGCGCGCGCACGACGGAATCGCAGACCCACCGGCAGATGGCCTCGGGCCTCTCCATGCCGATGGGGTTCAAAAACGGCACGGACGGCTCCATCCAGACCGCCATCAACGCCATCAAGGCCGCCCGTTCGCCGCAGACTTTTCTCGGCATCAACGAAGACGGCCAGGCCTCGGCGGTCACCACGCGCGGCAATCCGAATTGCCACTTGGTGTTGCGCGGCGGCACCCCGGGCCCGAATTATACTGAGGAACACGTGGCGGCGGCGGAAAAACTTTTGCGCGACCAGGGTCTGCCCACGCCGATCATGGTCGATTGCTCGCACGACAACAGCGCGAAAAACCACCAGCGTCAGCCGGCCGTGTTTGAAGAAGTTCTGGCCCAGCGGCTGCGCGGGCGCGAATCGTTGATTGGCGCGATGATTGAGAGCAATATTCACGGCGGCAACCAGCCCTTCCCCCGCCCGCTGGCCCAACTCAGCCATGGCGTTTCGATCACCGATGCGTGCATCGACTGGGCCACCACGGAGAAACTCATCCGCTCCGCCCATGCCGCGCTCTGCCAGCACCAGCCGGCGGCCGTGTAATTTTTATAAGTTTGTACTGGAGAACCCAGGACTTGAACACTAAGCACTAGGGCACTTTTTCTATCCCATGAAACCTCCCATTCGCATCGCCGTCACCGGCGCAGCCGGCCAAATCGGCTACTCTCTCCTCTATCGCATCGCCTCGGGCGCCATTTTTGGCCCCGACCAGCCCGTCGCGCTGAATCTTATTGAAATTCCCCAAGCCCTCGCCGCGCTTCAAGGCGTGGTGATGGAATTGGACGACTGCGCGTTCCCCCTGCTCACGCAAGTGGTGGCGACCGCCGACCTCAACGAGGGTTTTCGCCGTGTGAATTGGGCTCTCCTCGTGGGCAGCGTGCCGCGCAAGGCCGGCATGGAGCGCAAGGAGCTGCTCGGCATCAACGGCAAGATTTTCGTGGGCCAGGGCCAGGCAATTCAAAACAGCGCGGCGGCGGACGTGCGCGTGCTGGTCGTCGGCAACCCGTGCAACACCAATTGCTACATCGCAATGCGCAACGCCTTGGGCGTTCCGGCGGACCGCTGGTTTGCCATGACGCGCCTGGATGAAAATCGCGCCAAGAGCCAGATCGCCCAAAAGGCGGGCGTGCATGTCTCCGAAGTTTCCAATCTCTGCATCTGGGGCAACCATTCCTCGACGCAGTATCCCGATTTCTACAACGCAAAAGTCGGCGGCCGGCCGGCGTTGTCAGCCATCAACGACGAAGAGTGGTTCAAGACCACCTTCATCCCCACCGTGCAGCAGCGCGGCGCGGCCATTCTCAAGGCGCGCGGGCTGTCCTCGGCGGCTTCCGCGGCCAATGCGGCGATGGACACCGTCCGTTCGCTCGTCACGCCCACGCCGGCGGGTGACTGGACCAGCGTCGCGGTGTGCTCGGACGGCTCGTACGGCATTCCGAAAGGCATCATTGCCTCCATGCCCATCCGCAGCGACGGGCGCAACTGGTCCGTCGTGCAAGGTGTGCCGGTGAATGAATTCTCCCGCGGGAAAATTGACGCCAGCGTCAAGGAACTGCAGGAGGAAATTTCCCTGGTCAGTGAGTTGCTGCCGAACGGCTAAAGGCCGGTCGAAAACTCGTTAGTCGCGTGCGGCAAAATCGCCCCCTAACGTCCCTGGCCGGACAATGGTGCTCATTCGCGCATAATCTTAGCCACTGGCAAAGTTTTTGCTTCACAAACGGCAACGGCCCCGTGTATAGGAAAGGAAATCTATGAAATCCGATCCCATCAAAGTTTTGGAACAGGCCTTGAGCAAGGCTCAGGCTAAACTGGCCAAGGTGCATGGACCGTTGTCCAAGATGGACAAGGCCAATGCCAAGAAGCTCAAGGAAATCGCCAAGAATCTGGAGAAGATTCGCAAAGCGAACAAGAAGTAAGCCTTGGGACGGAGAGCCGGCGCGCAGTCCTTGGCCCCACCGGGTCAACCGGCGGCGCATTGGGCGAGAGCAGCGATGAGCGAGTGATTGCATTCAGCGTATTTTGGCTGCCGATTGTGCATTCTCCGCTTGATGATGTTTTAAAACTTAACCACGGATTTCATGGATTCCCTTCCGCCGTTGATCACCAATTTCATCTTTCTTATCCGTGTCATCCGTGTGATCCGTGGTGGTTTGGGGGTTTCAGACCAGCCCTAATCGACCCGCGCCGCCGCACCATCTCGAGCGGCGAGGAAAAGGGATTCACGACCATTTAAGGTTTTGCCTTGCCCCCGGTCGATATCTGCGTACGATGGATTTTTTGGCCAGGTCCCCTTCGTCTAGCCCGGCCTAGGACACTAGGTTTTCATCCTAGTAACTGGGGTTCGAATCCCCAAGGGGACGCCACTTTTTAAATCATTGCCTTTCAGGGTGTTAGGTAAAGCGATTACTGCATTCCGGGCATTGACTTTCCGGCGGCAGGCGGGCTAACTAAAGCGATTCCATGCACAAACCGAAGTTCACGCTCGACTTCGAAAAACCGCTGCGCGACCTCGAAGCCCAGTTGGAGAACCTGCGCCGTCTTTCCGCGGAGCAGAAGATGGACGTGAGCGATGAGATTCGCGCCATCGAGGAGAAGCTGGAGATCACCAAGGCCCACATCCACCAAGGGCTCACGGCCTGGCAAAAGGTGCAACTGGCCCGGCATCCGCACCGCCCGTACGCGCTGGATTACATCCACGCCATTTTCACCGGTTTTCAGGAATTGCATGGCGACCGCCTCTACCGCGACGACCAGGCCATCATCGGCGGCACCGCGTGGCTGGAGGGCAAGCCGGTCATGGTCATTGGCCAGCAAAAGGGCCGCAACACGAAGGAAAATGTCCGGCGCAATTTTGGCTGCCCCAACCCCGAGGGTTACCGCAAGGCCCTGCGGTTGATGCGCCTCGCGGAAAAATTTCGCATGCCCCTGATCGTGCTGGTGGATACGCCCGGCGCCTATCCCGGCATCGGGGCGGAGGAACGCCACGTCGCCGAGGCGATTGCGGTGAATTTGCGGGAAATGAGCGTGCTCGAAACGCCCATCATCGCCACGGTCATCGGCGAAGGCGGTTCGGGCGGCGCGCTGGGCGTGGCCGTCGCGGATGTCGTACTCATCATGGAGAACGCCTATTACTCGGTGATTTCGCCGGAAGGTTGCGCCGCCATCTTGTGGAAGGACCGCGGCTACGCGCCGAAAGCGGCCGAGGCCCTGCAACTTACTGCCGACAAGCTGCTGGCCAACGGCGTCGTGGACGCCGTGGTGCCTGAACCGTTGGGCGGCGCGCATCTCGACCCCGCCGCCGCGGCGCAAAATTTGAAGCTGGCCCTGCTCGACCATCTCGGCAAATTGCGCGCCCATGCGCCCAAGGTTTTGCTGGAAATGCGCTACCAAAAATTCCGCCGCCTGGGCGTGTTGGGCGAGGAAGTCCACGCCGCCACCCCCACCCCTTTTCCCGCCTAGGCCCACTGTCCGCCACCACCCGCCCTCCGCCATGAAATCCCGCCTTTTCCTTCTGCTTGCCGTGCTTTTGGCGGTGGCGCCATTGCAAATTTCCCGCGCCCAAACCGCGGCCCCGGCGACTTCCTGGCGCGACACCATTACCGCGCAATTACCGTCGCTCGGCCAGGGCAACTGGATTGTCATTGCCGACAGTTCCTACCCGTGGTCGGCCCTGCCGGGAATGCAAACCGTCATCACCGGCGCGAGCGGCCTCGACGTGCTCCAAGCGGTGCTGAACTCCGTCGGCCAGGTGAAAAATTTGCGCCCCGTCATTTACACCGAAAACGAAATCAATTACGTCACCGACAAATATGCGGCGGGCGTCACCAGCTATCGGGGCGGCCTCAGCCAGGCCATTGGCACACGGGACAAGAAAGTTTCCTCGCACGACGACTTGGTGCGCACCATTAATCAAACGGCCCAGTCGCTGCATGTGCTCGTGTTGAAGACCACGCAAACGCTGCCGTATTCGACCATTTACATTCAGCTGGAAAACGGAAACTGGAGCCCTGAAGGCGAAAAGGCCATGAAGGAAGCGATGTCCGCCGCCGCTGCGGCGAAGAAGTAACGGCGAGGACTTCTCACCACTTCACACGCAGGCCGTCGTAGGCCAGCTGCACGCCGGTGGGCAGCGCGGCCGAGGTGGCGTCGTGGTCCACTTGAAAAGTCATGTGCGTGAGGAAGGTGCGCGGGGCGCCAATGGCTTGGGCCGTGGCAATGGCGTCGGGAATGCTCATATGCGTCGGATGCGTGTGTGGGCGCAGCCCATCAAGCGCCACCACGTCCGAACCGCGCGCCAGGGCCACCGCCGCCGGGCCCACTTCCTTGCAATCGCAATAATACGTGAACTTGCGACCCGTGCCGGCTTCGATGAAAACGAGCCCCAGCGATTCCACCTCGCCGTGCGGCAGGCGCACGCTGTGGATGACACCACCGGGTAATTCCAAACGACCGGGCATTTCGGCCAACCGGAAACACGGGTAACCGCGGGCGGCGGGGCGCTCGCCCATGGCGTAGGGATAAATCGCGCGGATGCGGGCCAGCCCGGCCTCGGTGCTATAAACCGGCAGCACCGCCTCCTCACGCTGGTCGCAAAAGCGCCGCAAATCATCCATGCCGAGAATGTGGTCGGCATGGCCATGCGTCAGAAGGAAGACGTCGAGGGCGCGAATGTCCTCGCGCACGCATTGGAGGCGGAATTCCTGGGCGGCGTCCACTTGCACGCGCGTGCCACCCAAGATGACATGCACGCTGCACCGCGTGCGCCAGTTGCGCGGGTTGGCCAGGTTGACGGTGCCGACTGGCTGGTCGATCATCGGCACGCCCTGCGACGTGCCGGTGCCAAGAAAAATCACCTCCATGGCGTCAACGTGAGCAAAAATTCCGACCGAGGCAACGGAATCACGTCGGGGCGATAATTTTCAGCCACATCCACAGGGCCGCCGCCCGGTTAGGGCGCAGATGGCGGTAGCACTGCTTTTGTAGCGCGGCACTTTAGCCTGCGCCCGGGATTATCCGCTAGGATAAGCGCGCGGCCAAAGCGCCGCGCTACCCTCTACAAGGCCGCGTCGCCGCGTTCGTCGGTGCGGATGCGCACGACTTCCTCAATGGGAGCGACAAAAATCTTACCGTCGCCGATTTTGCCGGTCTTGGCGGCCTTGGTCACGGCGCCCAGGGTTTTGGCGACTGCGCCATCCGCCACGGCGATTTCAATTTTCACCTTGGGCAGGAAATCCACGGTGTATTCGCTGCCACGGTAGATTTCGGTATGGCCTTTTTGGCGACCGAAGCCCTTGACCTCGGTGACAGTCATGCCCTCGATGCCGATTTCGGCCAGGGCTTCCTTAACTTCTTCGAGCTTGAACGGTTTGATAATAGCGGTGATGAGTTTCATGGAAAAAACGGCCAATCCGGCGAAAAGAGTAGGTAGCGCAGCCCGCTGCGGCTGAAAAGAAAAAAGACGGTGGGTGGATACCTACCTTTGGATTGAGCACGGTTTATGCCAGATTTAGGTAAAGGTGTCGCCTAGTCACACAATCTTGACCCCTCCGCGGCCCCAGACATAGCGCGGGGGCGGCGTCTTGCGACACCACCCCCGCCATTCCAGCCGATTTGCCCACGGCTTATTAGCCGGATTGGCCCAGGACCGCCGCGACTTGCACGCGCAGGTCCCGGTTGTGTTTTGAAACCCTCAAACAACCACGGATAACACGGATGGCACGGATAAGAATATTGAAATTATCAGCCAAATACGGAAGGGCATCCGTGTTATCCGTGGTTCAGTTCAAAAATAATGCCCAAAACGAAAGGCCCGCGAGGCGCATCCTAAAACCCGGGCTCCGGCAGGCCGAGCACGCGCCGGGCAATGTATTCCCCGATGGACAGCGACGCGGTCGCGCCGGGGCTGGGCGCATTGAGCACATGGAGGGAGTGGTCGCCCTGCACGAGCGAGAAATCCTGCACCAGTTCGCCCGTGCCCGTCATCGCCTGGGCGCGCACCCCCGCGCCGCCGGTTTCTAAATCCGCTTCGCGCAATTCCGGCACGAGCGTTTGCAACGCCCGGCAAAATAAGTTCCGCGAAAGCGAACGGGTGATTTCGTGCCAGGCTTCCGTTTTGTGCCGCGACAGGAATTTCCAAAATCCGGGAAAGACGCCCACCTCCCACAAATCACCGGCGCTGAAGGTGCGCCAGTTGTAGCCCTCGCGGGCCAGCGCGAGCACGGCATTGGGCCCGCACTCGACGTCGCCATGAATGTGCCGCGTAAAATGCACGCCGAGAAACGGGTAGCGCGGGTCGGGCACGGGATAAATCAGATGCTTGACGAGAAAGCGGCGGTCCGCCCGCAACCGGTAGTATTCGCCGCGAAAGGGCACGATGCGCACATCGTTCCCCTCGCCCGCCAGGCGCGCCACGCGGTCGCACTGCAAACCGGCGCAATTGACGATGATGTCGGCGGAGTGCTCCCCGTTGCCCGTCGTGGCGACCCACGCCCCTGGGCGTCGGGCCAGCTGGCGCACATTTGCACCGGTAACAATCTCGCCGCCGAGACGCTGGATTTCCGCGACCATGACCTCCACCACGCGCTGGTAATCAACGATGCCCTCCTCCGGCACGTGGATGGCCTCGAGGCCCGCGGCATGCGGCTCGATCTGGCGCAAGCCCGCGCGGTCGAGCCGCCGCAAGCCCTGCACCCCGTTGGCGGTGCCGCGGCGGAAAAGCTCCTCGAGCCGCGGGCGCTCCGCCTCCGTCACCGCCACCACGAGTTTGCCGCAAATCTCGTGGGGAATGGCGTGGCGTTCACAAAAGGCCCGCATGCGGCGCACTCCGGCCACGGCCAGCCGGGCCTTGAGCGAGCCGGGCTTGTAGTACAAGCCGCAGTGCAGCACGCCGCTGTTGTGCGTGCTCTGGTGCCGGCCGGCCGCGGCTTCCTTTTCGAGCACCGTGACGCGCGCGCCCGGGGCGAGCTCGAGCAGGTTGAGCGCCGAGCCCAATCCCACCAAGCCACCGCCAATCACAAGATAGGATGCAGCCATGGGCAAAACTACTCCAGAAACGGCGTGTACTCCGGCACGAGCTGGGTGAGGAATTGCTTCACCTCGTTGCGCTGGCCGGGGCGAAGGCGGGCCTCGAGCTGGCGCATCCACTCCTGGGCCTGCTCCGCGCTGGGCGGCTGGGCGGTGAAACGCAGGATGCGCGGATGGGCCGTCTCGGCGAACTGCTCGCCCTTGTGCTGGATTTCCTCGAAAAGTTTTTCCCCGGGCCGCAGGCCGACGTATTTGATTTCAATGTCAATGCCCGCGCGAAAGCCGCTCAACTCGATGAGCTGGTTGGCGACATCGATGATCTTGATGGGCTGGCCCATGTCCAAAACGAAAATCTCGCCGCCCTCCGCCTGCGTGGCAGCCTGCAAGACCAAGCCGACCGATTCGGGAATGGTCATGAAATAGCGCATCACCTCCGGGTGCGTGACCGTGACCGGGCCGCCCTCGGCAATCTGCCGCTTGAAGGTCGGAATCACACTGCCGGAGGAGCCGAGCACATTGCCGAAACGAACGGCGCAAAACACCGTGCGATTGCCGGGCGCCTGTTGCTGCGCCTGCAAGCCCAGTTCCGCCAGCCGCTTCGAGCAACCCATCACGCTGGTGGGATTGATGGCTTTGTCGGTGGAAACGAGCACGAACTTGTGCACCTGATATTGGGACGCCAGGCGCGCGAGCTGGTAGGTGCCGAGGGAATTGTTGCGCAGCGCCTCGACCGGCTGGTGCTCCATCATCGGCACATGCTTGTGGGCGGCGGCGTGAAAAACCACCGTGGGCTTGTATGTCTGCAAAATCCACGCCATGCGCTCATGGTCGAGAATGTTGCTGACGAACGGCAGGATGATGGAGCCATGCCCGAGGCCGATCATTTCCTGCTCGATTTGAAACAACTGCACTTCGCAATGGTCCACCAGGATGAGGCGTTGCGGCGTGCGGTTGGCGATTTGCCGGCACAATTCCGAACCGATGCTTCCGCCCGCGCCGGTGACCAGCACCACGCGCTCTTGAATCATTTCGCGAATTTGGTCGGAATCCAGGCTCACCGGATCGCGACCAAGCAAGTCCTCCAGTTCCACCGGGCGGATTTGCGAAGCCTGCACGCGCCCCGAGGCGAGGTCCCACATCGAGGGCACGATTTCCGTGATTAAGTTCAGGGATTTGGCGAGGCTGATGACTTCGCGCACCCGCCGGTGCGCCCGGGCCGGCAGGGCGATGACCACCTGCTCGATCTCATAAGCCTCGCAAATCGCCGCCAGCCGGTCGGGCGTGCCCGCGACCGGGACGCCGTGAATATCGTGGCCGTGCTTGTTTTCGTCGTCATCGAGGAAGACGACCGGTTTCAAACCCAGGCCCCGCTTGGCCATCAAATCCGCCGCCACGGTGGCGCCGGAATCGCCCGCTCCGACAATGGCCACGCGCCGCAGGTTGGCGGCCTTGGCGTCGGCGTGACCGGAGAGGTAGCGTTCCCGATAAAGCCGCAAGCCCACACGAAAAGCGGTCACTGCCATGGTGGAAACCAACAGGTTCGCCACAATCACCGCGCGCGGCGGCATTTCGTAATGGGTAAAAGGAATGATGCCCTGGGGGGGAACGATCCACATTCCGACCAACACCACCGTTACGGTGGCAAAAGCGCCGAACACGCGCAGCAAATCGGGCGTGCGGAAATAGGAAAGGAAGCCGCGAAACTGGCCAAAGGCGTACAAGGCCAGCAACTCCATCGGCACCACCCACAGCAAATACCAGCGTTCCTTGCCGGCCCACCCGGGTCCGTTCCTCTCCAGATTGAAATCGAAACGGAGTTGATAGGAGAGATAAAAACTCGCGACCAGCAAAATGCTGTAGCAACCGACTAAAAAAATCAGGCGGGGCGACTGGGTCGAGCGTTTGTGGGAGGCTGCCATGGATCGGGCCAATTTAAAGGGGAAGGCCGGGGTTTTGCAATCGCGCGAATGGGCGCCGCGCTAGCGGAAACACGCGCGGAAAACCTCGGCCACCCGCGTGCGCTCCGCGTCGGTCAAACTCGAACCGGACGGAAGACACAAACCGCGGTCAAAGAGTTCCTCGGCCACGGCCCCGCCAAAACGCGGCGCCGACGCGAACAGGGGCTGGAGGTGCAGGGGTTTCCACACCGGCCGGGCCTCGATGTTTTCCCGCTCGAAAGCGACGCGCACTTTTTCGCGGTCGGTTCCGGCCACGGCGGGATCGATGGTGAGGCACGTGAGCCAGCGATTGCAACGTCCCCAGGAGGCCTCGGGCATGAACGTCACTCCCGGCAGTCCGCCCAAGGTTTTCTGATAATACTCAAAATGCGCACGGCGCCGGTCCACTTTTTCGTCCAGGTGCCGCAATTGGCCGCGCCCGATGGCCGCCAAGACGTTGCTGAGGCGATAATTGTAGCCCGCCGTCGAATGCTCGTAATGCGGAGCGGGGTCGCGCGCCTGAGTCGCGAGAAAGCGCGCGCGGGCGGCGATTTCGGCATCCGCCGTCATCAACATGCCGCCGCCCGAAGTGGTGATGATTTTGTTGCCGTTAAAAGAAAGAATGCCCGCCCAGCCGCGGACACCCACGGGTTGTCCCTTATAGGTCGTGCCCAAGGCTTCGGCGGCGTCTTCAATGACGAGCACGCCGTGTTCCGCGCACATGCTCAAAATGGGGTCGAGGTCCGCGCTTTGGCCGTAAAGGTGCACCAGCACGAGGGCCTTGGGCCGCCGGCCCGCCCGGGCGCGCGCGCGCAGGGCGTCGGCCAGAATATTGGGATCGAGATTCCAGGAAAGGCGTTCGGAATCCAGGAAGCTCGGCGTCGCTCCTTCATAAAGAATGGGATTGGCGGACGCGACGAAAGTCAGTGACGAGCAAAAGACCTCGTCTCCCGCGCCCACCCCCGCCAGGCGCAGGGCCAGATGCAGCGCCGCGGTGCCGGAACTGAGTGCGACGCCTTGCGCGATGCCGAGGCGGGCCGACATTTCGCGCTCAAAAGCATCCACGTGCGGGCCGAGGGGCGCGATCCAATTTGAGGCAAAAGCGTCGGCCACCAAGGCCTTTTCATCCGGGCCCACATCCGGGGGAGAAAGATAAATACGCGGAGGCATTACAGGAAAGCAAAGGGCAAGGATGTACCCATGGGGAACCGGCTGTCAAACTCGCGGTCAGCCTTGCCAGCCGGCCGCCGCGCGGTTATGCTCACAGGGATTGAGGATTTCATGGCCAAGCTAATTCGCATCTTTCTGGGCTTGGGCGCCGTCATCGTCGCGGCACTCTTGGGCTTGAACCTGTACTTCGCGCTCAAGCCGGTACCCAAGCCCTCCATTGACCGCCCGTTGGTGCAAATGTTGCCCCACGCGCCAGTGGGCTGGCAATCCGCGGATTTGAAACTGGCGGATTCGCCGGAGGGCGAGGAACGGGTCGTCTCCATCCTGCATTATGATGACGCCGTGTTTCGCATGTATCAGTTTGGCGAAAACCATGTGGGAGTTTACGTGGCCTACTGGCAGGCGGGCAAATTTAGCCCCTCGAAGGTGGGCCTGCACAATCCCGACACTTGCTGGGTCGCGGACGGGTGGGAAATAAAACCCGCTGACCGCGAGCACGCTGTGACGCGCACCCTCGAGGGCGAAAAGCTCAAGCCGCTGGAGTTCGGCATTTATACACGAGGCGAAGCGCGGGAGAACGTCATCTTTTGGCACCTCGTCGGCGGCGAGCCCAATCGTTACGATGTGCAAGGCTGGCAAAGCGGCCTGGCCGGTCGCATTCAACGCCTGCCCGCCTTGCTCGCCGACTTGGCTAAATACGGCCTGGACCAGCGCCAGGAGCAATTGATCATTCGCATCTCCTCGAATCTTCCGCTGGAGGAACTCTGGAAAAATGCGGAATTTACCGGGCTCATGAAATCGCTGAGCGATAATTTTCATCTCGGAGCCCGGCCTTTTGCCAAAACCGGGTAAAGCACCCTGATGGAGTATTAGAGTTGTATTGGCGAGGCCGCCTATTTAGCGTCACCAGACGCAGCGGAGCGCAACTTCTCCGCTCCAACCTGCTCAGACCGACTCTTACGGTAGAACGGCGATGAACCCCTGCTTTGCCCCGGACTGGTATCACGACGAAGCCATTTTTCGACGTGAACAAAAACTGTTTGAAGGACTGTGGGCCTTTGCCGGCGTGAAACAACATCTCGCCCAACCCGATGATTACATCTCGGCGCAAATCGGGCGCAAATCCGTGTTCGTGCAGAATTTCGACGGCGAATTGCGCGCGTATGAAAATGTCTGCTCGCACCGCTTCGCCCGCCTGCGGCCCAAGACCCGCGGCCACGGTCCCGTGCAGTGCCCCTACCATGCGTGGACGTATAACCGCGACGGCATCCCGGACGTCATCCCGAAAAAACCGCGTTTTGACCATCTGACGCCCGAACGCCGGCGGGCCCTCGGGCTCGCGCCTTGGCAGGTGGCCGTATGCGGCTCGCTGATTTTCGTCAAAGCCGCCGCGACCGGCCCGAGTCTCGCTGAATTTCTCGGGGACGCCTATGCCCCCCTCGCGGCCATGACCTCGGCCTTCGGCCCACTCCTCGACGAGAATACGATGGATATCGCCGCGAATTGGAAAATCGTGGTCGAGAATACCCTGGAGGGCTACCATGTGGCCCATGTGCACGCGGAAACTTTTGAGCGGCTCAAGTTCCGCAGCATCGAGCTGAAAACCGAAGGACTGCACACGGCGTGGCTGGCCGAGCTCGGCGAGGAATTCACCCAAAAATCCGCGCGGGTGAACCAGGTGTTCCAACACCGGCCGTTCCAAATTTCCGGCTACCGGCACTGGCTGGTCTTTCCCAATCTCACGCTTGCCACCACGTTTGGCACCTCTTTCGCCATTCAGACTATCGCTCCGCTCAGTCCCGGCCTCACGCGCTTCACCAGCTACGTCTTCGGCACGCAGCTTAAGGAAGAATTAAAGGGCGTCAGCCAGACCATCAGCCAGGCGCTGTACGACGGTGTGGTGGCCTTCAATCGCAAAGTCTTCCTCGAGGACAAGGCGGTCGTCGAGTTCGTCCACCTCGGAGCGGCGCAAACTCGCGGCCCGGGCATCCTGAGCGATGACGAGCTGCGGGTCTTCCGTTTTCAGACCGATTACGTGCGCCTCCTCAATGAACTGGCTCCAGCCTGATTAAACTTTATATTTTCCCATGAAAAAACGCTTAATCATTATTGGGGCCGGCGGCCTCGGACGCGAGATTTTTGGCTACGTCACGCAAAATCCCGACCCGGACTACGACCTCGCCGGTTTTCTCGACGACGATGCGGATGCCCTCCAAGGCAAAAATCTGCCCGTCGGCGTATTGGGCTCCACCGCAGATTACCGGCCGGGCTCGCACGATGTGTTCCTGCCCGGCCTCGGCGACCCCAAAACCAAATTGCGCCTGGCGCGGAGGATGCTCGAGCGCGGCGCGAAATTCGCCAATTATATCCATCCCTCCGCCATCCTTGGCTATCGCGCGAAACTCGGCGCCGGAATCTTCGTTTTTCCCGGCGCCATTATCGCTCCTTATGCGACGATCGGAGACTTCGTCTCGATTGGCGGAAATGCCACTGTAGGGCATGATGCCACCATTGGCGATGGCTGCACCCTGTGCGGCCACGCGGAAATCAACGGCTGGACCGCCCTCGCGGAGGGCGTGTTCCTCGGCTCGCACGCGACCGTGCTGCCAAAAGTCAAGGTCGGTGCATTTGCCGTCATCGGGGCAGCCAGCGCGTGTATTTCCTCCGTTGCGCCCGCCACCACCGTTATCGGCGTGCCCGCGAAACGCCTCCTCCTTTAAGAACGAATCGCTCAGACACAGGTGAAGCCGCCGTCCACGGTCAGGTTTATGCCCGTCACCCAGCGCGCGACCGGCGAAAGCAAGTACGCCGACGCCGCCGCGACATCCGCCGGCTCGCCGTATCCGAGCGGATAAAGTTTTTCGTCCGCGGCCCGCAGTTCCGGACTCAGCGTCGCCAGCATCTGCTCGGCCATGGGCGTTTTCACCACCCCGGGCGAGATGCAATTGGCGCGGATGCGTTGCTTGGCGAATTCCACTGCGGCGATGCGAGCCGCCGCAATCAACGCCGCTTTCGCGCCCGCGTAAGCGGCGTTGCCCGGAGTCGCCACAGAAGCCGCCACCGAGGCGATGTAGACGAGCGAGGCGCCCGGATTCAATTTGCGCTGTTTCGCCAATTCATTCGTCAGCAGCAACGGTGCCTCATAATTGATCGTCGTGAGTTTGCGCAGGTACGCCGGATCCAAAAACCGGAAGGTACGCCATTGGTTGACCCCGGCGCTGCTGACGAAACCATCCAGCGCCTCGAGTGATTTCACGAACGCACCAAGCGTTTCAAGCTGGGCCAGATCCGCCGGCACCGCCCGATGGCCCTCGCCCCCAAGTTGCTGCAACGTTCCCTGCAAGCGCGCCTCGTCGCGCCCCGACACAATCAGACGGGCCCCGAGTTGCGCCGCCAGCACCGCCACGGCTTGGCCAATGCCCGAGGACGCGCCGGTGACCAGCACGGTTTTGCCCGCCAAGGAAAAGGGATTGTTCATATTTCGCCGAGCAGGGGCACTGCGAGTGCGCGGGTTTCAAGGACCGCCGTACCCCACGAAAGGCCGACGCCAAAACCGCACAGGACCAGCCGACGGGCCTGAGACCGCAAATCGTCGCGGCAGGCCGTGACCATCGTGAGGGGAATCGCCGCGGAGCTGGTATTGCCAAAGTCGCCCAAGGAATAGGGGTACTTGGCCTCGGGGATTTTCAATTTCTTGCGGATTTGCTCGTTCATCAGCCGGTTCGCCTGATGAAACACGAACCAGTCCACGGCTTCCGGCGCGCAACCGGCCTGCCGGAGCGCGGCGGCGACGGTGCCGGGGGTTACCTGCACGGAAAAATTGAAAATGGCCGGGCCATCCAACGCCAGTTGGTTGCCGCAACGCACGACGCCGCCATCGTAAGTTTTCGGCTCCAGGGTGGCGGCCGTCACGGGGTGGCGGTAGGAGCCTTCCCGCACGATGATGGCCTCGCCGCCCCCGCCATCGCTACCCAGATCGAAATGTATCGGCGGGGCCGCCTTGTCGACCTCGAGCGCCGTGGCCGTGCCCGCATCGCCGAACAGAGGCGCGGTGCTGCGGTCGCGCGGGTTTGTCATTTTGCTCGGAGTTTCCCCGGCCAGGAGCAACGCTTTGCCTCCGCCCAAGCCCGCGAGCATTTGCGTCGCGATGGCCAGACCGTAAACATAGCCGGAGCATCCCAGCCCGACATCGAAGGCTATCGCGGATTTCGGCAAGCCCAGGCGGTTTTGCAGCAAGAGGCTCGTCGCCGGCATCACGTAGTCGTTGGACTGCGACACGAACACGAGGAGGGAAACATCGCCGGGACTCCACGCCAGTTCCCGCAACAGCGACTCCGCCGCGTGAAAGCACATGTCTGAGGTGCACATCTCCGCGCTCGCGCGCCGCCGCCGCTGCACGCCCGTAAGTTTCACGAATTTTTCCCGCTCCTCGGGACGCAGGTCGGCGAACTCACTCGTCTCCACCACCGCGCGCGGAACCGTGGCGGAAACCCCGGCCAAACGAACACCGGTGACAGAAAAGGTGGCCATGATTTATGGAAATTCGAATTGGTCCCCACGCCTAGCCGCGTTTGCGACCGACCAGGTCCGCCAAATCCTGGAGCGTGCGGCAGGCCTGGATTTCCAGGCCGCTCACTTGCACGCCATATTCCATGTCCACCATCGCCAGGATGTTCAACAGCGCGAGCGAATCCCATTGCGGCAACTCGCGGAGCACGGTTTCAGGCCGCATCGAGCCAGGCGTCAGGCCTTCAATGGCATTTTCGAATTGGCGCAAAAAAGCGGCGGTGTCCATGAGCAGAGGATATTTGCGGCGATTTTTCTGACAAGGCTATTTCCCAAAATGCCGCAGCGAACACGCGCGCAGCGGACCCCAGGTGACGCACGCCGTGGCCCACGACAAGCCCACGCCAAAGCCTGCCAGGACCAGCCGCAATGGCCCGGACTGCAACCGTTCCCCTAGCGCCACACAGGCGGTCGAGGGAATTGAGGCCCCGCTTTGATTGCCGTAACGCTCGACAATATCCGCGGGCACCCGGTCGAGCGGCAACTTCAGCCGCTTGGCGATATTGTGAATGATGTAGCGGTTGGCTTGATGAAAAAGAAACGCATCGACGTCGGCAACGGCCCAGCCGGCCAGCCGCAAAATGGCTTCGATGGCCGGCGGTTCCTCGCGAATCGAAAACGTGAAAACTTCCGCACCGTTCATGTGCAAATTCGCGCGCGTGCGGACATTGCCCTCCGCATCCGTCTGTTCGGCCTGCGCGGCCGGCGGGATGGGTTCGCGCGCGCCCCCGGCGGGCACCATGATAGCCTGCGCGCCGCGGCCGTCCGTGTGCAACGCGTACCAGGCCGGTTTTTCCGTTTCCGTTCGCTCTACCAGCGCCGCGCTGGCCGCATCGCCAAATAGCGGTGCCACCGACCGATCGCGCGGGTGGACCAATTGGCTGACGGTGTCGGCCACCACGAGTAATACGCGCTGGCAGCCGCCGCTCTCGACCATTAACGACGCCAGATAAAGACCGTAAACAAATCCCGAGCAGCCCAGGTTCACGTCAAACGCCGCGACCGCCGAGGTCATTTTGAGCCGCGCTTGCAGCAACGCCGCGTTGCACGGCTGCGAAAAATCCGGCGTTTGCGTGACAAAAATCAACCCGTCGACTTTCGTGGCCTCGATACCCAGTTCCGCCAAAAGCTGCGCTGCCGCCTGCGCGCCGAGGTCCAGCGCGGTCACGCCCGGCGGCGCGACCCACCGTTCGTTCAAGCCGATGGTGCGCTTGATGCGGTCGAGTTGCGCGCGGTTGCCCCCGTACGCATCCAGTTCGTCGTCCAGGCGGCGGCACTCCGGCCCCACCACGGTGGACAAGCCGAGGACACTCGCATGACGCAGGCAAACTTCAGGCATCGGGGGAAGGAGTGGCGGTGGAGGGTTGGGGCAAACGGCGCAGTTTAAAACGCTCTCCGGCATCAAGCTGGTCCACGAGCACGATGCGGGAAGGCACTTTATACGCGGCCAGCCGCTCCCGGCAATGCTGGCGCAACACACTGCGCAACTTGGCGGGGTCGGCGGCGGCGGCCGGATCGGCCATGATTTCGGCGCGTACCTGCTGGCCCGTCAGGGGGTGCGGCTCGCCGCGCACCACGCAGGCGCGCACGGCCGGATGGGCCATGAGCACGCCTTCCACTTCCGTCGGCAAAACCTTTTCGCCGCCGACGTTGATCATTTCCTGCAACCGGCCGGCCACGCGAAAATATCCGGCGCCGTCTTCCTCCACCAAATCGCCGGTGCGAAACCAGCCGTCTTCAGTAAAACGTGCCATGCCTGCATTCAAATAGCCCACGATGCGCGCCCGGCTGCGCAGCCACAATTCCCCGTCCACGACTTTCCACTCCACGCCGGGATCGTCGATGGCCATGAACAGGCTGCCGTCGGCGCGATTGCGCACGCGAATCGCGTTGGTTTCCGAAGTGCCAAATTTCTGCTGAAAAAGCACCTGGGGAAACGCCGCCTTCAGGCGCGCGAGCAAGGCCTCCGGCATCGGCTCCGCGCCAAAGCCGATGGTTTTCAGCGAACGCAAATCGAAGCGCAGGTGGCATTCGGCCAGCAGCAGCAAATTCAAAAACGTCGGCGATGCGGGCAGCACCTCCACCTCATGCAGCGCAATCGCCGCCGAAACTTCATCGGGCCGCCGGTCCGAAACGATGACAAACGTGGTGCCCGAAGTGATTCCGCGCAGCAGGCAATCCATCCCGCCGATGTGGTCGAACAATAAAAACAGCAGCAGGCGCAAATCCCGCGCGGCCCGCAGGGGATACCCCGCGAGCAGCCGGTCGAAATCGTGCAGCATCGCCTTGGGCTGCCCCGTGCTCCCGCTGCTAAACAAAATCAAACCAGCCTGGCCGGCTGCGCGCATCTCCAGCACCAAAGGCGGCGGTTCGCCGCCGGGCCCGGGCTGGAGCACGAGTTTGGCCGCCCCACCCTCCACCACAAATTGCGCGGCGGAAACCCGCAGGCGTTCGGCCAAGTCCGCCGACGCCGGATTCGCAATCGGCACGATCACCGCCTTGCGCAGGGCCAGGGCAAAAAGTGTCGCCACATTCCCGCGCGAAAAATCCCCCGTCAACGCGACCACGGTCCCGGCTTTGATCTGCGCGGCCAACTGCGCGGCCCGCTTCCGCGTTTCCTCCGCCAGTTCGGCGTAGCTGACGCTCTCCGCCCCCGCCAGCAAGGCGGTCCGCCGGCCCCAAGCCGACCATTGCGCCAGCAGTTTCTCCACGTCCGCCTGCGCTGCCTCAACCATTCACGCCCCCGAGGTACAAGGTCTGGCCGGTGATAAAATTACTCGATGCGGCCAGGAAAAAATCGATCACGTTGATGATGTCCTCCACTGTGCCGAAACGATTGATGGACTGGCGCGCGAGCAACGCCGCCATTTTTTCCTTCGGCACGGACTTGATCAAATCCGTCGGCACCGGCGTGGGGCCGAGCGCGTTGACCGTGATGCCGAAGGGCCCCAATTCGCGCGCGAGAATTTCCGTCATGCTCTCGATGGCGGCTTTGCTGGCAGCGTACATGGCCTCGCCTTCGAGGCGCAGGGGCGTGGCTACCGTGGTGAAGTTGACGATGCGGCCCGCCTTGGCGCGCGACATGATTTTGCCCGCTTCGCGGCAGAAGAGAAACGAGCCGAAAAAGTTCGTGGAAAAGATTTCGTGGGCCGTGCGCAACGGCGTCAGCAAAAAATGGTTCATCGAGGCGATGCCCGCGTTGTTCACCAAGGCGTCGAGCCGGCCGAATCGGCGGGAAACTTCACGCACCATGGCGACGACTTTCGCCTCGTCGGCGACATCCAACTCAAAATGCGCGTAGCGCTCGTGCGCCAACTCACTCGCGCCGCGGCTGCACCCGGCCACCGTCCAGCCCTGGGATAGATAATGCCGGGCTAGCGCCAGGCCGATGCCTTTGCGCGTCCCGGTGATGATCATTACGCCGCTCATGGTCGTTTACGCCTTGGCTTCATCGAGCAAACTTTGCACATAATCGCCCAGCGCGCCGAGCGTGCGAAAGGGCGAGCGATGGCGGCTCATGGCCCGCTCGTCGGCGAGCACGACCGATTTTCCGAGCTGGTCCTGCAGACGCATTTCCAATTCGGCCACGAGGGTGACGAGCGCCATGCTGTCCATCCCGCCCGCGCCGCCGTAGAGCGGAAAGTCGGGCCCCAGATCGGCGGGCACCGGTTTGCCCTGCTCGGCCAGCAAATCGCGCACCGTGCCTGCAATCAGTTCGTTGACTTTCGCGTCCATCGTTTTAGCAGTAAGGAGCACGGGCCCGAGGGCGTCAAGAATGTGTACGTAAAACGGGTGGCCGGCCAGCGCCAGAGCCGCCGTTAATCTAAGGCTTTTCCGGCGGGCTGCCCATGAATTCCGGCATCGTCGCCTCCCCCGCCGCCGAGACGCCGTGGCGCCCCAGCACTTTTCCCAAAGTTTCCGCGAGAATGCGCAAATCCAGCGGGAAACTCACATTCTCCACATACCACACGTCGAGGCGAAATTTCTCCTCCCAGGTGAGCGCGTTGCGACCCTTGATTTGCGCCCAACCCGTCAGACCCGGCCTTACCGCGTGGCGGCGCATCTGCTCCGGTGAGTAGCGCGGCAGGTATTGGATCAAGAGCGGGCGGGGACCCACCAGGCTCATTTCACCGCGCAGGACATTCACCAGCTCGGGCAATTCATCCAACGACAGCGAGCGCAAGGTGCGGCCAAAGGCCGGCAAGCGTTCACTGTCCGGCAACAAATTACCCACGGCATCGCGCCGGTCGGTCATGGTGCGGAATTTTATCAGTTCGAAAATGCGTCCCTCGCGGCCGGGGCGCCGTTGGCGGAAAAACACCGGCGCCCCCAGCTTAAACCGCACCAGCACCGCCAGAATTCCCAGCAGCGGTAGCCATAGCGGCGCCGTCACCAGGGTTAGGGCCAGGTCGAAACCGCGTTTGGTGGCATTACGATAAAAACTCATGGACTAATTTTGAAAATGAAGCTGGTGGGATGCGAGCCGCCGCCGGGTACCCGTACAATCGTGGGCGGTTGTAAAACGACGGTCGGCTTTACGAGACGCACTTGCACCGCTGAAAATTCGACCCAATCACCCGGCGGTTGTTTGCGGGCGTAGAGCAGCAGGCGCATTTTCGCCGTCCCCGCGGGTGCGAACGACGCCGCGCCGTCCAGCAGCCACGTCGCCTGATTACCGGGCGCGGCGGAAGCCTGCCACGGGGCCGAAAGCTGCTTGCCGTCCGCATCGAAATAGGCCACCGCCCAGGAGACGCGTGCGCCGAAGGTGACGCGCCCGCGCCATTGAAAACTGGCCTCGTAAACTTTCTCCGCGTCCACGGGCACATCCTGCCACAACACCGCCCAATCCGAATTTTCGAGGCGCAGCCCCCCGCCCTCCAGCCTCGTAAATTTGAAATGCTGGGCCGGTCGCCAGGTAAAAGTCCAGTCGGGCAAAGCCGGCTCGCCGCTCGCTCCTCGCAAATCTCCATTTTGCAGGAGGTTTGGTCCAAACGGATTGAAGAGCGTTTCGCCCGTGTACATGCCGGGACTGTCGTCAAAGGGGTCACGCGCATGCGTGGTTTTATCGAGCCACGCGGCATGTTCATGCGTTTGCGCCCACTGCGCCGCGCGCAACAGGAAGCCCGTCCCCGCGCCGCTCCAGCCCGCCACCGACAAGGCGGATAAACCGGCGTGAACTTGGACCGCGGTGGCTGCCGGATTGCGGGCGAGCGACGCTTCCGCCTTCGCCTTCGCGATCGTTTGCACGGAATCGGCCCACGCTGCCACCAGACGCCCGAGGCGCGAGCGGGCGCTGGAACCGAGATCGCGCGCCAGGCCGCGAGCGAGGGCGCCGGACATCGCGTGCACCCGCGCATCCGAATAAATCGTGGCCGCGTAAGGGTCCTTGTATCCCTTCAACCACTGCGGCGCGCCGGGCTGTTCGCGCCAGGCCGCTTCGGCTTCCTCAAAAAATTGGCGCACTTCCCCTGCGGCGGCGCCGTACAAATCGCGATAAAATTGCTCCTCGAGCGCCCCGGCATCGGCTTGCGGATTCCACAGCAGTTGCGCCGCCAGCCAGGCCTTCATCGCGTCGTACTCCCATTGCGGATAAAGTTCCGCCACGAACGCCCGCGCCCCGGCGGCGTAATCCTCCCGCAGCGAATCCACCATCGCCGTGGTGAAAATCCGCGGCGCCGCAAATGGCCGGCCATAATAATAATCGTAAATACCCATAATTTCCGGCCCCGCCGCATGCCAGCGCCGGATTAAATCAAGATCTTCGCGCGCCCATGCCGCGTCGGTGTAAAAGGAGCGGTCATTCGTCAAGTACGGCAGAACGTCGGCGCGCACGGGAAACGTCGGTGTGTTTTCACACCAAAAATACGCGAGGCAGCCGAGGTATTTTCCCGGTGGCTGCGGACCCAAATCGTCCGCCACGCGATTCATGAAAGTGAAAACCAGGTCGGAGTAATCGGGCCGGCCGCGAAACCAGCGCCGCGGCTCCGTCAGCGCCTTTGTCGCGGGGCCTTCATCGAACGCCACGTTGTCGTTGAGGCCGAGCGAGAAACTCGTGGCTGAAGGGGTATTGGCAAAAAATTTGCGAGCCTGCCCGGCGGCGTAGGCCGCCACGGCGGGGCTGGATAAATCAGGCTGCCAAAAAGTATCCGTCGGCCCTGCGGGACGCAACCGCGCCCCATCGCGCCAGGGGAAAAAGTCGGGATGTTCCGCAAAAAGCTGCGGATCGAAAACGTTGGCCAGGTTGTGCGAAAACGCAAAATGTCCCGCAAGCAGATTGTGCCGTGCCCATTGGTTTTCCTCCTCCGTGGCCAGCCCGAAAAATTCCCGCGAAATATAGGCAGGTACTTCCTTCCACCAGCCTAGGGGCACGCTCCAGGTCTTTCGCGCCGGGATGATTTCACCCTCGGCGCCGGGATAATACCAGTTCACGCCGCCAAATTTCTGCAGAAAACGGCAGACGGCAAAATACGTCGCCTCCGGCGTGGCCCCGGCCAGGATCACGGCCTGGCCGTCCACCGCGAGCAGAAAATCATCTGGCCCAGCCAAGGGGTTCGCAGCCAGCGAGGCGCGGCCCGGGGCCGTGCGGCCAAGATAAATCCCCGGCGTCAAGGCGCTGCCCGCACTGCCGGGCGCTTCCTCTTTAAGGACGGGCGCGGCGCCGCACATTTTCTCCAACACCCGGATCCATTCCGCCGCTGCCGCCTTTTCCGGCTCACTGGCTGATGCGGGAATAAACACGGGCAACACCACCCCGCTCCCGGCCACGATGGGGAGTTGCGCCGGCGCCGGTTCCGCGGCACGGACCGCGACACCGGGGCCGGCCCACGCCGCCAGCGCGAGCGTCGCTAAGACGAGCCAGCGACGGTTTCCAGTAATTTTGTCATTTCTTCGCATTGTATAGAAGGAGAAAATTTTTCCACGGCGACGCGGCGGGCCCGCTCGCGCAGAGCGAGCAGTGCGGTCGGATCTTCGGCGATTTGGCGCACAGTGGCGGCCAAACCGGCGGCATCGCCCGGCTCCACCACGAGGCCGCATTTCTCCTGCCGGACCACATGGGTCAGATCACTGGGCTCACGGGCCACGGCCAAAATGGCGGAACCGGCCGCCAAGTTGTTGTAAGTCTTGCTGGGCATCATTACCCGCTCGAGGCCGGGCTTGATGGACACCACCGCCAAATCCCCGAGGTTCAACGCCAGCGGCAAGAGTTCCTCCGTTTGCCGGGGCAGAAAGTGAAAAAGTTTTTCCACGCCTGCGGTGCGCACTTGCTCCCGCAGCTCTTCCCGCTTGGGCCCCTCGCCCATCACCACGAAGCGTACTTGATCCTCTGCCTTCAGCAACGCCGCCGCCCGGACCAGAATGTCGAGATCGTGACTCACGCCGAGATTACCCGCATAGAATACGACGAGACGTTCACCGATTTCCATTTCGCGCCGCCAGGGATGGTCGAGCCGCGCCAGAGGTTGCGCCCCGCCCAACGTATGCCACAAAGGCCGCACCAAGGGAGCGTGATTGCCTGTATCTTTGGCCAACATGGCGGCCATTTCCGCCCCCAGGGTGGCCACCGCCGCACACTGGCGGTAGGCCCGCCGATTACCCCACCGCCACAAAGGCGCGAGTAAGGGCAGCGACGCCACTTTCGGATTCCCCGCCAAAGCCGCGGGATAAAGGTCAAAGATCCACGCCACCTGTTTCGCGCGTCCACGTAAAACGCGGGCGCAGACGTGTGGCAGCAAAGGGGGGTTGGAGGTGGTGAGGACGGTCGCACCTCCACCCCAGCGCGGCAATTCTCGCGCGGCAAACCACAGAAATTTTCCCCAGGATTGCGCGCGCGCGCGCAGCGACTCTCGACGGTAGGACGGCCCGCGCACGTGCCTGATGGCGGAGCCTGTCAGCGGCACATCTTCCCCGCTGAGTGTGATGACCTCATGGCCGCGCGCGGCCAATCGTTCCGCCAGTGCGAGAAAGTATGGTCCAAAACTTTGGTTGGCCAAAAGAAATTTTGCGGCCATGCGTGGGAGCCTCGCTAGGCGCGCGGGCGGGCGAGGGTTTCCGCCTCGAGTCCGCGGAGTTTTTCGGCAAAGCGGGCGAAACTCAGCTCACGCCGGACGAAATCCAGCCCGCGCGCACCGCGTTCGCGCAGGTCGGCCGCCGGAGTCGCGGCCCATTCGCGGATGGCCGCTGCGGCGGTCGCGGGCAGGTCATCCTGCAAAAACCAGCCGCAGTGCAATGGGGCCAAATCTCCCGCGAGATCATTGCCGGGTGAGAGAATGACCGGCCGGCCGGCGGACAATGCCTCCGCCGCGCTATAGCCGAAATTTTCCTGCCGCGAGAGCGATATAAAACCATCGCACGCATGCAGCCAGGCCTCCTTTTCCGCGCCGTAAACCGGGCCCGGCACGTGCAATCGCGCGCCCAAGCCAAAACGTTCGCCCGCCGCCCGCACCGTGGCGGCGGAAATCGTTTCGTCGCCGCCGAGCACGGCCAGGTGCACGTTGGCGCTGCCGGAGGCGGCCACCGCGGCCACCGTTTCCAGTGGACGTTTTTTTTCGTGCAAGCGACCGAGGTACAAGAGCAAGCGGCTTTGCTCAGTTAAGCCTAAGCGCGCGCGCAAATTCGCCCGCGCCGTTTCCGCGCCCGCGAGCTCGAGTGGATCCACCGGCCAGTGGATGACGCGCACGTTGGGGCCGTCATAGTGGAGGGCTGCTTTGCGCCGTTCCTGTTCGGTGGAAAAAATCACCGCCGCCGCGCGGGCCAGAAAATTCCGCCCAAAGGCCCCCATCCATAATTTTTTCTGCGTCGTGCGGTAGGTGTAGGTGTAGGGATCCAGGCTGCCATGTGGCACCACCCAGTAAGGCAGATGCCGGCGCGCCGCCCAGCCGCTCACCCAATGGGTGTGATACCGATAAAGCATGTGGCAAGTGAGCAAGTCCGCCGACTTGGCGAGCGCATCCGCTTCGGCGCGGGCCGCCGCGGCCACCCAGGAAAATTTTTGCCCCAGTAACGTGTCCGGCACCGGCACATGCACGGCCCCCGGCACCGCACTGCCTTCAGCCCGCAAATATTTTTCACTGGTAAACGAAACCACCGGCGCATCCAAAGCCCGCTGAAAATCGCGCACGGCCTTGGCCATCCCCCCGGAGGATGGCACCATGTGCACGGCGACCTGCAGGTTTCGCGGGCTGACCGCGGCTTCCGCTTTTCCAGGTTCCTTAAAAATAGCGGCGGATTTCACAGGGGAAAACTAGGAGGTTTGCGCATGGCCGGTGACGGCGAATTTCCCTTCACTACGCCGCGCGCAAAGTCGCGGAGTTCAACCTATCGACGGCATCTGCCCAATATCTTTCAGCCACGCGTCCACCAGCGGCTTTTCCTGCGTGGGGAAAATTCCAGCCTGGATGAGTTCGTCGTAGCAGCGTGCAAAATTCTCCCGCACCGCGGCGATGCCGGGACGCAAGGGCAGTTTGTCGAGCAGCGCGGCGATCCGGGTGTTATTCATATATCCGGGAATCTCCTCGGAAAAGTCGCGCATCAGGTCGTGCGCGTTGCGCTCCTGGTCCACTTCCGCCGCGTGAAAAACCACGCCATCGGCAAATTCCCACAGACAGCGCTGGGCAATAAAACTGCGCCAGATATCCGTCATGCGGAAGGAGCAAAAGCTGGGAAGATAAAGTAGGGGAAACGCCTGGGCCCACCACCAGGTGGCCTGGCTGTTAAACGGACACCAGGCGCCGCGCGGCAGCAATACATCCGGTCCGGGGTTGAAGGTGAAATTTTTATCCAGGGCCAGCCGCCAGACAGCATCAACGGCGGGCGAACCATTGGCCAGCTCTTGTTAAACCGGGGCGCAAACGGTGGCAGCCGGCAGGTTGGCCAAACCAGCGTCGGGCAAAGGTGCGCGCACCTTGTCCAATGGCAGGCCGCGCGGCCAAATATTCTCCTCCGAATAAAGGCGATAGGCATTAGACCAGCCGGCGGCGGTGGCCCGGCGGACTTCCACGGTTTCCCGGCGCACCTACCAAGCCTGGTTGGGCGCATTGTCATCATCCGTCTCGTAAATGCACCGCGCGCCGCGGGCCATGGCGACGAGGTAGCCGAGGTTTTTGCGGGCGTAGTGGCCCGCGGGCAACAATGAGGCCAAGCAGAACGGAAGGCCGGCCTGTTGCGCCAACGTAAAAAATTCTGCTCCCTCAAGGTCGTAAGCAAAAGGCCCCTTTTTATCGCCCACGACCAACAACGGAATGGAGTGTGGGCGCAAGCGGTCGCACAACCCTTTCACGCTGGGCGTCGGCGCTTGAATCGAGGTGATGACGGCAAAAGTTTTATCGCGGCTCATGGGGTTTTTAGGCGTTCCCAAAACAAGGTGAATAAAATGCGAAAGGTCTCACGGATGCTGCTGCGCCCCACGCTCACCCGGTCGTTGGAATACAGGATGGGCACTTCTTTCCACCGACGGCGACACATAAGGTAGCGAATTTCCGTTTGGAAAAAATTGGCGCGGCTGCGCACACCCTTCTCCAAAATTTCCCGCATGGCGGAGCGGGTGAAGCATTCGAACCCGCTCGTCATGTCCGTCATCGGCGCGCGCAAAAGCACCCGCGCCAGGACCGTGCCATCCCAACTGATCAAGCGGCGGTTAAGGGGGCCGCGATGAGCCCCGCCCGGCATGAAACGACTGCCGCCCACGTAATCAAAGTGCTCCTCCATGCCCTGGATAAACTGGGGAATCTGCTCGGGTAAATGGCTCAGCCCGCCATCCATTTCCAAAATCCAGGTAGCGCCCTGCGCATAGGCCTCGCGGTAACCCCGAAAATAGGCGTCCACGACCGAACGATTCTCCGGCGCCCACACCACCTGAAACCGCGGGTCCTTTTGGTCGTGATATTCCTGAATCAAAGCCCGGGTCCGGTCATTGCACATTTGATCCAGGACGCAAAACACACGGTCCTGCGCGCCCAATTGTGGCGCGAGCCGCTCGAGCAAGGGGATGATCGTGGCTTCCTCGTTGGCCAGCGGAATGACGATGCCCAGCCGAATTGCGTTCGAGTTCACAAATTGAAAAATGGTTTGGTCGCCCTATTCCCGCGCTACTGTCAAAGCCCCGTTGCGCCATCCGTCGGCGCATTTAAGTCATTTTAATTATTACGTCCCTGGCTAGACTTCCCCGGCGTCATTTCCACTCGGCGGTTCACGAAGGTCTCCGGGTGGCGTAAATCTCATCGGCGGCAAAATTTTCCGCCATAAGTTCATGGCCCGCGAGGTCAAATACCTGGTAGCGGTGCGCAACCAGGATTTGGAAGCATTTCTGTTTTTGCTCGCCGCCATGCAGGGCGAGCAAAATCTCAGGCCCGCGCCCAGATAACAATTGCGCAGCCCCTTGCAGCACGGCCGATTCCGCGCCCTCGACATCAATCTTGATCAAATCGGGCATCGCCGCGGGCCGACGGCCGATGAAATCGTCCGGCGCCAGCGTGGGAACCACGTAGGACGAGTCCTTATCCGTGAGATGCCCCAGCTCGCCCCCGGCGCCAATTTGAAATCCCGCCAGACCGGATTGACGGTCCAACGCGGCCTGCACCACGGTGACATTGGCCCGGCCGTTGAGTTCAATATGGCGGAGTAGATAATGAACATTGCCGGCAAAGGGCTCAAAAGCAAACACCCGGCCGGCATTTCCCGCGAGGCGGGAAAAGGCCAGGGTGTAGTAACCGGCGTTCGCGCCCACGTCCCAGGCCACCATGCCTGCGCGCACAATTTTTGCCACGAGTTCCTGTTTGTCCTGTTCGTAGGTGCCCAGCCAGCAGCCATGGGTACTGGAGCCCACCACCCATTGGGCGCCTTGATTCAGCCCGGAGCGCACGGTGGCCACATGAGTTTTCGGCAATAAACGCAACGGCGCCCGCGCCAGCGCGCCGAGGGGCGAATCGTGGCTAAACCGGGTAAGCCGGCGGATGAGTGAGTTCATGACAGTTAACTGAAAACAAATTCGCGGGGATGTCCGCGTTAGCGGGCCAACACAAAATTCTCCAACACCAGCAAATCCATATTCGTGCGGAGAAAACAATCGAGCGCCTCGGCCGGCGAATTCACGATGGGCTCATTCTCGTTGAAGGAGGTGTTCAGCAGGATGGGGATGCCGGTCTTTTGCCGGAAGCGCTCGATGAGCGCATAATACCGCGGCGAAATCTCCTTCCTCACCGTTTGCAGGCGACCCGTGCCGTCCACATGCGTGACCGCCGGAATCAAGGGCCGCTTTTCCGGGCGGATCGGAAACACCTTTTCCATAAAGGGCACGTCCTCGACCTTTTCAAAATATTCCGCCACATATTCGTGGAGAATGGAGGGGGCAAAGGGGCGAAAACTTTCGCGCCGCTTGATCTTGGCGTTCAAAAGCTCCTTGGCATCGGGATTGCGCGGGTCGGCCAGCACGGAACGCCCGCCCAAGGCCCGCGGGCCAAATTCGGCCCGACCGGTGAACCAGCCAACCACGCCCTTGGCGATTAGGGTATCCGTCACCACCTCGTACAAGCCGGCGTCGTCGTAGCGGCGATACGTCATGCCGCGCTCCTGGAGAAAGGCCTCGATTTGCCCCATCGTAAATTGCGCCCCGGTGTAGGCCGAATAAACCGGGGCCGTGCGCGGGCGACCCAGAACATGATGATAAAGATAGCTAGCCGAGCCCATGGAAATTCCCGCGTCGTGGCTGGCCGAGGGAATGTAAAGCTTTTCAAAACCCGTGCTCCCGATGATTTTTCCATTCGCCACAGAATTTTGTGCTACTCCGCCGGCCACGCAGACGTTTTTCAAACCCGTGCGGCGCTGCAAATGCCTCAGAATGTGGGTAAACAATTCCTCGGTGACGCGCTGCACCGAGGCGGCCAAATCCTTGTGCTTTTGGGTAAGCTCCTCCCCCGCGCGCCGCGGCGGGCCAAACTGCTGCTCCAAGTAGGGACCAAAAATCGGCGGCACCACGGGCACATGGTTTTCGTAGGCAATGACCCCGCGCTTCGCCCGCCGAAAATAGCGGCTATCCCAACCAAACAGGCCGTTGTCTTTCAGGCGAAGGAGTTGCCGCACTTGCTCGACGTACCGAGGCTCGCCATAAGACGACAACCCCATGACTTTGTATTCATCGCCATAATGCGGAAAGCCCAGAAACTGCGTGAAGCCGGAATAGATCGTGCCCCACGACACCGGGAAATCGACTGAATCCAGCACTTCGAGGCGATGGCCCCGGCCGACGGCAATCATCGTCGAGGTGAAATCGCCTGAGCCGTCGACGGAGAGCACCGCCGCCTCTTCAAAGGGCGACGCGAAAAACGCCGTGGCCAAATGGCTGCGGTGGTGTTCGATGTTGTGCATTTTCCCCGCCAAGGCTGCAGCCGGGGTGCCGTCCACCGCCGCCAATTGCTCGGGCAGCGACACAATTTTCCCGCGATTTTCCAGCCGGGCCGAGAGCGCGCGGAAGCCGAATTGCGGATTGGTAAGCAGAAAGCGGAGTTTTTGCAGCAGCTTGGCGCGCGGATCACGACCGATGGCAATGTGATCCACTTCGGCGAGGGACACGCCGGCCTCGCGCAGGCAAAACTTGACCGCCTCGCTGGGAAACCCCGCCCAATGCTTGATGCGCCGGAAGCGCTCCTCCTCGGTGGCGGCCACCAAAATGCCGTCCCGAAAAATGGCGGCGGAAGAGTCCGCATGGTGGGCGTTGAGGCCAAGAATAATCATGAGTCAAATAGGCTGCTTTGGGCCCGGGCCGGTCGAGGCCGTTTCTCAGGCCTTGGCCAGCAATTCTTTATAGAGTTCGACATACTGCGCCGCCACGGCGGCCGGCTGAAAGCGCTGCGCGTTTTCGTAACCGCGTCGGACCAATTCGCGGCGGTAAGATTCGTCGGCGATGACCTTTTGCACGCCCGTCCGAATGCTGGACGGCGCAAACGGGTCCACGAGACAGGCACCGTCACCCGCCACATCGTCCATGGGCCCGAAATTGCTGGTCACCACCGGACGGCCCACGGTTTGCGCTTCAATGATGGGGAGACCAAAGCCCTCGAACGTCGACGCAAAAATCACCAAGTCGCAATGCTCATATTCGGCGGCTAATTCCTCGTCGTTTAAGCCCGTCGCGGAAGAGAAATCTATACCGTGCCGGCGCAAGGCAGCCTGCTGGGCCTCGGAAAGCGGCCCGACAATCCGCAACCGGCAGGGTAAGGATTCCAACGCCGCCGCCACGCGCTCCAGATTTTTATTTTCAGTCGTGCCCACTTGCAAGATGAGCGGTGATTCGGTCGCAAAAGCCTTGGGCCGCGCACCCAAACCCTCCGCGACCGGCACCGGCACCACCCGCACTTTCGCCGGATCGCACCGCACCTGCCGCAGCAGATCGTCACGGGTGGCGGCGGAAATTACCGAGATGAGCGCCGCCCGCCGAACGGGCAGCCAATACCAGAAAAACCACATCACCCACCAGCGCCAGCCGCGCAGGCGCGTCAACATCACGCAGTCAAGCACCGTCAATAAAGTCCGCCGCTTGCGCATGAAAAGATCGAGAAAATGCACATCGCCGGTGACGTGGTTGACTTCGCCCTGGCGCGTCCAGGCCTCGACGATGTTATAGATCCGCTTAAAAAATCCCGAGCTGGGAAATCGCGAAATCGCCACACGGCATTCCACCTCCGCCGGAAAGTGATTACGCACCGTCGCAAACGCCCGTTCGAGGCTGAAGAAATGCGCCAGGGGCCGGCGCTGAAAATGAACCACTTGCATGAAGTCTTGGCGTCCTCCGTCCGCCGACGATGGGCCGCGAAATACCAGCCCGGGTGATGAAAACTAATTTGAACGCACAGGCCGGCCGGGTCGGATCGGAGACCTGTGACCCGGTGGCGGGGGCGGCCCGCCGACGTGACCCGATAACCAATAAGTCAAAAGCCATACGACCGGGAGCGAGTAGCCCAGAGAAACAAAGGTGTTGCGGATCGAGGGAATCAATTGCGTCGCTGGCAGTGTGCCCACGGCCATCCCGATGATGATCATCCGGCCCAACACAAAAATTTCCGAATTATTCGGCAGAAACCATCTCATCAATAACCGCTCCACCAAACACAAAAAGACGCATGCAAAGAGCATCTGGAAAATGGCCGAGAACATTCCGCCGCGCGACCAGCTATCCGCCAGCGTCCCGAACGGCACTTGAAACATCGCGACATAATTGCCCTTTTCATCAATGTCGGTGTTAGTATTGAACCCGTAGGGGCGAGGCAACATGGAGTTGTCATAGACCCACGAGCGATTAATACCCAGGCCGGGAAAAGCCGTCATGGACATTAGCTCGTCGCCAAAATCGTCATAACCACGATAGGGCACCATCGCCGGCGTCATGTTTGGCACCAACACCTGGGTCCAGTCAATTAACCGCGTCAAGCCGTTCCAAAGTGCGTCCGTCGGCCCAGCTTCCATGCCCAGGGCGCTCCGGTTTTTGCTCTGCTCCATCAGCATATCGAGATTTCTCATAATTTCGCCAATTTTTACCGCCTGGAGGTCACCCGTCCGCCCAAATTCACCCCGCATATTTTGCACAAATCCGCCCAGCAGCACGAGCACCAGGCCGCAAACAACCCCAAAACTTGCCGTCGCCAAACGCCGTTTCAACGTGGGCTGTTGCAAAATCACGCCCAAACCATAGTAGGCGACCGAGAAAAACCCCACACTGCGCTGGCCCGTAATCACCGCCAAAAATAAGCCCACCGCCAATTGCACCAGCCAAATGATTTGCACCAACCGATTACGGTTCCAATACAACCCTGCGACCAGCGGCATCAGCACGAGAGCACGGGCTAGGGCGTGCAAGAGCACACTGACGATGTTTAGATCAGGCAGGCCCAGCAGTCGATTCAACGGATCAGACACCCAAGTAATCAAATTAATCACCGCCGAAATGATCAGCAGCGCATGCATGGCCGGACCCATTTTCGGCACGATAAAAAAGGACCACCCGCGGCGCAATCGGTGGCCAACAAAGTCAATGCCCGAATCCCCGGCCTGCCGTTCTCGATACTCCAGAAACCCGGCAAGCAGAACCCCAAGGACCGGCAAAAGGGAAAAGCTGACCAACAAGGTGCCCACCCCATTCAACCATAAATCAGTGGCGGCAAACAAATTGTCCACCTCCGACCCAAAGAAAAGCAAAAGGGCAAAGAAGAAGACGGGCTGCAAAATATTGAAGACGACGAAAAACTTATAGGCCATGTAGCGGCGATCCCATTTCCATAAGAATCCGTTCAACCCGCAGTTAAAAAAAGCGCAGCCGCCAGACAAGAGCATCAACGCCGCCGTTCCGGGGGGCCAAAAGAGCCCCGCCACGATGCCGACCAACCCAATTCCAATTAAGAGTAAAGCCATAGGACCTAATCCATCCGCCCCAAAATGTCGAATTTATGCTGCCACGCCTGCGCGCCGAGCGCAAGTCCATAGCCCCAGGCCAAGGCGGCCGCGCCCGCTGGGAACGCGGTCGCGTGGCGTGGATAGAAGACCTGATTCAAACATGGGATTCCAAAGTGTTGAGCATTTGCCGCAATTGGCTGGCGTGATCATAGCCGCTCGCGAGGCACCGGGCGCGGCCGGCGGCGGCTATTTTTTCCCGGGCGGCCGGATCGGCCAAAAATTTCCTCACTTTCACCAACAGTTCTTCCAAGCTGCCAAAAAACTCCGCTTCCTGGCCCTCCCGGAAAAGGTCCTCATGGCGCGGAGTGCGCTCGGCCAGCAAGAAGGCCCCGCAGGCGGGGATTTCCACGCTCCGGCTGGTCGTCTGGTCCCGGTTGCGTTTCCGCAAGAAGCCCAGGTTGATTTTCGTGGCATTGATGGCCCGCGCGAAATCGTCGCCAAACAGCGGCAAGTTCTTGACCACCAAATTACCGTGCCGCTTTTGCCAATCACCCCAGCCATTGCCCCAGACCGTCACCGTGATGCCCTTTTCGGCGAGGAAAAGCATCTGCCGGGCGCGGTCTTCCTCAAACGTGCCAATAAACCCGACCTCGCAGGCGAATCTCGCGCGCTCGTCGGCGGTGAGTGTTAGCGGTCGGTGCACTTCAGGAGCAAAGGCATCAATAAACAAGGCGGTGGCACGCGCACCGAGGGTTTTCAACTCCTCGAGATTATATACCTTCGTGGTAAAGATGACGTCGTAAAGGGGAATGCACCGGGTGAACCAAAGCGTGCGGTTGTGCACCGCGTACATGTCGTCCTCGGAACAGGCGACAATTTTCGCGCGCGGCAGTGACGCGCGCAGGGCGCGGAGCGTGGCCGGGCGAACGGTGTTCCCCTTTTCAATCCAAACCACGTCATACTTTTCCGCGCGGCCCGCGGCGCGCAGTGCTTGATTCGCCCCCGCCGGATCGGGGGGCAACCGCAGTTTCCACCGCACCCGGTCCAGCAATGATTCGCGATCCACACTCGGCCGGTGTTCACCGGTCACATAAGAAACCGCCTTCACCTCGTGGCCGAGGGATTGGAGCGCACGCAAGCGCTGGGGCGTGCGACCATAGGAGCTGAGGTCTCCGGCGAAAAGAATCTTCATGGTGAAGCCCGTTGCTGCATGAGGCCACCGCCCTGGGCCGTCACTTTCTCGAGGCTTCGACGCGGGCCATTCCCGCCGCTGGAAAGGGCGCCAAGGCGGCGACCAGATTCGGCCGAACCAACAACAAATTGCGCAGGCGAAAATCATCCAATCCAAGGCCATAATGCGGCAGCAGCATGGGGCCGAGCGGCGTGAGCTGGAGCACTTGATAGTTGGCCTCGTGGGCAAACTGGAAAAGATCCTGCATGGACGCCCGCCGGTCAATCCAGGTGCCATTGTACTCCAACTGGACTATTCCCAGGCGTCCGGACTTGAACAAAGCGCGGGCGCCGTTCAATGCGGCCATTTCATCGCCCTCGATGTCCAGTTTGACAAAATCAATTTCCACATCTGACCCAAAATTTTCTGCCAGCGCGGAAAGACCAATGGTCTCGACTTCCCAGCGCCCCGCCGCTGGATCGGTCGTCGTCATGCCGGCGCCTGTGCCCACCTCCGCCTCCGCGTTGAAGTAAATCCGGCCCGGCCCGGCCGCGAGGGCCACCTGATGCACGGCCACCTGTTCTCCGTAACCGGCAAATTTCTGGCGCAGATGCTTGGCGTTCTCGGGATGGGGTTCGGCCAGGAGCACGCGAGCTTTCGGCGCATGGCTGAGCAAATGCGCGGTCCACTCCCCGAGGTTGGCGCCGCCGTCAATGGCATGGCGAATCGCGGGTCCCCGTTTGGCGACGAGTTGGTACTCGCCGTTCCACTGCGGAACTTGCGCAGCTATACCCTGCACCCGCGAAGCAAGCGTCTCGATTTTATAGGCGATTTCCAGAATTAGTTTTCTCATGGGGAGGATGGGGTCAAGGGAGCAGCAGGTTTGACCGCCGTGGCGACAAACACGCGCGTAAAAATGCCGCTGCCAGAATTGCCCATTTCTATAAAATGCCAGGCCTGGATCAGTTGCCGAATCATTTGCCAAAGCAGGCGGCGCACGGCCGATTTGACGCCGCTGCCCGGCACCGCCCCGCCCTCGCGGGCCGCGAACGAAACGAAACCGCAAACGGCCAGCACCCCGGCCAGTGAGTGGCTGTTAAACATCACTTCATGGGTGAAATCTCCGTAACGGGTGCCGAGACCCATCGGGCTGTCCGCATTCGGCATTTGCAAAATCAACCGGCCGCCGGGCCGGAGCGCCCGGCAACAGGCATCCAGAAACGCCAGCACCTCGTCCTTTTGCAAATGTTCGATAATATCAATGGCGGTGATTAAATCAAACCGCGCCGGCACCCCGCCGAGGTACTCAAACAGGCTGCCCTGTTCGACCGAAGGCGCCACCTGGCGCGCGACCTTCACCTGCTCCGGGCTGATGTCCACCCCGTGCAGATTGCCATAACCCTGCTGCTTGAAAAAATACAGGAGCCAGCCGTTTCCGCAGGCGAGATCCACGATGGCCGCGTCCTTTTGCGCCGGCAGCCAGCCCCGAAAATAATGGGCATACGCCAGTTGCTGACGGCCCGCTCCCGCCCGATCAAATTCGAGTGAACGCCGTTGAAACTGCGTCACGTATTGCGCATATATTCGCTCACGATAACCGCGGGGTGGTGGTTTGGGCAAGTCGTTCATGGGGAGAATGGGTTTGGTGCGTCCCAACTAACCAGCGAGATGCAATGCCTGCAAAATGCCGTCGGAGGCTGCTTGCACCGTAAACTTCCCGGCCAATTTCTCCGCGTTTTCGCCCATGGCGCGCGTGCCAGCCGGATCGCCCGCCATTCGGTCAATCAAGCCGGCGAGGGCTGCCGCATCGCCGGCGGGAAAAACCCAGCCCGTCAACCCGGCCTGGACCAAATCGTCCCGGCAACCGACGCGATCCGTCACCAGCGCCGGCAAACCAAATTGCATCGCTTCATTGACCACCAAACCCCAGGTCTCATGCCACGAGGGCAACACCAAGACATCCGCCGCCCGGTAATACAGGCCTAGTTGGCTTTGATTGACGAAGCCCGCATCCTTGACGCGCTGCGGAAGCAGTCGCTCGCCCTCGCGCAAAATCTCTTCTCTCAGTGGCCCATCACCCACCCAAAGCAATCTCAACTGCGGCCGGTGGGCCAACTGCCCGAGCGCACGCAAAAGCAACAGCGGGTCTTTGCGCGGGATGAATTTTCCCGAAAAAAGCACGACAAAATCGCTCTCGGCATAGCCCAACTGCTGGCGCGCAGTGGCCCGCGTCCAACGCTGCTTTTGGGCTTCAAACAATTCCGTGTCCACATTGTAAGGTGAGGCGGCCATGCGCGATTCGGCCACCCCGAACTTGCGCAGATGCTGCCGCGCCTGCTCGCCAATCACGGCGAAGGCATCCACCTTCGGGTAGAGCCAGCGCAGATAAGCGTTGCGGAGGGCTGCTTTCCACCACGACCGCCTGGGTTCCTCGGAAAATTCGGCGCGCATGACGACCTTCACCCCCTGGGAATGCGCCGCTCCGGCCAGTTGCCGCTCGAACGCGTGGATGTAGCCACCGAGTAAAATTTTTTCCAGGTCCGCGTTGGCCAACCACGTGGACACACGCGGGATTTTTATCGTCCACGGCCGGGCCAAATCCGCATCGCGGCGCAAAAACACGCTGCGATAACCGGCCAGCAGGGGGACATCCCACGTTACCCCCCGGCCGAAGCCGGCATCCTGGCCGCCGCGCAAACTCTGGTCGCTGAAATAATACACGGTTAAATCCACTCCGGGCCGTGTGGCTAAATTCCGCCACAGCGGCGCCTGGTATTGAATCGGATGCGTGGCAAAAATTCCGAGCTTCATGCCCGGACCCTCCCGCACTGCCGATCGCAAACTGGCATTGGCTGACTCATAATTTAAAAACGCCGCTTGTAAACTTCGACGCAAATGCTGAATTGCGGGTAATCATACAGGCGGTGAAACACCCAGTCAAAGGGCGGTACCAAAAAGCGAAACGGCAACGTCAGCAGCCAACCGGCCAGATAGGACCCGCCGCGGAATTGCCGCAGCACGGCGGTCAGCTTCTGGCTCGCGAAGCCGCTGCAATAGGAAATCTGCTCGACCTCCAGATTTGTGCCGGCGAACAATTCCCGTATCTGCGCCTCAGTATAGCCCCGGCGCACATGCCCGCCATCTTCGCGAAGAAGGAAGGGCCCGTTGTCCTCCTTCGTCATGGCCCGATAGTAATAATTGGGCGTCGTCAGAAACAAGCGTCCACCCGGCTTCAGACAGCCGTCAATGGCTCGTATCAATCTGCGGTCATCGATGATATGTTCGATGTTTTCGCAGCAGATGGCCACGTCAAAGGCCCCGACTAAAGCCTTTTGCTGGTCCAATTGGCGCACATCGCAGATTTGAAATTTGACGTTGGCCACCCCGCAAATTTTCGCGCGTTCGAGCGCAATATTCATATTCGCCTCGTCCCAACTCAGCCCGGTGCCGGCGTAACCGCGTTGCGCGGCGCAAATCGTAAACGCGCCCGAGCCGCAGCCGACGTCGAGCAGCTTTTCGCCATTCGCCGTCACCGGCAGCCGCCGCTTCAGCCACAACCAGCGGTCACGGGTCAGGGTATCGCCCTGAATCAGGCCGGCGAGCGAGCCCAAGGTTTTAGTTAGAAAAGTTCTGTTCATGGCCAAATCTGCTCGAGGTGCAATCAGCGTCCGTGTTTTTCCGCAAAGCCTATTTTCGACTCACGGTCTAGCCGGTTCTTCCGACCTCCGCCAGCTTGGCGGAATACCTTTGGCCGTAACTTCGCCACGAGACCTGCTCCCGAACTGCGTCAGGCAGGGAGCGCAGGCCGGGATGCGCGCGTGCATAATCCAACGCCTGCCGGACCGCCGCGGCAAAGGCGTCGACGTCGTCACATGCCACAACTTTCACGAAATTGGCCGCTCCCACCATTTGCTGCAAATCCCGTCCCCCAGTCTGGTCGGTGCAGACAATCGGCAAACCACACGCAGCCGCCTGCAATAAAACTTTGGCAAAACCTTCTTCACGTGAAGCCAGCACAAAAACGTGAGCTTGGGCATAATACTTGGGCAGCTCCCATTCATTAACCGCTGGGCAATGTTCAAAGTTGCCCGCTTTCGGCCACGGGTAGTCCCCCAGCCCACCCACATGCATCAGGCGCACGCCGGGTAATTTTTCCATGATCGGTTCGAGCAAATCGCACCCCTTGCGGAAACCCCATTGGCCCACAAAGAGCAGTGTGGGCTGCTGCCAGTCCGGAGTCGTGGTGGCGCTAAAACAGGTCAAGTCAGCCCCGTATGGATTCCGAAACAATTTCTCCCGCAAATGCCCGTAAGGTTGGAAACTCTCCTCCACATGCAAAGACGGAATCGTGATGACATCCGCCAATTCATAGCTGGCCAATTCACGCTGCAGATCAAAGGACGATACGCCTTCCCCCGGCATTCCCAATTGCCGTAATTGGTCCAAAATTTCCTTTTGCCGCAAGATATGCGTACTACCCCGTTCAATAAATATCCAGGCCCCATATTTCTCCCGTGCTCGCTGCGCGCTTTTCAAGCACAAGCCGGACATCCCGATAAACACATCACAGCGTTCCAGTTTCCAAGCGATGACCCAATCCATCATCAATGTCAGCCAATCACTGACCCTTTTCCGAAAAAGCGCCGGCCCTCGTCTAAACCAGCACGCCAGCGGCAAGACATAAAGCAGCAGGCAACGGGTATTTTGCGCCGGAAAGCCGAATTTTTGCACCCTGCGCGTTGGGACTTCTGAATAAAATACGACGCTATGCCCCAGGGCATGCAATTCCCGGGCTAGATCAAGCACATGGAAGCGACCCAGGGACGCAATGGCGATTTTCATAGGTTGATGAGAGTATGCACCGAGCTGGGCCTCATTTAGCAGGCCTTCGCCAGGCCATCATCCAAGACACGAGTGGTCCGACCATAATCGATAAAAATCTTCAAATTTTGGTCACTGGCGAATAATTACCAGCCATGCAAAGCCATTCATTCCGGCCAACTTGCGACTACGCTTATCCCACGCCTGCATAACATCGGGCTCGAACGGGGAACCACAGGCAAACAGCGCAGGCACAGGACGTGCCTCCATCCAGGGACGGTCCAAGAGTTGCGCGTGCCCAAAGTCACCCTTGGATGCCCATTCTGCGGAACGGCCTGCCGATACTCGTTCGAACCATTCGGGGTAAAGGCGATGAAAAGACCTCTTGGACGCAGACCACGCAAACCGGTTTCAAGCGCATCCGCTACCGCAGAGACATGCTCCAGGACAGGGGATGAGAAAACAAAGTCGTAATGGTTGTCCAGCATCGCCTCGCTTTGAATAACCTTCACCCCCAGCTGGGGGCGTGCATAAGCGGCGTGCGGCGCCGATATTTCAAAGGGATCCACTTCATCTCCGGCTTGCTGCACTGGATAACTTCCGCAGCCCGGCGAGCAACTAATGTCAAAAAGACGCGAGTCCGGCCGGCCGCCCAAGGCTTGCCATACCGCCCCTTGGCAGCTGGAGCTGAGCTTGGCGCCCCAAAATCCCGCTTGCTTGAATTCAGCCAATATTTCCCGAGTCGGCATCTCCGTCGTGGAACCGTCCATGTACAGGGACTGAAATATTTTATTTTCTCCGCCACTGTGGTGGTGGGCGTCCGATAGGCCAATTAACAGCCACTGCAACGCCGCAAGGCCGTCACCCTATATTTACGGTCCACCACGGCGCCACCTGTCCCTCCACACGAAGGACAGGTCGATCCATGCCCCAATAGTCCTTTCCAAGCGGAAATCAGGAGATGATAGGGATTTCGCATAAAAATTTGACCGTGGCCACCAGGGGCCGAAAGACGGCACTCCGTACCGGCAGAAGTTGGCTTTCAAGCCGCTTTGCGTGGCCAGTGCAATACCTGCCCCGCTTGTTGGATGATTAATTGACGATCCTGTGCCTCCAGCGCCCAAAAACTGATTCCGCCTTGAATTGCGGCATAACTGGCTATTGTCCAGGCCAATTCAAAAAGTGTCGTCGGCGGCCATCGATACACCAAAAACCACAGTACTGGCAGGCCTACGATGGTCCTGCCCATCGCCGGCCACACGCTTTCCCGTAGAAACTCTCCCCACGTCAATCCCAATTCCCGTTGCGCCTGGATCTGCATATTTATAAATGTAACTGCAGTAGCCAGCGCGGTCATCGCAGTTACCGCCCCCAGGCCCCCGAGACCAAACAAGCCCCTGAGCCCCAGCCATTTTGCGACTACAATCGAGAGGACCAACTTGATGCCACCCACCAGCAAATAAAGATAGGAGATTTGCCGAATCCTTCCAGTCGCCATGACAAAGATAAAATTGACCGATCCCGCGGTGATCATCACCGCAATGACAGCCAAGCTCAAGGTCATCAACTCGCCCCCATATTGCTGTTCGGCATGATCCTTGAGCCAAATTCGCAAAACGTCATGGTTGAGCAACTCGATGCCTGCCGCCAGCGGTATGGCCAAGAGCAAGTTGTAACGATGGATTTTTAGAAATACGGTCCGCAATTGCGCAAAAGCCGACCGTCCATAGAGTTCATTCACTGCCGGCAGGGAATTCGAAATCATCCGGCACAGCGTGCTCCAGGCCTGTTGCGCCGGCATCAGAGTCGAATAATAGATGCTCGCCGCCGCCGCCGAAATGACGACGCCTACCACCAGATTGTCGCTGTAAAACATCAGCCGCATGCCAACGTTGATCACCATGGCGTGGCTGCCAAATTTTAGCATCTCCATGAAGACTGCCCGGTCCGGTATGCCCCACCAGGGCCGCACTTCGGGATGCTTGCGGCGCAAATAGGCGTAGCACACCAATTTCTCAAACACCTCGGCCGACAAATGACCGCCCATCAATCCCACCAGCCCATAACCCTCCGAGACCAAGAGGAGTGCCCCCCCGAGCCGGATAAAATTAGCCACGGTGCAGATGATATTGTAAGCAGCCAGTTCCTGCAGCGCAATCAGCGTGGCGCCGGCCAGCACGATGGGCGTGCGCACCGCCGCCCACAGCGCGAGCATAAATACGCCGATTTCGGCATCCGTCATGACTACCGCGTCGGCCCCGACCTCCGGATGCAGGCTCAAGAGCCGGCCAATGTTGAGGGCCAGCAAGGTCGCGCAAAATGCCCAGATAAGGTTGGTGCCAAGCAGGAAAGAACGCCCCGTGGTCAGCAGCAGATTAAAACGCTTGTGGTGGTCGTCGAGGCCGCTGGCATTCGCCAAATAGCGATCCAGCGCCATGTTGAAGCCCAAATCCAGAAAGCCCAGGTAGGTGATGGCCTGAATAATCACCGCATAAGCGCCCCAGGCATTCTGCCCGGCGTGCTGCAGCACCATCGGCGCGAGCAAAAACTGCAACAGCACTTGCAGCGCATATTGCACGAAGCTGGCCAGCGTGCCGTGCAAGGCTTTTTTGGTGCGACTCATGTTGAATAAGCGCCCGTCCCCCCGCCGATAAATTTACCGCCGGTAAAAATCCCCGATGACTTCGACCACCCGCGCGGCCTGCGCGGCCGACAATTCTGGATAAATCGGCAGCGCGAGCGTTTCCTTCGCGGCTTTCTCGCTTTCTGGAAAATCGCCGGCCTGGTGGCCGAGATACCGAAAACATTCCTGCAAATGCAGCGGCACTGGATAATAAATTTCCGTGGCCACGTCGTGCTCCTTCAGCCACATGTGCAATTCGTCCCGGCGCGGGGTCCGGATGATGTATTGATTGAACACATGCCGGCCCGCGCCCGCGCGGGGGAGGACGACCTTTTCCGCTCCGGCCAATCCCGCCTGCGCAAAGAGTTGGTCATAGCGTTTCGCATTGGCCTGCCGGGCCGCCGTCCAGCCATCCAGATATTTCAACTTCACCGTCAGCACCGCCGCTTGCAGTGAATCCAGCCGGAAATTTCCGCCAATGGCCTGGTGGTAATACTTGGGCTTCATGCCATGGACGCGCAGGATGGCCAGCTTTTCGGCGCGCTCGTCATTTTGGGTGGTCACCAGGCCGCCGTCACCAAAACCGCCGAGGTTTTTCGTGGGGAAAAAGGAGAAGCAGCCGTAGTCACCGAGCGCCCCCGCGCGGCCCGCCTGATCCTCGGCGCCAATTGCCTGGGCGGCGTCCTCAATCACACACAAGTGGTGTTTTTTCGCCAGTACGAGCACGGCCTTCATATCCGCCATCTGCCCGTAAAGATGCACGGGCATGATGGCCTTTGTGCGCGGCGTGATTTTCGCTTCCACTCGCGCGACGTTTAAATTGAAGGTCACGGGATCAATGTCCACAAACACCGGCTTCGCGCCCAGGCGCGCGATGCTCCCGCCGGTTGCGAAAAAAGTGTACGGGCTGGTGATGACCTCGTCGCCCGCGCCGATGCCCTCCGCCATCAAGGCGAGCAGCAACGCATCCGTGCCGGAGGAAACGCCGAGCGCGTGCGTGCAGCGGCAATACTTGGCCAGCGCCTGCTCGCACCCCTGCACCGACGGGCCCATGATGAATTGTTGCGTGGCGACGACTTCAGCCACGGCCTGGTCCAGCTCCGCCTTGATGGTGGCGTACTGCGCGGGCAAATCGAGTAAGGGGACTTTCATGAAATGATTGGAGTTAATAATTAGAGCCGGACCTCGCGGAGCCATTCCTGGTTCTCGTGGTGCCAGCGGACGGTCCGCCGCAAGCCTTCGGCAAAGGAAACTTCGGGCTTCCACCCGAGCAGGCGTTCCGCCTTGGCCACGTCCGCCTGGCTCGCCTCAATGTCCGCCGCCGCCTTGGGTTGTTCGACGATTTGCGCCTTGCGGCCCATCTCCGTCTCGAGCGCGGCGATGGTTTCACGCAACGAACACGGCGGACGCCCGCCGCCGAGGTTGATGATTTCATAACCGACCGGCTGCGCGGCCAGAATGGTGCCGCGCGCAATGTCGTCCACATAAGTGAAATCGCGCCCCTGCGTGCCGTCGCCGGTGACCTGCAACGGCCGGCCCGCAGTTATCCACTGGATGAAACGGAAGATGCTCATGTCCGGCCGGCCCGACGGGCCAAACACCGTAAAATACCGCGCCACCGTCACATCGAGGCCGTGCATTTTCGTATAACTGTACGCCATGGCCTCCGCCGCTTTTTTGGAGGCCGCATACGGCGACAGCGGCATGTTGACCGGCGCGTCCTCGCGGAACGGCAGCGCGCACCCGGCGTACAACGATGAGGTCGAGGCCAGCACTTGTTTGCGCACGCCGAATTTCCGCTGGCACTCGAGCAGGTTCAGCGTCCCGTGCGCGTTGGTCGTCAGATAAATATGCGGATTTTCCAGGCTGTAACGCACGCCCGCCCGCGCCGCCAGGTTGAATACCGCCGCGAATTTAAACTCCGCAAACAAGCGCTCCAGGCTCCGCAAATCCTCCACGTCCACCGGCTCAAAGACGAACCGCCCATCGGGCGTGCCCTGCCGCCCGGCGTCCGCATGGCGCGAGTGGTTCGACTCCGCGCCCGCGCGCCAGTTCGCCCGGCCCAGCAGCCGGCCCAGCCGGTGGTCCTTCAAGCGTACGTCATAATAATCATTGAGATTATCCACGCCCACCACGTGGTGCCCGGCGGCCAGCAGCAGCTCTGCTGTGCGCGCCGCAATGAAGCCGGCCACTCCGGTGACTAAATAGGTTGCCATAAAAATTCGCCCAAAAATTTCGCGATTATAACCAACGCTGGCCGCCCGGTTTGGCGGCGACTTCCTGCAAGAGCTTTTTCAAATCCTGCGCCCGGTTTTTGGGACACACGAGGGTGGCGTCGGCCGTGTGCACGACCACGAGGTCATCCGCGCCGAGCACCGCCACAAGATGACCGGGCTCGCCGAGCACGACATTGCCGCGGCCCGCGTGCACGACCACGTCGCCGCGCGTCGTGTTGCCTTGCGCATCGGTGGGCAAATGCCGCGCCAGCGCCGGCCATTCGCCGACATCGTCCCAGTCAAAGGCGGCCTCGAAAGTCGCCACGTTGGGTGCCTTTTCCATCACGGCGTAGTCGAGCGAAATGCGCGGCAGCGTCGGATAAATTTCCGCCAGGCATTTTGCCAGAGGTTCGCCCCGTTCCAAGGCCACCGCGATTTTGTCCATGCCCGCCGCCAGCGCCGGCGCCTGCGTCCGCACCGCCGCTTCCAGCACTGCCGCGCGGACGACGAACATCCCCGCATTCCACAAATAAACGCCCTCCGCCAGATAACGCTCGGCGGTGGCCGCGTCCGGCTTTTCCACAAATTTTTCCACGCGATACCAGGGCCGGCCCTCGCTTTGGCCGAGCAACGGTCCCCGCCGCAAATAGCCGTAGCCGGTCGCCGGATGCGAAGGTTTCACCCCGATGGTGATAATGGCGTCGCTGGCCGCCGCGGCTGCAAACGCCGCGTGCAACACCCCCTGAAATCCGGCGGCGTCGTGGATCGAAGCATCCGCGGGCAACAACGCCAGCACGCCTTGCGGATCCCGGCGGCGCACCAGGAGCGCGGCGAGCGCGCCCACCGCCGCCGTGTCGCGGCCCATCGGCTCGCCCACGATTTGCGCCGCAGGAACCTCCGGGCAGGCGGCTTGCACCGCCGCCGCGTGCTCGCGGTTAGTCAAAATAAAAATCTGAGAGGGCGGCACCACCTGGCCCAACCGCGCCACGGTTTGGGCCACCATCGGGCGGTCCCCGACAATCGGCAGCAAATGCTTGGGTTTCGCCTGCCGGCTCATCGGCCAGAAACGCTCCCCCCGCCCGCCCGCCATGATGACTGTATAATAATGTGACATGGTTAATTAACGGAAGCCGCCCCAGCCGGAGCACTTCTGGCCCGCGTGAACTCCCCGAGCGTGGACGCCGGACAGCCGTGGTGCGCGGCGCGCGCGAACAAGGCGGCCAGGTCTTCGTAGAGGCGCTCGATGGCGTCCGCGTCGCGAAACGTCGGGCTGCCGCCGGGCATCAATTCCGAGGAGTGCAGCATGAACATGAGGTGTTCGCGGCCCGTCGCCACCGCCTCGTCGACCAGATTGAGCATCGCGCGGAGGTTGTTGCCATTGGGCCTCAGCCAATAATGGCGGGGCGAAAAAACGGCGGCGGCCCGCCGCCACCACGCCTTCTGCACCGCCCCGGTGGTCATCGGCACTTCTAAAAGGGTGTTGGCCTCCGAAACTTCCGCCGCCCTTGTGACATCGGCCTCGCTCAACCGGTAAGGCGTCGTGGGCGCCTGGCGGTAATCGGAGCCGCCCGCGCCCGCCGGGTCGCCCTTGGTGGTGCTCCAATCGACGCCGGGGCAAACCGAACAGTCGGCCAGCACTCCCCGCTCGCGCAACAGGCGCGCATACCGGCCGTCAAACGCCCAGCGGCCCGCGCGATGACTGTGCAGCGGTCGCTGAAAAGTCTCCTCAAGTTTCCCCGCCAATCGCGCAATTTTTTCCCGCATGATGTCCACCGGATATTCAATTAGAAACGGATGGTGCAACGAGTCGTCCTCCGTCAGCGGCGTTAACGGCGGCGTGTCCCACGCGTGCAAATGCAAACCGACTTCCGCCGTGCCGCGCACCAGGGCGTCCCGCAAAAACTCGACGCACCGCGGCGCGTGCGTCATTTCCCAATTCACGAGCCAGGTGGGCCGCCAGCCGAATTTTTCCGCAAGCGCTTGAAAGCGGGGCAAAAATTCCGCATTGCTCGTGGTGACGCCCCGGGGCCGCGCCCACAGGTTGTCGCCTTCCGTGTCCAGGGTGAGGAGAAAAACGGGTGCCATGGCTCAAGGGACATCGCCCCGCAGGCGGTTCAATTCACCGACCTTGCAGGCCGAAATCAACAAGACCGCCCACAACGTCAGCACCGCCTCATTATGCAGTGGAAAATCAAACAGCGCATGCACCAGGGTTCCGACGGCGCCCACCAGCGCGAGTTCGGCCGGCGCGCCCAACCAGCGGCTGAGGGTCAGGATTTTGACCAGGAAATATGCCAGCATTCCGAGCAGCAGGCTCGCGCCCAGCAGCCCGTATTCCATGGGGAACTGCAACCAGTCACTGTGCGCGTAATTGGCCCGCTGGCCCACTCCGCCGAGCGCGTTGTCATCCACGAACATTTTTTCGCGGAAAAAAAATCCGGGCGAAATGTAACGATAGCTGCCCGCGCCATACCCGAGCCAGGGTTGCTCTTGAATCATTTTCACCGTCACCTGCCATAACTGCCGGCGCGTGTCGGTTTGCAATTCCGGCAAGGTGTCCAGCAGGCGGACCACCGCCTGGGGTTTGACGGCGGAAAATAGACAGGCGCCCCCCACCGCCACCAGCAAAAGCAAAAGCGCCGCGGGCAATGCCCGTCCGAAGGAAAATCCGCCCTCGCGCCAGACGCCGCGCAACAGGGCCAGCGCCCCCACCGCAAAAATGCCCGCGCCCAGCACCAAGCCGCCCCTGCTTCCAGAAATCACGATGCCCGCGAGCACCACCACGCAACCGACCAGCACCACCCACCCAAAACCGGTGTCGCGACCGTCTTCCCGCGCCCGCGCCTGCACCCGCAAGGCCAGCGCGAGTCCCGCCGCCAGCGTGAGACACAGGTACGCCGCGGCCGGATTGTTCGACACAAAGCCGCTCAGGAAGTGGTTGTACGGCGCGCCCCAGGTATGCGGGTCCCGGTCATTGACGCCTTGCTCCACATAAAACCACAGAATCTTGTTATTCGGGCGGTAGATATTGACGACGCTCTGCACGGTGATGAGTACACCATCAAACAGCGTCAGCCCCCATAGCCACCAGGCCGCGCGCCGCCGGCGCACAGCCGTCCACCACGCGCACACCAGCAGCCACGGACCCGCCCAGTTGATCAAATCGCGCCAGGCGTTCATCTCCCCAAAATCCGCCTGCACCCCGCGCGGCAGCCACAGCACATGGGCCACGTCGTCCAACCGCCAGACTCCCGCGCCGGGTTTTACTGGATTGGCCGCCAGCCAGGGGTTCAAGGCCTGCACCGCGATGTAAATTAAAAATATCAATCCCAGCCAAAATACAGGGAAACGGACCAGGGCGTGCCGGTTGGCCCGGGACGCCATCGCCACCATCAGCGCCAGCAAACCAATCCCGGCACCCAGCGCCTGCACCCACCACAGCCGCCCGCCAATGAGCCACGGCAACAGCACCGCCCAAAGCCCCGCCAGGAGCGTCACCGTGCGCTCGATCGAGGAGGCCATGCTCGCCCGCCCTTGCCGGTCTTTCATTTTCTCACTGCTCATGCGCGGTGGTAGTGCGGTGGCCGCAGCGTCACACAATTGCGGGTGTCCATCAGGGGAATGGTCCAAGTGGAAAAATCGTGCCGGCGGTACTCGTCGTGCGCGGTCACCACCAGCGCCAGATCGTGGCCGTCGGGAACCAGCGGAGACGACGGCCGCCCCGCAAACTCCGGATGTTCCCGCGTCGGACGGATGACCGGCACATGGGGGTCGTGATACTTTACGCGCGCGCCTTGCTCCTCGAGCAGGCGCATCAAGGCATAGGCGGGAGATTCGCGGTCGTCATCGACGTTCGGCTTGTAAGCCAAACCCAGCAGCAAAATCCGCGCGCCCCGCAAGGCCTTGCCGCCGGCCTTCAGCACGTCGGCCACTTGCGCCACCACGCGCGCCGGCATCGCCTCGTTTATCTCCGCCGCCAATTCGATAAAGCGCGTCGTCTGCCCGTACTCGCGCGCCTTCCACGCCAGGTAGTGCGGATCGATGGGAATGCAATGCCCGCCGAGCCCCGGCCCCGGATAAAAGGGCATGAAGCCGAACGGCTTCGTCTTCGCGGCGGCGATGACTTCCCAGACATCGATCCCCATCGCCGTGTACACGACTTTCAATTCATTGACCAAGGCGATGTTCACCGCCCGAAAAATATTTTCCAGGAGTTTGGCCGCCTCCGCCACGCGGCACGACGACACGGGGATCACCTGCGTCGTGACCGGCGCATAGCACGCTATGGCGCGGTCCCGGCACGCGGGTGTGAGGCCGCCGACGACTTTCGGCACGCGCGCGGCATCGCATTCCGGATTGCCGGGGTCTTCCCGTTCGGGCGAGAACGCCAGGTGAAAATCGCGGCCTGCCACCAGGCCCGAACCGTCCTCCAAAATTTTCCGCAAATCCGTGTCCGTCGTGCCCGGATACGTGGTGGACTCCAGCACGATGAGTTGGCCGCGTTGCACGTGCGGCGCGAGGCTTTCGCCCGTGCGAAAAACGTGCGACATGTCCGGCTCGTGCTGCGCATTCAACGGCGTCGGCACGCAAATCAACACCGCCTCCGTTTCCCGCGCCCGCGCAAAATCCGTGGTGGCTTCGAGCCGGCCGCTCGCGCGCGCCTCCTGCACCGCTGTGCCGGGCACGTGCTTGATGTAACTCTCGCCCGCATTGAGCCGCGTGCATTTCGTCGCGTCGATATCAAGCCCGAGCACACTCACGCCTGCGCGCACGAAGCGCAACGCCAGCGGCAAGCCGACGTAGCCCAAACCCACAATGCCCACTTTTTTCATGAGAAATTGCTTACGCGGAACGTGCCGCCAATTCGCCCTGCTTCAAGGTCGCCGCCAGCAATCCGCCCACGACCACCAGCACCGCTGGATTATAGAGCGGAAAATCCACCACCGCGCCGAGCAGGACCATCCCCACCGCGCCGAAAACAAACCACGACTCCGGCGGCAACACGCGGCGCCAGGCCCAGGCTTTCCACCCGCACCAGCCCAGCGCGGCGGCGGCGAGCGACGCCCCGGCAAAGCCCCACTCCGCCACAAATTGCACCCAATCATTGTGCGCGTGGTTCACCGCAAAGCGCAAAACCGTCGCATCCTGCGGATCGGTGAACAGCGAATTCTTTTTCAAATATTCCGGCGCGATGAAACGGTAACTGCCCGGCCCCCAGCCGAAGAGCGGCTCGCCCGTAATCATGCCCGCAGATACTTGCGCGATGGCATAACGCACCGGCAGCGATGCGTCGCGTGGATCCACTTTCAACTCCGCGCCCGCTTTTCCTCCCGACAGCCAAAACAGCCCGCCCAGCACCAAACCGAGGAACGTCGCCCCCGCCACCACCAGTGCCGGCCCGCCGAGCATCCATGCCCACACTCGCCGGCCTGTCCGCAGCCACCGCCGCATCCACGTCACCGCCAACAGCGTCAAAATTCCGCCGCAGGCCAGCACCCAAAAATCCGGCCGCACCACTTCCCCGAGCGCAATCGCAATCAGTAAAAACGGCGCCAGCCAGTTCAGTTTTTCCCCGACGGACCGGCCGGTCGAGCGGAGCGCCGCGTCCAGCCGCGCCGCCGCCGCGCCGAGCGCCAGCGTCAGCCACGCCGCCGCATGCCCGGCATAAACAAAACTCCCGAAAAAGGTGGCGGCGTCGTACATCGGATGCGGATCGTAAAGCCAAAACATTTCGTGCGTGCCGCTGATTTGCTCCGCCAGGCCGAAAATTCCGAGCAACGCGCCATTCACCGCCACCAGGCCCATCAGCCAGCGGAGGGTGCCCGCGTGCCCCACGCCCGCCCAAATCGCACCGGCCACGAGCCACGCGGGGGCGATTTGCAGCAACGCCCGCCACGCATTCATCTCATAAAAGGGCGTGACCAGCGCATGCGGCAACCAGTGAATATACGAAAGCGTTTCGTACCACCCCACCCGCCCGTTCGCCGTCAGCGCCCGCCATGGGTTCAGCGCCGCGGTCGCGCCGTACAACACAATCGCCAGGCCCAGCCAGAAAAGAGGAAAGCGCAGCAGGCGCTCCATTGCCGTGCGCGCCGTCGCCGAGGGCGGCCACGAGCGATAATCAAACACCGGCGCAAATATAGTCAAAAACGCCGCCGCCGCCAGCGCATCCGCCACCAGCAACGCCCACGGCCGCCAGGCCCCCAGCAGCCACGCCGGCAGCACCAGCGCCGCGCCGGCCAGCCCGGCCACCGCGCGTTCGCGCCGGCTTGCCGGCACGTCCGCCCCCGGCGCGGTTGGAAACTGCCGCCGCACCGTCGGGGTCGCCTCCCGTTCCTCGGTGGCGGTCATCAAGGCCATTCGCTTTTAATGTTGATAAATATCATGCAGCCTTAACAAACCGAGGCAGCGGCCATTGGCCGCGACCACCGGCAACACGGAAATTTGCGACGTGCGCTCCTCCATCAGCCGCAGCGCCGCGGCCAGCGTCAACTCCGGGTGCACGTGGATGGGCTTGGGCGTCATCACTTCGCGCGCGGACAACCGGCGAATGTCGTCATGCTTTTGCAGGGCCCGGCGGATGTCGCCATCCGTCACCAGCCCCTCCAGCAGTCCCCGCGCGTCCACCACGCAGGCGGCGCCGAGGGGACGGTGGGTCATCGCCATCACCACTTCGCGCAAGCTCGTCGCGCCCTTCGCCACGGCGATTTCATCGAGCCCGTGCATCACGTCGGCGACCGTCAGCAAAAGATTGCGCCCCAACTGGCCGGAGGGATGCATCCGCGCAAAATCATCCGCCGTAAAATCCCGCGCCGCCGCCAGCGCCGCCGCCAGCGCATGGCCGAGCGCGAGCGTCACGATGATGCTGCTGGTCGGCGCCAGGCCGAGCGGGTCGGCCTCGCGGGTCACCGCGGCGTTGAGCACCGCATCCGCCGCCGCCGCCAATTTCGAGCGCGGATTGCCCACCAGCGCAATCAAAGTTGTTTTCAGCGAACGCAACACCGGCGCGAGCCGCACCAGTTCCGGGGTCGAGCCGCTCTTGGAAACGAGAATCACCACATCGCCGGCGGCCACCACGCCGAGGTCCCCATGGGCGGCTTCGCTGGCGTGCAAAAATACGGCGGGCGTGCCGAGGCTGCACAACGTCGCCGCGAGCGACCGCGCGGTCAAACCGGACTTGCCCAGGCCGGTGACCACCACTTTGCCGGGCGCCCGGCGAATCAACTCCACGACCTCGCCAAACCCTTCGTCCAGCCGCGCCGCCGCCGTGGCCAGCGCCGCGCGCTCGACCTCGAGCACCGCCCGGGCCGTCGCCAGCGCGTCGGTTTTCGACTGCTGTTTATTCTTCTTCATAATTAAACGGCGGGATTGGCGGCCAGCAACGTCCGGGCGCGTTCCAAGTCCGCCGGCGTGTCGATGGCCACGGCGTGATACGCCGTCTCCACGGTTTGTATGCGCAGACCCGCCTCCAGAAAACGCAATTGCTCGAGCGATTCCGCGACCTCCAGCGCGCTCTCGGGCAGGGACGGATATTGTTCCAGCACGGCGCGGGCATAGCCGTACACGCCCAAATGCCCCCAGTAAGTTCCGCGCGCCGGCCATTCCTCCGGCGGCACGCCGCGGCGATGCGGAATCGCCGAACGGGAAAAATAAAGCGCATGGCCATCCGCGGCCCGCGCCACCTTCACCACCGCTGGATTCAGCAACAGCGCCGCATCGTGAATCGGATAAACGGGCGTCACCACATCGCCGCCGGCGCTCGCGTAGCGCTCGGCCAAAGCGTCGAGCAACGCCGTTTCGATGAACGGTTCGTCCCCCTGCACGTTGAGGATAAAACTCCCGCGCAGGCCGCCGAGAATCGATGCGATGCGCTCCGTGCCCGAGCGGCATTCCGGCGAGGTCATGACGAATTGCCCGCCCCACCCCGCCACCGCGGCGGCGACTTCCTCGCTGTCGGTGGCGACCAGCACCTCGGTGGCCCGGCGCATCCGCGCCGCGCGCTCCCACACATGCTGCACCACCGGCTTGCCGCCGAGGTCGGCCAGCACCTTGCGCGGCAGCCGCGTCGAGGCCAGCCGCGCCGGGATCACTACTGAAACTTGCAGGTTCGACATGCGAAATTTAGGCCTGCGCGGCGGCGCGGACTTCGCGTTTGGCCAGCTCCAGGTCGCTTTCGACCATGAGTTTGGCCAGCCCGGCCATGCGCGTCTGCGGCTCCCAGCCGAGCTTCTTTTTCGCCTTCCGGTAGTCGCCGATGAGCAAATCCACCTCGGCCGGACGCAGGAAGCGCGGATCGAACTTCACATATTTTTTCCAGTCCAGATCCAGCGCGCCAAACGTGGCCGCGAGAAAATCCTTCACCGTGTGCGTCTCGTTCGTCGCGAGGACGTAATCATCCGGCTTGTCCTGCTGCAACATGCGCCACATGCCCTCGACATATTCCTTGGCGAAACCCCAGTCGCGCTTCGAATCGATGTTGCCCAGCACCAGATGCTTTTGCAGACCCACCTTGATGCGCGCCGCCGCCAGCGTGATTTTCCGCGTGACGAACGCCTCGCCGCGCCGCGGGCTTTCGTGGTTGAATAAAATGCCGCTGCACGCGAACAGGTTGTACGACTCGCGGTAATTGATGGTGAGGTAATGCGCCATCACCTTGGCGCACGCATACGGCGAACGCGGATACAGCGGCGTCGTTTCCGTCTGCGGCACCTCCTGCACCTTGCCGAACATTTCCGACGACGACGCCTGGTAAAACCGCACCTTCTTGGCCAGGCCCACTTCGCGGATGGCCTCGAGGATGCGGCCCGCGCCGACGCCCGTAACGTCCGCCGTGTATTCCGGCACGTCAAAACTGACGCGCACGTGACTCTGCGCCGCGAGATTGTAAATCTCGTCGGGCTTCAATTCGTAGAGCAGTTTCACCAGCGAGACGCTGTCGGCCAAATCCCCGTAATGGAGAAAAAGCTTTTGCTTCTTGCCCGTCTCCCACGGCTGCAGGTGGTCGATGCGGGCGCGGTTGATGCTGCTGCTGCGGCGCACGATGCCGTGCACTTCGTAGCCCTTTTCGAGCAGCAGTTCCGCCAGGTACGAACCGTCCTGGCCGGTGATTCCGGTGATGAGCGCGCGTTTCATAGTTTGGGTAAAAAAAGACGATCTGAGTTTAAACAGAATTAACAGAATTTATGGAATTTCAGCATAACTCAAAAATTGTTTTTCGTGTTGGTCGGGCGGACTGGATCTTCTAGATATCCGCTCTTAATTTTTGTAAATTCTGTAAATTCTGTCCAAAAACTCTTATCCGCGTCTAAAACTCCGGCCGGTTGTCGCTCATCTGCGATTCGACCAACCGCTGCACCATCACGTCAAAGGGCACGGTGTTCGACCAGCCCAGCGCGCGGTGCGCCTTGGTGGGATTGCCGCACAAGTGCGTCGGCTCGACCGGCGTGATCAACCCGGCGTCGTACTCGACATGGTCCTGCCAGTTCAAGTCCACCGCGGCAAAAGCGCGCTCGACAAAATCCTGCACGCTGTGCAACTGCCCCGTCGCGAGCACAAATTCGTCCACCGTATCCAACTGCAGAATCTGCCAAAGCCCGCGCACGTAGTCCGGCGCCCAACCCCAGTCGCGCCGGCCCGACAGGCTGCCGAGCTGCAGCTTTTTCTGCCGCCCGCGCTTGATGCGCGCCGCCGCCCGCGCGATTTTCATCGTCACAAACTGGCCGCTGCGCCGCGGGGACTCGTGGTTGTACAAAATGGCCGCGCACGTGTTCAACCCGTAGGCGTAGCGGTAGATTTTCGCCATCTGTGTGGATAACGCCTTGGCCACGCCGTAGGGCGTCGAAGGCTGCATCGGCGTCATTTCATCCTGCGGTGAGTGCGCCGGCGTGCCGAAAATCTCGGACGACGAGGCGTAGAGAAATTTCGGCGGCTGGTCCAGGTCGCGCAAAATCTCCAGCAGCCGCACCGTCGCCATGCCCACGCTCTCCATCGTCGTCTCCGGGAGTTCGAGGCTCAACCGCGGGCTCGATTGCGCGGCCAGATGGTAAAACTCCGCCGGCTTGGCGCGCATGATCAGGCGCCGCAGGTGCGTCGCATCTTCAAACGAACCCGTGTGCAGGAAGAGGCGTTTGTTCAGAATCGCGTCGTTCTGGTAAAACTGCGCCAGATTGCCCCCGGCCAAACCCTCCGGCCGGTGCACGAGACCGTGCACCACATAGCCCTTCTCGAGCAACAGCTCCGCCAGGTAAGAGCCGTCCTGTCCGGTGATGCCAGTGATGAATGCGCATTTCATGGAAATAAGGATATCGGACGTCTATTCGTAATGATAAGCAATTTGCACCACAATGATATTGCCGCCTTCAATTCGATAAACCAGTCGGTGCTCCTGGGTGATCCGACGCGACCAATGTCCGGCATAATTGAATTTTAGCGGTTCCGGCTTGCCGATTCCTTCATAGGGGTGACGCAAGATATCCTTGAATAGTTCGTTCACCTTTTTCAGCACTTTCTTATCCGTTTTTTGCCAGTAAACGTATTCCTCCAGTGCGTCCGGTGTAAAAGATAGGTTCATTCGATGCCCAACTGCGCAAAAGTCTTGGTGATGAGCTTGCCCTTTTTCGAATCCGCGATGGAGCGCGCCAGCCGCCGCGCGTTGGCGGGCGAACGCATCAGGTAGGCCGTCTCCTGCAAGGACTCATAATCCTCCAGCGACATCATTACCACCGCTTGCTCACGCTTCCGCGTAATCACCATTGTGTCGTGATCTTCGCAGACCCGATCCATCATCGAGGCCAGATTCTCCCGCGCCGCCGTGTAGGTGATTGCTTTCATCTGTACAGGATAATGTACGTATTGCGTTTGGGTCAAGTCAAGAAACCAAAATGCTTAGGCCCCATTTCCTTTTCCGATGCCTGACGCGGTAAACCCAATCTTCCGCAGGGCCGCCAGGTCCAGGATATTTCGGCCGTCAAAGACAAACGCCGGCTGGTTCATCTGTTTATATATTTTGGCGAAATCGAGTTTCTTAAACTCATCCCACTCGGTGCAAATCACCAGCGCGTGCGCGCCTTTCGCGGCGGCATAAACATCTTTGCTCACCTCGACCGCACCGGCGGTGTTGCTCCCGGCCTTGTCGGCCTTCAAGCCCAGTTCGGAGAAAACCTTCTCCGCCGGCACCCGCGGATCATACACCGCGAGGCGGGCCTTTTCCGCCAGCAAATCCTGGCAGATATAAATGGCGGGCGATTCGCGGGTGTCGTTCGTGTCCTTCTTGAACGCGAACCCGAGCACCGCCAGCCGCTTGCCAGCAATCGTGTTGTACAAGGTCCGCACGATGCGCTGCGAAAACCGCCGCTTCTGGTAGTCGTTCATCGTCACGACCTGCTCCCAGTAGCGCGCAACTTCCGGCAGCCCGAAGTGCTCGCACAGATACACCAGGTTCAAAATATCCTTCTGGAAACACGAGCCGCCGAAGCCCACCGACGCCTTGAGAAACTTCGGCCCCACGCGCGAATCCGTGCCGATGGCGTGTGCGACCTCATCCACATCCGCGCCGGTGACTTCACAGAGCGCGGACATCGCATTGATGGAGCTGATGCGCTGCGCGAGAAAGGCGTTGGCCGTCAATTTCGACAATTCCGAACTCCACACGTTCGTGGTCAAAATCCGCTCGCGCGGCACCCATTTCGCATAAACGTCCGCGAGCACTTTCATTGCCGCGCGGCCTTCCTTCGATTCCTCGCCGCCAATCAGCACGCGATCGGGATTCTCCAAATCGCGCACCGCCGTGCCCTCGGCCAGAAACTCCGGGTTCGACAGCACCTGAAACCGCGGGCCGTCCGAACGCGCCGTCAAAATCGCCCGCACGCTTTCCGCCGTGCGCACCGGCAGCGTGGATTTCTCCACCACAATCTTGTCGTCCTTCGCCACCTGGCCGATGCGCCGGGCGCAGGCCTCCACGTATTGCAAATCCGAGGCCTTGCCCGCGCCCACGCCGTACATCTTGGTGGGCGTGTTGACGGAAATGAAAATCAACTGCGCGCCGCGGATGGCGGCGTCGATGTCCGTCGTGAAAAACAGGTTCTTGCCGCGGGCCTGCTTCACCACCTCGTCGAGCCCGGGCTCGAAAATCGGCAGCTCGGCGGAATTCCACGCCGCGATGCGTTTGGGGTCGATGTCCGCGACCGTGACCTTGTGTTCGGGGCATTTCGAGGCGATCATGGCCATGGTCGGCCCGCCCACGTAGCCCGCGCCGATGCAACAGATGTTCATAAATGAAAAGTGTTTTAGTGTCCTAGTGCTTAGTGTCCTGGTGCTTTGTGCCCGGGGCATTGTGCCCTCGTTGGAGCGAGCATCGGATAACGGGGCCGCTTTGGCCTAACCTTGTCCAGCCTAGCGCTTGGCTTTTTGCACGACCTCTTGAAAGTGCGCGATGGTCGTCTTCAAGCCCTTGGCCAGCGGCGTGGCGGGCGTCCAGCCGAGGTGCTTTTGCGCCAGCGTGATGTCCGGCCGGCGCTGCTTCGGGTCGTCGCCGGGCAGCGGATGAAACTCCAGCTTCGCCTTGCTGCCCGTCTGCTTGAGCACCATTTCCGCCAGTTCGCGGATGGTGAATTCCACTGGGTTGCCGAGATTCACCGGCCCCACCGTCGTCGTCTGGTTCATCATGCGCACGAGGCCCTCGATGAGGTCCTCCACATAACAAAACGACCGCGTCTGCTGACCCTTGCCGTAAATGGTGATCGGGTTGCCCTTGAGCGCCTGCACGATGAAATTGGAAACCACGCGGCCGTCGTCCGGCAGCATCCGCGGCCCGTACGTGTTGAAAATCCGCACCACGCGGATATCCACGCCGTTCGAGCGATGGTAGTCGAAGAACAGAGTCTCGGCACAGCGCTTGCCCTCGTCGTAACACGAGCGGATGCCGATCGGATTGACGTGACCCCAGTAATCCTCCGTCTGCGGATGCACCTGCGGGTCGCCGTAAACTTCCGAGGTCGAGGCCTGCAACACCCGCGCCTTCACCCGTTTCGCGAGGCCGAGCACATTGATCGCGCCCATCACGGAAGTCTTCACCGTCTTGATCGGGTTGTGCTGGTAATGCACGGGCGAGGCGGGGCACGCCAAATTGTAAATCTGGTCCACCTCGACCTTGAACGGGTCCACCACGTCATGGCGCATGTATTCAAAGCGCGGGTTACCCAGCAGCGGCGCGATGTTCGACTTCCGGCCGGTGAAAAAATTGTCGAGGCACAACACCTCCTGTCCGTCGTGCAGCAACCGCTCGCACAAATGGCTGCCCAAAAAGCCCGCTCCGCCGGTGACTAGGATGCGCATAGTAAAAAATATGAGATTAACCAAACGGTTCGATTCGTCAACGTCCTTCGCCTCTTCCTATCGCCAAGATGCAGCTCCCACCTTACAGAATTCTATATCCCCACTTCGCCATTCCAAATTCAAGCTTCCAACTTCTTTTTTCGACGCTGCCGCCCTTGGCCGCACCGCCCGTTCGCGGAAGCCAATCGGATGCACCGACCGTAATGCTGGGCGGGCCCGCATGGGCTCGCGTGAAAACGCGCTCAGCCGGAATAGGCCGAGACGCGAAAGATGCAGTGCGCTGGGCTTCTCTCCAAAACTTCGTCGCCGCTTAAGGTTGGGACGCCTCTCCGAGGCGTCCGCGGACGGTTTGGAAAGCCGTCCCTACCCTCGCAGGCAAAGAGCAGATTGAAGCCAAACGCTGGAAAAAATATTTTCATGTGCGAAGATTAGTCAGCGAAACCACCACCGGCAGGAACCGCCGGGCGGCCTGGTTCCATTTCCGCAACCGGTCCACCCGTTGCGGCAATACGGCATCTCCGCCCCGGCCTACCGTCTCCGCCGCCAGTTTCTTCTCCAGCTCATCCAGCCGCGCGGAACTCGCCTGCAAACTCGGCAGCACCTTTTCCTCTAAAAACGCCGAAACCAGCTTCGTCGGGCTCGTCTCGGCCCAATAAAATTCGCGCCGGTCGCCGGGAACCGTCACCACCCGCACCACGCCCAGCCCGCGCAACAAACGCAGCCCCTGGCTGGCCGACCCTTTGCTAATCTCCAGGCGCTCGACAAAGCTCTCAAACGGCAGCGCCCGGCCCGCCAAGTACAAGAGCCCAAAAATCTGCCCGACCGACGCCGGCACGCCCAGCAATCCCGCAAACTCCACAAACCACTCAATCACCTCGCGCTCCAGCGCCGAAAGCGGCCCCGTCGGAATCGGCCCTTGAATGGCCTCCGGCGACATCGCCGCGCCCTCCCGGCCATGGAAAACGACAGCAGGCCGACGGCGATTGGAAAGCAAAGAAAGCCGCATCGGTATATCCTTGAGGGATAGTTGTTTACTGCCTTGGTTCACACAAATGTGAACACCGCTGCCGGCGTCCGCATCAACGTGAGCCACCTCGGTTAAGCCCTTCATTCTGTGCCTTATCCGCCTTTGTTCAAGAAAAAATGAACAAAAAGATTTCAGTCGAGCATTCCCATCATTTATCAGCCCAAACTTTGCCTGTGGCATCCTTTAAAAATAGCAGAATGGGGCGAGGTGCCACCTTATTGGTCGCTTCCTGGTAGGACTTAAATTGTTCGTAATCAATAGACTCGATCTTCAGGCCCATATTCCCGGGCAAACCTTGCATAACCTTTTCGGCATCTTCCCTGAGTTCAAACACCGTCACGAAAGTGCTGTCATCATTGTATTTCCATACAGGCATCTTCCACAAATCGGCTTCATTCAATACACCGGACAATAGCATGACTAAAAAGCCTGTGCCTTGTGCCCCACAAAATCGCTCCCTGAATCCACCTCCATTTGCTGTCATTCTGGAATTGTCGCGGGCAGCCCAAGCATGGGCAATATTTTTTCCGCCAACGTCCGCTATTCACCCCATCCCTTCTATTATTGAAGCTAGGCACGCAATCCGCTAATTATGTTAGCCTGCCCTGCTCTCCGCCGTGCTCGAACTCATTCTCGCCGTCACCTTTACCATGGTGGTCTCTGCCCTGTGCTCGACCATTGAGGCCATGCTTTTGAGCACAACCGTCGGCGAGGTCGAAGCCCTCAAGGCCAGCAGCCCGCGCGCCGGCGCCCTCCTCGAACAATGCCGCGAGGGTCTCGACGAAAGCATCTCTGCCATCCTCACCTTTAACACCATCGCCAACACCCTCGGCGCCTTCGTCTGCGGCAACTTGGCGGCCCACCTCTTCCCCGCCAACGAATACGGCTTCGCCATCGGCATTGCCGTCGGCATCCTCATCTTCGGCGAAATTCTCCCGAAAAACGTCGGCGTCATCTTTCGCGTCAAACTCCACGCTCCGCTGGTGTACGTCCTGACCGCCATGCGTCTGGGCACCCGGCCCGTCGCCTGGCTCCTGCGCCCCCTTATTAGCGTCCTGCTCAATTTTGCCCCCGAAGCGCCCGACCCCACCGAGGAAATCGCCCTGCTCGCCGAAAAGGAAGCCAAGGAAGGCAACCTCACCGTCCAGGAAAGCAACCTCATCGCCAATGCCCTCAAGCTCGATGAAATCCCGATCCGCGACATCATGACGCCCCGCAGCGTCGTCACCGCGATCGATCAAACCCACACCATCGGCCAGGTCTTTCGCGAACTGCCCACCATTCCCTTTGCCCGCATCCCCGTTTTCGGCGGTAACCTCGACCACATTGTCGGCCTCGCCCGCCGCCGCGACCTCCTCAAAGCCAAGGCCGCCGACCAGGACAACCGCCTCGTCAGCGAACTCATGCAGCCCATCGGCTTCGTCCCGGAAAAAACCGACGCCGCCCACGCCCTTCAACTCTTCCTCAAGTATCACCAGCAGCTCGCCGTTGTACAGGACGACCAGGGCCTCACCACCGGTGTGGTGACCATGGAAGACATTTTCGAGCACCTCCTTGGCATGGAAATTTTCGAGAAAGACGACGTCGCGGTGGACATGCGCGAACTCGCCCGCCGCCGCCTCCAGCGCCCTAGCCGCCCGTCAACCGACGCTCTCGCCCAGCCAGAGCCGACCGCCGCCTCCGCGGTCGCTGAGCCCGCGCAAAAATAGTGTTCCGATCCTCAACCATCGGGTCAGAAGGCAATCCGTGTTATTCGTGCCATCCGTGGTTAAGTTTTAAAACAGCACCTAGTCCAAGGACACATCTTTTCGGTGCCATCCAAGTCTTTGCCCATGAAAAGTTTAGCCCATAAATAGTACTTTTAAAGCGACTTTTAGTAACTTTTAGTTGACATTTAGTACGCTAAACACTACTTTCCCGGCCATGGACCACACCAATCCAACTATGAACGCGATGCGACGATACTACTGGGAGTTAGGCCTCTCGCTGGCTGCCTATGTCGCCCTCATCCTCATCAGCCGCTCCATCCTGCGCCACACCGAGATGACCCTGGGTGCCGGGCAAATCGCTCTGGCCCTGCTGCCGCTGATTCCCGTTATCTTCATTTTTGCCGCCATCGTGCGCTTCGTCATGCACACCGATGAATTGCAGCGGCAAATCATCGTCCACTCGCTCGCCCTCGCCGGCGGCGTCACCGTGCTCTCGGCCGTCACGTACGGATTATTGGAGGGCGATATCCTGCCGCCGCCTTCCGCGTGGTGGACTTACACCTTGTTCATGACCTCCTGGATCGTGGCCGGGCTCTTTGTGCGCCGCCACTACCGATGAAAAACCGCCTCCGCCTCCTCCGCGCCGAATTCGACTTGTCTCAAGCCGAACTCGCCGACCGCGTCGGCGTCGCCCGCCAAACCATCATCGCGCTCGAAGCCGAAAAGTACGCCCCCAGCCTTCCCCTCGCCTACAAATTCAGCGAAGTTTTTAAAAAATCCGTCGAGGAAATCTTTCTCCGGGAACCTACAGCCAAACTGGACGGGCTACCTTGAGACTAAGTATCTTGCACTGTCCACCCTTAAGCAAATCCGCTCCAGGCGCTCCGCCATGAGCGCCGATGGTTTGCTGATTAGCGTTTCCTCTCTTTCTCTTTCTCTTTCTCTTTCTCTTTTTTTGAATTTTCAATTTTGAATCTTTAATTTCCGCCCCCTTTGCCTTTTGCCTTTTCCCTTTTCCATTTTAGTCTGCTCCCCATGAAACTACCCCTCTGTTTCGCGCTGGCTCTCGCTTCTGCATTCCTTGCGCGCGCCGCGGAGGTTGCGCCTGCTTCCACCACCTCCCCTGCGCCGCTCGTCGCAGGCGGCGTGACCGTCGAGACCGGCAATTTCGGAACGATGCCGGATGGCACAGCGGTTAAGATTTACAGCCTACACAATCCCGGCGGCATCACGGTCAAAGTCACCGAATACGGTGCGGCCATCACTGCGATTGAGGCGCCCGACCACGACGGCCAGCTCGCCGATGTCGTTCTGGGTTTCGACACCCTGGCGCCGTACCTCACCACGCCGAACTATTTTGGGGCCATCGTCGGCCGCGTGGGCAACCGCATCGCCAATGGCAGATTCTCCCTCGACGGCAAGGACTACACCCTCGCCAAAAACTCCGGCCAGCACACCCTCCACGGCGGTGTGAATGGCTTTAACAAGAAAGTGTGGGCCTCCGCCATCGTTCCAGCGACGACTACCGCGGCCGCCGCGAAGGCCGTCCAATTCACCCTCGTCAGCCCGGACGGGGACGAAGGTTTTCCCGGCCAGCTCACGGTCAATGTCACCTACTCCGTCACGACCGCGAACGAGTTGTTCATCCAGTATCAGGCCACGACCGATGCCGCGACGCCCATCAATCTGACCAACCACAGCTATTTCAACCTCGCCGGCCAGGGCACCGTGCTCAACCAAGTGCTTTGGATCAACGCCGACAACTATACCCCGACCGACGCCGGCCTCATCCCCACCGGCGAAATCAAATCCGTCAAAGGGACACCCTTTGATTTCACCACGCCCACCGCCATCGGCGCGCACCTCCGCGAAGCCGGGAGCGGCGGTTATGACAATAATTTCGTGCTCAACACCCGCTCGCCGCTGCCGGCAGCCGTAGCGCGCGCATCTGGATCCCCTCGCGGCTTGGAACTGGCCGCCCGCGTGTCCGATCCGGCCTCGGGCCGGGTCCTGGAAGTGTTCACCACCCAACCCGACGTCCAGCTCTATACCGCCAGCAACCTCAATGGCCGCACGACCTTTGCCGGCGACGTCGCCTATCCGCGCTTTGGGGCGGTCTGCCTGGAAACGCAGCATGTGCCGGACTCCATCAACCATTCCGAATTTCCGACCACGGTCCTGCGACCCGGTGAAACCTACCAGCAGACGACCGTTTACAAATTTTCCTTTACCACGCCGACCGCGAGCCCGGCAGTTCCCGCCAACCCGGCTGCACCAGTGCTCAAGCCCGCCATGGAGCCAAACGCTCCGGCGAAATGACGCCCTTCTGTCCTTGGCTTTGCTTCAAAACTGAACCACGGATGACACGGATAACACGGATTCCCTTCCAGGTAAGTCTGATCATTTCATTATTCTTATCCGTGCCATCCGTGTTATCCGTGGTTGTTGGGATTCAAAGCCCAACCTAGCACGGGTTCAGTCCGGATTAGCTCGGCTCCTTCTGGTCCGCCGTCCACCCTCCCGCCACCCCTAACCGCCTCTAAAATAAAGCCTTGCACTGCGCCCCCCGTTGCCCTACTTTTGCTGTCCTTCCTAGATTTGATTGTTAGTGCAACGCGATTTGGTGGATTGTCAAGCGGGCTTGAGGCTCGGTGATGATTCGAAACCCGGTGTTCGGGAACAGTCCGTGAGCTACCGGTGGATCAGGATCATTAGCATGAGTAACAAAATGTATGTCGGTAATCTCGACTTCAACACAACTGAAGACGAGTTGCGCGATCTGTTCGGCGCCCACGGCGCGGTGCAGGAAGTGTTCGTAGCGATGGACAAGTTCACGGGCCGCCCGCGCGGTTTTGCGTTCGTGACCATGGGTACGGATGAAGAGGCCAAAGCGGCCATTGCGGCCATCAATGGCCAGACGGTCGGCGGTCGTCCGCTGACGGTCAACGAAGCCCGTCCGCGCGAAGAGCGTCCGGCCGGCGGCGGTGGCGGTCGCTCCTTCGGTGGTGGCGGCGGCGGCGGTCGCGGTGGTTACGGCGGCGGCGGTGGTGGTGGCCGCGGTGGCGATCGTGGTGGTGATCGCGGCGGTTACGGCGGCGGCGGCGGTGGTCGCGGTGGCGATCGCGGCGGCAGCCGTTACTAGTCCTCCCGCACGTTTCGACGTGTTCAAGGCGAAGCCCACAAGGCTTCGCCTTTTTTGTGCCCGGATTGCGCGAGCGCACCGGGCGCGTCTCCGCTCTGATAAAATCTCTTATCCTTCGCTTTCCACCCCTTTAACTTTTAACTTTTCCCCTTCCACCTTCTGCAGTCCTCAGGTTTCCCGCAGGGCGGCGGCGATGGGCAGGCGCGCGGCCCGAATCGCCGGGAACAACCCGCCCAGGAGGCCGATAATCGCGGCCCACCAAATGGATTGGCCGATAATTTGCGGCGTCACGGTGAACGCAAAGGCCACCTGGCTGAACGTTTGCCAGTTGATGGTGGCCGCCGTGAAGCCGTTGAAAATCACGTAGGCCACGGCCGCGCCCGCCAGCCCGCCGGCCACCGCGAGCAGCAGCGATTCAATCAAGATGGACAAAATGATCGCGCCCGCGCCAAAACCGAGCGCCCGCAGCGTCGCAATCTCCCGCGTGCGCGCGGCAATGGCGCTGTACATCGTGTTCAGCGCGCCGAAGAGCGCGCCCAGCGCCATCATGCCCGCCACGACAAAGCCGATGCCCTGGATGAAACTCGTGACTTGGGTGGATTGCTCCGCATAAAATTCGTTTTGCCGCACGACCTTGACCATCAGCCGCGGGTCCTTGGTCAACGCATCGCGAAAAGTCTGAAATGACTCGGGCGAGGCGAGCTTGGCGTAAACGGACTGAAAACTGTCGCCACGATGGTAGGCGGGCTGGAGCACGGCGGCATCGGTCCAGATTTCCGATTCGGCAATGCCGCCGCCGGCCGTGAAGACGCCCACCACGTCCCATTCGTTTTTGCCGACATTGATTTTCTTGCCGACATCGAGACCGGCGAATTCACGCAGCGCCCCGACCCCGACAATGACCTCGTTGCGACCGAATTCAATGTCCCGGCCCTCCACCAGCTGGACATTGCCCCGCACGGCGCGGGCGGTTTTCTCCACGCCGCGCAGAGGCACGTTGGCGTCGGTGCCGGTCGAGCGTTTCGGCAGATTGATGATGACGAAAAGTTCCGCCGAGGCGAGCGGGCCATCCTGGGTGCGGGCGAGGCCCGGCGCATCGCTGATGACGCGGGTGTCCGCGCGCGTGAGTCCGCTGTTCATCTCGGTATCCGAGCCGCCGCGCAGGACCATTGCGATATCGGGGGAGCCGGAGGAAGTCATGGCCTGCCGAAACCCCTCGGCGATGGAAAACACGCCGACAAAAACCGCGACCACCCCGCCGATGCCCACCGCCGCGGCGAGCACCGCGCCCTTGCGCTCCGGCATGGTGCGCAGGTTGAACACCGTGATGAGCCAAACTTGGGAAAGCCAGTTGAACATGGAACGGTTTCTAAAAGGGAGAGGAGAAAATTGTGGAAAACGTTTTTCCTATTGATGCCGGCGCAGGGCCACGGCGACGGGCAGGCGCATGGCCTGGGCGGCGGGCACGAGTCCGGCGGCAAAACCAAGCCCGACCATTAAGGCCAAGCCCACGAGATAGTCATGCGGGGGCACGAAAAATATCGGCAGGATGGACGGCACCGGACTGCCGCGAATCGTAAAAAGCCACGCCAGTCCCAAACCGGTCAAGCCGCCGAGCGCGGCAATCAAGCCCGATTCCGCCAGCACCAGAATCATGATGAGCTGGTTGCCAAAGCCCATCGCTTTCAAGGCGCCCAATTCCGTGGTTCGCTCGCGCACGGCCTGGGCCATGGTGTTGCCGGCGACGAGCACGATGGTGAAAAACACCGTGCCGAGGATGGAGATGAGAATGGTGCCGATGTCGCCGATTTGCTGGGCAAAGCCCTGGACGAACGCGGCCTCCGGCTCAGTTTTCGTCTCATAAGGGGAATTGGCAAATTCCTCATCCACCTTGGCGGCGGTGGCCGCGGCCGTGTCGGGATTGGCAATGCGAATGGTGTACCACCCGACCTCGCCCTTGCGGCTGGCGCGGGCCTCGTCAAAATAATCGTAGCGGAAAAAAAGCTGCGAGGTGTCGGTGCTCTTGTTCGCGCCGTCAAAAATGCCGACGATTTCAAAATCCCAGGCGGGCTGGTTCGCGGGCTGGCCCCAGATAGGCGAGGTGAGCGGGACGTGGTCGCCGATTTTCCAGCCAAAACGAGTCGCGGTCGCGCGTCCGACAATCGCGCCCGTGCGCGTCTCGAGCCATTTCTTCTTCTGGTCTGCCGGCAAGACGAATTCCGGGTACATGGCCAGGAATTCCTCGGGCACCACGGGCATCGAGGGGAAAAAGTTTTTCGGGTCCTGGTATATGCCGCCGAACCACGTTTGATGCGCGGCGGCGGCCACACCGGGAATGTGCAGAATGCGGTCCTGGTAGCTCTGGGGCAGCGGCTGAATCAGCGAAACCTTTTGACGCGTGATGAGGCGGTCGGCGTGAGTCATGCTGACCCCCGCGCCGAGGGCGTTTTTCAATGCGCACAAAAATCCGTAGAGCAGAAACGCCACCAGAATGGACGAAATGGTGAGGATCGTCCGCAGCTTGCGCCGGCGCAGGTTGCTCCAGATGAGGGGGAAAAATTTCATGCCGGCATCTCTTGGGAAAGCTGGCCCTTGTTCAGATAGACGGTGCGGGTGGCGCGGGCGGAGGCGTGCGGGTCGTGCGTGACCATGATGATGGTCTTGCCGTGCTCGCGGTTGAGCGTCTGCAACAACGTGAGAATCTCGTCGCCGGCCTTGCGATCGAGATCGCCGGTCGGTTCGTCGCAGAGCAGAATCGTCGGATCGGTCACAATGGCGCGGGCGATGCCGACGCGTTGCTGCTCACCGCCGGAAAGCTGCCGCGGATAGTGCTTCGTGCGATGGTCCAGGCCCACGGCTTTGAGGGCGGTGGCGACGTGCTGGCGGCGCTGGGCTTTGCTCAGGTGAGTGAGCAGCAGCGGCAACTCGACATTGCGCTCGGCCGTGAGCGCCGGGAGCAAATTGTAGAATTGAAACACGAGGCCAATGTGGCGCGTGCGCCAGGCGGCCAGCTCGCGGTCGGACATCTGGCCGACCCGGTCATGGCCGACCTCGACGGTGCCCGAAGTGGCGCGATCGAGCCCGCCGATTAAATTCAGGAGCGTGGACTTGCCGGAACCCGAGGGCCCCATGAGCGCGAGAAATTCGCCCGCGGGGACTTCGAGGTCCAGATTGGTCAGCACGTGAATCGTTTCCGACCCGCGCCGAAAGGCTTTGTCCACGCCGTGGATGCGAACGAGAACGCCGTTGGTAGAGCTCATGGTTTGGCCTCCGCAATCGCGGCGCCATCGGTGAGATGGTCCGCGCCGTCGAGAATGATTTTTTCCCCGCCGCTTAAACCTGCAATGACGGCCACGTCATCGCCGCGGGGCAGGCCGACGGAAATCGCGCGCCGTTCCGCCCGGCCGTCGTGCGCGAGCCAGACGATGGATTGTCCGCCCTGGTCGTGGACGGCGGCCTTCGGCACCAAAACTTCGGGCGCAACTTTCGGAGCCTCGCCGGCTTCCTGAAAAGCGACCTTCGCGCTCATGTCGGGCAGGATGCGAGGATCCAGTTTTTCAAAACCGACGCGCACTTTGACGGTGGCCTTTTGGCGGTCGGCGGTGGGAATGATGGCGATGACCTTGGCGGGAATGCGCCAGTCGGGATAGGCATCGAGCGTGGCGGTGGCGGGCTGGCCGGGCGTGACGCGGTTGATGTAGCTCTCGTTCACATCCACGTCCACTTCCAGCGAACTCATGTCCACGATGGTGCAAATGCCGGTGCGGGTGAAGCCGCCGCCCGCGGAAACCGGGGAGACCATCTCGCCCGGTTGCGCGTCCTTGGAAATGACGACCCCGCCAAAGGGCGCGCGGATCACGGTGTCTTCGAGTTGCTGTTTCCACACGGAAAGGCTGCGGTCCGTGGCGGCGACCTCGGCGACCTGCCGGGCCTGGCGCGCACGGAGTGAGCGGGCGTCGGTGTCCACACGATCCAATTCGGACTTGCTGACGTATTCATTCCCGGCAAGCTGGGTAAAGCGTTGCAATTCGCGCTCGGCGCGATCCAGGGCGGGGGTGGTTTCCTCGAGGGACTTTTGCATGGACTCCATTTGCGCCTGAGCCTGTTTCAGGCCGGCTTCCACATTGGAGGAATCGAGCCGCGCGAGCACCTGGTCGGCCTCGACTTTCATGCCTTCCTCAACGAGCACTTCCGTCACCTTGCCGGTGACTTTTGAGGAAATGGTCGCCTGGCGCCGCGCCGTCACATAGCCCGAAGCGTTGAGCAAGGTGCGGTCGCCGCCCGTCGTCGTCACACGCACCATCTCCGTGCGCACGGCCACGGGCTGGGGCCGTTGCAGCCAAAAAAGCACGCCGCCAGCCACCACCATCAGCACGAGGACGAACACCAAGAGCCAGACTTTGGACGCCCGCGCGGGCGCAACGGTGCGGTCGATGCGCAAACCTTCCAGGCCCTGTTTTTCGGTGCTCATGCTGCGGGGTGAAAGCGAAAGACGCTAGACGTTCGCGGGCAACTTGCAAACCTTCCCGGCGGCTGGTGGTGTCTTAATTTCGCCAAAAACAAGACGGCGGGCTGAGGGCAGCCCGCCCTACCCCAAGAAGAAACTTTAGGTAGGGCGCGCTGCCCTCAGCGCGCCGTTTCAAATTAAGACATTACCCGGCGGCTGGCCTGCTTCCGGCCGTCAACTGACTCAACCCTCTTCCGCGGCGTCGAGAATCGTGAACATCAGTTCCGCCGACGACACGACCTTGCCGGCCACGGAGCAAGTGCCCTCCGCCACGCCGATTTTCAGGCCGCGGCTTTTGGTGAGCTTTACGTGCACCTCAAGCTGGTCGCCCGGCACCACGGCCTGGCGGAACTTGATTTTGTCCGCGCTCATGAAAAAGGCGATTTTGCCCTCGGAGGAGACGCGCCGGAGCATGAGAATGCCGGCCGCCTGGGCCATGGCCTCGATTTGCAACACGCCCGGCATCACGGGCCGGCCCGGGAAGTGCCCCTGAAAAAACGGCTCGTTGATTGTCACGTTTTTCAGCGCCACCAGCTCATCCTCGCCGCGCAATTCGGTCACGCGGTCAATCATGATGAACGGGTAGCGATGCGGGAGCAAATCGAGCACCTGGCGGATGTCGAGGGCCTTGGCGTCGGTGGGGACGACCTTGGTGGCGGGGGCCTTGGCGGCTTTTTTGCCCTCCTTGGCGGCAAGCAATTTTTCGCGCAGGGCGAGCGTGAGCTTGGCGTTGAGCGCGTGGCCGGGCCGCACCGCGATGATGTGGGCCTTCAGCGGCGCACCGAGCAGCGCGATGTCGCCGACGATGTCCAAAATCTTGTGCCGCACGAATTCCTCTTTGAACCGCAACGGCTCCTTCGACAAAATTTTGTCGCCCTTGATGACGATGGCGGAATCGAGGCTGCCACCCTGGATTTTGCCGAGTTTCAGCAATTCCTCGATGTCTTCGTAGATAGTAAACGTGCGGGCGGGGGCGATTTGCGCGGCGTAAGACTCGGGATCGATGTCGAGCGAAAGATGCTGGGTGTGGATGCCGCGGTCGTCGGCGGAGGTGCAGGTGATTTTCAGCCCATCGTGCGGAAGCGCGATGATGGAGCGGTTGCCTTCGGACACACAAACGGGCTCTTTTAAGCTGAAGTAAACGCGCTCCTTGTCCTGCTCGATGGGCTCCGCCTGCTGGAGCAGATTCACGTAGTGCTTAGCGGAACCGTCCAGGATCGGCGGCTCGCTGGCATTGAGCTCGACGAGGACGTTGTCGATGCCCAGGCCGCTGAGCGCGCTCAACACGTGCTCAACGGTGTGCACTTTCGCGTGGCCGGAGGTCAGCGTCGTGGAACGCACCAGTTCGGTGACATTTTCCACCGAGGTTTTGACCTCGGGCTTGCCGTAAAGGTCAATGCGCCGGAAAACGACGCCGTGATCCACGGGCGCGGGCTTGAACGTCAGGTGCACTTCCTCGCCCGTGTGCAAGGCCGTGCCCTTGGTGGATACTTCGCGCAGTATGGAACGTTGCTTCATGCCGGAAAGTTCTGACGCTAGCGCACATGGGGCGATTGTAAAGGAAAAGGAACGGGGGGAAGGGAGGGACAAAGAAGCAGAGGGACAAAGGGACTGAGGGAAAAACAATAAATGCTCATTGATAAATGCTAAATTCAAACAAAGCGATGGGCATCATGAATCGATGTAATCGGTTTGATGCCCTCCGTCCCTTGGGTCCGTTGTCCCTTGATCCCTCTGCTTCTCAGTCCCTTTTTTCCTTCCCCGCCTTCTGCACTTGCCCCCTCGCCCGGCGGCTTCTACGCTGCGCCCACTTCCTCACTTTCCCATGGCCCGCGCGCGCACGTCCACCCGCCCCACCCCCGTACCCCGCCGCCGCACGGCCGCCTGCACGCTCCTGTATGCGGCGTCCGGCTCCAACGCCGACCAGCTTTACTTCGGCGGCTTTTTTGCTCCCGACCCTTACCTGGCCTTCGGCCCGCGCGACCACAAGGTGGCTGTCCTCAACGCCCTCGAATACGGCCGCGCGCTCAAGGAATCCGGCTATGACACCGTGCTGCGCCTCGAGGAATGGCTCAAGAAGGCGCGCGAATTTTTCAAGCGCGAGGATGCCGGCATCGCGCATGTGGTGAAGCTGCTTATCCGCGAATACGGCATCGAGTCGTTTGTCACCCCGCCGGATTTTCCCGCGGCGTTGCTGGAAAAATTGCGCGCGCTCAAAATCACCGTGACGGTCAGCGAGACTCCGCTGTTTCCGAATCGCGCGCTGAAAACGAAGGAGGAAATCGGCCATCTGCGCGATGGTTGCGACGCGAGTGCAGCGGGCCTCCGCGCCGCGGAGAAGGCCTTGCGCCGTAGCGTGCCGAAGAAAAACGGCCTCCTTTACCTCGACCGCAAACCGCTGACTTCCGAACGCCTGCGCTTTCTCGTGGATGTCGCGTGCCTCGAAGCGGGCGCGCAGGCCGACGGCACCATCGTCGCGGGGGGCGACCAGGCGTGCGACCCGCATTGCCGCGGCTCGGGCCCGTTGCGCGCGGGTGAGTTGATCATCGTGGATGTTTTTCCGCGCGTCACGAAAACCGGCTACTTCGGCGACATGACGCGGACTTTCCTGCGCGGACGGGCGTCCGAGCAACAGCGCGACCTGGTCGAAGCGGTGCGCGAGGCGCAAAAAGTGGCGCGCAAAAAAATCCGCGCGGGCGTCACTGGCAAAACCGTGCACGAGGCCGTGCAGCGTTATTTCGTCAAGCAGGGCTACGAGACGCGCCGCAAGCCGACGCACCATGAGGGCTTTTTCCACGGCACGGGCCACGGCCTCGGTCTTGAAGTGCATGAGCCGCCGCGCCTGGGCCCGAGCGGCGAACGCCTACGCGAAGGCATGGTCGTCACGGTCGAACCGGGCCTCTATTACCCGGGCCTCGGCGGCTGCCGCATCGAGGACGTGGTGCTAGTCACCGACGACGGCGCGGAAATGCTGTCCGATTTCCATTATGCGTGGCAGCTGCGGTAACCGCCGCGATTCTGCGTTGCGCAATTGATGGGGAGTTTTTAATTTCGTCCTTTGCATGAAATCCCTGCTCGAGAAATTTTCCAGCCTGCGCGTGCTCGTCATCGGCGACGTGATGCTCGATGAGTATGTCTTCGGTGACGTGCACCGTATTTCCCCGGAAGCGCCGGTGCCGGTGCTGGCGGTGGAAAGCGACAAGCACACCCTGGGCGGCGCAGCCAACGTGGCCGAAAATCTGGTCGCGCTCGGCGCGCACGCCGAACTTTGCGGGCGCACCGGCGCCGACGCCGCGGGCGAACGTCTGCGCGAGGAGTTAAAAAAATCGGCGATTGTTTATGACCGGCGTTTTGTGGGCCGGCACTGCCACACCATTGTGAAGACGCGCGTGGTGGCGCGCCGCCAGCAGTTGTGCCGCCTCGACCGCGAAGGCGCGCCGAGCGATTACGCGCTGACCGCCAAGCCGCTCCGCGAGTTGCTGTTGGCCAAGATTAAGACGGCCGATGCGGTTATTTTTTCGGACTATGCGAAGGGCGCGCTCGACACTGCGCTGGTGACCGAGATGCTCGCGAAGTCGAAAGGAAAATTCCGCGCCTTCGATCCAAAGCCCCGCAATCTCATCGAGGCGCGCGGGTTCGACCTCATCACGCCGAATCGCGCCGAGGCGCTCGAACTTGCCGGTTTTCACGCCGAAGCCCATGTGGCCGCGCCGACGTGGGAAGTGGTGTGCAAGAAAATTCACGAAAAATACCAACCGAAATATCTGGTCGTCACGCTCGGCGCAGAGGGCATGTTATTGAGCGCCCAAGGCCGGGCACCGCAGAAAATTCCCACGTACGCGCGGGAAGTTTTCGATGTCTCCGGCGCAGGGGACACCGTCATCGCGGCGCTCACACTCGCGCTGGCCGCGGGCGCTTCCCTGCCGGACGCCGCGCACCTGGCCAACACGGCGGCGGGAGTGGTCGTGGGCAAATTCGGCACCGCGACCGCGACGCCGGAGGAAATCCTGAATTACCATCCGCAGTAAAGCCGGTAAAAAACCAGGCCCTAAATCACTAAGTACAAGAGCACTTTATTTCATGAGAACCCCCGCCAACACCAAGCCCGGTAGCACCCGGCGCGAATCCGACAGCATGGGCCACCTCGACGTGCCCGCCGACCGCTATTGGGGCGCGCAAACGGCCCGCTCGCTCATCCACTTTTCCATCGGGCCGGACCGCATGCCGGGCGAGGTTGTCCGCGCCATGGGCATTCTCAAAAAGGCCTGCGCGCTCGCCAACCAGCAGCTCGGCAAGTTGCCGGCGGACCTCGCGAAGTTCATCGTCGCCGCGGCGGATGAAGTCATCCGCGACGAATTGCATGAGCATTTCCCCCTTTCCGTGTGGCAGACCGGCTCGGGCACGCAGTCGAACATGAATGCCAACGAGGTCATTTCGAATCGCGCCATCGAGCTGGCGGGCGGCGAACTCGGCTCGAAAAAGCCGGTGCATCCGAATGACCATGTGAACATGTCGCAGTCGTCGAACGACACCTTTCCGACGGCGATGCACGTGGCGGCGGCGGTCGATGTGAAGCGGCGACTGCTGCCCTGTGTGCGCGAATTGCGCGACGCCCTCGACGTGAAGGCGCGCGCGTACGTCGGACTCATCAAATCCGGCCGCACGCATTTGATGGACGCCACGCCCATCACGCTCGGCCAGGAATTTTCCGGCTACGTCGCGCAACTCGACGACAATCTTCGCCGGCTGGAAACGATTTTGCCCGACTTGTACCAGCTCGCCATCGGCGGCACGGCGGTCGGCACGGGGCTGAATACCCACCCGCGCTTCGCGGAACTCGTGGCCGCGGAAATTGCGAAGGAGACGGGGCTGCCGTTTGTGTCCGCGCCGAATAAATTCGCGGCGCTGGCGGCGCACGACGCGCTCGTCATGGCCAGCGGGGCGCTGCGCACGCTCGCGTGTTCGCTGATGAAAATCGCCAACGACGTGCGCTGGATGGGCTCGGGCCCCCGCTGCGGCCTCGGCGAATTGAACCTGCCGGAAAACGAGCCCGGTTCGTCCATCATGCCCGGCAAGGTCAACCCCACGCAGTGCGAGGCGATGACGATGGCCTGCGTGCAAGTGCTCGGCAATGACACCACGATTGGGATTGCCGGCAGCCAGGGCAATTTCGAGCTCAACGTCTTCAAGCCCGTCATCATCCATAATTTCCTGCATTCGCTGAAATTGTTGGCGGACACCTGCCACTTTTTCACGAAATACTGCGTGGCGGACATGACTCCAAACGAAGATCGACTGCGACATAACATGGAGCATTCGCTGATGCTCGTGACGGCGCTCAGCCCGCACATCGGGTACGATAAGGCGGCGAAAATCGCGCACCACGCGCACCACCATCACGTCACCCTCAAGCACGCCGCGGTGCAACTCGGCTATTTGGATGAAGCCACCTTCGACCGCCTGGTGCGCCCGGAGGACATGCTCGGGCCGAAGGAGTGAATCGCCTCACGTTGACTTACCTCGGCACAACGTTTAACACTATCGGAGTTGTGGTCTGCAGCGGACCAATGCCATTGGTGATTTGACAGCGAAACCACACCCCGTTTAACGCTGGGGCAGCCCGATAAATCACCATGACCCAGATGTCCGACCTTACAATCGTGCTGTCGAATTCCGCACTATCAGAATCGAGATTTGACCAAGTCGCCCCCTGATCGGTTGACGCTTGCCACTGATAAATCAAATCCGGCCCGCCGGTGGCTTGCACGTTGCAAGCTACGGTATCGCCAACGCGGACAGTCGCACCGGAGGCGGTGGAAAATTCCGCACCATAGGCATCTTGATTGGCAATGCCCGTGCTGAAAATCTCCGGTGGTCCATCCACTGTAATATAGCCATTCGTATAGAGCTTGGTCGTATCCCAAGTAAGTCCTTCTGGCAACGCAGGCAGGGAGACGTTGGTGAACTGGCCGCTGGGCGCCGCATTAGTCCATAATTGGTAACGATCGCCAGAATGAAAAGCCACGTTGCCGGTCACCGTCAAATTACCCCCGAGGACGAGATTGCCATTCACCCGCAACGGGAAGATTTCCGCTCCATAGATGCTGCGCATTTTCGCCAAGTCGAGAACAGTGGAGGAATTGGCCCCCAAAGTCAGGTTGCCGTGAAAATACAGCGAGTTAGCGGGTACAAGAAGGCCATTTACGTATGACGCCCCGCGCAAATCCCCTTGGCCGGTAATTTCACCGCCCGTGGCCACAGTCAAAGTGCCCAGCGTGAGTACATCGCCGACCATCAAATTGCCATTGAGCGTCAGCGTTTCCCCGGCTTGCACCGGTACGGGCAGGAAGATGGCCGGGTCCGGCGCTATGGCAATTGACCCGTTCGTGTACAACAGGGAGGTATCCCACAATTGACCGTAGGCAAGACTGGGCAACTCAATACTAGAAAACGCCCCGGTGATTGTTCCGTTGGTTACTTGGAAAAGAGGCCAAATCTCGCCGAGGGCTGGAGTTGGATTTGCGGGATCGAGATAAACCTCCAAGTGTCCGCCTACTTGCAGGTTTCCGTTAACTGCGATGGTGTTGTTATCAGACAACTTGGCCACTGCGTCGGCGCCCAAACTCAACCCCTGGCCAAAGACAAACCTACCGGGCTCATATCCAGGGTAGGTAACATCGTGTCCTGGCATCAGAATTCCATCGACGAATCCAGGGCCTGGTATCGTGCCTCTGCCAAAGACCCATGCCTGCGCTTCAACAGTGAGGGGTATATTCGTAAAAGGAACGACGCCAGCCGACATGACATTGCCCTGCCGGACCATCCCATAGTAACCATTGCCCGAAATCCCGAGCGAGGATCCGCTCCCGATGGTGAAGCCCGCGGGGTCAACCGCCACACTAATCGTGCCGTTGACATAGAGTTGCGAGGTGTCCCACTGGAGGCCGGGAGGAAGTGCGGCCAGTAAAACGTTCGCAAAAGTGCCACTGAGCGCGCCATCAGTAACGTGGAAAAGCGTAAAAGAATCACCGCCCGCGGGTGTATAATAAGCGCCATCATACTCCAAGCTTAGGTTTCCACCCAAGGTGCAATTCCCTTCCACCGTGATCATGAACGAGTCCGCACCATGCGGCGCTCCAGAAGCAAGGAACGGAACGGTGGCCGTGCTTTGCAATTCGAGGCCCTGGGCAAAAGTTAAATTTCCCTTCAATTGCAAATTTCCGCCCAACGTCGCAGCGCCGCTCACGGTACCGCTGCCAGCAAAGATGGTGCCGGCGGACGTAAGGAGCGGTCCAGTCCCCAAGGCGCTCGCATTGTCGACCACGAGCGCGCCCGCGCTCACCGTCGTTCCGCCAGTATAAGTGTTATTGCCCGACAATGTCAGCGTGCCCGGACCAGTTTTGACCAGGGAGCCAGTTCCGGTCACGTTGCCCGACCAAGTGAGATAATAGACTGCCGGATTGAAGTCGGTACTCACCGTGGTGACCGTGCCCTCCGTCAAAACTTGGTCCGTCGCAACGGTGGAACTGGAGTAAGGAGAAACGTAGGGGATGTAATTGAAAGGGTAGCCGATTATAGAAACGGAACCCCCGATCGTCAGGGTGCCGCCCGCCCAGCTACCGATGGATAACGTGCCGCCGGAACTTCCAAAACTGCTCGAAGCATTTGAACCGGAACTACTCGATCCAACTGAAGCCCCGAGATTGAGCAAGAGCAGCACGGGCCGGCGGTTGCCCAGGCGAAAATAGACGTAAGTCCACCCGCCGAAATCAGTCGCCTTGGAATGCACGCCCTCGCTGGTGTTGAGTTTTCCAGTCCCGAGAAAATCCCGGACAAAGGGGGTGGCCAGCGTTTGTTCCACGGGATTCGTTCGCCCCGAAGTCAAGGCCCACCGGCCGCTCGGGCTGGTGATCGCGGTTCGCGGTCCATTCAATACCCAGCGCACCGTCTGCCCGGCTTGGACGATGCGCGCCTGCCCGCGCGGGACCGACAAAGTCAAGGCCACCGGCTGCTGGGTGGCGGGCAAGTGGGCAAAGGCATGGTCAATCACCAACACTAGATTGCGGGCGGCCAAACTCATCTGTTGAAAAGCCGTTTTGGAATCAGCGGACAGGGAATCGATCGCCACTGCGTTTTTAACGTTGATAATGGCCGTGGCCAAGGCGGTCTGCGCCTGAACAATAATTGCTCCCAGCCTCGGATCGGCGTTCTGCTTGTTGGTCGCCTGCCGCACCAGGGCCAGCGAAGCGGACGCCGTTTTAATGTCACTCATGGAGCCTTGGATGAGAGCTCGTTTCTGGTCATCGCTTAAGCTGGCATTGTTACGCATCTGGACCACCATGAAGGCGACCTGGCCCAAAAAATCGGCGTCGTCCTGCACATACGTTAGCTTAACCACCGCGTCCTTGCTTAGCACGAGTTTGGTTTTCGCCGCGGCGGCACGCGCCAGCCCGCCGGCACCCAGGAAAAAGGTGACCGCCACCAAGCCGCAGACAACGCGTTGAGCGATGCGTTTCCGTTCCCCAAACATGTTCTAAGAAGCGTAATTTTTTTACCCTTTGGACGCCAAGCCCAAAATGCGGAACAATGGTGACGTTTAGGCGCACCAGAAAATGTTCGCCGTACCGGTGCCTGAAAGCTTTTCCCGGTTGTCACTCGGGCAGCGCGAGAGCTAAAGTCAGGGTTCTTGCGTCACCCCACTCTGCCGTCATGAAATTTATCCCTCTGCTGTTACCCCGCCTGCTTCCGCTGGTTGCCGTCTTCCTGTCTCCCGCAATGCCGATGTCAGCCCAAGTCGCCGCCGCCACGGTCGTGCCAGCCCCGGCCAGCGTCGCTCCCTTGGCTCCGACCCTCGGCGACCTCGAGCAACTGCGGCAGTATTACATGGATCACGGCTACCTGGATATTGATATTCCGGCCAACGCCGTGGAAATCACGCCGGGCCAGGGGCAATTGACGTATGTCGTGCATTTGCATGAAGGCCGGCAGTATCAGGTGGGTGCCGTTTCGGTTTCCGGCAACACGCAAATGATGAGCGAGGCGTTGATCAGGGACAGCGTCTTAAAACCGGGCAGTGTTTTTTCACCGCTGACGGAAGCGCGGGAGGCCGACCGCCTGCGCCAGCTTTATCGCGCGGCGGGTTATATCGCCACCGTCGTGGAAGCGAATCGCCAAAAAGATCCGGAAACCGGACTCGTTAACGTGGATTTTAAAATCACCGAGGCCGCACCGAGTGTGGCTGTCTCCGGCACGAACACACCCGCGGCCTCCAGCGCGACCGCCGGAGCACCGGCGCGCAACCCGGCGGCGCTGATTCCCTCTTCGGTCATTGATATCACCAAGCTGCGGGTGCAGCCCAACGCCGTCGGTTCGCGGCGGGATGTTTTCAACGGCCCGACCACGACCCTGGATAATTTCGAGTCGCACATCAGTACCGTCAACGTCGGGCAGTCCTCGCATTTGCCGCACACGCACGGCAACGAGGAGTTGCTGGTCATTAAAGAAGGCACGATGGAGGTCACCATCAACGGGAAGGCGCAACTGGCGCCGGCGGGGTCGATTGTCTTTTACGCCTCCAACGATTTGCACGGGTTGCGCAACGCCGGGGACGTGCCGGCCACGTACTTCGTGTTCAATTGGCGCACGGCCAAAACGCCGGCGACTATTCCGCCGGCCGCCGCCTCAGCCTCCGCCCCGCCTGCTGCTTCCGCCGCCGCGCCCGCCAAGCCTTAAAAACGGCCGCCCTCGGGGGTGCCGATTTTTCCGACCGTTTGCCTCGTCGTCGCCGGGCTGTATTTGCGGCCACTAAATTTAGGTTTGACAACCCGGCGTCTAATCCGCTAACCCGTAAAGGTTTACGGGCGAAGTCCTGCGCCCAGGCCATTCTCTTTCCTATGAGCTCCGATTTCAAACCCGCCCCACTGGGCTCGTCCCGCAAATTCATCAAGCCGTCTTTCTCCTACCTGATCGAGAAAAAACGCGACGGCGGCGAATTCACCGAGGACGAAATCCGCTTCCTGGTGGATTCGATTCTCGACGAGGAAATGCCGCAGTTCCAGCAGGCCGCGCTGGCCATGGCGATTTACTTCAAGGGCATGTCCGCCCAGGAAACGGCGGTCTTCGCCGAGGAAATGATGCTCTCCGGCGAGGTCGTGGACCTGGCCCGCATCGCGCGCCCGAAAATCGCCAAGTACACCACCGGCGGCGTGGGCGACAAGACCTCCCTGGTGCTCCCGGCCCTGGCCGCTGCCTGCGGGGTCGTCATGCCTTGCATGAACGGCGTGGACGAGGATTTTGTCATCACGGCCATCGAGAAATTGCAGTCCATTCCTGGTTTTCGCGCGGACTTGCCGCTGACCAAATACGTGGACCAGTTGCAAAAGGTCGGCTGCGCCATTTATGCGCCCAATGCCGCCATTGCGCCGGTGGACACCACCCTTTACCAACTCCGCGAACAGACCGGCACCGTCCCGAGTCTCCAGCTTATCACCGTCTCCGTGTTGTCCAAGAAACTCGCGGAAGGCGCCGAGGGTCTCGTGGTGGACGTGAAGTGGGGCAATGGTTCTTTTATTCGCGATCTCGAACAGGCGAAGCAACTGGCCCGCGCCATTACGCGCGTCGCCCGGGGCATGAAGCGCCGTTGCGTCGCGCTCGTGTCGGACATGAACCAGCCGCTCGGCGACACCGTGGGCACTGGCCTCGAAGTGGTCGAAGCCCTCAAACTCCTCCAAGGCCAGGGTCCGGAAGACTTGAAGGAACTCGTCTTGAAGATGGGCATGGAAATCGTCCGCCTCGCAGGCGTAGCGGGCTCAACCCTTTCCGCCAAGCAGACGGTGGAGAAGCACCTCGCCGACGGTTCGGCGTTGCAGAAATTCAAGGACATGGTGGCGGCCCAGGGTGGCGATGCCTCCTACCTCGACAATCCGGAAAAATTTCCCAAGGCCAAGTACATCCGCAAGCTGCCCGCGCCGAAGCGCGGCTACGTGCACACCATCAACGCCGGCATGATTGCCCGCGGCGTGCAGGTGCTGGCGCAGACCAAGAAGGGCCCGGACCCGGCGGTCGGGGTCTCGGAGATCAAGAAAGTCGGCACCCAGGTGAAGCAAGGCGAGCCGTTAATGATGATTCACTACAATGACGAGTCGAAGCTGGAGCCCGCGCTGGAGTACCTGCGCTCGGCGTACCGCCTGGCCCCGAAGCGTCCCACCCCGCCGCCCTTGGTGGTCGAGCGCGTGGCTTAGGCCCATCTGCGCGGGATCAAAACGCAACGCGAGCGCGAGGCCAAAGACGACTTCGTCCGTTGCAGGCCCCGCGCTCGCGGTTCGAGAGCTTTGCTTTTCGTTACGGCTTAGTGGCCGGATTTAACCGCCGGTCCCGGCTGGAGCAAACCAAACAGGCCGTGCGCTTCGTGGCTGGGGCCCGCGGTGAAATAGAGCTTCTTCGGCTGGCCGGCATTCCCACGGGTCAGCATCACAATGCTCCACAGTCCGGGAATGGTCACCGGGTGGCCCTTGCTCTTGAGCAAGTAGCCGACGAAGTGGCCGCTTTGGGTAAAGGCGGCAATCCGTCCGCTGCCGAAATTACCAACCAGAATGTCGCCGCCGAAAGCGCCGAAATTCTTGGGCGCTAGCGCCAGACCCCACGGCGAACTCAAGGTCGCCTGGCTGCCGCCGAGGGCGGAACCGGTGACGAAGCGTTTCACGAACGCGCCATTCGTCTTGAAAATATTAATGAAGCCACGACCCGTGCCCGCCACGTCGTCAACCTTGTCGGCATCCTGTAGGGCGTAGGTCACGTACACCGAGGAACCAATGACCTGAACATTGAACGGCGCATAACGCGCACGGCCCGAGCTATGCCCGGTCCAAGTCACGCCATCCGGCGAGGTCAGAATGGTGCCCGCATCACCGACGGCCACAAACTGGGTACCATTCCAAGTCACACCATACAAATCATTGCTGGTGCCGGAAACTTGCACGGTGGCCGTAAGACCATCGGGCGAAGTCAGAATCGTACCCTCATCGCCCACCGCCACAAATTGAGTGCCACTCCAAGTGACGCTATGCAGAGCGGTGGTGACACCGGGATTCTGGATCGTCCAGAATACTCCGTTGGGTGAGGTAAGAAGCGTACCCGTGTCGCCGACGGCCACATATTCCGTGCCATTCCAAACGACGCCGAAGAGCGTGTTGAGCGTGCCCGAAGCCTGGGTCGTCCACGTGACGCCATCTGGCGAGGTCAAGACGGTGCCCGCCGTGCCGACGGCCACAAATTCCGTGAGATTCGCTGCCACGCCTTCAAGGAAGCTGGTCGAGTTGGAAGTTTGCGTGGTCCAAGTGGAACCGTCGGTCGAGGTCAGAACCGTGCCGGACGCGCCAACCGCGACAAATTCCGTGAGATTGCTCGTGATACCAGCCAGCGCATTCGCCGTGCCGGAAGTGCGACTCGTCCAAGTCGAGCCGTCGGGTGACGAAATAATTGTGCCATTTTCACCGAGCGCGACGACTACGGCGGTGTTACCCGCGACGCCCGCAAGATTAGTGCTCGTGCCGGAAAAGCGGGTCGTCCAGGTGGACGCATCGGTCGAAGTGAGGACTACCCCATCGTCGCCCGCCACCACGAAAGCCGTGCCGTTCCAAGCCACGCTCGCGAGCTTGTCGGTGGGTTGCGTCGGATCGACGAAAGCGCCCGGGAGATTGACGACCTCGTAGTTGTCGTCGAACGCCACAATGCGCCCGTTATGAAAATCCGCGGCCAATAAACGGTTGCCCTGGCCGGTGTGCACCAGCGTGAGGCCCTTGAAAATCGCGCCGCTCGCAGACAAGTCCGCTTGCACGACCGCCCGCTTGAGATTGGAGGGTTTCCAGCCAGCGAGCACGCCTTGCTCCGTCGCAAAGATGTATTGATCGCCGGCAAAATCAGCTCCGACGGGATTGTAAACTTCACCGGTCGGCTTGCCCGGTTCTGGACCGGTCGGGTTCGGAATGACGACGACCATAGTCTTGTTGCTATTGCCTTGGCCGTTCCCATTGCCTGTGGGTTTGGTATAGGGCTTGCCGTCGGTTCCGTTGGTCTTGTAATTCGTCGCCGTGCCGGAGCCATTATTGGCCACCCACAGCGGGCCGGTGGGTGAAAACGCCAAACCCCACGGGTTGATCAGCTTCGGATCGCGTGACTTGGCGACGCCGGCCTGGTCGGACACCAAATTGGTCTGTTTGAAAAATTTATCCGTCGCCCCTTGCGCGGTCGCAGCGGCAAACAATAAACCCGTCATGCCGGCCAAGCCGAGGAGGGTCTGCATGGGGCGATGCCAGCGGGCGAGCACGTCAGGCCGAAATACGGGAGGAGCAGACGGGCTGCGGGCAAAATTTGAATTTATTGTCGAGTTCATACGGATGATCTTGCTGAGGATTGGTTATGGTCTTAGGCCGAATGACTTCGGAGCGGAAAACCGTGACCCCGCAATATATACAAAAAGTATTTTTGATAAAATGGGGTGATACCCGCGAAATGACCTCATTCCAGCTCGTCCAGTCATTCTCTCCGGGGGCCTTCCTCCAATGATAAAGGCCGCGCGCCTCCCACTATTATAAATTCAGAGCTTTCGTTTTCCGGCCAATCCCCCTAGTTTGCCTTCCCGATATCCTCCCGACTTCCCCGTTATGCATAACCGCCGCCACTCCGCCTCCACCCGCCGCTCCGGCCGGTGTCTCGTCATTCTCGCCATCTGCGCGGCGGTTTTTCTGCTCATCGTCGGCCTGGTCGCTTTTTTCACCTGGCGCTGGTTCCGCACGCAAGTGGACCTTTACACGGCGATCTCGCCGGTGGCGCTGCCGAAGGCCACCATTTCCGACGCCGAGTACAAAGTGCTCGACCAACGCGTGCAGGATTTTAAGGACGCGCTCGCGAGCGGCAAGGGCTCCGCGCCGTTGATTCTCGACGAGCGGGACTTGAACGCCTACCTCGAGCGCGGCACCGACGAGCATATCGGCGACAAAGTTTACCTGCACCTCGACGGCAGCCAGATCAAGGGGCAAGTCAGCTATCCCCTCGATGAACTGCATTTCAGCATGGTCAGGGGCCGCTATCTCAACGGCAATGTGACGCTGAGCGTGTCCATCCAGGACGGTCATTTGGAAGTTTACGCACGGCAAATCGATGTCAACGGCAAGTCGCCGCCGGACAGTGCCATGGCCAGCCTGGGCGCGCAAAATCTGGCCAAGGACGCGGTCAAAAATCCGAAGGACGCCGCGGCGCTCGCCAAAATCGAGAGCCTCAAAGTGACGGACGGGAAATTGATCCTGCAAGCAGCGGCGGCGAAGTCGCCGTAGATAGCGGGACGATTGGCCAAGTGCGATCAAGACAGCGGCTGGGACATGCTGCTGACCGGTAGTCGTACAATCCAAGGATTCGGCCTCCGGCCTTGCCACTTCTGCATTCTCCCTTCTACCTTCTGCATCCTCCCCTCCTTTGCCATGTCCCTGCCCCTTTCTTTTGCCGGCGCCGACGCACGCGACTTGGACCGCAATCTCGACCGCGAATGGCTGGAGACCAACGGCCTCGGAGGGTGGGCGTCGGGCACGGTGGCGGGCGCCCACACGCGACGGTACCACGGGCTGTTGGTGGCGGCCTTGCATCCGCCGGTGGGGCGCATGGTGCTGTTATCCAAGCTCGAGGAAACGGTGCTCATCGCGGGCGCGACCTATGAGCTCGGCTGCAACCAGTTTCCCGGCGCCATTGCGCCCAACGGCATCCAGTATCTGGACCGGTTCGACGCGCTGCCGTTTCCCACCTGGCGCTACCGGGCCGGCTCGATAGTGTTGGAAAAAAAAGTGGCCGCCCTGCACGGCGAAAACACGACCATCGTCCAATACACTTTAGTGGAGGCGCCGGGTCCGGTGGAACTGCTCCTGCGTCCGTTTGTGGCGGTGCGTGATTACCATGCGTTGCAACACGCCAACGACGCCGTGCATCGCGAGGCGCCTTTTGCCGAAGGTGTCCTGACGCTTAAGGTTTACGACGGCACGCCCGCGTTTTACATTCATGTACCCGGCGCGCGGTTCGATCACGCCCCCCTGTGGTACTACCATTACCAGTATCGGCAGGAACAGGCGCGCGGACTCGATTTCGAGGAAGACCTTTACACACACGGCGTTTTTCGCGTCACGCTCGTGCCTGGCCAGGTGCTTGGCCTACAAGTCTCCACCGCGCCGTCCGCCCCGCGCCCCACCGCGCCCCTTCTGACCGCGGAGGCTGCCCGCCGGGACAAAGTGGTGGACGCCGCCGGATTTAAAGGGGAATTGGAACGCCAACTGGTGCGCGCGGCCGACCAGTTCATCGTGCAGCGCGGCGAAAACCTGCACACCGTCATCGCCGGTTATCCGTGGTTCAGCGACTGGGGCCGCGACACGATGATTGCGCTGCCCGGCCTGTGCCTGGCCACGCGGCGCTTCGCCGAGGCGCGCGACATTCTCGCCGCCTTAGCCCAAAACGTGCACCAAGGTTTGTTGCCCAACCGCTTCCCCGATTCCGGCGAGGCGCCCGAATACAACACCGTGGACGCCACGCTGTGGTTCTTCGTCGCCATCCGCGCCTACCTCAATGCGACGGGCGACGAGCCCTTCGTGCGCGACCAGCTTCTGCCGGTGCTCGAGGACATTCTCGCGTGGCACGACCGTGGCACCAAGTACCATATTCACTGCGACACGGACGGGCTGCTCTTTGCCGGCGAGCCGGGCGTGCAACTCACCTGGATGGATGCGAAAGTGGGCGACTGGGTCGTTACACCGCGCATCGGCAAGCCGGTGGAAATTAATGCGCTGTGGTACAACGCCCTCGCGATTCTCGCGGAATTGCGGAAAAAGTTTGGCCGGCCCGACGCCGCCGCCCTCGCCCTCCGTGCGCAAAAGGTCAAGGACACTTTCGCCCAAACGTTTTGGAATGAAAAGACAGGTTATCTCTACGATGTCGTCAACGGCAACGACCGGGACGACAAGCTGCGGCCCAACCAGATTTTCGCGGTGAGCCTGCCTTTCCCCCTGCTGGAAGACGCGCAGGCGCTCGGCGTGCTCAAGGCCGTGGAGCAAAAACTTTTGACACCCGTGGGGCTGCGCAGCCTCGCGCCGAACGCACCGGGTTACCGACCGCATTACGAAGGTGGCGTGCATGCGCGGGACGGCGCCTACCATGAAGGCACCGTGTGGGGGTGGCTGCTGGGGCCGTATATCACGGCACTGGTGCGGCTGCGCGGCGCGGCCGGACGCGAACGCGCGCGGACACTGGTGAATAATCTGGCCACCCAACTCGGCACCGCCGGCCTTGGCACGCTCTCCGAAATTTACGATGCCGAGATTCCCTTCACCCCGCGCGGCTGCACTGCCCAAGCGTGGAGCGTGGCGGAAGTCCTGCGCGTCTGCCGCGAAGACTTAGGCGGGTGAGCCCAGCGCATATCAGGACAAGCCCTCGCGAGCTTCCAATTGAGCCAGCGTAAAACCGTTGCCCGGCTTGACGGTGTCGATGCGCCGGGCCGTGGCGCGCCGCCACTCCGGCGTTTCATGCCTTCGGCGCAAGAGGTAAACGAACAACTCCGCCCGGTCGCGCTTGCTCAGGCGATCCACCTCCTGCTTCAACTCCATTGAGCTCAGGGCGGGAATTTAATTCAGGGACGGAAAATGTCGACGCGAAGTGAAGCAGAGTAATGGCGCACTGAAGGCCGCCGAATCCGCTTTAGTAGCGCGCCCCTTTTGCCATAAGCAAAGCCTCAACTCGCTGCGGCTGCCGCTGCGATTTCGTGCACCCGCGTGCGCATTTCCGTTTTCAATTCGTCCAGCCCGTCGCCGGTGAGACAGGAAATTTGCAGCACCGGAATCTTGCGGTGCTTGCGCTTGAACCGTTTCAGATTTTTGGCAGATTCCTCGAGGTCCATTTTGTTGGCGGCGACGAGGCGGGGCTTTTTCAGCAGCTCCGGCTGGTAGCGTTCAAGCTCGTCGAGCAGATGCTGGTAGTCGTCGAGCGGGTCGCGGGCGTCGGTTCCCGCCATATCGAGCATGAACAGCAACAGGCGGCAGCGTTCGACGTGGCGGAGAAATTCGTGGCCCAGGCCGCGATTCTCGCTCGCGCCTTCAATCAGGCCCGGAATATCGGCCAGCGTCAGACGGTCAAACGTCTCCGGATAATCAATGATGCCGACGTTGACGTGCAAAGTCGTGAACGGGTAAGGCGCCATTTTCGGGTGCGCGTGGGTGATGCTATTCATCAGCGACGACTTGCCGGCGTTGGGGTAGCCGACGAGCCCGACATCCGCGATGGTTTTCAACACGAGTTGGAAGGTGCCTTCCTCGCCGGGCAGGCCGGGGGTGGACTGGCGCGGTGCGCGGTTCACCGAGCTTTTGAAATGGATGTTGCCCAGGCCGCCTTTGCCGCCGTGCAGCAAAACGACGCGCTGGTCGTGCTGGGTCAGTTCCGTCACCACGCGCCCCGTTTCGGGATCGGTGACCACCGTGCCCAGAGGCAGATAAATCACGAGGTCCGCCCCAGCATGGCCGTAACGGTCGCGACCCGTGCCGCCGTCGCCGTTGCGGGCGTGGAGGTTGGGCGTGTGGCGGAACTGCGTGAGGTCGCTCTCGTTCTCATCGCCGACGAGGATGACATCGCCGCCCTTGCCGCCGTCGCCGCCGTCGGGCCCGCCGTACGGCAGGAATTTCTCGCGCCGGAAACCGACGCAGCCATCGCCGCCGCGGCCCGCGCGTAAATTTACTTTAGCTTCGTCAACGAACATAAATTAGTGGGATGGGGCCGGGGTGCCGGGAGTGGTGGGAGCGACCGTCACCGTGGAGGGAGCGGCAGCAGTAGTGGAGGAACCGAGACCCGCGGTGACGGCCTGGGCCGACAGCCTGTGCGCCGTGGCATCGGCCCAACTGGTGACGGTCTTGGCTTCCTCGGGAGTCAAAATCGCGCCGCGATGAATCCACAGGTAGCTCGAGAGCGGCATCCAATGCGACTTCACGGCATCGCGAATCGAGTTCAACTTGTTGATCATGCGGCCGGAGTCGTAAGTGTTCCAGATTGAAAAATTGAGGTGGGCGCGGCCCTCGGCGACGTGGTTGGAAATCCACCAGGAGACCGGCGCGAGATGTTCATACAACGGCCAGCGCGTCTGGTTCGAGTGGCAATCGAAGCAGGATTGCTCGAGGATGGCGCTCACTTCCGGCGGGGCGGCCAGGGCGAGTTTGGGGTCGGTCGCGGGCTCAGCGGGCCGGACGGGCACGAATTGCGCCGCCACCAAGAGCACGAGCAAGACGACGAAGATTCTTTTGCACCATTTCTTCACCTCAAAGGTGATAAGGGGCGCACGGCAGCTTGTCGAGCGGTCTTGGGTGCAGAAGATAACCGCTGCTGGCCGCCAGCTTCATCCTATGGATGCAAACGAATGACCCGACCTCCCACGAAAATGGTCGAGCTCGTTGACGTCCACACACCCACGGGACTGCTTTTCATAATCGCATAGGCCTTTTGCAATTGACCCAGGCATTCGGCAGAAGTCGCGTGCAAAGGGCCTTCGGGCAAACTAGCCACCCAATCAGCCGCCGCCTGCGGATCTTGCCGCATCCAGCTCATGAGCAGTAAATCGGAGACGTTACGGAGGTTCGGCATTAGGTTAACATTACTGGCGGAGGTGCCCCACTTTGCCCGCAACGCTCCATGAGTCACCGAGGTCAGGGCATCGGCAGCAGCGGCGGGATCCTTTTCACCCCAAGCAATGATAATGTGGCCCAAGAAACTCCCATACTGCCCCGGCGCAAAATGAGTAGTCGCAATTTCCCAAGCTGCGGGAGCATCGAGGTTCGCCAAGCGATACAGTGAAACATCTACAGCCCGCTCGCGACCCAACCCCTCCGGTAACGATTCAGCCCATGCGAAAGCCGCCTTGCTGTCAGTCTTCGACCAATCATCCGCGACCATATTCATCTCTCCCGGCCCAAGGCCTTCAGCAAACGCCGCCGCACTTATCGGGTCATTCTCAGCCCAGCCCATGAGGATCCAATTCCGAGTGCTGTTTCGGTCGGCATTGGGAATATCGGGGGAGGATTGTACCCATGAATAGAGGGCCTGGCGATCTTCTGGCGTCATCGACGCTACGAGTTGCTTTATATCATCCAGCGATTGCTCCTGCGCTCGCGACTTCGCCGTCAACGTCTCAATGTCATGACTGCCCATGAGTGCCCTTCTCTGGTCGGGCGTGAGATTGGAGGCTTCTTTCTGCGCCAGCAACTTGAGTAGCTGAGCCTTGGCGTCAGCCAACGTGGTTTCGGCTGGCGCCGGCTGCGCCGGAAGCACGGGCGCGGCGATGATTGTGGAAGGTGGAACCGAAATGGGCGCACTTTTTTTTGCCTCAGCCACCGAGCCCGCCGGCCTGGTAGCTTGCGGGGTTAAATAGACCCAAGCCAGCATCGCCAACAGCAGCGAGAGAGCGATAGTTATGCGCTGTGCTTTCATGGGACCGCCTTTCGACTAAGGAGAGAGACTTACTGAATAGACGCGTGAAGCAACTATTTCTTATAGTTTATTTACGGCAGATATCTAATGCAATTGCAAACAACACCGTCATGCTGACAACTTGAAAGATCGCCTCAAGCAATTGCCGCGCTTGCCAAACGAGTTAGCCGGCTCTCAAGTGGGAGCCGTATATTGTTTACTTTTGACTATTCCGCCATGCCGCTTCAGCCAGTCGCGGTGGATGGCGAGGAGGCTGAAGCCAGGGCGGTCGGAGGGTTGGAGCGTGCGGCCGTCAAATAGATCGAAGCCTTGCGCGCGCAAAAAGTCCGGGATGCGGGCGTCGCCGTAACCGTCGAGATAAACGGCCTTGAAACGTTGGGCGGCAAACAGTCCCGTGGCACCCTGCAAGACCTCCCACTCATGGCCCTCGACGTCAATTTTCGCGACGAGGGAATTGCCTTCGATCGGGGCGGCGTCGAGCCGGCGGGTTTCCACTTCGACAAGCAGGGTGCCCGCGGGCACGGGCGACGAAGGTGATTGCGCGGCAAAAACGCCCGAAACCGCGCCACTAGTGAATTGCAGTTTTCCCGCCTTGTCGGACACCGCGTACGGTTCGACTTGCACACCGTAGGGGGCGACGGAAACGCGCAGGCGCTGCAGTGTATCGGGGTTTGCCTCAAAGGCGTAACGGCGGATTTGCGGGCAGATGAAACTGAAGCGCCCGAGCAGCACCGAGTACAGGCCGGCGTTGGCGCCGATATCCAGAAACGTATCGCCCGGCTCGAGCAAGAGCGCGAGGTTGAGGACGGTGGCGAGTTCGTCGCGAAAGACGATGTTGCTCGGGGCGTTTTTGGCGGCGTTGAGGTAGCCGATTTCCTTGATGCTGTTGATGCGCAAGGTGCCGCCGCAGAGCGAAACATCCAAATCGCGGTCACGCACGAGCAGGCGGGTCAACGCGAGGCGCAGGCGCGGGCGCTGAATGATGAAGCGGTGGATGAAGTCGGTGAAAAACCGGTTGCCGTAGAGATTCATGCACGCCGCCCGAGCGGGCCTGCCTACCACAAGGCAAAGGCGCGGGGGCGGCAACACCATTCAGGGCCAGGCCGGGCGGAACAGTATGAAAGCCTTGATCCATTTTCGAAGCGCGGAGCTTTATTGATGCCTGCCTCCTCAATGTCCGAGGGCCGTCGCAAGCGATGCCCCTACCGCGCAATGCATTTTCATGCGTAGGGGCGCCGCTTGCGGCGGCCCTTTTCAGAAATTTCAAAGCGAACATTACTTTTGCCTCCCTCTTTAGCCCGCGCTACTTTGCATTCGAGTAATCCCATGCGCGGGCTAAAGCACCGCGTTACGAAAACTGGGCGGCCGCCAAACGGCACCATTACCCGGGTCGGCAAGAGCGGACGCCTCTCCGAGGCGTCCCTACCCTGCGAACGACTTCACTTCGCCGGTGCCACCGCCGGTGCGGCCACATACCAGTCGCCGCGCAGCCAATCGACGATCAGCCCGATGGCGTGGGGGTCCAACATACCGGACTTGCCGAAGGCGGGCATGTGGTCGTTGCGCGTGCCGTAAAAACGCGGTTGGGAAGGATCGGTGAGAAAACTGGTGAGCCATTCGCGCGAACCGTAACCGGCCAGGTCGGGCGCGGTGAAATCAGAAACCGCGTCCTGGAAATGGTGGCAGTCGGTGCAGGAGATTTGCGTGCCGATCAATTTCCGGCCTTCGGTGATGAGGGGGGCGTCGCGGGCATCGACGGTTTTCTGCGCGGGCAGGCGGGCCTCGGCGGAGACGGCGGCGATGACCTTGACGAGCGCGGCTTTTTCGTCGGCGGAATACGTGGCAATATCATCCTTCACGAATTTAACCATTTTCCCGTCCTTGAACGCGGTCGTGCCGAAATAATGCGGGGAGGAAACTTGCGCCGGATTGAGCAGGCCGGTGAGCCACTCGCGGCTCGCAAAACCCTTGAGGTCGCTGGCGGCTTGCGGGCCTTTGGGGATGACGCCGAGGCCGTCGGTGCCGCCGTACCGATGGCAACTGGCGCAATTCTGCGCGAAGAGACGCGGGCCTTGGATGAAGGCATCGTCGTGCAACAGGTTGGCGGCGCCGGTCGGCGGGATGCCGGTGGGCGAATTGGCGAGCTCCACGACCCGCTCGGAGGAGCGCTGGGCATCGGCCACGGCGTTACGGTAAATGATGTTCTTCTGGTCGGCGTTGACGGCGAGGTACGTCAGCAACACTGCGCCCGCGAGCAGGGCGAAGGAAAAGCCGAGGTTGAAACGATGGCCGAGTTTCCACCGGCCAATGAACGGCATGGCAAAGAACACCGCCATCACCAAGCCAGGAATAAAGAGCGCGCCCCAGATTTCTGTCGTGCCGGGAAAATATTTCAGGAATTGAAACAGGAAGAGAAAATACCATTCAGGCCGCGCGGCGGAATAGGGTTCGGACGGGTCGGCCGGCGCGCCGAGTTCGCCCCCGTGATAATAAAGCACAAAGAAAAGCACGGCCACGAGCACGGCGAGGCAGGCCACGGCGTCTTTGAGCACTTGGTCGGGCCAGAAGGCGACATCGGGCCCGCGGCGCGGTTCTTTGGCGGTCAGGCCGTGGCGGCGGAAGAGCGCGACGTGGGCCACAATCAGCAGCACCATGAGGCTGGGCAGCACGCCCGCATGCAGGGCGAAAAAGCGCGTGAGAGTGTGGTGGCCGAAGTTTTCCCCGCCGACCACCAGCCGCTGCAGCGACGGGCCGACCACTGGGACAACGCTGACCAGATTTGTCACCACGGTGGTCGCCCAATAGCCCTTTTGATCCCACGGCAGCAAATAACCCGTAAGAGACAGGCCGAGCGTGATGAGCAACAGCACCATCCCGAACCAGAAATTCACCTCGCGCGGAGCTTTGTACGCGCCGTCGATGAGCACCTGCATCAGGTGCAACGCGAGCAGGATGATCATCGCCTGCGCGGTGTAATGGTGCAAGCCGCGGAGCATCCAGCCCAGCGTCATTTCATTTTGAATATAATAAACGCTTTCCCACGCGGTCTGCGAACTCGGGCTGTAGCCCATCCAGAGAAAAATGCCCGTGATGATCTGCACGCAGAACGCAAACGTCAGCGTGCTGCCCCAGACGTACCGCCAGCGGGAGCCGCCGGGGACGTTCTCAAAGAGCGCCTCGTGGGTGAGTTGCCGCAGGCCGGTGCGGTTGTCCAGCCAGTCCAAAAAGGATTTCATTTAGGCTCCGAGGGGCTTTTGGACGGCGGTGCCGGCCTGGTAATTTTGAAAATCCACCCAGACCTCCGCGCCATTTTGGAGGGTGCACTTCAACTGGTCGAGCCCGCGCGGGGCGGGGCTGTCGGCGCTGGCGACTTTGCCGTCGAGGGCGAAAACGCTGTTGTGGCAGGGGCAGAGGTAGCAGGTCTTTTCCGGGACGTAATCCACGAAACAGCCGGCGTGCGGGCAAATGACGTTAAAGGCCTCGACTTGCTGCGCACCCGTGCGGCGGAGATAAACGGCGCCCACGGGGGCCTCGGGCGTTTTCGTCCAGGCATCGACGCGGCTGGCATAGACGGAAAATTTGCGCGGCACGCCGTCCGCCGGCACGGCGTCGAGGGTCGCCACCTTGACATTCAGGCCCCCGGTGGCGGAGCGGCGCAAGGGATCCAGATACACCGCCAGGCCGACTGCGCCGGGCACGGCGCCAATCGCTCCGCCGATGGCCACGCAACAGGCCTTTTTCAGGAACTCGCGTCGTTCCGAATTATCATGCGGGGAGGGTTGGGACATGGGAAGCAGACAGAGGAAGCGGGCGATTTTTCGCGGGAAACGCCGGGTCGCAAGTCAATTCGCCGCCGTCGCAGGGACAACGCCGGAGAGGTGCGGCAAGTTTCACACGGTCACGGCGGCGTTGGGATCGGGCAGCGGCAAGACGGTGGCGCGGGCTTCCTGCAAGGTGCCGATCATGCGGATGCCGAGGTCACGCACGTCCTTTTCCACCACCCGCCCGCGCACGACGAGCCAGACCCAGCCGTCGGTGCGCTTGTACCGAAAGCGCGTGGCAAACAATTCGGCCTGGTGGTGCAAATGGCGCAGCATGTCGCTCTGAAATTGTGCGCGGTCCTCCTCGTGAATGCCGGTTTGCCAGTCCACGACGGAGAGGCCTTCGGGCCGCTCGGGCAGGCCAGTCAGGCGGCTGAACTGGGCGTCGAACCGGATGAGGCCCATGGGAATGTTCCACTCCCACATGCTGACTTCCGCGACGGCGAGGGTCTCCTGCATGCGGGCCACCGTCGCGCGCAGTTCACCCAGGCTGGTTCGGCCGCCGGTCAGGTCGTTCGCCACGACCATCAACAGGCGTTCGCCCCGTTCCTCGAAATAGGCGGCCTGTTTGCTCAGCAATAATTCCAGGGGCCGGCCCTTGGGGTCGCGGCTGTTGGCCTCCTCGCGCAGGAGTTCGCCGAGATTTTGCAGCAAGGCCAGCTCGCGTCCGCGCCAGAAGGCATCGGTGGATTGCTGGTGGCGCAACTGGTCCTCCTCGTTGCCGGCGACGCGGCCAAAAAGCTGGAACCACCGCCGGTTGACGAACACGGGTTTGTCGGCCACGTCCTTGAGCAAAATGCCGCAGGGCAATTCCTCGAGCACCTGGCGCAAGAACCGGGCACGCTGGCGTTGCTGGCCCAGTTCGACGCGGCGCTCATCCGTCAACGCCGCCAGCAGCAGCGCGATCAAGCCATGAAAACCGAGGAACGACCAGGCGAGCAGCAGCGTCAACAAGCGGGGCGAACCCTCGAACGGCCCGATGCCCTGCCAGGCGCACAAGGCGGTGATCTCTCCGACAAAAATATTGGCGAGGGCTGCGCCCGGAGGACCGAAGCGCCAGGCCGACCAGAACACACAGGGCAGCGCCAAATAAGCCAGGGGAAACCAGCGTTGGTCGCCGTCACCCAGGTGCGTCATCATCAGCAGCAGGCAGGCGACCAGCAACAAATTGATGAGCAGCCATTCCCAAATGCGGGCAGGATTCCAGCGTTGAAAGTACTCGGCGCCGAGCGAGAGCAAGAACGGCGTCAGCATCAGGATGCCGATCCAACCGGAAAAACATTCGGCGAAGCAGGCGCGCAAGGCTTTCGGCCAGTCATGCGTCACCAAAATCGGCGGCACCGCCGCCGCCAACGCCGCCAAGGGCGCCGCCAAAATCGCCAGGGCCAGCACATCCGTGACGTTGCGCAGGCGGGAATCAAAACCGCATTTCGCCAGGACGAAACGCGCCGTCACGCCCCCGCCCACGAGGCCCGCCGCGTACAAGGGCACACTCAACCAGCGAACGCCAAATTGGTGCTGCACTCCCCAAAAACCGCTGGCGAGGCCCGCCAGAGCGACCGCCGGCCAGATTTTCATCCCGCGTACCCAGAGTACTGCGACCGCGCCGGCCAGGCCCAAGTCCATCAGCGGATGCGTGCCTTTAAAAGGAACGGTGCCGTACTCCGTGGCTTGATCAAGCGCCAACACGAGCAGCGCGGAGGACAGAAACCAAACGTACGGCATGGCCCCGGCGGTCGGGGCGGGTGCCGGCATCGAGGCCCGGGTCCGGGAGGGCTGCATGGGAAAACATTAGGCGAGCGGCGAGCGCTTGTACATCTTCAACCGCCGCGGGCCGCGGCGGGCGCGGCGATCGGCACCGGCGGCTCCGGTTTCCATCCCGGCGGGGCCGCCGCCTCCGGCAGTCGCTCAGCGGGCGGCAGATTGAGTTCGTCTTCCAAGGCGCGGAGGCGCTCCCAAGTGATTTCGCGGTCTTCCTTGTCGCTGGGCAAAGTCAGTTCCGGATAACGTTTGCGCAAATAATTGTAACCTTCACGGGTCTTTGCGGGATCATCGAGATTGCGCATGGCGTCAGCATAAATGCGCATGAACATCCGCGGACTGTCGGGCAAGTCGGCCACGAGCCGGTACATTTCCGCGGCCTTGGCTTTGTCGTTAAAGCGGTAGGTGTAAATCTGGGCCTTGGTGGTGATAAGGCCGCGGTTGTTGGGCACGTACATGAGTCCCTGGTCAAGAAACTCGATCGCGCGTTGGCCCTGTTCGAGCATGAGGGCGTCCTGCTCCACCTTCGGCATTTTAGCAAACCCACCCCCGGCGAGAATGCGCCAGATGGGAATGTCCAAGCCGATCGTCCGTCCGCCATTTTCCCAAAAATAGGCGGATGACGGGTCGAGGGTGGTGGCGAGATGGACCAGCGCCTCCGTCTGCGGCCGGTCCATTTTTTCCCAATACGAATATTCCTGGAGCCAGACAAAGTCCGCCATGATGGAGCGGAAGCCGCCGAAGGTTCCGAGAATCAAGCCCTGGCCGAGCGCGTCCTGAAATTGGCCGAGACTCAATTCCGGCTGGTGCGCGCGGACGGCCCCCCACGCCTGGTCCTGGAGCGGGTTCGTCACCCACCCGGCCAGACTCAGCCCGGCACAGAGGCCGAGGGTCAGGCGTCCACGCCGCCACCACCAGGAACTGCGGTCGATCGTCATGAGGAAAAAGTTTCGCGCCAGCCGGCTAAATTTCCCGGGCGCGGAAGCTGAACACCGCGAGCGCCAGAAACACGATGATGTAAATCACGCCGTAGCCGCCGGCCGCGGCGAGGTCGAGGGAGGAAATGGGATTCTTCTGCGGAAAAATCACCAACTCGCCGAGATTGAAGACCTGGAAATTCGGAAAAACTTTCCCCAGCAGCCAGACGAGCGTCTGCACCGCGGGATTTTCCACGCGTTGCCAACTGTCGCGCGCGATGTATTGTAACTGGCAGATGAGTTGCGCAAAAAACGCCACCACGACAGTGAATAGATTGGTGTTGGAGAAGCTCGCAATCAACAGCGTGATGGAGGACAGCACCCCGAATTTTATCCATTGCAGTAGCGCATAGATGACAAGCCCGCCAAATTGCACGCGCTGGTTATCGGGGAAATCCGCGCCCAATTGTTTCACCAACTGCCCCTGCCGCCACGCGAGATAGGCCGAGAGCAGCGCGGTGAGGAAGCCCACAAACACCAGGAGCACGAGCATCACGCCACCGAATTTACCTGCGAGAAAGGCCCAGCGGCGCAGGGGCTTGGCCAGGATGGTCAAGGCGGTGCGATTTTCAATTTCGCTGAAAAACAACTGCGCCATCGCCACCACGGCCAAAATCGAACCAAAGAAAAAAATCGCCCCGAGGCCGAAGTCCGCGATGAATTTCAGCTCCGAGGCGCCGAAATTGAAGTTGCCGAAAAACGTCGCGCAACCGATGAGCGCGAGCGACAGAATCAGCACGAAAACGAAAAAACGCTGGCGCACCGCCTCGAGAAACGTCAGCCGCGCCAGCCGCGCGATTTGGCCGAGGGCGGTCATGACTGGCCTCCTGCGCCGGGCGCGCCCGGCGGGCGGGTGGCCTGCGGCGCGACTTTTTCGACAAACCATTCATCGAGCGACGAACGGGCTTCGTCCACGCGCATTAATTTGGCGCCATGCCGGGCCAGCACGGCTTCAAGTTCCGCGCGCAAGGCGGGCGAATAATTTTCCACGGCCAAAGTGTTCAGGTTTTCCTTGCGCAACAACTCGGCCACGCTCCCTTGGGCCACGAGTTTCCCTTGATTGAGAATCGCCAGATGGTCACATACGCCCTCGACTTGCGCGAGGAGGTGCGAGCACAACAGGACCGTCTTGCCGCGGCGTTTGAGTTCGACAATGAGTTCCCCCATGACCCGCGAGCCAATCGGATCCACGCCCGCGGTAGGCTCGTCGAGGATGACGAGCCGCGGGTCGTGCACAATCGCCTGCGCGAGGCCGATGCGCTGCAACATGCCCTTGGAATAAGTGCCCACGCGCCGGGACGCCGCCGCGGTCAAACCGACGAGTTCAATCACTTCGTTCACGCGGGCGCGGCGGTTCCCCGCGGGCACGCCGCAAATGCCCGCGTAAAATTCCACCAGTTCGCGGCCCGTGAGGAAGCGGTAAAAGTACGGCGCCTCCGGCAAAAAGCCCACCTGCCGCCGGGCCTCCACCGAGCCACTGGGCAGGCCGAAAATTTCGCAGTGCCCGCGCGTCGGCTCGAGCAGCCCGAGGATGATCTTCATCGTCGTGCTTTTGCCGGAACCGTTGGGCCCGAGCAGCCCGTACACCTGGTTGTCCGCCACCGTCAGCGACAAATCCTCCACTGCGCGCAGTTTGACTCCGCGCAAGCCCAGATGGAAATCCTTGGTCAGATGGACGACGTTGATTGCGGGGACAGCCATGTTGCGGGACGAAAAGCCGGAAGCGGTTAGCCAATGTGGAAATCACGAAAAGCCGCCGGGCCGTCCAACACGCGGGTCTCCGTCTCCTTTATATAATGCTGCATCTGCGCCAGAATTTCACCCAGAAAAGATTGCAGTTCGGTTTCGTCGCCCTCGGCGATGAGGTGCACCCGGCCGTCCGGCAGGTTTTTCACCTGCCCCGTGACCTCGAAACCCTGGGCGACTTGCCGGACCGTGTACCGGAACCCCACGCCTTGCACGCGGCCCGCGTAAAACACCTCCTGCCGAACAACGGTTTTGGCCATAAGGCTGCCGTTTATGCCCCAATCGCCCGCGGCGGGACAATCTTTTTTGTGGCTGGCGGGAATGCGAGGGCACTGGAAGCCTCTTTAGTTTAACGCGCCCACCGCCGCGACTTTGGTTTGCTTCCGCCGGGCGAATATCCAATTCTGCCCCTTGCTCCGTATGCGTTCGACTGTTCGCCATCTCCTGCCGGGACTGTTGCTGATTGCGGTGTCGGCGGGCGTTTTGCTGGTCTCCGACTTGGGTTCGCGCCGGCGGGCGCTCGATGCCGCGGCCCAGGCGAAAGTGGCCGCCGCCTCCGCGGCCAATCCCAAGAAGGTCGCCCTTTTACAGTATGCGTCGAATGCGGTCATGGATGACACCCGCCAGGGCTTTCTCGACGGCTTGGCCAGCCGGGGCTGGAAGGACGGGGACAAGCTGCGCGTGCAAACCCAAATCGCCGAAGGCGACCTGCCCGCCGCGAACCAAATTTCACGGCAAATGGTGAACGGCGGCAATGACTTGGTGGCCTGCATTTCCACGGTGTGCCTGCAAGCCTTGGCCAGTGCTGACCGCGACGGGCGGGTACCGCTGGTGTTTTGCGCCGTCAGCGACCCCATTGCCGCAGGCGTCGGCATCCGCACGCTGGACACCACGGACAAACCGGCGCATTTGACGGGTTACGGCACCGCCCAGCCGGTCGAGGATATTTTTCGCGAGGCGCTCAAGTCGAATCCAAAACTGAAAACGGTAGGCGTGGTCTGGAACCCGGCGGAGGTGAACTCCGAAGTCTGCACCAAGCGCGCGCGGGCCATTTGCCAGGAGTTGGGCCTGACGCTGCTCGAGGCTCCCATCGAAGGCAGCAAGGACGTGCGCGAAGCGGCCGATTCGCTCGTGGCGCGCGGGGTCGAGGCCTTTTGGACGGGCGGCGACGCGACGCTGATCACCGCCTATGACATTCTTCAACAGGCGGCGGACAAGGCACACATCCCGATTTTTTCCAATATCTCCGGCCAGGCGCAACGCGGCGCACTGTTCGACTTGGGCGCGAATTATTACCAAGTCGGGTTCGCCGCCGGGCAGCTCGCGGGGGATATTTTGAACGGCACGCCGCCCGGCACGATGCCGGTGCGGAATTATGTCCCGCGCCGGTTGGGGCTGAACGAAAAAACCCGCGCGGCCTTGCGCGACCCGTGGGCCTTTTCCGCCGAGGAAATCGCGCGCGCGGGTTATATCGTCGAGAAAACCGGCACGGTGCGCGAACTCATTCCGGTGACCCTCGCCCAGGAAACCGCCGCACCGGTTCCAGCCAAACCGGCCCCGATGGCGCCAACGGTGGACAACCGCCCCACGATGCCACCGCCCGGCGGCAAACTCCCGTGGCGCATTCAGATCATTGTTTATTTGGAAACGCCCCCGGCGGAAGAAGCCCTGGAGGGCTTGCAGGACGGCTTCCAAAAAAGCGGCCTGGTCGAGGGCCGCGATTACGTGCTGCACAAACGCAGCGCCCAGGGCGAAATGCCCATGCTCAACCAATTGTTCGACGCCGCCACCGCCGATGGCACGGATTTGTACATCACCGTCTCCACGCCCACCTTGCAGGCGGCGGTGCGCAAAGTGAAGGACAAGCCGGTCGTATTCACCATGGCGTCCGACCCGGTAAGCGCGGGCGCGGGTATAAGTTTTGAGAAACATTTGTCCACGATGACCGGCATCAGCACGCTCGCGCCGGCCTCCGAAATGGCGGAAATCATCAAGACTTACTTTCCGAAATTGAAGCGCCTGGGCACCCTGTTCTGCCCGGCCGAGGTTAATTCCGTCAAGACGCTGGAATACTGGAAGGAAAAAGCGCAGGCGGCCGGCCTCACGGTTGAAGCGGTCGCGGCCAACAGCATCGGCGAGTTGCCCGACGCCGCCCGCGCCCTCGCCGGCAAGAACATCGACGCCATCGTGCAGATTCCCGACAACCTGAGCGCCTCCGGTTTTGCGGCCATTGCGCAGGCCGCCCGGGCCCGCGGCTTGCCGCTGTTCACCTTTCAAACTCCGATGATCGATCAAGGCGCGATGCTCTCGGTCTCCATGGATTACCACCAGGCGGGCTATGATACGGCGATGATGGCCGCGCGCGTGATGCGGGGCGACAATCCGGCGGACATCGCTTTCAGTTATCCGAGCAAAAAGAATTTTGTCATCAACCTGCGCAATGCCCGCGACCAGGGGCTCGACGTGCCGGCGGTCCTCCAGCAGCGCGCCGACAAAGTAATCAAATAACCCGCCGCCCCTTTTGCATGGAAATCGAACGCCAGATCGCCGCCCGCACCGCCACGCTCACCGTGCGCGGGCGGTTGGACGCGGCGTGGAGCGAATCGCTCGGGGCGGCGTTGCAACAGGCGGTGCGCGACGGCTTTCACGACGTGCATTTGAATCTGGCGGGCGTCGTGTTTTTGAGTTCGGCCGGAATTCGCGTGCTCATGCTTCACTGGCGGGAATTGCGCAAAGCCCAGGGCCGCCTGGCGATTTTGTCCGCGTCCACCGAAGTCGAAAAAACGCTCAAACTCGCGGGCCTCCAAGCCTTGTTGGACACGGCCGCCGCCGGCACGACTGCATCCGCCAAAGCCCCCGCACCGGTCGTGCCCCGCACCCGGCCGTGGAGCGGTCGCGGTTTCGCGGGGGAAATTGAGGAAATTGCGGCTGGTGCGCGCTGGCGGGGCCGCTTCGCGGGCCTGCCGCCGAACGCGGGTGCGCCGGTGAATTTGCCCGCGCTGGCCGCCACTCCGCTGGAAAACACGCCTTTGCCCGGGACCACGCTCGCGCTGGGCTTTGGCGCGTTTGGCCAAGCCGACGCCCAGGCCCCGACCGCGCTGGGGGAATTGCTGGCCGCCGCCGGCGTGGCGGTTTGCCTGCCTGCCGATGGCGCGAACCAGCCGGATTATTTGGTGGCCGAGGCGGAACTGGCGCCCGAGGCGCGGCTCGCCCAAGGCTTGGTGGCCCAGGGCGCGTTTTCACATCAGGCCCGCTTTGAGGCATCCCGCGAGACCCGCGATGCCGCCTGGTCGGACCTGGCCGCGGGGTTGCTCGCGGCGGCGGGCGCGCCGGTGGTGGCCTTTGCCGCGGTCGTCGAGGCAGCGGCGCTGGTCGGCGCGTGTTTGCGGCGCGCGCCCGGTGCGACAGGCTGCGCGCACGCCTTCGATTTTCCCGCCGTGCGCGATTGGCTGACGTTTACCGCCGAGCCCGCCTATTTAAACTCGGTCGCGCTGCTGGTCGGCATTCTCGCCGAGGGGAAAACCGGCGGGCCGGTGGGCGCGTTCACCCGGCCGCTCGGCGCGAACGGCGGACCGCGCGGCCATGTGCATGCCGCAGTCTTTCCCTACCGACCCGTGCGGCAGGGGCGCATCAACCTCGCGGAAACGGCCGCGAGCCTCTTTGACACCGGTCGGGTGCTCGGCGTGCTGCATCTCGTGGCGGATCCGCGGCCCGGCGTGGGCGCGGGCGAAAGCCGGTTTTTCCGCGGCGCGCTGTGGTTCGGCCCACTGGACGTTTAAATTAATTTATTACTTTTCATATCCATGAACCTTTTGCTTGGCGCCATCACCCTCGGCCTGATTTTGAGCCTGCTGACGCTTGGCGTGTACATTTCGTTCCGGTTGTTCGACGTGGCGGACATCACGGTGGACGGCTCCATCACGCTGGGCGCGGCGGTCACCGCCACCCTGCTGGCCGGCGGCCACGACCCGCTGTTCGCCACTGCGGCCGGCACGCTGGCCGGCACTGCGGCCGGCGTCGTCACGGGCCTGTTGCAGACCAAGTGCGGCATCAATCCCTTGCTGTCCGGCATTCTGGTGATGACGGCCCTTTACTCGGTGAATTTGCGCGTCATGGGCAAAAGCAATGTCTCCCTGTTCAATCCCGTCACGCAACGATCGTGGGGCCTGAACGGCTGGGCGAAGGATTTGAGCCAGCAGTGGTGGGGCGGCGGCTTCTCGCTGATGGGCTGGCGGGTGGACGGCAACGATGCGATCATGTTTATTTCGATGTCGCTGCTGGTGGCGCTGGTGGGCAGCGCGCTGTACTGGTTTTTTCGCACGGATTTGGGGACGGCGTTGCGGGCCTCGGGGGACAACCCGCAAATGGTGCGGGCGCTGGGCGTGAGCGTCGAGCGCTGCCGGATTTTCGGACTGGCCCTGTCGAACGGGCTGGTCGCGCTGTGCGGCTCGCTGTTGTGCCAGTACCAGGATTTCGCCGATGCGCAAATGGGCATCGGGATGATCGTGTGGGGTCTCGCGAGCGTCATCATCGGTGAGGCGCTGACCGGCACGCGCAGCCTCGGCTACGCCATCATCGGGGCGGTGATGGGTTCGGTCCTGTTTCGACTGCTGGTGGCGATGGCCTTGCGCGCGGGCCTCGAACCCAATGACTTGAAATTAATCACTGCCCTCTGCGTTTTTCTCGCCCTGGTAATGCCGCAATTGCTGGCCAAACTCAAACGCCGGCCCGCGATTCCCACCGCCTGATTTCCCCGACTCCGCCGATTTTACACCATGCTTGCGCTGCACGATATTCGCCGGACGTTCAACCCGGGCACCGTCAACGAGGTGCGCGCGCTGCGGGGCGTGTCGCTGGAAATCGCCGCGGGTTCATTCGTCGTCGTGCTGGGCGGCAACGGCTCGGGCAAATCTTCGATGCTCAATGCCGTGGCCGGCACCTTTCCCATCGACTCGGGAAAAATCGTGCTGGCGGGGCATGACGTGACACACTGGCCGGAGCACCGGCGCGCACGGCACATTGGCCGCGTTTTTCAAAATCCGTTCAGCGGCACCGCGCCGAACATGTCCATTGCGGAGAATTTTTCGCTCGCCGCCAAGCGTGGCCGGGCGCGCGGCTGCGGTTGGGCGCTGCACAAAAAACTGATGGGAGAATTGCGCGAGCGCACGCGGGAATTGAAAATGGGCCTAGAGGACCGCCTCGACAACGCCATCGGCTCGCTCTCCGGCGGCCAGCGCCAGGCGCTCACGCTGCTCATGGCCACGTGGCTGAAACCGGATTTGCTCCTGCTTGACGAACACACCGCGGCGCTGGATCCGAAAAGCGCGGAGCAGGTTCTGCAACTGACGGCGCGCCTTGTCGAACGCGACAAATTGACGACGCTGATGGTCACGCACTCGATGGCTCAGGCGGTGGCGCACGGCGACCGCGTGCTGATGATGCATCAGGGCCGCGTGCTGCACGATCTGTCCGGGGCCGACAAACGCCGCCTGCGAGTCGAGGATCTCCTGGGCCATTTCGACGACTTGCGCCGCCGCGACCTGCTGGATGAAGCGGCCGCCGCGCTGCTGCGGGAGCAGTATGTGTGAGTGAAGCGGAATGGAGCAGGCAGGAGGTGGAAGGTAGAATGAAAAGGGATTCCGCTCTTATCTCTACTTCATTTTCCTGCTATATTCTTTGTCCGGTATCTTCTATTCTACCTTCTCCATTCTGACTTCTACCTTCTCCGCCATGACTCGTCCGGAACTTCTGGCGCCCGCCGGCAATTGGGATTGCGCGCGCGCTGCCGTCGAAAATGGCGCCGATGCCATTTATTTCGGTGTGGGCCGGTTCAACGCGCGCGTGCGGGCCGCCAATTTCACCCCGGCGGATTTGCCGGAGTTGATGGCGTTTCTCCACGGCCGCGGCGTACGCGGGTACGTGACGTTCAACACGCTGATTTTCGCGGATGAATTGGCCGAGGCCGAGCGCTCGTTGCGGGCCATCATCGCCGCGGGGGTGGATGCCGCCCTCGTGCAGGACATCGGCATCTGCCAGTTGATTCGCCGCCTATCGCCGGATTTCCCGATTCATGCCTCAACGCAAATGAGCGTGACCAGCGCAGCGGGGGCGGAATTTGCGCGACAGCTCGGCTGCTCGCGGGTGGTGCTCGCGCGGGAATGTTCGCTCGGGGAGATGGAAAAAATCCGCACCGCCACGGCGGCGGAAATCCCACTCGAGGTTTTCGTGCACGGGGCCTTGTGCGTGGCCTATTCCGGACAATGCCTGACCAGCGAATCCCTCGGCGGGCGCTCGGCCAACCGCGGCGAATGCGCCCAGGCCTGCCGCATGACTTATGAATTGCTTTCTGATGGCGAGACGGTGGAACTCGGCGACCGGCGATATTTGCTGAGCCCGCAGGACTTGTGCGGATTGGAGGCGCTGCCGGAACTCGTGCGCGCGGGCATCGCCTCGTTGAAAATCGAAGGCCGTTTGAAAACCCCGGAATACGTGGCGAACGTGACCCGCGTTTACCGCCAGGCCCTCGATCAGCTTTTTCCAGACTCCAAAAAATCTGACGCTTTTGTTTCCGCCGAAGCCGGCGCGGCCCTGGCCAAACAGTGGCGCGAAAAATACCGGTACGATCTGGAAATGAGTTTTTCGCGCGGGCTGCACACCGGGTGGCTGCACGGGATCGACAACCAGCAACTCGTGCACGCGCGCTTCGGCACCAAGCGCGGCGTGTTTCTCGGCGAAGTGGCCCGCGTCGCCGCGCCCTTCGTCTGGTTGCGCACCCTGGCTGGCCCGGTGAAACCGGGCGATGGCGTGGTCTTCGACGCCGGGCGGCCCGATTTGGGCGAAGAGGGCGGACGCATTCACGGCGTCGAACCCGCCGGACGGGACACCGCGTTGCGCTTCGGCCGCGAAGACGTGGATTTTGCGCGGGTGCGGCCCGGCGACCGCGTCTGGAAAACCAGCGACCCGGTGCTCACCAAGCGCCTGCAAACCACCTTTGTCGAAGGTAAAATCCAGCGGCGCGAGCCCGTGTGGTTTTCCGCGCACGGCGCCGCCGGCGCACCCTTGATTTTGGAAATGCGTGATGAAACCGGACACAGCGCGCGCGCGGAATCGGCCGCGCCGCTGCAAGCCGCCTTCAAGCAGCCAATGACCGCCGCAAGTTTGCGCGAGCAACTGAATCGCCTCGGCGACACGCCGTTTGCCCTCGCGGATTTGGAGTGGAAGGTGGAAGGCACGGTGATGCTGCCGGTGAGCGAAATCAACCGCGTGCGGCGGGAACTGGCCACGCGGTTGCTGCAACTGCGGGAGGCGCCCTTGCGCTGGGAACTGCGCGAATTTACCCCGAAGGACATTCAACTCGTCGAGCAGCCCGCCGCTTCCACGGGTCCGACGGAGCCGGAACTCATACCTCTCGTGCGCACCCAAGCGCAACTTGAAGCGGTGGCCGCCGCGGGCGTGGCCACGATTTACGTCGAGTATGAAGATCCAAAACGTTACCGCGAGGCGGTGAAATTTGTCCGCGGCCTGCCGCCGATCAACACCAAGCCGGTGGAAATCTGGGTGGCTCCGCCGCGCATTTTCAAGAGCGGCGAAGAATGGATTTTGAAGCAAGTGCGCTCGTGCGAGGCGACCGGCTACCTCGTGCGCAATTACGATCATCTCACCTTTTTCGCGGGCGACCGGCAGCGCGGTGATTTTTCGCTCAACGTAGCGAACCCGCTGACCGCGGCACATTTCATCCATGCGTGCGGCCTGGAGCGGCTGACCGCTTCGTATGATTTGAACATTGCGCAGTTGGACGCCCTGTTGCGGGCCGCGCCCGCGCGCTGGTTCGAAGTCACCCTGCACCAGCACATGCCGATGTTTCACATGGAGCACTGTGTGTTCTGCACGTTTTTATCGAAGGGCAAGGACTACCGCGATTGCGGGCGCCCGTGCGACAAACACGACGTGCGGCTGCGCGACCGCGTGGGCGCGCTGCACACGCTCAAGGCCGATGCCGGCTGCCGCAACACCCTCTATAACGCCCGCGCGCAATCCGGCGGGGAACATGCCCGGCATCTCGCCGCGCTTGGGGTGCCGGCCTTCCGCATCGAGTTTTTGCGGGAGAACGCGGAGGAGGTGGCGCGCACGCTGGACCGCTACCGGCGCCTGCTGCGCGGTGAAATCTCGGGGCCCGAACTCTGGCGCGAATTGCGCGTCACCAACCAGCTCGGCGTCACGCGCGGGACCCTGGCGAACGCGTGAGCCTGGTTTTTTGGACAGAATTAACTGAATTTGGAAAAATATCCAGAACCGCATTAAGAGATATTTTAATTTTGTAAATTTTGTCCATGCAGTCAAAAGTGCCGGGCCATCCCCTGCCCCACCCCATGACCTTCGAACACTTTGCCCTGAATGTGCCTGACGCGCGGGCGATGGCGCGCTGGTATATCGAACATCTCGGCTTCCGCGTCGCGCGCCAGCGGAAGGAGCCGCCCTACACGCATTTCCTGAAAGACGACAGCGGGCGTGTGATTGTGGAATTGTACACCAACCCGAAAGCGCCGGTGCCGGACTACGCCGCCGCCGACCCGCTGTGTTTTCATCTGGCGCTGGTGGCGATGGACGCCCGCGCCGTGCGCCAGCGACTCGAAGAAGCGGGTGCCACCTTTGTGCTCGAGGACGTGTTTGACGGCACCGTGCTCGTGATGCTGCGCGACCCGTGGGGCGTGCCGCTCCAGTTGTGTCAGCGCTCGCAACCGTTATAAACCCAGAGAGCGAATGGCTTCTTTTTCGCTGGCTTAAGGCAGTGTAACATTTACGCTCGGGGGATGCATATTACCCTGCGTGCGGGCGGCTTGGCCTTGGTCTTGGCTCTCCTTAACTGCGCGGTCTTGCGCGCCCAAACGGCACCCGCGGGCAGCGCTCCGGCGGCCCCCAGTTTTCCCGCCCCCGTGCAGGCAACTACGCCCCGCACGAGCGGCGGCGTGCCGCGCCCGGCCGCGGGTACGGTCACGAATACGCCCGGCGCCGCCGGCACGACGGCCCCGGCCTTGGGCGGCACGGGTGGAATGCCGGCCGGCGGCGGCCGCGGCGGACGTCGCGGCGGTGGGCTGGGCGGAATGGGGGGCATGGATCCGACCAGCCTGTTGCCGAAATTCACCGGCGCGCAGGAGAAACTGTTCGGTGACACCAAGGCGTTTTCCGCGACCCTGAATGCGAAAACCACGGCCACCGGAAACGCCACGATTTCCGTCCCCTTTGAATATGCGAACGGCAAGACCCGGGCGGACGTGGACATGGTCAAATTGATGATGGCTTCAGGCGACCCGCAAGCAATGATGATGTCCGGCATGGTCCAGTCCATGGGCCTGTCGCAGATTGTGGCGATCATGCGCCCGGATCAGAAAATCATGCTCACCATTTTCCCCGGCATTAAATCCTATTTGCAATTGGCGCTCCCCGACCCCGCGGCGAATGTGACGGCCGCCACGGCTTCCCCCACTCCGCCGGCTGAAGCCAAAATGGAGGTCACGGAACTCGGGAAGGAAACCCTCGACGGTCATCCCACGGTGAAAAACAAAGTCGTGCTGACCGACGCCGCCGGGAAGCAGCAGGAGTACACCGTCTGGAATGCCAGCGACCTGAAGAATTTTCCGATTAAAATTGAGCCGCCAGCGGCTCCGGACGGCAGTACCGCAGTGATTACATTTACAGATGTGAAACTCGATGCGCCCAAGGACGAAGATTTTGAAGCCCCGGCCGGCTTGACCAAATACGACTCCATGCAAGCCCTGACGCAGGTCTTGATGATGCAGATGATGGGCGGCGCAGGCGGCGCGCCAGGGGCCATGCCGGGCATGGCGCCGGGCTCCATGCCGGGCGGAATGCCGGCCACCGGAGGAACGCGCGGAGCGCCCGCGGCACCGTAATCGGCCCGTTTATTTGTCTGCGGGATTGATGACCTTGAACACGCCCGCAGCGGCGGCACCGCCGAGCAGTTGGGCGACCAGGTAAATCCCGAGGTTCGAGACGGCGGAGATTTTCATCACGGTCACGCCGACCGCCACGGCGGGGTTGAAGGCCGCGCCGGAAATGGAGCCGACCGCCACGGCGCCGGTCATCACCGTCATGCCGATGGCGACACCGTAAAAGGAATTGCCCGTGTTGCTGCGCGTGGTTGCGGCATTGAGGACGACATACCCGAGCGCAAAGGTAAAGAGAAACTCGGCCAGAAAGGCGGGAAATTTGGCGTCAAAGGTGTTCAGTTTGCCCGGCAGAAAGCCGAGGGCCTTGACCGCGAAAGCCGCCACGACCGCCCCCAAGACTTGCGCGACCCAGTAAGGCAGCAGGTCTTCCATCGGGCAGCGTCCGCGCAGCCACACGGCGAGGGTGACGGCGGGATTATAGTGGCCGCCGGAGACGTGTCCGCCGGCATAAATCATGACCATCAAGGAAGCGCCGATGGCGAGGGGTGCAAGCCCAACACCACCCATTACGGTGCAGCCGACGGTGAGCACGAGGAAGAACGTGCCAATGAATTCAGTGAGGTATTTGTTCATGGGAGAAAAAAACGCGGGCCGCAGCCCGCGCCCACGTTCTAGTCCGTTCGCGCGCGCTTAGGCAATGTCCGTTTTTGCGAGAGTACTATCGGCGGCCCGAGGCGATTTTCCGATTGCCCGGCGGGTCCGGAGCGTTAGGATATTGGTTTCCTTCACCCCCATGAAAACCCGCCTCCCCTTTCTGCTGGCCGGCCTCCTGATGTTTTGCGCGCTGGGCGCCTTCGCCCAGGAGACGCCCGCCGCGAAGCCCGCGCCGAAGCTTTATCCCTTTGCGACCTGCATCGTGTCCGGCGAGAAATTGGGCGAGCACGGCGATCCGCTGGTGTTGATCCAGGACGGCTACGAGGTGAAATTCAGCCGCCCGGAGTACGCGGAGCAGTTTAAAAAAGACCCGGCCAAATACATGGCGAAAATCCAGCAGGCCTACAAGGACGCCAAGCCGTACCCGCTGGACATCTGCATGGTTTCCGGCGAAAAATTCACCATGGGTCCTCCGTTCACTTTCGTCTACGAAGGCCGCGAGATAAAAATGTGCTGTGATGGTTGCCTGGATGATTTTCAAAAGACGCCCGCGAAGTATCTGGAGATATGGGATCGCGCGGCGGCCCGCCTGGCCAAGACCCCGGCCCAGGCGGCGTTGCAGGCGGCTTCGGACGCCCGCAAATAGGCCCGGCGGATTCGGCCCAAGGACGTTGGTGGCGGCGAGATTGCAAACGCTTTTAAAAATAGCTTCAATAAATCACCCCGGCGTTTGTTTTTATTGAAACATGACCGTTAGTTTGCTGTTATAGGAAGTGTCCATCCCCGCTCGATTTTGAGCCGCCGCCAGTGGAAACGGCTTAAATTGGAGGGAGCCACGCAACTTTGGCGGGTATCCTACCCCATCCGACTCTCGCTCGACCTGCGTGGTGCAGGCCGAAAAACAGTGTTTTCCCTGCACTCCGGCGGCTCTTGGTGCTGGCTGCAGCGTTGGGAATCGTTTCGCAGCTTTGGGCTCCCTCCGTAAAAGCCGGGGAGGCCAAAACCTATGAGTGCAAGCCGGGGCCGTGGGGGCGGCTGGAGTATCAGTACATTTATTTGTCGGTGCCGAATTCGGTGCTCGATCAGTTCCCGATGCCGCGTCCGGGGCCGGAATGGTGCTTTCCCGAAGCCTCTTCCGTCAAGGTCCACGAATTTCTGAAGAACGCCGGGTTGGACCCGAAAGTTGTGGACCGGCTTGTTTCGGACACGCGGAGCCACCCGGACGCAGAAGGTGTGGTCACGCTGTACCCGACGTTGGAGGATGTGGTCAACTTGCCGCCGGCCACCCGCGATGCGATTTACCAGGAACTGGCGAAATCGGAACTCAATCCCTACCTTTATCAGCCGATTTGCATTCCCGACGGTGATTTCGCCGCGTGGCTGCAAGACTCCGGCCTGCCGGATAATGTCGCCGACTTCATTCGCAAAACTTCCTACCGCGAGGGTGGCTCGGTGCTGTTTGGCGACTTGAAGACGTTGATGGGCCTGGCCACCAGCGACAGCGAAGCCCGCCGCTGGGTCAAGGCCATCACCCGCACGCGGGCCGTCGTCGCCTGGCTGGTGATGGACCCGAAGGACGATTTGGCCGGCCTGCGGCGCTACTGGAGCGCGGACTTCCACCGCAAGGATGCCCTGCCGATGCTCGAGGCCGTGGACAAGTGGCCCGGCGGCGCCAAGCTCGACCTCACGCATTTGCTGCCGCCCTTCGCGCGAAGTCTCGTGTACGGGTATACGACGCCGGACATCGAGCGCAACGGCCAGACGCCGAACTGCCATTGGACGTCGCTGAATTTCTTCAATTACACCCGCCAGGACATTTTCATGGACCTGAAGCTGGCGTCCAGCCAAGTCCTGGAGGACTATGAGAAGGCCGCGGAGCCGTACCAATTTGGCGATGTGCTGTTTTTCCTCAACGACGCCGGCAACGCCTATCACTCGTGCGTCTATATTGCCGATAATCTTGTGTTTTCCAAAAATGGTGAAAACACGATGATGCCGTGGATTTTGACCCGGATGGAGGATGTGAAGCAGCTTTATCTCCACCAGCCCGGCCAGAAGATCCTCGTTTTTCGGCGGCGCTGGCCGGAAGAGGATTTGTGAGCGCGATTCCGCCCATTTGCGTCAGAGAATACCTCGTGCCGGAGTCCGCTTTTTGGGCAAAAAAAGGCCGGCGACCCTACCCCTAAGGTCGCCGGCCACTGATTTCTGTTTTATACCCCAAATGTAAGCACATTTAAGCTTACGCCCTGAACATAGCCCAGCAGGGTTGGAAATGCAAGTGGAATTTTTCGCGGATTATCAGGCTCTTAAAGGCAGAAGGCAGTTTAATGCGCAAATCCGCCGAAGCTTATGCACCCGCGCCCCGACAAACCGGCCACCCGCACAGCCAGCGGCGGCATAAAATCGCGCAACCTGCCGTCGCCGCGCCTGTTTATCAGGTATGGACGCCTGTCTTCACCCCATCCCGCACCGCCCCACGGCCACGAGATTCCGGTTGCCCGTGCGCACCGTTCATCCTATACTGATGACTTCAAAGCCTCGGTAGAGGCGAGTGCCCCTTTCATGAAATTCAAATTCTTCGTTTTGCAGATTTTTCCCTGGCTGGCCCTCGGCGCCATGTCCGCTTGGGTCGTGCATCAGCGCGCCTGGGAGCCCCGCGTCACGACCGTGGCTTCGTCCGCCCCCGCCAAATCCACCCGAAATTCCGGCAAGAACGGCAGCACCGCATCCACCGTGGTCAAGCACACGCCTTCTGAGGCCCCTCCCGGCACTTCGTCGGAAATGCAGAATGACCTCGTCAGCGTCCTCAGTTTGCCGCCCGGCAACAGCCGGTTGGAGAAAACCACGGACGCCTTTGACCGCTGGGTGAAATATTATCCGAAGGAAGCGTTGACCTGGGCCGAGGTGAACATGGAGGGCGAGGAACGCACGCAGTCGCTCGAATCCGGCGTCAGCGACTGGGCGGACAACGATCCGGCCGGCGCCGCCGCGTGGGTCGCTGGCATGGCCAATGATAACAGCCGGGAGCAGGCGATATATTCTCTGATGACCACGTGGGGCGAAAAAGACGGCCCCGCCGCCGCCCAATGGCTGATCGATAACGTCGCCAGCCCGGAAATTCGCACCTCCGCCGCCGAAACCATGGCCGATGCCTGGGCTGAAAAAGACCCCGAGGCCGCCGCCCATTGGGGTTTGGATTATTATTTGAAAACGACCGAGCCGGACGCCTTGCAAGCCGCCCTTTCCCATTGGGTCGAAAAGGACGTGGGCGCCGCCCGCGAATTTGTCGAGCGCCTGCCCGAGGGCGACACCCGCAATGTGGCCTTCACCGATTTGGCCTACCACTGGGCGGAGAACGACCCGGGCGCCGCCATCACTTGGGTCGGCGGCATTCAGAGCGACGATTTGCGTAGCGAAGCCTATGTGAATGTGTTCGATTCGTGGTCGCAATGGGAGCCCTCCAAGGCCGCCGCCAGCATCGCCTCCCTGCCCGATGCCGAAACCCAGGCCGCCGCCGCCCGCTCCGTCATGAGCAACTGGGCAGACAGCGATTCCGTGGGCGCCTCGAAATGGCTCGTGACCCTCTCCGACGGCCCGGTCAAGGACAACGCCATCCAGGAATTTTCCTCCGCCCTCATCGGCAAGGAGCCGGAGGCGGCCATGAACTGGGTCACCCAGATGCTCGACAAGGGCATGCGTGAAACCCAGTTGGTGGACATGGGCGTCCAGTGGATGCAGTCGGACCCCAACAGCGCCCAAGCCTGGCTCAATGCCGCGCCCGTCTCGGAAAGCGTCAAACGCCAGATTGCCAGCACCTTGAACCCGGACGATTCGCCGGACCCCACCGACAACACCGACACGACACCCGCGCCTAACATGCAGTATCAAGCCGTGACGGCGTCCACCGGCCCGGGAGGGAACTAATTCTTGGGCCGCCGATCCGGTCCGGCCAACCAAGCCCGGGCCTTAAACGTGCGCGGGGAGCTTGAAGGGGGGCGTCGAATTGAGATCGTCGCCGTAGGCCGTCATCATCGTGCGAATGTGCGGGCTGAAGTACCGCTTATTGAGGTGCATGGCTTCGAGGCCCTTGCGCAGGCCGTCCAAGCCGTCGGCCTTCTCCACAAAACCGTCCACCCCACCCTGCAACGCGACGCGCACGGTGTGGGCATTGACGGTGCCGGTGAAAATCAGCACCCTGCTCGCGGGCAGCTTGCGCTTGAGGATGTTGAGGATTTCCAGTCCGTTGACTTCGGGCAGGCGAATATCCACCACGATGAGGTCCGGCTTGAGTTCCAGCACTTCCTTGAGGGCGTCGTGGCCGTTGCCGCTCGAGCCGACCAATTCGAGGTCCGTGTAATTGCGGACAAACTCGGTGCAGAAATCAACCACCATGGGCTCGTCTTCAATAAAATAGATGGATTTCATGCGCTCAAGATGCCACCGGCGGCGAAATGAGTCAAAGGCAATCCATCGTATCAGGTCTTATATGTCCGCCGCTAAGGGTTATCCCATGGCCCGCGCTTGCGGGGTCGGCGCGCTTCCGGCCCAAAGCGCCGCCACCCGGAGGGAAGACGGCTTGCCAAAAAGCGTCGGGCGGTTACACTTGGCCTCGGATGGCGCAATATCACGTTATCCTTGAGCAACCATGAGCGACCGCTTTCTCCCGCACCTCACCCAAATCCGCGCCGCCGCGCACGAATTGCCCGACGCCGAACTCTGGCCCAGCGAGGAATACATCGTCGAGCTCAAGGGCTCGAGCAGCAGCCACCTCATCACCTTCAAGCGCGCCACCTATATGAGCCGCTCGAAAGGCAAGACCTTCAAATGGGTTTTCGAGGGCAAGATGCTGGTGTCGTGAAAAATTGACGGGCGCGGAACATCCGTTCCGCGCGCAAAGCGGCCGCACTCGGAAGCGCAAGCTATTGGGCGGTGGCCGCCCGCGGGCGAAACCGCACGACGCCTTTTTCAATGTCGTACAGAATATCAAAGTAAAAATACGGGGTGAGGCCGGCGTTCACCTCATCAGTGTCGTTGTTTTCCGCCACGTGCACTTCATTCAGGGAGGAAGTCTGGCCCACGCGAAAATCGAGGACCACGTCCGGCGTGCCGGCGCCGGCCAGGGTCATCTGAAACGGCGTGTTATCGCGCACCAGCCCGCGTTCCACCAGTCTGCGCGGCACACTGGTGCGGATGTTGACGCGTGGCGCGCCGGTGTCGAAAAGCGTGGGTAGGTTCGCCAGGGTATCGGCCTCGGCGCCGTTGCCCAGGCGGTAGGTGGCGCGCAGCGGCATGGGTTCGTAGTGGGGCAGTCCGGTGTGGGGAAACTTGAGCGGCTGGCCGCTCTTATCGAGCAGCGGGACCATCGCCGCGGCCAGCGGGTAGCGAGCGCGTTCGGCGTCATTCACCCCCAGCATCAAGTACGGCTCAGGGTGGCTGAATTCGCCGAGATGAATGGCAAAGCCCTTGCCGAACAGACCGGGAAACTGGCCGAGGATCACGGCCAGGCCCTCTTGACCGTTGAGCCGCCCGCCGAAATTACCCCAAAACACACCGTGCAACGGCGGCTGGTTGTCGGCGATCATCTTGTCCCATTTGTTTGCGCCCGCGTCGCCCAAATCGCCGCCGTAGCCTTTGGTGATGCGCCCCATTTCGACGTCGGCCGCGGTCACTCTGGTCCCATCGACCGCAGTGAGCGTGACCGACGTTTGCACAACCTGATAATCGTAGTTGATGCCGCTGGTGTATTTCACCGAGCCGCTCCGCGCCGGGGAAACCGGGGTGAAATTCCCCCACCAATCGGGCCGGGCCGCCGTGGGATGGTTATTTATCGCGGCGTAAAACGCGGCATTGCCGGTGTCCAGCTCGCACAGAATCGGCGTGCCGTTGCCCAAGCTGACCAAAATGCCAACGCGCCAGTGCCCCTCCTCATCCTTGACCAATTGCAGCGGAATTTTGACGGGTTGTTCCCCCGCCGGCTGCGCGCCGGCGAGAGTGTGCCCAAGCAGGAGGGCCGCGAACGCGATCCAAAATCGACAAAGTTTCATGCACCCATTCAATCGGTCTCCTGCTTCCCGTCAATGCTTCCCAAAGTCAGTGCGCTTATTTTCAAATCTTTTGCTGGATCACCCCATCTGAAAAAGGGTGCGGGCAGGGGGAATCGAACCCTCATCTCCAGTTTGGAAAACTGGGGTTTTGCCACTAAACTATGCCCGCAGAAAAACGCATGTTACATCGCCATCATCGACGACTCGCCCGTGGTCGTCAAGTTGAGAGCGGCGACGGAATCGCGGCACTGGCCTTGAATTCAGAATGCCGTGCTTTAGTTCTTGGGCGGATCGGTAATCGTCAAGCGCAGCTCGTTGCTGTTGGCGCGGATTTCCGGCACGTACATGGCCGAGCCTCGCACGGGCAGCGCGTGGAAAAAGCCGGGAATTTCCGCCCGCAGGCGGTAGCGAATTTCCCACAGGCCCTCGGGCAGGCGGTCCGCAAAAGTCGTCACCTGCCGGTCGCGCAATTCCTCGTACACCCAGCGTTGCCGGCCGGTGTAAGGACTGTCGGGGTCAGTCCCTCCGCCGCCAGGGCGCGGCCACAAAGCAGCGTAAGGGATAATGTCGCCGTCGTCCCCGCCCGCCCCGGGAGTCGCACGACCGGACAGGAGGACATCCAGCTTGGCCGGGCGGACTTCACGCGCGTACAAGGGCGCACCGCTGCGCAGGGCCGTGGCCTCACAGCCCGCCGGCTTGAGGTCCTCAAACATCAGGTACTCCAAATTATTTTTCCCCTCGGCGTACACTGCGACTTCGATCTGGTCTCCGACTTGTAAAGTCGCGCCGTCGGCCAGCGGTTCCAAAATTTCGCGATACCCGCCGAGCAGCGTCGGCGCCGGTCGGACGCGGAAATACTGGCGACGCACAAATAATTCATGGCCCGAGGCGGCGATGGGATTCTCCAGCGTGAAGTAATTGGCCTGGATGGAAAAATACAACGGGGCCGCGCCACCCGTGCGCCGCAGGGTGATGGTGTTTGCGCCGTCGCGCAGCAATTCCGGTTTCACGCTGAACGTCGTGGGCGCCCGCGCCGCCGCGGCGGCCCCGGCCGCCACGTCCACTTGGCCCGCGGCCACGCCATTGACGAGAATGTCCGCCTGCAAAGCGTCGCGCAATTCGCCGCTGTCCTTGAGGTATTGGGTCAGCGCGAGCACGGCGATGGCGGAGTCTCGGGTGTTGGACCATTGCGCGCCGCGGCGATTTTGCACCAGCCATTGCGCGACGGGGCCGACCAAATCGCTCTGCGGATCCGTGGCCAGCAGCGCCATCAAGCCAAAGGCCGTGGCTTCGATGCCGCCGTCGGACCAGCGATAAAACAGGCCGTCCTCGCCCCAATGCGCCGTAGGTGTGGCGAAGGGCTGGCCCGCGGCCCCGGACTGGCTGACGAGCACGGAGGCGCGGGGGTTCGCGTCGAGTTTGATGCCGTTGCGCAAATTCTGGCCGAGCGTGCGACTTTCGTCGGGAAAGCCGAGGCGCCGGGAGGCAATCGCGAGGAGCGCGCGGGTGTACGCATTAAGCTGGTCACGCTGCTTGTACAAATTATCCACGGCGCGGGCCTCCGCGCGCGAGGGGCGGACATCACTGGCATTCGCGCCGACAAACCGCGCCGCCAGCGCGTGCAGCAGCCAAGCTTGCAAATCGGGCTGCATTTCCGCGTCCACCAAATGCGTGTCCAAATAGGCGCGTGCGGACGCCAGCACCCCGGCATCCACGTCCACCCCGGCGCTTTGCGCGAGGCTCAAGCCCCACACGACATAACCGGTCATGTACAAATCGTCCTCGCCTTCTTTCCACCAGCCCCACGCGCCGGAAGCATGCTGAAAATCATAGAGGCGCGCGAGGCTCTGTGCGGTGACGTCCTGCAATTGCGCGAGCGAGGCGGCTTTGTCGTTCGGGTCGGTGGACGGTGGCAGAGGGGGATTGGTCTTCGCCGCGGTGGCCGGTTCGATGCCGCCAAAAATATGGCGGGTCAGGTCGGCCGGATCGGCCCCGAGGTCGCGCAGAGATTTGCTCACGATTACGGCAGGGAGGAAGCGGCTCATCGTCTGCTCGGTGCAACCATACGGGTAGGAAACCAAATACGGCAGGGCATCGAGCAGCGACACCGCGAGGCTCGAGCTGACTTGGATCGTGAACGTCTGGCCGTCGGTTTTGCGCGGGGGAAGATCGAGCAGGATTTCACCGGAGCCCGCGGGAATTTTTCCAGAGATGACGGAAGTTTTATCCATGCCGTGTTCATACACGGGATAAGTCTTCTCCATCGCGTCACCGAGATTGCCGGAAACGCCTTTCAGTGTGAGCTTGGCCTCGCCGGGAGAAACGATGTTCGCCAGCCAGTCAGCGCGGCCCTCGCCACCGGCGGGAACGGTAACTACGGGCGCGGCGGCGGCATTCAAGGACAAGGGGCCCGCGGGCAGAGAAAAATCCGGCGTGCTGCCCGGGGCAAGGGGCGCGACCAAGTCCAGGCCGGTGGCAGTGAGCGTGGGTTGGACGGTGAGCGCGTGGTCGGTGTTATTATTAAAGACGCCGGAGAGCATGGGCCGGTCACCGGTGATGAAAAAACGCGGGGCCTCGAGGCGCGCGATGAGGGGCATTTGCGTTTGCGCGGTGGCATTGCCCCAGCCGAATTTGCTCGGCAGCGAGACGGCCCGCGCAGTTGCGCGCCACGCCGTGGTGTTGTCGGGAAAGGTGATCGGCGCGGTGGCGGTGCCGTCGGCGCCGGTGATCAAATCCGGCAGCCAGAGGATGCTCGAACGAAAATCGGAGCGCACGACGACGTTGGGCGGCGGGGCGGCATCGCCAGAATCCAGGGTGCTCGCGGCTGCTGCCGAACTATCCATGGCGAAATTTGCCGAGCGTGCGGTCATGGGCATCGCCGCAGACGCGGCCAGCATGCCTCCGCCGGCTTTGGCCATTCTCCCGAAATTAGCCGTTTCCGCGACGGCCAAGTCGCCATTTTTATCCGTCTGACTGTCCGGGGCCCCGGGTTCACTGCGCTTCGTGATTTTCCGATACGGGCCCAGCTGAAACGAACTGGCCAATTGCACCGGACTCCAACGTTTCTCACCGTAAAAAAACTGCCGGGGATCGCCGGCAATTTCCGGCTGGATATAGAAAATGGAATCATCCACGACAGCCAACGCGACTGCGGCATTGGCGGCAGGTGCACCCTTGTCATCTTTAATCGAAACCTTCACCAAACCCTCCCCGCGGGGCAGGTACCGCGGCTGGCTGAACTCAGTGGCGACCTCGAGGAAGTTTTTCGTGGGTGGCACCTGCACCGCCTCCGTGGTGCTGCTCAAATTTAAATTACGCACGGACACCGCACCGAGTTGGACGTTGGGCACCCAGGCGTCGGTCACGGGCAGGGAGAGGAATTTCGCGTCGCCGTCGAATTTTAGCAGGCGCGTTTCTAGCAGTGCGCCTGCCTCGACGGTGAAGAGCGCGGTGCCGCCGGAGTGCGGCAAAGTGAGCACCACTTCAGCGTTCTCGCCGACTTTTACGGTATCCTGATTGACAATCAAATGCAGGTCGCCGCCGACGTTGATATCCGTGGTGTTTTGATCGGCGACATACACGGAGGCCGTGGCCGTCACTGGCGGCGCAGGTGCATCGGCACTGGCGAAACGCACCTCGTAAAGACCCGGTTGGGCCGCGACTTGGCGAACGACGCCGTCGCCGTTCTTATCCGTCTGCACGTCCACGGTGGCAATCGTCTCCACTTTCTCCTGACGCTCCTTGAAAGTTACTGCCGGCGCCGCCGAGGAAAAAATTCCGAGCAAGCCGCCCCCACCCTGCGCGCGCAATTGCGCCGCCGTGTAATCCCGTCCGTCCTTGGCCACGAAAATTTCGACCGACTCGCGGCGGGTTATGGTCGCCTTGCCGGCGACAGCGACGGGGGCATTGTTGGCATTGAGCGTGCGCAAGCGCACATCCAGGGAACCACCGGGACGCACCACATGGTCGTGCGGCGTGAGGTAGGCAAAAAAACTTTGACGAGTCACCCGCACATTGGCTTCGCCGATGATTTCGCGGCGCGACGAATCGGTGACCTTGGCGATGATGGTGTATTCCAAATCGCCTTCATTGATATTCGGCGTCTCCAGTTGATAGCGCGCAAAGCCGTCCGCACCGGTCTTGAGTTTCGGCCGGGCGACGACCTGCCCGGGGCCGCGATACGGCCAAGGCGGTGTCTCACTCATCCAAGGATACAAAGGCCGCGGCCCCCACCAGGGGTGAAATGGACGTTTATTAATCTCCAACTGGACGTCGGCATTTGGGACGGGCCCGCCGAAATAATACTCTGCCTTGACCTCGATCGGAATGCTTTGTCCCAGACGAAACTGCGGAGACTGGCCGTTGGCCGTCTGGCCCGTGGAAACGGCGACTTTGAACTCCGGCAGCTTATATTCCTCGACGCGAAAAACTTCTGCGCCGCCATAGTTCTCCCGGGGGCTGGAAGCTATTAAATTCAGGGTGTAAGAGCCCAAGGGCGCGTCCGCCGGTAACTCAAATTCACCCGCGGCCGTCCCGTAAGCATCGAGCGTTGCTGCACCGGAAGCCACCTTGTCGCCGCGCGGCCCGTCGATTTCGTAAAGCACCCGGGTGTCGGCGGGCACCGAGTAATCTTCCGTCTCGTGGCGCACGCGGGCGATGATTTTCCAGCTCGCCTTTTCCCCGGGTCGATACGCGGGCCGGTCGGAAAAGACATAGATGCGCCAGTCGCGATTGAGATCGGGGCGCCCGTTCCAATCGTTCAAAACCACCCATGCGGGCCGGCCCGGCGCGCCGCCAGCGCCCGGTGCCGCCGCCGCGAGGAAGACCAGGACGCCGCCATCCACGCGCGGCAAGTCGAACTGCAACAGACCGTCCTTGTCGGCCTTGACGGTGCGTTGCTCCCACCGGCGGACGGGCTGGTTCGGAGTTTTACCCGTGTTATTTTCCATGACGCCGAACCACGCGGTAACCGTCGCGTCCGGCAGCGGCGCACCACTCTCGACTTGGGCCAGATAACCCGCGGCATGGCCCGGTCCCCATTTTAAGACAACCGCCTGGTCGCTGACCACCAACCCCGCGCGCACCGTGGTGCCATTGCCGGTGGCCTCGACGACATACGCGCCCGCCGGCAGACCCGGCTCCAGCCACAATTTCTCCTGGGCGGGGGCGTAAAGGGAGGCGGGCTTAACCGAGGGAGTCAAGACCCGCAGCGGCGTCTTGCCGCCGAGGTCCACCGCATACCACCATTCGGAAGGATCCACCTCCACACGCTGCGGGGCCGGATTACTGCGCACAATCAACGGTTGGGGGCGGTTATTGGGTTGCTCGCGAAAGGCGGGAAATTTTACGTCCCGGGCCAGGTCTACAGGATAAATATTTACCTTCACATTTTCGAGGTTGCGCCAACTGAGGTAGATTTCCTCCAGTGAACCGGGCAAAAATGTGCCACTGGTTCCGACCGTCAATTCAGGTTCAGTGAGTCGGCGCACGCCAGCGGTCGCTTCGTTGCGAAAACGCGAGTCGCCCGCCGGAATCTCCGTCAGCAAACGGCGAAATAATTCGAGGGCTCGCACATAGTCCGGATGGCGTTGCAATTGCCCCTGTTCGTCGAAAGTCAAATTGCCGCTGTTTTCCATCCAGGACGCGTAGCCCATCAGTGCGTCGTCATACCACGGGGTGTCGCGGCCCACAGCCAGGGAGGCTTCAAACATCGGGGCAACTTGCAGGGCATTTTCCGCCCGGCCAGTGTTCGCTAGTGCTTGCGCCAAGAGATACTGGGCCTCCGCCCGCGCCGCGGGTGCCTCGGCAATCTTGACGGCGTTAAGCAGCACCGCGAGCGGGAGCTGGTTCGCATACATGCCGAATGGCGGGCCCCAGGGCTGCGGCCGGTACGCATCCGGTTGCGCGGCTTTGAAAACGACATCCAGATAATGTTTGCGGGCTTCAGTCAGATTGGTCGAGCCCGCCCACCACTCGAGCACCGCTTGATAATACCGCCAAGCCGGACTCCAATTTCTAGCCTGCGGATTCATCCACCACGAATCACCCAGCGATTCTTCGATCTCCGCCCACAAGCGCGGCGCGCGCTCGGGGCCGGCCGCCTCGGCGAGGGCGTTCGCCATTTTTTCCAATACGGAGCGGGACGCGGTGAACACCGCCTGATCTGCCTGTTGGCTCGAGGCGGCATTCCGCCACTGGGAATCTGCCACGCGAAATTCCACATACGCCTGCTCGGCGGGCGGGAGCTGGAGGGCATTGAGGGCCTGGTATTTCTCGAGCGCGAGGGCGTAGGATTTGTCGGCGAAAAGGCGGTCGGCGTCGGCGCGCAGCGCGGCGATTTCCTGCGGCGTGCCCGGAACGCGCACGGGCGGCGGAGCCGGGGGAGAAATGGTGGCTTCGACGGGCGTGGCGTTGGACGCAGGTTCGCGCGGCCCGGGCAACATCACCGCAGCGCCATTGTCGGCCTGCGCCGCAGGCCCATTCGTTTCAGGCGTCGGGGCGGCCTCATCCACCGCCGGCCCAACCGCGACCCCGACCGACGTCTCGGCCAATTGCGCCAATACCGGCGGCGTCCACACTGCGGCCCAACCCAAGGCCGCCAGCAAATAAACGCGCATTTTCATCATTCCTTGGTGCATGGGAGCGGAAAAATTAAGGCGAATGATCGGTTTAGACGCGCGGGAAAGGAATATGTTAGCCGGGGTGGGAAGAAAGTCGAGCGCGGCCGGGGAAAAATCAACGAATGGGAGGCAAAAGGTTCGCCGTCTGAGTCGTTTCCGACCGGTGCTCTGCTGGGTTGACGCTCCGGCCCCTTTGTGCCATTAACTATCACCTATGAAGGTTATCCGAGCCAAGAGCGCTGGTTTCTGCTGGGGCGTCGAGCGCGCGATCGACATCGCACGCGAGTTTGCCGTCGTCGGCGGCCGGCCCGTTTACACGGATGGTCCGCTCATCCACAACCGCCAGATGATGGAGAAGCTCCTCGCCGAGGGCATCCATGAGGTCGGCGATTACCAGAGCAAGTCCG
>CAZLRH010000004.1:0-240657 GCA_964562015.1 uncultured Opitutales bacterium | reverse complement strand
GGGGCAAGCCAGAGGAAATCGCGGCTGCCGTCACGTTCCTCGCCTCCGATGAAAGCTCTTTCATCACCGGCGTGGATCTCGCCGTCGATGGAGGCATGGCACAGGTCTGACCCCGGCGCGGTCCCTTGGCTGGCCCTCCAGCCCCGCCAGTCGTGGGACCACGGGTCGGTGGAAGGGGTCAGGCTGCGAGAAGTGTAATCTATACGTAAAGTCGTCGAGGTTTGGGATGTCCGATGACTCAATAAAACAACGCCCGGTCGAGGCTGCGGTATTGAATGGCCTCCAGCAAATGCGGCGCTTCAATATTCTCCGTGCCCGCCAAATCCGCAATCGTCCGCGCCACCTTTAAAATTCGGTCATAGGCACGGGCCGAAAGGGATAGCTGCTCCATTGCCTGGGCCAGCAATTCCGCCTGAGCTTTGTCAATCGCGCAGTGCGTGCGGATTTGCGTGTGGCTCATGCGGGCGTTGCAGGGTGGGGCGGCGCGGCCTTTGCTCTTGGTAAACCGTTCCGCCTGCCGCACCCGCGCCGCGACGATGCGCGCGCGCATCACCTCTGAGGTTTCGCCCGCGGTCTTTGATTGCATCTCCGACAACGGCAGCGACGGCGCTTCGACATGCAAATCAATGCGGTCCAGCAACGGCCCCGAAATGCGCGAGCGATAACGCTGAATCTGCGGCGGCGAACAACGGCATTCGCGTTTCGCGTCGCCGAGGTAGCCGCACGGGCATGGGTTCATCGCCGCCACGAGCATGAACGCGCTGGGCAGCGTAATCTTCCCCGCCGAGCGCGAGATGGTTACTTCACCATCCTCGAGCGGCTGGCGCAAAACCTCGAGCGTCGAGCGCTTGAACTCCGGCAGCTCGTCCATGAACAGCACGCCGTGGTGCGCGAGCGAAATCTCGCCGGGCCCGGGAATCATCCCGCCGCCGAGCAGCCCGACATCGCTGATGGTGTGGTGCGGCGCGCGAAAGGGCCGCTGAAAGCACCGATTCTCCGGCGCGAGCGATACGCCCGCCGCCGACTGAATCGCCAGCACTTCCAGAAATTCATCCAGGCTCGGCTCCGGCATGATGGTCGGAATCCGTTTCGCCACCATGCTCTTGCCCGAGCCCGGACTCCCGACCATCAGCAAATTATGGCCGCCCGCGACCGCCACTTCCACGGCGCGGCGCAATCCGTGCTGGCCTTTGACTTCGGAAAAATCGACGTGATGCTGGGTATCCGGCGCGCGCCGGAACGGACTCTTGGCCGGGTCGAGCCGCGGGATGAATTTTTCGCCCGTCAGAAAACGGGCGGCGGCGTCAAGCGAGGTCACCGGATGCACCGGCACACTTTCGACGAGCGCCGCTTCCTCGGCGGTTTCGGGCGGGAGTAGCACGCCCACCTTGCCCAATTGCCGCGCCAGCAGCGCCAGCGCCAGCCCGCCGCCCACCGCGCGCGTGCGGCCCGACAAACTCAGTTCGCCCGCGATTAAATACTGGTCCAGCGCCTTGGGCTGGATTTGCCCCGTCGCCGCCAGCAACGCCAGCGCGATGGGCAAATCAAACAATGGCCCCGCCTTGCGCAAATCGCCGGGCGCGAGATTGATGGTCGTCTTCGTCTGCGGCGGTCGAAACCCGCTGTTATGCAAGGCCGACCACACGCGGTCGGTGGATTCCTTCACGGCGGCATCCGGCAGGCCGACGAGAAAAATCTTCGGCTCTCCCATTTCGCCGGTGTTAACCTCCACCTGTACGGGCTGGGCGTGAATGCCCAGCAAGGTTCCCGAGGTGGCGGTGGCGAGCATGAAGTCCAACTCTGTATCACAAGCCCGCCGGGAAAACCAAGCAAAAGGAACGGGGTCTTGACGCAGCACCTTTGCGCGCTGTCCACTTGGTTCGCCTGTAACAGTTTGGCGGCCGCAAAACCTCCGCTAGCGCTTCGTGTCCGCTTCCGCCAGCGCCTTCAAATTCGCGAGTCCTTGCTCGAACTGGCCGCCGATCATCTTGTCGCAGTCAATCAGCAGGTGCATGGCCTTGCCCACGAAATTATTGGGCCCGTACATGCTCCACGTGACCAGTGTTTGCGCGCCGTCGGGCGCAAAGGAGAATTCCGCCGTGTTCACGGCTTGGAAGGGCTTGAAGAATTCCAGCTTGAACTTCACGAAGGCGTTGGGGCGGCTCTCAAGGTTCGTCATACGGCCCGCGCCCACCTTCTTGTTGCCGTCCCAGCTAAACGTCGCGCCCACGCCCGCTTCCGGGCCCGCAAAGGTATTCTTCGCCGCGGGATCCATTTTCGCCCACGGCGACCAGGCCTGCCACTGGTGAAAATCATTCACGTGCGGAAACACCACCGCCGGTGGCGCGGAGATCTTGGCGGTCCGGGTCACGCGGAAGTTGCCGGGCTGCAACGCCACCACGACGAGAAAAACCACCACGACGACGGCCACGCCGAGAAGAATGTAGATGAGCATGATATTTTGCGTTAAGAGTTGAATAAGGCCGCGGGTACTTTAGCGCTTCAGCGGAATCAATGCGCGAATGCGGCCGTCGCGCAGGAAAAGCCCGCCCCAGACCAGCACGCCCATCAGCGCCGGAAAGAGCCACATCAACCCGCCGCCGCGCACCGTGGCTTCGACCGCCCCGCCCAAGTAGCCCGTGAGCAAGATCGCCCCGAGCACCGAGGTCGGCGGCAGCACGTAAAGGAGGGTGCACACGAGTTCGAGCACGCCGAGCGGCACGATGAGGCTCGACGGATAGCCCATCTGCGTAAAACCATCCACGACCTTTTTATCCATTTTGATTTTCATCACGGCGCTCATGACCAGCATGAGAACGGGCAGCGCGCTTAGGACGCGCCCGGTCCAGAGCATCGCTTTCGAGGGTGGGGTGGAGGGCAGGGTGGTGGACATGTTTTTTTGGATGGGAGTTTTAATGTAATAATCAGGCTCGTCCAGCAAGCAAGGCTGCAAGCCGGTCGAAGTTTTGCTCATTGGCGTGGCTGATGAAGTTCTTTAATGGGGCCACTTCTGCCGCCGTTGCAAAAAGCATCCGCCAGATAAGTTCGGTTTGCCCGCCCTTCGCGGCAAAGATCATGGTCATTTGGAACCGATGGATGGGCTCCAAATGGCGAAAGATAATCCGCTGCGGCGCGACGATCTCAATAAATTCCGCTTCGTTCTCATAGTTGGCTCCGTCGGGGCCTTGCATGATGTGCCGCCAGCGACCGCCCGGTCGGAAGTCGAAGGCTTGGAGGGTGTTGGAAAAACCCTTGGGCCCCCACCATTGCACGAGTTGTTGCGGGTCCGCAAAGGCCTGAAAAACCCTCTCCGGTGGCGCATGGAGGAGGCGCAGGGAGACGATCTCCCGCTCAGCCACGCTGGCAGCCGGACTTGTCATGCTCATGATTTTTTTCCTCTCGCGAGGGTAGCCAGGTAAGCGGCGAATTGATCCAAGGTGCCGGTCCAGCCCTGCGTCATGCTCGGACGGCCTTCCTCGAAGGTCTTGCGCTCGGCGTCCGTCGCATTATACGGCGACCACTTGATCGTGAACGTCGTTTTTCCGTCCTTCTCGACAAAGGTGAACGTGCTCAGCATTTCCGTCGGCCAGGTTGGGCTCATGGGATGGCGCGTGATGCCGCCATTTTCGTCGGAAAAAAAGCTAAGGAGGACCATCCGCTCGGGTACGACGATTTCGCGGTAGAAAAACTTGCCCCACAGGTCATGGCCATCGGGCGAGCGCAGGCAATAGAGGTACGTTCCGCCTTCACAAAAATCCATTTTCGCCACGCGCACCGTGAAGCCCTTGGGCCCCCACCAATGCTTCATGTGCTCGGAGTCGCTGAAGGCTTTCCACACCAATTCGCGCGGGGCGTCGAACACCCGCGACATTACGAACTCCTCCGTCGCCGCGCCCATCTTCGGCAGGTAGCCGGCGAGGCGGGCGAGCGTTTGCTGGCCGCCCTCGATGGCGCCAAATTCCCGGACCACACGGTCGCGCATTTCCGCGGAGGGAAACACCATGTGGCCGGTCAGCTTGGTCTGCCGACCCAGCGCCTCGAAACTCCACGTCACCACCATGTTGATGCCCGGCCCGTCCTTTTCCCGGCCGCCGCCGTGCGAGTACACGATGCGCTCTGGTTTGACCACTTCCTTAAACACGCTCTGGTTGGGATAATTCGTGCCGTCGGGCCCGTGCATCATGTGCTTCCACACGCCGCCGGGCCGCACGTCCATTTTTTCAATCGTGGTGGTGAAGCCGTTCGGCCCCCACCAGTTCACCACATGCCGCGGGTTGGTGAACGCCTCCCAGACGAGTTCGCGCGGCGCGTCGAACACACGCGAGAGAATGATTTCACGGTCGGCGGTGTCCGCCGGGGAATTACTTTTTGGAGTGGTCATGGTTTTTCTCCTGCGCTTGCAATTCTTTGAGGTAAAGGTCCAGACGGTCGAAACTCTGTTCCCAGAACTGCCGGTAGTGCCCGACCCAGTCGGCCACTTCCGCGAGCGGCTGGGCCTTCAGCCGGCAGGGCCGCCATTGGGCCTCGCGGCTGCGCGCAATCAAACCCGCGCGCGCCAGCACCTTGAGATGCTTGGAAATCGCCGGCAGGCTGATTTTAAACGGTTTCGCCAATTCGTTGACTGAGGCCGCGCCAGCCATCAAACGTCCGAGCAACGCCCGCCGTGTGGGGTCGGCGAGTGCGGCAAAAGTCAGGCTGAGGCAATCGGTGGCCATGGCGCGGTCAATGTTTAATTAACCGAATGGTTAAATACATTTCCATTTTTGTCAAAATGTTTTTTTCGGAAGGGACGGTAGGCCTCGGTTTCGAGTGTTGCCTGTCGTCGAATACCGCCGCATTATTCCATGGTTATACCTCGTATGTCGTCTGTCGCCTTGTTGAGCCTGACGTTGCTGCCCCTCGCCGCCTCGGTGGGGCACACCCCCGCGCCAGCCTCACCGGCGGCGGTTAGCCCGGTTGTGACTGCTCCTGCGGCGAACCCCTCATCGCTCGTGAAACTCGAATTCCCGCGGGCGGGCTTCCGCATTAACGCTTTTGAACCGCCTTCGAAAGAGGGTTTCACTTTTGTAATGGCGCTGCCAATTGCGGGCAAAAGTTCTGGTTTTAAGGTGACGGTTATCCGCTTTCCGCAGACGAATGAAAAGCCGCCTCGGCAGGTCGAATTTTACCCGCGTTCCGGCTACAGCATCTTGTATAAACGCACGCCTTCACCCACGGAGGTGCAGGCGGAATACACGAAACAGTATGACCAGCACTCGCAGAAAGAGCATGACTATACGCGGACACTTTACGCCCACGGCACACTTTACGATGTCACCGCCGAAACGGCCGATACCGACTGGCACGCGGTTGCGGCCAAATTGAAGGCGTGTGTGGACAGTTTTGAGCCATCGCCAGACCCGGCGCCGGGCAAAGTGGCCTTTCCCGACCAGGGCTTCCGCCTCAACCTGATTGATGAGGTTGTCCCGGTGGACGTGAAGCAGAAGTTATTATCGATGGTCTACTTCGGCAGCCTTATTTATGTTAGCATCGAGCCGTACACGAAGACCTTAAAAGACTATCAGGCCGAGCGCAAGCCGTCCATGATGAGAGATTCGAAGCACAAGTTCAAGATCATGAATGAATACGCGCCCGCCGAAAATGCCCTGGTGACGGAGTTTGCCGAAGAACTCGGAGTGGGCAAAGACCAGACACCAATACAGGACCTTAGCATTGAGAAAGTAATACTCGCTCATGGCCAACTCTATCGGGCCGTAGGTCAGTTCTCGTATGCGCTTGATGACGAGCCCAAAAGACTAGGCCAGCTAAAGGCCTTGGTCGAAAGCCTGGGCGTCATGTCCGCCCCCGGGCCCGCTACTACGCCCGCCTCAACGGCCACTGCGGTGCCTGCTCTGGCCCCTGCATCTGCCCCAGTGCCCGCGAAATAGTTCCATTTATGCTCTAGTTCAAAGTGAATGGAGAATTTCGTAGTGCGGTTTTCAAGCGCTGCCACTCCCCATTTGCAAAACCTTCGCAGTTCAAACTCGGTCGCGTTAGGGCGGCGGTCCGGGCGGCGGGATGAAGCCGTGCTTCAACAACGAGCGCATGGGAATCGCGGGCCGGGTCAGCCCGGTGCCGTGCTTGGGCAGGTACTTATTGCGCAGCAAGCGCCACGCCACCACGAGAAATGCGGTCAATGGCACCGCCAGCACCATGCCCAAAATACCATTGAGCGCCTCGCCCCAGAAAAACACGGAAACGATGATGACCATCGGATGCAGGCCCGTTTGCTGGCCCATGATTTTCGGCGTCAAAAAATACCCTTCGGTGCACTGCACGACGAGAAACACCCCGATGGCTTCAAAGACCAGCCCCAGGCCGCCGCCGTCTTGAAAATACGCAATCGGCAAAATCGTGGCCAAACCGAGGATGGTGCCGAGGTACGGAATCACATTGAGCAGGCCAAACAGCATGCCCAGCACCAGACCGAATTTCACGCCGATGATCGTAAAGCCGATGGCCTTCAGCACCCCCAAACATAAGCCAATCAGCAGTTGCCCGCGGAAAAACGCCACCATGATGCCCACGAATTCCTCGACCAGGAAAATAATATCATGCCGCACGGAGGATTTGATGAAAGTCAGTTGCTGCCGCAGGTCGGCCGTTAAATCCCGGTCCGTCGAAAGCAGGAAAAACAGGTAAATCGGGATGACCGCGATGGAGGCCGCCATGGCGAAGGCCCGCTGCGAAAACGCCCAAATGCGCCGGAGGGCGTCGGGCGCGGATTGCACCAGTTCCTGAAAGTGGTCCCCGATTTTGTGAAACAATTCGTTGAAATGCGCGGGATTCAGGTAGGTTTCCACCGCGGGCCGCAGCGGCGAATCCGGCGCCAGGATGCCCTTGGCTTTCTCCGTGCCCATCAGATTCGCGTAGAGGCGATTGGGCGCCGTTTGCGCGGTTTCCACCAATTGGCCCACTTGGTTGACCACGCGCGGCAGCAGCGAATAGCACATGCCCGTCAAGGCCGCGCTCACCACCACGTACAGCAGGGCAATCGCCAGCCAGCGGCGCAGTTGCAGGCGGCGTTCAAAATAATGCACCAGCGGGCGCAGCAGCAGGGACAAGATGCCGGAAATCGCCAGCGGCCAGATGATGATGCTGAACGTCGCGACAAAAAGTTGCAGCGTGTATCCAATGCCGAGCACCAAGGCCGCGAGAAATAATCCGCTCAAGGCCGTCACCGCCACCGCCACGAGGCGGCGTTGCGCGGGCGAGAGCCAGTCGGGCAGCGGAGTGGGGGTGGTGGGATCGCTCATGGGTGGCGGGGGATTAATCTTCCTCGTCACCCAGGCCGAGTTCACGGCGCAGGTCGGGCACTTGGTCGAGTTCGTCCATGAATTCGTTCATGCTGAAATCAGCCACCACGAATTCACCGTACTCGAAGGTCGGCGTCAAGGATTGCCCGCTGACTTCGATCATCCGGTGCATGTTGGCCTCGCTGGCCCTAACGTCCCGAACCTCCAGTTCAACCCCGTGTTGCGCAAAGTACGCCATGGCCTCGCGGCACCACGGGCAGCCGGGCTTGATGTAAAGGATGGGCAGGTTTTTCATGGCACGGGGAGCACCGGCGCGCGGCCATAATGTTCGAAAAGAGCACGCGCTTCAACCGCAAAGGTGACAAAATGCACTCGAAGGTTGAGGGAATGGCCAAAGTGGGCGATAGTGTCCGTTTTGTCCCATGAGCACCTTTGCCGAGCCCGCCGGCCCGCCCGGTCACATTCATATCAAGGGCGCGCGGGTGCACAACTTGCAGAACCTCGAGCTGCGCCTGCCACGCAATCAGCTCGTCGTCATCACCGGCGTCAGCGGTTCGGGCAAATCCTCGCTGGCGTTTGACACCCTGTACGCCGAGGGCCACCGCAAGTACATGGAGAGCCTCTCCGTGCGCGCCCGCCAGATGCTCGACCAGGTCAAGCGGCCCGACGTCGATTTTATCCACGGTCTCTCGCCCGTCATCGCCATCGAGCAGCGCACCGGCGGCGGGTCCAATCCGCGCAGCACCGTCGCCACCGTTTCTGAAATCGCCGATTACGCGCGGCTGGTCTGGACTCTCGCCGGTGAGCAGCGCTGTCCCCTCGACGGCGGCCTCATCGAACAGCGCACGCTGGATGACTGTGTGGCCCGTGTTTTTCAGGAGCCCGTCGGCACCAAGCTCGTATTGCTCGCTCCAGGTGAAACCGCGAAGCCCGCTTTCTGGCGCGAGGAAATTCCCCGCCTGCGCCAGCGCGGCTTTACCCGTGCGCGCGTCAACGGCGAGTTGCGCGAATTGCAGGACTCCACGCTGCTCGATGGCCGCGCCCGCGAAGTCACCCTCGATTTGGTGGTGGACCGCCTCGTCGTTGATCCCGCCCAGCGGAGCCGTCTGGCGGACTCGCTCGAACTGGCCTTTCGCGAGGGCCGCGACCGGGCCCTGGTTCTCGCGCAGGGAGCCGACGGCCAGTCCTGGCGCGAGATTCCGCTGAGCCAGAAACTTTCCTGCGCCGTGTGCGGCACCGTGTATGAGCCCATCACCCCGCGCAGTTTTTCCTACAATCATCCCGAGGGCGCCTGTGCCGAATGCGGCGGCCTCGGGCGCACGATGCAGTTTCGCGACGACCTCGTGGTGCCCCATCCGGAAAAATCCATCAAGCACGGCGCAATCAAGCCCTGGCGTCTCGGCTCGAAGGGCATGATCGTCAAACGCAACGCCATCCTGCGCCAGCTCACCGCGCAGTTGCCCTACGACCCTGAGACGCCGTGGAACGAACTGCCGGAGGCCACGCGCACTGCCATTTTGCATGGCGCGGGCGACCGCTTGTTTTCCTTCAAATTGCGCGCCGGTAATGCCAAGCCGGAGCTGCTGCCGTTTGCCGGTGTCATCGCCGACCTCGAGGACACCAAGCGCAACACCTCGAGCGACGGTTTGCGCGCGCGCCTGATGGCTTATCAAGTGGGCTCGACCTGCCGGAGCTGCGGCGGTCGGCGCTTGAATCCCCGCTCCCGCGCCGTGCGGGTCGCGGGCCGCGGCTTCGATGAATTCATGTTGCAAACCATCGGCGACGCCCTCGTTTTTGCGAGCGAATTGCGCGGCGGCGCCACCGGTCTCGTCGCCGCCGTGGACGAAGCCCTGCGAGGTCTAGAACAGCGCCTGGGCTTTCTCGGTGAAGTGGGTCTCGATTATCTCACGCTCGAGCGCGAATACGGCACGCTCAGCGGCGGGGAAACGCAGCGTCTGCGCGTGGCCACGCAGTTGGGCATGGGGTTGGTCGGCGTTGTTTACGTTTTGGACGAACCCAGCATCGGCCTGCATCCGCGCGATAACCAGGCCCTTCTGCGCACACTGATTGGCCTGCGCGACCGCGGCAACGCCGTCATCGTCGTGGAGCACGACGCCGAAATCATTCGCGCCGCCGATCACTTGGTGGAACTCGGCCCCGGCGCGGGCGTGCAAGGCGGACGCCTCCTGTTTCAAGGCACGCCCGCCGAATGCGCCCGCGCTCCGGCGTCGCACACCGGCCCTTATCTCAGCGGTGCGGCCCATTTGGAAAAAAACGGCCCCGACCTGTCTCCCTCCGGGCGCTGGCTCACCATTCGAGGCGCTAAGGAGCACAATTTGCAAAACCTCGACGTCTCCTTTCCGGTCGGCTTGCTGACGGTCGCTTGCGGGGTTTCGGGTTCGGGCAAGAGCACGCTCATCAACGACATCCTCGGGCAGGCCGCCGCGTTCAAGCTCTACGGCGAGAAAGCCGTGCCGGGCCGCCACCGTGCGCTCGAAGGGCTGGATTATTTTCAATCCGTCGTCCGCGTGGACCAGGACCCCATCGGCCGCAGCGCGCGTTCCAACCCCGCCACATTTACCAAAATCTTCGACCTCCTGCGCGAATTGTTTGCGCAATCCGCCCTCGCCAAGGTGCGCGGTTACAAGGCCAGCCGTTTTTCCTTCAACATCCGCGGCGGACGCTGCGAACGCTGCCAGGGCGACGGCGTCATCCATCTCGACATGGAGTTTCTCGACCAGGCGCAGGTCGAGTGCCCCAGTTGCCGCGGTCGGCGCTACAATCGCGAGACGCTTGAGATCCGCTTCAAGGGCCTCAACATCGCCGATGTGCTCGACCTGTCCGTGACCGAGGCCCTGGGCATTTTTCGCGCCCAACCGCGCATTTTGGAAAAACTGCAGACCCTCGACGCCGTCGGTCTCGGCTATCTCCGGCTGGGCCAGCCCGCCGACACGCTCTCCGGCGGCGAAGCCCAACGCTTAAAACTCTCGCTCGAATTGAGCAAGCGCCAGCAAGGCGGAACGCTTTACCTGCTCGATGAGCCCACCACCGGCCTGCACTGGGAGGACATCCAGCGCCTGATGGATTTACTCTTCAGGCTGCGTGACGCCGGCAACACCATCATCATCATCGAGCACCACCTCGATGTCGTGCGCCTCGCCGATTGGGTCATCGAACTCGGTCCCGGCGGGGGCGCGGCGGGCGGGCGGCTCGTTTATGCCGGCGTGCCGGCGGGACTCAAGAATACTCCCGGTTCCCCCACGGGCGCCTGTTGGGCGGGCGCCGTGGGCTAAATTTCAACTGGCCTTCGGTTTCGTGGCGGGCGGCGTCAGGGCGGCGGGCGCGGGTTCGGCGGCCTTGAAGCCTGGTTCATCCGCCGTCTTGAAGCTCGAGCTGATGACGTCCATTTCGTTCAACACGTCCTTCAACTCCGAGGAAAAGTAATACTCGACGACCAATACATTGTAATGGGCGGTATTATAAGTGAAAATTTTGATGCCGCCGGGAAAGGAGTCCAGGATTTTGCCCTTGAGGTGGATGCCGACGCCCTTGTGCGGACCCCATTCCTCCAGCTTGGCTTTGGACAGGGTGGTGATGGCCGCGCCATCGACCTGGGCGGTGGCCGCCGCCAGCACCTTCTGCAAATCCGCCGGTTTGTCGGCGATGCTGATCTGCACATAACTCTGCTGCCGGCTGCCCAGCGTGATATTCGTCTCCGGCTTGTAATTGACCGCGGGAATCTCTTCCTTCCAATTGCTGGGAATCTCGACCTTGTAGTTGTCGCGCTTGATTTCCTTCGTCTCAATGTCCGCCACCGCGCCCCACAGACTGCCCCAGCTGGCTAACGCTGCCACCGCCACCAGCATGGCCCGGGCGGTTGGCCCCGATCTCCACTGCGCGTAGATGCGGTTTTGCGACATGGTTGATTCCCGACTTTATCGTCGGGTGGAAGAAGAAAATTAAACGAAAAACGGAAGGGCTGGAGGCTTGGGCGGGGACCTGGAAGTAAGGTGTTTACCCTGAAATTCAGCGTATGTCAATTCCCGGGTGATTAGCTTTTAAACCGGCATCCACGATGGATGTTTCAGGGGAAAACCCTGCATTTGCCGTGCCAACCCCCTCATTTTTCGGTTAAAACCCAGGTGCCGTCCCAGTCCGGCGGTGGAGGATTTTTCTGAAAGTGTTCGCAGCGTTTCAAGAACGTTGTGCAAAGGTAGTCGTCCCCTCCAAAGCGCTCCTGAGCCAGCCGGAATAATTCCGCGGCCCGCACAAAATCCCGCGCATAATAACTCTCGATGGCGTCGTTATATTGCGCCACGCCCACCGGCGGCAGGCTCGCTCCTTCGCCCATCGGCGCGTACACCGCCACCGCATGGGATTTGCCCATCACCTGCATCTTTTCGGCCAGGCGGTAGGAAAATTCACGTTTGGTCATCTCGTAAATGGACTGCCCCACGAGGATGGTTTGGTGGCACTGCTTCGTCGCGCTTTCCAATCGCGAGGCGAGGTTGACCGGGTCGCCCAGCACCGTGAATTCCAACCGTCGCGGGTGCCCGATCTGGCCCACAACGCATTCGCCGTGATTGATGCCGATGCCGAAGGAAAGCTGTTCGCGGCCCGGCTGCTTGGCCCAATGGAGATTCAGTTTTCTAAGCGCCTCCACCATGCGCAAGGCGGCGTGCACGGCGTGGGTCGCGCCCTCGGACGGCGGTTGGGCGCGCACGTCTCCCCAGGCCGCCATCAAGGCGTCGCCGATGTACTTCTGCACCGTGCCGCCGTGTTCCTGCACGATGCCCACCATCTGCGAATAATACTCGTTCAATTGCGCCACCAGCGCCTCCGGGCCGACCTTCTCGCTCCAGACGGTGAACCGCCGGATATCGCAAAAGAGCACAATGACTTCCTGCCGCTGGCCGCCGAGGCGTTTTTCAAAGTCCCCGCGCTGGCTCAGCATCAAGCCCGCGACGCCCGGCGACACCATGCTCTCAAACATGCCCAGCATTCGCTGCCGTTCGTACTGCGTGAGCATGTAGTCGTACAGGGTGCCGAAGATGCCGCAACTGATGAGGATCAGCGCCGCCCCGGCCACCGGCACCACAATCAGCCACGACCAGAAAAGGTGCTGCGTCACTTCCAGGAAAATCGCCCCCAAGCTCAGGAACAGGCCCATCTTGATGAGCACTTGATGCACGCTCAGCGACACCGCGAGCGCCATCAAGCTCAGGGCAAACGCCAGTAGCAGCACCACCCAGTCCGGCGCCGGGCGCAGCCATTCCGTGTGAATCAGGTTCGCAAACGACGTCGCCTGAATCTCCACTCCCGGCGACGAACCCAGCGGGGTGGTGTAGAAATCATTGAATCGCAGCCACGCGCGCGTGCCGATAAACACCGCCTTGCCCTTAAAATATTCGCCGTGCAGGAAAGTCGTGTTCCAGTTGGTTAGCACGTTCTCCAAGCGCACCGAGGTAATGGTGAAGGGCGGCCCGTAATAGTTCAGCATCATCGGCGTTTTCGGGTCCCGTTGTGGCGCGTCCACCATCTTCTTCAGTCCGCCCTTCGGCCGGCGTAGAATCAAACTGCGCCCGACCTGCGGCGACATGCTCATGAACTTCTTGGCCGCCAGCCAACTGAACGAAAACTCGTCCGGATGCCGGGGCAGGCCCGCGGCGTTGCCCTCCGAACTTTCCGGCAGAAGGATCGACAGGGCCAGCCAGTTTTTGAGCATGCGCACCGTCGTATCCGGGTAATTAGTAAAGCCAAGGACGTCTGCGCTGCCGGTCGTCGGCAGCAGGCTCCTTTCCGGATCCAGAATGAGTTGATTGGTGCCCACCAGCAGGGTGCTGTCCATGATTGACGGCAAAACGACCCGGTCCTGGTTTTCCGCGATGACCTCGGCCAGTTCCGCGTCACCCGGCGTCGTCCCCTTGAAAAATAAATCCAGCGCCACCACGCCGGCTCCGGCATCCAGCAAGTTTTGGGTCAAATGCGCCCACAGCGCGTTATTCCAGGGCCATTTTTGCGTCAGGTAAGCCAGGTCCGGAACCTGGGCTATTTCCGCCGGGCTGTAGGGTTTGACGGGAAAGGTATTCTCCGAGACGTAAATGATGACCGTCTCCGGCGGCGGCTCCAAGGGCGGCCGGTTCAGCAGCAGGATTTCCGTGACGTGATCCTCAAACCCCTTGACCCATTCGCCTTCATCCTGGACCAGCCAGACATACACCGCCAGCATCGCCACGACAAACGCCGTCTGCACCAACACCCGGTTCCGGTGCAGGAACTCGAAGAAAAGCCGAATGGTCATGCGCGAGTGGATAAGGCCGCCAGACGAATGCGGCGAGAAAAATTCAGTGAAAGCTAGACGCGCGCCAAAATGCGAGGTTGCGTTAATTTATCCCACGGCTCTGGGCAAACGGCGTCGTCATGAGCGCAGTGTTTCCCTTACGGCTGGGCTGGTCCGGTGCCGGTCGCCGGACTGGGTGCGGCGGGGGCCACGGCCGCCGGGGGCGGCGGAATGGGCGCGGGTGCTTCGGTCGGCGCCGAAGTCCCGCCCAAGCCGGTCGCGCCGGAATTCACAGGTGAGGCTTCCGGCGCCGGCGTGGCCGCCACCAATTTGTGCACGCGCAAAACCACGTAACCATACAGCGGCACTTCCGCCGTGCCGCCGGAGGGCGACAAACCTTTCCGCATCGTCGTCAGCATAAAGAGATAGCTGTCGGCAGGCAGGATGAGCTCCTGCTTTTGGGTGACCACCACCGGGAAGGGCAGCAGCAAATCCCGGTCCACCGGACTGGCGATCCAGCGCAGCGCACTCGCGTCGTAATAATAAAAGGAAAAGTCCAGGCCCTTGGGCGTGTCTTCCCGCGCCAGATAATAGACCACCGTGCCCAGCGGCAGGGTGAAATCAAGCGCGTGGCCCAGCGGGTCGTGGTCGATGATGGTCGCACTCTCATAGCGCGCCTTGGCGCCCACCAGCGCCGAAAACTCAATCGTGTGCAGGCGGCTCACCGCCTGGGGCGAAAGCTGCCCGACCACAAACACGGATTGTCCGCCCGGGGGCGCCTCCTCCAGTTCCACAAAACCCGTCATCACGTCCAGCCAGTGGGGCGTGATTTGCTTGGGTTTAAAGTCCGCCGCAAATTCATTAAAGGCCAGCGGCAGCTTTGGCGGATCGGGCCGCTTGGTGATAATCGCATCGCCCGCTTGTGGGTGATCCGGGTCGCTTTGATAAAGGGTGTAGGGCGCGGGTGGCGCGGCCGGCACGGGCGCCGCCGGGGCCGCGGTGGCGGGAGTCGCCGGGCTCGCCGCCGGCTTGGGCGCGGCCGTGTCGATGCTGCGGGGTTGGGCCTGCGCGGACGCACTCGCGAGCGCCGTCAGGACGGACAGCACGGCCCAGCGGCAGGCGCAAGAACTTGATTTAATGGACATGAAAGCTTTCTCAGGGATGGGCCTTTCCGGCGAGGCCGGGCGGGCGGTGGTGCGGGTTACCGCGCAAGCGGAAAGGGCAGGGGGCCGGGCGCGCGGCCGGCAAGTGAAGAATCTAAGCCGGCGGATTTACTCCTTCATTTGAAAACTCTTGGCGATGAAATCCATCTCGCTTTGCGCCGTTTTCAATTCGCTGGAGTAGTAGAACTCGATGATGAGGACGTTGTGGTGCTCGGAATTGAACACGAAACACTCGATGCCGCCCGGGTCGCTCCCGAGGATTTTTCCCTTCAGGTGCAGGCCCGCGCCCTTGTGCGAGCCCCATTCGTCGATCTTCGTCTTGGAGAGCGTTGTGATGGCCAGCCCGTCGAGGTTGAACACCGCGTTATCCAGCACCTTTTGCGGGTCCTCCGCCTTGTCGGTGATGTTGATCTGGATGTAACTGTTCTTCCCGCTGTTGAGGGTGAAATTGCTGTCCGCCTTGTAGTCGCTCGCCTTGGTCTCCTCGCTCCAGTTGCTCGGAAATTTGAGCGTGAAGGTCGCACGGTCGATGGTTTTTTCGTTCGCGGTGTCATCCGCCGCAAACGAAAGGGTCGAGCCGAGCATGAGCGTGCTGGCCGCCAGCAGAGTGGACACGAGGAACTTTCGACGGCGGCCCAGGCAGAACCGGGCGCAGGGCAGGAGTCTGTCATTCATGGAAAGCGAGGGAAACAAAGCCCCGCCATTCTTGCCCGCCGCGAGGGCTTGGCAACTGTGAAATCAGGCCGTTCGGTCGGGGCCGGGTGAACGGATGAGGGCAGGACGCTCGGATGAGGGCCGGGCGCTTGGGTGAGGGTAGGGCCCACGAACCTCTGTGCTCCGGCTAGCCGGCTGATGAAGTAGGGCCGACAACTTCTGCACCCGATCCGCTTTATGTGGCAGGGCGCGCTGCCCTCAGCGCGCCGTCAGAGGTGGGTTTTCAAACCTGCCTGCTTTGTAGAAGCCATGCGCTTGGGACGACCCGCTTGGGTCTTTTCCACCAAGCATAACACGCCCGAAACCACGGATGACACGGATAACACGGATTCCCTTCGGCAGAAAATTGATAATTTCAAGATTCCTATCCGTGTTATCCGTGGTTGTTTGCGGGTTTCAAAACACACCCGGCTTTCATCGCACGTCCCACGTGGTCACCGCATCGGCATCGCCCAATCCGCGTCCCGGCGACATCGCAATGACGTTCGCATGAATTGGTTTCGTTTGCCGGACCGTCACCCGCCTTCCGTCGGCACTCGCCATCGTCACCGTGAACGGGGCGATTACCCCGTCCCCATCGGTGTCCATGATGATAACCAGGTCTTGATTCCCATAGGCATCAACCAAACGTGTGCGGTCCGGCGTCAAATCGCTGTCTGACGCAGAAAAGAAGGTCAGCCGTTTGGGATTGAGCATTTGCAGTTCGGCAGGCGGATGTCCGGTCATCACTTGCAGAAAGGCCGGACTCAAGTATTTTAATCGCAGGACGTAATCTTGACCCGGAATTTCCGGAGAAAAAACCGGGTATCTCCTGTACTGGTCGTGATATAATTGAACCGCCTGTGCCAGGTTGTTAAGCTGGATGTAAGTCTTCTGGTGTTTGGCGTAGCGCTCACGACCCCAATCGGGGTCAAAAAAAGAGGCAGCTATTAACAAGAGCATGGCGACAACGAGGATAAGAAAAACCCTCTGACCCACACCCATTGGTCTGTTCGCTGGATCGGCTGTACTCATGGCGTTAGACCGGCGTATACAATTGCCGGCCTGATTTCCCCTATCACCTCCCGCGCAGAATTAAACCTCGATGGTTTCGCCCGGGGTCGGGTCAACCACCCGCGGGGGATTTTTGCCCTTTTGCAGGTTCTCCGCAAACCACGCCCGCGCCGCCGGATCACCATGGGTGAGCAGCACCGTGCGCGGTTCCCGCCCGAGGGCGTAGGCCAGCAATTCCTCGCGCTCGGCGTGCGCGCTGAGGTCGAAACGCTCCACCCGGGCCAGCACGGGCGTTGTGTAATGCAGATGGGTAAACGCAAATTTTTCCCCGTGTGGCGTGGCCAGCAGTTTTCCGCCGGGCGTTTCCGGGTCGCAATACCCCACGAAGAAAATCGCGTGCTTCGGGCGGCCCGCCAGCGTCGCCGCCACGGCATACGAGGGCGTATTTTCCACCATCATCCCGCTGCTTACTAAATAGAGGGTCGGCGTGCCGGGCTCGCGTCCGGGGGTGAGGTCCTGCCGCAACGGCTCCGCCCCGAGGTCCAGCAGCAGGCTCCGGCGAAAGCGAATGGAGTCGTTCTTGCGCGCCAGCCGGTCGAAATAATCCACCAGGTCCAGCCCGAGCCCCGACACGTAAATAGGCACCCGCGGCAATTTTCCCGAGCACCGTGCCTTATGCAGCAGCGCCACCATCTCCTGCATGCGCCCCAGTGCAAACACGGGCACCAGCACCGAGCCTCCGCTCGCCAGCGTTTGCGTGATGCCTGCCAGCGCCCGCTCGGCTTCGCCGGCGCGGCTCGACTCCGGCGGCCGCCCGCGCGCCCCGCGCGTGGTTTCGGTGATGACGGCGTCAAACTTCTCCTGCGGAAACTTCGCACCGGCCAGCGTCAACTGGTCCGCAAACAGCACGTCGCCCGTAAAAAATACTCGCTGCTTGCCGTGCACGACCCGCAGACCCGCGGCCCCCGCCACGTGCCCGGCGAGGAAAAAGGTCAGCTCCAGTTTCTCGCCGTTTTTCTCCAAGGTTTTTGGGGCTCCATAGGGCAGAGCCACCAAACGCCCCTCGAGCCGTTCGATTTCCGCAAAGGTGAACAACGGGTATTCCTTTAACCGCAGTTCCTCGCGCTGCTTCATCATTACCGAGCAGGAATTGCGCAGCATCCGCGGCAGCAGCGCCTGCGTCGGGGGCGTGACCAAAATGGGCGCCTGCGTCTGATGCCGCAACAAAACCGGCAGCGAGCCGCCATGGTCGAGATGCGCGTGTGTGATGACAATAAAATCCAGTTCATCCATTTCCAGCCGCGACAGGTCGGGCAGCCCGGCGAGGCCGACTTTTTTCGGATGCAGGCCGCAATCCAGCACGAAACGGAAGGGTCCGGTCTCCACGAGCAGGCAATTGGCGCCGATGTCGCGGGCGGAGTTAAGGTCGGTAATTTGCATTCGATTGCAGTCGCCGGCAGTCGGGGTGGAAAGGGAAGAGAGGTTTTTGGACAGAATTAACAGAATTTGTAGAATCAAAAATCAGTCTCCGTATGCAAAAGCTTATTGGCGCTTTTTTCTATCGCAGACGTGCTGCTTCATCGGCTGAGCGGCGGCGTTTATTTTTGTAGCGCGGTTTAATTTTTGTTAATTTTGTTAGTTCTGTCTAAAGTTCAGCTTCTGCCTCTACTCGCTGGGCCCCGGGATGACCATCGCAAAGGGCGGTATCTTCACATGGATGGGCTGGTCGAATTCATCGAGGCCATGAAACGATCCGCACGCTGTCGTGTTCACTGCCGTCACATGGTAACTGTTGTAGGAAAACTCCTCGCCGGGCGCGAGTGTGGGCGTCTGCCCCACAATCTTGTCGCCCTCGATGACCTGCGTCGTGCCGTCTGCCTGGGTCAGAATCCATTTGCGCCCAAACAGGGTGAACCGGCGGTCGGACAGGTTGCGAATGGTGAGAAAATAAATGAACGCATGCGGACGGTCGGCGGGCAGGTTGGCTTCGTCCCGCTGGTAAATCAGGCGGTCGAGCACGACTTGCGCGCTTTTGAGTTCGGTGCTTTTGCCCGGTGCCACAACCCGCAGCCTACGAATTTCCCCCCGTCGTGCACAGATTAAAAACGCGCCGCCTCCCAGGCCTATTTTTCGTCCCTGCTTTCATTTGCTCTCACCCGCTTAGCTTCTCCAGCCTTACTTCCGTATTCTACCTTCTGCCTTCGCTTCCTACCCTCCCGCCACAATCTTCACGATCTCCAGCCGGTCGCCTTCCGCCAGCACCGTTTTCCGCGCCTCCGTCGGGGTCAACGGTGCGCCATTGCGCTCGACCACGACGCGTCCAACTGCCAGTCCCAATTCCGCCAAAAACTCCGGCAGCGTACTGCCCGCCGCCGCGTAACGCGCTTCGCCATTCGCCTTCACGGTAATCGTTTCGCTCTTCATCGGTGCGATAAAATTTAAAACGCGCTCGCGGGCAAACGCTCCGTGCCCGAAGCCGTGGCCGTCGGCGCCGTCGCTTCCGTAGGTGAACCCGTCAGCGCCACGTCGTGGTCCTTCCACACCGGCTCGAGCCCGCGCCTGCGCAACATCGCGGCCACCACTTGCGGCGGACGCTCGTCCGCGATGTGAAATTGCTCGCCGGGCTGCGCGCGCGTCGGCGTCCACTGGTTCTCGTCAAAATCGCTATAACCGCCCGGCTCCGTGCTCGAGCCTGCGCTCATGTGCGTGATGCCGAGCGTGCACAGCCCGTCGCGCAACGCCGCCGGTTCCCGCGTGGACAACACGATCCCCGCCGCCGGCAGCAACAAGCGCAGGGCGCCAATGATCTGCACCAGTTCCCGGTCACTCACGACATTTTCCGTCTTCACTTCAAATCCCCCCGCCGCCGGCCGCAACCGCGGCAGCGCCACCGTCAAATATGATTTCCAGCAATGCTTGAGCAAATGCCGCGCATGCGCCGCCAGCGCCAGCGCCTCGAAGCGCCAGTCGTGCAATCCCAGCAGCGCACCGATGCCCAGCCGCCGAAACCCCGCCGCGTAACCGCGCTCCGGCGTGTCCAGCCGCCAGGCAAAATTCTTCTTCGGCCCCGCCGTGTGCATCTCGCGGTAAGTCGCCTCGTGGTATGTCTCCTGATACACGACCAACCCCTCCGCGCCCGCCGCCGCCAGCGGCGCATACTCCGCCGTCTCGAGCGGCCCGAGCTCCAGCGCCACCTGGGGCGTCCACGCCAGGCACCGCCGCACGCACTCCGCCACGTACCCGTTGGAAACATATTTCGGATGCTCGCCCGCCACCAGCAGCAGCGACCGAAACCCACGCCCCGCCAGCCGCCGCGTTTCGTCCTCCACCTTCGCCAGCGGCAGCGTGATGCGCGGGATCGCGTTGTTCCGCGAAAACCCGCAGTACTTGCAGATATTCACACACTCGTTCGACAGGTACAACGGTGCGAACAAGCGGATCGTCTTGCCGAAATTTTGCCGCGTCAACTTTTGCGACTGCGCGGCCAGCGCCTCCAAGTGTGGGGCCGCCGCGGGCGACAGCAACGCCGCAAAATCGTCCAGCGAATTCGCCCGCCCCCGGCGCAACACCGCCAGCGCGTCCGCCTCGCGCGCCGCCTGCGCACGCTCCACCCATCGCGCCAGCGGCAGGGTGGGGAAGACTTTGGAAAATGCAGACATTTTAAAAAAGTATTTTAGTGCCTAGTGTTCGAGTGCTTGGATCTCCAGCTTTTTTCTCTGCGTCCTCCGCGATCTCTGCGGTAAAAATCCTCTTTGCATTGTTTCGTACTCTTCGTGTCCTTCTTGGTTAAATATTTTTCAATTTTTGCTTCATTTTTGCTCTGCTTTCCCTCCGCGGCCTCTGCGGTAAAAATTCATCTACGCTTTGCTTCGTGTTCTTCGTGGTAATATTTCCTTCAGTTTGGTTTTCTTTGCTTTGCCTCTGCGTCCTCCGCGCTCTCTGCGGTAAATTTTTCGGTTTGGATTTCCTTCATTGCTGTTTTTTCTGTGTTCTCCGTGTCTCTGTGGTTCAATTTCTTATCTCTTCCCCTCAGCCCAGAAACGCCGTCAACGGGCTCGTCGCCGCCGCTCGTTCGCTCTCCGCGGCAATGCCCACTTCATACGCGGCCCGGCCCGCCTCCACCGCCAGCGCGAACGCTTTCGCCGTGCGCACCGGGTCCGGCGACACCGCGATGGCCGTGTTCACCAGCACCGCGTCGGCGCCCATTTCCAACGCCTCCGCCGCGTGCGACGGCCGCCCCAACCCCGCGTCCACCACCACCGGCACGCGCGCCTGCTCGATGATGATCGCAATCTGCGCGCGCGTCTCGAGGCCCCGGTTTGTGCCAATCGGCGAACCCAGCGGCATCACCGCCGCGCACCCCGCGTCCTGCAACCGCAGCGCCAGCACCGGGTCGGCGTTGATGTACGGCAGCACCACAAACCCCTCGCGCACCAAAATCTCCGCCGCCTTCAGCGTCTCGATGGGGTCCGGCAGCAAATAATTCGGGTCGGGATGGATTTCCAGCTTCACCCATTTCGGCAACCCCGCGGCCACCGCCAGCCGTGCCAGCCGCACCGCCTCCTCGGCGTTCATCGCCCCCGCCGTGTTCGGCAGCACCAGGTATTTCTCCGGCTCGAGAAAATCGAGAATGTCCGCAAACTTGTCCCCGCCGCCCGACAAATCCGCGCGCTTCAACGCCACCGTCGCCAGCGCCGGCCGGCACGCCGCCAGCGTCGCGCGCATCAACGCCGGGTCGGCAAATTTGCCCGTGCCCACGAACAGCCGCGACGCAAACGTGCGCCCGCCAAGCACCAACGGTTGAGTAGCCAGAGAAGTCATCGGAAAAGGAAGGTGGAATGTAGAAGGTCGCAGGTAGAATTGCAAACCCGATGACGCGAAAAGGGTAGGGCGCGCTGCCCCCAGCGCGCCGCGCTTTCTGCCTGACTCTTTTCCCTCTCCCCCGCTGGACTCCCCGCGCTTCTTCATCTATAATAGTACAATTTCTGCCGTTTTCTCCCTCGTCCTAACTCTTTATCTGCGTTCTCTGCACTCTCTGTGGTTTAAATTCCCCCTCTTTTCTTCCCTGTTTCTTCGGCGTCCCTTCGCGCTCTTCGCGTCTTCGCGGTGAAAAAAATTCTTTCCCCATCTGCGTAATCTGCGGTTCCTCTTTCTCCGATGCCCCGCCATTCGAAATCCATTTCCGCGACCCGTCGCACTAAGCCTCGCGTTCGCCCTGGCGCCGTGAAACTCCCGCCTTCATCCACTGCGTCAAAACCGTCTCTCTCTTCCTCGCGCCCCAAATCTTCTCCGCCGCTACCTCCACCGGTCTTCGACACCTCCGCCGTCGTCGAATGCCCCTACTGCGGCGAATCCGTTGAAATCACCCTCGACCCCTCCAGCGGCCGCGCCCAACGCTACGTCGAAGACTGCGCCGTCTGCTGCCGCCCCTGGCAAGTCTCTCTCACCTACGATGACGACGGCCACGCGGACATCTACCTAGCCACCACCGACGAGTAATGCATTTCAGGATTTACACCGCCGAGAACGCGGAGCACGCGGAGAAAAGCCCTCCAGCAAAATACTTCCCGAAAACCCTCCAGGAAAAGCCAATAAACCGCTAATCTCCAATCCATCAGCGCTACGGAGTCGAGTGTAGCCGTCCAGCCCCCTCAGCGCTAAGGAGTCGCGTGTGACCACTCAACCCCCTCAGCGCTGATTAGCGAGCATCAGCGTTCCTCTTCTTTCTCCCCGCTCTGCACTCCCTGCTCCTTACCTCCCTGCTCCTTACCTCCCTGCTCCCAGTTCCCCGCTCCGTGCTCCCTGCTCCGGGCTCTTCCCGCTAAGCACTAGAACACTAAGTACTAGAACACTAAGCACTAAGCACTAAAACACTCCGCCTTTTCCACCCCTCACCTCCAGCCCGCCCAATGCAGCGCCTGGTCTCCCAGGAAAATATACAACGCGCAAATCGCCCCTTCGCCCACGAGCACCCCGAAAATAAATTTCCAGAAATCCACCCGCAGCACCCCGCACACGTAGCAAATGAGGTCCGTCGGCGCCAGCGGGAAGAAACTCCAGGCGATGATGATTGGCAACTGGTGCCGCTGCAGCACCCCCGTCACCCGCGCCACCCCCGCCGCGTGCTTGCGCCTAAAATACGCGTCCAGCTCCAGCCACTCCGAAAAATAATAAATGCTCGCGGATGAAATCAAAATCCCCAGCAGCGTCAGCGCAAACAACGTCACCGGCGGCAGAAACGCCATCGCGGCCAGCACCAGGTACGTCGCCGGGATCAACGTAAAGCCTCGCAGGCACCCCAGCAGCAAGTACACCGCCCCGCCCAGGACCACCGACACCGAAAACGCCCCCGCCAATTCCCCCTTCAGCAACTCCCGCTCGGCGAAAAACAAATACGCCCCGCCCCCCACGAGCGCCAGCCACAGCGCCAGGCAAACCATCCGCACGATGTGACGTCGGGAGTTCAAAGGATTTTAAGGTAGGGCGGGTTCTGGGGTAGGGCCGGGCCTCTTAAGCGTGAGTAGGTCGAACGGCCGGACCGGCCTAGCTCAGTAAGGGTAGGGCGCGCTGCCCCCAGCGCGCCATCTTAAAAACCGCTGACCTCCAACCCCATCAGCGCAAATGAGCGCCAATTAGCGTTCCCTTTTTATGCCTTGATCTTCTGCACCCGTCCATCTTTCCACACGACCAGCGGCAACCCCAGTTTCTTATTCTCTGCGCGCACGCCCCGTACCGCGCGCCGAAATGATTTCAGCGCAAGCCGGGTCAACTCTGGCATCACTGGATCAATCGGCTTGATCATGGTGAGATTGTAATTCCTGATAGAGTTCGGCGTCAATCACGGTCTCTCGCTCCGGGCTTCCAAAGGCGATTACTTTTGGACTGGGATCACGATTGATAAAAACGGAATATTCGTCCACCAGCGGACGGTAGTGATTGAAGAAATGCTTGATACTGCGTCCGAAGCGACGCCGGACATCTTCGTCCGGAACATGGTGGCCACCCTTGGCGACGCGGTCGCGTATGCGTTCGAGGGACATTTCAATGGTTCCAGCCCAAATATAAAAGAGCACGAGTCGATAACCCTTTTCCTTCGCCTCTCGAAAACGATCTAAATACGTCAGGCCGCTTAGTGTGGTTTCAATCCCAAACGAAATCCTATGAGCAACATTATGGTCGAATTCCTGCAACAACAACCGCCCGGCTCGGAATGCTCCGGCAGTGGCATCCAGCGGCGAGAGTCCAGCCGCAAGCAGATCCGGATTAAGAAAATTTAGACACTTAATCTCTTGTGGCAGTAGATCCTTTGCCAACGTCGTCTTGCCTGAGCCATTCGGCCCGGCGAGAATGTAGAGGGTTGGCGCATTCACCGGCTTTTCGATTTCTAAATTATTGACCCAAAAATCGAGAGGACATCTTTAGGTGAGTATCTGATGCCGCGTCCAGCAAGCGGGCTTCCTGTGTTTGCCAGCGCCAAATTTTCGATTTTTAGCTTCTCATGAAATTTCGGTGATACAACAACTTCATCCCAGGCAAGTTGTTGAAGCTTGGACGCTTCATTGACTTCTTTGCCAATATAATCCCATTGCCCCAAAATAAAGACTTGAGTAATGATTCCATAAGTTACGCCGCAGCCAATTGCGAGATCAGATGGTAGCACTTGTCTTGCTCCTTTGACAATTGATGCGCAAACCTCCAATACCGCGTCAGCGTTTTTTTGGACTGAAGGAACAGGGCCAAATTTGTGCCCTTTATATCCTTCCAATTCCCAAATAATCATAAGTCCATCGCCGGTGCCCTTTAGAAAGACATGAGCGTTTCTTTTTTCTGAAAGCTCACGTTGGCACACATGCTCAAGTTTTTCCAGCTCCTCTTGTATTTCGTGCGGATTTCTCGATTCAGAACCTGACCATTGTGTGAATCCGCGTAAATCAATAAATGCAATATACGAATCACAGTTGCGGCCTTTTCGATACTGAACGTTTGCTTGAATACGCGGATACGCGAGGTTGGAAAGGCCATCCCAAATGATATAGCCGCCTTGGAATAATTGATAGCGACCAGGGCCAGAACCAAGCCAGCGTTCATCTGATTCGACATCGCCCAAGACAGGGCTATTTTCACAAACCTTTCCAATTGCTCCTTGAATCGCAAATGCCTTTGGCGTCCCATTCACTTCTCGAACGGTGATCCATTCATGTTTAATTGCATTTCCGTTATTTAAGCGAAGTGAAATCCAAGTTAAGGAACTGCTGCGATATGGATGCGTGAATTCTTTCCAGCCAAGTTGTTTCGCCTTTTCCTCTACCAATTGGCGTGCTTCTTCAAATTCCATGGGTGTCCTATGTTACTGGTTGGACAATCCGAGGCATTCTTCCAGCGGCCGGTACTGCAGCGGTTTGCGGCGGGCGCGTTTGAGCCACGCAACATCCTGTCCATCTTCCACCTGCTCCAACAGCTCCACGTAGCTTTCGATGGGCAGAATCACCGACACCGGCTTGCCTTTGCGGGTCACGATTTCAGGTTCAGGCAGGGCAGTTTTCATGGCGGGAAATTAGCAGATTCTACGCCTGGGTGTAAAGCTCGCTTCCTTTTTCGACGAACTCCCGGCTCTTCTCCTCCAGCCCTTTCTTCAACGCCTCTTCCTCCTTCAGGCCCATTTCCGCGGCGTACTTGCGCACGTCCTCGGTGATTTTCATGGAGCAAAAATGCGGGCCGCACATGGAGCAGAAGTGCGCGCTTTTCGCGGACTCGTTCGGCAGCGTGGCGTCGTGGTACGAGCGCGCCTTCTCCGGGTCGAGCGAGAGGTTGAACTGGTCCTCCCAGCGGAATTCAAAGCGCGCTTTGCTCAGCGCGTTGTCGCGGTACTGCGCCGCGGGGTGGCCCTTGGCGAGGTCGGCGGCGTGCGCCGCGATTTTGTACGCCATGACGCCTTCGCGCACGTCGTTCTTGTCCGGCAGGCCGAGGTGCTCCTTCGGCGTGACGTAGCAAAGCATGGCCGTGCCGTGCCAGCCGATGATGGCCGCGCCAATCGCACTGGTGATGTGGTCGTACCCGGGCGCGATGTCAGTCGTCAGCGGCCCGAGGGTGTAGAACGGCGCCTCGTGGCACCACTCGAGCTGCTTGGTCATGTTTTCCGCAATCATGTGCATCGGCACGTGGCCGGGGCCCTCGCACATCACCTGCACGCCATGCGTCCAGGCGCGCGTCGTCAGCTCGCCCTGCGTTTTCAATTCCGCAAACTGCGCGGCGTCGTTCGCGTCGGCGATGGAGCCGGGCCGCAGGCCGTCGCCGATGGAGAACGACACGTCGTACGCGGCCATGATTTCGCAAATGTCGTCCCAGTGCGTGTAGAGGAAATTTTCCTGGTGGTGCGCGAGGCACCACTTGGCGAGGATGGAGCCGCCGCGCGAGACGATGCCCGTCATGCGCCGCGCCGTCAGCGGGATGAACGCCAGCCGCACGCCCGCGTGGATGGTGAAATAATCCACGCCCTGCTCGGCCTGCTCGACCAGCGTGTCGCGGAAAATTTCCCATGTAAGCTCTTCCGCCCGGCCGCCGACTTTCTCCAGCGCCTGGTAAATCGGCACCGTGCCCACGGGCACCGGGCAGTTGCGCAAAATCCACTCACGCGTCTGGTGGATGTTCTTGCCGGTGGACAAATCCATCAGCGTGTCGCCGCCCCATTTCACGGACCAGCGCATCTTTTCCACCTCTTCATCAATCGACGACGCCACCGCGCTGTTGCCGATGTTCGTGTTGATTTTGACGAGAAAATTCCGCCCGATGATCATCGGCTCCAGCTCGGGGTGATTGATGTTCGCGGGGATGATGGCGCGCCCGCGCGCGACCTCGCTGCGCACAAACTCCGGCGTGATCTCGCGCGGAATCGCCGCGCCCAGCGGCTGCCCCGCGTGCTGCACGAGCAGGGAATCCCGCGCGCCGTCGGCCTTCATCTCCACCGCGCGCGCCGCCTGCAATTTCGTGTTCTCGCGAATCGCGATGTATTCCATCTCCGGCGTGATGAGGCCCTTTTTCGCGTAATGCAACTGCGTCACCACCGCGCCCGGCTTCGCGCGCAAGACGGCCCGGCTGCCGCGTTGGAAAACGGCGAGCTTGTTTTTGTTGCTCCGCAAACGCGCCGTGGCCGCATGCGCCTCCGAAAGATAACCGTCGTCCTGCGGGTGGTAGCCGCGGCCGGAAACTTCTTCGACATCACCGCGCTCGTGAATCCACGTCGCCCGCGGCGCCGGCAACCCGCGCTCGACATCGCCGTGAAATTCCGGGTCGCCCCACGGCCCCGACGTGTCGTACACGCGCACCGGCTCGTTCACCTCGAGGGAACCGTCGGGCCGCTTCGTCGGCGACAGCGGAATCTCGCGCAACGGCACCTGCACATCGGCCCGCGAACCCTGGATATACACCCGCCGCGACGGCGGAAAAAGGGGATGAACCCCGGCCTCTCCAGAGTTTGTATTTTGGGGTAGGGGCGTCACGTGCGCCCCATTCGAGGCGGTTGGCGTGGCGTCAAGTGACTGCTGGCTTACCCTCGCTGGATTCGAAGGGTTCACCCTGAGCGAAGTCGAAGGGTTCTGCTCGGCAACGGACGAATCTTGGGCGGTAATGACTTTGACCATAAAAGGTGGCTGCGATTGCACGGCCTGCGCCACCTCGGGGATTTCCGCCACCGCCACGCCGGCCCATGAGGCCCGAACCACGCCGCGATCTTGTTTCCCTCCGGCGGTGCTAACCGCTTCAGGTTCTAAGGGTTCGACGGCGGCGACCGTCCTCTCAGCCCGCGTATCCCCGGGCTCCCCTAACTTTTAGTTAGGAGGTCACGATGAAGGAGGATTTGCCCAGAAGCAAATTAAATTCCTATTTATCGCGCAAACACCAAGCTATAGACCAAAAGCGCCAGTACGAGCACGCTCATCCCCACCTGCAATTTATAACCCTGCCGGCGGAAAAGCACCGCGCTCGCCGCTACCCGCCCGACCGGGATGAGCAGAAACAACGCAATCGCCAGTTGCCCGAGCCCGCGGCCCGACAACTGTTCCTGGTCGAACGCCACAATTCCGCTCAGCGAACGCCAGTCCTCGGGTTCGCCGGTGAATACTTTCACGTGCTCAAACGACACCGGATAGCCGCCGTGACGATACAAAAATACTCCGCAGCCAAACAGCCCCAGCGCCGCCAGCGCGAAAGTCACATACTGCACCGCGTGGCCGATGCCTGATTCCAATCTCCGTCCGGCCGGTGCAGTTGGAGCAGCGGGCGGAGGTGACGCAGCGGATGGCGGCCGGTCGTTCATCTTAAAATTCGTAGCCGAAACATTTGAAAAGCATTTGCACGCCGAGCAAGCCCAGCACGCCGGTGAAAATTTTACGCAACATCGCGACCGGCAGGCGCGGCAGCAGTTGCGCCCCGGCCATGGAGCCCGCCAGCGTGCCCAGCAGCACCGGCATCGTGAGTGCGGGGTCGATGTACCCGCGCTGCAAATACACGCCCGCGCTCGCCGCCGCCGTCACGCCGACCATGAAATTGCTCGTCGCCGTCGAGACCTTGAACGGCAGGCGCATGAAATGATCCATCGCCAGCACTTTCAGCGCGCCGGAGCCGATGCCCAGCAGCCCGGACAAAAATCCCGCCACACTCATCACGCCCAGCCCCGCGGAAACATTTTGCGCGCAATAATGCACGGGCTCGCCGTCGGGCCCGGGATAATCGCCCTCCAGGCCGAGCCGGTGAGCCGCGCCCACGTGCCCCGGCCCGGTTTTGGGCTTGGCGGCGTCGCGCAGGTTCAGCCAGGTGGAATAGAGGAGCGTCAGCGCAAACATGAATTGGAGGCAGCGTCCCGGCAGGAAGGCCACCAGATGTGCCCCCGCCAACGCACACGCCGTGGCCGTCAGTTCCAGGAAAATACCCACGCGCAAATTCGCATAACCGTCGCGCGCATGCGCCGCCGCCGCCCCGCACGAGGTCGCAATCACCGCCACCAGCGACGCGCCCATCGCGTATTGAATATCGATTTTAAAAATCAGCACCAGCAGCGGGATGATGATCATGCCCCCGCCCAGGCCCGTGATCGCGCCCAGCACGCCGCTGAGCAGCGACGCCCCCAGCAGGAGCAAAGTGAAAACAAGCACAGTCACGGTAAGAAAATTTTCGAGAAAAGTTCGCGCAGCAATTGGACCCGGTTCAAGCGATTTCCTTCAGCTTCCGCTCCAAGTCCGTCCGCCGCGCCACCGTCTCCGCGTGGCGCACGGCGATGGAATACGCCGCCGGATCGCCCACGAAAAAGACCTTCTTCCGCCCGCGTGTCAGCGCCGTGTAGAGGAGGTTGCGCTGGAGCATTACGAAGTGCGCCTTCACCAGCGGGATGACCACCACCGGAAATTCGCTGCCTTGCGATTTGTGGATGCTGATGGCGTAGGCTGGCGCGAGGTCCCCCATCGCCGCGCGGTCCAGGTCCAGCACCTCGCCGTCGAACTCCGCCGCAATCGTGCCCGCCGCCGGGTTCACCGCGCGCACGCGCCCCTGGTCGCCGTTAAAAAGTCCCAAGTCATAATTATTGCGCGTTTGCAGCACCTTGTCGCCGACCTGGAACCGCGCCGCGCCCCAGGGCACCCCCTTTGCGCCCGGGTTGAGCGCCGCCTGCAGCGCCACGTTCAAACTCGCGATGCCCGCCACGCCCTTGTGCATCGGCGCGAGGATTTGGACATCCATGATCGGGTCGAGTCCGTACCATTTCGGCAAAAACTCGCGGCACAATTGCGTCACCGCCGCCAGGCAGTCCTCGGCTTCCGGAGCGTGGATGAAATGCACGTCGCCCGCCGGATCGAGCTTCGCAAAATCAGCCACAATCGGCGGCGGAGTGGGGGAGCCGTGCAGCACCCCGTGCGCGAGCGTCACAATGCCGCTGCGCTCGCCCTGCCGGAAAATTTTCTCCAACCGCGTCACCGCCGGCACCTTGCTCTGGATCAGGTCCTTCAACACGTGCCCCGCGCCCACGGACGGGAGCTGGTGCACGTCGCCCACCAGCAGCACATGCGCCTTCGGCGGCACCGCGCGGAACAGCGCCGCCGCCAGCCGCGCATCCAGCATCGACGACTCATCCACCACGATAAAATCACAATCCAGGGGATTCCCTGCGTTTACCGTAAAACGCCCCGCGCTGTGGTCGAATTTCAGCAGCCGGTGAATCGTCACCGCCCGCACCCCCGCGGCCTCGCCCAGCCGTTGCGCGGCCCGGCCCGTCGGCGCGGCCAGCAGCAGCCGGACCTTTTTCGCCCGCAAAATCTCCGCCAGCGCCCGCAAAATCGTCGTCTTGCCCGTGCCCGGCCCGCCCGTGAGGATCGACACCTTCGACACGATGGCCGAGCCCACGCCCGCCGCCTGCTCCGGCGCAAACGCAAATCCCGCGCGGTCCTGCGCCCACGCCACCGCCTTTTCCACCTGAATCGGCGGCAGGGCCGACGGCGCGGCTTTCAGCCGGTGCACGCAATCCGCAATCGCCCGCTCCGCATACTCGTACGGCGGCAGTTGCACCACCTGGTCCGGCAGCGCGCACAACGCCGACGTGTCCAGCAAATGCTTGATCCGCGCCGGCAGCAACGCCGGTTCCACCTCCAGCAAATCCGCCGCTTGCGCCACCAAATCCTCCACCGGCCAGCACGTATGCCCGTCGTCCGCCAGTTCCTCGAGCGTGAACAGCAAGCCCGCATCCAGCCGCGGCGCCGAGTCGTTGCCCAGGCCCAGGTTGCGCGCAATCTTGTCCGCTGTGCGAAAGCCGATGCCCGGAATCTCGCGCGCCACGCGGTACGGGTCCTCCTCCAGCACGCGCCGCGCCCCGTTGCCGTACTGTTTCACCAGCCGCACGCACAACGCATTTGTCACCCCGTACGTCTGCAAAAACATCATCACGTCCCGCTCCGCCTGCTGCGCCTCCCACGCCTCCTTGATCGCCTTTACCCGCCCCGCGCCGATACCCTCCACTTCCCGCAGCCGCGCCGAATGCTCCGAAATCACCCGCAGCGTGTCCGCCCCGAATTTTTCCACGATGCGCAGCGCGTACGTCTTGCCGATGCCCGGCACCAACCCGCTCCCCAGGTATTTGCGAATCCCGTACACCGTCGCCGGCAGGGTGGACTTGAACTCCGCGATCTTGAACTGCGCCCCATGCTGCGGATGCCGCGTCCACGTCCCCGTCAATTCCAGTGTCTCGCCACACTGCACGCCCGGCAACTGCCCCGTGACGACCACCACTGGCTGTCCGTCGCCCGGCCGCAATTCCGCCACGCAATAATGGTTCTCCTCGTTGAAATAAATAAAACGCTCCAGCACGCCGGCGAGGGCATCGGCGGCGGTCGGCGCAGGTTTGGAGGCGGTGGCCAAGGGAAAACGGTTTCCCTGTATTCACCACGAAGAACGCGAAGGACGCGAAGAAAAAAGAAAGTACCTAGCCACGAATGGTCGCGAAAGGACACGAAAAAACGCGGAGGGAGGATTTGGTCTGGAGGTAGGGTCGGACCTCCGGGCCGACCTAGCGTTTGGTTTTCCATGGATTTGAACGGTAGCACCGATTTTAGAAAGAGTGAGAAGTGAGAGGCAAAGGCTGAAACCGCAGATGGCGCGGATAAACGCAGATTTTAAAAGAATCTGCTTAGGTGCTCGCAATGAACTTTATCCATCCACAGTTGCTCGCGAATGGAACAGGCAAAATATCGTGGAAACGATTGACACGTTTAGATGTATCGTATTTCTCAAAGGCAGTCGACCTGTGTTGATACTGTTGACGGTTCATTTTATTCTGTCACAGATCTTATGGGCCAATATGCCCATACCAATAAATAGCAGTTTGATGCCTTTCCTCGCTTTCGCTGCGGGAATTGTTTTACTTTTATATTTCGCCCGTCGGCGCGCATGGTATCTCGCAGTTTGGGTGCCCGCATTTGCCGTATCATGCTTTATAATCTTTTCCCTGTTGGACATCCTTCCAGGGCATGTCAGTTCTGGACCGGAAGCTGGCTTTGTCGCTTTGGAATCGTTTCTCTACGTCCAGACCAAGATTCACCTCGTCGTTCTTTCCGGAATTACAGTTCTTGGAGCATTGATTCTTTGGCCGCGCAAGCAAAGCTGGACTATTGGGGGCGCTTCCGTGGGCCTTTTGTTCACTCTTGCGGGTATATGGGGCTGGAATCAAAGTCGTCTTGATTCTGTTTCTGTAGTTGTACTCGACTCGAACAATAATCCTGTAGCAAATCAAGCAGTCAGCTTTGCTGAATACAAATTTGGCCTAGATAATCCCCGTGGGTCGGTTCGAAGTGACAGTGCGGGAATTGCGCAAATACGACTTCCCAAAGGCGCTCTGTGGTCCGCAACGACGACAACAACTGATGGCACTGTGTGTTCGGTTGAAACCAGAGCGCAAGGTGTCGAACTTGACCAACATCCGAAATATCGTGAAACGGTATGGAAGTGGCATAATCGACAATGGGGATGGAGAACCTCATTTTTTGGAGTCCTTGTGCCGGTGGAAGAACAAGCTCGGCTTGAGTTACGGTTACGGATGGAAAATGAAGTTATTTCACCATGGGTCTTATCGAAAATGCGACAGAAAATTCAAGATCTTAGGAACGGTAAAACTCAGGAATTGGGGCTGACGAAATTATCTCACCCGGGAGAGAAGAGCTATGCCCAAAGACACATTGAGGATTTGTTAAGGCGACTAAAGAGCTCCAATTGAGTCCCGGGTTTATGGTCGTAGCGGCTTGGGGCAAGAACGCTCGATAGATTGCGGCCTGCTTGTTCGCACGGAATTATAGACTTGATAATAGGGTAATAATTGGGTATTATATATTACGCGAAGGCAGGATCATAAACCGAATGTTTCACGGAACGCCGACGACATCCAAACTGTCTCCCGTACTGCAGGGCCCTTATTTCGCATCCGATCGTGGGCCTTCTGCTTTTTTACATTTCATGTATAGATTGCCAAAACTCAGCTCCACCCTCAATCAAGCCTAATCAAGCCCAATCAAGGTGAATCAAGCCTCTCCGTTCCAATTTCGACCGCCAAGCATGAGGACAAGCCCCCAGGTCGGAATTATATCAATCCGGACGAAATGCCCTTTTAGCTTGGTTTCAACCCGCACCTTGTCATCTTGCTCTGCCTATGGTTACCACCGGCGTCACTGCCATCGGCAGCATTGTTTCCGGAATATTCGGACTGCTGTATATTATCTTCTGGATCTGGATGCTGGTAGATTGCCTGACCAACAGCCGGCTCAAGGGCGTCGACAAAATCGTCTGGGTCCTTGTCATAATTTTCATTCAATGCCTTGGCTCGATCCTTTATTTCCTCATTGGTCGGAAAAGATAGGCGAAAAGTTCGCGAACGGTCAGGGTGGGGAGATTCTGTTTCCGTGCAATATTGCCGCACCGGGAATTATAATCTTTGCCCTTGGCATCCGCGGGCGGGCCGCCATCGTCAGGGCCCATGACCGGTGGAATTCTCGTGGGTGCGTTCGGCCTGTTTATCCTGACGATGGTCGTGCTGTCGTTTGTTTTCTGGATTTGGATGATCATCGACTGCGCCAAGAACAACCGCATCGCGGGAGGAGAAAAGGTCGCCTGGCTGTTGGTGATCATCTTCCTGCACTTTCTCGGCGCGCTGATTTATTTTTTCGCCGGACGCCGGAAATAGGAGAGGTAAAGGCATTAGCCCAAGGCGCGTTGAGGGCAGCGCGCCCTACCGGCGTAAACCGGATTGGGGTAGGGCGCGGTGCCCTCACCGCGCCGCTCTTATTCGGCTTTCAAACCATTGAGTCTAACCGTCGGATTTGGATTGATGACGAAACCCGGAAGCCTAAATATACCCGCTTCACCCCTTTACCCCCATGATTACTCCCTCCCCGAAATTCGTTTTCGTCCAATCCCTCGCCCTCGCGGGCCTCGCGCTCGGCGCCGCCTCCTTGCACGCCGACGTCAAGCTCGCCGTGCCGTTCCAGGATCACATGGTCTTGCAGCGGGAAATGAAGGTGCCCGTCTGGGGCACCGCCGACGCCGGGGAAAACATCACCGTCGAATTTGCCGGCCAGAAAAAGACCGCCACCGCCGACGACAAGGGCGCCTGGCGCGTCAACCTCGACGCTCTCACCGCCTCGGCCGAGAGCCGCGCGCTGACCGTCAGCGGCTCGAAGACTGCCGCGCCGCTCAAAGTGGACGACGTCCTCGTGGGCGAAGTTTGGCTCGCCTCGGGCCAGTCCAACATGGTTTTCCCCGTGCAAAAAAGCGGGCCGTATGGCGGCATCGTCGAGCAGGACGCGGAAATTCCCACCGCGAATTATCCCACGTTGCGCATGTTCACCGCGTCGGATACGAAAAACTACCAGCCGCAGACCACCGTGCGCGGCTCCTGGGTGGTGTGCACGCCGGAAACCGTCGGCAGCTTTTCCGCCATCGGCTACCTCTTCGGCCGCGACATTCAAAAAGTCCTCAAAGTCCCCGTCGGCATTTTGACCTCGGCCTCCGGCGCGAGCTGCGCGGAAGCCTGGATCTCGCGCGAGACCATGGCCGGCGATCCCCAGTTGAAGCCCTACCTCGATTTGTTGGATGCCTCGATGTCTTATTATACGAAGGCGATGGCCGACGCTGCCGCCAAGGCCGCGGCGAATCCGCCGCCCGCCGCGACCCCCGCTCCGGCTGCACCGGCGGATGCCACGGCAGCCACTCCTCCCGCCGCCGGTGCGCGGGGTGGTCGGGGTGGACGCGGAGGCCGTGGTGGTCCCGCCTTGCCGCCGGAAGTGGTGGCTGGCGCGCCCTTGCACCCGACGCCAATTAACAAACCGCGCACGGCCGTCAATAATTTGAGTAACCCGCAAAGCGACCAGCATTTTGCCACCGTGCTCTTCAACGGCATGATCAATCCGCTCGTGCCCTACGCCATGCGCGGCGCGATCTGGTACCAGGGCGAGTCCATCGCCGGCGGCACGCCCGGCTTGAATCTTTACGGTCACATCATGCAAGCGTTGGTGAAAGACTGGCGCGGCCGCTGGGGCGAAGGCAATTTCCCCTTTTATCTCGTGCAACTGCCCGGCCAGGAAAACATCAGCAACAACCCGATTATTCGCGAGCAGCAGCAGACCGTTCTCGCCCTGCCCAACACCGGCATGGCCGTGACCATTGACACCGGCGAAGCGCGCAACGTGCACCCCGTCAACAAGACCCCGACCGGCGACCGTCTCGCCCGTCTCGCGCTCGCCAATGTTTACGGCCAGAAAATTGAATTCTCCGGCCCCATCTACGACTCGCTGAAAGTCGAAGGCAGCGCCGCCCGCATTAAATTCACCCACGGCGCCGGGCTGATGGCCAAGGGCGACACGCTCAAGGGCTTTCAAATCGCCGGGGCCGATCAGAAATTTGTGGACGCCGTGGCGAAAATTGACGGCGACACCGTCGTCGTCAGCAGCCCCGATGTCGCCACGCCGGTGGCGGTGCGTTACGCTTGGGCCAACTTCCCCGAAGGCATGGGCGTGAATCTCTATAATAAGGACGACCTGCCCGCCGCGCCCTTCCGCACCGACAAATGGGATTATCCCATCGCCGGCATCGTGGAGAACTAAGTGTGGATTGAAGGTTTGAAATTAAAAATTCAAGACGCCGAGGCTGCCGCCAGCCCGAAGGTCGCTACGCCGAGGTCCACCAGGTTCGCAAACACTGCGTCCGGGGGCGGCTGGTGGGCGCGAAGTTGCTCAATCGTATGGCTGCCGGTGGCGACCATGCGGCAGTGCATTTTCACCGACGCCGCGGCGTCAATGTCGAACGGCGAATCGCCGATGAGCAACGCGCGGTCCGCCGGCACCTGCAATTCATTGAGAATGTGCTGCGTGAATTCCGGCATCGGCTTGCGCCACGGCGTGTCCTTGGTGCCAAGGACGAGTTCGAGCCAGGGCAGCCAGCCGAGGTGGTTGAGGACCGCCCGCGCGGCCTCGCCGGTCTTGTTGGTCAGGACCGCCTGCCGCATGCCCCGCGCGTGCAACTCCCGCAACAGCCACGCCGCGCCCGCCATCGGATGCAGGTCGTCGAACATGATTTCCGCCAGCCGCTGGTGAAACAGCGGAATCGCTCGTGGCGCCAGCTCCGGGCCGATCAACCGGCTTAAGGTCACCTCGATGGAGCCGCCGACCGTGGCGCGGACTTTCGCATAGGGAGAAAGCGGTTGGCCGAGCTGTTTTTCGGCAAAATTGATGGCCTTGTGGATGGCCGTGAAGTGGTCCACCAGCGTGCCGTCGAGGTCGTACAGCACCGCGAGATAGGGCGGGGACGTGGTTTTGAGGTTGATAGAAGGGGCGCCGGGTTGCATTTTCTCGACTACGCGCCATCGTGGCGTGGTTTTCAAGGCCGAACCGCTCTTATGTCCAACGCGCTTGCCGCCCCGCCTGAAGAGATTGCTGCGATCGAAGTGACGCGGAAAGGCGGGACGATGCGGCTCGTGTTCACCGGCACGTGGACCATCCACCAGGAAAAGCTTCCGTCCGCCGCGGTCGTGCGCAAGGAATTTTCCGAGGGCACGCCGCCGGTGGTGCTGTCTTTCGATTTGTCCGCGGTCAAGAATTTCGATTCGTCCCTCGTCACTTATTTGCTGAAATGTTACGACTTGTGCCACGTCACGCAGACGCGGTTTGACTTGGACAGCCTGCCGGACGGCGCGCGCAAACTGCTCAAGCTCGCCACGGCCGTGCCCGAGACGACCGACGCCCGCGGCGGCGGCCAGCGCCGGCACGGTCTTTTCGCGTGGGTCGGCGGTGAGTCGCTGGAAGTGGTGGACGAGGCGAAGGAGATCTTCCAGTTCATCGGCGAATGCACGATTGCGACCTTCCGGTTTTTCACCGGACGGGCGCGCTACCGGTGGTCCGACGTGTGGCTGTACATGCAGCAATGCGGCTCGGATGCTCTCCCGATCGTGTCGCTGATCAGTTTTCTCGTGGGCGTGATTCTGGCGTACGTGGGCTCGATCACCTTGCGCCAGTACGGCGGCATGATTTTCATCGCCAACCTCGTCGGCCTCGCGATGGTGCGCGAAATGGGCGCGCTGATGAGCGGCATCATCATGAGCGGGCGCACCGGCGCTGCCTTCGCCGCGCAATTGGGCACGATGAAAGTGTCCGAGGAAACGGCGGCGCTGCGCACGCTCGGCCTGTCCCCCGCGGAATTTCTCGTGCTTCCGCGCATGATCGCGCTGTTTGTGATGTTTCCCCTGCTGACGCTCTATGCGGACTTCATCGGCATTCTCGGCGGCCTGCTGGTCGGCTTGTCCATGGATTTGTCCTACGACCAATTCATGAACCAGTTGATGAATGCGGTGGACCTCACCAATTTTTCCGTGGGCATGATCAAGAGCTTTGTCTTCGGCCTGATAGTGGCGGTCACGGGCTGCCTGCGCGGGATGCAATGCGGCAACAGTTCCGCCGCGGTCGGCCTGGCCACGACCCGCGCGGTGGTCTCCAGCATCACCTGCATGATCATTGCCGACGCCATTTTTGCGGTCATCTTCAACACGCTGAACATGTAGCCATGCCCGCCGCCGACGCTCCCCCTCACATTTCGGTCCGGGACCTGACCATGGCCTACGGCTCGTTCGTGGTCATGCACGATTTGAATTTTGAAATCAAACGGGGCGAGGTTTTCGTGATCATGGGCGGTTCGGGCTGCGGCAAGAGCACGCTGTTGCGGCACCTCATCGGCCTGCAACGCCCGGCCAAGGGCAAGGTCTTTTACGATAACGAGGATTTCACGGACGCGCCCGAGGAAAAGCGCCTGAAGATGCTGCAAAAATTCGGCGTCATGTATCAGGGCGGGGCGCTGTGGAGTTCGCTCACGCTGGCGGAAAACGTCGCCCTGCCGCTCGAGGAATTCACGGACCTCAAGGAGAGCACCGTGCGCGACATCGTTTCGCTCAAGCTCGCGCTGGTGGGCCTGCGGGGCTTCGAGGAATTTTATCCGGCGGAAATTTCCGGCGGCATGTGCAAACGCGCCAGCCTGGCCCGCGCCATGGCGCTCGACCCGGAAATCCTGTTTTTCGACGAGCCTTCCGCGGGCCTCGACCCCGTCAGCGCCCGGCGGCTGGACGAGCTCATCCTGCAATTGCGCGACTCCCTCGGCACGACCGTGGTGGTCGTCACCCACGAACTCGCGAGCATTTTTGCCATCGCCGACCGCGCCATCTTCCTCGACGTTTCCACCCGGACCACCGGCGGCCTGGGCGACCCCAAGGACATGCGCCTGCACAGTCCCAATGAAAACCTGCGTATTTTTCTCAACCGCGGCGTGGCGGGCGTTACGGCCGCGCTCGACCCCGCCACCGGCGCCGCGCCGCTGCCGGCTTGACCGCCTCCGGCCGCAATTAATTTTATCGCCCTGAGCCCAACTCCGCACAACATAACCGCAGCATGAGCGCGCGCGCCAATCCCACCGCCATCGGCATTTTCGTGACCGGCGCGACGGCGTTGGCCGTGCTCGCGTTGCTGGTGTTTGGCAGCGGCCGGATTTTCCGCCGCCAGGAAACGTTCATCATTTATTTCAACGAGTCGGTGAACAATCTCTCGGACGGCTCGCCGGTGAAGTTCAAGGGCGTCCAAATTGGCCAGGTCCGGCGCATCACGCTGCGTTACAATCAGGCCACGGACAGTTCCTCCGTGCCGGTGTTGATTGACATCGACCTCTCCCGTCTGCGCAACAACCTCGGCGTCGAAATCAATCTGGCCGACGAGCAGGTGTTTGACGAACAGGTGCGCCTCGGCTTGCGGGCGAAATTGCAGATGCAGAGCCTGCTCACCGGCCTGCTCTACATCGACCTCGATATTTACGATGAATTGAAGGACAAGGTGCCGCCGGCCATTCAGGAGGTGAAGGATTATAAGGAAATCCCCGCGCTGCCTTCCGGCCTCACGGAAACCATGAAGGCCCTGAATACCGCCCTGCAAAACATCAGCCAGGTGGACCTCAAGGGCATCAGCGACAAGATTTCCGACCTCCTCACCAACCTCAATTCCGGGGTCAAGGATATCGATTTCAAGGGCATCAGCGACTCGCTCACCTCCGCGCTCAAGAATCTTAACGACCTGCTGGCGGACCCGAAAATCCAGGAACTGTTGGCCCAGGCGAACAGCACGCTCAAGAGTTTCCAGGACTTGTCGCAAAACGCCAACCAGCAGTTGCAGCCCATCAGTTCCGAAGTCCAACTCACCATGCAGCGCGCGCGCCAGACACTCGACCAGGCCGATGCCACGCTCAACACCATCAAGCAGATGCTGGAGCCGCAATCGCCGTTGCGCTTCGAATTGGATCAAACGCTCGAACAGGTTTCTGGCGCGGGTCGCTCCATTCGTGTGCTGTCCGACTATTTGGAACGCAATCCGCAGGCCCTTCTCTTTGGCAAGCCGGGTCAATCGGACCCAGCCTCCACCACCGCACCCGCCGCAGCCCCGGGCACCGCCACGCCCGCCAGCGCGCCCCGCGCCGGGCGCTAGGTTCCTGCTCAACTCCCTTTCCTCATGAAACGCCGCGCCCTTGTTCTCTTTGCCGCCGTGCTGGCCGCTGCCGGTTTGGTGGGTTGCAGCACTTTGTTTTCCTCGAAAAAGGACCCGTCGAAATTTTATGTGCTCACGCCGGTGCCGGCGGACACCGCGCCCGTCGCGCCCGTGTTGCCCGACATCGCCCTTGGCGTATTCAGCCCGGAGTTCCCCCAGTACCTCGACCGTCCGCAGTTGGTCACGCGCATCGGCAGCAACCAGCGCCAAATCAACGAATATCAACGCTGGTCGGAGCCCGTGCAGTCCGGCTTTGCCCGCGTGTTGACGGAAGACCTCGGCACGCTGGCCGGCACGAACAAGATTGCGACGTTCCCCCTCGTGCGTGTCTTCGACCACGAATTTGAAATCTACACGCAGATTTATCAATTTGACGGGGCCTTGGGCGGCGAGGCCACCCTGCGCGTGCGCTGGCGCATCACGGGCTCCAATGGCAAGCCGAATTTCGTCGTGCGCGACGCGACTTATAACGCGCCCGTGGCGGCCCAAGCCGACCCTTATGCCGGTTACGTCGCCACCCTGAGCCAATTGATCGGTAGCATGGCCAGGGAGATTGTCGCCGCCCTGCCCGAGGCTCGCGCCGCCGAGACCAAAGAGGCCACGGACAAAGCCCAGGCCGGTGACGATAAGGCGAAGGCCGACGCCGCGGCCACCGCAGTGACTCCCGCGCCCGCCAGCCCCTAAGCGCATTTTCTTTCGTCCCGCTTGCTTTACCCCTGTGTCATGAGCGGCCGCCGAGTTTTCCTTTTTGCGGTCGTGGGGGTGACCTTGGGTTGGAGCGGTTGCACGAACCCGCCTGCCATTAGCTCGGGTGACCCGAAACCGGTGCTGACAGAATACCCGCTGGGCCTTGCCTATGCGGGCACCGAAATCAACGCCACGATTTTCCGCATCCAGTCCGTCGCCAGCGACGCCCAGCACCAGTTCGCGGCGTATTATGCTCCCGACGGTCACATCGTCCTTGCGCGGCGGACGCTCCCCCAGGGCTCGTGGGACTTGCGTATGCTGGATATCGTGGGTGACTTGCGCGACGCGCATGACGATGTGGTGCTCGGTCTTTCGCCGGACGCGCGCCTGCATCTTGCCTACGACCACCACAACCAGCCGCTGCATTACCGTCACACTGAAAACCTCGATCCGTGGTGGACTTTCGATCCACCCGGGCCGATGACGGGCCAGCGTGAAGCGCATGTGACGTATCCGACGTTCGTCAACACGACGGGCGGCAATCTCCTCTTTTTTTACCGCGACGGCCAAAGCGGCAATGGCGCGCTGTGCGTGGACGCCTACGACGCCACGGCGCACGCCTGGCGCGTGGTGCAATCGCCGTTGCTGGACGGCTTGACGCTCAGCAGCCCGTATTGGTGCCGGCCCGAGGCCAGCGCCGATGGCGTTTTGCATCTCGCCTGGTGCTGGCGCGATTCCTCGAACGCCTCCACCAATCACGACATCTGCTACATCCGCTCGCGCGACGGTGGCGCGTCGTGGGAAAACAGCGCGGGCGAAAAATTGGCCCTGCCCGTCACGCCCGCCACCGCCAACGTCGTCGTGCGGGTGATCCCCAAAGGCAGCAGCCTGATCAATCAATGCGCGCTCGCCACCGATGCGCAGGGCCATCCGCACATCGCCTACTATGCCGACGGCGCGAACGGCGTGCCCCAATATTTTCATCTTTGGTTCGACGGGCAAAAGTGGGCCGCGCAGGAGGTGAGCCACCGCACGCTGGATTTCAGCGTGGGCGGGCAGGGGACTTTAAAGCTGCCCATGTCGCGTCCCGAAATCGCGGTCAGCAAAAGCGGCGCCGTTTTTATGATCACGCGTGACGACGAATTTGGCGGCGGCGTGCGCTTGTACACGGCCCGGCCGCCGTATGCGCAGTGGTCGGCGCTCGACCTGCTGCCCGGTCCGCTCGGCGAATGGGAACCCAGTTACGACCTGCAACGCTGGCGGCGCGACGGCGTACTCTCGCTCTTCGTCCTTCCCGTCAAACAAGGTGACCACGAAAACGTGACCGATTATCCTCCGCAAATCGCGAAGGTGGTGGAGATGGCAGGGCTGGAATAGGATGATGGCGTAAGGGCGGCGATGAGCAATAAATGCAGTGCGTATTTTCAGGCCTCATTGTTCATCAGTCCAGTCATTCTTAAAATACCAATGCCCATCGATTTTGATAAAGATAGCGACTATATGCGGTCGGTCGTTGTTTTGCGCCTGCTCCTCGGGCCTCATGTACGGTATGCTAGGACTTCCGACTAAGTCACTGGGTATTGCACCATGAAAAGTGGCTTTGTCACCAGTGGCGTTAATCGTCGGAGTGAGCGTCGCGATGTATTCATACATCTGCGCCGAGTGCTCAAGTTCCTGTTGATATTCTGGAATTTCCCTGTATCTGGCCTCATCCGCTTGTCGGATGGGTATTTCCTTAGGAGTGAAAAGAGCGGATTGTGCGGGGGGCAAATAAACCAATTCGGCTCCAAAAATCCCCTGCTCACGGATGGTTCGGGCCACTCCGAGAACGGCTGCCTTCGCCTCGGCTTGAGCTATCGATACGGCCTCTGCTGAATCATCCTTTACTGCTTCGGCTGCATTATCTGCCTGGGTCGGAGCCTCGACCGACTCAGCTTGCGTTATTGCCGGGGCCGTGGGCATGGCCACCCGACTCGGCTGCACGACGACCTTGGGTGCCGAAGTCTCATTGTCAGAGGTGATTATCACCGTGGCGGACGCGGTATAATCCGGCGTGCGCGTAAATAGCCAAAAGACCGCCCCAACCACGAGGACAACCAGGAAGAGGGCCACACGTTGGAATTCTTCGGACTTCATCCGGGGTAACAGAATTGCGAGAATTTATCTCAAATTCAATTTCAGACGAGATTATCTAGGGCCGTCGCAAGCGACGCCCCTACGGTCCACAAAAAAGCCCGTCGTGAAAATCGTAGGGGCGCCGCTTGCGGCGACCCACTTTAACGAAATTGAGTTGGGCTCGTGTAAATTAACCCCAACAAACACGGAAAGCACGGACAAAAAAAGTCCGCCCGGAAAGGGCGGACTTTTTCTTCGCACACGCGGAGGCTTAAAGCCGTAGTCGCCTTAAGGCACCAAGTTCGGAATCGTCACGCTAGGGCCGGCGAAGGTCTGCGGCATTTGCGTGGTGAGGCCGTTCTTGATATCGACCGCACTCGCCTTGATTTCGAGCGTGGCGGGAGTCAACCCGTCGCGGGTGGCCTTGAGCGTGATGGTGCCGGGCGTGAGCGTCGAGCGGATCGCCACGCGATTGATGCCGCACTCGGTGTCGAGGTAGAGATTATTCGTCGTATTGAGCTTCGCGGCATTGAAACCGCCGCGCCAAATGGCCGGCCCGTCCACCGCGAAATCCACGCGCGCCTCGTCCGTCGGGCACCGGCGGCCCTGGGCGTCCACGACTTCGAAGTCCACCAAGGCCACGTCGCTGCCGTCGGCCTGCAAGCCTTGCGGGCCGGTGTGGAGCGTGAGGCGAATGGCCTTCGGCTCGCCCGCGGTCTGGATTTCCTGCTGGGCGACGACTTTGCCGGCCTTGGTGGCGACAGCCTTGATGCTGCCCGGTTGGAAGGCGATGTCCGGGAACGCATAAACATAACCCGTGTAGCCAACCGTGCGGTTGTTGAACGGATCCACGAAGACGCAGGCCTGTTTTTGCACGCCCTGGGATTTCCCATTCACGAACAGTTCGACCTGGTCGCACAACGTCGCGGCGACGTACATCGTCTTCTTCGTGTCGGCCGGATAATTCCAGTGCCCGATGATGTGGATATCGGGCTGGTCGTTTTGCATGACGCGGGAGACGAAATACGCCGACTTCGGCAGGCGCATGCCATCGACTTTGCCGCTGACGCGCAGGACGTAGCTGCCCTGCTGGCGGCCGTCGGCGTCGGAGTCTGTAAAGTAAATCGAGCAGTAGGCCGACCACTTGGAATGGGCCGGATCGGGATTATCGATGCGGTTCAAAACGTACTCGGCGTAGCGGTTGGCCGCGGCGACGGCAAACGTCTCGGAATTCCAGTGCCAGGAGTCCACCGGCCGGCCATCGCCGCCCGTGCCTTCTTTGGGCTTGAAGCCGAAATGCGGGGGCGAGAATTGGTCCCAGACGTTGCGCCCGGCTTCGTCGCGGAAATCCTCCGTTTCCACCAAAGGGGCCTTGTCGCGGCGCTCGACGCTGTAGCCGCGGAAAATCTGGCCGGGCTGCGTGATAGCATCGGTCTGCGGCGCCTGGCCGATCATGACGCCAAAGTATTCGGACGGCGCGGTCAGGGCGGTGTTGGCGGCCGAATCGTCATTGTCGCGGGTGCCCATGACGCGCCCGCCGTGCGGGTCGATTTCCTTGCGCAAGGCCACCATCTGCTCCATCTGCGCCGGGGTCACGATGGTGTTGCCCGCTTCCCAGAAAAGCGTGCTCGGGCTGTTGCGGAACAAAATCATGGCCGCGCGCATGGCCTCCACGCGCTGGTCCCATTGCCGCCCTTCGACGAGGCGTTCCTTGTCGCCGGCAGGGCAGACTTGGACGATGCCCAGGCGATCACACGCGGCAGAGTCGGCCATTTGCGGCGTCACGTGCATCCAGCGCATGTAATTGGCGTTGCTCGCGCGCACCATGGCGAGGGTGAAGTAGTGCATCCAATCAGGATAGGCGCCGCCGAGGCCGGCCCAGTCGTCCGCCGAGCGCAAGGCATAACCAGTGAGCCAGACAAAGTGGCCGTTTATCCAAACGCCGCCGGTGCCCGCCCCGCCCTTGAACTCCGTCTGGCGAAAGCCGGTCGTCGTGTCGCAAACATCCACGATTTTGCCATTCACGCTGAGCATGGTGTAGACGTGATAAAGGTAGGGGTCTTTCAGGTCCCAGAAATGCGCGTCTGCCAGCAGGCCGGAGGCATTGAAAACTTCGGATTCGCCGGCGACGAGGTCGGAGGTATTGCCCTCGAGTTTGGCGCGCACCTGGCCATTCGCGTCCACCACTACTGCGGAAAGCGTGATGGCGGCATAGTCGTCGGTCTCGTTGATGACCTGGGCCTCGACCTTCACGGTCGCGGTCTTTTTGGCCAGGTCGATGGCGTCGGGATAAACGTAAACGCCGGTGGTCTTGAGATTTTCGTAAAGCGGGAGAGTCTGGTAGATTTTGCCCGCCACAATCAGGTGCGAGTCGCGATTGAGCCCGCCGAAATTCGGATTGAAGTCCTTGGCATTCCACTCGAAGTTGGCGCCGGTGGCCTCCTCTTTGTAGCCGGGACTGTTGTCCACCTTCACCGCGAGCACGTTGTCCTGCCCGCCAAACTTCACGTACTTGGTCAGGTCGAGGCCCAGGGCGGTGACGCCGTTTTCATACAGGCCGACGGGCTGACCGTTGAGGAAGAAGCGGCCGGCCTGGCGCATGCCGTCAAACGTCACGAACACCTTTTGGCCGTCGGCGCTGGCGGGCAGCTTGAAATGTTTGCGATACCAGCCGACGCCGTTGGCCTCGCCGCGGTCGCCGCCGCTGTGGCTGATGTAATTGCGGTAGCTGTCCACGTCGTTCCAGGTGTGCGGCAGGCTGACCGTCTTCCAGGCCGAGTCGTCAAACGCCGGCTGTTCGGCGCCCGACACGTCGCCAAAGACAAACTTCCAGTCCGGATTGAAGTTGTAAGTCGCGCGCGCGGTGGCGGGCGGCGTGAATTTTTCGGGCGCCGCGGCGGCGGCAGCCTGCGCGTGGGGCAGGGCCGCCGTCCACAGGACGGCCGCGGAGAAGAGACACAGGGTGGTGCGGGAGGAGATCATGGAAACAGGAGGAGAACCGGGGATTGAAAAAAAGACAGCGAACCCATTCGCAGGAACGGGCCCATGCCAAGGTGGGAGAGGGGACTTTGCTAAAAAGTACACAATTCCGCCCTTGCGCACAAGAGCCTAGATGCGTAAATCTTGGACACTTTTGCGCAAACCCGTTTTGCCCCGTGCCGCCTTCCCTCCCCAGCCCAACCCCGCGGCGCATCGCCCTGGCCTTTCCGTACGGCCGGGCGTTCGTCGAAAAAGTGGTGGAAGGCATCCTGGCCTACGCGCGTCGGCGGGCGAACTGGACCATCATGCGCTTTCCCGAGCGGCTGAGCCCATCACTCGATTGGTTGCAGGGCTGGCGGGGCGACGGCGCCTTCGTCATCATCTCCACGCCCGAGGACGCCCGCCTGGCGCGCTCGCTGGCCATTCCGGTGGTGAATATCACGGCCTATTTTTCAGAGCCGGGCGTGACGACCGTCACCGCCGACCACCGGGAAATCGGCCGGCAGGCGGCCCGGCATTTATTGGAGCGGCGCTTTAAGAAATTCGGCTATTATGGCTCGCGGGATTTGTTCTTCAGCCAGTTGCGGCGCGACGGCTTCGTCTCCACCATCCGCGCGCAGGGCGGCAGTTGCGCGGTGCTGGAGGTGTCCTCGGTGGTGGCCAGCGGACGCGTGTGGACGCGCCAGCAATTGCAGCTCGAGCATTGGCTGCGCACGTTGAAACTGCCGGTCGCCATTATGGCCAGCACGGACTTGCGCGCCGACATGTTGCTCGAAACGTGCCGCCAGCTCGGCCTGCGCGTGCCCGACGATGTGGCGGTCATCGGCGTGGACAACGACCCGGTGATTGTCAGCCACGCGCATCCGCCGCTGAGCAGCGTGGCCCGCGATGACGAACGGGCCGGCGAACTGGCCGCGCAAATTCTGGATCAATTGATGGCGGGCGGGCGTGACCGCCAGAAGCTGGTGCTCGTGCCGCCGGCCGGCGTCGTGGTCCGGCAATCCACTGAAACGTTGGCCGTGGAAGACCCGCAACTGGCGAGCCTGGTGCAATTCATCCGCAGCCGGGTCGGCGAAAAATTCGGCGTCGAGCGACTGCTGGAGTTGGTGCCGTGGTCGCGCCGGACGCTCGAGAATCGTTTTCGCCAGCAGTTGGGCGCGTCGCCCTCAGCGGTCATCAACCGCTGGCGGGTGGAACACGCGCGCCGCCGCCTTGAAGCCGATGCGAAAATCCCGCTGGCGACGGTGGCCGCGGCCTGCGGCTTCAGCGACCTCCGCCACTTTCGCCTCGTCTTCCGCCGCGTGCAAAAGCAAACGCCGGCGGAGTACCGGAAGGGGTTGTTAAAACGATAGTCGGAAAAATTCGCAAGATTCCGAAGAGTCTCGTGGACTTAACTGCTTACTTTGCTGTCGAGGGCTCCAATCTCGCAAGCTCGGATTGAGCCATGTAGTATTCGTCAGCTTCTTTTGGCCCGGCAGCCATGGATTTGTGAAAGAATTCGCGTGCACCCGCTGAATCTCCGTTGAGCAGGTGCATCATGCCGACAAGGTAATAGGCTTCGCAGGCCTGGTTGGGATTAGATTTATCAGGAGCCTCGGCCAAGGTCTTAAGGAAAGCCGTTTCACTGAGATCGCCCGAGGCATATTGGCCCATCGCCTTATCCCAGGGATCGCTCCACGTAGCCACAGTTTTGCCAAAATCTTCCGGCGGAAGACCGAGGCGGCGTTGGAGCAATTGGCGATAAATGCTCACCAAGTGTGCGTCAATGGGCTCCTTGAAAATAGCCATGTCATAATCCGCCACCGCGCCGGTGAAATCGCCGACAATTTGCCTGGACACGCCCCGGCCGCGGAGCGCCATGGCCGGTCGTGCAGTGCGAATCCAATCAAGGTTGAGATCAATGGCCCGTGTGTAATCGGCGATGGCGAGAGTCTGTTCACCCATCTGCCTTTCCATCTCCGCCCGGCCGAAATAAGCCTCCCGGTTCGTCGGATTGAGGGCAAGAGCCCGCGCAAAATCGGCGTTGGCGCCCGCATAGTCATGCGCCACGGCCTTCAATTCCGCCTCCCCAAGGAGGATAGAATCCATGCCCACTTTCACACTATCATCAACCCTCCAGTTCAATGGGAGGTGCACTGCCGGATCGGTCGGTCGATGGGGGCGAAAGTACGCGTATCCCTCCTTATTATCTACAATCATATCCACATAATATAACGCATCCATACCAACAAAGCCGATCTGATTCTCCGAAAGAGACCTAGTGTAATCCGTTGCCGGTGATAGGCCCACGTTAAAGACAGTGAGCGCGCCGATGTGCACTTCATCCGCGAGCACGTACTCATCCATTACTTTACCCTCACCAATGGTGAAGTAACTGGAAGTTGCTGGCTTCACCTCGGGGTGCGCCGCGCGCCATGCTTGGTATTGGGCAGGCGGAATGGAGACCCCACCCCCGCCGGTATCAATGGGAATGGTGCCGATTTGCCCGTCAGGCAAGGGCATTTCCACGACCAGTACCCGATCAGGATAAATTTTTAATTTCAACCAGCTAGACATATCCTCTGGCAAACTTTTCAGGCTGCTGACGACTTGTCGCGCGGAATCAAAAGAAAGAATACTATTGCTCTCCCGAACATCCGGCCAGGGAACGATGGCATCCATATTCCAACTATCTGTCGGTGAAGTACGGGCGCCAAGCACCGCGAGTTCCGCAGTAAACGTCTCTGCGCCCAGCTTGATGGGGGTCGGCTCCGTCAACCACGCATCCAGTTCTCGTTCTTGAATCTCTGCCGCTGAATTTGATGCCGGCTTCAATTCCGCCTTATGCGCGCCCCGGGGAGTCAGCATAAATACCTTGAAGCCTGAATCCAAAAAAATTGCCATGGGGTGTCCATTGATCATGGCGCCGGGAAAAGTCGGATGAGGATCCGGGACGGGCTTCGCCGGCGGTGGCGACGGTTTTTCAACGGAAGCGCATGAAGTAAAAAGCAATGCCGCACCGGCCATTGCGAGCACGCAACCTGAAGGGAAAATAGACTTGGTTTGCATGGGAATAGGGGCGGTGGATCCTCCGTTCGCCTTGCTAAGTATTATACCTGCGACAATGTGATCACGGTTTCGCCGCCGGCAGCGGCGCGAGCTTCACGTTGCGCAGTTCAAACGGATAGCCTTCGAGTTGAAATCCAATTTTGCCGGAGGAGGGCACGCAGCCCGTCAGTTTGTTTTGCGTCACGCCGTTGATGGAAATTTCCAGTGTGTCGCCGCGCACGGTCACGTCGGCGGTGTTCCATTCGCCGAGGGGCTTTTCGCTGGCGTCGGCTTTGCGGGCGAGCGTGGAGCTGGGGGAATTGGCGGTGCCGGCGGTGGTGGGGGTTTCGGCAAATTTGGCCGGACCCATGTTGAGGACATCGCCGGCGCGCTGCACCTTCAGTTGCACTTGAAAGGAAGTGGGCCACAGCGCCTGCTGCACCGGGCCGGAGGAAAGGTTGATGAGAATGCCCCCATTAGTGCTAGGATTGGGCTTGGAGTCGGTCCAGCGCCATTCGGTGTGCAGGGTATAGTTGGCATAAGCGGTGGTAGTGCTCAAGTAGCCGTTGGGCTTGCCAGTCACGGCAATGACGCCGTCCTTAACCGTGCAAACCGACGTGATGTCCGCGGGCGTGCCGGCGACGTATTCCCAGCCGGCAAAATCCTTGCTATTGAAAAGATCGCTGGGTTTGGTCGGTGTAACGGGGGCCAGAACGGCCGGAGTGGCTGCGGGAGTGGGCGATGCCGGTGCGATCGGAGTCGTTTCCGCGGCGTTCAAGCCAAGGCTGGACGACAGTAAGCAGGCACAGAGAAGGGTGGGGTAACGCATCTCGCGAGCTTGACACTGCGAAGGGCATACGGAAACAAAAATATCGGCTCGGGGCTGGAGCTTGCAGGACGCTTTAAATTGTAACTCAGCTTGAACCGATAAGTCCTTGACCGAGCAAGCGGGCAATATACTCTGCCTTGGCTCGCCTCATTAACCTCCAATTACTACCCCCCATGCCCAATCAAGATCCGCTCGTCACCCACATCAAGGACACCACCGCCAATCCCGCGCCCCTGGGCTTGCTCGCCTTCGGGATGACCACCGTGTTGTTGAATTTGCACAACGCGGGTTACTTCGGCCTTAACAGCATGATTCTCGCCATGGGGATTTTTTATGGCGGCCTGGCCCAAGTCATCGCCGGGGTTTTGGAATGGAAAAAGAATAATACCTTCGGGACCACGGCCTTTACTTCCTATGGATTTTTTTGGCTCACCTTGGTGGGCCTGATTGTCATGCCCAAGCTCGGCTGGACGGAGGCTCCCGATGGCAACGGCTTTGGTTCCTACCTCGCCCTGTGGGGGCTCTTCACGGGCGTCTTGTTCATCGGAACCCTGCGCTTGAGCCGCGCGCTGCAAGTGGTCTTCGGTTCCCTGACGATTTTGTTTTTCCTGCTGGCCTACGAAAAATTTCAAAGCCCGGGCGAAGGCTTTGGTCACTTCACGGGTTACGAGGGCATCTTCTGCGGTCTGGCCGCGATGTACACCGGCCTGGCCCAGGTCTTGAATGAAATTTACGGCAAAACAGTTTTGCCGCTAGGCTTGGTGAAAAAGTAAGTCCGCGCGACTCTTCCAGACATGAAAAAGCCGTGACGTAAAACGTCACGGCTTGATCAAGGTGGAGGCACACCGCATCGTGCGCCTCCACCCCGCGGGGTCCTTGGTTGGGGTTTACCGCACGTCGATGCGGCGCGGTTTGACCTCTTCGGCCTTCGGCAGGCGCAGACGCAGCACGCCGTCAGTGACGGTGGCGTCAATCTTCGCCTCATCCACAGGCACGTTGAGTTGCAATTCCAGGCGGAAGTCATCCGCCGGGATTTCCTGGCGCACGGGGCGCCAGGCGGACGGAGTGGAGGTGGTGCGCTTGGCCGTAATGGCCAGCACGTCTTCCTCCAACTCGAGGGTGACGCCCGCGCGATCCACCCCGGGCACAAAGACCTCGACACCAAAGGCGTCGGCAGTCTCGTTCACGGAGTAGGCGGGGCGTCGGTACGCGGTGCGGGCTTCGGTCGCCGTGGTTTCGGTGGCGGTCGGGGTTTCGCACGCGCAAGTGTTGTTTTCGCAGGACATGGTGATGATCTCCTTATGGGTTGGTTGGGTTGCTAATTGGATGAGTGGGCGCGATCGCGGCGTTTAGTTGACGGTGATGCGACGGGCCTTGCGGGCCTCGGGCTTCGGGAGCGTCAGGGTCAAAACGCCGTTCTCGTAGGCGGCGGTAATCGTTGCTGCGTCCACGCCTTCGGGCACGGACACGCGGCGGGAGAATTCCGCGGTGGATTCGCCGGTGTCGGTTTTCACCGCACGTCGGCCAGAGACGGTCAGAACCGCGTTTTCCAGTTCGACCGCAACGTCTTCTTTCTTCACGCCGGGCAATTCGACTTTGACGTAGAAATGGCCGTCGTCCTCATAGAGGTCGGCTGCCGGAGAACCGGCCCAGGGCGCGGAACCGAGCAGGTGGTCAAACACGCCGCCCAGTCGCGAGAAGGCCGGGAAGGCCGTCCCGAAGGCACAATTGAAATCGCCCAAGGTGGGCAGGTTCGGTGATTCGTAACGAATGAGTTTCATAGCTTGATTCCTTTGAGTTGGTTGAGAAGTGGGTTGAAGTTTCATCTCTCTTAAACCACGATTCATGCCATGCGATTAAATTTCACTAAGGCTTTATAAGATAGATATTTATGAATTTCACAGAGAACGTCGAATGTGCCACAATGGCTCATATTGTCACGATTCGAGAGACCAATACGTCACAGTGTCGAAATGGCGCTCTAGGCCCCGGAGCTTAAGTTGCCCATCTTCAAGAATTAGAGCGGCGTTTTCACTAAAATGAAGTTGGCTTACTTGTCCGTCTTGGGCCGCAGGGCTACGAGTGTTGCGCCCCAGGAGCCTGATTTTTCATCGGCCTGCCGGAAGCCCGCGACATGGGGCGAGCGCTTGAGGCGGGCGTGCACGACTGCCCGGAGCGTCCCGGTGCCCTTGCCATGCACGATGCGAAGCTCGCGCCACCCACGCGCCCGGCTTTCTTCGATAAAGGCGTCCACCACGTCGCCCGCTTCGGCGGGGCGAAACGTGTGCAAGTCCAGCGTGCCTTCGAATGGATGGGAGTGCGGTGACATGGGACGCGAGGGCGGGGCTTGGGGTAATGCCCAGCAATTTACAGAAGGCAACAAAGTGAACGAAGGAAACCTTGGTTTGCTTCGATTCCTTCAATGAAAATCCTTCTCTATAGCCTGTCGTTTAAGTTCGACCGACAAAAGCGGAATTTTTGGGACTGGACAAGGGGTGGGGTGGCTCCGGCATCGTGAAAGGAAGATGGGCCGATTTTTTTCCGCCAACGCAGGAAGGTGGCAGCACAAACTTTTGTGCTGGTGTTTGCTCGTCTGGTGCGCGAGCGCGGGTGGGGCATGGGCGGCCACCGGTGGCAGCCTGGAATCCACCCCAGCTCATTTTCCGGTGCCAGTGGAGAACTATCACGATGCCGGAGCGCCTCTGACGCAACAATTGTCGGGACGCCTGGCGCGCGAGCCATTCAATGGGGTGGCGACATTGATTTTCGCGCTGGCCATTGCGCACACGCTCGCCGCCACCAAGATTCAACGGTTCGCCCACCGCGCCGCCCAAGCGCATGCGGAACACCTGGCGGCCCTGCGGCAACAGGGGAAATTGCCCGAGGGCAGGTCCGAGCCGGTGAGTTTCTCCGCCACCGTTTTGCATTTTCTCGGCGAAGTCGAAGCGATCTTTGGCCTCTGGGTCGTGCCGCTGATGTTCGCCATGACTTTGTCTTTCAGCGGACACGGCGGCCTCGGCGCGGGTTGGGCGCAGACGACTTCTTATCTAAGCAGCCTGTCGTTCGATGAGCCGCTCTTTGTCGTCATCATCATGGGCGTGGCGTCGACACGGCCGGTGGTGCAACTGGCGGAGGCTATTTTGCGCCAGGTGGCGCGCCTCGGCGGCGAAACTCCGGCCGCCTGGTGGGCCGCGATTTTGACGGTTGCGCCGCTGCTGGGGTCGTTGATCACGGAACCCGCGGCCATGACCATCGCCGCCCTGCTCCTGGGCCGCCAGTTTTACGCGCTCAAGCCCGCCTCACGGTTGCGCTACGCGACACTCGGCTTGCTGTTCGTCAACGTCTCGGTCGGTGGCACGTTGACGCATTTCGCCGCGCCGCCGGTGCTGATGGTCGCCTCGAAATGGGGCTGGACGACGCCCTACATGCTCACCCATTTCGGCCTGCCGGCGGTGGCGGGCATCGTGGTCTCGAATCTCTTTTATTTTGTGATTTTTCGCGGGGAATTTGCCCAACTCGCGCGTGCCACGGAGGAAAAACAGACCCGCGAAAGCTTGCCGCCGGAACAGGCGCTGCCGGTCTGGGTGACGGCCACGCATGTACTGGCACTGGCGTGGACGGTTGCTAACCTGCATCATCCGCCGCTCCTGGTCGGCGGCTTTCTTTTCTTCCTCGCGTTCACCCAGGCCACAGCGCACCACCAGTCGGGCCTCAACCTGCGCGGGCCGCTCATGGTGGGCTTTTTCCTCGCGGGGCTCGTGGTGCACGGCGGGCTGCAAAGCTGGTGGATTCAGCCGGTGCTCGGCAGCCTGAACGAATTTGCGCTCTTCCTCGGCGCGGCATTTCTCACGTCGTTCAATGACAACGCCGCCATCACCTACCTGGCCTCGCAGGCGCCCTCCGTGGTGGCGACGAAAGCCATGCAACATGCGGTGATGGAAGGCGCGGTCACCGGCGGCGGCCTGACCGTCATCGCCAATGCTCCGAATCCCGCCGGGCAGACGATACTTGGCAAACACTTTGAAAACGGCATCTCGCCGCTCGGCCTGCTCGCGGGCGCGGCACTGCCGACGGTGATTGTGGGCGTGTGCTTTCGGGTGCTGGGGAATTTGTTTTAAGAATTTTACCGCGAAGGACGCGGAGAGCGCGGAGGAAAATCTAAGCCCAGCGGCAAGGTAGCAAGAGGGCGTCCGTAGGAAGCTTGACGACCCACCGGAGCAGTTGGAGGATGGTGGCCATGAAACATGTGCACTTGGGGCGGTCGGGGTTAAAGGTGTCGCGGCTGTGCCTGGGGACGATGAATTTCGGTCTGCACACGACCCCGGAGGACAGTTTCGCCATCATGGACCGCGCCCTCGCCGCCGGAATTAATTTTTTCGACACCGCCGATGTTTATGGGGTGAAACGAGGCGAGGGGGTCACCGAAAAAATTCTTGGCCAGTGGTTCGGGCAGGGTGACGGGCGGCGCGAGCGCGTCGTGCTGGCGACCAAGGTCTTCGCCGCCATGTTTCGCGACTCACCCTACGATGCGAATTGGGACCGGGGCCTTTCCGCCCGCAAAATCATCCAGGGTTGCGAGAACAGCCTGCGCCGGATGCAGACGGACCATATTGATTTGTATCAGATGCATCACATTGACCGCCGCTGCCCGTTTGACGAAATCTGGCAAGCGTTCGAGACGCTCGTGGCCCAGGGCAAAATCATCTACGCCGGTTCATCCAATTTCGCGGGCTGGGACATCGCGCGCGCCAGCGAAACGGCGGCGCAGCGGCATTTCCTCGGCCTTATTTCGGAGCAGAGCTTGTACAATCTCACGGAGCGCATCATCGAACTCGAAGTGCTGCCCGCTTGCCGGCATTACGGCCTCGGCCTGATTCCCTGGAGCCCCCTGGCCGGCGGGCTGCTCGGTGGCGCGCTGGAAAAATCCAAGACCGGTCGGCGCACCGGGGCAGACACCGTGAAGGCCATCGAGAAAGTTCGCCCCAAGTTGGAAAAGTATGAGGCGCTCTGCGCCAAGCTTGGCCAGCTGCCCGCGTCGGTCGCGCTGGCCTGGCTTTTGCATCAACCCGGCGTGACCGCGCCCATCATCGGCCCGCGCACGCTCGCGCAATTGGAGACGACCCTGCCGGCCGAGGCCCTCGCACTCAGCGCGGAAACGCTGAAGCAACTCGATGAAATCTGGCCCGGACCTGGCGGCGCGGCGCCAGATTCTTACGCCTGGTAGTGCTCAATTCACCTACATAGTTTTTTGTGGCGAATGCGTTGGCGCAGTCACGGCTGTATAGCTATGTAACATCATTGGCGATGCGCTAGCATGCAAATGCGCAATGAAGTGTTCGTTTGAGCCTATCGAACTAAGATAATTGATAATGCCATCTATGGAATCTTTGGTAATTGCGTCAATGCCTTGATACCTTGTTAGACAATGCTTCATGAATTCAATCAATACTTCCTTGGATCCTTCGATGATCTCATTTAAGTTCCATTCGAGATTTTGAACTCTTGTCTTTCGGACACTCGTCAGATGTGATAGATGTTTGGAAACCTTTCTGAAGTGATCATCTGCGTTGCTTATTAGCGGCTTTTGAGGAAAAGCGAAATCGGGAAATGCACGTGTATCGTCAGATTTGGCTTTAGACGCATGAATTGGTCGATGGAAAAAATCTAGCAAGTTTCGAAAGCTGGACAGGAATGTTTCCAGGTTTGCGTTTTTAAGAAATCTGATTTCATCCGGAGTCAACCGATGATAGTTATTTTGAGTGTAGCCATTCTCATACAAGAAGATTAAATTGTTAATTCGGGGGTGAAATTTGTAAGCATAAAGCATCTGGTTAATTAGATAACAAACATCACTTAAAGTCTGATTCTGCTCTTTGGTGATTTGCATGAAGTTTAAATGGTTGATTAATGATTAAAAGGCGAGCAGCGGAATAAGAGAGATGAATCCGTCAGTACCTACTTAATCTCCGGATAAAACGGATTATGCATTTTTTCCTGGGCGACGGTGGTCATCGGCCCGTGGCCGGGGCAGAGGATGGTGTCGTCGAGCAGGGTGAAAATTTGTTCGCGATTATTTTTAAGCGCAGTGGCCCAGTGCTCCAGCGAGCGGCCCATGGAGCCCGCGAAGAGCGCGTCGCCGACCACGGCCACCGGATGCGCCAGCCCGCTGACCACATAAGTCAACCCGCCGGGCGAATGGCCGTGCGTGGCGCGCGTTTGCACGCGGAGCGGCCCGATGTCGAAGGCCGCGCCGGCGTCTATCGTTTCGACGCCGGGATACGGCTCGCGCACGCACACACAGGCGCGAAATCCACCCAGCGCCTGGCGCAGCAAATCGAGGCAGGCCACGTGGTCGGGATGGGTATGGGTCAGCAGTAACAACTCGACTTGCAATTGGTGTTTGCGGATGAGTTCGAGAATGGGTTCCGGCTTGGTGCCCGTGTCGAAAAGAATGGCGCGCCGCGAGGTGCGATCCCAGACGAGGTAGGCATTGACCGTGATGCCGTTGCGCAGGGGCGTGGTGATTTGCGCCAAGCCCTCGAGCGAGACGTCCGCCGGCCGCCAAGTTTTGCGCGCGACCTCAATCAAGCTCGGGCCATGCAGGCCCAAAATAGGGGCCAGGCGCGAAAGCGCGGCTTCGTCAGCCCGGCCCTCGAGGCAGGCGCGCAAGACCTCGGGCACAACACCCGCTTTTTGAGCGAGGGATTCCTCGGACAAGTGCAGGCCCGCCTGGGCTTTGCGCAGGATGTCTTCAAAATTGTCTTCGAGGGGAAGCGGCATGGAGGAAACGATAAACGATGAAGGATAAATGTTAAATGGAAAACCGGCCAAGGATTACGCCTTTGAAGCCGCTCCCGCATCCTCCGGTGCGCTGAGTTTCCAATAAATGCTGTAACGCTCGTGCGCAATTTGCCAGTAGGGGATGAGGGTCACGTCGTGCGGGCGGCCCAGGCCGTTCGTTATAAAAGTCAACGGCGTGTCGCCGCTGGGCTTGATCTGCTTCAATAAAGTTTCCGGAGTGCCCGCCAGTGTGGGCACTTCGATGCGCTCATTCAGGACATCGCCGTAAGTGCGCTCGTTGATGATAAGGTCGGCGCCGGGTGTCATGCCTTGTTGGCCGAGTTTGCCCGCGAGCACGATGGGCCCATACATGAAGGCCACGGTATCGGTGGTGCCCGGCAACATCACGTAGTGTAGCGCCAGGGGAAGTTCGACCTCGATCACGTCGCCATTTTGCCAAGTGCGATTGAGCGCGATGTAGGAGCCGGGTTGACTGGTGGTTGCCCACGGCCGGCCGTTGATGGTCACCGTGGCGCGCGCGCACCAGGCCGGATGCCGGATATTCATCGTCAGTGCCACCGGCGCAGGGGTCGCCACTTTCAACGTGGTCTTCGGGGCATCTGGGAACTGCGTGATTTGAGTGAGGACGAGATTTTTATCCTTCCACGTGAGCGTCGAGGGGATGAAGAGATTGACGTAAAGCGTATCTAGGCCGTCGTGAAAATAAAGGGAATCGCCGTACTTGGCGTGGTTCTCGATGCCCGTGCCGGTGCAGCACCAGAACGAATCGAAGGGTGTGCAGTAGAGCTTGGGGTAGCCGGGGCGCGTCGGCTGGAAATAAGTCATCATGCCGCTGTCCGGGTCTTGCGAGGCGAGGATGCAGTTGTAGAGGACCAGCTCGTAAAAGTCGGCATAGGCGGCGGTGGGGTCGATTTCAAAGAGCGCGCGCGTCAGCTTGAGCATGTTGTAATCGCCGCAAGTCTCGCCGATTTTGGCGGAGTCGAGGTGCTGGGCGAAATCCGCCGGGGCGAAGAAGTGCTCCTGATCGCCGCTGGCGCCGGTGACGAACGAGCGGTTATGCACGACGGTGTCCCAGAAAAATTGTGCGGCCTTTTGGTATTCCGGCTTGCCCGTCAGCGCGTATAACCGCTCGAAACCGATGAACTTGGGAATCTGGGTATTGGCGTGCAGGCGGTCGAGCGTGTCGCGCGATTGCGAGAGCGGGTCGAGCACGGCGCGGTGGTTGAAGCGTTCCGCCAGTGCGAGGTATTGCGGATTGCCGGTCAGCACGTAGGTGTCGGCCAGCACTTCATTCATGCCGCCGTGTTCCGTGCCCAACATGCGCTGAAATTGGGCATCGGTCAGGCCCGCGGTCTTCGCCGCCGCCCAGTCACTGAGCTTGGTGAGGACGGCGAGCGCGCCGGCATTGTCGCAATACAGATAAGCATCGCGCAGGCCCGCGAAAATTTTATGCAGGGTGTACCACGGCACGCCTGACACACGCCGGCCGGCCACGAAATTATCAATCTGCGCCTCGCCATCGGGAAACGCGCTGATGAAGCCATCCGGCGAGGCCGCCTGGCAGGCTTGCAATTCAGTGACAATATAATCCACGCGCTGCTTGTACGCGGCATCGCCGGTCGAGGCGTACATCATCGCGCACGCGGAAAGATAGTGGCCGAGCGTGTGGCCCTGGCAGCGGATGTCGGCCCAGAGCGGCGCGGATTCCCAGCCGCCGTAAAGGGCGGCCTTGGGTGCGAGCCCGGCGTTGACGCGGAATTGGTGCAGCAAGCGGTCGGGCTCCAGCTCCAGCAGATATTTGCCATCGCGATTCTGCGCGCGCAAAAAGGGGCCATCCAAAAGCCGGACGTCCTTGAGCGGAAAGGACTCGGCCTTCGTGGCCACGGCGCGCTGGATTTTCCCTTCCGCAAGATTTGCCGCTGTGGTCGGGCTGACCTCCGGTGGCGGTGAATCAGCCGCATGCAGCACCCGCCACTGGGAAAACGCAACGCTCGCCGCCGCCATGGTTTTCAACCATTGCCGGCGGGTTGACTCGGTATGACGGTGCACGATGCGCCAGCGTTGCAGGGAGTCTTCTTGATGCATCGAGGTAGGGGGAGGGGTTAACTCATTGGACTCAACTTGGGGAATGTCCACATTTGAAACGGCGCGCTGAGGGCAGCGCGCCCTACCTAAAGCATTTGCCTGGGGTAGGGCGGGCTGCCCTCAGCCCGCCGTCTTGTTGCTGGTGAAATTAGGACACTACCTCAACTTGTTGACCTTGGGTGAATTTATTTCGACCAGAGTATTCTAGGGAAAGCCTCTTGTCTCCGGCAAAATGCGACACCCTTCCTCCGTGCTCAAGGACAAGTTGTGCAGGATATACCCCGAACCTAGGACGGAGAGTCAGTTGGCAAGAAGCTCGCTTACTGGCCAAGCGTTAAAGCTGCTTAAGGCCTGCCTCGCCCCCGGAAAAGCAAATTCCTATCCGTGACGGGAAGCCTGGTGCGGGCACTGGCGGTTCTATTCAAGGCCCCGTAGGCGGAAGCGCAATCTTCCAATATCAGGATACATTGGGTGATTGCCGAGATGCGCCAAACTGGAGAGTATTGGGCCATGAAATTTGTGGTCATGCTTACCTCATGGATCAAGGCACGCACGATCCACGACCCCAAGAACGGGGAAATCGTCCAGGACACGACCAAGCAATAAATGAGGAAAACAAGCTTGCGGAGGAACATGGTCAGCCCCAACGGGGTCTATTTCCGGGCGGGGAATCATGTTCAAGAGGTGGAAATAAGTTCTACAATCAAAGCCTATGAAAACGATATTGGGAGTTCTATGTTTGGCATGGCTGATGAATGGCTGCTCTAATCAACCTGAGCAACCGCCTGTCCTGGTTTCGACAACCCCCGCAAAACAAATGACCTCGACGCCCTTGGGAGTTAAATATGTTCCGCTCGGTTTAGATTCTCGATTGGTTGTCACGCCAAACAACGATCCTCGATGGATTTTGGAAAATTTCGGAAAGCCGGCGAGTGTGGAAAATGTTCATGTTCAAAATCTTAAAGTCGAAGATACAGTACTGGAAAATGTGACGGCAATATTAACGTACAAATACCCCAATCGAAACACCCCCAAGGATGAAAAGGGGATATTTACAAGGAAGGTGTATTTGAATGAAGAGCACGTTATTGTCGTTATAGATTTTTGGCACGACTAGTGAAAAAATGAACCCACGCGCGTACCTAGGACGGAGAGTCACCGGGCAAGAAACCAGCTTACTGGCAAAGCATTAAAACTGTTTAAGGCCTGCCCCGCCCCCGGAAAAGCAAATTCCTATCAGTCCCAGCCGGTCATGATTACGGCACGTGCGTTGTCTCGCTTTGCGGAAGGTCCTTGAAAAGGGTATTTCCCGAAAACTCCAGGTTTCGATCAAGCGACGTCGGGTTGAGGTAGTAGGTGAAGCCAATGACTCCACCATTTTTGCCGCCATTTGGACCAACCCCAATTCCGCCAAGGATTTTACCGTATAACGCGCTGACTATTTTCCCTCCTTGCTTCACCGTGCGAACCCTAACGAAATAAGCCTGGTTCTCATTGGCCGTGTCGATGCTTTGCGTGTGCCCGCGCTCAACGTTTAGCCATAACCGATGGGTTTCTAATTGCGGCAGATAACCCGCCTCCGGCGCCAGACGTGGCCATTTAAAAACGCTGTTTGCAAATTCTTTGGGCAATTGGATTTCTTGAATGCCATCGCCGTCATTAGGGAAAGTGACAGTTGCTGAAATCTCAGAATCGTTGTCGCTGCGGTATTGAAGATTTGTGACGGTGACAATGTAATCCGTGACTTTGCCCTTGCCGTAAGGCGCCACCCAGTCAGCTACCTCTAAATCATACCCGCACGGCGTTCCCGTTACAGGAATTGTTGCATTCATTCTCTTTACATACAGTGGAATCGGGGTCCCGATCTTCCGCAACACGGTGGTATAGGTTTGGTCCCAAGGCAGCCAGTGACCGTTTTCGAAGATTTCAAAGGGGCCGGCGCTTACACCGCTATCAAAATAGCCATCTTTGCTCATAAGCTTCCCGAGGGCCTTGCCGTCATCCGAATAGCCTTCGGCAGTAAAATTGCCATTATCATCGGTGGTCGCACTAACTTGTATTTTTTGACCATAGCTAATCGCGTCTTTATTAAATGAAGAGGCGGTTTTCACTCCAGGAATGGGCTTACCATCTTCACCAATGACATGGAGCGTGTAACGCATTTTGGGCATGTTCACAACTTGGGCAACGCCGGCAGTACCAAGGGCTGCGGCCATAAGTGCAATAATGATTTTTGCATTCATGTTATCACCCATCTTCTTCCATTCCCTGCTCAAAAAAAATGCAATTTCCCATCACTAAATCCGCGACATCCGGAATCTTACGGTGCATGAAAAATTTCGTCCGAGTCGAGATTAGTAAACAAGCTATTTCCCGAGAACTCCAAGTTTCGATCAAGCGGGGCCGGGTTAAGGTAGTAGGTAAATTGAATGAAGCCGTAGTTCGCTGAACCGTAGCCGACGGAAATTCCGCCAAGGATTTTGCCATATAACGCGCTGAGAATTTTGCCACCTTGTTTCAAGGTGCGGACACGGAAAAAATATGCCTGATCCTCCTTGGCCGTATTGATGCTTTGCGTATGTCCGCGTTGAATATTTAGCCAAAGCCGTTGAGTTTCCAATTTTGACTGGTAACCATTTTCTGGGGCTAGACGCGGCCACTTAAACACGCTGTTGGCAAACTGCGGGGGTAATTGAACTTCCTGAATGCCATCGTCTGGGTTGGAGAAGGTAATAGCTGCATTTGTCTCATAGTCGTTATCGCTGCGATATTGGGCATTAGTTACGGTTACAATAAAATCACGAACTTTACCTTTGCCAAAAGGGGCGACCCAATCGGCTTCCACCAGGTCAAACCCACGAGCCTCATTTACGGCGGCGGGGATTTTAACTGCTAGCCGACGTACATACAGTGGAATCGGCGTTCCAATTTTGCGCAGCACGGTGGTGTAGGTTTGGTCCCAAGGCAGCCAATGGCCGTTTTCAAAGGTCTCAAAGGGACCGGCGTTTACGCTACTGTTGTAGTAGCCATCCTTGTGTATTGCCTGGCCAGTACTTCCAAGGACGCCATCATTAGAATGTGCATCCAACGTAAAATTACCATTGTTGTCGGTTGTCACCTGATATTCGTGAGGCTTGTCCAAGCTGGCTAAATCTTCTTTAAATAGAAAAGTTCCCTGTGCTTCTGGAACCGGTTTGCCATCCTCATCGATAACATGCACCGTAAGACGCATTTTTGCAAAGCCCACAACCTGGGCAACCCCGACGGCACCAAGCGCCGCGGCAACCGCGGCAATAATGATTTTTGCATTCATGTTAATGAGTGGAAATGTACACCAATTGTTTGTAAAAGTCGTACATATAAACGTAGGCTACGTCGTGCATATCACTATGAAACCAAATCGGAAGATTTGATCCATTTATCCTATCAGTAAGAACATGCTTACGGGCTATTTTTTTGGGTCAAATTCCACCGTCCATTCAATCCCGTATTTGTCCCTGAACATGGCAAAGGAGGTACCCCAAGGGCTTTCCGCCATGGGCATTTCGACGGTCCCCCCGGCCGAAAGTCCGATAAATATCCTCTCCGCCTCCGCTTGGCTTTCGGCCGTGACGGCAATTTTAGACCGGTTTTCGTTTTCGCTTACTCGTCCCATGCTGGCCGGAACATCATTGGCGATCAGCCTATTTTTGCCGATCGACAGAGTAATGCGCATTATTTTATGGGCTTCCTTTTCCGCCACCGGGAATTCTGCGCTGGCCAGGTCCTTGAAGCGGATGATCTTGCCGAACTCTCCCCCCAAGACGGATTGGTAAAACGTAAAAGCTTCTTCGGCGTTGCCGTTGAAGTTGACGTAGGGGTTTAGGGTGGCCATGGCTTCTTAATTAACTTCTTTGTCTTTCGGCCTTTCCCCTGTGAAGTGGTGCACCCGGCAGGATTTGAACCTGCAACCCTCTGATCCGTAGTCAGATGTTCTATCCAATTGAACTACGGGTGCTAAATATCCCGGCACTGCAAGGGGTCAAAGTGTGCGAACCGCGCCGGATTGGCAAGTGAAAAGGGAAAGCCGGAAAAGTGTTCTAGTGGTTAGTGTTCTAGTGCTTAGTGCTCTGGTGCTTAGTGCCGCGGTTCCAGACATAGTAACCTGCGGGAGGGGTAATCCAAGCGCCTCCGGCCAGCTAAAGGCAGACTACATTCCCGCCAACCGGTTGCGCCGGGCCGCGATAAACGAGCGGATGCACAGCACGAGAAAAATCACGCTCAGGACGAGGGTCGCGGACATCGAGGCAATTTTGAGGTGCGCGACTTCGGGCGAGACTTGGGTGGTGCGCAGCGTTTTAATCAACTGCATGCCGTCACCGATGATGGCCAGCAGCCCGACCATGGCGGCGGCGTGCATAGCGTGTTTGCGGGCGGCGGGATTGAGCGCAACCGCCCCGAGGATAACGAGCAGGACGCCAATGGCGGCGGGAATCAACGCGGTCGGGGCTGGCTCATGGGCGGAAAAGTAGCCGGCCAGGCCGACGACGACGAGGAGCAGGCCGATGATAATGGTAGGTTTGGCCATGGGGAGGAAAAGGTAGAAGTTAGAAGGCAGAACGCAGAAGTAAAGGATGCAGGATGAAATAATAAAGACTTACCATGCATCGCCGAGGGCTACAGGCGCAAAACAAAAAATCGTCCCGGGCGCGACCGATCGACAAAATTAAATCCAAACATCGCCCGGAGAATTGTGCGCTCCGATGACATGCCTTGCTTGGGTAGGGCGGGGTGCCCTCACCGCGCCACTATCCATCGAGCCGGCCAATTCCGCTTACGCCAAACTCACCTTCGGCAGGTGCGCGGGGAATTCGATGTCGTGCGGGTGGTGGCGCTTGACTTTGAGCAGGCGGGAGCGCCGGCGCAGTTTGCGGTCGAGTTTGTCCACCAGCAGATCAATGGACTTGTAGAGGTCTTCCGAGGCGACGGACACCGTAATTTCCGGGCCGGACAGGACGAGGTGGCCTTTGGCGACGAATTCGCCGAGATGATTTTTGCTGGCCGTGTGTTCGAGTTCAATGCGCAGGCGATGCAGCCGGGTTTCGTGTTTGAACAGCCGCTCCATCTTGGCATGAACCGTATCTTTGAGCGCTTCCGTCAATTCGAGATGGATGCCGGAGATAATCAGGTCGTGGTAGCTCATTGAGTAGCCTTAGTTTGGTTATGGGTTGACGTGGAAAACAGTCCCGCTAGGAGAGAAGCAGCGCTGACGCACCGCGAGCCCGAGGGAAAAAGACCGCCGCCGCGGGCGCCCGCCCAACTTGTCCCACCATGCCTGCCGCACAATCTGTGCCAGAATACTTTAAGAGCTTTAGCGCCGTGATCGTCACTGGCGGGTCTTCGGGCATTGGGGAGGGGTTTATCAAGGCAATCCATACCTTAAACCCATCCGCGCAAATTTTCAACCTTTCGCGCACGAATCCAAAGCTCGGCGCCGGCGAGGGCTGGTTGAAGCACATTACCGCGGACTTGGGCTCGGCGGCGGGGCAGGAAGGCGCGTTGGTGGTGCTCGAGCAGCACTTGCGCGCCAGTGGCGGCGCCGGCAAAATCCTTTTGATCAACAATAGCGGGTTCGGCACGTATGGGCCGTTTCCCGAGCCGGGCGCGGAGCGCTGCCTGGAGATGGTGGACTTGAACATGCGTGCGCCGGTGTTGTTGACGTCCCGGTTGCTGCCGCAGTTGCTCGAACGCGGCGGTGCTGTAGTAAACATCTCATCCATTGCCGGGTTCCAACCGACGCCGTTGATGACGGTGTATGGCGCGACGAAGGCGTTCGTCCTGAATTGGAGCCTGGGGTTGTGGCAGGACTTGCGCAACTCGGGCGTGCATGTGCTCTGTGTATGTCCCGGCCCGACGAGTACGAATTTTTTCCGTTCCGCCGGTTTTGTGAAACCACCCGCACCGGACTGGCTGGGTCAGAACACCGGGCAGGTCATTGAGGAATCGCTGGCCGCCCTTGCCGCGGGCAAGCCCCTAGTCGTCTGCGGTTGGCAAAACAAGTTGCAGGTGGCCATCAGCAGCCGGCTGCCGCGCGTATTGGTGTCCGTGCTCGCCCGCCAGTCCCTGGAAAAGTTCCGCACCAAGCCCATGGCCCAGCAAAAGAAGGCCGCCGCTCCGGCCGAGGTCGAGGTTGGCCGTTAAAGAGTGGGCGGACGGGCGGAAGCGAGCGGACGGGAGAGGGGCAAGATTCAGGATTGTCAGCGGCGGAATATCTGTCTAACATGACCGGAAATTCGGAAGTCCCCGCATGTTGCTCATGTGGCGGCGCCTTCCGGCAGCGAGGACCCAAATCATGTCGCAGCTCAATTCTTTGGCAAAAATCACCCGGGGCCGCACGGCCTTGATTATTCTGGCGGCCCTCGCGGGCCCGAGTGCGACGTGGGGGGCGGCCGCCGCGGCCAGCAGCCCGCTGCCGTTCAACAAGGCCACTGTTTCGGAAGCGGTCGGCGATGTGACCATGCAGGACGTGAGCGCCGGCCCGGCCAAGCAGCCGGTCAAGGCCAATGACGAGTTCAACGCGCCGAACATGCTGTACACCGGCACCAAGTCGCGCGCCCAATTGACCGCCGCCGACGGCACGGTGGCCCGCGTCGGTTCCAATTCCATTTTCTCCTTCGAGCCGAACAGCCGCAGTATCAATTTGAAACAAGGCAGCGTCCTCTTCAATTCCCCCTCGGGCAAAGGCGGCGGCACCATTTCGACCAACTCCGCCACGGCGACCGTCCTCGGCACCACGCTGATTGTGACGGCGACCTCCGACGGCGGCTTCAAGGTCATGATGATGGAAGGCAGCGGCGATGTGAAGCTGCCCGACGGTTCGACCGTCCATCTCACCGCCGGTCAAATGACCTTCATCATGCCGGGCGCGTTGAAGCCCGATGGCACGCGCGAAACGCCCAAGGCCGGCCCAGTGGTCAATTTCGATTTGGCAAAGCAGCAGGCGGGTTCGGATCTGGTGCACGGCTTCACCCTCGTTTTGCCCTCGCAGGATAAACTGGATTCTGCCACCAGCGACCAGCAGGCCAAGATCGCCAACGGCGATCTCGTGAAGACCGACAAGCTCGTCATCGGCGCGGTTTCGAAGAACGAAATTGTCATCGGCGACCTTTCGACGATCAGCACCGCCAGCAACGCCAATCCCAATAATCCGAATAACACGCCCGACAATAACGGCCCCACGGTGGCCGATGCCCTGCAGGCCATTGCCGCGCTCGGCTCCGGAGCCAGCATTCCTTCGAATTTGACTTTCACCACGCCAGTGGTGTTTACGGCGGCTGATTTGGGCCTGCCCGGCGGTCTTATTCCGAACGATCAGATCGTGGTCACCGGCATCATTGCGGGCAAGCTGGTGATTTCCGGACGCGTGGATTTGGGCGCGTTTGACGGCTTGAAGGCCATGACGATTTTTGCGGGCGACCAGGTTACCTTTAGCAACTCGTCGCAATTTGCGGGCCTGAACAAAACTACGGTCCTGAATATCTTTGCGGAAGACATCGTGTTTTCCCCGGCCACCACCGCGCAGACGATTGTCGCCAACTTTGGCGGCACCGGCCCGACAGCCTTTAATGTTAACGATATCGGCGGCATGACGCTGAACCTCGTCACCCTCTCGAATCCGACGGGCTCCTTGGATCTCGCCAGCGTCCTCGGCGACATGAGTTTGACGGGCTCCAGTGTCCTCGCGGGCAGCGGCAACGCCTCCGTGCGCACGGGCGGTTCGCTGGCTTTGACTAGCAGTTACGTTTCCGCCGCCAACGGCGCCGCCATCCTCCTCGCCGCCGGCGACGTCACGATGCAGGACACCATCATCGAGGCCACCCAGGGCACGAACCCGGGCGCCGGCATCGTAAACATTCAGTCGGGCGGCGTGCTCTCCATTCAGGGCGGGGCCTTGCTGGGCCAGAAAATCAACGTGACCGGCGGCGATTCGCTGACGGTGAACAACACCAACTTCAGCAGCACGGCCCAGTCCATCTCGATGGGCGCGCGCACCTTGAATTTGTATAACGTCAATTTCCCCGGCGCGACCGTGGTGAATCTCTCCTCGTCGCTCGGTATGCTCGCCCCGCATCCGAACACCAACCAGGCCGGCCAGGCGGGCTATGTGAACTTTATCAGCAACGTCAACTACAACGGTTCGCCGGCGCAGAAATTCATTCCCATCAGCAAGGGCGGCACTGGCGAATTCCCGACCCGAATCAACATTAAAAGCTTCTAAAGTCGGGATCGGATAAGTGCTTGCGTTTCAACGCGGGTAGGGTATTTCATGGCGAACTGTTGTCGCTCCATGAATAAAACATCCCTGTTTTCGTCCCGCGTTTTCTCTGTCGCCACTGTGCTGGCGGTCGTTTATTTGGGCGGCGCCCGGCCGGCGCAGGCCCAACCCGCCGCGGTCCAGCAATCGGACACGGCCACGCGTGCCCAGCAGTTGCAGACCCCGCTCGGGCCCGGCTTGAAGGACGAAAAAGTCCCCATGCTGTATGAGGGCGAATTGGAAGACACCGGCCCGCAATACCTGCTGGCCGCGAAGCCGAAGCACAAGTGGTTCAATATTTCCTCGGACTTTCAGATTTACCGCACCGACAACGCCACCCTGGCTCCGAACAACACCGGCGCAAGCGATGTGAGCGTGCTGACACTGCAGGGCGTCGTGCAGGGCGAGGTGATGGACTGGTTCGGCGTGCAGGCCGTGCCGCGCGGCGGTTTCCGTTACCAAAGTTTCTGGTACGGGGCCTTGAGCGGCCGCGATCACCGCATCGGCCCGGCGGGCGGCTTGCCGGTCAAGAACAACGACTTCATGACGTACACGCCGTTCGGGGAAGTGAACCTGCAAAAGGGCAGCATCCTCGGTTCCTTCGGCGTGCGTTACGCGGCGTTCACCAATGACAACGCCGTGACCAGCGGCACGTTCTACCAGGAGTGGGTGCCGTACTGGCTGGCCGGCTATCAGTGGTCCATCGCGCAGAACCAGAATTTGACGGCGCAGTACGACGGCGATTTCCGCTTCACCAACTCCCAGTCCGGCGGCTTACAGCCCGTCGGTTGGAACGACCGCACCGACCACGCTTTCTCGCTCATTTATAACTACATCCTCGGCGGCAACTGGGTCATCCAGCCGTCCTACCGCTTCCAGTACTCCTACTACACCTACAGCGCGCGCCAGCGCAACGACGTGTACAACACCCTTTCGCTCGTGGTGGCCTATTACTTCAACGATTGGGCCGCCGTGCGCTTCCTCACCAGCTATGAATGGCGCAGCAGTTCTGAACTGGGCAACAACTACCAGAACTACAACATCGGCGTCGGCGCGAACCTCTCCTACTCGTTTTAATGACGCCCGGGCCGCATTGGGCCTTGGCGGGGAAGCGGATTTTGTCTAGGAACTGGCGCCATGAGCGTCCGGCTATTCTTCGAGTTTCTGCATAAGTGGCGCGTGCAGGTGCAATGCGCCTTTGTGGTGCTGCTGACGCTGGGCTACGTTTGGCTTGATACGTACGGGACCAAGGCACTGCTCGATCGATTTGAAAATATGGCTTTGGATGAGCGCGTCTGGTTTCGCGGCAATCGCCGCGAACCGGTGACCACGGTAATTATTGGCGTGGACGAAAGCTCCTTTCCCATTGCGCAGCCGTGGTCGGCCGCTGACCTCGCCAAGGCGCCCGAACTGGCATATATGACTCCGGATTGGCCTTGGAGCCGCCTGCTTTGGGGCAAGCTCACCGAGCGCCTGATCAATGCGGGCGCGAAGTTTGTCGCCTTTGACTTTGTGTTTCGCGCAGCCATGCCGGACGACCTGGATTGCGGCCTCATCTTCGAGAAGTACGCCAACAAGATCGAACTTGCCTCGCAGCTCGGCGATCCCAAGGAAACCGCCCTGGCGGGCAATGGCATTCGCGAGATCAGTGGTCCTTCCGACGATTTGCTGCCCTCCAAGGGGCCGGAGATTGTGGGTTTGGCCAATGTGGCCAAGGATGACGACGGGGTCGAACGGCGCATGCTGCACGGTTACAGCCGCGCCTTGCTGAGCAATCCCGCGCTAGGCGACGATCCGACCAAGGCCGCCTTCATCAAGCCGGATGAATTTACCATGACCTGGCAGGCCGCGAACAAGGTGCTTGATCATCCACCCGATCTGGATCCGGCCCAACCCACGCTTTTAAACCTCTACGGCAAATCGCGCACCATTACGACCCTATTAATCGAAGATGTGCTGCTCAACTGGGACTATTATATCAAACAAGGCACCTTCAAGGATGCCGTGGTTTTCGTCGGTCCGTTATCGGAGGTGCGCTTTAAGGACAGTCATGCGACCTCGATGGGCCTGATGGCTGGGGTGGAAATCCAGGCGACTTCGTTTATCAATCTCGTGGCCGGGGATTGGCTGCGCCCGGTGCCGGATTGGATTGCGCCCGCCACGGCGGTGCTGTTCGGTTTGCTGGCGTTGATTCTGAATCTCCGCGTCCAATCGGTCTTCGGCAAGGTGGGTTTGCTACTGGCGTTGATTTTGCTTTTCGTCGCGGTCACCCAGTGGTTGTTCCTGACTAAATTATTGGTGGTGCCCGTGGGCGGCGCCACCTTCGGCTTGATCGGGTGCGGTGGCTTTGTGACTATGTACGACTTTGTCCTGGAGCGCTACGAACGCCGCCGGATGCTGGGGGTGTTCGAGAGCATGGTTTCGCCCGGCGTCGCCGGCCTGGTGCTGAACAATCGCGACGATTTCGAAAAGCGCCTCGGCGGCCAGGAGAAGAAACTCGTCGTCCTTTTCAGTGACATCCGCGGCTTCACCACCTGGAGCGAAAAGGTCGGCCCGGAGGCGCTGGTCACCCAGTTGAATGAGTACTTCCTGGAAATGGTCGGCATCATTCAGGAGGAAAATGGCACCGTGCAGAAATACATTGGCGATGCCATGATGGCGGCCTGGGGCGATGTGCGCGAACAGCCGGCCGAGGAATGCGCCGTGAGCGCCGTTCGCGCCGCGTTGCGGATGAAGGATGCGCTCACCCGCCTCAATGCCGGCTGGCTCGGCCAGCCCAAGCGCGAGCAACTGGGGTTTGGCATCGGCGTGAATTACGGCGAGGGCGTGGTCGGGCGCATCGGGCATCCCCGGCGGCAGGAATTCACCGTCATGGGCGACACCGTCAATGTGGCGGCGCGGCTTGAGTCTGCCACGAAGCAGTACCACCAGACTTTTCTCTTTGGTGAATCGCTCTGCGAACTCGCCAAGCACAAATACGTCTTTCGCCTGGCGGACAAGATGCAGGTCAAGGGCAAGACCTTCGGCGTGCCCGTATTCGTGCCGATGGGCGAGCGCACCGCCGTGCCGCCGCCCGGCCTCGCCGAATACGAGGCGGCGCAGGCGAAATTCTATGCGCGCGACTTCTCCGGCGCGGCGGAATTATTCCGGGCGGCCAATGCGAAGCTCGGCGGCGATGACTTTCTCTGTGAGAACTTCCTCGAACGCTGCCTCCACTACCAGCAGGAACCGCCTCCGGTGGAGTGGGATGGCGTGTGGGTGCTGAAAGAAAAGTAGGCCAGGCAGGTGAAATGTAAAAGGTGAAAGGTTAAAAGACAAAAGTCAGATTTTTGCTTTTTCAGCCTTCACTTTTCACCTTACACCTTTGTAAACAAATCCGCATCCGTCACCGCGCCGCGGGAGGCGTTGGAAACGAGCTTGGCGTACTTGGCGAGCACCCCGCGGGTTTCGCGTGGCTTCGGCTTTTTCCAGGCGCGCAGGCGGCGTTTCAGCTCCGTGGCCGGCAGGTCGAGGTTGATCTCGTGTTTGAGCGCGTCGATGGTGATGGGGTCGCCGTTCTTCACCACCGCCAGCGGGCCGCCCACGGCGGACTCAGGCGTGATGTGGCCGACGACGAATCCGTGGCTGCCGCCGGAAAAGCGTCCATCCGTGATGAGTGCCACCACCTGGCCGAGTCCGCGGCCCATGACGGCGGAGGTCGGCGCGAGCATTTCTCTCATGCCGGGGCCGCCCACGGGCCCTTCGTTGCGCACGACGATGACGTGGCCCGCTTTAACCTTCCCGTCGAGAATGCCCTTGAGCGCTTTTTCCTCGGACTCGAAAATGATCGCGCGTCCGGTGAATTTTTGGCCCTCTTTGCCCGTGATTTTCGCCACGGAGCCGCCGGGGGCGAGATTGCCGCGCAGGATGCGCAGGTGACTGTCCTTCTTGATGGGGCGGCTGAGCGGGTAAACGACGTCCTGGTCGGCAGGGTAGGGCGCGACGCCGGCGAGGTTTTCGCGCATGGTCTTGCCGGTGACGGTCGGCACATCGCCGTGCAGCAGCTTGGCGTCGAGCAGCATTTTCAACAGCGGTTTGAGGCCGCCGATGCGCACGAAGTGCGACATGTTGTATTTGCCGCTGGGCTTGAGGTCGGCGAGCACCGGCACGCGTTTGCCGATGCGGGTAAAATCATCCAGCGAAAGTTTCACGTCGGCGGCGTGCGCCATCGCAAGCAAGTGCAACACGGCGTTCGTCGAGCCGCCGAGTGCGATCACCACTGCAATGGCGTTTTCAAACGCCGCCTTGGTCATGATGTCGCGCGGGCGCAGGCCGAGCTTGAGCAAATTCAGCACCGCCGCGCCGGCTTGCTGGCAATCGACGATTTTGTCCTTCGATACCGCGAGTTGCGCCGACGAATTGGGCAGGGACATGCCGAGCGCCTCAATGGCCGAGGCCATGGTGTTGGCCGTGTACATGCCGCCGCAGGAGCCGGGGCCGGGAATGGCGCAGGATTCGATTTCCTTGAGTTCACTATCGGAGATCTTCCCCGCCGCGCGCTGGCCGACGGCCTCGAACACGCTCACGATGTCCACCGGCTTCTCGCGGTAAATGCCGGGCAGAATCGTACCACCATAGACAAACACCGAAGGCCGGTTCAACCGCGCCATGGCCATCACGCAGCCGGGCATGTTCTTGTCGCAACCGCCAATGGCGACGATGCCGTCGAAACCCTCGGCGCCCGCGACCGTTTCAATCGAGTCTGCGATGACTTCGCGCGAGACCAGGGAGTAGCGCATCCCGAGCGTGCCCATGGAAATGCCGTCCGAGACGGTGAGCGTGCCAAAAATGATGGATTTCGCACCCGCAGCCTCGGCGCCTGCGGCGGCCTCGCGGGCGAGCCCGTCAATGTGCATGTTGCACGGCGTGAGTTGCGCCCACGTCGAGGCGATGCCCACGATGGGCTTTTTAAAATCGGCGTCTTGAAACCCGACGGCCCGCAGCATCGAACGGTTGGGGGCGCGGTCAGGCCCGTCGACCACGGTGGCGGAGCAGGCACGGAGAAGGGAGGACATGGGGAAGAAGGTGGAATTTAGAAGGTAGAAGGCAGAATGTAGAATGGAGGAACTGAAGCGATAGGCCGCTGGTAGAGACCCGCTCAATCCTGTAGACTAAACCCTCTTTTTGGTCCGAGGCAAGGCGGGAGCGAACAGAGGTAATGTCCTAATTTGAATCGGCGCGCTGAGGGCAGCGCGCCCTACCTAAAACATTTGCTTGGGGTAGGGCGGGCTGCCCTCAGCCCGCCGTCTTGTTTCTGATGAAATTAGGACATTGCCGCGAATAGAGTCAAAACTCTAGCGCCCCGTTGGTGCGGGGCCCGGTTGCGCCTGGATGCGGGTGAGATTCTTTTGGGCGTCGGCGTAGTCGGGCTGGAGTCGGAGGGCTTCCTGAAATTCCGCGACTGCGGCCGCCATCTGCCCTTGCTTGCTCAAGACCGCACCGAGGTTGTTGTGCGCCTCCGCGTAATTGGGCTGCAGGCGGAGAGCCGCGCGATATTGCTTCTCGGCCTCAGCCAGGCGGTTGCCGGTGAAGAGCGCATTGCCGTAATCGAAATGGGCCACGGCAAACTCGGGATTCCTTTCCACGGATTGGGCCAGCGTGGTGAGGGCGTCTTCCACCCGCCCCTGGCGCAATTGCACCAGGCCGACGTCGTTGTACCCATCGCGGTAGGCGGGATCTATTTTAACCACGAGCAGGTATTCGCGCAGGGCGTCCGGAAGCTGGCCCAATTGCAAGTACGCCGTCCCCAACTGACTGTGGGCGCGGGCGCTGCCGGGATTCTTGCGCACGGTATCGGCCCACAGCAAAAGGGCCGTCCGGTAGTCGCGGTTGCGCAGGTAGGTCATACAGCCCAGCGCCAGCGCGAGCGCGAACCACAGGCCCAGTATTTTGCGGCCCGCCCAGGTGTAGGAGCCGAGCACCGCGACCGCCAGCACCGCCGCCAGTGGGAGATACATGCGGTGTTCGGCCATCGTTTGCGTCGCAACGGGCACAACACTCGATGTTGGCGCAAGCACGAGAAAGAAAAAGGCGCCGGCGAAACCGAGAGGCGGATTTCGGCGCAGTGCGTAAATCGTCCCCGCGAACAGCGCGGCCAGCACCAGGGCCTGCGGAAGGATGGCCCACGGATTAGCGACCAGCGCCGAGCCATAATCAAACACCAGCGGATGCGGCCACACCGCGAGCAATAAATACCGCGCAACGGCGTCACACTGTTTTAGCGCATAGGCCCACGGCGAAATAGCCAAACCGAAACCGGCCGTCCCGCCGCGGGCGGGCGAAAGCAGCCACTCCACCACCAGCGCCAGCCACGTGGCCGCGAGCGCGAGATAAAGTTTATAACGTTGTCGCCATGCTGTGGCAAAAGTACCCGCGCCAAAGGTGCGGTCATAGAGGAAGACCAGGAGTGGCACCGTGACCATCACTTCCTTCGTCAACATCCCCGCCAGGCACGCCGCCACCGCCAGCGCCTGCCAGCGCAGTGCTGCAGGCGATGTTAAACTGCGCACGAAAGCATAGAGCGTCAGAAAATAAAAAAGACCCATCAAGGACTCGGCCCGTTGGGCAACGTAGGTCACGGACTCCGTTTGCAGCGGATGGACAATCCAGAGCAGCGCGACCGCAAACGCTAGGGGCAGCGCCATGGATCCGAAGGTTTTTCGCAACACAGGCAGTTCCAAAGTGCGTCGCACCCAACCTAAAAGCAGCAGGCCCGCGCTTAGGTGAATGAGTAAATTGACGACATGATAACCCGTGGGATTCAGGCCGCCGAGGGCGTAGTTTATCGCCAGGGTAAAATTCAGCAACGGCCGGCCGCTCACCGTTTCGCCATGCGCGGGCGGCATCCAGGATTGCGACCAATGCCGGAGCGTGGGATTTTTGACGATGGCCTCGACGTCATCGAACACAAAAGGTCCGGTCAGACTGTTGCTATAGACGAGCAGGCCCACGAGCACGAGAGCCGCAGCAGCCAGCAAGATCAAGCGCACGGACGACGGGCCGGCGGAAGGGCGGGGTGGATGGCCGGCAGCGGACATAAAGAGGTGATGTAGGCTGAGAAATCGCCGCGGAAAGTTTCCAGCAATGCAGAACGGCTTTCCCCACGCAAGCCCGGCGCAACGCAGGCCTCGTCCCGCACGGACGGTAAATTCGAGGTAAAATCGCGCGGCGAGGGAATTTATTTCGTTACCACTTTCTCTCATGGCCATCGGATATCATTGGGTTCGCGCCTCCATAAACAGAGGCAAACCCCTCACCTAAACTGCCCGGAGGCACTCTCTCATGACTCACCGCAACTCGCTGTTTTCCGTGATCAGTAAAGTTTTCACCGGCGGATTGATAGCCGGTTTCCTTTTGCAGGGCACTCCATGGGCGCTGGCGGTGACTCCTGCGCCCGAAAATCATCCCTACGGCCTGCGCCCGGTGGCGGCGAATGTCCAGCACGCGACGGCTGCGTACCAGGATTGGTTCACCCAGGAGGTTTCTGGCGATGGCGCGCTGGGCTTTCGACGCGTCTTGTGGGATGACCGCTCGCACACCGTCTCTGAGGGCATCGGTTATGGGATGCTCCTCGCCGCGAGCTTTAGCGACCAGGCGCTCTTCGACGACCTGTACGGCTATTATCAAAAATTTCCCGATGGCAGCGGGCTGATGAATTGGATGATCACTTCCGCCGGCACGGTCGAGGGAGCCAATGCCGCGACGGATGCCGACGAGGATGTGGCCTTCAGCCTGTTGCAGGCGGACTACCGCTGGGGCTCGAACGGGCGCACCAATTATCTCGCGGCGGCCCGCGCGCTCATCGCGAAAATTCGCCAGACGATGGTCGAGGGCGGCACGTATGTCCTCAAGCCCGGCGATGTTTGGGGCGGCTCGGATGTCACCAATCCTTCCTATTTTGCCCCGGCTTATTATCGCGCTTTTGCGCAGGCTACCGGCGACGCCTCGTGGCTGCAAGTGGTGGACAAGTGTTACGCAATGCTCGCGGGCAACGCCGATGCGCAAACCGGCCTGGTTTCCGATTGGTGCACCGGCACGGGCGCGCCGAACAGCCGCGGACTCAATTACTCCTATGACGCTTGCCGCACGCCCTGGCGCATCGCGATGGATTACATGTTCAACGGCGAGCCGCGGGCGCTGGCGTTCTGCCAGAAACTCAGCACTTGGGCGGCAGGCAAGGGGCAGAACAATCTGTATTCAGGCTTTACCCAGGCGGGAGTGCCGACGGTCAATTACCTCGACAGTGCCTTTGCCGGGCCCTTCGCCTGCGCCGCCGCGGCCGGCGGCACGAGCGCCTTTGATGAGGCGATGTATATCCGCCATCAACAAATTGTCCCAACCAACTATTACAACCGCAGCCTCAAGGCCCTGACCCTGGCGTTACTCAATGGCGTTTTTCCCTATCCCAACGGCGGCCTCACACCACCGGTGCCGACCCCAACGCCGACTCCTACTACTACGCCTACACCCACCCCGACACCGGTTCCGCCCGTAAACGGCGGCGGCTCAACCGCCAGTCCTGCGGTCTTAACGGTGCGCAATGATTGGGGCGCTGGTTTCACGGGCGAAGTTACGCTGACCAACACCACGCCGGCGGCTTGGAACGGCTGGACGGTCTCTTTCGATTTGCCGTACCGTCCGAGCGATGCGTGGAATGGAATTCTGGTCAGCGTGACGGGCCAGACTGTTATGCTCAAGAACGCGGCGTGGAATGCTTTCGTCCCCAGCGGCGGCACGGTGACCTTTGGTTTCAACGCCACGCCCGGGAACGTGAACACCCAGCCCACGAATGTCCGGGTCAACGGCGTGCTGCTGACTGGTGGCGGCTCCGTGCCGACGCCGACTCCCACGCCGGAACCGACGCCGGTGCCCGACCCCACGCCGACACCTCCTCCGCCGACTCCCACGCCACCGCCGCCGGTGCCGGCCACGGGCAGCGTGAACGTGACCTACCGCACGGTGAGCGATTGGGGCGCGGGCTTCACAGGTGAAATCACGGTCGTCAACAATACCAGCCAGGCGTTGTCGAACTGGACTCTGGAATGCGATTTTGCCCCGCGCATCACCAATATATGGAGCGCCGTGGTCAGCAGCCACACCGGCACGCATTACCTCTTCAAAAACGAAAGTTACAACGGCGCGCTCGCGCCCGGAGTGAAAGCCACCTTTGGCTTCCAGGGCGATCCCGGCAACCCTGCACCGCCCGCGAATGCGAAGGTCAACGGCGTGAGCGTGACGGTGACGAAACCTTAGCACCAAGCTTACGGCGGTATTGCGACGGAGATTGCCTAATCAGGGTGCAGGTGCGGCTGTTTTGGTCGACACGGGTTCGTCAAAGATGGCGTCAAATATTTGATGATCGATAGGATCTTCATTTAGGCCACGGCTCGTTTTGAAGATCTTCTCATGTACGGCATTAGCGTCCATGGCGGATCCTAATTCAAAAAGCAGCTTACGCCCCTGAGGGGCCAAGACCACCGCTTCATACCGGAAGGTGACCGTGGAAGGCGGTACCCCGAACATCGACGGTAATTCGGTGCCGTCGTCATATTGTATGCTGATATGCTGGTCATTTATGCCAAAGAGTTGCGGCGGCGCAGAAATCTCGACATAGCCAGTTGATGAAGTGTGGAAGGAGAAGTTCCTTTTTGTTAAGTCGTCGGGCTTCGAGTTCAGCACTGGCGTTAAAAGAATTCTTACCGGTCCTCGATAGCCCTTGGGCACGATTATGGAAAGATGGAGGGGTAGCATTTCGGGGGCCGCTTGTGGTGGTGGCTTCGACTCGTCAAAAAAATCATCGAATGCCTTGGGGTCTTCCGAGAAAAATCCGTCCGGAAGATTCGGAGCCCGTGGATTAATTACAGCATTGATCGCTTCAGCATCTTGGGCTGTGCCCAGGGCAAACAATAGCCGAATATCGGATGACTCCTCTTTTCTCCTCATTAACCTAATGGCTCTGGCCGAAGGCAGAGTCTGTTCGGTGGATTGGGGAATGGGAGTGCCGTTATCTTCAAGGAAGGCAAGGAAGTAGGTTTCGAGGCCTAGATTTTGCAGCAGAGGCGATGCATCGATGCCGACGTAACCGGCAAGAGATGCCCGAAAGGCAAACTCACGTTTCCCTGGTTGCTCCTGAATCGGATTCGAGACTTTGTGGAAATTGATCCGGAGCGGACCATGGTAATCCTTCGGCACGGATATGGTCAAATGAGGATCGGGCGTGCGATAGACCAAAAAATCCAAGTTGGCCGGAACCGTGCCAAACGCATTCATCGTCAAAATGAGCTGCCTGTAGCCATCAGCCTCCACGTCCCATTGGAGTTCCTCCTGGGCGGCGACTTTTGTGGTAACGGTGCCGTCTGGGCTGGTGTGGACTCCGAAAACGTAATCTGGCTTGGGCCAGCGCATGTCGCCACCGCCGTAAAACAAACTGACACTGGCGCCGCCAATGGGCTTTCCCGTTTCAGCGTCCTTGACCATGACAGTGACCGGGCTGTAGGTGAACGGGTCTGTAGCGGCCCCAAGCGGGGCATATCCCAGCGAGCAAAGGCTAGCCCATAAGAACAAGAAACTTGCGTTGGAAGTATCGGACCTGTGCATATATCGTACTACGGTACGACTCACATAGATTCCTTTCCCAGGTCCCGTCAATGGTCTAGCAAAAGTGAAACACGGCTCCTCGCCTTTGTTCAATTCACCCGGTGTTCCATGTCGCGGATGAGTTCGAGCAGAAAGGCGTTGTTGCCGCCGAGTTTTTGCGCGGCGCGGATGGCGGCTTGCGTGAGGGCGCGGGCCTTTTTGCGCGAGGCTTCGAGCCCGTACAGGCTGGCGTAAGTGAGTTTGCCGTGGCGGGCATCGAGGCCGGCAGTCTTGCCGAGGGTGGCGGAGTCGGCGGTGGCGTCGAGAATGTCGTCTATGGCCTGAAACGCCAGGCCGAGGTGGCGGCCCACGTCGGCCATCAACTTTAATTTCGCCGGCCCCGCGCCGGTCAGGCGCAAGCCCATGACGAGGCTGGCGGTGATGAGCGCCGCGGTTTTATTGTGGTGAATGAAGCGCAGGCGCTCGGCGTTCGGCGGCGATTTTTCCGCCAGCAAATCTTCCATCTGGCCGCCAATGAGTTTGCGCGAGCCCGCGGCATCCGCGAGATCCAGGACAAGCCCATGACTGATGATGGGGTGTTTGCGGTAGCCATCCGCGAGCAGCCAAAAGGAGTAGGTGAGCAAGGCGTCGCCGGCCAGCAAGGCGGTTTCCTCATCAAATTGCTTGTGACACGTCGGCACTCCACGCCGGAGGTCGGAGTCGTCCATGCACGGCAAGTCGTCATGGATGAGACTGTAAGTGTGGAGGCATTCGACGGCAACGGCGGCGGGCAGCGGGTCAATTTTCGAGGGAAACAGGGCGTGCCCGGCGAGCACGAGGATGGGGCGCAGGCGCTTGCCGCCGGCCTCCAGGCTATAGCGCATGGCCTCGTGCAAAATGGCCGGGCGGGTGCGCGCGGGCGGCACCAAAGTGCGCAATGCGCCTTCCGCCTGTTCGCGGAAGAGCTTTAACGTTGCCTTAAAATCGAGGTTGGTTTTTGCTGGCACGGTATTTCTCCAAAACCTTGACCATGGTTAGTTTCGAAGATGTTTGCAAAAGGATTTTCGCGGACACCCGTTGGGTGCCGAACGTGCTGATTGGCGGGGTGCTGAGCTTCATCCCGGTGGCCAACATCTTCGCACTCGGCTACCTTTACCGGTATTTTGCGCAGGTGCACCGCGGCGCGGGTTTTGCCTGGCCGGAATGGCGCGACTGGGAAGGGCTTTTCAAGGACGGCCTCCGGCTGCTGGCGGTCGCGGCGGTCTATGGCCTGATTCCCGTCTTTTTGCTGGTCATTTTCCTGAACGGCCTGAATTGGGCGCCCGAGGCGACCGTAACGACTTTGAACGGGCAATCCATTTCGGTGAGTACCCACGGCAACTGGCTGCCGTTCGTCGGGGTGGGGAGCATTGTGTTGGCACTCTACTTGTTGGTGTCGCCCTTGTGGGTCATGGCAATGCTGTATGCGTTTCAACCCCGCCAACGCTGGCAGGTGTTGCTGCGCCCGGTGGTGGCGTGGTTGATGACGCGAGCAGCGTGGCCCGCCTTCGTCGTGCCCGTGCTCGCATTTTGGGGCCTGCTGGTGCTCGGCTGGCCGGTGATTGGCTTCGCTTTTTTCCTTGGATTTTTGGTCCTGGGCGCGTATTACACCCGTCTGTTCCTCGAAATCGAGAGCCGGGGTCCGAGCCGCTAAGTCGGTGGTTGGCCTCCAGTCCTTTTTAACTTCTTTCCGGTTCATGCCGACCTACGAATACGCCTGCAAACTCTGCGGCCACCAATTCGAACAATTTCAATCCATGAAAGACGCGCCGCTGCGGCGCTGCCCGGCTTGCAAGAAGCTGGGGCTGCAGCGGTTGATCAGCGGCGGGGCCGGACTCATCTTCAAAGGCACCGGCTTCTATGAAACGGATTACAAGCGCGCCGCCCCGACCAAAGCCGAATCCGCCGCCGATTCCCCCAAAGTCGTCTCCACGCCCGCCGCCACGGCCGAAAGAAAGCCTGCGGAAACGAAAACTCCCGCCAAAGCCGAGCCCGCCAAAACCAAGCCTTCGACCGCGAAAGCCTAACCCTTCTCCGCCATGGCTTACACTCCCAGCGCTGCCAAAAAAAAACCAGGCGACGACGTCACCATGGGCAAGGTGCTGGTGGCGGCGGCCTTCAATTTTGTGCTCGGCACGATCCTGGCGTTTTGCGTCCTCGCCGGCACAGTCCCGCAGTTGTACGACCCCAAGGTCAAGAAACCCGGCGACAAACTGCCCGCGCCGCCGGCCGGCATTTGGTATCGCGAAGGCAAGAAAACCGGCGGTGATTGGCGCAGCAAGGAAGCGGCCTTTCTCGCCGCCCAGCCCGGCCAGCTTTCCTTGACCGACGCCGATTTGAATTCCTGGGCCGCGATTGCGTTCAAGCCCGCCGCCGGCAAAGGCAAACCCGCCACTCCGGCACCCGCGACCCCCGCCAAACCAGGAGCACCCGCCGCGCCCAGTGCGCCCGCGGGCGACAGTTACGCGATAGCTCCGGGCATTCCCAATTTCCGGGCGGAGCATCTGCCCGAGGCCACGACGGGCTATTTCCAAATCGCCTTCCCCTTCAACCTGACCGTGATGGGCTATGATGTGACGGTCCTGTATCAGGCCCGCGGGCGTTTTGTGAATGGACCCAACGGCTTGGAGTTTGAGCCGTTCTTTTCGGCTCTGGGCTGCGCGCGTTTGCCGATTCAGGGCGGGATTGCCAAGAGTTTTGCGGCAGGAATCTTTAAGGGCGCGAGCAACTTTGACGCCTTGAAAAAATACGCCGCCGTCTGGCCCAAGCTCAGCGGCGCTGAACCGGGCGACGGGGAATTGACCTTGTCGTTCAAGTAGCCCGCGAAAGGTGGCCATGCGCCGTGCATTTGTTTTTGGCTTCGCCGGTTTGGTCGCATGGTTGGCGCAGGCGGTCTTGGCCGTGGCGGCCATGGAGACACCGTTGCCTCCGGCGGCCAACCTCACTGCGACAACGCCGACTGCTCCGGCCACTCCGGCACCGGCCATGGCTGAAGCCCCTGCCGTGCAATCGGCCCAGGTGCCGGGCGATGCCCTGACGGATTTGCCCCTGCAGCTCTCCGAGAGCTCTTACTTTGAGGTGGTGGGCCTGGATTCGATTTCCGTCCAAGGCGTCATGCGCATGGCGCTGCGGTTGAAGAGTATTTTGGAACTTTATTTCACGTTCCCGGCAGGTTCGGCGCGGCCCATTCAGGTGAAATTGGTGCCACCGACGCTGGCGGATTTCTCCGGCCCGTTTGACGTGCGCAGCGAATCCTCCGGCCACCGCATCATACGGGTGCGCTGGGACGACAAGACGACCATTTCCGATGTTTGCCAGGCGCTCAGCAGCGGTGCGCTGGAACGGTTGGCGGTTTGGCGCGGCGGGGTGGACTCGGGCGCCAAGGTGCCGGACTGGATGAAAGTCGCTTTTGGTGAAATCCTGGAAGTCAGCCTGTATCCGGCGGTGGCGGACGATTTTTTCGAAGAGGCCACCCGCCAGCCGTCCCTGAGCCTGCGGCAAATCATGACCGCCACCGGTCCCTATGACGCCAGCCAGCGCGCGGTGCTCGGGGTCAACGCCTACTGGCTCACGCGCTTTCTCGAAGACGAAGCGGGCGGAGCTGCCCAGGTGTCGCCTTTGTTGGTGGCGCTGGCCGGCGGCACGCCGCCGCCGGAGGCGCTGAGCCAGGCGTTTCCCGGCCGCTTTTCCGATGGCGCCACCCTTGAGCTTTGGTGGGCCGTGGGGTATCGTGATATGATATCGCGCAAGACGCCGCCCTTGCAAACCATGGCGCAGACGCGCGCTTTGTTGGATGACCTTGAGTCCATGGTTATTGAGGCCGCCGGGCACGACCAGCGCCTGAGCGTCGGCGATGTGTGGAGCCAGCGCACCGCGCCCAAGGTGCGGGCCGCGCTCAAAACCCGGTTTGACCGCGCCCGGGAGGCCCTGCCCACCGCGAATCCCGTCCTCTATAATGCCTTGTTGTCGCTGGGTACATCGCTCGAGGCCTTGCAGCATGACGACGCCACGGCCTTTCGTGCGGCGTGGAAACGTTATCAGGTCGATCGCACCCAGGGCGAAGCGGTCATGGCCGAAGTGCAAAGCGCCCTGGCGGCCGGCAGTCCGCCGTCCGCGCCCTCAACGCAGGAAACGCCTGCGCCTCCCGCACCATAATGGGCCAGGACTCAGGCAGCGGAGCCAAACACCACGCATGGGCCGGTTTTACCCTCGGGGCGGAGGACGTTAGGCACACTGAGTTTGTTCTTACAAATTCGCCCAAAAGGGTTACAATGCAACAATCCTTCCGACCCTGCCCCATGAAAACACGCCTTTCGTTTTTGTTTTGGATGTCGCTGTCTCTGCTTTGGCCCGGCGCCACGACCCACGCGCAAACGCGCAACGGCGCCGGGTTGCCCGGCGCGGCCGCCCGCAACCCCGGAGCGCCCGCGTCCCCGCGCGGCGCGCCCGCGACGTCCTCCCGCGGCTCCAGCTTGCCGAGTGCTTCCGATTTGCAGCAACCGCAAAACGCCTCCCAGAGTGACAGCCCCTTTGCCATCGGCGAACGCTTTGCCAACTCGGATGATTTGAGCGTGGATTTTGAGGAGGGCACCTTCAACTGGCGCGGCAAGACTTTCAACCTGGCGGACAATCGTTTTCTGCGCGAGCGCTTCGAGCGCTACCTGAATTCGCCCGACGCCCAAGATAATGACATGGAGTATCAGGCGGTTTTGGACAAGATCAGCGACTTGCTCTCGGTGCAGGACACCGGCCCGCAAAAGGACGCCGAGGTCGAACAGGCGTGGAATCTCCTTTTCGATGCCGCCAAATATCCCCAGGACGGCGGGGCCTCCAAGGTCATTGCCAACGAGGTCTTCAACGCCTGGCGTGTGCGGCAGGAAAAATCCCAGAGCGACCTGGCCCGCGCCGAATTGGAGGCGAAGCGGCATGAGCAGGAAGTAACGGTGGCCGAGCAAACGCTGGTGGCCGGTTCACGGCTGCATCAATTGATGGATTTGGATGCCAAGGCCACGCCCAGCGCCCCCACCGCCTCAGCCTCCGGCCGCAATACTTCCGGCAGCGGCAACAACAACAACAACAACACCAACAATCGCAGCGGCGCTCCCGCGGGGAACAATAACAATAACACGAGCGCGAGCATCGGCAGCGACGGCAGCATGTCGGGCACCCTCGGCCTGGGTTCAGTAATACCCGGCGGAGACGGTTCCGGCAGCGGCGGCCTGCCGGCCTTCCCGAATTTGCCCGCGCCGCCCACCAATGCCGGTTACGCCTATTTTGATTGGGCGCACCTGATGGAAACCAACATGAAAATCGGCATCCAGGAGGCGCAACAAATGACGGCCGCGGCCCGGTGTGTCCTCCAATTTCAGACCATGATTGTGACTTTCCTGTTTGAGCGGCGGTTTCAGCACAGCCTGATCGCGGGCGAATTCTACCGCAATATTTTCAAGGGCAGCGCCCAGGAAGTGACCGCGGCCAAAAGCGAAATGCAGCAATTCATGAACCTGAAATTGAACGACATCGCGCCCACGGTCGAATCGCTCGAACTCGTTTCCCGCCAGGCGATGGACGACACCAAGTCCGGGATGAAGGCCGTCGAGACTTCTTACGACGCCGGGGAACGCTGGGCCGCCCTTTCGCACATGCAGATGACGTACGTCCTCGGCGAATTTCAGCCGTCGGTGCAGGATTTTGATTCCGCCAAACGCAAGGTGCTGGGGACGATTTATCACAATGCCCGCGACCTCAAGAAACTGCTGGACAACCATGATTTTGCCGAGGCCGACAAGACGGTCGACAAGATTGTCGCCGATGCGCCGGATTTTGAATTTGCGGCGGACGTGCGCTCGAAAGTGCGCACCGGCGAGCAGTCCAGCAATCTCGCGTTGCTCTCCGCCCAGCAGTCGATGCTCACGGGCAATAACGAACAGGCCCGGCAGGACTTGGAAACGGCGGTTAACATCTGGCCCTTGAATCCCGCCATCAAGGATTTTTCCGTGGATTTGCGCAACCGGCTCGGCGTCACCGGCGCGATGGTCCCGCAATTCGACGACCTCCTGCAACGCCGCGATTACCGCCAGATTTACGATCACGGCAGCGAGTACGGCATGGCGCTCCTGCAGGATCCCGCCCGCGCCGCGAAACTGCGCGACATTATGCAGCGCCTGGGCAAGGTGGATATGCTGGTTTCGTCCTCGCTCGAACTCGTGAAGCAGAACAACGGTTACGCCGCCTGGGAATTACTGTCCACGGCCGCCGACCTCGAGCCCAATGACCCGGTGCTCAACCGCACCCAGGTGCAGGTCGCCCCGCGCGTTGCCGATTTCGTGAAAGCGCTCAATCTTGCGCAGACCGCCGAAAAATCCGGCCAGTACGCCGCCGCGCTGAATTATTACCTGGCCGCCAAGGAAATTTATCCGGCCTCGCAACTGTGCCGCCAGGGTATCGAATCGAACAGCAAGCTGCTGATGGCGAAAATGAATCCCGGCGGCCAGACCGCCAAGGCTCTGTCCGCCGAACAGGCGGCCGCCAAGGCCGCGGCTGGGCCGACCGCGCCGGTGCCCGCGACTGCCGTGCCGGCGAGTGACCTCCCGACCGCGGGTGCCGCCGATGCAAATGGCGCCGCGCCGGCCCCGGCCACCTCGGCGTCGCTTTACTAGGCCCGTCGGGAGTACGCAATAAAGCTTGTCGCGCCGGGGTGGGGCGGCTTTGCTGGACGGTTTCCCCTTTGCCTACATGAAGCGCACGCATCATTGCCGCGAGTTGTCCAAATCCGACGCCGGTCGCGACGTCACCCTCATCGGCTGGATAAATTCCATCCGCGACCACGGCGGCCTGATTTTCGTGGACTTGCGCGACCGCGAGGGCCTGACCCAGGTCGTCGTGGACCCGCAGGACGCCACGCTTGCCGCCGTGCTGGCTACGCTGCGCGACGAATCGGTCATCGAAGTCACGGGCAAAGTGCAGTTGCGCCCCGTCGAGACCATTAATACGAAACTTGCCACCGGTGAAATCGAAGTGATGGCTGCGCGTGTGCTCGTGCACAACATTTGCGAGCCGCTGCCCTTTCCGCTCGACGACGATTTGGCCGACAAGGTCAATGAGGACTTGCGCCTCACGTACCGCTACCTCGACCTGCGCCGTCCGCGCAATCTCGCCCTCTTGAAAATGCGGAGCCGCGCCGGGCAGACCACGCGCCAGTTCCTCGACCAGCAGGGTTTTCTCGAGGTGGAAACGCCCACGCTCTTCAAGAGCACGCCCGAGGGCGCGCGCGAATTCATCGTGCCCAGCCGCCTGAATCCCGGCCAGTTTTACGCGCTTTCGCAGTCGCCCCAGCAGTACAAGCAGATGCTCATGGTCGCGGGCGTGGAGCGCTATTTCTCGCTCGCGAAATGTTTCCGCGACGAGGATTTGCGCGCCGACCGCCAGCCGGAGTTCACGCAGATCGACTTGGAGATGTCTTTCATCGAGCGCGAGGACATGTACGCGCTTATCGAGGGCCTGCTCAAAAGCATTTGGAAAGCCACGCTGGACCGCGATATTCCCACGCCTTTCCCGCGCCTGCCGTATCAGGACGCCATGAATCGTTACGGCGTGGACAAGCCCGACACGCGTTTCGGCCTCGAGCTGGTGGATTTGACCGAGGTGTTCCGCGGCTCGGCCTTCAAAGTCTTCGGTGGCGCCGTGGCCAGCGGCGGGGTCATCAAGGCGCTCAACGCCAAGGGCCTCGCAGACATCACGCAGGGCGAACTCAAGGGTCTCGAGGACATCGCCAAGACGCTCGGCGCGAAGGGCCTCGCCTTCATCAAGGCGGAAAACGGCGAATGGAAATCGCCCATCCTGAAGTTTTTCTCCGAGCAGGAAAAAGCCGAACTCGCCCGCATCCTGCAAATCGCGGACGGCGACATCGTGTTCTTTGCGGCGTCCAACTGGGACCGCGCCTGCGCCATTCTCGGCCGCATGCGCCTCGAAGCCGCCGCGCTGCTCCAGGCCCGCGGGCGGATGAGCATTCCCGCCGACCAGTATAATTTTCTCTGGGTCGTGGATTTTCCGCTGATGTCGTTTGACGAAGCGGAAGGCCGCTACCTCGCGACGCACCACCCCTTCACCGCGCCGGTGGCGGAGGACATTCCGCTGCTCGATTCGAACCCGAAGGCCGTGCGCGGCCAGCACTACGACGTGGTGCTCAACGGCGTGGAACTCGGCGGCGGGAGCATTCGCATCCACCAGCCCGGCGTGCAGAAAAAAGTTTTCGAGGACGTGTTGAAAATCCCCGCCGACGTGGTGGAGAGCCGCTTCGGCTACATGCTCCGCGCGTTCCAATTCGGCGCGCCGCCACATGGCGGCATCGCGCTCGGGTTTGACCGCCTCTGCGCCATCCTCGGCGCGCGCTCGAGCATCCGCGACGTGATTGCCTTCCCCAAGACGCAGCGCGGCCAGGACTTGATGGCCATGAGCCCCGGCGTCGTCACCGCCCGCCAGCTCAAAGACGCGCACATCAAGGTCACGGAAGAGACCGAGTTGAAAGCGTGAGGTCAGCTATTATGATTGTTTTCGAATAGACTCCAAAGTGGGAACGCTTAGGTTGGGGCAGCCTTGCCATGACATCCTCTACGCTTTTGGAATTAATTGTCAGTGGAGTGGTTGCTCTGCCGGTGGCGTTTGTTCTCGGCATAATATTGCTGATTAAGCGACGTTGGCGGGGTGCGCTGGTTTGCGTATTGGCGGGGTTTGTTTCGCTCATGAGTTGTGCTGGCTTGGGCGTGTGGCTGGGTGGGCGCGGGGCACATCGGGAATGGAGCAAACTTTGGGCCTCCTATGAAAAAGGAGTGGCCGAACGGGCGGCGGCGCAACTGGCAAAAATTAATGCCCGCAAGGCCTTGGTGGATCCGGCGCTTCTTGCCTCAGTGCCCGAGGACTTTTTTACCTATGATGGGTTTCGCGATTGGTGGCGTCTACCCTTGGTTTTTCCCTATGACCTGGTGATGATCGATACCTTAGACTCAGCAAATCTTACACGCTTCAAGGGCGGGGATGTGCAGGATCCGAATCATTCGTCTGAGCAATTGCAGGGGCCGCAGGATATCACCAGGTTTTCATTTGATCGGCATTTTTTGATCGGTCGACGGGGTCCGGTCTGGTGGGATAAGAATCGTCCATTGGATTGGTTTATCTTTGAATTTAGAACCGAGAAGCTGACAATTTATTCAAGTGAAAGCGATATGCTGCAAGCAGCTGTAGCAGGCGGGTTCACCGGCGACCCTGGCTTGAAATCAGTTCGCGAGCGGATGGATGAATATTGGTGAACGCTGCTATCAAGGTTCTTGCTTCTTCGCTGGCAACGCCCCCCGCGTGTTCGCGACGATCCACTCGCGATAAGGTTGGGCGACGGCGGCGGCTTCCACGGCGATCCATTGCGGCACGGCGTAGGGGTGGCGTTCGCGCAGCCACGCAAGAATCTCGTCCGCGCGGTCGGCCGGAAATTTCACCCACAGCCGCCATTCGGGCGCGCATTCCTGCCGGCCTTCCCAGACATAGTGCGACGTGACCGGGCCATCGACTGCCACACACGCCGCCAGTCGCGCGGCCACCAGCCCGGCGGCGAGGTCATTCGCAATTTCGGTTGAGCTGACCGTGGTCCAGCCCACGAGAATTTTTTCCGGCGGCATCCGGCCAAGGATAGGCCGCGAAAAGGCGCGGGCAAGGGTGAAGCGCGCGCCGGATGTAAAGCCAAATGCGTGAAATATATTTGCGCGCGCCGGGGGAAATGCGTTGCTAAAAACGGCCCGCCGCACATGCTCAAAAACGGATCTTCTGCTGTGTCCGAGACCTCTAAGTGCTCTTTCCCTGTAAATCATAATCAATGGGGGTTCGACCCCTGGCGGTGGCTGCCAAGCCGTGAACCGGAAGGCAAAAGCCGCGAGGAGAGCTCCCACCTATAACTCCAGAGGTTAAAGAGCCGCTTCATTATACGGCACGAGTGGAAGATCCATTTTTTTTGCCCAGGTGGGCCGGGTGCGCGCAGGGCGGCGGGTGCGTAGCCGCAACGGCGGATCGCATATTAAATCCCGCAGGCCATTCCTGGCTTGAGCCGCGCGGATTGAGCGGCTAGGAAATCGGCGCAGCCAATCCCGTCTTTTCGCCGCCCATGAACCCGGTGCCTTCTTCGTTAGTCGATTCGCCCCACTCGCAGGTGGTCCTGCTCAACCTCGTGCTGTCCGGCGCCTTGGTGGTCGTGGCGATTCTTGCACTGATTTGGCTGATGCGCAAGGCCGTGAAGCGCCGACGTGAACTGGAAGCTTTTCTCACGGAACTGGAACTCAATCGCCCGGAGGGTCACCACCATCATCATCACGACGGCCACCATCATCATGGCCATAGCCATCAGCCCGGGCACTCCCATCACAGTCACGACTCTGGCGGCCATCATGGTGGCGGCTCCGACGGTGGCGGACACTCCGGCGGGCACCACTAAGGCGATGGTTTGACCGGGAGGCTGGTTTTGGTCGGATCGTAGGCCGTGAACTTTGCGATTTCCCCGTGGGTGTTCAGCCAGGCCTGCCACAAATGCCGCGTGGGATAATACTTGGCCACCTCGGCGTCGCGGGCCGCGCCCAGGCTGCGCGCGAAAATCACCGTTTGGTCGTCAATGGTCGGCCCGTTGTAAACCCACTCCGCAAAATCGGGCTGGCCCTCGGCCATCATGACAAACACCACATGGTCGCGCCGGTCCAACACAGATTTCTGCTCCAACTGCTCGATGACTTTCAGCCGGTCCAGCACCCACGGATGGGGCGGATCGCCGCGGGCCGTTTGCTGGAAAAGGGTCACGAGCGCCCATCCATACAGGGCGACGGCGATCACTTCCGGCGGCACGCTCCGGCCCCGCCACCGCCACGCACAAAGGCCGCGAAAGCCCAGCATGATCAGCACCGCCAGCGGTGCACACCAAGCGGCGGCATAATGCGGGAACCCAAAGAACCGCAACGTCCCCAGCATGACAAAAAAGGTCGCCAAGCTCGCGAGCGCCAGCCTTCCGCTCTGTTCCCGCCACGCGCTGCCACTGCCGAGCGCCCACAGCGCACCGAGGCCAAAAAGCCCGGGCAGGAAAAAACCGGCGAACCGCGGCAGCACATTTTTCACATGTTCGCTCAATAGCGCCGCATAATTGGCGGTCGGGGCCAGCATCGCGGGCGGATTGAAGCGCCGCATCTGGTAGGAGAGTTCGGGGTTGCGGTTGGCGGGTGCCGGGCCGGGCTGCTCCCACACAAACACGCTCACGTCCGGCGCCACGGTTTCCTGATAGAGCCGGTGTGGAAACAGCAGCGCGTCGCCGGTCACGGCCTTATTATAAATTAATAGAAAAGCCAGCGCCACCGCCACCGGCGCCGCCGCAGCCGCGCTCCAACCCAGGAGCTTCATGCGGCTTTCCCCCAGGCGCGCGGAAAGGACGAGCCGCGCCAGCATCGCACCCGCGGGCACAAGGCAAAACCACAGGCCCTCGTAAGGTCGCGTGAGCGCCATCAGCCCCGCGCCGAGGCCCGCCCACAGCGCGGACGATGCCGCCGGCTTTCGCCCAAAGCGCAGCGCACCGCCGAGGACCAGCATCCCGGCGAGCGCAAACAAACTGCCGCCCCAATACGTGCGCCCCCAATACGTCAAGGCCACCCATTGCCACGCCGCCAGCAATCCACCCGCGGCGGCCCAAGTGGCCGGCGCAACGGCCCGTAGTATCCACGCCGCCGCGAGCGCGAGCAAGCCCACCGTCACCCACACGCCGAAAATGGGGTGCCCCAGCAACGCGCCCGCTGCGAGTTGCAACGATTGGCCGGGCGGATATTTCGACGCATAGGTTGGCTGCTGCAACACATGCATCGTTTCAAAAAACGGTGCGAGCGGGTGGGGCGGGTTGGCCAGCCGGCCCGTCAAAAAAGTTTCCGCGCCCAGCAGGTACGCAAATTCATCGTATTCCTGCGGCTCCACGAGATTGGTGCGCATCGTGGGCAGCGCCGCGCCCACCGCGCCCGCGAGCAACAGAATGATGGAGATCAAAGGCCCATTGTTGGCCAATTCTTGCCAGAAACTGCGGACGGCGCGGAGCGGAGGAGGCATGGGACAAGATAGCGTCGAATAAAACCTAAGTAAGTTCCAAAATTCTGACCCCGACGCGATCCGCCACCAACCGGCCCGGACGCGTCAGGCGGATGACGGACAAATCCGATCCGGTGCGTTCGAGAAAGCCTTCGTCCTCCAACTCGCGCCACAGCGGGTCGAGCGCGGTGAAATCAAATTCTCTAAAACGCGCGGCGAGGGTGGCGAGATTTACACCCGCATTGAGACGGAGGCCAAAAATCAGCGCGTCGGCGGCGAGCAGTGCGGGGGTGAGTTTAACTTCATCGACGCACTCGGGCTTTCCGGCTGCCAGACCGTTGAGCCAGCGATTAAGATCAGAGGGATTGCCCCAGCGTCGGCCGCGAAATTGCGACGCCGCGGAAGGCCCCAGGCCGAACCATTCGCCCATCGCCCACGTGCTCAAATTATGCCGGCACGCGCGCCCGGGCTGGGCGTAATTGGAAATTTCATACTGGGCATAGCCCGCCGCGCCGAGGAAATCCCACGTCGCTTCATAGAGATCGGCATCGACTTGCACATCGGGTTTGACCTGCCCGCGTGAAAGCTTGAGCCACAGCGCGGTGTCCTCCTCGAACGTCAGGCAGTAGGTGGACAAATGCGCGGGCGCGAGGCGCACGGCTTCGGCGAGATCCGCGAGCCAACCGGTTAAGGCCTGGCCGGGCGCGGCAAAAATAAAATCCAGATTGAGATTCTCAAAACCCGCGGCCCGGATGGCGTCGATGGCGGCGTAAATTTGCGCGGGCGAGTGGCGCCGGCCCAGCGCGTTCAGTGTTTCCGGGCGAAAACTTTGCACGCCCAACGAAATCCGATTCACGCCGAGGTCGCGCAGCGCGGCGAGTTTGTCGACCTTCACGGACGAGGGCGCCATTTCCACGGTCCATTCCAGGGGTGCGGACGGAAGGCGGTCAAGCAAGGCGCGGCCCAGGCGTTCCAAATCGCGGGCGGGCAGGGTGGTGGGCGTGCCGCCGCCCCAGAAAATCGTTTCCACCCGCGGCAGCGGCCCGGCCAGCGCGAGTTCGCATTCAATGCCGTCGAGATAGCGGTCGAGTTCGGCGCGTTCCGGCTGTTCCTGGTAAAAGGCGCAGAAATCGCAGGTCGACGCGCAGAACGGCACATGCACGTACAAGCCCAGCCCGGCGGCCTGCTCCGACCCCGCGAGAGGGCCGGCGGGCTCGGCGAGGGCCGGGGAAAGGGTTGGCGGATTTGCTTGCACGGCGGGGAGGACTCCGGTAAGTCATTAGCTTTCGCCTATTTCCGCATGAAAGCCAAGCACTTCTCCCTGTTCGTTCTGGCCCTGTTGGCGGCGCTTTGCGGCTGCAGCCAGCCCATTGTCAACCTGACGCCGCCGTCGGCCACGCAAAACGACTCCGGCATCTACACCCTCAGCATGAACGCGCGGCTGCCCACGACCGACTACGTGACGGGCTCGATGCGCGCCTTCATCGAGATCGAGGGCAAGGAGCACGAGATGAAACGCGCGCCCTACGGCGACTTGATTTACACCTACGAGTTCGCGATGGCCCCCACGCACAACCAGGCCAAGTATTACTTTACTTTAAAATATGATACGGAGGACAAGTCCGGCATCGTGCGCGCGGCCACGACGACAAGCCAGCTCTACACCATGTCCGTGCTCAACCACTACGTGCTCGCGCTGGTGGCGACGCGCGGGTCCGTCGGGTCGGTCATCTCCGTCGTCGGCAACGGCTTCTCGCGGCTCGACCGCGTGGTCATCGGCGGCCTCGAGGCGCCGACCACCTACAGTTCGGCCAATGCCATCACCTTCGCCGTCCCGCCCCTGCCGGCCAACCACGACTACATGGTCGAGTTGAATTCCGCAGGTGGAAACGTGTTTCCCATCGGGCCCTTCCGCGTCGATCCCTCCGTGCTGACGGTCACGCCCGCGAGCCTCGATCTGGCCTCCGGCGACAGCGTGCAATTGATCGTGAACATGGGCCGCAAGGCGCCCGAAGGCGGCGTGCCGGTCGATGCCCGCACGGATGTGCCCGCGAGCATCGTCATGCCGGTCATCACCATTCCCGGCGGTTCGCCCACAGTGAGCGCGAAGATCACCGCGGGCCAACCCGGCAAAGGCACACTGCACCTCAGCGCCCAAGGGTTTGACGAAGTGCTCGTCCCGGTGAATGTCGTGCCCGCGCCCGACAAGCCCGCCGCGGCCCCCGCGCCCGCGCCGGTGGCGCCGCAGCCCGCAGCCGCCGTGAAGATGGGGAGTTAGATTTGGGTTTGTTGCTTCGCTATTGATTTGGCGAGCGATGGCATCTTAGCATTGGCGGATGCACCCCTTACCCCGGTTGCCTCGTTTTCGTTTTGTTTTTGCCTCCGTCCTCTTGGGACTGAGTTCTCTGGCCGCCAGGGCCCACACCCCCGCGCAGGAGATGTCTGACGCCGCGCAGAATCTCCTGGCCATGCTCTCGCCGGAGCAAAAGGCCAAAATCGGTTTCGGTTTTCAGGACGCCGAACGCGTCAACTGGCACTTCACGCCGGTCGTCCGCAAGGGCCTGCCGCTGAAGGAAATGACCGAGCCGCAACGCTACCTGGCCTACATTCTTCTCGACAGCGCGATGAGCCAGCGCGGCTTTATGAAAGTCGCCACCATCATGTCGCTCGAACAAACGCTGGGCGAACTCGAGGGCGGCAAGGGCCCCAATCCCCGCGACCCCGAAAATTATCTCGTCACCATTTTCGGCGATCCCGCCGGCAAGGACCCGTGGGGCTGGCGCTGGGAAGGCCATCACGTATCCCTGAATTTTGTCATCACCGACGGCGCCGTGGTTACCAATGCGCCGGCGTTTCTCGGCACGAATCCCGCGGAGGTCAAAGTCGGCCCGCGCACGGGCCAGTTTCTACTCGGGGTTGAGGAAAACCTGGGCCGCCAACTGATCAAGTCGCTCGACGACGAGCAGCGCAAGGTCGCCCTCTACGACACCAAGGCGCCGACTGAAATCATCACCAATATCGACCGCAAACTGCATGTACTGACGCCAGTCGGCTTGCCCGTTTCCAAAATGACTGCGGCCCAGCAGACGACTTTCTGGGAACTGGTGCACGAATACACGGATCGTTTTCGCGGCGAGCTGGCGGACCAGGATTTTAAAAAGATTCAGACCGCTGGCCTTGATAAGCTGACCTTCGCTTGGGCAGGCGGTCTCGAGCCCGGTCAGGGCCACTATTACCGCATTCAGGGGCCGACTTTCCTGATCGAATTCGACAATACGCAAAATGACGCGAACCACATCCACACTGTGTGGCGCGACCTGGAAAACGATTTTGGCGACGATCCGCTGGCCGCACATTACGCGAAGGACCACGCGCCAGCAGCGCCGGTGAAGTAAAGTAGCGGCTGGAGATGGCCGGGAGCCTATCCGAATTAGAAAAAATGGCCGTCGCAAGCGACTCCCCAATTCCCTAACCTTGGGGCGGTTTTAGTTTCCCGCTGCCCCAGCCGTTGCATCTGCGCAGCACATATAGACTTAGCGTTGCAATTCCCAGCGCAAGGGCCGCCATCGCAGGCTCTGGCACAGCGGCGACCGCGTGATCCCAATAAACGGAGTAACTATCGAGCCCGGTACCCGTTTGCCCAAAATTGTACGCCTCGATGAACGCCGTCTGCAAATTCGCGCCGAGCCCGGTTGGGTCGGAAAAGACCACCACACCGTCGAGCCGATACTCAAAGGCGATGCCAGTATCAGAAGCTTCGAGGGTGTGCCAGGTGTCAAAAGTGAAGCCGCTGGGTACGCCGACATCCACCCAATGGTCGGGTTCGCTGGCCGTTCCGTCGAAGACCTGGAAGCGAAAAGAACGGTCGGGCGCCGTTGGGTCGAGCGGCGTCAGGGGGCTGGCGTTGGTGAAGCCGATGACGGCATAGGCGCCATTGCTGACCATGGTGCCGGTGTGCACCCAGAGGTCGGTGCGCATGAGTTGGCCGGTGGTCGTGTTCGCGGACGAGGGCACATACACCTCGGCGCTGAGCGACCAATCACCAAGAATTTCACCCGGGCGTTGCCGGCCCTGCGTATTGAAGAAGGATGAACTATACGCGGGCGGGCGGTTGGCCGTGCTGCCCGTTTGATCGACGGTAATTTGCAGGCGATTGTCGCCGAGAAAGGGGGCCGATTGAAAAGCGGCGGGCTCGTAGCGATCTGTAACCCAGGCCGGATTGATGGTGTCAAAATCATCCACCCATTGGGCACGAGCGGCGTCAGGCAACGCCAGCAAGAGCCAGGGCAAACAACCGATCCCAAATCTTTTCCAATGCAATGTCGACCTGAGAGCAGTCGTGCATTTGGTCCGTATCAAGTAGTGGAGGGCATTAGAATCCATGATTAATTGAAAGCGCATTGATATTTTGCTTTGGAAAGTGGAGGGTAAAGTAATGAGGTCATGGGGCATTCGAAGCGAAACGCGCCTTGCGGGCGAGATGCTCGAAACGCGCCTTGATACGGTTGAGTTCGGCCTCGAATAACTCTTCGATATCGAGCAGAGTGTTTTGCGCGGCAGTGGTGGCGCGAATCAATTCATCGAGCTTAATCTGCACGGCTTCGCTTTCCCGGTTCTGGGCGTTGCGAATGAGGAAGATCATTAAAAACGTGATGATGTTGGCCACGGTGTCGATAACCAGCAGCCAGGTGTTGCCAAAGCGAAACAACGGCCCGGTGAGCAACCAGAGGACAATGACACCGATGGCGAGGGCGAACGTTGTGGGATGCCCGCTGGTGCGCACTATTACTCGGGTAAATCTTTGAAAGCCGCCAAGTAAGCGAGCACCCAGCCGCTGTTTCACTTTTGACTTGCGGTTGGTTTCCGTCCGAGGTTCGCGGTCGACCGGTTTCATAGTACGAGCAAGAAGGCAACGAGGTCCGCTTTTTCCTCCGTGCTCAACTGGATGCCAAGGACGAGGTTGAAATATTCCACTGTGTCCTCGATCGTAAGCAGCCGGCCATCGTGCAGGTAGGGCGGGGAATCCTTGATGCCTCGCAGCGGAAACGTCTTGATGGGGCCATCCGTAACAGCCATTTCGCCATTGACCATTTTTGGCCTGAAAAATCGTCCGGCCTGCAGATTGTGCATCGAGTTGTCTGTGTAATAAGGAGGTGCATGACAAGTGACGCACTGCCCCTTGCCGGAAAAAATGAGCTGACCGCGGAGTTCGCTCGCGGAGGCTTTTGCGGTTATCAATTTTCCAAAAAGATCCAGTTTGGGCGCGGGCGGGAAATCGAGCAACTCCTCGAACTCCGCCATGAATTGTACCTGACTGCCGCGCTCCAAGACATTGACCCCCTTGCCTGTGGCCAGTGCCGGATCTCCGTCGAAATAGGCCGCACGTTGTTCAAATTCAGTAAAATCCTCCACAGTTTTTAAGGCGCGTTGCGAGCCGAAAAGGCGCTGGACATACACCCCGCGAAGAGAGGGTGTGTCGATGCGATGCCGGTATTCCTGCGGGCGAACATCGCCAGCCAAGTGGGTCGCCCCATTGGTGTGACCGTTGGCGTGGCAGTCAAAACACGAGACGCCGCGGGAAGGGCGCTCGGAGCGGCGATCGGTGGTTTCATTGAACTGTTGCTGTGGAAAAGGGGTCACGAGCAGCCGCAGGCCTTCGACTTGCTTCGGATTCAAAATGCCATCAAACAAGGCATAGAAGTTGTCAACGGTGACAAGTTGACCCTGGGATACATCGCCCAAGTCTGGACGAGTGGTTAAAAAGATGGGGGCAGGGAATTCCGGGAGAAACTGGTCAGGGAGGTCAAAATCCAAATCGAATCGGGTCAAGTCCCGGCTTTCCTGTTTTTTGATCTCGTTGATTTCAAACTTGGGAAAAAGCATTCCGCCTTCCGGATGATTGGGATGGGGCAGCGGCAAAAATCCTGGTGGAAAGAAGTCACCTGAGCGAATTTCCTCCGGTGTCATTGCGGCCAACTGTTCCCAACTGGTGCCAGGGACGAGACGCACGCGGACTCCCTGTTGGATGGCCTTGCCGCGGGTCATGAATACGCCGGGCGCCGGATCGTCACGCAAGTCGTAGCGCAATTGAAGGAGGTCCAACTGCCTTTTCATTATTTCCGGTTTCGCTTCCGTCAAACGATGTAGGGTGGCCAGAAAATTCCCACTCAGAATGGCGGATGAGTAGCTCGTCGTCTCCGACTGACCCAGCGCCGCGCTCGTACACATGGCGGCAACAAGCCCATAATAAACGATAAGGCAAAATTTCATCTCGACAATGTCGGCAGAACAAGGCGCTTCCACCTTGCACCCGCGAACCGGTGATACTGCTGCAGGCAGGACCGTGGCGATTCGCGGGTGAGGGAGGGAACTGGGAAATTGCCAGACCGGCGGCGCGCCTTTAGGCGGCCCGCTTCATCGCTTTGCCCTTCTTGGGCATCAGGCAAGCTTCGTCTTCACAAAATACCTCGAGCGCCTGCACATTGCACCGGGCGCGCGCGAGATCGATGAGCGCCTGGTTTGCCGCCTTTTCCTCGCCGAGAATCTCGTCGAGAATATCCGCGGCCGGTTTGTTCCCGAGCAGCGTCGACCACTCGCGCAGGCAGCCATAGGCCGCAATTTCGTAGTGTTCGATTTTCTGCGCGACCAGGACCAGCGCCGCATTGATGACGGGCGAAGTCTTGAAGTCAGTGGAGACTTCGGCGCCCTCCGCGAGGAGGCCGAGCGTGGCCTGGCAGCGTTTGACGCTGGGCTTCTCGCCGAACAGCTTGAAGACTTTTTCAAGCTTGCCGACCTGGCGCTTTGTTTCGGCCAGATGCGATGCAATCAGCTTTTGCAGATGCTTGCAGGTGGCCGTTTTGATCATGGACGGCATGGCGATGACGAGGCGTTTTTCGGAATCCAGGCGGTCGGCCAATTCATCGAGGAAGAGACATTTTAAGGTAATCATGGAATTAAAGATTAAGAGTTGGTGTGGATGGGTGGTTACTTGGTGCAGCAGGAAGCGGTGGCTTCGTGGACGGCCTTCTGCACCGTTTCCAGGTTCTGGCCCGTGCGTTTTTGGATCCGACCGTAGAGTTCGTCCTGCTTGCCTTCGACAAATTGCAAATCGTCGTCCGTCAAGTTGGCCCATTTTTGTTTCAGTTTGCCGCGGGCAATGTTCCAGTCGCCCTTGATTTCGAGTGTATTCATAATCGGTAGTCTAATTTTCTTGGTGTAGGGCCGTCACCGTAATGGTAAGGTAGCCGCCGCGGCTTGCGCGTGCACAGAGAATACAACAGGACCCGGAACCTGGCCATTGGGTGTAACCCTACCCGCGCCCCCGTGGGGTGTGGCCGGGCGGCGAGGGCGATCCGTTCACAGCGGGGGCGCCGCCGCTGCGAAAAGCCGGCCGGGAGGGCGTCTCGTCGCCTTTTCGGCTTTAATACAAAATGTGCCTAAGACTTACATCAGCTACTCGATCCGGCAGGCTTCGGCAAACGTCAGGCGCGGATTGCGGGGGTGGAGCTTGGAGGCATCGCCATAGCCCAGATTGCAGAGGAAGTTGGATTTGATTTTCGTGCCCGCAAAAAACGCGGCGTCCACCTTCTTGTTGTCAAAGCCCGACATTGGCCCGCAGTCGAGCCCGAGCGCCCGCGCCGCGATCATGAAATAGCCGCCCTGGAGGGAGGAATTGCGCAGGGCGACGTACTCGAGAATGTTTTCGGGCAGGTCCTTGAACCACGCCTTGGCGTCCACATGGGGAAAAAGCTTGGGCATTTGCTCGAAAAAAGCGAGGTCCATGGCGATTATGGCGGTGGCCGGGGCGAGCATGGTTTTTTCCGCATTGCCGGCGTCGAGGCAGGGCTTGAGTTTTTCCTTCGCGGCCTTCGATTTCACAAACACAATGCGCATGGGACACATGTTGGCCGAGGTCGGGCCGAACTTGGCGAGGTCGTAAACCTGCTGGAGCAGGGCGTCGTCCACCGGCTTGGCTTGCCAGTAGGAGTGTGTGCGCGCGGAAAGGAGAATGCGGTCGAGGAAGGCGGAATCGGTGGTGCTCATGATAATTAAGAAAGTGTGTTGGGACAGGATTGACAGAATTTCCAAAATTGCAAGCTGCCCGGAGCGAATTCTGGCAAATTAGTTTCCATTCCTCCAGTCCGGCCGCCTCATTTCGAGCACGGCTAATCGAAAACGACGGTCTTGTTGCGATAAATGAGAATGCGGTTTTCCAGATGCCAGCGGACAGCCTGCGCGAGCACCATCTTTTCCAGGTCGCGGCCCCGCCGCACCATGTCGTCCACATTATGGCGGTGCGAAACGCGGCTCACGTCCTGGGCGATGATCGGGCCTTCGTCGAGCTTGGCCGTCACATAGTGCGCGGTGGCGCCGATGAGCTTGACGCCGCGCGTGTGGGCCTGGTGATACGGCCGGCCCCCGGCAAAGGCGGGCAGGAAACTATGGTGAATGTTGATGACCGGCACGCAGGCCCGACCGAGGAAACTGTCGCTCAAAATCTGCATGTAGCGGGCGAGAATGACGAGGGAGACATTGTACTGGCGGAGAAATTCCAGTTGCTTCGCCTCCGCGGCGGTCTTGTTCAGGGCCGTCATCGGCACCACATGGAACGGCAGCCGGTAATGGGCGGAGGCCTCGGCGAGGTCATCGTGATTGGAAATCACACAGGCCAGCTTGCCCCGCATTTCGCCGGACTGAAACCGCAAGACGAGATCGTGAAAACAGTGGTCGGCTTTGGAGACGAACAGCGCGACGCGCGGACGGTCGATGGACAGCGCCACCCGCCCGGCCATGCCGAGCTGGTCGGCGGCGTAGGAACTGAACGCCGCGCCCTGGGCGAGCTGGTCGCCGCCGCGGGGCGGAATCCATTCGAGGCGCTGGAAGAAAATATTCTCCGTGTCGTCGCGATGCTGGTCGGCGTGGAGAATATTGCCGCCGTGCTCGTAAATCCACATGGCCGCGCGCGCGACCAAGCCCGGTTGGTCGGGCCCGGACAGGAGCGCGATGAGCGTGAGCGGCTCGCTGGGATCGGCGGATGCGGGCATGGCGTACCCTCCGCATAGCGAGGTGAGCAGGGTTTTGGCAAGCTTGCTCGGTGGGAACGCCCGTGCGCATTTTCCTTTTTACCCCCTTCATTTTGCTGTATATTAACAGGTTATGCCTGCGACGGAAGACATGGGGTTTCTGCGGGTGGCGGTGGTCACGCCGGAATTGCGCGTGGCCGACGTGGCCTTCAATGCCGCCGCCACCGCCGCGGCGCTGCGCACGGCGGCCCGCGCCGGCGTGCGGCTCGCGGTGTTTCCCGAGCTGGGCTTGACGGGCTACAGCTGTGCGGACCTTTTCTTTCAAGGCGCGTTGCGGGCCGCGGCGGCCCAAGCCGCGCGGGATTTGGCGGAGTTGGCCCACGAGGTCGGTCTGCTGGCGGTCGTGGGCCTGCCGGTCGAGGCCGGGGGTCGGTTGTATAATTGTGCGGCGTTGCTGGCGGAGGGGCGCGTGTGGGCGCTCGCGCCGAAAACGTATTTGGCGAACTATGCCGAATTTTATGAGAAGCGCTGGTTTTCCCCGGCGGACACGCTGACCGTCAACCAGGCGGAGGTGGCGGGCCAGTGGGCGTGGATTTCCGCGCGCCATGTGCTGGGCGTGCGTGGACCCTATCCCTTTATGATGGGCTTGGAATTGTGCGAGGACTTGTGGGCCGTGGAACCGCCGAGCGGACGGCTCGCCCTGGCCGGGGCGACGGTGCTCGTCAATCCCTCCGCGAGCCCCGAAGTGCTGGGGAAGGCGCAATATCGTCGCGAACTCGTGCAACAGCAGTCAGCGCGCTGCCTGGCCGCCTATCTTTATTCGGGCGCTGGGCCGGGCGAATCGAGCACGGACTTGGTTTTTTCCGGGCACGGGTTGATTGCCGAGAACGGCACCGTGCTGGCCGAGACCGAAAGATTTTCTTTCGCCACGCAAATGGCCATCGCGGATTTGGACCTCGAACACCTCACGCTCGAGCGCTTGAAGAACGGCACCTTCGCCAGCACGCGCCCGGCCGAGGGTACCGCTGCAGGCGAGGCCTGGGTGGAGTTGCCCCCGCGCAAACGCAGCGAAATTTTTGCCGGGCCCTTGCGCCGACCCGTGCCTCCGCGCCCCTTCGTGCCGGAGGATTTGACGAAGCGCGCCGCGCGGTGCGAGGAGATTTTTGCCCTGCAAGCCACCGGCCTGGCCACGCGCCTGCGGCACACGGGCGCGCGCCAAGTGGTCGTGGGCATTTCCGGCGGGCTGGATTCGACGCTGGCCTTGCTCGTGACTGCACGGGCCTTCGACAAACTGGGGCTGGATCGCAAAGGCATTATCGGCGTCACGATGCCGGGGCCCGGCACAAGCCGGCGCACCCAGGCCAACGCCGAAAAAATCGTGACCCTGCTGGGTGCGACCTTGCGCGTTGTGCCCATCGTCAAGGCGGTGCACGACCATTTGCACGACCTCGGTCACGACGCGGCCAAGCGTGACGTCGCCTACGAAAATGCGCAGGCGCGCGAACGCACCCAGGTGCTGATGGATCTGGCCAACATCACCGGCGGCTTCGTCGTCGGCACGGGTGATTTGTCGGAACTTGCGCTCGGGTGGTGCACCTTTAACGGTGACCACATGTCGATGTACCACGTAAATGCCGGCGTGCCGAAGACCTTGGTGAAACATTTGGTGGAGTGGTGCGCCGAGGGCGTTTTTGAGGGTCCGGCGGCGCGGGTGCTGGGCGACATCGTGGCCACGCCGATTTCGCCGGAACTTTTGCCGCCGGACAAACGCGGGCGGCTCCAGCAAAAAACCGAGGACTTGATCGGCCCTTACGACTTGCACGACTTTTTTCTCTATTACACCGTGCGTCTGCCCTTCCGGCCCGCCAAGGTGCTCGCGCTGGCGGAGCAGGCGTGGGGCAAAACCTATACTCGTGCCGCGATTGCCCGCTGGCTGGAAGTGTTTTACCGGCGTTTCTTCGCGAATCAATTCAAGCGTTCGGCGATGCCCGACGGCCCGAAGGTCGGCAGCGTGGCGCTCTCGCCTCGCGGGGACTGGCGCATGCCCAGCGACGCCCGCCCGGATGTCTGGCTTGCTGAACTCGCGGCGGCCGTGGGTGGCGGAAAAAAGGCGAAACACTGAAGATTTTTTTGGACAGAATTAACCGAATTAATTGAAATGGAAAAAGAGGCGACACCAAGAATAGCTCCCGGTTTTTACGCCCGCCTCGAATCTTTCAGTTATTTTCTGAAATTCTTTAAATTCTGTCTAAAAACGCCTCTTAAAAATCATGAGCCGAGCTGCTTTGTTCCTGGATCGCGATGGCACGCTCATCCGCCATGTGCCGTACTTGCATAAGCCGGAGGGCGTGGAATTGCTGCCCGGCACGCGCGCAGCGTTCATCCGGGCTCGGGAGCTGGGCTATCTGATTTTCATGCACACGAACCAATCCGGCGTGGGCCGCGGGATGTTCACGCTGGAGGATGTGGACGCGTGCAATCGGCGGGTGGTGGAATTGCTGGGCCTCGGCGAGGATGTTTTTGCGGGCATCTGTGTCGCGCCCGAAGGCCCCGGCCAGCCGGTGCTGTACCGCAAGCCCGCGCCGCGTTTTGCACTGGAAATGGCGGCGAAACATCACCTCGACCTCACCCGCAGTTGGATGGTGGGCGACCATGCGAATGACGTGGCCACGGCGTTTGCCACCGGCATGGGCGCGGTGGCGGTGGCCGGTGATTACCTGACGCAAGCCGAGGCCGACGCTTGGCGCGCGGCGGGCCATACGGTCACGTTTGTGCCGTCGCTCAAGGCGTTTGTGGACACCTTGCCGCCAGCCTGACGGGATTCCGAGACTTACTTCGCCTGAATTTGCAGCGCGCTGACGGAGAAGGGCGGGAACGTGCGCATGAAGCTGGTGCTCAAGCCGCTCACCTTGGTCGTGACCGGCGCCAGCTTGGTGCGATCAGTGATGGAGTTGGTGTCGGAGACGGCGCTGGCCGCCATCGTCGTGAGCTGCCCGTCGGGCGCAACCGAGGAAACGCCCTTGACGTCGATCTGCACGGGCAAGGGCGAATTGCCGACGTTGACCACTTTGAGATAAATGGTGCCAGTCTTGGTGTCGCGGGTGGCCGAGTAGAATAACGGCGCACCCTGCTGGACCAAGCCGTCGCGCGCGCGGGTGAGGGTCGGGGTGTTCGTGCCAGTGACGGGCACGATGGCGTCGCCATGATTGGTGCTGAAGATTTTTTGCGCGTAATACGACGGCGAGCCGTAGCTGTTCAGCGCATCGTAGCCAATCAAGTCGATGGCCCATTGCTGGCCGCCGGGATTGACGTTCACAAACAGCGGCGCGTACGACGCCATCATCACCAAGTCGGAATTGCGCTCAAAGCCGGAGAGCCACGCGGCGTCGCCCAGTGCGCCATCCATGTTGTTGGTGGCGGTGTTGTTATTCGGCGTGCCCACGCGCGTGGCGTATTCGCCGACAAAATATTTCGGTCCGTTGCGGTCCATTGAGTCGAAGTGGCCGGAGTCGCCCTGGAAGGTCGCGGCCGAGCGCGGGTAGGAGTGATAGTCGATGACATCGACCGGCCGACTGTTGACCGCCGTGGAGGAAACGATTTTCACCTCGGGATATTTGGCGCGAATGGCGTCGAACATTTGCCCGAAACGCTGCGGGTAAGTGGCTGCGCCGCCGCCGAGATTGTCCTCGTTGCCGATTTCAATCATCGGCACGGGGAAGGGCGCGGGATGGCCGTCCTTCGCGCGTTGGGCGCCCCATTTGGTGTTCACATTGCCCGAGACGTATTCGATTTCATCGAGCGCGTCCTGAATGTAAGGTTCCAAATCCGGCCCGACGGCGATGCCGCCGCGACCGCCGAGGGAGAAGCCGGCGTAAACCCCGATGACCGGCTGGGCTTTCATGTCTTCACACCACAGGAGAAACTCCATCAGCCCCAGGCCGTCTGTCGACCAGTAATTGGCCCAGGAATCGTCGACGTGGCCGGGGCGTTCCTCGACCGGGCCGATGGTCTTCTTCCAATCCCAACGCGTGGCGGGCGAACGGCCTTCGAGATAATTGCCACCGGGAAAACGCAGGAAGCCGGGCTTATAATCCACCAGCAGTTGCATGATGTCTTTGCGCAAGCCGTTGGGGCGGTCGTTCCAGGTGGGCGGGAAAAGCGAGACCTGGTCGAACCAAATGGTGCCGGGCGTGGTGGCCCAAATGAGCAGGCGGGCGTCCTTGGTCGGCGTGACATCAGCTGCGGTGTTCAGCGTATACGGGTATTTCTTCCAGTCGCCGGTGAGCGCCGGAATTTGCGCGGTGGCGAAAACCTTGGTGCTGTCGTTGCTGACCAGCGCGATGGTCAAAGGTTCCTTGAAATTGGCCGAAGCCTTGGCGTAAAGCGAACCGGTGTACTTGGTCGAGGGACGCACGGGGAAGCCCCAGAAGCCCTCGTTGGCAATGCCCACGCGCTGGTTGGCGGAGGCGCTGGTGATGTCGAGCTTCAGGCTGGTGTTCAACGCGAGGTTGAGCGGCTGGCTGGGATCTAGCGCCATGTTGCCGGTGCCGCCGTTGTCCTGCACCAGCAGCCAGAAATTCGGCTGGTCGGCGGACCATTTGAAGGCCCTATTGGCGACCAGTTCGCCGTAGAGGCCGCCTTCGTACGAAAAATTAATCTCCTCCGTCATAAACCCATAAAGAATCGGGCTGGACTTCTTGGTCATGTCGTTGGCCTGAATGGTAAGGATCGGCGTGGCGCCCGCCGGGATGGGAGTGACGACCGGCGGGGGCGGCGGATTGCCGCCGCGTGCACCTCCCGCGACGGTGCCTGCGGCACCAGCGGTGGCAGCCGGAGCGTCGGCGGGGGCCGCGGGATTCGGGGCCTGGGCTTGGGCCGACAAACACAGGGCGAGACTGCCAAAAACAAAGCTAACCGAAAGGAGCTTCAGGAGCGGGGCGGGGCGGGAGATTTTCATGGGGTAGGGTAGGCTGGATAGGTGGGCATTTAGTGTCCAGCCGAAAGGAGTCGGGGCTGCGAAAGCATTTTGCACCAGGGTGCGTACCGGGCTTGACTCGGGGCCGGGTTTCGGGCGGAATGTTATGTTTTTCCGATGGTTTACCGTCCCTCCAAGAAGAAACCCACCGACCCCCGGGCCGACCGCTTCCCCGCGAACCGGCCCGATGCCGACCCCCTCGAGGGGCCGTTGCAGGGCGCGGGCACTCGGGCCGACCCCCGCTCCGGGGACGACCGCAATCTCGTCTTGGTGGACAATGACTTTTCGGACGCCGACTTCGAAGACCGCGTTTGGCTATTCTGGGAACAGCGCAAGGGGTTGATTTTCGGTGTCATCGTGCTGGCCTGTGTGGGCGTGATCGGCTGGCAGGGGTGGAAATATTATCAGCAACAACAGGTGGTCTCGATGGATGAGGCATTTCGCACGGCCAAGAGCCCCGCGGAATTGCTCCAATTTTCCACGGCGCACGCCAATGCGCCCCTCGGCAAGGTGGCAGCCTTGGAAGCGGCGGATGGATTTTACCAAAAGGCCCAGTACAAGGACGCCGCGACCGCCTATGCGGCGGCAGCCTCGGCTTGGGGCAGCGACCCGAACGGCCAGCGCGCCCGCGTCGGTGCCGCGATGGCGACGGTCTTATCCGGCGATGTGGCCGGGGGCACGAAATTGCTCGGGACGATTGCCGCGGATCCGGGTTTCCTCGATACTTTCCGCGGCGAGTGCTATTTTCATTTGGTGTCCCTTTCACTGCAAGCGGGCGACGTAACCACCGCCAAGGCTTTTGCGGATCGCGCCAAAATGCTGCAAGCGCCCGATTGGTATCGGCAATCGACGAGCTTGATTGACCTGATGCCCGCCCTCGGAGCGACTCCGCCGAGCACGCCGCTGGCCAATCCGACGGCCACGGTTTCGCCCAATGCTTCTCCCGCCGTGCCGGTGATGATGTCGGGCCCCCCGGCGCCTGCTCCGGCCCCGGCCGCCGTTGCGCCCGCGGCCAGTGACGCCGCGCCGCTGAAATTGCCCGAAGTTGCGCCGATTGCACCGGCTCCCACAGGTCCCGCCCCGAAGACTCCGTAAGCGAGTTTTTCGTTAACGCCGGCGTGGCCAGCTTTCGCGAAACGAATAGAGCAGGTATAAAATCACCCCGACGGTAATGCCGCTGTCTGCGACGTTGAACGCGGGATAGCGATAGCCGGGCAAGTGGAAGTCCAGGAAGTCCACCACATGGCCGTACATCATGCGGTCGATTAAATTGCCGAGGATGCCGGCGCACAGCAGGCCGAACGTGTATTGCAGAAATGGGCGGCGCAATTCGAGTTGGCGGCGGAAAAAGAAAATCGCCGCCAGCGCCACGGCGGCGAGCAGGCCGAGTCCGACGGAAAACCCGCGTAGCATCCCCCAGGCAGCGCCCTCGTTGGTAATGTTCACAAAATAGAAAAAACCGTCAATCACGGGAATCGGCGGCGGGTCAAAGTAAGTGTCGGGCGCGAGGTGGCGCACGATCCAGATTTTGCTGATCTGGTCCGCCACGAGCAGCACACCGAAGGTCAGCCAGAAGCGGAGGTAACCGGTGCGGAGGGCGGGCGCCGCGCTCGCGCCGGACCGGTGCGCGCTGGCCGAAGCCGGAGGTGGGGACGCGCCGTTCACGGAGTTAATTTCACAATGAATCGTCCCGTGATGGCTCGGTCCGGGACGGACACTTACGCTTCCGCGTCGTCTTCGGTCACCGCCGCGGCGTCTTCGGCGGTGGCTTCGCCAAACACGCCGATCGTGGTTGCGCGCTGGCCGCCGTATTTCTTCTGCTTTTCCAATTCCTTCTGGCCGTCGAGCGAGTAGCGGGTGAAGGGCACCGCCGCCAGGCGGTCGGCGGAAATGGTCTGCCCGGTGATTTCGCACACGCCGTAGCTGCCGTTGCGGATGCGTTTGAGGGACTCCTCGATTTCATACAGCAATTCTTGCTCGCTGGAAACCAGGCTCAGGGCGAAATCGCGGTCGAAGGTGTCGGTGCCGGCATCGGCCATGTGCTGGCTGTAGCCGGAAAGGTCCCCGGAGTCCTCCTTCGACGAGCGCTTCAGGGTCTCCTGCGTGTGCATGTCCAGGCCCTGGCGGATTTCCTCGCGGGTTTCAATGAGCTGGCGGTAGTAGCGGCGCCACTTCTGCGGAATTTTTTCATCATCCATCATTTGGGCGATGGAGATGGCTTTCTGCGTCTTGGGCGGCGAGGAGACGCCGAGGATGTCCGCCAGCGAGGCGGCGCCGAGGACGCGGTTCTTGCGGGGTTTGGCCGCCACGATCCCCGGCTTGGTTTTGCCCTTGGGGACGATCTTGCCGAAGCCGCGCGTTTCGCGGGTGTAGGATTCCTCCTCGATGTCCTTGGTCTTTTCATTGCGGCGGCTCTTGATGATCTCCCGCACGTCATCGAGCGTGAAAACAATCGGAGTGTTCTTGCGCGAACGAATCTTGAAGATGGCGGGCGTGCTCTTGCGTTTGCGGGCGCCGAGCATGAAGGCTTTCGTCTTCGGGTCGGGCTCTGCACCCGCGGTTTCGACCGGATGTTGAACCTCGCCCTTGGAGGTGTGGGCCTTGAAAATAGGTGACGTGGATTTGCCGGCGGGCTTGGCCGTGGTTCCCTTGACTGGCGCAGCGGTCTTCGCGGGCGCGGCGGCGGCCTTCACCGGCGCGGGCTTGCCGGCCGGGACTTTGGCCGCGGGCGCTTTGGCGGCCGGGGCTTTGACCACCGGAACTTTGACCGCGGGGGCGGTGACCTTCATGGGCGCTTTCGTGGCGGGCTTGGCCGGGGCTTTTTTGGAGACGGGTTTGGTCATGGCGATAAAAACTGTTTGAGTGGGTTTAAGCGGGGGGAAATGGTTTGTTTTGGAGATGACTCACCGGGCCAGCAAGGCGCCGCGGTCGCGTGGAGAGACTTTATCCTCGAAACCTTCGACGGACACAAGCTCAGGCACCCAGCGCCAACTGCGCGGGCAGCGCACCAGCCCGGCCTCAACGGCGGGCGTGACGGTGATTTCGAGGCCCGAGACGGTGTCGCTCGCCTGCAAATTAACCTGGGAGACGACGAAGAGTTCGGGCAAATCGGCGGCATAACGGCGCAGCAGCGGCATCGGCTCGGCTTTGTCGGGGCCGGTAATGGTCACCACGGCGTCAAGATTTTTGCCGATTTTCTTTTCCTGGCGCAGCGCCTCGAGCTTTTCGTAAATGCGTTCGCGGAATTTGAGCAGGGTGTCGATCTCTTGCGCCACCGTGGCAAAATCCGCCACATACCAGGCAGGCACGGCTTCCGGCCAGCTTTGCAAGTGCACCGAATCGTCAGCGTACTCAGTTTGCGTGGTGAGGAACGACCAGGCCTCGTCCGCCGTAAAGGGCAGCACCGGCGCGAGCAACCGCAACAACGTGTGCAGCACATGGTAAATCGCCGTCTGCGCGGCGCGGCGCTCGGTGGACTTCGGCGCAAAGGTGTAAAGCCGGTCCTTCAGGATATCATGATAGCGGCTCGAGAGCGTGACGGACACAAAATGGTCGATGGCCTTGACCCCGAGGTGGAAATCGTAGGCGTCGAAAGCCGTCGTCACTTCCGCGACAAGGACATGGAGCTTGTGCAGCACCCATTTTTCCAGCGCGGTAAAATGCTCCGGCCCGACGGCGTCGCTCTTGGGGTCGAACCCGGCGAGATTGCCGAGCTGGTACATGAACGTGTTGCGCAGCCCGCGGTACGTATTCGAAACGTGGGTGAAAATTGCCTCTGACAAAGTGATGTCCTGCCGAAAGTCCTCGGACGAAATCCAGAAGCGGATGAGGTCCGCGCCGTATTTTTTCACGTAATCGTCGGCAGTCTGGGGCTTGCCGTCGCTCTTGGAAAGCTTGCGGCCCGATTCGTCCACCACGAAGCCGTGCGTGAGCACATTCTTGTAGGGCGGAGCGCCGTCGGTGATGAGCGCCGTCCAGAGCGAGCTTTGAAACCAGCCGCGATGCTGGTCGGAACCTTCCAAATATAAATCGGCGGGCCACGTCAGATCCTTGTTCAACTTGAGCACGGCGGCGTGAGAGCAGCCGGAGTCGAGCCAGACGTCGAGGGTGTCGGTGCTCTTTTTCAACGGGCGCTTCCAGTCCGCCGGCACGTTGATGCCTTCGAGCAATTTCTCGGCGTCCTGCTCGAACCATAAATTGCTGCCGTGCTTCTCCACCTTGTCGGCCAGGGCGCGGATGACCGCGGGCTCGAGGTAGGCTTCTCCTGCCGGGCCGAAGAACGCCGGGATGGGCACGCCCCAGGCGCGCTGGCGGGAAATGCACCAATCGGGCCGCGTTTCCACCGCCCCGCGAATGCGGTTCTCGCCCCAGGCCGGAATCCAGGCCACGGTGCCGATGGATTGGGAGGCCAGTTCGCGCAAGGAAGCTTGCGGGCGTTTTTTGGCGTCGGTGAAAGGCATGTCCATGCCGATGAACCACTGGTCCATCGCGCGAAAGACTACCGGAGTTTTCGAACGCCAGCAATGGGGGTATTGATGGGCATAGGGAATGGGCACGCCCGCCAATGCATTGCGAGCGGTCAAAATCTCCAGCACCTTGTCATTGGCCGGGCATTTGCCCGGTTTGCCCTCCAGCACGGAGACGCCAACGAGTTCGGCGGGGATGCGACCGTCGTTGACGTAATGACCTTTGTCATCGAGCGGGCAGTAGATGACTTCGCTCGCGGTCTTGAAGCCATGCACCGCCATCAACTCATTCACATATTTCAATCCGGTCTGATAGTCCTCGAGGCCGTGGCCCGGCGCGGTGTGCACGCAACCGGTGCCAGTGTCCGTCGTCACATACTCGGCCAAAAGAATTGGCGAGGGCCGGTTAATGAAAGGATGGCGGGCTTTAAGGTGTTCGAGTTTTGCTCCGTTGATTTCAAAGATGAATCCAGGATGAAGATTCTTTTCATCGGTTGACCGCACGGAGTCAAAATTGGTTTTGGCTGCAAAATCCAACATCAGTTTTTTCGCAACAAGGATGCTTTCCTTGCCATCGCTATATACGACATAGGTTTCGTTAGGTTGCACCGCGATCGCGAGATTCGCCGGCAGTGTCCACGGGGTGGTCGTCCAGATAACCACCGACAACGGTTTGTCCGTGGGCAAGCCGAATTTCTGCGCCTCTTCGGCCGACACCGGAAACTTCACGTAAATCGAAGGACTGACATGGTCCTTATATTCAATTTCGGCCTCGGCGAGGGCGGTTTCGCAGGGGATCGACCAGTAAACGGGTTTCTTGCTGCGGTAGATGAGGCCGGTTTCGACGAACTGGGCAAACGCGCGCAATTCCGCGGCTTCGTACTCCTTGGCCATGGTCTTGTATTCGTGCTCCCAGTCGGCGAGCACGCCGAGGCGCTGGAACTGCCCGCGCTGTTTTTCCATGTAACGCTCGGAAAACTTTTTGCATTCCTCACGCAATTCCGCGGCGCTCAGGGTTTTGCCGGCGGCGCGCAATTCTTTCGCGACCTTGTGCTCGATGGGCAGGCCATGGCAGTCCCAGCCCGGGACGTAGGGCGTGCGGTGGCCGCGCTCGGTCTTGTAACGCAGGACGATGTCTTTTAGCAGTTTGTTCAACGCGGTGCCAATGTGCACATCGCCATTGGTAAAGGGCGGGCCGTCGTGCAGCACAAAGCTGGGCGCGGCGGCGTTTTTCGCCTGAAGCCGGGCGTATAAACCGAGTTTTTCCCAGTGGGCGAGGCGGGCGGGTTCGCGGGCGGTGAGGTTGCCCCGCATCGGAAATTCCGTCTTGGGCAGATTGAGCGTGTCCTTCAGTTGCATGTCGCGGGCCGCACCGGCGGCGTCAGGGAGAGTGAAAAAGGGAGGTCGGCGGGCGGGCGCGGGCGGGGTTGGGAAGGCCTCGAAGTGCGCGGGTGATGAAGGGGAAAAAGTCTGTCGTTTTCGCCGGGCAAGTCAAGGAGCGAACCGGGATGCGCGGCGGAACTGGGCGTCACGTTTCAAATCGCCTCGCGGCGGGGCGGCGTTTATGTTAAACGGCTGGATACATGAAATTCGAGTTCGCCCGCACCCGCCAGCAGCAGGCCGATCTGCATTTGTTTTTTGAGAGCTGCACCATTTTGCGCAATGCGGACACGCGTCAAAGCGTCTTTCTCTTTCGCCCGGGGAGGTTGCTGGCGCTGGTGGTGATGCTCGGCGCGTTCCTGCCGATCGCCGTGGTGCTCACGGCGGTGTTGTGGGCGCAGCAATTGGTGCCGGAGGCGGGCCTTACCTTCACTGACGCCGTTTACCCGTGGCGCTGGCCGCACTTGTTGGACGAATGGCGCCAGCCCGTGATCAACTATCCCGACGGATCCATGTCTTCCCTGCCCAGGTCCAAGACCCCCGAATTTGCCCCGCGGCCTGCGTCCGCCGCGCGGCCCGCACCGGCGCCTGCGCCGGAGGCGAAACCGCCGGGCGCGCCAACGCGTTCGCCGTCGATCTACACCATGAACAACCACGGCCCGGCCAGCGCGGTGTCGTATGGGCCGATTATGTGGGATTACCTCAGCCACAACGGCGGGCTCGACAAATTGCAGGACGTGCGCGGCCTCCAGGTGCAGGGCAACGTGACGATGGCCAATGGAAGTGTTTTGAATTTCACCATGGTCAAGCGGCCGCCCGACAAGATTCGGCTGACCATGCGTGCGGGCCCGGCGCAGGAGGAAGCGACCGTCCTGGCCAATGGCGACCGCGGTTGGCGCTGGGTGGGAGCGGCAGGCGCCCAGGCCCCCGAGAGCCTGGGGCCGGAGCAATTAAAGGCGATTGAACGCGAAGCTCTGTATTGCGGCGTGATTTTTGAACTGATCAACAGCCCGCACACCCTGCGCGAGATCGCGCATGTAAGCGACGACCAGGATGAGTACAACCGGGTCCTCGGGACTTTGCCCAACAACATGCGCGTGGAGGTGCTCATCGATCCGGACACGCAACGGGCCGACCGCATTCAAATCCAATACGACGAGAACGGCGTCCCGTGCCTCTATGTCATTCAAGTCAAGGAGTGGATGACCGTGAATGGCGTCGACGAGCCGTCGCACTTTGAGGTCTTCGTCAACGGCGGAAAATTGCTCGATGGCAAAATCAACCAGGTGACTTACAATGCTGGCGTGCTCGATGTGATGTTCGAGCCCCCGGCCGCGGCCAAACCCGCCGCGGCCGCCGGTGAATCCGCCCCTGCCGCCATTCCGGCACCCGGTGCCAATTAAGGCCGCTGGAGTTTTTACGCCAAATACGGCACCCAGCGCCAGCGGACTTTCGTCATATACTCGGCATAGGCGGGATTTTTGCGCAGAAAGTTTTCCTCGACGAAAGTTTTGATGATCCACAGGCCCATCCAAATTGCAGTCAGCACGAAATTGTTCCACGAGAAATAGACGAGCAGGTTGCCGATAATCACCAAAAACAAGCCGGTGTATACCGGGTGCCGCACCCAGCCGTACACGCCGGTCGTGACAATTTTGCGTTCGGCCGGCACGAAGCCGATGTTGCGCCCCAGGCACACGCGCGCCCAGATGCAGATGAGAAAACCGAGAATGGAAACGCTTTCGGACCAGAAATGCGATACCAGCGGAGCACCGAGTTCATAAAGATAAGGCGGCAGGCTCGGCCAATAGTTGGCCACGAGTGATGTGTAGATATCTTCCGTGAGGTACGGCCAGTAAGTGGCCACCAACGCCAGCAGCCAGAACCACGGGTTGGTCGTCACGCGCGTGGGCGCGCGGCGCGTCACCATGGTCAGGGCCATCAGCCCAAGGTTGGCGCACAGCAAAAAGCTTTCGACGGGTATCGGGTCCTGTTGCAGGGATTGCCACATCGTCCAGATAAACGGCAGCGCGGCAATGACCGCGACCGGACGGTCAATCCACGCCGGCAACTGAAAATGGCCGGTCGATTTGGCGGAGGCGGAAGTGGGGTTATTCATCCGAAGCAGAGGAACTGCTTAACCGGCCCAAGGCCCGTCCGCAAGCGCAGTGGAGTGCCACCAGGAGGTTAAGAGCGAGCAAGGGTGAAACCCCGCAAAGGCGGACTTGGCTGCAAACCCAGGCGTTTTTCCTGCAGGCCGAGCAATTAGACTCCACTCAGGCGGGTGTCCGCATCGCCAAAGCGCGGGAGACGCACGCCCATCCGGTCCATCAGCGAAAGGTAGAAACTGCAAAGTTTCCGGCTTTCATCGCCCTTGTCGCTGAATTCAAGGGTGCGGCCCGTCTCCAATGTGCCGCCGAGTCCGCCGAGGGTAAGGATGGGCAGCTTGGTGTTGTCGTGGCGCGAGCCGGAGAACATGCTGGAAAGGTATACGAGGCAGGTGTTGTCCAGCACCGTGCCGTCGCCTTCGGGCATCGCATCGAGCCGCGCGGCCAGGTAGGCGAAATTGCCCACGTAATAGCGCACAATCTTTTCGTAGTCTTCTGAAAGATCGTCGTGCGACGCGGTGTGGTGGGTCTTGCGCACGTTGAGGAAGGGATAGAACAAGCCGGACAGGTCGCGGCAGAGCACGAGGGTGGCGAGACGCGTCTTGTCGGTCTGAAAGGCGAGGGCGACGATGTCGCACATCAGTTTCATGTGCTCGCGAATGTCCTCGGGCAGGCCGTTGTCGGGCCGGTTCATGGCGATGAGCGGCTGGCCCTGGCCTTGGGCGTTGGCGGCGGCCTTGACCTGCTCGCTGCGCATGTGGTCGACGCGTTTCTCCACTTCGCGGACGCTGGTGAGAAATTCGTCGAGCTTCTGGTTGTCCTCGGCGCTGATTTTACGGCTGACGGTGGCGGCGTCGTCCATCACGCGGTCGAGGACGCTTTGCATGCGTTTGTTGCCCTGGTTTTCAAAGAGGCAGTCGAACGCCAGCGCGGGATAGACCTCCATGGGCACGGGCGAATCCGGGCTCTGCCAGGAAATATGCGAGCTGTAGGCGAGGGAGAAATTCGTCTCATGGTAGCCGGTCATCGGCTGTTCGCAGCCGAGGATGAGGCTGGGTTGCATCGTTTCCTGGCCGATGCGGTTCGCCAGGACCTGGTCCATGCTGATGCCGCCGCGCAAGACGGCGCCTTTCATCAGCGGCATGCCGGAAAGGATGTTGCCGGTTTGCCCGGGATGAATGCCCACGCCCACGGCGGGAGGGTTGAAGAGGCCGCTGATGACATTGAGCTTTTTGCGATGCGGCGTGAGCGGTTCGAGGGTTTTGCTCAATTCCATCGTGTCGCCCGCGCCCTTGGCCCACCAGTGGTCGGGATTGACGCCGTTGCCTTGGAAAATTATCGCTAGACGCTGCGGATAAGGGCGTGCCGGGACGGTCGCAGCGCCTGCACCAGCCGGAGCAACAGTCGTGGAGTCGGCGCCAAAGACCGAAAGCGAATCGAGAAACGGCAGCGCCATCATCACCCCGGCACCGCGCAGAAACCGGCGGCGGGCAAGCATCTCCGGCCGCGACGGCTGCACGTACGGCTTCAGGCGGCGATTAAAAAGCGGCAGGGCGTTTTCGTCGTGCGAGTGCTCGTGGTCGGTGTGCATGGCCGTGACAGATTAGGTTAAATGAGAACAGCGGAGTGACAAAGATAAAAGGGCAAGCGGGGTGGATTATTCCCGGTTAATTGCTCATGGCGGTGCGGACGGGCTCGCCGGCGGGCGCGCGCTTGGTGAGAAATTGGGGGCTGGTGACGATGGCTTCCACCAGCGGACTGAACCGGTAATCGCTGGACGCGAGCCGGGCGCGCATGTCCTGCACCAGCAAATCATCCGAGGGCAGGAGCGTGCGGCCCAGCGAGTAGGAGAGCAATTTGCGGCAAAGATTGTCCACAAATTCGTTCTGCACTTTGGTTTTAATATAATCACGCAAACCGGCCACGCCGCTTTCCTCCGTGCCATCGGGGAACGTGGCCTTGAGTTCCACCGGGTGGTCCGCGAGGTCTTTCGTCCGCGCCTCGCCGACCGGCCCGTAGCCCTCGAACACGAGGCCGAAGGAATCGAATTTTTCATGGCAGCTCGCGCAATTCGGATCGGTGTGGTGCCGGGCGAGCGTTTGCGCCAGGGTGAGATTGCCGAGTTGGGCCTCATCGGCCGGCAGCACGGGCACGTTGGGCGGGGGCGCGGGAATGTTTTCGCCGAGCAGGCGGCGCACGACCCAGTTGCCGCGTTTCACCGGGCTGGTGCGCAAGCCCGGCGAATTCACGGTGAGAAACACCGCCATCGGCAAAAGTCCGCCGCGCCCGTAGGCGCTCGCATCGTCCACGCGGACCCACTGGTCCGGCGCGCCATTCACGTTGGGAATGCCGTAATGCTGCGCCAGGATGGGGTTCACAAACGTGTAATTGGCATAGAGCAAATTAAGCACCGGGCGGTCCGCCTGCACCAGATCGACCAGAAAGTGCACCGGCTCCTGAAACATCGCCTCGCGCAAGTTGTTCGTGAAGGCCGGGAAACGGTCGCGATCGACGGCGTTGTGTTCCTCGAAGCGGCGAAAATCGAGCCAGTTGCCGCCAAATTCGACCGCGAAATTTTGGATGTGCCCGTCTTGCAGCAGGCGACGGGTTTGGGCGAGCAAGACCTCGGGTTGATGCAAATCGCCGGCGGCGGCATGGGCCAGGAGTTCTTGATCGGGCATAGACGACCACAGGAAATAACTGAGCCGGTTGGCCAATTCATAGTCCGAAAGCGGCCGGGTATTCGCCGGCGGAGCGAAAGCCGGCGGCGTACTCGCCGGGGCAGTGCCCGCCGTAGTGCCGCCTTGGGCCATCGAAATGGGAATGCCCTTGGGCGTAATCGCGGTGGAGCGGCTGGCCGGCTGTCCCACCGCCTGGTTGGAATCGAGTTCGAGATGATAAAGAAAATACGGGGACATCAGCACGCGCACCAGGGAATCGCGGATGGCGTCTTCGTGCTCGGCGCCGTTCTCCGTGCGATCCTGTTTGTAAAAGCTCAGAATGTCCGCGCGTTCCGCGGCGGTGAGGGGACGGCGATACGAGCGTTCAGCAAATGTGAGGAGAGCCTGCAAATGCACCGGTTCCGCCGCCACGCGTGTTTCCTCGAGCCAGCGGTTGTCCGAGGCCACACGGTCGAAGTGGTCCTTCACCGCTTGCAGGGCTACCGGCGTCACCCGGCCTTCCTGCGCCTTGGCGAGGAGGATGTCAGCCAGGGATTTTATCATTTCCTGGGAAGTGACGGCTTTGTTCTCGGGACGATATTGGTCGAAGGCGCTGTCGCGAAACGAATCCCGTTCGGCAAAAAGAAAACTGACGTGCATGCGCGCCGGGATGGCGGCATTGAATTCAAAGACGTTCCAGAGATGGTCGAGTTCGCGCTTAGCGTCATCATCCAAAATCATCTCGTAGAGCGGGCCGTCGTCGCGGAAATAGCCCGTCTGGCTGTGCAGGCCCGCGCTGAGCAGACGGCCTTCGAGCGACTCCTCCACTTCGGGATCCAGGTAAACCCGCGCGCGTTCGCTGATGTAAAAGGCATCGGGAAACACTTCGGCAAATTTGGCAAAAGCGGCCTCGTAGCGGGCGCGTTGCGCCGGGTCTTCCGGCACGTAAAGGTCGGGGTCGGGTTCGCCCGCGTGCTTCTTGGCCAGCGCCATGCGCGCGGTGGCGGAGGCATTGGTGGTGGTGACGGGCGCTTCGAGAAACACGCCGCCAAACTTCACGATGTCCGGCGTTTTCGGCAGGGGGCCGCCGGCCTTGCGCGCGGGTTGGGCGGCCAGCGCCAAATCGGCAATTTCCAGGGCGGAAAGAGGCCGGCCATCCGCCGCGGTTTTGGCCACGGGCGCGACCGGGAGGCCGAGGCCGCTGGGCAGTTTGGCATTAAACGCAGGCGTCGGATTGACCTTCGCGACGCCTTCGCCCTGCGCGGCCGCGAGCACATTAACCGCAGTCGGAGTTGTTGAGACCGCAGGAGTCGCTGGCGCCGTAGCAGGCGCGGGTGCCGTTTCAGCGACCGCTGAAATCGTTTCCGGCGCGGGCGGCGTCGCGCTGGGTTGTAGCAACGCGGGATCGTAGGTGCGGCGATTCGCGGCCATTTGATTGTCTTTCCACAAAACCATCGGTTGCGAGCCGGGCCCGAGCCCCGGCGCACTGATGTTCGGCACGTCCGGAATGATTTTATCGCGCAGGTTGACGACGAAATCGCGCATTTCCTCGGTGCGGGCGCGCAGGGCGGAGGGGTCAGTGTCGCCGGGGGCGGGGAGCGCGCGCCAGCGGGCTTGCAACTTGGCCAGTGGGCCGACTTGCTCGGCCGGATCGCTCAATAAATCCCAGACGGTGGACAAATACTTGGGGCTGACTTTGCAGTCGCGCGCGATCTCGGCCAGCGTGGCCTCCGGCTGGCCCAAGGCGGCGCGATGCTGAAACCGCCAGGCCGCGAAAAAGTAAGCGGCGAAATCCGTGGGCTGGCGCTGGTAGAAATCGACAATCCGCAGCACGGAATATTTGTCGCGGTCCGATTCATCGAGCATCGGATTGGGCGCGAAGGCCAGGCCGTCCGGCTCCAGCACGACATGGTCGGCCACGTCCCGCGCCGCCTGATAATATTTTTTGAAGAGTGCGGGCGACATGTCGAGGGATTCGCCCGAATTGTCGAAACCGGCCTGGTTGGCCGGGTCCACCGGAAATTCCTTGGTCGGACGCAGGTCCACGCCGGTGAGGTCGTGGATGGTGTAATCGTATTCGGCGTTGCTCAACCGCCGGGCCAGCACGAGGCCCGGGTCGCCGGCACGGCGTTGGGCTTCCTCGGCATTGACCGCCGCAATCCACTCCTGCACCGCCTGCCGTTCGTCCGCCGACGGTTGATGTGGGGCTTCCTTGGGCGGCATTTCCTTCGCCTTGAGCCGTTCAAGGATGAGATTCCAGCGCTTGAAATCACCCGTGACGGACGCGAGATTGCCGTAAGCGGTTAAATCCAACTCCGCCTTCGCTTGCTCGCCGCTATGACAGGAAAGGCAATAGGTTTGGATAAACGGATGCACCGTGTCCTGAAAAGTCTGCTCAAAGGCCTGGCTGGCGGCGTCAGGGGTTGAGGCGCCCTGGGCCAGTGGCGCCAACGCGAGAATAAAGACGGGCAAGGGGAGGCGCATCGACAATAAACAGGGGACTAGCGGAGTTCAAAAAGGGGCGGCCCAGGAGGGGAAATCCTGCCGCGCAGTAAACACAATTCCCGCCGCCGGTTCAAGCGCGCAAAATGGCCCGGCTGCAGCGAATGCGCCTTACGGCACCAAATGGGCAATCGTTTGCGTTAGACCAGAATAGGCCGGCGGGAAGGAGGTGCTCAGGCCGTCTTTGACCGCGAACGCATGCGAGGGAATTTGCACGGTCGCGGGCGCGAGGCCCGGGCGCGTGGCGGTGAGGGTGATGGTTCCGGGGTTTTGCGTCGATCGAATCGCCACGCGGTTGATGCCGCATTCGGTGTCGAGATAGAGATTGTTGGTCGTGTTGAGCTTGTCGCTGCAAAAGCCGCCGCGCCAGACCACCGGGCCGTCCACGGCGAAGTCCACGCGGGCTTCATCGGTCGGACAGCGGTTGCCCTGGGCGTCCACGACTTCAAAATCGATCAGGGCCACGTCGGCGCCATCGGCCTGCAAGCCCTGCGGCCCGGTGTAAACGGTGAGTTTGAGGCTCTTGGGCTCGCCGGCGGTTTTGATTTCTTGCTGGGCGACGACTTTGCCGCCCTTAGTGGCGACAGCTTTGATCGAGCCGGGCGCAAACGCCACGTCTGGAAACGCGTAAATATAACCGCTTTGCGGCGCTTGATTGACGCCCAAAGACTTTCCATTGACGAACAATTCGACGGCGTCGCAAATGCTGGCGATGACATAGACGGTCTTCTTCGTGTCGGCAGGATAATTCCAGTGACCGAGAATATGAAGATCCGGCGTGGGGCTTTGCATCACTCGTGAGGCGAAAAAGATTTCCTTGGGCAAACGCACGCCGTCCACCTTGCCGCTGACGCGGAGCACTTCCGTGCTCTGCTGGCGGCCGTCCGCATCAGAGTCTGACCAGTAAATCGAGGCGTAGGCGGCCCATTTGGAGTGCGCGGGATCGGGATTATCAATACGATTGGTGACGAAATTGTAATAGCGGCGAACTCCGGCGAGGCTGAAGGTTTCGGCATTCCAGTTATAACTGTCGTTGGGACCCTTCTTGAATCCGAAATGGGGCGGCGAATAATCGTCCCAAATGCCACGGGGGCCCTCGTCGCGGAAGTCCTCCGTCTCAATCATTGGGGCCAAATCGCGAGCCTGGTCGGAGTACGGGCCGCCGAGCATGACGCCGAAATATTCGGCCACGGCGACGGCGCCCGGATCACGGAGCGAGCGGCAGCCGACGGTGCGTCCGCCGTTCGGGTCGAATTCCTTGCGCAAGGCCACCATCTGGGCCATGTGGGCGGCGTTGATGCCGGCGTTGCCCGCCTCCCAGAAAAGGATGCTCGGGTGATTGCGGAAATAAATCATGGCGTCGCGCATGACCTCCATGCGCTGGTCCCATTGGCGGTCGAAGGTCTCGTGCTCGCCGTCGCCCGCCGGGCAGACATTCGCGATACCGTATTTGTCGCAGGAAGTGACGTCCACGCGCTGGGGGGAGATGTGCATCCAGCGGACGTAATTGCCGTTGCTGGCGCGCAACAGTGCGGCGTTGAAATCGTGCATCCAGTCGGGATAAGCCTGGCCGAGCCCCGGCCAGTCGTTGACGGAGCGTTGCGAATAGCCGGTGAGCCAGACGAAGTGGTCGTTCAGCCAGACGCCGCCCGTGCCTGCGCCCGCCCGGAATTCGGCCTTGCGGAAGCCGGTCTGAATTTTGCACACGTCCGCGACCTTGCCGTTGACGCTCAAAATGGAATAAACGTCGTAGAGATAGGGATCGTTCAAATCCCAAAAACGCGCATTGGTCAGCGGACCCGTGGCGGTCAAGGTGTCGGTCTGGCCTTGGGCAAGGTTCTTGGAGCCACCGTCAAATTTCGCGCGCACCACGCCGTCGGCATCGACCACCACGGCGGACAGGGCAATCGCAGCGCTGGCGGCGGAATCATTGCGCACCTGGGACTCGATATGGACATCCGCGGTCCTGCCTTTGATGTCGTAATTCTGGCCGTAAATGTAAACGCCGGTCGTCTGCAAATTCTCATAGAGTGGGAGGGTCTGGTACACTGACCCGGCGACATGCAGCCACACGTCGCGGACCAGTCCGCCGAAATTCGGGTTGCTGTTGCTGTTCTTCCACTCGAACTCGGTGCCCGTGGCTTCCTCCTTGTAGTCGATGGTGTTATCCACTTTTACGGCTAGCACGTTGTCCTGCCCGCCATATTTCACCAGGCTGGAGAGGTCCAGCCCGCACGCGCTGATGCCGTTCTCATATTTGCCGAGCGGCTGGCCATTGAGGTAAAAGCGCGCGGCCTGCTTGAGTCCTTCGAATTCCAGGAAAACCTTCTGGCCCTCGGCTCCGGCCGGCACTTTGAAGTGTTTGCGATACCAGCCGATGCCACGGTACGGGTCGCCGATGTCCCCGGCGGGATGGCTGATGAGCGCGCGGTAGGTGTCCACGTCGTTCCACGTGTGCGGCAGGCTGACATTGGTCCACTGCGCGTCGTCGAAATTCACGGCCTCGGCGCCGGGCACGTCCTGGCGCATGAATTTCCAGCCGGGATTGAAATTATACGTGGCGCGCGGTGATGCGGGCGGCTGGTAGGCGGCGGAAGTGGCGCCGCGAGCGGTGAGCACGGCCAACCCTAAAAGGGGAAGCAGCCAGTTAAGACTAAAGGAACTCCGGCGGGGTGGGGTGGGCATGGATATTTAATGGGGAAAAATTTGCATAACGACAAGCCTTTGGCGGAGACCGGGCCTGGCCCAGTCTCCAAACGCGCTTAACAAAACCGGTGCCAGCAAGCCGGCCTAAGTCTTCGGCGGGGTGATGGGCGTGCCGTCGGCCTTGTAAGCCTCATTCAACTCGAGGCGCAGGTAATCGTAAACGACGCCGGAGGTGACTTCCCCAGCTGGCACCGTGAGGGTCATGGTGTTTTCGCCCGGCTTCAGCAGCGAGGCATCGAAGGTTAGATTCTTTTCCTGCCACATGCCCATGTCCGTGTTGTAACGCAGGGCGTTTGTGGCCGTGGGCCGGACGGTGCCGACCTCCTGGCCGTTGACGCCGATGGTCAGGCCGCCGCCGCCGTCAGCCCCGGCGAGCGCGAGACGCAAGACCGCCGCGCCTTGCGTGGCTTTGTCCACGTTGAATTTAATAGTCCAGGTGGTGGCCCGGCCGCGTCCGTAAACGCGCCAGGGTCCGGTTTGATCGGTGGCCGGATAATCGGTCTGGGACTCGCCCTTGACCCAGCCGAAGCGCTGGTTGGCGGGGTCTTTGGCGGCGGGATTCACGAACGACAAATTCTCCGCGTGCGGCACTTCCTCGAAGAACCAGTCCTTGTGGTAATCGCTCTTGCCAATAGTGTAGGTAATGTCGTTCGGGAACAGCAGCGCATAGCGCAGGGGCCAGCCCCAGAGCCAATAGTTGGCGCCGTCGCCCTTAAAGAATTTGCCGCCGGTGCGGTCGGGATAACCGATGTCCCAGAGCTGGGTTCCGTAACGCACGGGCTTCCACTCGATTTTGCCGAGGTCCAGATTCTGGCCGGCGGTGACGGTGATGTTGGCCTGCGCGAGTTCGCCCAACACGCCGTCGGCAAACGCGTGCAGCGTGTAGGTGCCCGGGCGGACATTCGCGATGGAGAACTGGCCGTTCTCGTTGCCCTTACTCCAGAACTGGTAGTAATTCGCGTCGTGCGCCCAAGTGACGAGATTGCCGTTGCCCGAACGTTGGGCAAAGGCCCCGCCCGCGCCGACGAAATCCGGATGCGTCAAGCCGATGTTCAAATGCGGCAGCTTGGTCGAAGACGCTTGCGGGTCATTGAGCACGACCTGACCGGTGACCGTGGCGCGCCCGGCCTTTTGCGGGTAGTCCACGCCGTCCACCCACGCGAGCGGCCACAGGCCCTGGATTTTCTTGGCCTCGGCGAGCGCGTCGTTGAAGAGTGCATTCGCGTTGGCCGTCCACGCAGCGGGGATGACGGGGTCGCCCTCGGTGGCGGCCAGCTTGTCAAGGCTGGCCTGGGAGGGCGTATCAAATTTTTGCAGCGAATTGTAGTAAACGAAAATCGGGCCGACGACTTTGTTCCAGACTTGGCCGGTGGGCACATTGCACTCGGCGCCGCCGGCGTAGTGGCCGGACGTCCAGTAGTCGAGCATCGTGGCGCCCATGTGGCAAACGAGGTCGATGCGCGTGGGCCCGCCGCCCAAGTATTCGTTGGAGGGATTGATGAACCAGACGCCGACATGGTCCTTGATGCTGGACCAGCCGTAGGCGGGCAGCTCGTACATGCGCGCGCAATAGCTGTATTTGTGCTCCACGGAATTTTTGTAAATGCCCGTGTTCAAGATGCGCTGCTCCTTGGCATGAATGACAACGCCCCCGCGCGTGTCCGCGTTGCTGGACATCGCCATGTTGCGGTCGGCGTCCACCGACAGCCAATCGAAGTTCGGGGTCAACTGATTGATGAAACGGCTTTCGCCCTCGCCCGCCGCGGGATAATCCGCGCCATGGGAGTAAATCGCGTAGGTGTAAAAGCCGCTGACTCCGCGTTCCAAAGTATAGCGCACTTCAATGTCCATGCGGCCATTCACGCCCTTCACGGCCACTTCGGCGCGCTCGCCGTTGTTTTTCGCCGGATCAATCGTCAGCGTCTGCGTAATCGTGCCGGAGGGATATTGCTCCCAGCCTTCGGAATTGCGGCTGTTGGTCTCCGTGCCCTGATACATCAGCGAGGAAAGGCGCCCGTTGCCTTTCGCGACCGTGGCTTTGATGATGCCGTTGTCGAGCACCCAACTGGTGCCATTGTCGGTGACGGTGACGGGAGTCTTGAGGTCAGGTTTGGCGACGACCGGCGCGGCCACCTCGGCGGCGCGGAGGGAAGGGTGCAGGGTGGCGATAGCCAAGGCCAAGGCCGACCAGCGGCGCAGACGCGCGGAATTAATCGAGTTCATGAGGGGTGCCTTTCCTAAACTAGGGGTGAACAGCAGTTGCCGTGGGGGCAAGAGTCGGAAATCCGATGTTAGTCACTTTAGAATTAGTTTGGAGTGACGCAAGGAGGAAGAAGCGGCCCCTTTCTGGGCCGCACGGCGTTTTCGCTGAACCTCCCTTGATGGCGGCCTTTTGCGAAAGCTGGCTTTTTGTCGGAAATGTTTAGCCGTGTTCTCCTTTGGACAACTTTAGACATGGATTTGCCATCAATAAGCATTCTCCATCCTGAGGGATTAAGATAGTATTAGTCAATTCTACCCTGTACCCCATGAAATTGAAACTCCCCGTCTTTTTATTCGCCCTCACCGCCAGCGCGGTTTTTGGAGCCCAGTCGACTACGCCTGCCGCGGGCGCCGCGCCGTCCACGGCCACGCCGTTGGGCGTCGAGGAACCCGCCGTCGCCGCCGCCGCTGCCGGCGCGGACGCCCCGAGCCGGCGCGATACGCCCGAGATGGTGTCAGCCGCGCTCAAGGACATTCCGCCGCCCCCGGCCGGCCCGTTTAAGGAATCGTGGGATTCCATCGCGCAGAACTACCAGGATCCCGAATGGTTCCGGGACGGCAAATTCGGCATCATGATGCACTGGGGCATCTACTCCGTGCCAGCCCATGCCAGCGAGTGGTACGTTCGCTATATGTATGGTGGCAATGCCGGGGTCATGCAGTGGCACACGGAGCACTTTGGGCCGCCGACAAAATTTGGCTACAAGGACTTTTTGCCGATGTTCACCGCCGCCAAGTGGGACCCGGATGCGTGGGCCGCGCTGTTCAAAAAAGCCGGAGCGAAATATGTCATCGCCCCGGGCGAACATCACGACGGCTTTTCCAATTGGGACAGCGCCATCAATCCCTACAACGCGAAAAACTACGGGCCGCATCGCGACTTGGATGGCGACCTGATCAAGGCCGTCGAAAAAGTTGGCTTGCACACCGGGATTTCCGATCACTCCAGTTTCCATTTCATGTTTATTCCCCCGTTGCCGGGCAGCGACCAATACGACCCGCAGTGGGCCGCCTTTTACAGCGTCGCCGACCGCAGCCCGGAGGCCCGGACCAAGTTCATGCACGACTGGGTGGCCAAGCGCATCGAAACGATTGATAAATATCATCCGGATATACTTTGGTTCGACATGAACACCGACCACGCGTGGGATCCGCTCAAAATCCGCGTGGCCGCCTACTATTTCAACCGCGCCAAGGAGTGGGGCAAGGAAGTGGGCATCAGCGCCAAAACCGCCGCGTGGGTCGAAGGCCAAATCATGGACTACGAACGCGAGGGCCGCGCCCCGATGGAATTGACTGACTGGGTCTGGCAGCCGGATGATCCCATCCAGGATAAATTCGGCTATGTTGAAGGCATCAAGCCCGGCCCGCCCAGCGGGTATGTTTACCGGATCATCGAGAATGTCAGCAAGAACGGCAATTACCTGCTCAACATCTCGCCCAAGGCCGACGGCACCATCCCGCAGGAACAGCAGGATGTGCTGCTGGCGATTGGCCACTGGCTGGACGTGAATGGGGAGTCCATTTACTCCACGCGCCCTTGGGTGAAATTTGGCGAAGGCCCCGTGGCGGACGCCGATGCGGCGGCCATGGTGAATATTCGCGCCTCCGGAAATTTTGCGGGCCGTACCAATGGGCAGGGCATGAGCGGCAATGGCGTGGGCGGGGGCGGCATGCCGCGCAACGGTTACAAACCCTCGGACATCCGCTTCACCAAGCACGGCGATACGCTTTATGCCACGGTCATGGAGTGGCCAACTGACGGGACGGTGACCGTAAAATCACTCGCCACGGGCGCAAAAGATTTGCCGGCGGGCAAGATTGAAAAAGTCGAACTGCTCGGCCATGCCGGCAGCCTGCCGTTTACCCAGGACGCCGAAGGCTTGAAGGTGAAGTTCCCGGCGGAAAAGCCCTGCGACTTCGCCTACGCGTTGAAAATCACCGGCCTGAAGTTGAAATAAATTTACCGGCGGGTTGCTCGATGAGGTTGGTACGATGGCATCCCCAGGTAACAAGCTCCCTTCCATGAAAATCCCCTCCACCCGCCGCGCCTTTCTAAAATCATCCACCCTCGCCGCCGGTGCAGGCCTGACGGCGCCGCTCTGGCAATCGCGCCTCCTGGCTGCCGCGGGTGGTCCGCCCCCAAACTACGGCCCCGCGCCGCAGATTCCGCCCGGTCCCTTTTCCGCCAGCCGCGCATCACTGAGTGCCTATGTCGCGCCCGAGTGGTACCGGGATGCCAAGTTCGGCATCTTCGCGCACTGGGGGCCGCAATCCGCCGCGGAATACGGCGACTGGTATGCGCGCCGCATGTATGTCGAAGGGGAGGCGCAATATAAACATCACTTGGAACACTACGGCCATCCTTCGAAGACCGGCTTTGTTGACGTCATCAAATCGTGGAAGGCCGACAAATTCGACGCCGATTATCTGCTGGGACTTTATAAGAAGGCGGGCGCGAAGTATTTTGTCAGCATGGGCGTGCACCACGACAACTTCGATATGTGGAATTCGAAGTACCAGCCGCGCTGGAATGCGGCGAAAAGCGGCCCGCAAAAGGACATCGTCGGGCTGTTTAAAAAGGCGGCGGAAAAGCAGGGCCTGCGTTTCGGCGTCAGCGAGCACTTATCTAATAGCTTTTGTTGGTATGGGACGGCGCACGGCAGCGACAAGGCGGGGCCGCTCGCGGGGGTGCCGTATGATGGCCAGGATCCCCAGTGGGCCGACTTGTATCACGACTACGGGCCGATGCCGGCGGACTTCGTGAAAAAAGTGGTGACGGCCCCGGCGAAGGGCTCAATTGCCATGAGTGTCGAAGGCCCGCAGTCCTGGCGGGACAACTATTTCGCCCGCATACTGGACGTGATCACGCAATACGAGCCGGATTTGCTCTACACCGATGGAGGGATTCCTTTCGGCGACGCCGGCCTCGCGCTCGTCGCTCATCACTATAACACCAGTGCGCGCCGCAATGGCGGCAAAGTGGACGCTATTTATAATAGCAAAAGCCGGGCTGATGCCGCCACGGGCATGTGCGTGCTCGATGTCGAGCGCGGCGTGGTGGACGGCATTTGGCCGCGCCCGTGGCAGACGGACACCTGCGTCGGCAACTGGCACTACGACACCCGCGCCCGCTACAAAACGCCCAAGAGTGTGGTCGACATGCTGGTGGACATCGTCAGCCGCAACGGCAACCTCCTGCTGAATTTCCCGCTCCCCAACAACGGCATGTTGGACGCCAAGGAATTGGCGATCCTCGAGAGCATCACGGCGTGGATGGCGGTGAACAGCGAGGCGATTCACTCCACGCGCCCGTGGAAAATTTTCGGCACGGGGCCCGGCGCGGACCTCAAGCCCGTGCCCGGCCAGCAGTTTAATGAAAACAGTCGCAAGGACTTCACTGCCGAGGAGGTGCGCTTTACGACGAAGGGCAACACGCTCTACGCGTTTTTCATGGGCTGGCCGGAGAAGGAAATCGTCGTCGCCCCGCTGGCCGCCAGCAGTCCGAACGTCGTCGGAAAAATTGAAAACGTCGCGCTGCTCGGCTATCCGGGCAAGCTAGACTGGAAGCACGATGCCACCGGCCTCACGGTGCAACTGCCCGCGCAAAAACCGTGCGAGCACGGGTATGCCCTCAAAATCACCGGTCTCGCCACGGCCTAAGTGCCTTCCGGCACGGCGGCGCCTTGGAGAATCCACTGCTTGATGAGCGCAATGTCCTCGTCCTCCGGCTGGTCCTGGCTGACGGGCGGCATGTGGTCGCTGGCGCCCATCGAGCGGGTGATGGCGCGGTAAATGTTACTCTTGGACGGGTCACCTGGAGTCACGTTTTTGATTAAATTCGCGCGGACGTCGAGGCGCACGCCGCCGCTTTGTTTGCCCAGGCCGTGGCATTTGTAGCAATATTCTGCAAAAATAGGTTGAATCTGCTTTTGGAAATCCACCGTGGTTGCAACAGCAGCCGCCGGAGTGGCTGCGACCGGAGCCGCCGGAGTGGCCGCAACGGCGGGACTGGCCTTGACCGCCGCCGCCGGTGGGGCCGCAGGGGCCGGCTTGGCCGCCACGGGCGCAGTGGCCGGAGTGGGAGCGGAGGCGTTTGTTTTGACTGCGGGAGCCGGGCTGCTGGCGCAGGCACCGAAGCCAGCCGCCAAAGCGACGAAAAGGAGGAATATCAGGGGTGTTTGAGGTTTCATAAAGGGGTGAGCAGCGTTTTCAGCAAAATCTTCTTCACGTGGCAAGCCTGCGAATGGCGTTTTATTTAGTAAATCTTGCTTGTCTCCCTCCATACTATGACCTTGAATTGCATTCAGCGTTTTATGCCCGGCCCCGGCACACCCCACCCAGAGGCTAAAGAATTGGTCGGCTTTTCGTGGCGACTATTCTGCCGGGTGACGCATGTCTTGGTCGTTGGCGGTTTGGTGGTCTTGGCGCATCCCGCCCCGGCACATGGCGCACCGGCGATGACTCCGGCCAACCCGGCTCCGGCAGCCCCGGTACAGACCGCGGATTTTGCGGCTTTCCAGAAGACTATTCAGCCTTTCTTTACCGCCCATTGCGTCGATTGCCATGGGGACAAGGACGCCGAGGCGGGCGTGCGGCTCGATAATATCACGAGCGAGGCCGCGCTGACCAAGAACCTGCCGACGCTGGAGAAGGCCCTCAAAATGCTGGCGGCGCGCAAAATGCCGCCCAAAGGCGAGGAACGCCCGACTGAGGACGAGTATCACACGGTCACAACTTGGATCGAGGGCTACGCGAACCGGCTTTATATGACTGGGCCGATTGATCCGGGTCGCGTCACTCTCCACCGCCTCAACCGCGCGGAGTACAACAACACCATCCACGACCTGCTCGCGATTGACTTCAATCCCGCCGACGCTTTCCCGGTGGACGATGCCGGTTACGGGTTCGACAACAACGGCGACGTGCTTTCCATCGCGCCGATTTTGTTTGAGAAATACATCACCGCGGCGTCCCTGTCTCTCAAGAAAGCCGTCTTCGCCCAACCGATCAAGCCGCCTCCGGTGCAGCACATCGAGGGCGCCACGGCAGAGGGCGATTTTCCGAAAAGCGACCCTGCGGCTGTCGCCAACAACCAAAATCGCAGCGGTGGCCGGGCCAAGCCTAATCCGATTGGCCGCGTCTTTAATTACTACGGCAACATTTACGGCGACTTCGATTTTCCGGTCGAGGGCGACTACGTGCTTAGTTTTCGCGGTTACGGCGTTCAGGGCAACGACGGCCCCGCCAAGGCGCAGTTTTATATCGATACGGATACTGTGGGCAACAGCCCGATTTCGATTAACAATAATGTGGACAATGCCCGCGTGTTCTCCGTCCCGGCGCATATCACGGCCGGCCCGCACCGCATTTATATTTCCTTCCGCAGCAACACGACGAAAGAACAGTATCTTGAGGCGCTCAGCCGTCCGCCGCCAACCCCGGCGCCGGCGCCCATGCCTGCGGCGGCCCCGGCCTCTCCTGCGGCCATCGCGGTGGACATCCCGGCCGCTCCGGCGGCCAATGGCGCGGCGGAGACGTCTGCCCCCGCCACGGTGGCTCCGTCCACTTCGGCTCCGGTCGCGGCTGTTGCGGTAGCGCAAGATGCCCCGCCCGTCGCCAATGCCGCGGTCTCGGCCCCGGGTGCTGATGTCAAAGGCGCCGACGTTTCCGCCCAACCTGCCCCCATTGCCGCCGCCGGTACGCCGGGGCTCGCGCAAGACGGCCCGCCCGCTGCGCGCGGCACGCCGCCGCCGGCCAATCGCGGTGGCCGGCCCCCGACACCGAAGTCCATTACGGGAAATGCCACCATGGCGGTGATTTATATGGAGGTGGAAGGCCCGCTCGCACCCACGCCGGACCGGATGCCCGAAAGCTACCACCGGGTGATGGTCGCCCAGCCTTCGGACACCGTGACCAAGGCCCAAGCGGCGGAGAAAATCATTCGCAATTTTGCCACCAAGGCTTTTCGCCGCCCGGTCAAGGAGGAGGAAGTGGCGGACTTGATGGGCCTCTGGACTTCCGTGGATGCGGACGGGCGTCCGCTGGAGGAGAGCGTGACCGTCGCCTTGCAGGCCGTGCTGGCCTCGCCGAATTTTCTTTTCCGCGTCGAGCAAGACCCGCAACCGGGTGAGGCGGGCAATGTGCACCAGCTCAATGACTATGAGCTGGCCTCCCGCTTGTCGTACTTCCTCTGGAGTTCGATGCCGGATGACGAATTGTTCGCCGTCGCGGAAAAGGGACAATTGCGCGCAAACCTCGACGCGCAAATCGACCGCATGTTGAAGAGCCCGAAGGCCGAGGCGCTCGTGCAAAATTTTGCCGGCCAGTGGTTGCGTCTGCGGCAGGTGGATAATGTCAGCCCCGAGCCGCACCTTTATCCGCAATTCGACGCCGAGCTGCGCGAGTCGATGCTCAAGGAAACCCAGTTGTTTTTCTCGAGCATCAAGGATGAGGACCGCAATGTGCTCGATTTCATCAACGCGGACTACAGTTTCGTCAATGGACGGCTGGCCAAGTTTTACGGGATCGACGGCATTACCGGGGATGAATTTCAACGCGTCACGTTCCCGCCGGATTCGCCGCGCGGCGGCATCATCACCCAGGCCAGCATCCTCACCATCACTTCGTACAACAGCCGCACGTCCCCTGTGCAGCGCGGAAAATGGGTCCTGGAAAACCTGCTGGACTCCGCGCCGCCTCCGCCGCCGCCCAACGTGCCCGTGCTCGATTCGGAGAAGCAGTTGACCGGCACGCTTCGCCAGCAGATGGAGCAGCACCGCGCCAACCCCACGTGCGCCGCCTGCCACGAACGCATGGACGCCATCGGCTTCAGTCTGGAAAATTTCGATGCCATCGGCGGCTGGCGCAACAAGGACGCCAATGATGTCGTGATCGACCCGTCCGGCTCGCTGCCCGACGGCAAAACCTTCAGCGGCGCCCGCGAACTGAAGCAAATTTTGCTGCTGCAAAAGGACCAGTTTTATCATTGTATGGCCGACAAGATGCTGATTTACGCCCTCGGACGCGGTACGGAGCCCTCGGATCGGCGCACGATCGATAAAATTGCGGCGGACCTGCAACAGGGCGGGGGCAAATTCTCCGCGCTGGTCAAGGCGATTGCCCACAGCGATGCTTTTCAGAAACGGCGCGGCACCACTGCGGCGCGCGATATTGCCCAAACCAGCGAAACCTCCTCACTCCTCCCCAAATCATGAATACCCACACTTTGTCCCGCCGTGCGGTTCTCCGCGGTCTCGGCACCGCCATGGCGCTGCCGTTTCTCGAATCGCTGCTGCCGTGCCGTGCCTTTGCCGCCGTGACGAGTGACGCGGTGGCCAAAGCGGCCGCCGGCCCGCGCCGCCTGGCCTGGCTCTATGTGCCGAACGGCATCGACATGCGCAATTGGACGCCCTCGACTTTTGGCACGGATTATGAATTGACCCCGACGCTCAGCAAGCTCGCCGCGTTTAAGGAAAAGATGCTCGTGATCAGCAACCTCGTTTGCGACAAAGCCAACCAGAATGGCGACGGTCCCGGCGATCACGCCCGGGCCCAGGCCGCCTATCTCACCGGGGTGCAGCCGCGCAAGACCGAAGGCGTCAACATCCACGTCGGCCAGTCGGCTGACCAAGCCGCGGCCGAGCGCATCGGCCATCTGACCAAATTTGCCTCCCTGGAACTCGGCCTCGAAGAAGGCCGGCAAGTGGGCTCCTGCGATAACGGCTACAGTTGCGCGTATTCGCACAACCTCTCGTGGCGCAACGAAAACACCCCGATGGTCAAGGACTGTAAGCCGCAGTCCGTGTTCGACCGGCTTTTTTCCAACAGCGATCCCCGCGAATCCGCCGAGGCCCGCGCCCGCCGCGAGGCTGACAGCAAGAGCGTGCTCGACTTCGTCACCAACGACGCGAAGCGCGTGCAGGGTCGTCTCGCTTCGACGGACAAGCAAAAGCTGGACGAATACATGACCGCAGTCCGCGAACTGGAATTGCGCGTCGCCCGTGCCGCTTCCGAGCCGCCCACGCCGCCGCCCGCCGGGGCCGTGCGCCCGGATGATTTTGCCATTGGCAACGACAAGAAGACCGGCATTACGAATTACCCCGAGCACGCGAAGCTCATTCTGGACATGATGGTCCTGGCTTTTCAGACCGACCTCACTCGCATCATCACCATGCCCTTTGCCGACGAAGGCAGCAACCAGCAGTATCCCTGGGCCGATGCCGACGTGCCCCACCACGGCACCTCGCACCATGGCGGTGACCCGAAGAAGATGGACCTGCTGTCCAAGATCAATGGCTTTCACCTCGACCAGGTGGCCTACCTGTTGCAAAAACTTGATTCCATCCAGGAGGGCAACGGCTCGATCCTCGACAACTGCCTGATTTCCTACGGCAGCGGCAACAGCGACGGCAACCGCCACAACCACGACAACCTGCCCTTGGTTCTCCTCGGCAAGGGCGGCAACACCATCAACACCGGCCGCCACATGGACGCGGACAACGTGCCGATCAACAACCTCTGGCTCTCCATGCTCGACCACGCGGGCGCCTCGGATGACAAGCTCGGCGACAGCACCGGCAAGCTGAAGCTGACCTAAGCCGGGCTTTGTTTAACACTTAAAATAGGGAGCGGCGCGGTGAGGGCACCGCGCACGACCTAAGCCACCGCGCTTCGTTAGGACGCGCTGCGCTCAGCCCGCCATCCCTCCCCAAGCCACTGTGCTCCGGGAGGGCGCGCTGCCCTCAGCGCGCCGCTCGAAGATTGGTTTTGAAACACGTCCTCGGGTGAGGACATGGCATTGGACCGCTGGATTTCCCTTCAGTCGCTTGATTCAAGAAGGAGACGGGCTTTCCGACCTGCTTCGCATTTGCAGGTTGGCGGGCACCCCGGGAATTCGGCATGGCTGGGTTGGCCGCGCCCAAGTTCCAAGGCCGTCCGCTGGCCTCCTTCCGCGCCGCCGGCTTACTTCGCCGCGGCGGCCGGGGTGGTGGGATAACCGCGCCAGACGTATTCCAAGGCCTGGGGCAGCGTCTGGTTGATGGCCTTGGCGTCGGTGTGGCCGGCGCCCTTGGCGTAAACTAATTGATAGTGATAACCCTTGGCTTTCATGACTTCCGCCATGTTCTGATTTGCAATCACCCAATTATGGAAGCCGTTGCCGGCAGAGGTCGCGCCATTGTCATTCTGGCCGACTTCCATCCACACGCGGAAGGGTTTGACCGGGCTCTTCGGGATGAGGTTCTCGTGATACTCCCATGCGCCGTGCGGCAAGTCCGGGCCCGCCTGCTGGTTCACAAAGGTGCCGGAGTAAATGATCGAGCGGTGGTAAAGCTCGGGGTGGAACCACAGCATCGTGAACGCCACGGCGCCGCCGGAACTGCCGCCGAGCGTCATGCGCGCCTCGGGGTCTTTGGACAACACCACGTTGTAATCCTTCTCCACGCGGGGCAAAACCTCCGCCTCGACGAATTCCGTGTACTTGCCTGAAACCGTGTCGTATTCGAGGCCGCGCTCGCTGCCGGGGCCGTCCCCGCCGCCATTGGCGATGAGCACGGCAATCACCACGGGCAGGCGGTGCGCGGCGATCATGTTGTCGAGAATCGTGGGCAACTGGGGCCGGTAGGCATCGGCGGTCACGATGACCGGCGCGGGCGTGCCGGGCACATATTGGCTGGGAATGTAAACCGTCACCGCGCGCTTGTAGGGAACGACGCCGGGTGTGCCGCGGCTGATACCGGAGTAAAATTTGCTGTCCGTTGAATCCATGGTGAATTTTTCCACGCGACCGTGCGGCACGTCGTCGCGCGGGGTAAGTTCCGGCGCCGGGGTGTAATCGGGGCCGATGGAATAATCGCCATCGGGCAGGCCAGTCGCATAAGGCGGCAAGTCGGCGAGCTTCGCCATCTTGGCGACTTCCTCAGGCGTGGCGGGCGCGCCGCCGCGGCCACCCCGGCCACCACGGCCGGGAGCAGTGCCGGCCGGCCCGGCAGGAGCGCCCGCGGCCGCCGGAGTTGTGCCCACAGGGGCGGCGGTGGTGGAGGCAGTCGCCGCGGGAGTTGCCGTCGGGGTCGCCGCCGGAGCGTCGGCGCCAAGAAGGGAAGCCGAGCCTGAAACCAGGCCGAGCAAAAGACAAAGGAGGGGTGATTTGGTTTTCATAGGGTAAGGATAACGGGGAGTTGAGAAAAGAGGGGGAGGGAAATCTTGCGCCGTGTGCTGAGGCAATAGTTTGACCAGAAATGAGTCAGTAAAGTTTTGCAGCGTCATGAGTCCGATAAATCCATGACCCCTGGGGCAGCTAGCGCGAACACTTAATAGACGACTCGAAGGGGGATTTAGCCAAGCAACTGAACCGCAGAAATTTGCCCCAGAAAACAAGGCCTGTCACTTCCAAAATTGGGGCGTGAAGGCGCCGATTGCCTGCTTACAGCTAACGCAGCTCAAGCGTTGGCGGGAACTAACTAAGCACCGGTTTGCCCCAGCGTTTCCAAACGGATAAATCCTTTTTCCAGCGCATAGCGAATGAGTTCGGCGGTGGTGCGCAGGCCGAGTTTGGCCATCGTGCGGCAGCGGTGATTGCGCACGGTCAGTTCGCTGAGGTGCACGCGTGCGGCGATTTGTTCGTTGGTCAGGCCCTGGCCGAAAAGCCCGAGCAATTGTTGTTCGCGGGCCGAGAGGATTTTATTAAAAGCCTTCGGATCTTTGCGCAACGCGAGGCGGGCGCGGCTCGCGGCGGGGGAGAGATAGCGTTCGCCGGCCAGCACGGCGCGAATGGCCGCCGCCAGTTGTTCGAGGGTTTGCTCCTTTTTGTCCACGAAGCCATGGAGCTTCGACTGGAGCGCGCGGTGCAAAGTAAATTCGTCGTTGTATCCGGAAATGCCAATGACCTTGCTCTGCGGACAGGCGGCGAGCAGGTCATCGAGCAAGTCGAGCCCGTCGCGGTCGGGCAGGGCAAAATCGAGCACAATCAAACCTGGTTGCGTGGTTTTGGCCAAGAGGAGGCCGGAATTGGCATCCTTGGCGCCGGCGACGACCGAGCCCGGAACGGCGTCGCGGCACGCCTTCAGCAAAAGATCACGCATCAGGGCGTGGTCATCAATAACGACAATTTTCATGGGCCGTCATGAACTATATAGTTCCAAATTCGCACAGGCACAAGGCTAGAGCCGTTAGACTGGGGCCGGGTGGGGGCGTCCGCTTGGTGTTTAAGCACCAAACTAACGTTTTGACGAGTCGGAGTGCTGAGGATGAAACTAACCGAGGAGCGGGGCCGTGGGGAGGGAATTCGCACCGCGGTTAGCCTTAAGAGTTCCGCGAACGCTTGAAAATTCCACTAGCGAAATGGCCGCAAACGGTTTTATTGTGTCACCTTGCGGCGAATCCGCACCGCCACCATGCGTCGAAAATCCCGAGGCCTGCCTAATCATGAATGACCCGATGGTAGTTATCGTGGGGTCGGCCCAGGATACGCTTACCCAGCAAGCCGCCCGGCAGGCTTTTCCGGGTGGAAGGATTGCCACGGCCCGGAATGTGCGGGAGGCGGCGCAAAAGGCCGGTGCCGCAGCCCGCCAACTGTTGATTCTAATAAATCCGGACGAGGCGGAGATCGCGCTGGCGGCCCAAGCCACCGACGAGCACAGTCGGCCGCGCTGGGCGGCGGTGGTGGTGGGAAAACAATCCTCGGAATTACTTGATTGCATTTCGCCGGAGGAGACCAGCGCCGGATTATTGGGACGCGTCTTTCGGGCCGCCCTCCAGCAGCATGACCTTTTGCGCGAAAATCTCCAATTGCGCGGCGACCTCAAGACAGTGGCCCGGCGAATTCGCCACGATTTGTTCAATCCGCTGAATTGCATCAGCATCACTTGCGAATTGATGAAGGAATTGCTGGCTGAAAATGCGGCTTCCGTCCAGGCGCAGTTGGGCGTCATTGACCATTCCCTCGCGGAAATTTCGCGGACCATCGAACGCGTCAGTGATTTGCTCAGTGCCTCCATGGAGCCGCCCAACCTCGCGGACGTGTCCATGAAGGAGGTGGTGGAGAGTGTCCTGGGGCAATTGGAAATGGAGTTGCAGCAAAATGGCGCGATGGTGGAACATCCCGCCACCTGGCCGTGGGTGGAAGGCGTGGCCCCGTGGCTCGAAGTGATTTGGTGGAACCTAATCATGAATGCGGTAAAACACAGTGCAGCTGCGGCACCGATTTCACTGGGGTGGAAAGAGAAGGACGACGGCGTGCGCTTTTGGGTGGCCAACCGGGGCGAGGCTGTGCCCGCCGAACTGGAAGAACGGCTTTTCCCGCGCTTTGATCAATTGCACGCCCAGCCCTCGTCGCGTCTCGGGTTGAGTCTGGTGCACCGGCTCGTTTCCCTGCAAGGCGGGCACTGTGGATACGAACGGATGGGAAATGATTCGTCGTTGTTCTATTTTACACTGCCGGCCCTGGCGTCCAACTCAGGATAGAAAGTAACGCTACATGACTTAGGCCAGGGGCGGGCGTGGTAGGCTTTCACCCCAATGGACGCGGGCGGCGAAAATTTGGTAGCATTACCCAATTAACTCCTCCCCTGACCATGGCAGAACCAGGCGGCACTGTATTGTGACGGCCCTCAGCCCTGAGCGGCTCGAAGTGCTGGTACAAGAGTACCTGGCCGAGGGTTGGGAGCGGGTCGGGGAGCCCTCGATCGCCAAATCGGTCATTTCCGACGAGCCCCGCTATTATTGGCAGTCGATGTGCCGGGAAGAGCCGCCGACCCCGGGCAAACCGGAAAAGACGCCTCCCGCCGGGGCGGCCATGAGCGGTATTCTGCCCGTCAATCCTGGCCTGGTGATGGCATAAATCAGGGATTGACCAATATAACGGAGGAGGTGTGCACCAAGGCTAAGGCGCTTGGGCCGCGCTTTGGGCGGCAGTGAGGGCACCGTCCAGGGCTTGGATGCTGATGGGCTTCGTCAATTGCGTGAAGAAGCCGGCGGCCTGGCTGCGATTCAGGTCATCCTCCATGCCATAACCGGTCAAGGCGATGCCAACCAAGCCCGGGCGATGGCGCAATTCGGTCATCAATTCACAACCGTTGCCATCGGGCAGGCCGATGTCGGAAATCAGTAGGTCAAATTTTTGATGGCCGGAAAAGGCGCGCGCTTCGGCCAGGCAATTCGCCACCACGACTTCGTATTTGCGCCGGGTGAGCAATTGCGTGAGCGCTTGGGCGGTGGAAGGGTGATCCTCCACCAGCAGGACGCGCCGAGGACGGGCGTTGCCGTCCACCTCGGCCGGGGGTGCGGAAGCGACGAAGGGATGCCTCGTGCCGGCCCGTGCTTGTTCGGTGGATTGAAAGAGCGGCAGATGGATGGTGACGGTGGCGCCGAGGTTGCGGCCCTTGCTGGAGGCGCTGATGGAACCGGCGTGCAGCTTCACCATCATGCGGGAAATGGCCATCCCCATGCCGAGGCCGCCGAAGCGATGCGAGCCGGTTTGCACAATGTGGTCGCCTTGGGCAAAGGCGTCAAAAACCCGTTCCAGCTCCCGCGGGGTCATGCCGATGCCGGTGTCGGTGACCTTGATCAACAACTCATTACTGTTCGCGGGCAGATTCGTTTCGACCGTGATTTGGCCGCCGACGGGGGTGAACTTCGCGGCATTCTTGATGACATTCCAGAAAACTTGCTTGAGGCGGACATCATCGCCATGGACGGTGCGGCGCTCGGCCTTGAGCTGAAGGCGCAGGAGGAGCTGCTTCTCGTTGATTTCCTCCTGGGTCATCGCGAGCGCCTCCTGCAAACAGATGTGGACATCGAAGGGCCTCATTTCGAGCGCAACCTTGCCGTTGGCGATGCGGGTCAAGTCGAGCAAGTCATCGATGAGCCGGGCTTCGAGCTTGACGTTTTTGGCGATGGTTTCGAAGTCGGCGCGGGTCTCCGCAGGCAAGTCGGGATTGTTGGCGGCCTCGGTGGCGAGCAGCAGGACGGGATTCAGCGGGGTGCGTAGTTCGTGGGAGAGCGCGGCCAGGAAATCGTCCTTCGCGCGGGAGGCGGCCATGGCCTGCGCCTCGCTCGCCTGGAGGGCGGTTTCGCGTTCGCGCAATTCCTTGTTGAGGCGAATCAGGTCGGCGGTGCGGGCCGCCACGCGCGACTCCAGGTCCGTGTTGGCCACGCGCAAGGCATCCTCGGCATTTTGCCGCTGGTTGATTTCCATCTCCAGGGTGGCGTTGATGGCGGTCAGGGCCCGGGTTTTGCGGAAGAGGTCGACAAAGACGCCGATTTTCGATTTCAAAATCTGCGGGTTGACGGGCTTGGTGAGATAGTCCACCGCGCCGATGCCGTAACCCTCGAGCACATCCTTGTCCTCCTGGAAATAGGCGGTGAGGAAGATGATGGGGATGTGCTGGGTGCGCTTGCGCTGCTTGATGAGATTCGCGAGCTCGATGCCGCCCATGCCGGGCATGTGCACATCGAGCACGATGGCCGCAAATTCCCCGTCGAGCAGCAGCATCAACGCCCGCTCGGCGGACAATGCCCGCACGAGATGGTAGTCGGGCGACTGGAGAAAGCTCTCCAGCGCGTCAAGATTTCGCGTCTCGTCATCGACGAGGAGGATATTGACGACGGGATTCACCGTGGGCGGGGAGGTGGGTTTGGGGGCGGCGGCAGGAGCGGCGGGGCTGCGGAAGCGGGTGGAGGTTTGTTAGCGGTAAAGCCACACGCGCAGAAGGGAGAGCAGTTCGTTGGTGTTGACGGGCTTGGCGACGTAATCGGAGGCCCCGGCCGCGAGACATTTTTCCCGGTCGCCCTTCATCGCTTTCGCGGTCAGGGCGAGCATGGGCAAAGTGCCGAATTTTGGATTTTTGCGAATCTCTTGCATGGTCTGATAGCCGTCCATTTCCGGCATCATGATGTCCATGAGCACGACCCCGATATCGGGTTGCTGTTCGATGAGCTCGATGGCCTGGCGGCCGTTCATCGCGCTGATGACCTCCATCTCATGGTTCTCCAGCATCGTCGTGAGGGCGAAAATGTTGCGCGCATCATCGTCCACGACCAGGACCTTGCGGCCGCGCAGCACCTCGTTCGAGGAGTGCAGTTGGTTGAGCATCTTTTGCTTGGACTCGGGCAGGTCGCTGACCACGCGGTGGAGGAAGAGCGCGGTTTCATCGAAGAGCCGCTCGGGTGATTGCACGTCCTTGACGAGCACGCTCTTGGCCACGGCCCGCAGCCGCTGATCTTCCTCCGGGGTGAGGTCCTTGCCGGTGAAGACCACGATGGGAATTTCCCGCAGGCTCGGTTCCTTCTGGATGCGGTCCAGCAACTCAAAGCCGGTCATGTCCGGCAAACGCAGATCCAGCACGCAGCAATCGCAGGGGCGGTCGAGTAATTGATTGAGCGCGTCGGTGCCGGTGCCGGCGGTGGTTATCTCAATATCATCATGTTGCAAGAGGGCCACGATGCTCTCGCGTTCCACGGCGTTGTCCTCGACGACGAGCAGGCGCTTGGTGTGGGGCTCCACGAATTTTTTGATGCGGTCGAAGCATTCCTCCAACCCTTCCGTGGTGGTGGGCTTGATGGAGTAGGCGAAGGCGCCATGCGTCAGCGCGTGCGAACGCTCCTCTTCCACCGAGATGATTTGCACGGGGATGTGCCGGGTGGCGGGGCTGAGCTTGAGATTGTTGAGCACGGTCCAGCCCAGCATGTCCGGGAGGAAGACATCGAGGGTGATGGCGGTCGGCAGGTACTGGCGGGCCAGCGTGAGCGCCGCTGCGCCGCGGGTGGCGACAATGCCCTTAAAGCCGCGGCCGCGCGCGAGGCCGAGCAACACCCGCGCGTAATGCGGGTCGTCTTCGACAATAAGGAGGGTGCGGTCGCCCGCCCGCACCTGGTCGCGATCATCGGGGATGACTTCTTCACGGGCGGCGGGCAGCACGACGGGGGCGGCCGCCAGCGAGGCGAGGTTTTTATCCGGCGCACGGGCCACATAGGCCAGAGGCAGGTAAAGCGTGAACGTGCTGCCTTGGCCGGCAATGCTTTGCAGGCGGATTTCCCCGCCGAGCAACGTGGCCAGCTCGCGCGAGATGGAAAGCCCGAGGCCCGTGCCGCCGTATTTGCGGCTCGTGCCGGCGTCGGCCTGCTGGAACGCTTCAAAGATCAGCTTCTGTTTTTCCGCCGCAATGCCGATGCCGGTATCACTGATGGCAAAGGAGACGACTTGCGGCGCGCGACTGAGGATGGAATGCCCGGGGGTCCAGCCGTCTTTCGCCAGATTGACCGCGACCGACACGCGGCCCTGGGCCGTGAATTTAAAGGCATTCGAAAGCAGATTTTTAAGAATTTGCTGCAACCGCTTGGGATCGGTGGTGATCATCAGCGGCAGGTCATCGGGGAACTTGACCTCGAACGGCAGGTTTTTCGATTCGGCGATGTGGCGGAAATTGCGCTCGATGGAGTCGCACAGGGAGCTGAAGCTGATTTGCTCGGCGTCCACCGTCACGGTGCCGGATTCAATCTTGGACAAGTCGAGAATGTCCGTGATGAGATTGAGCAAATCCGAACCCGACGAGTGGATGTTACGGGCGAATTCGACTTGCTTGGTGGTGAGATTGCCGCCGCCGTTTTCCGCCAGTTGCTGGCCGAGAATGAGGATGGAATTCAGTGGCGTGCGCAGTTCATGCGACATGTTGGCCAGAAACTCCGACTTGTACTTCGAAGTGAGTGCGAGCTCGGTCGCCTGCTCTTCGAGGGCGCGGCGGGCCTGTTCCACTTCAGTGTTCTTGCGTTCGACCTCGGCGTTCTGGTCGGCCAACTGGCGGGCCTTTTGGGCCAGCTCTTCGTTCGTTTGCTGCAATTCCTTTTGCTGGGATTGCAATTCCACGGTGAGTTGCTGCGACTGTTGCAGCAGGCCTTCCGTGCGCATGGTGGCCTCGATGGTGTTGAGCACCACGCCGATGGACTGGGTCAATTGTTCGAGGAAGGAGAGGTGGGTGATGCTGAAGGGATGCAGGGAGGCGAGCTCAATGACGGCCTTGGCCTCGCCTTCAAACAACACCGGGAGCACGACGATGCTGACCGGCGCGGCCGCGCCGAGGCTCGACTGGATGCGCGTGTAGCCGCTGGGCACGTCGTTGAGCAAAATGCGCTGTTTTTCCAGCGCGCACTGGCCGACCAGGCCTTCGCCCGGATAAATCTGGGTAGGCAGCCCGGATTGTTGGGCATAACCGGCCAACAGGCGCAGGAGCGGATTTTTGAGATCGGTGGCGTCCACCTGATAGATGGTGCCCTGCTGCGCGTTCACCAGCGGCGATAGCTCGGACAAGAGCATTTGACCGACGGTGAAGAGATCGCGCTCGCCTTGCAGCATGCGGGTGAATTTGGCGAGGTTGGTCTTCAACCAGTCCTGTTCCTGATTGGTCTCCGTCGTGACGCGGAGATTATAAATCATCGTGTTGATGTTGTCCTTCAACTCGGCGACCTCACCGCGTGCGTCCACTTGAATGGAGCGGGTCAAGTCACCCTTGGTCACGGCGGTGGCCACCTCGGCGATGGCGCGCACTTGGGTGGTGAGATTGGCCGCGAGGAGATTGACGTTGCCGGTCAAGTCCTTCCACGTGCCGGAGGCGCCAGGGACGTGCGCCTGGCCACCGAGCCGGCCTTCGACGCCGACTTCGCGCGCCACATTCGTGACCTGCTCGGCGAAAGTGGCGAGCGTGTCCGTCATGTTATTGATGGTTTCGGCCAGACCGGCGACTTCGCCCTTGGCTTCCACCGTGAGCTTTTGGCGCAAATTGCCGTTCGCCACGGCGGTCACCACTTTGACAATGCCTGAAACCTGGTCGGTGAGATTCGCGGCCATGACGTTGACGGAGTCAGTCAAGTCCTTCCACGTGCCGGCCACGCCTGGGACGAGGGCCTGGCCGCCGAGTTTGCCTTCCGTGCCCACTTCACGCGCCACGCGCGTCACTTCCGCCGCAAAACCATTGAGCTGGTCCACCATGGTGTTGATGGTGTCCTTCAGCTCCAGGATTTCGCCCTTCACGTCCACCGTGATCTTGCGGGACAAGTCGCCACGCGCCACCGCGGTGGTGACTTCGGCGATGTTGCGCACCTGGGCGGTGAGGTTGGCGCCCATGGCGTTGACGGAGTCCGTCAAGTCCTTCCACGTGCCGGCCACGCCGGGCACCACGGCTTGCACGCCCAGGCGGCCTTCGGTGCCGACCTCGCGCGCCACGCGAGTGACTTCCGAGGCAAACGACCGCAACTGCTCCACCATGGTATTGATGGTTTCCTTGAGTTGCAAAATTTCGCCGCGCACGTCCACGGTGATTTTGCGGGACAAGTCGCCATTGGCCACCGCGATGGTCACTTCGGCGATGTTGCGCACCTGCGTCGTCAAATTATTCGCCATCGAATTGACGTTGTCGGTCAAATCCTTCCACGTACCGGCGACACCCGGCACGGTGGCCTGGCCGCCGAGCTTGCCTTCGGTGCCGACTTCGCGCGCGACGCGGGTTACCTCCGAGGCGAAGCCGTTGAGCTGGTCCACCATCGTGTTAATGGTGTTTTTCAATTCGAGGATTTCACCTTTCACGTCCACGGTGATCTTGCGGGACAAGTCGCCGCGGGCCACGGCCGTCGTCACGTCGGCGATGTTGCGCACTTGCGTCGTCAGGTTGTTCGCCATCGAATTGACATTGTCGGTCAAGTCTTCCCAGGTGCCGGCCACGCCCTGCACCTGCGCCTGGCCGCCGAGTTTGCCCTCGGTGCCGACCTCGCGGGCCACGCGACTGACCTCCGAGGCGAACGCATTGAGCTGGTCCACCATCGTATTGATGGTGTTTTTGAGCGCGAGAATTTCACCGCGCACGTCCACCGTAATTTTGCGGGACAAGTCGCCCTTGGCCACGGCGGTGGTCACGTCGGCAATGTTGCGCACCTGGGCGGTGAGGTTTGTCGCCATGGCGTTGACAGAGTCGGTCAAATCCTTCCAGGTGCCGGCCACGCCGGGCACCTGCGCCTGCCCGCCGAGTTCGCCCTCAGTGCCGACTTCGCGCGCGACGCGGGTCACCTCCGCCGCGAAGCCGTTGAGCTGGTCCACCATCGTGTTAATGGTGTTTTTCAATTCGAGAATTTCCCCCTTCACGTCCACCGTGATTTTGCGGGACAAGTCACCGCGGGCCACGGCTGTCGCCACTTCCGCAATGTTGCGGACCTGGCCGGTAAGGTTCGCCGCCATCAAATTCACATTGTTCGTCAAGTCCTTCCACGTGCCGGCGACGCCGGGCACCTCGGCCTGACCGCCGAGCTTGCCTTCCGTGCCGACCTCGCGCGCCACGCGACTGACTTCTGACGCGAACGCGTTGAGGCGGTCCACCATGGTATTGATGGTTTCCTTCAACTGCAAAATTTCGCCCTTCACGTCCACGGTGATCTTGCGGGACAAGTCGCCAAGGGCCACGGCGGTGGTCACGTCGGCGATATTGCGGACCTGCGTCGTCAAATTATTCGCCATCGAGTTGACGTTGTCGGTCAAGTCCTTCCACGTTCCGGCCACGCCAGAAACTTGCGCCTGACCGCCGAGCTTGCCCTCGGTGCCGACCTCGCGCGCGACGCGGCTGACTTCCGAGGCGAAGCCGTTGAGCTGGTCCACCATCGTATTGATGGTGTCCTTCAATTCCAGAATCTCGCCGCGCACGTCCACAGTGATCTTACGGGATAAGTCGCCCTTGGCGACGGCGGTGGTGACGTCGGCGATATTGCGGACCTGCGTCGTCAAATTATTTGCCATCGAATTGACGTTGTCGGTCAAGTCCTTCCAAGTGCCGGCCACGCCGGGCACGGTGGCCTGGCCGCCGAGCTTGCCCTCGGTGCCGACCTCGCGCGCGACGCGGGTGACCTCCGAGGCAAAACCGTTGAGCTGGTCCACCATCGTGTTGATGGTGTTTTTCAATTCGAGAATTTCGCCTTTCACGTCTACGGTGATTTTGCGAGACAAGTCGCCCTTGGCCACGGCGGTGGTCACTTCGGCGATGTTGCGGACCTGGCCGGTGAGATTGGCGGCCATCAAATTCGTATTGTCGGTCAAGTCCTTCCAGGTGCCGGCGACGCCGGGCACCACGGCCTGGCCGCCGAGTTTGCCCTCGGTGCCGACCTCGCGCGCCACGCGGCTCACTTCGGAGGCAAAGGCATTGAGACGGTCCACCATGGTGTTGATGGTTTCCTTGAGTTCGAGAATCTCGCCCTTCACGTCCACGGTGATCTTGCGGGACAAGTCACCGCGGGCCACCGCGGTCGTTACACCTGCAATATTGCGCACTTGGGCAGTGAGGTTGGAGGCCATCGCGTTCACCGAGTCGGTCAAGTCCTTCCAGGTGCCGGACACCCCGGGCACGACGGCCTGGCCGCCGAGCTTGCCTTCCGTGCCCACGTCACGCGCGACACGGGTGACTTCCGCCGCAAACGAGCGGAGCTGGTCGACCATGACATTGATGGCCTCCTTGAGTTGCAAAATTTCGCCGCGCACGTCCACGGTGATTTTTTTGGAAAGGTCGCCATTGGCCACCGCAATGGTGACCTCGGCGATGTTGCGCACCTGGGCGGTAAGATTACCGGCCATTTGGTTGACGGACTCGGTCAGTTCCTTCCACACGCCCGACACGCCCTTCACCTGCGCCTGGCCGCCGAGCTTGCCCTCGGTGCCGACCTCGCGCGCCACGCGAATCACTTCCACGGAGAACGAGCCGAGCTGGCCGACCATGCCGTTCACCAATTTGGCCGTGCGCAGATATTCGCCCTTAAGCGGGCGGCCATTGAGTTCCAAAGGCATGGATTGCGTGAGATCACCCTTCGCCACGGCGCCGATGACGCGGCCCACTTCCACCGTCGGTTGCGAGAGTTCATCGACCACGGCATTGATGGCCTCAATGCGCTCGGCCCAACTGCCGATGGAGTCACCCATCGGGAGGCGCACGTTGATTTTTCCCTCCTGGCCTACCTGCCGCCGCAGGCCTACGAGGCTCGCGTTGAAACGCTGCATGCGGCTGGAAATCGCATTCACCTTGTCGGCCACGCGGGATTCGAGGCCGCTCCAGTCGAGCGGCATGCGCACCGTAAAATCACCGACTTCGATGGCGCTGATGGTTTCGAGTAGTTGCTTGAGAAACTCGTTGCTGCCGTTCGATTCCAATCGTGAAGGAGACAAGGCCAGGGTGTTATTTTTCATGGAGCAAGTGAGTAAGCCGGGTTCTGGGGCGTATTTCACCCCATGCCGGGTGCGCCGTCAAAGCGGACGATTGGTGTTTAAACACCAAAATTACCTAACGTCACCGTGAGGAATTCCGCCGTGGTCTGGTCCGGGCGGGGAGATGTAGGGTTTCATCCCATTGCGAGGCGGAAAAAAATGAGGTATTTTGGGCGGACTTGCTGAAGCAGTGTTTATCCACTCCGTAAACCACCTCTTCCATGAACAAGCCCATCTCCATCGCCTTGTTGGTTGTCGGCATCCTGCTGCTCGTCTGGGGCCTCGGTGCCTCGGATTCCTTCACTTCCCATGTTTCCGAAACGGTCAACGGGGCTCCGGCCAACAAGACCATCTGGCTCATCGGCTCCGGCGTCGTGCTCACCGTCGCGGGCTTCTTCGGGCTCTTTTCCTTTAGCCGTCAAAAGTAACGTTATTGTTCGCAAAAAACCTCCAACCTCAAGCATCCCATGAATACCACCCGTCATCTTCATTCCTATCTGCCGCCGCTGTTCCTCTTCACTGTGGTGGGGATCGTCGGCTGCATCGTGGCCGGCTGCCAGACGAATTCGACCGCCGCGCACCGCCTGCCGGCGGATTATGACAGAACGTTCGCCGTGGAAGTACCGACCGGCGACAAGGTCAACTTCTTCAAGGACGACGGGACGATTGAAAATGCGACTCGCGGTACCGTGCAGCAGCAACTAATGGGCCTGGGTTACGACTATCGGGGCTCGGGGCCGGTCGCCTTTGTCCTGGAGTTGAACTGGATGAGCACCATGGATACGGGCAACTTCCCGGGGCAGACGAATCCTCCGCAAAACACCGCGGACATCTCGAAGAGATTTATCACACTCACGATCGAGGCGAAGGATCCCGCCAATGGCGAGGTGATTTGGAAGAGCGAGCCCATCAATCCGGTCCTGCTCAAGACTTTTTCGCGGGAAAACGCCGAGGCCATGGCTACGATGGCGCTGCGGAATTTTCCGTCCTACCCGGCGGCCGCGGCTCGTTAACCCTCAACTCTAACCTAACGTCGCCCCGGGGCCAGGGGTCGGTCGGGGTGCGGCAACGCTGCCTCCTCCCGCCTCACTCATGACTGCATCGCCCTCGGAAGAACCGCATTTTCGGGCGGAGCTTTACACGCAGGAGCAACTTGAGGTACACGCCAAAGCCTTGGGCGGGCGGCATCGGTTGTCGAAGCGCGCGGGAGCGCATCGGCTGTTAAAGCGGCTGGATGAGAATGAGCGAGTCCTCCTGGAAACTTATCAAAAAGTCACCCATGCGCTTGGACGGGAGCAGCGAATCTCGCCGGCGGGGGAGTGGCTGGTGGATAATTTTTACCTGATACAGGAACAGATTCGCACGGCCCGGCGGCATTTGCCGAAGCAGTACAGCCGGCAATTGCCGCAATTGCAGGCGGGGCCGTCCGCGGGCCAGCCGCGGGTTTATCACCTCAGTTGGGAATTGATTGCGCACCAGGACGGACGCTTGGACGAGACGGGCCTGATTGCCTTTATCGCCGCGTACCAGCAGACGACGGAACTGCAATTGGGGGAATTGTGGGCCGTGCCCATCATGTTGCGCCTGGCGTTAATCGAGTATTTGCGGCTGGTGGCGGAGGAAATCGCCCGGGCCCGGGAAGACCGTGATTTGGCGAATTCCTGGGCGCAGCGCCTGGCGACGGCGGCCCAGAGTGATCCGGGCCAGGTGGTGCTGATTTTGGCGGATATGGCCCGCTCGCAGCCGTCCTTTCGCAGCGCCTTCGTGGCGGAGTTCGTGCGCTTGTTGCAGGGCAAGCATCCGGCGCTGGCGCTGCCTTTGACCTGGCTCGAACACCGTCTGGCCGAGCACGCGCAGAATATCGAGGAACTGTTGCAGCAAGTAGTGCGCAAGCAGGCGGCCAATCAAATCTCCATGGGCAATGGCATTGCCAGCCTGCGGCTGCTTAGCTCCATTGACTGGCGGATTTTCGTGGAGCAACTAAGCGTGGTGGAGCGGATTTTGCGGGCGGAGCCCGCCGCAATTTACGGAGCGATGGATTTTGCGACCCGGGATCGCTACCGGCACGTGATTGAAGACGTGGCCCGCCACAGCGAACAGACGGAGTCTGAAGTGGCGCGGGTGGCGGTGGCGCAAGCGGAAGCGGCGGCCCAGGCGGGAGCGCCCCGCGCGCGGGAGGCCCATGTCGGCTACTATTTAATTGATGATGGGTTGCCGGAATTGGAAAAAAATGTCCGGGCGCGGATATCCATTCTGCGGCAAATGGCGCGGGCCATCGGGCGGATTCCGCTCCTGGCCTACTTGGGTTTGATTGTGGCTGTGACGGTAATTTTCTCGATGACCTTCGTCTCGAGCATCGAATCGGAGGCGTTGCCGCTCTGGGCGCAACTCACGGGTGCTGTGGCGCTAATTTTGTGCGCGAGCCAACTGGGCCTCGGGGTCGTGAACTGGCTGGCGACGGTATTGATTCCACCCCGTTCGCTGCCGCGGATGGATTTTACGAAAAAGATTCCGGCGGATTTTCGGACCATGGTGGTCGTGCCGACCATGCTGGCGAGCCGGGAAGGGGTGGCGGATTTGCTGGAAGCGCTGGAGGTCAGGTACGTGGCCAACCAGGAGGAGCAACTTTATTTCGCCCTGCTGACGGATTTTCGCGACGCCACCCAGGAAACGATGCCCACGGATGCCGCGATTCTCGCGGAGGCGGTCCGGGGGGTCAACGCGCTCAATGAGAAATACGCCGCGGTGCAGCCGCACACCTTTTTTCTTTTCAACCGGCCCCGGCGGTGGAACGAGCAGGAGAAAAAATGGATGGGCTACGAGCGCAAGCGGGGAAAGATCGAGGAGTTCAACGCGTATCTGCAGGGTGGGGCGCGCGACCGGTTTTCGACCGTGGTTGGCGAAATTGACCTGCTGGCGGCGATGCGGTTTGTCATTACCCTGGACACGGACACTGAGCTGCCGCGCGAGGCGGCGCGGCAATTGGTGGCGACCATGGCGCATCCCCTGGTGCGGCCGGTGTACGATCCGGCGAAGCACCGGATTGCGCACGGCTATGGCATTTTGCAACCGCGCGTCGCGATCAGCCTGCCGAGCGCGCAGCAGTCGTTGTTCGCGAAATTTTTCTCCGGGGATCCGGGCATCGATCCCTATACGCGGCTGGTCTCCGATGTTTACCAGGATATTTTTGGAGAGGGCTCCTTCATCGGGAAGGGCATCTATGAGGTCGGGGTTTTTGCGCAGATTCTCGGCCACCGGTTTCCGGAGAATCGCATCCTCAGCCACGACCTGCTGGAGGGCGGCTACGTGCGCACCGCGTTGGTCAGCGACGTGCAACTTTACGAGGAATATCCGGCGCATTACACCGCCGACGCCAGCCGGCGGCATCGCTGGATTCGCGGGGACTGGCAGATAGCGTCCTGGTTATTGCCGCGGGTGCCGGGAGCCGATGTGCGCCGGACGGCAAATCCGCTGTCCGGGCTCACCCGGTGGAAAATTCTGGATAATTTGCGCCGGAGCTTCGTCCCGGCCGGGCTGCTGGCGCTGTTGCTGGTGAGCTGGCTGACGTTGGAATCCCCGGCCTTTGGTACTCTGGCGGTGATGGCGATGATGTTATTTCCGCTGTTGCCCAGCGCCTTTCTGGAGGCTTTCGAAAAGGCGGAAGAAGTGGCGGTGGGCGCGCACTTGCAGGCGGTGGTGCGGCGTCTGGGCCAGCAAACCGAACAATTTGTCCTGACACTGGCGTTTCTGCCCTTTGACACGTGGATGAGCCTGGATGCCATCATGCGCACCTTGTGGCGGGTGACCTTCAGCCATCGCCGTCTCTTGGAATGGCAAACCGCCAGTGACGCCCAGCGGCAGGCCAAGGGAAAGCTCAGCGGATTCTTTTATACCATGATGGCCGGGCCCGTCTTTGCCGTGGTTTCTGGTGCTGTCGTGGCGGAGCTGCGGCTGGAGGCGCTCGAGTTGGCCGCGCCGCTGATGCTCGGCTGGTTTTTTTCTCCCGCGCTGGCTTGGTGGATCAGCCAGCCCTTGCGGGTCAAGGAAGTGCGCCCGACCGAAAAACAGGAGGAATTGCTGCGGCAAGTGGCCCGGCGCACTTGGGCTTATTTTGATCGCTATATGGCCCTGGAGGACCATTTTCTGCCGCCCGACAATTTTCAGGAACGGCCGGTGGTGACGCTCGCGCACCGGACTTCACCGACCAACATTGGCCTGGGTTTGACGGCGACTTTGGCGGCCTGCGATTTCGGCTACATCCCAGTCGGAGGCATGCTGGACCGGTTGCGCAACACGTTGGACACCCTGGGAAAAATGCCGCGGTACCGCGGGCATTTCTACAATTGGTATGACACGCGCACCTTGGAGCCGTTGCCGGTTCCCTATGTTTCCACCGTGGATAGCGGCAACTTGTCCGCGGCGTTGCTGGTCTTGCGGCAAGGGCTCTTGGAGATTTCTTCCCCGCCCATCTGGCCGTCCCGCATGTGGATGGGGTTGAAGGATGCCTTGCTGGTGGTCGCCCAGCAGGTGGAGGTCGGCCGCAAACAACATCGTAGCACCCAGGCTTTCGACAAAATTGAAGCGCAAATCAAGGAGTTGCAGGTCGAGTTGGCCCATGAACCCGGCACGATAACCGCGGGAGTCGTCCTGCTGCAGCGTTTTTGTGCGGCCGCGGGCGTCATGGCCCAGCACGCGGCTGGGCAGGAGGATGAGGAATTGCGCTGGGGGGTGGAGCTGTTGTCCAGACAGGGAAAGGAATTGCTGGATGAGATTTTGGCCTTGGCACCGTGGACGAAAATGTCCGCGTCCGACCTGCGTCCCCGCCGCCAGACGCTGGGGCATCCGCTCGAAGTTTTTTGGACCGCGGTGCAGGAAATCTTGCGGCCCTTGGATGCGCGCGTAAGTGGGAGCGGACTTGAAGCCAGCGCACGGGAGGCGCTCAGCCAATTGGAAGCGCTCACCGGCCCAAACCAGGCCGGCGTGGGCGAGCCGGAGCGCGCCTGGCTGGCGGAGTTGGGCAAAGCCGTGCGCGCGGGCCTCGAGCGCGCGTCAATGCAAGTTTCCACCGCGCGGTCGCTGGCTGAGCAATGCCAGGCCTTTGCCGAAGCGGATTATCGTTTCCTTTACGATGAAACGCGCAAGCAGATGGCCATCGGTTACAACGTGGCCGACCGGCGGCGAGACGCGGGTTTTTACGATTTGCTGGCGTCGGAAGCGCGCCTGGCCAGTTTTGTGGCCATCGCCCAGGGGCAATTGCCGCAAGAGCACTGGTTTGCGCTGGGGCGCAGGCTGGCGTCCTTCGAGGGCCGGCCGGTTTTGTATTCCTGGAGCGGTTCGATGTTTGAATACCTGATGCCGCAATTGATGATGCCGAGTTATCCAGGCACGTTGTTGGACCGCTCGAACCAAGTCGCGGTGCAGCGGCAAATCCGCTATGGTCTGGAGCGCGGAGTGCCGTGGGGGATTTCGGAATCCGGCTACAATGCCACGGACGTCCAGTTGAATTACCAATACCGTTCGTTTGGGGTGCCGGGGTTGGGGTTCAAACGAGGCCTGGCGGATGATTTGGTGGTGGCGCCTTATGCCTCAGTGATGGCGCTGACGGTGAATGTCGAAAGTGCGGCCAAAAATCTCGAGCGGTTGGAGGACGAGGGCATGCTCGGTCGCTATGGATTTTATGAGGCGGTGGATTACACGGCGCGGCGGCTCCCGAGCGGGCAAAAGTCGGCCATCGTGCGCTCGTACATGGCCCATCACGGCGGCATGAGCCTCCTGGCGATTGCCTATGCGCTGCTGGGCCGGCCGATGCAGCGGCGCTTTCTGGCGGAGCCGCGTTTTCGGGCCACGGAATTGCTGCTGCAGGAGAAGATACCGCTGACGATTAGGATTTCGCTGCCGCCGGGCGAGGCCGAACCGCTGCCCAACCGCACCAATGCGGCGGAACCAGCGCCCCGCACCTTCAACACCCCGCAAACGCCTGTGCCGGAGGTGCAATTGCTTTCCAATTCAAACTATCACACGATGATTAGTGCGGCGGGCGGCGGGTACAGCCGCTGGGGCGATTTGGCGGTCACCCGCTGGCGCACGGACCCGACCTCCGACGAATGGGGGAGCTTTTGCTACATCCGGGACACCGCCCAGGGCCTCTTCTGGTCGGCCACCCACCAGCCAACCCTCAAGGCGGCGGAGTGGTATAACGTGTATTTCCAGCAATCACGGGTGGAGTTTCGCCGTCGGGATCATGACGTCACCACCCAAACGGACATCGGCGTTTCCTCGGAAGACGACGTGGAGGTGCGACGAATAAAACTGACGAATCATTCACGCACCCCACGGACCTTGGAACTGACCAGCTACGCAGAGGTGGTCCTCGCTCCGCCCGGCGCCGATGCGGCCCATCCCGCGTTCAGCAACCTTTTCGTGCAAACGCAACGGGTGAGCGGGCGGCGCGCCCTGCTTTGCAACCGGCGTCCGCGCGCGAAGGGGGAACAATCTCCCTGGATGTTTCATTTGCTCGCGGTCCAAGGCGGTGTTGTGGGCGAAGCCTCCTTTGAGACCGATCGCAGTCGATTTATCGGACGGGGGCGTTCGCTAGAAGCCCCGGCGGCGATGTTCACGGAGCGGTTGTCTGACACCCAGGGGGCGGTGCTCGATCCCATGGTCTCCATCCGCCAGACGGTGCTGTTGCAACCGGATGAGACGGTAGTCCTGGCTTTTGTCACGGGAGTGGCCCCGACCCAGCAAGGCGCGCTGGAGATGGTTGAAAAATACAATGATCTGCACCTGGTGGACCGGGTTTTCGAGATGGCGCACACGTACAGCCAACTCGTGCGCCGGCAGTTGAACACCAGCATGGCGGATGCGGAGCTTTTCAGCCAGCTCGTCGGCGCGATTGTGCAGCCCAACCGGCTGCGCCGAGCCGGCGCGACGATTCTCGGCCGCAACCGGCGGTCGCAATCGGCCTTGTGGGGCTTCGGCCTGTCGGGCGACTTGCCGATTGTGCTCTTGCGCGTAGCCGACCAATCCAATCTGGAACTGGTGCTCAAGGTCATTCAGGCGCACGCCTTTTGGCGCATGAAGGGGCTCGCCGTGGACTTGGTGATTTGGAACGAAGACCGCTCGGGCTACCGCCAGGATTTGCAGGAGCGCATCCTGGGCATGATTGACGCGGGCCCGGAGAAGCACGTGCTGGACCGGCCCGGCGGGATTTTCTTGCGCAAGGCGGATCAGATCTCCGAAGACGATCATCTCCTTTTGCAAACCGCGGCGTGCATTGTGCTGAGCGATGCGGCAGGTTCGCTCGGGGACCAGATGGACCGACGGCTGGTGATCACCGCGGAAGCCCCGCGCCTGGTGGCCTCCAAGCGGCGCTTCAATGACCGGGGAGCCCTGGCGAAAAGCCTCGAGCGGGGAGCCCAGGACAAATTGTTATTTTTCAACGGACTGGGCGGATTCACGCCGGACGGCAAGGAATACATCATTTCGACCACGCCCGAGCAGGTGGCGCCGGCGCCGTGGGTCAATGTCATCGCCAATGCCCAATTGGGCACCGTCATTTCCGAGAGCGGCAGCGCTTACACCTGGGCGGAGAACGCCCATGAATTTCGGCTGACCCCGTGGTCGAACGATGCCGTGCGCGACCTCAGCGGCGAGGCCTTTTATCTGCGCGACGAGGAACGCGGGACTTTTTGGTCGCCGACGCCGCTGCCCGCCCGCGGCCGGACGCCCTATACGTCCCGGCATGGCATGGGTTACTCGGTTTTTGAGCACACGGAAAATGGGATACGCTCGGAATTGTGGGTTTATGTGGCGGTGGACGCGCCGGTGAAATTTGCCGTGTTGAAAGTTTTCAATGAGTCCGGCCGGCCCCGCCGCCTGTCGGCCACCGGCTATTGGGAGTGGGTGCTGGGGGACTTGCGCACCAAATCCTTGCTGCATGTGACCACGGAGGTGGATGCCAAGACCCAGGCTCTTTTTGCGCGCAATCCCTACAACATTGATTTTGGGGACCGGGTGGTGTTTGTGGACGTGAATGAAACGATGCGTTCCGTGTCGGGCGACCGCACGGAATTCTTGGGCCGCAACGGCAATCTCGCCCATCCGAAAGCCATGGAGCGCATGCGCCTGTCCGGCCGGACGGGCGCGGGCTTGGATCCGGCGGCCGCCCTGCAGGTGCCGTTCGAACTGGCTGACCAGGACCAGCACGAGTTGGTGTTTATCCTGGGCGCCGGAAAGACTGCGGAAGAAGCGCGCGCGTTGGTGCAGCGCCATCGCACTACCCAGGCCGCGCGGCAGGCGCTGGAAGGCGTGTGGAACCATTGGAATAACGTATTGGGAGCGGTGCAGGTCGACACGCCGGACCCGGCCGTCAATCTTTTGGCGAATGTCTGGCTGCCGTATCAAACTTTGTCCTGCCGGTTGCTGGCCCGCAGCGGCTTTTATCAGTCCGGCGGCGCGTTTGGCTTTCGCGATCAACTGCAGGACGCGATGGCGCTGGTCCACCATGAGCCGCGCTTGTTTCGCGAGCACATCCTTTATTGCGCCTCCCGCCAGTTTCGCGAGGGGGACGTGCAGCATTGGTGGCATCCGCCCAGCGGGCGGGGCGTGCGCACGCACATATCCGACGATTTTCTCTGGCTGCCCTTGGCGGTGTGCCGTTACGTGAAAATCTCGCAGGACACGGGGATACTCCAGGAACAGGCCCCGTTTCTGCAAGGCCGCCTCGTCAAGCCGGAGGAGGAGGCTTACTATGATCGACCCCAGACGGCGGAGGAGGTGGGTACGCTCTACGAGCATTGCGTGAAGGCGATTCGGCACGGCTTGCGTTTCGGGAGCCATGGCCTGCCCTTGATGGGCGCGGGCGATTGGAACGACGGCATGAATCTGGTCGGCAGCGAGGGCAAGGGGGAGAGCGTGTGGCTGGCCTTTTTCCTGTATGACGTGCTTAAGCAGTTTGCGGAATTGGCGCGCGGGCAGGGTGACGCGGAGTTCGCCCAGAAATGTTTGTATGAAGCCGGACGGTTGCAGGAGAACATCGAGCAACATGCCTGGGATGGCGGCTGGTATCGCCGGGCCTACTTTGACAATGGGGAAATGCTGGGTTCGGCCACCAATGCTGAATGCCAGATTGATGCGCTCCCGCAGAGCTGGTCGGTGATTTCCGGCGCCGGCGAACCGTCCCGCACCGTCGAGGCCATGGCCGCGGTGAATCAGCGCCTGGTGCAGCGGGACGCTCGGTTGATTAAGCTTTTTAGCCCGCCGTTCGATCATTCAAATTTGGAGCCTGGCTACATCAAGGGCTATGTGCCGGGGGTCCGGGAAAACGGGGGCCAGTACACTCACGCAGCCGTGTGGACGACGATGGCCTTCGCTTTGCTGGGCGACCATGAGCGCGCCTGGGAGCTTCTCGGGCTGATCAATCCCATCCATCACGGCGCGACGGCCGGGGAAATTGCGACGTACAAGGTGGAGCCCTATGTCGTCGCCGCGGATGTCTATGCGGTCAAGCCGCATGTGGGCCGGGGCGGTTGGACGTGGTACACGGGTTCGGCCGGATGGATGTACCGGCTTATTCTTGAAACCCTGCTGGGCTTCGCGCGCGAAGGCGACACGTTGCAACTGGCGCCCAGATTGCCGCAGGCGTGGGGCGGGTTCACCTTGCACTATCGTTACTTTGAGACAATTTATCATATTACCATAGACCATATGGAAAAAGGCGGGGTTCCCGCCGTCACGGTGGACGGGGTCGCGCAGGAAAAGGGGATAATCCGCCTGGTGAATGATCTGGTCGAACACCAGGTGCTCGTCCATTTGGCTGCCGTGGCGGCGCCGAAGCTGCCCGAGCCTGCGCTGGCGGTTTAGACGTTGCGAGGGGGGGCGGGTTTCTCCCCAGTGGCTCGGGGAATAATTTCGGGTATAATCCGGCGTTAATTCATCTTTTTCGTTCCCAAATCACTCAACCCGGAGATCCGCCATGCAAAGCAACGACGATGTTTTTTTGAACCGCGAAGATGCAACCCGCACGGAATTCGACAACGAGGCCCCCTGGCTGCAGGACGAGGAGCAGGCTTGGAGCCCGGAGCAAATCTCCCGGCTCTTGGGCCGGCCGTCGCGCGCCCGGTCGGGCACGCGGCCTTTGCCGTCGGTCGGCGAGTGCCATTGAGGCCGGGCCTGCCAGTGGGATAACACCCCATTGGCAAGATTAGGTTCGTGTGCTATACTCGCAGCATACTTGCTCACGGGGCGGAAGCAGACCGTTTCCTTGGTAATGGCACCAGGCGTTGCCAGGAGAAAGGCCGGATTTCGTCCCCCTCGAAAAACCGCAGCACTCCCTATCTACCATGTCCTCGAGCCGCATTGCCGTTCTGTTGGCAGACGATCATTCCATTGTGCGAGAGGGCTACAAGGCCTTGCTGAGCCGCCAGCCCGATATTGAAATCATTGGCGAAGCCGACAGCGGTCGCTTGGCCGTGGATTTGGTGAAAAAGCTGAAGCCCCAGGTCGTGGTGATGGATATCGGAATGCCTTTGCTCAATGGCATGGAGGCCACCCGACAGCTCACCGCGGAGTTGCCCGAGACCAAGGTCATCATCCTCTCGGCCTATAACGATGAGGATTATCTGGACCGCGTCCTAACCTGCGGCGCCAAGGGCTATATTTTGAAGAAGAGTTCGGCGGCGGTTCTGGCCAAAGCCATCCGCGAGGTGGCCAAGGGCGGCTTTTTCCTGGATGCGGAAATCGCCCGGCGCCGCAGCCCCGGCAAGACGGGCAAGGACGGGGCCACGCAGAAGCCCGACGGCATCACGCTCTCCTCGCGCGAAGCGGAAGTGTTGCAGCTCATCGCCGAAGGCGTGGCCAACAAAAACATTGCCGACGAATTGCACCTCAGCATCAAGACCGTGGAGAAGCACCGGCAGCGTTTGATGGACAAACTGCACATTCATAACACGGCCGGACTGACGCGCTATGCGCTCGTCCAAGGCGTGATCGAAGGCCGGACCCAATTGAATTCGACCGGGGCGGCGTAAGGAAGAGCAGGAAATGTGCGGAGTGGGAGTCGCCCACGAAAAGGGCCTCGCGGTTGAAAAAGATTTCCGATTTGCCACGGAAACGGAGGATGGAGTTGAACACCCCAATTGCTGCCGGCGCGTGAACCTGATAGAATCGGCCCGCTAAGCAGGGACAATTCCCACCCCATTTTTTTCCATCCCCCAACCCCATTGTCACCATGATCGAGCAAAAAAATCTCGCGGATATTCTCATCGAGGAAATTGTGGAGCTTCACACCGTGGAGCAGCACTTTTTACAGGCGCTGCCGCGGATGGCGCAGGCGGCGTGCGATCCCGAATTGAAAGTGGCGGTCAGCAAACAATTGCTCCAGACGCGGGAACAAGTCAGCCAGCTGGCCTGCATCATGGACATGCTGGGCATCACCGATGAATGCGCGGGGTCGCGGGTGGTCAGTCTGTTGATCGGCGAGGACGACATTTGGATGGAAGAACTGCATTCGGACAATGCCATGGATGCGCGCATCATCTGCACCGCCATGAAGGTCGAGCACTTCAAGATGGGCAGCTATCTTAGTCTCTACACCTTTGCCAGCCTGCTGGGGCTGGATGAGGTTGCGAACGCCTTGGAAAGCGCGTTCCCCAAAAACTCCCTCTTCTACAAGTCCGCGGATCCAAGGGTTAATTTTAATGGCAGCCGCAGGCCGGAGGCGGCCGGTGCGGCGGTAGACCAGGGCCTGCGGCCCGCAGCCATGCAAACTTTGGCCAATTAGGGGCCGGTCGTCTTTCGCCGCGATGCTCGGCCCGCCGATTGCACGGCGGGCTTTTTCGTGCCCGGACCTGGAGACGGCACTGCCGCAGGCGCCGCGCCCCGGGCCGGATTTAGGGACAAAAAAGAGCGCGGAGCGTGTGCCGCGCTCCGCGCTCACCCTATGCCTTTTGTCCTATGTCCCAACGGCTATGGCCGTCGAAATTAGTCACACTCGCAACTGTCCTGGATGAACTTCTCGAGTTCGCGCCGGGTGCGGCCCGTGCGCTTTTGCAGGCGGCCAAGCAGTTCCGTTTCCTGGCCCTCGACGTAAGTGAGGTCGTTGTCGGTCAGGGTGCCGTATTGCTGCTTCAGCTTGCCTTTGATGATGTTCCAGTCCCCTTTGATGATTTCACTGGTCGGGGAGGGGATTCTGGATGCGGTTTCGGTTTTCATGTGATTTTTGGGTTTGGGTTGGAGGTTGGTCGTGGGCGGGTGTTGGTTCAGTCGCCCCGGCGGCAGAGCGTCTTGGCCAGATACCCGAGCGCGAAGCCGGTGCCGACGGCGATACCGACGGAGCTCAACGGGTGGCGCTTGACGGCGTGTTCGGTGGCGGCGAGGCCGGATTTGACCTGGCTCTGCGCTTCCTCGGCAGTAGCGCGGAGAACGTCCACGGCTTCGCGCAACTTGCCCATGAGGGCTTGCGCTTCTTCGCCGAGGGAACTGTGCGCGAGGCGTTGGAGGAGACTGTCGGCTTCTTCCACGATTTCGTGGTGGCGGCCGTGATTGTTTCGATGGGTGGTTGTATGCATAATAGGGGGGTTGGAGGAGTGGAGGAGTGAGGTTACCTGCCGAGCATTTTCAGCACGACAAAGACGACGACGGCCAAACCGAAGCTTCCGCCCAACAGCCAGGTCAGGAAGGCCCAGCCGGCGGCGGCGAGCACGGGAGCGAAGAGGAGGGGAGTGAGCATCGTGGGAGAGGTTGAGAGTTGAGGGGAGCTGGGCCAGTGCGCCTACTTCGCCTGTTTGTCGAGGGCGTCGGTCAGGTTTTTGGCGGAATCGGGGGTCTTCACCTTGCCGGCGAAAATCTCCTGCGGTGTGATGGTCGCATTCTCGTAAAACTTACGATTATGTTCATTGGCCACGGAGACTTGCGTGCCAGCCACCACGGCGCCCACATCGAGGCCGCTGGATTGCTGGTAGAGGATAACGTCAGCCGTGTTATTCACGGTGCTGGACTGGCTCGAGTGATCGCCCGCCACCGCCTTGACGTTGCCGCTCCAGACAAACTTGCTATCCGTGAGCGTGTTCAAGGCCTTGTCGGACATCAGGAAGGCCACGGTCTCGGTCTTGCCGCCGCCGACTTGCAAGCCGAGGCTGGCGCCGCCCACGCTATAAAAGGCCGGGGCGGAAAAGGCGCCGTCCGCGTTTTTCTTCAGGCCGATGCCGGAACCGGCGGTGCCGCCGATGCCCACCGCGCCCGACCAGCGGACGAGAATGATGACGCCCTTCGCCTGCTGCACGACCCAGTTCGGAATCGCGGTCTCGGGCTTGCTTTGCATCGAGGTGTAGGCGGCCGAAGCGTCGCTGATGACTTTGTTGCACTCGTCTTTGGGGTCCGCCGGAGGACTATCCGCGGCGCGGGCCAGGGGGGCGCTCAGCAGCAGGCTGGCGAGCGCGCAGTGAAAAATCGAAACACGAAGGGATTGGTTTTTCATGGTGGGAGGGTGATGGGAGGTGATGATTTTGGAAGCAGGCCCAGCTTAGCATCGGGCGGATTTTCCAACAATGGAGGTCTTATCCTACCGCGCGGGCCCGCGCCTGCGGCTGCGGCGGAAAGGGCAGCGGGGCCGGGGCGTTTTCCTGCGCCGGCGCGGCATTCTCCATGAGGATCCGGTGGGCGAAGCGCAATTTTTCCATTGAATTTATATTTAGGACGAACGGGTACAAATCAACAAGCCCCATGCCGCGATTGAAGGAGTTGAGGGCGCACGTGAGCGGCATCCAGGCCTCGAGCGCGGCGTCAAAATCTCCCCGGTCGTTGGCGGTTTCGGGAAAATCCGCCAGGGGCCGGGTGATGGGGCTCACGGGTGCGGGCCGCAGGCCGAAACTGGCGGCGGTCTCCAGCGTGTCGAGGATATGGAGGCAGTGCGCCCAGGTTTCCGCCCAATCCTCCCAGGGATGGGCGCTCGCATAAGCGCTGACGCAGCGGGTGCTCCAGTCCGGAGCCGGCCCGGTGCAATAGTGCCTTTCCAGCGCCTGTTTGTAGTTTTGGCGCTCATCGCCAAAAATTTTCCTAAAGCTCTCCAGGTGCGGGGAATTTTTGATCAATCGATCCCAATAATAGTGGCCAATTTCATGGCGAAAATGGCCCAGCGGCGTGCGAAACGGCTCATGGAGGCTGACCCGCAGGCTTTCCCGCACGGCATCGTCGGCCTCCGCCAAATTTATGGTAATGAGACCTTGGTCGTGGCCCGTCTGAAAGTTTGGCGCTCCCGGCATTTGCGCGGGAAATTGAAAGCGCAACGACGGCTCACCACTGAGAGGCAGACGGAGGGACAGCAACGTGTAAAGCAGGCGGCGCTTGGCCAGTTCGAGTTTGTGCCACAATTCACGATTCTTCGGCGAACCGAGATCGGGGATTAACACATTGAGCCGGCAGGAGAGGCAGAAAGAATGATCTTCGCCGGCCGGAATCGCCCAATTACAGGCGCCATGGCTGGCATTGCAGCACTGGCGGTAGGAGTTTTGGTCCGCTTCGCCCCCCAAGGCCATGAAGCCGCCATTCGGCCCGCGTTCGAGGGCGCCCATCTCCAAGGTGTCAGGCAGAAAGGCGAGCGAATGGCCGCATTGCACACACTTTGAGTTCTCGAAGAAAATCAAACCGCCGCAGGAGGTGCAGTGGAAAAGGTTCATCGGCGGAACAAGTGAAAAGTTGCGAAGGCCGTATTCGGGTCAGTTTGCGCTCGCGCAATTCGACCGACGCCGTCGCCCGGGTTCAAAGCTTAAGGGCGGAGAAGGACGACAGCGTCGCGGCCGCGCCAACGTTGCCGGAAATTTTTTGCCCCTGCAGCACGCCGTGCAAAATGAAGCTTCCGTCACTCGATTGCAGTGAAAGGCGAGGGGGCGAACTCGTGTTTTGCACGGTGCCATTCAGCTGCGGCCCGAAATTCGAGTAGGCGGTTGCTTTCAGATTCGGACCAATCACAATGATCAGATTCTGGTTGGGTTCGGACGTGCGGCCGGCATAAACGCCCGCACCCGCATAGCGACCCGTCAGCGTGATGGCTCTGGCTTTCAGGTTTTTAGAACGGCCGGTGATATTCAGGCCTTGGCCAAGGCGCTTGACCTGAACGACGATTATTCCCTGGCCAAAATCGATGCGGCCCGTGCCGTTGGCCTTGACGGTTCCCTTGACGCGGGCCGTTTTGTATGTATTGAAATCAACCGATGCACCCCGCACGGCGCCAGCGGCGGTAATGTGCAGGTCCGCGAGAAACTGAGTTTTACCCGCAGTGGTGGCCGTGAGCTCGTAGTCACCGGCAAAGGAGGCGCGTGCGGCAGTTATACCGAAGAGCAGACCAGCACCAAGCAGGAGAAAGGTAAGCGGTTTCAGTTTCATGATGGATAATGGATAAATTAACCGGCCAAGGGAAAAGGATGAGGTTGTGGAGGATCCAGTATAGCAGGAATGCCGCCTTTGTTAAATTGGGGTATAACCCACCCGCCGCGAAATTGTGGCCGCAATTGTTTCAAACCTGGAATGATTGGCTGCTTGGGGTGAAGTCCCACCCGTGCTTTGCGCCGGCCTCCATTGACAAAAGCCGCGGCCGGGGCGAAGGGTACGACATCAGCAATTTGTCATGAGTTCTCCCACTTTTCACCACCGGTATTCGTCGCTCGCGGCCAAGCGTGGCGGGGCCAGCCTGGCGGCGAAATGGCCGGCCACGGCGGCATCGAAGACGGCGCGTTCGCGCAGCGCGCCGACCAGTCCGCCTTCGGAATCAACCACCGGTAGTCATGGGCATTCCGCGGACACTCCTCCGCCCAACGGCCCTTCCGCGGATTCGCGTTCACCCACTCCTCAACCCAAACCCTGGAAATAATATGAAAACAGAATCAAATCCACGGGCGGGCGCACCGAGTATGGACGTTGCTGACTCCCGGCGCCGTCCGGCCCCGTCGCTCAAGGCGGGGCCCGCGGCGCCCCCGGCGTTCCGGCCGCGCCCTGCCTCGGCACCCAGTGAAGCAAAGCCCGGGGTGGAAGGTGCCGGCCCGGACGGGGCCAAAACCCCTTCTCGCAACCGCGGGGCCGCTTAATCCAGCCTGCTTTATTCACCCTCAAACAAAAGACGCCATGTTATACTACGCACTCATGTTCTTAATCGTCGCGCTGATCGCTGGAGCCTTCGGCTTTTTTGGCGTGGCGGGACTCGCCGCCAGCATTGCGAAGGTCCTCTTTTTGATCTTCCTCGTGCTGTTTGTGGTTTCGCTGCTCGCCGGCCGCCGCGCGCCGCCGGCAGTCTAGGTTTTCGGCCTCTGGGCCCTCGGCAAACGGGGGGAACACCGGAGGCCAGCCCCCAAGCCCAGTGGCGCGGGAAGACGAAGCGGTAGCGCCGCCGCCACCGGCTTCTCTTCCCGCCCACTTGGGGGATTCCATTTTTATCATTAAAAATCCATCCCTCAGGAACGAGTCATGCCACAAGGAGACAAAGACAAATACACCCCCAAGCAAAAACGCCAAGCCAAGCACATCGCGGACAGTTATCGCCAGGAGGGGAACAGCCCGAAGAAAGCCGCAGAGCGCGCTTGGCGCACTGTCAATGCCCATGACGGCGGCGGCAAGGAGCCGGGCGGCTCCGGGCGCAGCGGTTCCGGGAAACACGCCGCACGCTAATCCTACTTTTCACCTGCTGCCGAAGAAGCTCAAACCCGCCGCCATGAAGAATAACCGGTTGCTTCGCTCGCATTCGCTCAGCCAATCGTGCAGGGCTTCCCGGTGTATACGCCCACAAAGGCACCTGGACCCGGATTCGATCCTTCATTCGATAAGGAAAATGTCAGCACCAAAACCCGCGCAATAGTCCCAGCACCACGCGGACAACCTTAATTAAAACAGCGATGAATTCCTCTACTCATTTAGGCGCTTACGACTCCCCTGGCAGCGACGTACCCGGAGGCGAGGAACTGCAAATCAATCCTGCGGCGTGGCCTGCGCCCGAGACGATTACGCCGCAGCCGGGAAATCTCCCGCCCGCGCCCAATCCGGACCCGGCGCGGAACCAACCGGCCAATGCCGTATCCAGTTCGGCGGAGGAATTGCGCGACAATTGGGAACGGGTCAAAGACAACTTCAAGCGGCGCTATGCAGAGCTGACGGATGATGACTTGGCCTACATTCCCGGCCAAGCGCAGGCGCTGATTGATCGCATTCACCAGAAGACCGGCCTCGGTCAAGGGGAAATTATTGACGCGCTCAATTTGCCGGCGAAGAACAAGGCATAGGCCGGAGAGAAAGCCGCGGAGAAATCGCCAGTTAAAAAACTGGCAGAGAGGATGGAATTCGAACCCGGTTATCGCCCCGAAGCTAAGTCGTTGGAAAACGCTTAATTAGTTGATTGTTAATGGTTTGGAACAATAAGCAAGATGCGCCTAATTTCGTAAAAAGGCAACTAAAAACAGTGGAATTGGGAACCTTCTGGCAACCCAAGCGGGATTTTTTCGCGGCGCCATTCGGCGGTGGCCAATCAATGGATGGTATTAACCGCTCAATGGGCCTCCAATGTCACAAAAACACCACTAAAATTGACGTCAAATGAAGCGTCTGGTCATTCAGGCTTAAATCGCGTGCGAACTTGCTCAATTCGCAGTGCCGACATAATCGCCGGGTGCCAAGGTGAATTGATACCGTTTACCGATCGATTTCCCGGTTGCCGGCTTGGAGTTGAGAGTAAATTTTCCCTCCGGACCAGCGGGGATGCTGAGTGTCGCTGTCACGCCGGGCGGCACAGTGAACGAAAATTCCAGCACGCCGGAAGGGTCCAGTTTCCAAGCGACGGGAACCACACCGGATTCAGTAACAACCTTGCCTTCGGCCTGGGTCAAATCGCCGAGATGTGGTTCAATCAGGAGTTTTTTGTTGAATGGGATTCCATCTTCCCAGCGCACGCCGAGCACGAATGCGCTAAGAAAATAGCCCGGAAACATACCGTAAATGTGGGCTTTCGAGCCCGTGCGGAAGTCCTCCCATGAGCACTGCCAGGGGGCGGCGACCATGGTGGCCCATTTATCGCGAAAGAGACTGAGCACACGCGAATCTAGGTCGGGGCGGTCCAGCGCGTAAAGTTGCCCGATGACATAATAATAAATCATCATGGTGCTGCGGGTGAGTTGGCTCTGCTGATCCAGCATTTTGGCGATGACTTGCGCACGGCGTTCCGGTGGGACAATTCCGCGATCCAGCGCAAATAGATTGGCCTCCAGCGTGGTGGGGGTCAGATGGTCAATCAGCGGCAGCGAAGCAGGCAAACTGCGACGGTTGGCAAGGTTTACGGCCACATCCGCATCGTCAAAGTATCCGGAATAATATGCGCCGGTCTTGTCATCCCAAAGAACGGTGTTGATCGCTTTGGCCAGATTGTCCGCCGCTTGGACAAATTTAGCGCTGGTAGCCGTGTCGCCTTCAATCTTTCCCAGATAGGCGGCATCCACCAGCGCGCGCTGGATAAAGGCATTCAACGTCGTGGTTTCTCCAGCAAAATAGCCAAGCGGATTGCCCCACACGACCCAGTCACGAGCTTGGACGAGGCCGTGCGGCGTCAGGCGTTCAAGAAAATAATCCATTTGGGCCACAATAGCTGGCCAGATTTCGTGAAGAATTGTGGTGTCTCCAGTCGCTTCGTAGTAACGGCGCACACCGGAAACCCAATCGCAGGCGCGATCCTCCATCTTGGCGTGGATGTCGTATCTGTCAGAGGATGTATGGGCCTTGACCCAGCCGTCGGGTTGCAGTGTGAGGGCCGCGCGGCGAATCATTGAGCCGAGCAGACGCGGATCGCTGTAAATCAGTTGGCCATTTGCGCCTCGCCCAGCCATGGCGGTGCGCGTGATGTCGAAGCCGGGTGGGTCATCGTCCATCCATTCGACGCGTTCGCGGTCGGCGCAATCCACATAAGAATCCTCGCTGAGCACTTCGCAGGAGCGCGCACACATGGCCCAAAGTTTGTTTAGAAAATCATCGTTGGAGTGGAAGGAGCCCAGAACTTCATAGGGATAAAGTCGCTCGATGAGTTTGAAATTGGTAATGGTCGCGTGTCCAGATTTCACCGTCACGGAACCTCGCGAAAATCCTTGGGTATCCAAGGGAAAAAAGGTCTGTTTGCCCGCCCGTGCCACATACGTTACGCCAAATGGTTCAAAAGTAAGCTGGGTCCCTGCGTCAGCTTCCAGTTCAATAACTGGGTAAGCCTGCACGATGCGGGTGGAGTCATACGTCAATTTCTGCCCTGCTTCCAAGACTACAGGCAAAGTGACATTGTTCATGAATGTTATCAGCACGGGAGTCTCCCGCAACGGTGGGATAAGCTTTTTGGTCAGCGGGCCCCAGGCGTCGCCACTAATGCCAGCCGCCGTGTTCCATTGGTCGTCGTCATAATCGGCTTGAGTCCAGTCCCCATCCTCCGCCGTCGCATCCACCAACGGCACGTTGAGGTTGGCCCAGGAAGCTGTGGCACCACGATACTGGGTGCTGTCACTCCACTTCCACGAAGAGTCGGTCCGCAAAATTTCGTGGCCTTCTACCTCCAGCAAGGCTGTCAGGCCCGGGACATGGCGCATTACCTTGCCGCCGGAAAGTTCTCCCGCCACCAGCACAGCGAGTGCATTGCGGCCCGTATTTAGAAATGGGGCCAGATCAATCGTGTCGTATTGCGGCCCGTTGGGCTGAAAACGGGATGGCCCGCGTTCGACATAGGCCCCATTGACCCATAGCACATAGCGCGCATCGGCAAAGAGGTGAATAACGGCTTGTACAGGTTTTTGAGCAAGGATGAAGGTTTTGCGGAAGCCGATAGTTACGCCGCTTTTATCTAAAGCAGGATTCGTCCAAATCATGGCCGTTTGTAATTGTGAGCCAACTGCGTCGGATATAATGTTTGGAAATGCCTGTAACGGTGGGGTGGCTTGTGCTGGGATAGCTGCAGAAAAAGCTACGCTTAAAACGGACCAAAACATTAGAATCACGCAAATCGTTGCGAGCACAAGTTGTGCTGATACCTTTTTGCCTGAATTTCGTTCCACCAAACGAAACTGAGGGAATCTCCGTCGTCTGGCTGTTTTTTGAGACGGCATTTTGATTCGCTAACGAGTTAAGGAACGACGACAGGCAAAGGGCGCCCTATTTGCCCAGTTTCAAACCCGTTATCTTAAGAGAATAGGCAAAATCGCAGGGTTTATCGGCCGGGAATTTCACATGCAGGCCAGCGGCGTCCTGGGTGAAAGCGAGCGGTGCCTTTGCCCCGAGCAGTTCGACCTTCTCGATTTTTCCGGGGGAGATTTTGTCGGTACCAAGCGCAGGAAGGACGAGTTCATCCATGGGCCATTTAAGGCTGATTGCATAGAGGGTGTCGCCTTTGGTTGTGAAATGAACACTGCCCTCCTCAGAGATTTTCCAAGGACGGCTGCTGTAGATCGCCTCGCCATTCACGTCCATCCATTTGCCGATAGCCAATAGGACTTGCTGCTGCTCGTCCGGGATGGTGCCGTCAGCTTTGGGCGAAATGTTCAGCAAATAGTTACCATTACGGCTAACATTGATGACAATTAGGGGTATAATTCCGCTCGCCGGTTTGACCGGCTGGCCTTCGACGTAGCCAAACTTATCGGTAATTGGGTCGTCGGGTTGCCAGGTATAGTCGGTCAGCTCTTTGGGCGCGCGGCCCTGCCGTTCATAGTCCATGACCATCCCGGAAAGATAGCTTTCGCCCTTGGCGCTGACGGTTACTTGTTTTCCCCAGCTTGCTGCGCGATTGTAGTAATAAGCCAGTAACCTGACCTTGAGGGGGTCCCAACTGCGGTCGCCGCCATTTTGGTCAAACCACAGCATGTCGGGCTGGTATTTGTCCACCAACTCCATGTTTTTGGTAACCCAGGTTTCCAGGAATTTTGTGCGGGCGGCGTTGCTGCGGTCGGCAACGCTGTAGAAAGCAGCCCATTCGGGATCATCTTGGTCGCTGCCCGGAAGGGCGGGGATAAAATTGAAATGCGGGTTGCTGTGATTGGAAACTCCGGTTTTCAGCCCCACTTTGCGCACAGCCGCGAGCAAATCACCAACCAGGTCGCGTTTGGGCCCCATGTTTTTGGCGTTGTATTTATTGATGGCGCTATCCCAGTTGGAAAAGCCGTCATGATGTTCACCGGGGGTCAGAACATATTTGGCTCCGGCTTTTTTAAACAGGGCGGCCCAGGCATCGGGGTCCCATTTGGCGGCGGTGAACATCGGGATGAAATCCTTGTAGCCAAATTTAGTCGGAGGTCCGTAATGTTCGGTGTGCCACTGCATGATGCCCGCATTGCCCCCATACATGTAGCGCACATACCATTCGCTCTGATGGGCGGGAACCGAGTAGATGCCCCAGTGCATCATGATGCCGAACTTGGCATCGCGGAACCAGTCGGGCGCCTGATAGTTGGCTTTAATGGAATCCCACGTCGGCTGGAAAGGGCCTGCGGGTATGGCCGGTAAAGCCGCCACGGCTGGGTCCACCAATGCCGGAGTGTCTTTGCCATCCCAAACACCGGTGCTGGGTGCACCCAGTTTTGCTTGGTCAGCGGCAGCGGCAACATTCGGGTCTTCGATGGTGGTGACGTTTGGTGGAGGCGTTGGCGTTTGGGCGCCTAAAGCCGCTCCCACGGTGAAGGCAAAAAAGAAGGCAGCTAGTCCAGAATTATGGATGTTCTTTTTGAAGTTCATGATGGTTTTTGGGGTGCGTGGTAAATAAGTGGGTAAGCTCGGAATGGGGAAATTCCTGCATCACTTAATTTTTAAGCCCGAGATTTTGAGTGGGTGGCGGCGCGCGGGCCGAGGGCGGTCACCCCCAAAATGAAGAGCTCGCAACGAGGAGCAAACGTGCGAAAATAAATTCTCATGTTGGGCGTCTTTTGAGACTGTCGAACTTTCTAGTCAACAGGCTATTGATGAAGACGGCGGTATTGGCGGGGCGTGCAACCGCAGATTTTGCGGAAAGCTTCATTGAACCGGTTAATCGATCCAAATCCAGAATCGAAGGCCACATGGACAACCTTCCGTTCCGTGGTGATGAGCAAACGCTGGGCGTGGGAAACTCGGTGCTCGGTTAGATAATTGATGAGCGTGGTGCCAAAAGCAGTTTTGAATAGACCCATGGCATAATTGGGATGTAATTCAACTGCGCGGCCAATGGCTTCAACGGTCAGGCGTTCAGTATAGCGTTGGGCAATGAGACAAGCCATTTGCTCGACTTTATTGAGACCTCCATCACTAATCAAAACACGCTGCTTGCGTTTTAATCTCCGCCGTTCGTTGGTATGATCAGTGTCTATTCCCAGGCGCAAAAGCCGCGCTTCCAATTCGAGCAAAACCGCCTTTTTTAGCTCGGAAGTTGGCTTCCGCAAATCCTTCACCCAGCCGGTGAATAATTGGCTATCGGAATGGATGCGATTCGCTTCGCAATCACTTACCACTTGTCCATGCAGCAATGCCTGCACTAGCCGTTCCGGAAGCTTGCATTGGAGAAACCACGCCAGCGGCAAGGTGACCACAAAATATTCCGGTTGATCGCCAAAATCGATAATTTGATGGGGCAATGCCGCCCAAAAAGCGCTTAAGCGTCCCGCCTCAATGCGGATTTTGCGGCCACCAAGAAGGTAAGTTACCCAGCCTGTCTCCAAAAAGTTAAGTTCAATTTCGTTGTGCCGGTCGGGTCGGGGCATCGGCGTTGGGCGCCAACGCACGCAGGTGAGCCCATAGGGCGCAAAGTCGGGGCGGGTAGGGTCAAATGAGACCATAATCTTAGGATACAGACAGTATTGCCCAAATTAAAGGAAGAAGTCGCTGTAATATTGGCCTATCATGGTTGAGCCCGACCATTTCAAGTCAAATGAACCGTTAAGTGGGTTTGCCCATTTGATCGGGTGCCCCATGCGTGTAACTACCCGTTTCTTTCGCTCGCTCTTGTGCGCCAGCTTCGCCGCCGTGTGCCTGAATTGCGCCGGGGCAAGAGCTGCGGAAAAACCCAGGGTGATTGTATTGACCGACATTTCCAACGAACCAGATGACGAGGAATCGCTCGTTCGCTTTCTCGTTTATTCCAACGAATACGACGTGGAAGGGCTCATCGCCACCACCTCCACCTGGTTGAAGAAAGGCCCGCGTGAGGATTTGATTCACCGGGACATCGCCGCCTACGCGCAGGTTCGCGCCAATCTGCTCAAACATGCCCCCGACTTTCCCACCGCCGAACATCTTGATGCGGTCACCAAGACTGGCCAGCCTGGTTACGGGATGGCATTTGTTGGCTCAGGAAATCTTTCCACCGGCTCACAACGCATTATCGAGGCGATTGACGAATCGGACTCGCGTCCTATTTGGGTGAGCATTTGGGGTGGTGCCAACACGCTCGCGCAGGCGCTTTCGGATCTGCGGGCTTCGCGCTCGCCGGAGGAATTAAAAAAGGCGGTGGCCAAACTACGCGTTTACTCCATCTCCGACCAGGACGACGCCGGGGCGTGGATTCGTAAAGAGTTTCCTGATCTTTTCTATATCGTGTCGCCCAGCACGCAGGATTCAAAAGAATATTGGCGGGCGACATGGACAGGCATCTCGGGCGACCGGAATTATAAAAACGGTCCGATGCACAAGTTTGACCTCGTTGACAATCCCTGGCTCGAAGAACACATCATCCAGAACCACGGCCCACTGGGCGCGCTTTACCCTAGACTCAAATATATCATGGAAGGCGACACGCCGTCCTTCCTCGGCTTAATCAATAACGGGCTGGGGTGGGTGGATAGCCCAGCCTATGGCGGGTGGGGCGGTCGTTACGTGCATTATCAACCTTCGGGCGAGACACACCCCATTTGGACGAATAACGCAGATAGCCGGGACACCGTGACTGCGGACAACGGGCAAACTGAAACTTCCGATCCCGCAGCCATCTGGCGATGGCGCGAACAATACCAGAATGACTTTGCGACGCGGATGAACTGGTGTGTCGTTGATGCCTATGAAAAGGCCAATCACAATCCACAACCAGTGCTGAATGGCGATACCACCAAGGATGTATTCACGATTCAGGCCAAAGGTGGCAGCGAGGTCGCGCTCTCCGCCGAAGGAACCAGTGACCCGGACAAGAATGGTGTTCACGTCAATTGGTGGATTTACACCGAGGCCGGCTCGATTCGCGGGGCCACTCTGACCACGACGGAAGGGCTCAAAACCGTTGTCCACCTGCCAACAGTTACCAAACCAGGCACCTTGCACGTTATTCTTCAGGCCGAAGACGATGGCACCCCGCACCTTTTTGCCTATCGCCGTGCCATATTGGAAGTAACGCCCTAACCCCCTTTCCTCATGATTGCTTTTAACAAAAATATTTTTCAGCTTCTGGTAGCCACGGCTTGCGCGGGCAGTGCGCCTGTTTACGCGCAACCGGTGGATTTCGCTAAAAGCGAAATTTCATCCGCTGCGGACACGGCAAAAATCGGCGCGCCAATGGTCGTTTTCAAAATGGATGCGGCGCTGGGTGCGCAATCCTACCACATTGCGCGCGGCGGCGAAGGCACGATCACCGTTACGGGCGGAGACCAAGCAGGTGAAATGTATGGCGGGTTGGATGTCGCCGAAGCGCTGCGGCTTGGCACCGGGACGCCGGATTCGCTCCTGGGCGACCCGCGCGTGCATGCGCCCTATATTAAGCAGCGCGGCATCAAGTTTAACCTCCCGCTCGATCTGCGCACACCGAGTTACTCCGACGGCAGCGATAATGCGCGCGCCAATATTCCTGAAATGTGGAGCGAGGACTTTTGGGCCAAGTTCCTCGATGAAATGGCACGGGATCGCTACAATGTGCTGTCCCTCTGGAGCCTCAATCCGTTTCCCTCCATGGTACGCGTGCCGGAATTTCCCGACGTGGCCCTCGATGATGTCTGGCGGAGTCGGGTGCCGCTCGGGCCGGTGCCGCTTGATGGCACCGGGAAAAACAACGTGCCTCCTGCCTTCCTCGCGGACCACGAAGTTGTGAAAAAAATCACCATTGACGAAAAAATTGCCTTCTGGCGCAAGGTGATGCAGATGGCCGCTGGTCGCGGCATCGCCATCTACATTTTCACCTGGAATGTTTTCCCCTACGGCGCGGAGGGCAAATACGGCATCACTTCCGACATGTCGAACCGCACGACCATCGCCTATTATCGCGCGAGCGTGCGGGAATTGGTGAAAACTTACCCGTTGCTTGCGGGTATCGGGATCACCGCCGGGGAAAATATGCCGAATAATGTCGATTTTACCAAAGAGCAATGGCTTTGGGCCACCTATGGCGAGGGCGTGCGCGATGCGCTCAAGGATACGCCGGAGCGGACCTTTAACCTCATCCACCGTTATCACCAGACGGCGCAGAGTGAGATTACGCGCAACTGGCAGACCAATCCCGGCTATCCGGCCACCGTCACCTTTAGCTATAAATACTCCTATGCCCACATGTATTCATCGGTGAAACCGCCGTTCATTGCCGAGATGCTGCCTTACCTGCCGGAAGGCATGAAGACCTGGCTCACCGTGCGCAATGACGACATTTACTCGTTTCGCTGGGGCGACCCAGACTATGCGCGCGAGTATATCCTCAATATGCCACCGCCTACGCTGCTTGCCGGGTTCTACATGGGGCCGGACGGTTTCATCTGGGGCCGCGATTTTCTTGATCGCGATCTCGCAGGCAAAGACCTCGGCGTCGAACGGTCGCTAGTCATCCAGAAACAATGGTATGCCTTCACGCTGTGGGGCAGGCTGGCCTATGACCCCACGCTGCCCGACTCTCATTTTGTGGAAATGCTCCGGGCGCGCTTTCCGGGAGTGGATGCGGCCACGCTCTACGCCGCCTCCAGCGCGGCTTCAAAAATCATTCCGCAAGCAACCCGTTTCTTTTGGGGTGACATTGACGTGCGCTGGTTCCCGGAAGCCAATGCGCGCAACGATCGCGGCACCCATTTCTACACGGTGGCTGAGTTTATGAACGGCATTACCATGCCCGGCACGGGAATAATGAACATTCGCCAATGGCGATATAAATTGCTCAACCAGGAACCATTCAACGCCACCTCGCCGATCGATGTCGCGGACTCACTCGCGGGCGCGGCTGACACGACGTTGAGGCTGGTCGCAGCGCTCCGCGCTGATCAGAGTTTTCTGCAAAACCGTGAGCTGCGCCTGACGCTCGGAGACTACGAGGCCATGGCGCAACTCGGTCTTTACTACGCGGAAAAAATCCGTGGAGCGTGTGACCTTGCCCTTTACGATGCCAGCCGACGGCCCGAACAACAGGCGAGCGCGATTGCTCATCTCGAACACGCGCTGGCCGCATGGAAAAGCTATGCGGCGGTGCGCGACGCGCAGTATGTGCCGGGTTTCTACAGTCGCATTGGGCAGATTGACATAACTGCGCTGGCCGGGGCCGCCGCCAAGGACATTGACCTGGCGCGCGCGTGGAAACCAGGCACGTTGAAATATGATCCGCAGGCCCAGCAAAAAGCGGATGCCCAGTTTCAGCAGTAAACACCAAGTTCCCTGTTTGCTTTCACTCGCGCCATCCAACTCCACCTCCATGATGCCCCGTTCCGCTCTACGCTTTGCCTGGTTATACACGACCAGATTGACGACCCTTGGTTGCCTCGCGGGTGCAATCAGCATCATGGTCGGGCCAAATTCTCTCCGGGCCGCCGAAGTCATGGTTGCAATCGGAAGCCACGAAGTACCCGTGGATTATGCGCTGGGGAAACTTGAGGCGCTGCTTGTCGCGCACGGAGACTCCCTGGTGCGGCAGGATTCTGAATCATCATCCGACGCGCTGGTGGTTCGCCCGCCGACTAGCGAACTCGGCGCGGACGGGTTCAAACTTGAGCGGGTGGGCAAGGCCCTAGTAGTCACGGGCGGCGACTCGCGCGGGACCATGTATGGCTTGCTGGATGTGGTCGAGCAAATCCAACTAGGCACTCCCCTAAGCGAGATTTTGCCACGCACGGTGCATGCCCGTTTTCAACTTCGTGCCATCAAGTTCAACCTGCCCTGGGCCGCGTATCGCAATGGTCCATATCTGGAGCAGCACCAAGAAACCTGTCGGGATCTCAAATTCTGGGAAGCTTTCCTCGATATGATGGCGGCCAACCGTTTTAACACCCTGACACTGTGGAGCCTGCATCCGTTCCACTACATGGTAGTGCCAAAAAGTTTCCCCGAGGCACAAACTTTCAGCGATGTGGAAATGGCCGAGTGGCACACCTTTTGGACGGCGTTATTTAAGATGGCAAAAGAACGCGGTATCGAAACTTACCTTGTAAACTGGAACATCTTCGTTTCGCCGGCCTTTTCCAAAGCGCATGATATCGCCACCTATTCGCAGGACTGGAAGCATGTGGGCGATGGCCCCAAAGATAAAATTGTCGAAGACTACATGCGGGAATGCGTGACGCAGGTAATTGATGAATATCCCGACCTCACGGGTCTCGGTACCACGCTGGGTGAGCGCATGGGTGGGCAGACTCCGGATGAACGCCGCGATTGGCTGGAGAAAACATTCTACGACGGCATCGCCGCTGCCAAGCGACCGGTGAAACTCCTTTACCGCGCGCCCCTTTCGGCTGGCACAAGTTCAGGAGGCAGCACCAGCGTGGAAAATGACCGTCTGACTCGCGTGCAGGTCGAGACACAAACGAGAAACCTGACACTACCGGTCTATGTGGACTTCAAATATAATGCGTCACACGCGCAATCTTCGCCCGACCTGTTTATTGTGCATGGCGGGAAAATGTCGGACGCCTATGCAACTCCACCGCCGACGGGATACAAAATTACCTGGACGATGCGCAACGAGGACTTTTTTATTCTGCGCTGGGGGCAGCCGGATTTTGTCCGGCAATTCGAGCAAAGCAATCTGGCCGATTATATCGGAGGGGTAATCGTCGGTTCGGAGAATTACATTCCGGCGCTGGATTTCATCACGGCGGCAGGGCCGCATAAGACGTGGCATTACGCCTTCGAACGGCAATGGCTCTTTTATGCGGTCTGGGGTCATTTGCTTTACGAGCCGGAATTGCCCGATGCGCGGTTTGCCGCCATGCTTGAGTCCCGCTTTGGCCCAGGGACGGGCAACGATTTGCTGCAAGCCTGGAAACTGGCGAGCCAGGTGCCTTTGCGCTTTGCATCTTTTTATCAGGGCACTTGGGATGGCGCGCTTTATACCGAAGGTTTTTCGACGTGGGCGGATTATGGCGCGCGCAAGCTGATAGACATCAATTCATTCATCACTCATCCGGTGCTCGACACCAAACGATATATCAACATCGCTGACTACGTGAAGGCTGGCGGCCAGGTCGCGCCGGGAATAATCAGCCCACCCGCCTTGGCCGCTCAGTTGGAACGCGATTGCGCTGAGGCGGTAAAACTGGTGGCCGGAATCCGTACGAGAAATCAAGTTTCGCCCACACTGGATTGCGAGTTGACGGACATTGAAGCATGGTGTGCTTACGGAGACTATTTCGCCAAAAAACTCCGCGCCGGTGTGGCACTCGCCACCGCGCGGGCAAATAACGACGCCGCCGAACAGGAAAAAGCCGTAAAAACCCTGGAACTGGCCGTGGACGATTGGCAGAGGCTTTCCGCGCTGGGCGCTAAGTTCAACCAACTGCCGATCCTATCGTCGGCCAAGGAGCCGTTTTCCTGGGCGTCACTGACGCCCGAGGTGAAACGTGATATTGAGCTTGCGAACGCGCCCCTGACAACACGAGCCGCGAGAACGACCGCAACTGGAAGAACCCCATGACGTCAAGCAACCCGTTCGCCACCACTAGCCTGGGCCGCCTATCATTCTTCTCCCTTGGCGCGGCGTGGTGGAGGGGCATTACCCTGTTCCTCGCATTGGCGAGCAGGACCATGGCGGCTTCTACACCCATTGAAGTCCCTCGCTGGGAGCCGCACGATTTTGGATTTTCTTGTTCATCGGTTGAAGGCAATCCGTTCAACGTCGCGTTTTCTGCAGAGGTAACTGGTCCGGGTGGAGTGAAGCTTAACGTGCCAGGATTTTATGACGGCAATGGAACTTGGAAGGTGCGTATCTCGGCGTCCACCGAAGGAGCATGGTCTTTTGTAACGCATTCTGACGTAGCGGATTTGAATGGTAAAAGCGGCGCATTTGTCTCTGTGGCGAATCATTCACTCGTGGAGCATGGCAGCCTCCACGTTAATTTGGAGCACCCGCACCAATTCGTTTTCGAGGACGGGACACACTTTTTCCCGATGGGCTACGAATGCGATTGGCTGTGGGCGCTGGACACCAACGATCCGGAGTTGAAAGTGCTCAATCCCTTTCTCGATAAGCTTGCTGCCAACGGGTTTAATTTTGTCGTCCTAAACGCCTTTGCCCAGGACACCAGTTGGCGCAAAGGAAAGACCGGGCCGGATGATTTTGGCCCGCCTCCGCTTTACGCCTGGGAGGGAACCAACGATCAGCCGGATCACGGCCGCTTCAATTTAGCTTATTGGCAACACTATGATCGTGTAATCGAGGCACTTTACCAACGCGGGATCGGGGCGCACATTCTGATGAAGGTATATAACAAGCAGGTCAATTGGCCTGCGAATGGCAGCCCCGAGGATGATCTCTATTATCGCTGGTTGATCGCGCGCTATGCCGCGTATCCCAATGTTGTCTGGGATTTGGCGAAGGAGGCGCAGTACGAGAAGGACTTGGATTACAAGACCGGACGGCTGCGCTTTATCAGAGTGAACGACAGCTATCACCGACTGCTAACGGTTCACGATGACAAGGCAAACTACGACAAGGGCGCGTATAACGACTTGGTGGATTACCGTTCGGATCAACAGAACTCGGACTGGCGGGGAACCATGTTGGCGCATCTTGCGCAACGCACTTGGCCGGTGAGCAACATCGAGTATGGCTACGAACATGGCCCCTTGGGCGCGAATGATAAAACCTACAATGTCGCGCAATCAGCGGAGGAAGTTTGCCGTCGAGCCTGGGAAATTGTCCTGTCGGGTGGATCAGTGGGGTATTACTACACTTACACGGCTTGGGATATCATTCGTCCGCAAGACAACCCGCCGGGCTACGCCTATTTTAAACACCTGCACGATTTTTTTGAGATAACCGGCTATTGGCGGATGAAGTCGGTCGATGGCCTGACCAGCGAAGGATACTGCCTGGCTGATTCTGGCCATGAGTATATCGTTTTCCTCAATGTGGCCAAGCCGTTCACCTTGAAATTAGAAGGGCTGGCGCAGCCACTCAAGGCCCAATGGTATCAGCCCTTAACCGGCCAATGGCAGGATGCGGGGAATTTGGATAATGGAACAGTGGAACTGAAGCCTCCAGCAGAATGGCCGGAAGGGCCAGTGGCGCTGCATGTGGGAACCCCAGGCTCTTAAATTAAGAACTCGCAGGCTTTTTATCTCATGAAAATGGAAATAACAAAAAATAAATCACGCACTTTCTTGGTCTTTTTTGCCAGTATGCTCTGCTTGGCCCATGCCGACGCGGCGACTGCGACAGCACTGACTCCGGCAAATCTACAGTGCGACTATTTCGAGAACCCGCGTGGAATAGATTCCGCACAGCCACGGCTCGACTGGGTCTTACAGGCGAATGACCCCACCGCGCGCGGATTGGCGCAAAGCGCATATCAAATCCTTGTCGCTTCCTCGTCCGCGCTACTCGCACAGGATAAAGGTGATTTATGGGATTCGGGTAAGATCATGTCCGATCAGATGAATCAGATAATTTACGCGGGCCAGTCGCTGCAATCCGATGAGGCTGTTTGGTGGAAAGTACGCGTCTGGGACGGTGCTGGGAATGTTTCGGATTGGAGTTCTCCGGCGCAATGGACCATGGGCGTTCTCAATCAAGCTGACTGGGGAGCCAAATGGATTACGGCCCCGGCCAGCTTAAGTGGCAACAATGACAGCACCTTTCTGTTGCGCTGCGAATTTGCCACCAAAACCGGACTAAAACGAGCAACCGTCAATATCTGCGGGCTCGGTCAATACGAGATGCATCTTAACGGCAACAACGTGACGGTGGACGTGCTTACGCCAGGATGGACTGAATACACGAAAACCTGCCTCTACGACACCTATGACGTGACTTCACTCGTTCATGACGGGCCCAACGCAGTGGGCATTCTACTGGGCAACGGCATGTATCGCGTCGCGAAAGGCGGTCGTTACGCAAAATTTGAGAAATCATTCGGGCCATTGCAGGCCATTGTACGCATTCGCCTCGAATACCAAGACGGTTCAGTCAACATTATCGGCACCGATGAACACTGGCACGCGGGGACCAGCCCGATGACTTTCTCCAGCGTTTATGGAGGTGAAGACTGGGATGCCCGCATGGAGCAAAAGGGTTGGGACCAAGCTGGCTTTGACGAAACAAAATGGTCGCCGGCCGAGGTCGCAAACGGGCCCGGTGGTGAACTGCGAGGCATTTCTCGCTCCGCTCCACCCATCCGCACCTTCGAAACGCAAACGGCAGTTAGCCACCACGAAATAAAGCCGGGTGTAACCATTTACGACTTGGGCCAAGCGGCGTCGCACCTGACCCAGTTCACGGTTCACGGGCCAGCCGGGGCCGTGGTCAAGGTGACGCCCAGTGAACTGGTTAATCCAGATGGCACCCTTTTCACCAACAATTACAACGGCAAGGCTTGGAGCCAGTACACCTTGGCTGGTACGGGCAGCGAGAGCTACACCTCAAGATTCTACTACTGCGGAGACCGTTATCTCCAAGTGGAGTGCATTCCGTCGAAAGACGGCGGCGACGCACCGGTGGTTGATTCCATCGCCGGGTTGGTCGTCCATTCTTCGGTCACGCCGGTCGGTGAATTTTCCTGTTCCAATGACCTCATTAACCGCATCTATGCCATGATTCACTGGGCGGAGGTGAGCAATATGATGAGTATCATTTCTGACTGTCCACACCGCGAGCGGCTGGGCTGGCTGGAACAAGACCACCTGCACGGCCCGTCTTTCTTTTACAACTACGACATGAATCCCCTCTTTGGAAAAATCATGGGAGATATGGCCGACTGCCAACTCCCCAATGGCCTGATTCCCACGCATGTGCCGGAGTATCCTATCATGAGCGCCAAATGGCGGGACGCCATTGAATGGGGTAGCACCGGGGTAATGCTACCTTGGCAACAATACGAGCGGACGGGGGATGTGGCTGTGCTGCGGCGCAACTATGCAGTCATGAAGGGTTACGTCGAGCACATCACCCAAAACGCAAAAAACGGAATCGCCGCTCCTGGCTTGGGCGATTGGACCGGCCAGCGCGCCAGCCCTGACACGGCCTTGAATTTAGTCACCACGGCCATCTATTACGGTGACGTGGAAGCATTGGCCAAAACGGCCAAATTGTTGGGGCAGTTTGAGGAAGCCACTGCAAACGAACAACGCGCAGAAGAAATTCGTTCGGCCTTTAACACCACCTTTTTCCACCCCGATACGAAACAGTATGGAACCGGGTCGCAATGCGCCAATGCCATGGCGCTGGACTTAGGCCTCGTCGAGCCAGCCAATCGCGCCGCCGTCGTTGCTAATCTCGTGAGTGACTTGGAGAAACGCAAATATGCGATGACGGTCGGAGAAGTGGGGTTGCCGTATCTATTACGTGCGCTGGCCGATGCCGGACGCTCTGACGTGGTCTTCGCCCTGAACAATCAGACGGAAAGCCCGGGATACGGTTACCAACTGAAAATGGGGGCGACCGCTTTGCCGGAAACCTGGAATGACAACCGTGACAACTCCCAGATTCAATTCATGCTTGGGCATGTGGTGGAATGGTATTTCCATGATTTGGCGGGTATCCAACTGGATCCGCAGTCGCCGGGCTACAAACACTTCTTCATTCATCCGGGCATCGTGGGCGACCTGACCGAGGCGAAGGCGGCCTATGCGTCCCCGCGCGGGAAAATCGTGAGTGAATGGAAGCGGGACGGCCAGCATCTGACGATGCACATAGTTATCCCGCCAAATTCTACGGCAACAATCTGCCTTCCGACGATAAACACTAAATCAATCACCGAAAGAGGCACGCCTATCGCCGAGGTCAACGGGGTAAAATTCTTTCAGACCAGCGGATCATACACGGAATACGAAGCGGGATCGGGGGATTATACCTTTGTCGCTTTATTGCCATAGGGCCTTGCAAAACCAACCACGCGTTTGCAACTCCCTAACAGCCGTAGGGCCGAGCAAAGTTTTGTATTGGATATTCTTCGCCATACCGGAACGATGCAGCATATTTTTCATCGGGGTTGGCACTACAGCGCCCATCCGAGGCATTTCTCGCACTTTTCACAGGGAGATTTTATGGTCTGGCGCATGGTTACTTGTCCAATGCATGACGGCTTCATGCCGCCGCACTTGATTTGCCATGACCATCGCCCTGTGCGACCACTCCGGGAGCCCAGCCTGTGCCGTAAAGCCGGACTTCATTTCCCGGGCGAGGCCTCGGTCGCCAGTTTGCTCAATGTTGGTGCGCAATTCGGCCTTGTCTGAGGTGAACACGACCACACGTCTGCGGCCACGGGAAATCGCCACATACCACTGATTGCAGTTGGTCGCGGCCCGGTTTGCCGCATCTGCGAAAAGCACCGTGTCCACGGTTTTGCCCTGGGAGGCATAGGACGTGACGGCATAGCCGCGATTGAACAGCCGTTGCGTAGGGGAGGCTATCCCATCGTTTGATGAGGAAATTATTCCATCTGCGACAATTGCTCTCCTAGGCGATTTATTGTCATTTTCATTGTCACCTTGGAGGTTTTTAAACCACGAATTCACTGTAATCTGTTAAATTAGAGCCAGTTATAAAACTGGCGGAGAGGATGGGATTCGAACCCACGGTAGAGTTTAACCCCTACACCGGTTTAGCAAACCAGCGCCTTAGACCACTCGGCCACCTCTCCGGGTGCACGCCGTAGCCGCCTGGGGCGGAACACGGGGCAAGAAGGGAAAATATCCTGTTTGTCCGTCATGCAGGCAAGCAAAAACGGCCCGCCGCCGCGGCTTTTGTGTGCGCCTTTGGATTTCCTTTCATGCGCGTGGGCGGCTCTAGCCGTGAACCCTAACGTCGAATTCCCGCTCGCACTGCAATCGGGTTGCCTTGGCTGGAGTCGGATGCTTGGCTGGGCGTCGTTGCCTGGCCGATCATTTGTTGGCCAGTTATTCATCAAACCCCTTTGCGTCTTATGAAGAATGTTTTCGCGTCCTGTCTTTCCGCTTTGATTTTGGCCGGCATCTTCCCGCAACTGGCGGGAGTGCCGTTGCGCGCGGCGGTGGCGGAACCACCGAGTGGCAGTCCGCCGGTTTCAGTCACGCCCAGCGCTGCTGGCCTGCCGGCAGCAGCGGCGGCCTCCTCCGCGTCCGTCAAGCCGACGCCCGCCGAGGTTTTGAGCATCATGGAAAAGGCCGCGAATTGGCAATTAGCCCACCCGGCTAGCGATGCCAAGGACGGGTGGATTCAGAGCGCTTTTTACGCGGGAGCAATGGCCTTGGGACGCGAATCCTTGAGTGACAAATATTTTCAAGCGATGCTGGACATGGCGGCGAAAAACAATTGGAAGCAGGGCTCGCGGCAATATCACGCCGACGACCAAGCGGTGGGGCAGACGTACTTGGAGCTTTATGAAATTTATCAGAAGCCGGAAATGATCGTCGCCGTGCGGGCGCGCTTCGATTCCGTGATGGCGAGCCCCAAGGACGATGATTTGAATTTCAGCAAGGCGGGTGCCTCGGATAAATGGTCGTGGTGCGATGCACTGTTTATGGACCCGCCGGCGTGGGCGCGGCTGGCCAAGATCACCGGCGACAAAAAGTATCTTGATTTCGCCAACCGGCTGTGGTGGGTGACTTCGGACTATCTCTACGACAAGACGGAGCATTTGTATTTTCGCGACAGCACTTACTTCACGCAGAAGGAGCCGAACGGGCAGAAACTATTCTGGTCGCGCGGCAATGGCTGGGTGATGGGCGGCTTGGTGCGGATGTTGCAATACATGCCCTTGGATTATCCCGACCGGCCCAAGTACGTGGCGCAATTCAAGGAAATGGCGGAAAAATTGAAATCCATCCAACAGTCCGACGGATTGTGGCGGCCAGGATTGCTCGACCCCGTGGCCCATCCCGAGAAGGAAACGAGTGGCACGGGTTTCGACACCTACGCGATGGCCTGGGGCATCAACGAAGGAATCCTCGACCGCGCGACTTACGAGCCCGTGGTGCTGCGGGCGTGGAATGCGCTCGTGCAGTGCGTCGGCGCCGACGGCAAGGTGGGCAACGTGCAGCCCGTGGGCGCGGCCCCGAAGGCGTTTGATGCCAGTTCGACCACGCCGTACGGCGTCGGGGCCTTTTTGCTCGCGGGCAGCGAGGTTTATAAGTTGGTCGGGGGCAAAGTGCCGGAGAAATCGACCGTGCCGAAAGCGCCGGGCGCTTAGGCCTGGCCGCCACTATTTGGCGAGGCCGCCCGTGGACAGCGGTTCGACGTGCACCCAATCGAAATCCGCGTACACGGGGTGGGACGTGTCAGGGGAGAGCATATAGAGACCGAATTTGGCGCCGATCCAACTGCCGGGCACCGCCGTTACGGGCACGGAGACATCGAAATTCGTAAAGGTGATATTGTCATTACTATAGCTGAACTGGCAGAGCGCGCCGGACGTGACCGTCACGCGCAAATAGGCGGTCGAGTCAGTCCACGGCACAGACGGTGGGCTCGTTTCGGTCAAGGCGCGGTTGGGTGCGAGACTGATAAGTTGGAGCACGCGTGCGTCTTTCGTGGTTTGGGCCAGCATGAGGCGGACGCAAGGCTGGCCGTACACGACGAGTCCGGCGCTGCTGCCGTCCTCGCCGGGAGGAAGGTCCAATTTGACGGTGACGACAAATTCCGGCGCGGGAAATTTCTGCAGGAGCAAATTGGGTTGTTGCGTGATGCCACCGGGCGCGGGCATTTGGGCAAATAAGCGCACCCAGCCGGGACGGGCGGTGAGCGAGTACCAGCCGTTTTGCGGGTTGGCCTGCCATTGCCACTGCAGCCCGAGCGTGGATGCAGTGAATTCATCCGAAGTCTGCGGTTCGGCGGGCGGATAGTTCTGGCCGACGTTGGGCTTTTTGGAAGTAAGCACGGGCTCGCCGGTGCCGTCGCCGTCGGCGTCCGCTCCCATGACCGGCCAGCCATCCGCCTTCCACACGACAGGTTCCAGATGGGTGATGCGGCCATACGCGCTCTTGTCTTGAAAATGCACGAACCACCATTCCTTGCCGTCCGGCGTATCGACGAGACCGCCCTGGTGCGGGCCGTTCGTGAGCGTGTTGCCGCGGGCCAGTACGTTGCGATACTCGTACGGGCCTTCGATATTTTTGGCGCGGAACACAGCTTGCGTGCCGCCGGTGACTCCACCGACCGGCGCAAAAATCCAATAAAAGCCATTCAGCTTGTAGAACTTGGGGCCTTCCAAGGTGGTGACCTTGAAATCCGCGCCGGTGATTATGTCGCGCCCGTCGCCGGCCGTTGCGGCGGCATCGGCGGTGAGCGGCACGAGCGTCAGCAGATTGCTGCGGCCCGAGCGCGAATTGGCCCAGCCATGCACGAGCCAGACTTTGCCGTCGTCGTCCCAGAGCGGGCAGGGGTCAATGAGTCCCTTGCCAGCCTGGACGAGCACGGGCTTGCTCCATGCACCCGCCGGATCGGTGGCGGTGACGACATAGATGCCGTAGTCCGGATCGGGGTAGAAAATATAATATTTTCCAGCATGAAAGCGCAGGGCGGGCGCCCACACGCCGCCGCCGCTGCGCACGACATTGAAGTGATCCTCGGGCACCTGCACCGGCAGCGCATGGCCCACAATCGTCCAGTTCACCAAATCCTTGGAATGCAGGATGGGCAGGCCCGGCACGCAGGTGAAACTCGAGGCGACGAGATAGTAATCAGTGCCGACGCGCAAGACATCCGGGTCGGAATAATCTGCGTATATGACCGGATTCTTGTAGGTGCCGTTCCCGAGATCGGGCACCCAAGGCGCGGCGGGGGCAGCAGATTCGGCTGCGAAAGCCAAACCATGAGAGAAAAGCAGCAGGCCGCAAAGATAGGGCTTGAGGGACTTCATGGGTCTAGTGTGGAAGGGCGGGGCTGGCGGGGCCCAGGCTTTGATCGCCGTCCAGCTTGAACGGCTCAAACTTTGGAGCGCAGAGGTGATTGAGCAAGAACGCCACCAAGTAGGCAAAGGCGCAGACGCAAAAGAGAATCGTGTAACCGCCAGTGATATTGTTCGCCGCCTTGTAGTGGTCCAGCAGCTTGCCCGCTAGCACGGGAAACATCATGCCCCCCGCAGCGCCGGCCATGCCGCCAATGCCGGTGACGGAGGCCACGGCGCGCTTCGGAAACATGTCCGAGACCGTTGTAAAAAGATTGGCCGACCAGGCTTGGTGGGCCGAGCCCGCCAGCGAGATGAGCAGGACCGCCGTCCAATTCCCCACGCTTGTCGCCGCAAAAATGGGCAGCACCAGCAGCGCAAAAACAAACATGCCGGTTTTACGTGCGCGGGTGACGCTCCAGCCCAGCTTGGTGAGATACCCGGTGACCCAGCCGCCACCGATGCTCAGCACGGTGATAATGGCGTAAATGGTAACCAGGAAAATCCAACTCTTCTTGATGTCAAGATCGCGAGTCTGCTTAAAATAGTCCGGCAACCAGGTGAGATAGAACCACCACACGGGATCGGTGATAAACTTGGCGAGAATGAACGACCAGGTCTGGCGGTAGCCGAGAAGGCTGCCCCAGGAAATCTTAAAACTCTGGTCCGCCGCCTGTTCGTCGGTGTCACTATGAATGTACGCCCGTTCGGCAGGGCTGAGCTGCTTGATTTTGTCCGGCAGGTCGTAAAAGGGAATCCAGAAAAACAGCCAGATAAATCCGGCAATGCCCGCGGCCACGAAGGCCGACTGCCAGCCCCAGGTGAGCGCGATAAACGGCACGGTGGCCGGAGCCACGATGGCGCCCACGTTGGTGCCGGAATTGAAAATGCTCGTGGCCAGTGCCCGTTCCTTTTTGGGAAACCACATCGCCACCGTCTTGATGGCGGAAGGAAAGTTGCCGCCCTCACCCAAGCCCAGCGCGATGCGGGCGGTGACGAAGCCGGTCACGCTGCCGACCAAGGAGTGCCCGATGGCCGCCACGCTCCACGCCGCAATGGATACGGCATAACCGATTTTGGTGCCGAACTTGTCGATGAACCAGCCAAAGGCGAGGAGACCCACCCCATAGGCGCCTTGAAAGGCCGAATTGACCCAGCCGTATTCCTCGTTGGTCCATTTTAACTGGTCGTCGAGAATCCCCTTGATAAGAGCAAGGATTTGGCGATCCATGTAATTGATGGTGGTGGCAAAAAATAGCAGGGCACAGATGACCCAGCGATATTTGCCAATGCGTTCAGGGGTGGTCATGGGAAAAATCGATTAAGGGGTGGGGTGGGCGGGAGCGGCGGGGAATTGGGCCACGGGCGCGCCGATGTCCGCGCCCGCCGGCAAGATCGTGACGTTATTAAAAGTGACGAGGCCGGGGTACTGCAAGAGAGCAGCGGGGTCAGCGCCAGCCATGACGCAATTATCGAGATGGATGCCTTCGATCACGGCGGTGGGCACGGCTTCGATGCTCACCACGCGCGGAATGTTGGCGCACTTGATATTGGTGAGGTTGACATTGCGCAATACCGGGATGAACGAGCCTTCGGGGTCTTGCGCGTAGGCGTACTGAATGGAGAGCGCGGCGGTGCTCGTGCCGCCGATGCGACCGACGTCGAGATTGCGTACGTAGATGTTTTCAATGGTGCCGCCGCGTCCGGCATTGTTTTTAAAACGCACGATGGAAGTCAGGCTGGCGCTGTCCATGCGGCAGTTCTCGGCAAAAACATTGCGGATGCCCCCGGTGCACTCGCTGCCCATGGTGATGGAGCCGTGGCCCGTCGGCATCAGGCATTGGCGGATGACGACAAATTCGCACGGCACGTTGACGCGGCGGCCGTCGGCATTCTTGCCCGCCTTGATGGCGATGCAGTCGTCGCCGGTCGCAAACGAGCAGTTTTCAATGAGCACATACTTGCAGGACTCGGGGTCGCAGCCGTCGTTGTTCGCGCCGAGGCAGTTGATGTCGAGCCCGCGCACGATGACATTCGTGCAGAGGACGGGATGGATTTCCCACATGGGCGAATTGCGCACCCGCACACCTTCGATGAGGACGTTCGTGCAGCGGTAGGGCTGGAAAAAATTGGGCCGCAGCGCTCCCTTGTCCCCGTAAATGCGTTCGGCGACGGGGACGCCCTGCTCGGCCTTGATGGGCGGATCGCGCTTGTCCGGCAGGCCGCTGTTCATGAAGGCGCCCGACAACCAGCCCTCGCCGCGGCTGCTCGAGCCGTCCAGTGTGCCGTCGCCCGTGACGGCGATGTTCTGCTGCTCATACGCATAAATGAGCGGCGAATAATTCATGACCTCAACCCCTTCATACCGCGTGAGCACGAGGGGATATTTACTGCGGTCGTACACAAATTTCAGCGTGCTGGCGGCGGAATGCAGATGCAGGTCCACATTGCTGAGCAAATGCACCGCGCCCGTGAGGGTGACGCCGTCGGGAATGATGACATGCCCGCCGCCGGCGTTGTGGCAGGCCTCGATGGCGCGGCGGATGGCGTCGGTGTTGTCGGTCATGCCATCGGCGTGGCCGCCGAAATCAGTGATGGGGAAATTCTTGTCGGGAAAAACGGGTGCTTGCAGATGCGCGAGAATTTGCGGGAGCGCATCCCATCCCAGCTTCGCCACTTCCGCCGTCGTGAGATCGGGCAACGCAGAAGTGGACGTCGTGGCTGATGAAGATGTCGCGGGAAGAGAAGGAGTTTCAGTAGTCGGCGAATCCTGCAAGGCCGCCATTTCCAATCCGGCAAGAATGAAGGGCCCCCCGCCCTTGAGGTCATTGCTCACCACGCGCTCACTGATGTAATACGCAAAGGTACCATCTCGCGGATGGCCGTTGGAGGGCGAGCCGCCGAGCCCGGCCACCGAGCAGCACTGAGTCAAATTGATCGAGCCGTCGGCATTGGTCGTAACCAAATCGCGGATGATACCGGCATAGCCGCGGGAAATCGCGTCGAGATATTTCGCGCGCGGCAGGTAACCGTGGTTGACGGCCTTGGCCAGTGCGTAAACGAACTGGCACGACGCGGTGGCTTCGAGGTAATTGCCTTCGCGCGGACCCTGGTCCAACACCTGCCACCACAGGCCCGTTTTCGGATCCTGCCATTTTACGACGCCGTCGGCGAGGCGGGTGAGGACTTCAATAATCTTTGCGCGTTGCGGATGATTCTCCGGGAAAAAATCCAGGCAGTCCACGAGCGCCATGGCGAGCCAGCCCTCGGCCCGCCCCCAAAAACTGGCGGAAAGGCCCGTCTCCGGGTTGGCCCAAAACATTTTTGAGCTCTCGTCCCAGCCGTGGTAAAATAATCCGGTGCGAGTGTCATAAGTATGGGCAGTCGCCAGCAGGATCTGTTTAGAAACGTCGTCCAAATCGGCCGGCTCATTGAATACTTTTCCATACTGGGCGTAAAACGGGCCGGCCATGTAAAGACCGTCGAGCCACATTTGCTGCGGATAAACTTGCTTGTGCCAGAAGCCGCCGCTCGCGGTGCGCGGCTGTTGTGCGAGTTGCCGCCGCAAGGTTTGGAGGGCCGTGAGGTAGCGGGCGTCAGGGGATTTTGCATACAACGCCAGCAAAACCTTTCCCGACGCAATATTATCCAGGGTGTACTCGTCCATCCGGTAGCCGGTGATGACGCCCTCCGCGTTTACACAACTGCCGGTCAATTTCTCCGCATATGAAGAGTAAACGGGGTCGCCCGTTTTTTCACCGAGTTGGAGGAGCGATAACGCGAACAGCCCGCTCGCATAGTCCCAGCGCGGCGCGGCGGGCCGGCGGGCCATCTGCGATTTCGCCATGCGCACCGACCACTCCAGAGGCGTAGCCTCCGCAAATTTCGCGGGCAACATTTCGGGAGCGCTGCTCGCGGCCATCGCGTGGACGGCGAGCCAGGGCGCCATCGCCAAGAGCCCGAGGTTCAGCCACCTGGCGCCACCGCTATGCGGACGAGGCAGTTTCATGGCTGAGGCGGGGGCAGGATGATAACCGGCGATTTATTTGGCCGGAGCGAGGGCGACGTCCACTTTGAGCGGCGAGCGCAGACGTTGCGCCCAGCCGCCGACGTACGCGGTCCACTGGTCGTTTGTGGTCACGGGCCCGAGTTGATTCCAGGCTGCGCCGGAGTAATAGACGAGCGGCACGCCGGATTTCACTTTCGCGAGAATGAGTTTGTCGGGCCGCAGGCCCGGCGAGGCAGGCAGATTTTTCTGGGATTGCGCAAAGCCGGTGAAGGCGGCGTCCGGCGCGAGCAACACGCCCACGCCCATCTCGCCGTTCGTCGGATAAACTTCCCACAAGGTTTCCCAGAAATTTTTCTCGTCGGTGGTCGGCGTGATGCCGGTGGTTTCGCCGCGATTGCTGTGCATCGTCAGGCCGATGCCCACGGTGAGTTCATTTGCGCCCGTGAAGGTAAAGGTGCTCTGGACCTGATCGAGATAATGGCCGGCGTCCATGGTAAAGCGCTTGACTTCGGAAACTTGCACGCCGTTGCCGGCGTCCCACGGTTCGTAGCCAAGTTCGAACACGAGGCGCAGGGGGCCGTTCGCCAGGACTTTCCAAGTGCGAAAATCGCGCGAGACGTGCAGGGTCTCGCCGTCCCAAATGCCCAGACCGCCTTCGCCGCGCGCCTGGCCGGTTTCATACATGTCGAGTCCCTCGCCGGTTTCCGTGTGCAGGGCGTTGTGGTCCTTGCCGTACCAGCGGTCGATCATGAAATAGGAGAAGCGCTTGCTCCACACGTCGATGCCGCTGCCGCCCACGGGCATCTGGTCCGGCCCGGCGCTGGGTAGTTCCAGGGCGGGCCCGTAAATGCGGTGCGCGATCAAATCGTTTTCCCAGGCGAAGTCGTCGAGGCGGTCTGGCACAAACCGTCCGTAAACTTTCGCGGGATACGGCGGCACCTGGCCTTCCACGGCTTCGATGGTGAAGGTCGCGCTCTTTTCGCCCGCGGCGAAATCGTGCTGAAAAAGCAGGTCGTTATATTCGTAATTGCGGCCGCCTTTGGTGTCGAGATTGGTGACTTGCGAGGCGACGACTTTGCCGGCGGCGTCCTTGACGAGGAGGTTGTCAAAGCGCACGAGCGGGACATTGCGCGTGGTGTTCCAATATTGCGCCGGGTTCGCGTGCGCGGGATCCAGCAGGCTGCGGATTTGCGCAAAGGGCACGGAAATGGTTTCCGCGGGGCGGGCGAGGGCGAGGTCGTTGGTGACCGTGACCACGAGTTTGCCGGGTGCACCCGGGGCCGGAGCGCCGGAGGCGGTGATGGTTAGCAGTGCCGTCAGGAGGGCCAGACAGAGACTTGATTTCATGGGAGAAGGGGTAACGGGAAAAACGAAATGTTAGCGCGAGAGCCACCCGCCGTCCACCGGCAGGGTGACGCCGTGCACGTAGGCCGAAGCTTCCGAGGCGAGAAACACCACCGCGCCTTTGAGGTCGTCGGACTCGCCCCAGCGGCCTGCGGGGATGCGCTCCAGGATGGAGCGGTTGCGAGCGGCGTCGGCGCGCAGTGCCGCGGTGTTGTCGGTCGCCATGTAACCTGGGGCGATGGCATTGACATTGATGCCGAGCGGGGCGAGCTCATTGCACATCGCCTTGGTGAGGCCGGCGAGCGCGCTCTTTGCGGCGGTGTAGGCCGAAACGCGAATGCCGCCCTGAAACGAGAGCATCGACGCGATATTGATAATCTGGCCGCGCGCCTTTTTCTCCGCCACGCGGCGGGCAAATTCGCGGCTTAGGACGAACACCGAGCGCAGGTTCACATCGAGCACGTCGTCCCAATCCTGATCGGAGTATTCGAGGAAATTCGCGCGGCGGATGATGCCGGCATTATTGACGAGGATGTCAATTTTTCCAAACCGGGCGATCACCGCCTCAACGAGCTTGGCCGCGGCGGAGCGGTCGGCGAGGTCGGTGGTGAACGCTTCGCATTCGCCGCCCTGGGCGCGGATGTGCTTCGCGGTGGTTTGCAGATCACTACGCGCGGCGAGGGCGACTTTCGCGCCGGCTTCCGCGAGCGCGGAGGCCATCGAGGCTCCCAGTCCGCGAGAGGCTCCGGTCACGAGCGCGACGCGTCCGTCGAGCTTGAATAAATTTAACACCGACGGGGTGGGGGCGCTCATCGCAAATCCTCCATGGCCACGGCATCCATGTCCGTGAATTCCTGGTTTTCTCCGCCCATGCACCAGACGAAACCGTAGGCGGTGGTGCCCGAGCCGCAATGGATGGACCAGTTCGGCGAAAGGGCCGCCTCGCGGTCGCGCACAACGAGGTGGCGCGTCTCCTGCGGACGCCCGAGGTAATGCATCACCACGGATTTTGGCGGCACGTCGAAATAAAGATAAACCTCGGAACGGCGTTCATGCGTGTGGCTGGGCATCGTGTTCCAAACGCTGCCCGGCTCCAGCAACGTGATGCCCATGACCAACTGGCAGGATTCCACCAAGCCTGGCACGAGCAGCTTGCACAAGCGGCGGCGGTTGGCGGTTTCGGGCGCGCCCAGCTCGAGCACTTGCGCGGAGGTGATGGGCACGCGCTTAACCGGATAGGCTGTATGCGCCGGGTAACTCACAAAATAAAAATGGGACGGATGATGCGGGTCGTCCGACGCAAACGTGACTTTTTTGACCCCGCGTCCAATATATAGGGAGTCGAGTTTCCCCAAGGCGTGGCGGGTGCCGTCGGTTTCGACCACGCCCGGAGCGCCGAGATTGACGATGCCGATTTCGCGCCGCTCGCAAAAATACTGTGCGGCCAGTTCCTTGCCGGCGGACAGCTCGAGCGGCGTCCCCTGCGGCATGGCGGCGCCGATGATGCTCCGGTCCACCTCCCAATAACGGGCTTCGATGCGCCCGGGCACGAAGAGGCCGGCGACCAAATAGTCGCGCCGCAAGGCCGCGGTGTCGAGCTGCTTGAAGGAATCGGGGTGATGCGAACGGATCAAATCCATCGGGAGAAATGGGAAGGGCGATGTTGAGAGAATAACCCGCCCTCCGCAAGGGAAAGGTTTGGGGAAAACTCCCGTGGTTCTGGCCCGTCCCGTTTCATTCCTATTCACGAACAGATTGCAGCCCCGCCAAGTGGCGCCGTCCGTGCCTCTCAGCACAAAACAGACCCAAGCCTCCAGCCCCCGCCAGCCCGGCAAATTCGGCTCGACCAGCCCCGGCAACGTGCGCAAATTGGCCGCGACCGCCTTCCGCCACCCCCAACCTTCCAACCCCTAACTCGCCCAACGGTTTGCCGCCCGCCCCAACTAGGCCAGCAAACTGGCCGCCGCCGCCCGCCGGCGGTTGCCGCCCCCGTCCGACCTCGCCCGCCTTTGGGGGAAAGGGTCAACCTGACCCCTTTTGGGCTCTTCATATTAAACCTGAATAACGCTCGCTCAATGATGCTATATTTATCAAAATGTCCTACCTGTTGTCTCACACCTCATTAATGAAGCAGGCAGCAACAGCTTTGGTCAGCTTCTTTTTGGCAGTCGCTTCGATACTGTCTGGTGTCGTCCTGCCGTATTTTTCATATAACCGCAAAACTGGATTTTATGAGAACTACATTTGGAGCGCGTATTACGGAATTGGCCCTGAACTCCTTTCATACAGCCGTGTTATCGCCATAGTGGCGTTTTTTGTTATCCCATTTCTGCAGTTTGCTCTTATCTTTTGGATTCTGCTTCGCTTGAGGCAATTGCTCAATCGGCAAAAGTCTTTATATATTGCGATTATTGTTTGCATCTTTTTTTCGTTTTTTGTGCGCTTTCACTCTGCGTTCGTTAGTGTTGAGTTTTATAAATATTTTCCGTCGTGGAGTAAGAATTTATTTGTCGCTTATTAAAAAAATGAACCCACGCGCCAACCATAGCAGCGGAAGTGCCCTTCTAACAAGTGTTCTGGTGCTTTGTACTTAGTGCTTAGTTCCCATCCATGCCCATCGGCGTAATCTGCGGTTAAACCTGCTGTCTTCGCGTTCTCCGTGATCTCTGTGGTTCAAATCCTAGGCCGCCTTGCTAATGTGACGTGGGGCAACGACTCGGTGGGCTACAGCTATGTCGCGAACAGCACGTTGATTGCCAACGTCACCTCCAAGCACAACGCCAACACGACCTTCTCCACGTCCAAGAGTTACGACAACCTCAATCGCCTGACGGCGATTGACAACTACTACCGAGAGGCGGGACAATTACAGTTTACCATCCAAACTTTAACCAAGAGACCCAATTTGATAAGGATCACCCGGACTGGCAGGCCTGGGCGGGTACAATCTTCGGACAAACTTTTTGGGATGAGCTTAAAGGCATTGCTGCGGGCACCGATGCAAATTATGTTTGGCCATATTAAAGTCAGCATTTTCGGTCTCGCTGCATTTCTTGTGGGATGCACGACGCCATCTCATAGACCAGCGGTTCCCCTTGCCGTGGTTGGTGGCGTGCCACATGACGAGGTGGCAAAAATTGACTATGTATCTAATCTCTATAAATGGCGGTTGGCTGATGCGAGCAAACTGGTTTTTTACGACTACGGATTTGCGGAAGCGGCGGTAAGTTCCGGTCAATCAGTCATTTTTTTCCCTCGTGATTGGGGTTATGATAACTTTGAAATTTGGTTTTTAGACGGCATACCTAAGGAAGAAGGCAATTTATTTGCCCTAACCACATCTATCACTTCAGTTATGGGGGATGGGTCGGGTTATCGCAGGGGTGTAACACCCAATTCTTTGGATGATGTTCTTGGCCTTGGCGCGCTAGGAATTGCGTTTGGCCAGACTGCTGCCGAAACTCGAAGCGCAATAATTGCTTATTGTAATGTTCATAGGCTACATACACCTGTGTTTACCATTTCTTCGGAATATGAGTTTTATGGTTTTATACGAGATATGACAAAGGGTGGAAAAGATATTAACATCAACGTTTACTTTCTTGATGGCCGATGCTTCGCTTTTAGATTGTTTACCGATGAATCGCCAATGCTAGAGCAGTACGAGGGGCATGAAGGCATCACGGGTTTTGTCAAAGAAATAATAAAAAGATGAACCCATGCGCCAACCCTTAGCAAGACCCACAAACGGGCCAGAAGAAGCCAGTGCCGCGCCCGCGTGGCCCACCACCGCCAAACCCTCCCACTTGGTGATTTTATGCAAACAAACAAAAGGAAATCCAAGGCAGATTGGTTAGTTGGCCGATGGCAGGCCGGCGAAGGACAGCTCAGTTACGTTTTTATTGTTGATAAGAAAGATAAGAACTTCCGAATTGAGGCTTTTGATGAAAGTGATGGAGAGAGATTGAAAATAAAAAATATTCATTGGGATGGAAATTCCTTGTCATTTGAAACGCTAACGCCATCAAATGGGTGGCGGACAAAGAATCGCCTCAAGGTAATTTCCAAAACCAAAGCAATTCAGGAGCTTACACATTGGGAGCCTTGGAAAAAAGTAAAAAATAAATGAACCGACGAAGCCTGAAAGAGGGTCAGGTTAAACTTTTAGACCATGGCGGAAAGTGAGCAAGGGGACACTCTGTAACCCTAGACCATCGTTGATCAGGCCGTTTTCTGCACGAGCCCATCCAGTTTGGCCGCGAGGGCGGGGTTGAGGCGTACGCGGCGGGCCATCTGGCTGATCGTGGCGGGTTGGCCGGCGCGCAGGGTCCGGGCGAGCCAGGCGTTGCTGGCGGAAGTGGTGGACTTCATCGCCGCGGCGAGGAGGGCTTTCGGGGGGGCGGTCTTGGCTGCAGGGAGGCGGCGGAGGTTGATGCGGGCAATCGTTGCAAAACGGGCGAGTTGTTTGGTCCACGTTTTTTCATCGGTGGGTGGAGGTGAAAACGGAGGGCCAGCGCTCTGTCGCGCTTTGATTTCTTCGCTAAACTTGCGGCTGCCAATCCACGGGCGGCGGCTTAGCCGGGCCGACGACAGCCGGCGGCGGCTGGCATCGCTGGAGCCGAGCCGTTCCAGATGGCGCAGGTAGCGTGACCAGCCGGCGCGGGAATCCGGCCACGGCCCCGTTTCGCGCAAAATCACGGTGGGCGTCAGCCACGCCGGGCGGGTGGGCGCGCCAAAGGCCGCGAGGCTGCTCCACGGATATTCACCCAGCCGCCGCAAGGGCACCACGTTGGCGCGCGCGGGATTGAGATGGATGTAATCAATAACGTCAGCGAGCGGCTGGCCTGGCTCGACATGGATGGCGCGGTAGCGGTCCTGAAAGGGCCGGCCCGAAACGCGGCCCAATTCCAGCCAGCGCCGCGCCCACGTCACCTGGAGCCATTGCATGCCGGCGCCGAGGTTGGCCGCGGGCGTTTCCACCGCGAGGTGAAAATGATTCAGCATCACCACATAGCCATGCACCCGCCAGCCGAAGCGCCGGGCGGCCTCGCCGAGGGTGGCGATGAAAATGCGGGCGGAATCCCGCCGCGCAAAAATAATCTGCCGCGACCGCCCGCGGTTGATGACGTGATAGCACGCCCCCGGAAATTCAATGCGCAACGGCCGGCCCATGCGCCACGGTGAACCTCGGGGTCATCCGTGTCAAGACATGGCACCATGGAAGCTGGTTCAGTTTGAAGAAAGTCCTCCGTGGATGGATTATGAGTAGGGGCACCAGTTCAGGCGTCCGCGGACGGCTTGGAAAGCCGTCTCTACCCCTAATCCCAAATGGACTCACCATCCACCCTTGTGGGATGCCCATTTCAGCAAAACAAGAGCGGCGCGGTGGGGGCACCGCGCCCTACCCAATCACCGTTCAGGGGTAGGGCGCGCTGCCCTCAGCGCGCCGTTTCAAATGAGCACGAAACTCACTTCAAACCTTCAATCGTTGGCGCTCACAACCGCGGAATCAGCATCCCGCCATCGACCATGATGACCTGGCCGGTGGAGTAGGGGAAGTCGCCGCGGGCGAGGGCGGCGGCGGCCCGGCCCACGTCGTCGGGAAAGCCCCAGCGGCGCGTGACCGCGAGGCCTTCGTCAATGAGCTTGTCGTACTTGGCCGTGACCGCGCTGGTCATGTCGGTCTTGATGACGCCGGGGCGGATTTCGTAAACGGGCAAATTGAATTCCCCCAGGCGCGCCGCAAACAGTCCGGTGACCATACTCAGCCCGGCCTTGGAAACACAGTACTCGCCGCGGTTCACCGACACCACGGTGGCCGAAATGGAACTCACGGTAATGATGCATCCGCGATAATTCTTCGGGTCGGATTTCTGCTGCGCAATCATGTAGCGGGCGACGGCCTGGGTCAAAAAGAAGGCTCCCTTGAGGTTGGTGTCGACGACGTGGTCCCAGCTTTCCTCGGTGGTCTCGAGCAGATCGTGCCGGACTTTGGGAGCAACCCCGGCGTTGTTGACCAGCACGTTGAGGCGCTGAAATTTCTTGTGCACAGCCTCGAGAATGGCGGCGCGGCTTTCCGCCGTGGCGATGTCGCCCCGGCAGTAAGCCACGTCCGCGCCGAGCGCGCGCAACGCCGCCAGCGGTTCGCCCACCTGGGCTTCCTCGCGCACGCCGTTGATGGCGAGGTCGAAGCCCGCGCGGGCCAGATGTTGCGCGCAGCCGAAGCCGATGCCCCGGCTGCCGCCAGTGATGAGGGCGACGGGTTTCATTTGATTTTCGGCACGTCGACCCACGCGCGCTTTTTCCAGGATTGCAGGCCGAGTTCGGCGAGCTGCACGCCCTTGGCGCCCTCGAGGAGCGTCCACGGAAACGGCGAGCCCAAAACGACGTGCTTGAGAAACAGTTCCCACTGGGCCTTGAATGCGTTGTCGTATTCCTCCTGGTCGGGCATTTCGCTCCAACCGTGAAAAAAGGGAATGGGCTGGTCCACGTCGGGATTCCATGTCGGGCGCGGAGTGTTGCCCGCATGCTGGGTCCAGCATTTGCGCAGACCGGCGACGGCGCTGCCGAGCGTGCCATCCACCTGCACGGTGAGCAAATCGTCGCGCCGCACGCGGGTGCACCAGGAGCTGTTGAAATGGCAGATGACGCCGTTCGTCAGTTGGAAGGTGGCGTAAGCGGCGTCGTCCGCCGTGCATTTGTATTTCTTGCCCTCTTCGTCCACGCGCTCGGGAATATGTGTCGCGCCCAGGCAAGAGACCGACTCCACCGGGCCGAAAAGATTATCAATCACGTAGCGCCAGTGGCACAGCATGTCGATGATGATGCCGCCGCCGTCCTGGTTGCGGTAGTTCCAGGATGGACGCTGCGCGGGCACGCCGTGGCCCTCGAACACCCAGTAGCCGAATTCGCCGCGCACCGAGAGGATTTTGCCGAAGAAGCCGGTGTCGATCAGCCGGCGCAGTTTCACGAGGCCGGGCAGCCAGAGCTTGTCCTGCACGACGCCGTTTTTGACGCCGGCTTTCTGGCAGACCTTGTACAACTCGAGCGCTTCCTTCGTCGTGACGGCGGTCGGTTTTTCGCAGTAAATATGTTTGCCGGCGGCGGCGGCCTTTTTCACGGCGGCGGCGCGCTGCAAGGTCCCCTGCGCATCGAAGTAAACGCTGTATTCCTTGTCCGCGAGCGCCTCGTCGAGATTGGTGGTGAACCGCTTGGCGCCCGATTGCTGGAGCAGCTTTTGCAGTTTCACCGGATTGCGGCCGACGAGCAACGGGTCGGGCATGATGTATTCGGTCGGGCTGACGCGCACTCCTCCCTGCTTGATAATGGCGGAGATCGAGCGCAGGAGGTGCTGGTTGGCGCCCATGCGGCCCGTGACGCCATTCATGATGACGCCGACGCGGTGGATTACGGTATTATGACTCATAGAAGGGACACACGATTAAGTGTGGGTGAGGTAGGCTTGTTTGATTTGGGAGAGAAATTGCGCCTGGTCGGTGGCCCAGAGGCGGTTGGAAAAAATTTCGACTTCGTTAAAACCGCGAAATCCCGCGGCTTCCACCCATCCGCGAATTTGTTTTAAGGGAATGCAGCCTTCGCCCATCAAGCCGCGGTCGAGCAGAAAATCCGTGGTGGGGCTGCGCCAGTCGCACACATGAAAAGCGAGCAATTTGCCCAACTTTCCGCAGCGGGCGATTTCCGCCTCAAGTTGGTCATCCCACCACAGATGGTAAACATCCACCGCGACGCCGACAAAGGCGTCGAATGGCGCGGCCATGTCGTTAGCCTGTTTTAACGTATTAACCGCGGAGCGCGTGTCCGCGTACATCGGATGCAGCGGCTCGATCGCGAGTTTAACCCCCGCCGCGCGGGCGTGCGGCAGCACAGCGGCAATCCCTTCCGAAATTTGGCGGCGGGACTCCGACAACGCCTGACCGGCGACGGCCCCGCAAACCAGGACGATGAGCGGCGCACCGAGGGCGGCGGCTTCATCGATGCAGCGGCGATTGTCGTCGATGGCTTTTCGGCGGCCAGCGGCATCGGCGGCAGGAAAAAATCCGCCGCGACATAAGGACACGATACTGAGGCCGGCGTCGCGTAATTGCCGACCGGCTGCTTTGATGTCGCGGTTCTCCAACGTGTCGCGCCAGACTGTGATGCCCTTTACGCCGGCCCGCGCATAGTTTTCGCACGCCTGCTCCAGCGACCACGGTTTCGTGGTGATCGTGTGGACGCAGAGGCGCGAAAAATCAGTGAGGACGGAGGCGGACATGCCAGAAAGTCAAAAGTTAGAAGGCAGAATGTAGAAGGAAGAAAAGCTCCGAGATTATCGCGGTCCAAAGAAGGTGTAGTAGGGCTTTTTTTCGATGATGCGTTGCAGGTACAGCGCGCATTCACGGGCGTGGTAATCGCCCCACATGGAGGATTCGCCGCGCGGAATTTTCGCGCCCGGGGGCACGTAATCCCAGCCGTTGGGCCGGTGATAAATCGAATGCAGCAGGAGTCCCTGATGGGATTTCACCGTGCTCAAATACGGTTCATCCAGCAGGGTGCGAAAGACCGTCAGGCCCGCCTGCCAGTAACGCGTGCCCGTTTTGGACTGGCCCTTTTCACGCAGGTAACGGCCGAGGCGCAGGAGACCTTGGGCGGCGATGGCCGCGGCCGAGCTGTCGATGGGTTCATGGTCGTTGAACGGATCCGAGGCGCGCTCCAGATAATCGCCGAGGTGCACCAGGCCGGGCGCGCCGGTGTCCCAATACGGCACGCCGTCGGTCGGCGTATTTGCTAGGTAGAAATCGGCTGTCGCCGTCGCGGCCTTGAGCATGAATTGCTCAATTTCGCGCCGGCCGCCGAGGGGTTTCAGTTCTACGTCGGGACGCGTGGCGATGAATTCCAGTTGCTCCGCAAAGCCCACCAGTGCCCAAGCCAGCCCGCGTGTCCAGGTGGTGAAACCGGAGTAGCCCTGTTGGGAATTCGGGCAGCGAAAGGCGCCGTCGTTGACGTTGAACACGCACTCGTGCGCGGTGCGCCCGCGGACATCGTAGGTGTCGCGGCCCGTGCCATAAAATACGGAATAATCGGCCGTCGAGCGCGCGTGCGCCACGGCGCGTTCGAGCAGGCTGATGCGCCGGTCGCCCTCGCTGCTCAAATTGTGGCCCAGTTGATGACTCACTGAGAGGGCGCGGCACGAACGAATCGTGTCCACGAACAGCGAATGCGGCCCGTTGAAGGAATAAATGTAGCCGCCCTTGGCGTGGGGCGTCCACCGCGCGGCCTGCACGGCTCCGGAAATTTTCAGCGCTAGTTCGTAGAATTGCAGTTCGCGCACATTGGCGGGCAGGCGTTTTTCCAGGAGCAGGCGGCGGAGGTTCCCGTAAGTGGAGACATTGTTAAAGCCGTGGTCATGCACTCCCGTGTGTGAAACGTGCGGGGCCATGCGCGCGATGGTGTTGTCACGTCCGATTTTCAGGAAGCGCGCGTCGCTGGTGGCGTCGAACTGCAAAATGGCCGAACCGTATTGAAAGCCCTGCGTCCACTCGGTCCAGCCGCGTGCGGTGTACGCGCCGGCCTCGGTAAACACGGGCGAGCCGCGCTCCGGATCGAAATGCTTTTCGATCAGCAGAATTTTTTCACCGGAGAGGCGCCAGAAGCGCGCCAGCGCGGACCGGAGGTCGCCCGGGGTGAGGGCGGGGTCGATTTTTAACATGGGGGAAGTTAAAGTTTAAGGTCCTGGGCGAGCTCGATCGCTTCGCGCGCGAGCAGGGTGACGCGGGCCCAATCGCGCGCTTTGATTAATTCCGGCCGCACCATCCAGGTGCCGCCGCAGGCCACGACCTTCGGAAAGGCGAGGTAGGATTTGAGGTTCGAGGCCTCGATGCCGCCGGTGGGCATAAACCGCATCATAGAATAGGGGGCGGCGATGGCCTTTAAATACTTCACGCCGCCGCAAGCTTCGGCGGGAAAAAATTTCACGACGTCGAGGCCGTGCTCGAGCGCCATTTCCACGCTCGTCGGATCGCTGATGCCCGGAATGATGCTCAAGCCGTGCGACGTGCAATAGCTCACCACGCGCGGATTAAAGCCCGGCGTGACGATGAATTGCGCGCCGGCGTCGGCCGCCGCCTGGGCCTGTTCCGGTTTTAACACCGTGCCCGCGCCGACCAACATGCCCGGCACCTGGGCGAAGGCGCGAATGGATTCCAGCGCGGCGGCGGTGCGAAAGGTGACCTCGGCGCAGGGCAGGCCGCCCGCGAGCAGGGCTTCGGCCAGCGGCTGGGCGTCGGCGGCGTCTTCCAGGGCGAGGACGGGGACGACGCGCAATTGCGCCAGGCGGGTGACGACTTCGGCGGTTTTCATGGGTAATAGGGAGTGATAAAAATTAGAAACGGTTGGGTTTGCGCAGGTGGATGAGCAGCAACTGCGATTCCTGCCGGGCGTGGTAGGTGTGCGGCTGCACGGCGTCGAACTGCACGGCCTCGCCCGCCGCCAGCAGGCTGGTGCCGAAGGGGAGCGTCAATTCAATCGCCCCGCGCAGCACCCAGCAGATTTCAAATTCGTCGGAATGCATCTCCGGCTTGGAGAGGCGCGCGCCCGCCGGGGCGTCCGCCAGAAACGCCGCCACGTTGCCGTAGGCGATTTTCCGAAAGGTGAAGCCCGACGACTGATAGCTGCTCGACTGAATCTTGTGCGCGTTGCGCGATTCCGCGAGGCCGAGCAAATTCGCGGCGGTCAGGCCAAACACATTCCCCAGCCGGTGCAGGGTTTCGAGTTCGGCGGAGGTCTGGTTGCGTTCGAGCTTGGAAATGACCGCGAGCGAAACGCCCGCGCGCGAACCCGTTTCGTCCAGCGTGAGCCCCGCCTGCTTGCGCAATTCCCGCAGCACGCCAAAGTCGTACATCGGCGGGGCGGTCCGGCGGGGGCGGGCGGACTTGGAGGCCGGCGGAGGCACGGCCTTGGCCGCACTCGCGCGGGTCTGGCGCAATGGGGACATCGCCCAGAGCCTAAACGCCCATATTTATCTGGCAACAAAAAAGGCGGCGAATTTTAGCTTGTAAGAAAATTATGAAAAGCCGCCTTTTCGTTCTAAATTTGGGCAAAAACCACGACTCTGGGAAAAAAGGGAGCCGGCGGTCAGACTCGAACTGACGACCCACGCATTACAAATGCGTTGCTCTACCAACTGAGCTAAGCCGGCGTAACTATCCAGAACCGGATTATTAGAGCAGGCCGAGCGTGCGGGCAAGCGCAATGCGCGCGGGCCGCCGGGCCCCAGGAAAATGATTTGCCCACGGGGCCGCCGCGCCGCCAAGCTTCCGCCAGTGACCATTTATCCTGCCATCGATTTGAAAAACGGGCGGTGCGTGCGCCTCGCGCAGGGCCGCGCCGACGCCGAAACCGTCTATTTCGACGACCCCGTTGAGCCCGCGCTCGCATTTCAAAAAGCGGGCGTGTCCTGGGTCCACGTGGTGGACCTGGATGGCGCGTTCAGCGGCATCCCGCGTAATCTCGCCCAAGTCGCGCGCATTGCAGCGACCGGTTTGCAGGTGCAACTCGGCGGCGGCATGAGAACGCTCAATGATGTAGAAGAGGCCTTCCACGCCGGCGCGCGCCGGGTGGTCATTGGTACCCGCGCCTGTCACGATCCGGCTTTTGTACAGGGGCTCGCGCAACGCTTCGGCGGCGAACGCCTCGCCGTGGGCATCGATGCACGCGACGGCTTGGTCGCGACGAAGGGGTGGGTCGATGTCTCCGCCGTGCTGGCGGGCGACCTCGCACGGCAAGTGACCGGCTTCGGCATTCAGACCATCATCCACACCGACATCGCGACCGACGGCATGTTGACCGGCCCGAATTTCGCCGCGCAGGAAACGTTGTTGCGCACCTGCCCGGCGCGGCTCATCGCTTCCGGTGGGGTAGCCACGCGCGAAGACGTCTTGCGCTTTGCGCAGATGGCCAAGCAGTACCACCACCTCGACGGCGTCATCGTCGGCAAGGCGCTGTATGAGAAGAAAGTGGATTTGGCGGATTTGCTGAAATTGGCTGCGGGCGGCCAAGCCTGACGCCGGCCCGCTCTGCCATGATTTCTCCGCCTCCGAGCAGTCCGGGTCTGATTGATCCCAGCGAACTGCCGCGGTGGATCCTGCTTTGTAATGACGACGTGATTGTCGTAAACAAACCCGGTTCGGTGGTCTGCCATCCATCGAAACAAGGGCCGTGGTCATCGCTGGTCGGTGCGTTGCGCGAGCATTTGGGAGCGGAGACGCTGCACTTGGTCAGCCGCCTGGATCGGGAGACGAGCGGCGTGGTGGTCGTGGCACGGCATCCGGCGTCAGCCCGGCGTTTCCAAATGGCGATGCAAAACCGCCAAGTGGGGAAAACTTACCTCGCCTTGCTTTCGGGAGAAATGAGGGAAAAACATCAAGTCACCGCGGCATTGATGCGCGACACCGAAAGCCCGGTGGCCATTAAACGTCGCGTCGCGGTGGCGGGCGAGGCCGGCGCCGAATCCGCGGAAACCTTTTTTGAACCGCTGGTGGCCGCGGGCGGTTTTACGCTGGCGAAAGTGATTCCGCATACCGGACGCACCCATCAAATCCGCGTGCATGCGGCACACTTGGGTCATCCGATCGTGGGCGACAAGCTCTACGGGCCCGACCCAACGCTCTACCTCGATTTTGTCACCCAGGGCTGGACGGAGCGCCACGCCGCCATGTTGCCGCTCTCACGTCAGGCCCTGCACGCGGCGCGCATTCGCTTTCTGGAACCCGGACTCGGCGATTTCACCGCGCCGCCGCCGGCAGACCTGATTGACTTCGCACGTGCGAAAATGGGGGTCGACCTTATTGCCAGATGGGAAAATCCGACCGACGCAGGTCGCTGACTCAACTCGCCACCGCGCCCAGTCGGCCATAACAAATCTCGGTGCTATATTCGAAGCGAACCAAGCCAAGCTCCTGATGCTGCTCAAACAGCCCGCGCAACCCGGCCATCATGGGTTCATAATTGAGCGAGCCGGGAAGCGGAGCGTAAGACGAAGACAGCAAACGCCCGCGCAGTCCGGCGAAATTGAATTCCTGAAAATGCGCCGAAGTGACGTGGCGCGAAAAGGGGTGGGGTGAGAAAAACCGGGAAAGACTTGCGGAATCGTTGGCGACTTTCGCCCGCCGGGCCACCGCGGATTGATCCTGGCAGAATTGCTCGAGCAAAACCTCGTAGGCCCGCAGAAAGGGCGTGGTGTCAATCTTGCGGTCATTCCACACCAGCGCGACCCAACCAACGGGCCTGAGAATGCGTTGAAACTCACGCTTAGTAGCCGCGGGCTCGAACCAATGGAAAGCCTGTCCGGCCACGACGAAATCCGCGCTCGTCTCCGGCAAGGTGGTGGTCTCCGCCGTGCCGGCGACACTGGTGAAATGGGGGAATCCCGCCAGATAGTGTTCACCGGCGGCCCGCATCTCCGCATTCGGTTCGACTCCGTAAACGCGATTGCCGTTGCTTAGAAATAATTCCGACAAAAATCCCGTGCCGGACCCGATGTCCGCGACTACGTGCTCGGGACGGAGTCCGAGGCTTTCACGGAAAAAATCCACCACCGTGTCCGGGTAGTGCGGGCGATATCGAACGTAATCCTCCACGCGGCCGGAAAAACGGCGGGTGCTGTCCTGGTCGGATTCTGCCATCGGCAACTACGGTTTGGGCTTGGCCGTCCAGATGGACATCAGCTCCGGCGAGCCCTGCGTGCGGATGCCGTTGTCGTTCAGGATGTCCTCGGTCGCGGCGAGCATGTCCTTGCGCGGAAACACCAGCGTCTCGATGTCGCGTCCGTAGAAATCAAAAACGGCGTAATCGTCCTTCAGGTCGCGCAGCACTTCCACCAGTTGCTTGAGGCTCGTGATCTTGGTGCCGTTGACTGATTTCACCACCCACGAAACCGGATCGGAATAATTTTGCGCCAGCTTGCTGGAGAAAAACGGCGACGAAATGACGACCAGTTCCTCGCCGGGCGCGGCCGGGCGGTCACCGCGGCGGGTGAGCAGGGGGCTGCCCATCATGCCGAGCATTTCCGCGCCGGAACTGCTGCCCGTGATGCGGTCCGCAAATTCCGCCGTGGCGGTGGAGAACACCAGCGGTCCGTAAATAAAGTACGACGGGTAGCCACCGTCGAGGCTCTGGATCAGCATCGGGCGGGTGGTGGAGACGGGCAATTGAATGTTCAGCGGCTTGCCTTCACGGAGCACGGTCAGCGGCACTTTGCCGTCCGTGGCGAGCTTCTGGATCAAATAGTCAAAGCGCACGCGGAGGTCGCCCACGCGGACCATGCCCTCGTCGTCCACTGTGTAGTCGCCTATCTTCGTGATCACATCCCAGGTTTTCAGCGGATAATTCGGATCCGAGCTGTCGGGATGGCGGACGATGTTGCCGTCCACATTTTTGTCGAGCTTCAGGTAGGGGCGCAGTGCCGGATTTTCCATCGTCTGGATCTCGTCGTACATGGCCGGCTTGCCGTCGTAATGGCCGTCGGCGATGTCTTTCAGGAAAAGCGCAATCTCCTCGCAGGGGATGATGTAGCCGATGTTGTCCGCGCCGCCGAGGCGGCTGAACGCGAGGCCAATCATCTTGTCGCCCGACACCGCCGGGCCGCCGCTGTTGCCGGGGTTGATGGCCGCGTCAATCTGGATGCGCAGGCCGGAAACGGGAAAATTATACGGCGCGAATTCAATGCGCGAGACGATGCCCTTGGTGATGGAAAGATTGGTGCCGCCCGTGGGGAAGCCGTAAACGAGCACACTGTCCTTGATGGCCGGCAGCGCGTCCGCCCACGGCAAGGGCGGGCGATTGTCAAAAAAAGTATCGTCGTCAATTTTCAACACGGCAAGATCGATGCCCGGCGCGATGGCCTCGACCGTCGCGGAAATCTTGTCGCCGGACTGGTTCGCCTGCACCTGCACCTGGCTCGCATAGAGCACCACGTGCGCGTTCGTGAGAATGCGATGGCCGGGCAGGATCACGCCACTGCCGGTCGCCTCGCGCGACGATTGCTTTGTCCACGGATGAAAAAGGTCGGGGTAGCGCAGCGTCGAGAAAATCTTCACCACCGCGTTTTCAATCGAAGGCGAGGCCGCGACTGCGGGCGCCGAGGGCGCGGCGGCGGGGGCCGGAGCATCGGCGGCTTGGGCGAGGAGCGCCCAAAAGGCGAACGCAGTCAAAATACTCAGGCGGACGGTGGCGGGGAAAGTTCGAAACATGGGAGTGGGAGACAGGTGGAGGAAAAAGAATAATCCTTTAGCCGGCGCGCACGGGGCACAAGGCTAAAAAGGGGTGCGGAGCGGGGGTTTTATACGGCAATTTCGACCCTGTGCAGTAGGGAGTAGCATGAAGCTGGATTCTATTTTATCCCGTGCGTGGAGGAAGCCGCGCCACAGTTCGACACCGAGAGGAAAGTATTGTTTCTTGCCGTTGACGGAAACTGCGACAACTATCCATCCCAATAATTTAGCCCCATGCTTCCCCTGCGGTGTTTTTTTGCGCTAGTTCCCGGTTTGGCTGCCACGACTTCGTTGCTGGCCGCCGACTACAAAATCGTGGTCGCGCCAGCGGATTTCGACCGCGCGGCGGAAGTGGTGACGGTGGCTTTGCCTGCCGACGCCCCCAAGCCCGCCGTGCTGCGCGACGCCGGCAATCAAACGCTCTCCCTCCAAGTGGATGAGAAAGGGAACGGCACGTTTTTCATCGCCGCGCAAAAAGCCGGGCAATCGCTGACCTACTCGTTGGTCGCGGCGCCACCCAAGATTTCCGGAAATGTCGTAGCGGACAATTCCACGGCGATTGGCACGAACACGACTAGCACTTCACCAGTTACCGCCAACGTCTCCGCGGGGGTCGAGGTCACGAAAGAACCGGGCCGCCTGCGCTTGGCGGTGAACAGCCAGCCGGTCTTCTATTATCAGATGGATTTGGAAAAGCCGCCGCGCGACGGCGTGGACCCGAAATTTCTGCGCGGCGCGTTTTTGCACCCGGTGTATTCTCCCGCAGGGAAGCTCGTCACCGATGATTATCCGACCGACCATTTTCATCATCATGGCATCTGGGTGGTGTGGACGGATACGCTGTTCGAGGGTCGGAATCCGGATTTTTGGAACATGGGCCAGGCCAACGGCGGCACGGTGGAATTCGTCGCCCTCGATAAATCCTGGAGTGGCCCGGTGGCGGGCGGCTTCGAGGCGCGGCATCGTTTTGTGGATCGCATGGTGCAGCCCGCCGTCACGGTGCTCGATGAGCGCTGGCAAGTCACCCTCTACGCCGCCGAAGACGTGAACGCGCGCGTGTTCGATCTCGCGTTCACGCATACCGCCGCCACGAGCGACCCGCTTACGCTGGTCACCTACCGCTACGGCGGACTCGGCGTGCGCGGCGCGGCCGAGTGGCTGGACAAGGCGAATTGCGTCGTCCTCAACTCCGAGGGGCTGACCGACCGCGTAAAGTCCGAGTACCAGCGCGCCAAGTGGTATTTTATGGGCGGCAAGGTCGGCGGCGCGCTCGCGGGCATCGCCATCCTCGACCACCCGGATAATTTCCGCGCCCCGCAGCCAGTGTGGATGAATGCGGACCAACCCTTCTTTTGCTACGCGCCGGAGCAACTGGGCGATTTTCAAATCACCAAGGACAAACCCTACGCCGCGCACTACCGGTTCGTCGTGGTGGACGGCCCGCCCGACGCAAAGTTCCTCGAGGCTTGCTGGCAGGGGTACGCCCATCCCGGTGTGGCCACCGTCACTCCGCAGTGAAACGCGCCGCATGAATCCCCCCGAGTCCACCTCCTCCCGGCGCGGGCTGGTCCTGCTGGCCGCGTTTCTCGGCTGGATGTTTGACGGCCTGGAGATGGGGCTGTTCCCGCTCGTGGCGGGCCCCGCCCTCGGCCAGATGCAGGCCGCGGCGGGTTTGACCGCCGACAAGGCTTTTATCGGTCATTGGATGGGAATTATCACGGCCTGTTTTCTGGTCGGGGCCGCGGGCGGCGGCCTGGTCTTCGGGTGGCTGGGCGACCGGATCGGCCGGGTGCGCGCTCTCAGTGCGAGCATTTTGACTTATTCGCTTTTCACCGGGCTGGTGTTTTTTGCGCAAACCCCCCTGCAGCTCGGCGTCTTGCGGTTCATTGCCGCGCTCGGCATGGGCGGCGAATGGAGCCTCGGCGTCGCGCTCGTGATGGAAGTCTGGCCGGAGCGCCTGCGCCCGTGGCTGGCCGGCTGGATCGGCGCCGCGGGCAATCTCGGTTTTCTCCTCAGCGGCCTCCTCGGGCTGACCTATCCCGTCACCGGCAACAACTGGCGGTGGATCATGGTGGCCGGCGCCGCGCCCGCGTTGCTGACGTTTTTCATCCGGCAATGGGTGCCGGAATCCGAGCGCTGGAAAAATGCCACGCACGCTTCGCCGCCGCAACCGCTTCGCGAAATTTTCTCTCCTCCGTTGTTGAAGCTGACCGTGCTGGCCTCGCTGCTATCGGGCGTCGTGCTCATCGGCACCTGGGGCTCTGTGCAATGGCTGCCCTTGTGGGCGGACCAGCTCGCGGGCGCGTCTTACCCCAAGGCGAAAGCGTACACGCAAATCGTCTCGGCGCTCGGCGCGGTGCCGGCGGGCCTGGTCGGCGCGTGGCTGGCGCACAGGTTGGGGCGGCGCGCCTCCTATGCCCTGTTGTGCGCGGGCTCGCTCGTGAGTTGCGCGGCGATGTTTCGCGATGTGGCGAGTTTTGGCCCGCCGTTTTTGGTGATGACCTTTGTCGTCGGCGGCGTGACGGCGGCGTTTTTCGGCTGGCTGCCGCTCTATTTGCCGGAAATTTTTCCCACCCGCGTGCGCGCCACGGCGCAGGGCTTTGCCTACAATGCGGGCCGCCTGCTCGCGGCGGTCGGCGCCCTGCAAATGGGCGTGCTCACCGGGTACTTCGGCGGCTACGCGAAAGCCGGGGGCGTGGTCACGCTCATCTACGCGTTCGGGTTCGTGCTCATCTGGTTCGCCCCCGAAAGCCGCGGGAAACCACTGCCGGAGTGAGGATTAGTGGTGGCCATGAGAGATATCCTTTCCGTCGACAATTTTCCCCCGCCATTTAGGAAGCATCTTTGAAATCGATTCCCACAGGGAGTCGGGTTTTTGAGGCGGCGGCGGTAGGCTCGACAAGTCAATGTCGTCGCTTGTGCCATCTATCCCGTCTGGGCCAATTGACCATAAATCGTAAAGTCCACTGTGAATGATTCCTGGATAGCGGTAGCGAAATTCATTACCCCAGAGATCATGGGGAATATTTGGTCCGACGAGGTACGGTCCACGCCAGCCCCTCACTCGAAGCGGCGGTGAGATCAGAGCCTTCAATCCTTCGTTAGTGCTGGGATAGTTGCCAATAGTCGTCCGGTAGGCCAACAGAGGTGTCGTAAAAGAATTATCTCCGAGAGCTTTTAAAAGTTGTTGTCGGCTAGTGCTGGGCTCCTTTGTAAATGCTGAGTTGTATAAGCGGTAAGCGATCCAACTGCTGAGCAAAAGCGTGCCAACAACCAACATTGTCCATAGCCCTATCGACTTAATAGAACGCTTCAGTGTCTTGCGCTTTAGTTCTATATAAGACATTGCCATTTTTATTGTTGAACCAATGGGCTTTTCACCAATTGCCGGCATCATCTGCGGTGCCGTCCTTTTTATCCGGCCCTGCTGACCAGCAATCATAACTGCCGGGGTTGTAGTTGCCGGGAAAGCGATAACGGTAAGGCGTGCCCCAAGGATCTTTGGGTGCCTCGGTCGCTTGCATGTAAGGTCCTTTCCAGCCCTTCACTCCGGCGGGCGGACGAAGCAACGCCTCAAGGCCTTGTTGCGTCGTGGGATAATTCCCGGCATCGTGACGATACGCCTCCAGCGGTGCTTTGATGACAAAGCGGACAAAGGATTCATCTACATCCATGCTATGGCCGCCGAGCAGGGAGCCAAGATTCGCGAGAACTAAAGCCGCAAAGACCAGAAACAACGCGACTCCCGCGAGAATCCGTGTCCTCGTACCGCCAAATAATGCACGCTGGTAAGACATTTTAAGGAGATACCTTGGCATTACCAATTGCCGATATCATCCGCCGTGCCATCAATTTTATCCGGACCTGAGGACCAGCAATCATAGCGGCCAGGATTATGGACTCCGGGAAAGCGATAGTGGTAAGCGGTGTCCCAGGGATCTAAAGGAATCACTTTCGTGACGAGATACGGGCCCTTCCAGCCCACTACTCCCAGCGGCTGACGAATTAGAGCCAGGAGGCCGGGCCAAGTGTGGGGATACGAGCCGGTTGTCGTGCGGTAGGCCTGCAGAGGAGTATCAATGACGGCGGTGACAAAAGATTTGGCCACGTCTTCCGGGCCACCGCAAAAGCAATCGTCGGACTTGGTCCAAAACCACCAGCCCAGCGCAGCAAACAAAAGCCCGACCACGACAATCCAATCGAAAACACTGCGGGAAATTCTGCGCAAAGCGGACATTTAAATAAGGAAAACCGCGCACGCTGCTTAGAGTTGCGATAATGGCCAATAATGTCGGATTAATTTCGATATGAAAAATGTCCGTTTGAAGGCGGTTGAAGCTGAACTCCTTGCGCTACCAATTGACAATGTCATCCGCCGTGCCGTCCATTTTATCCGGGCCCAGGGACCAGAGATCGTAGCTGTCGGGGTGGTGAATACCGGGAAAAAGGTACTGGAGCGTTGTTCCCCAAGGGTCTTTCGGGACCTCGTTGGTAAGGATATAGGGCCCCTTCCAGTTCGCCACTCCGACAGGCTGAATAAGAAGTGCACGCAAGCCCTGTGCGGTCGTCGGAAATCCACCAGTCGAAGTTTTGTACGACAAAAGCGGTGTGGTCATGACGTTGTCAACCAATGAGCGCGATGTATCCCGCGGGCCGTCAAAAGGGACGTAAGTTAGCAGTAGAAAGTGGCGAACGGCTCCGGCCAAAACGACACAGAGCAACGCTCGGCTTAGCCAGGAAATGGAGCTGGATTTGTGGGTTTTGCCGTCCATATGGCATTTGTTGATGGCCTCGCGAAAATGAAGCTACCAATTGCCAATATCGTCCGCAGTACCGTCAATTTTGTCGGGGCCGGACGACCAACAATCATAGCCGGTTGGATTATGGATGCCGGGGAAACGATAGTGGTAGGCAGCACCCCAGGGGTCTAATGGAATCTCTCGCGTAATGAGATAAGGGCCATTCCAGTCCGTGACTCCGTCAGGTCGGCGGACGAGGGAAAGCAGGCCTGGCCAAGTCGGTGGGAAAGAGCCGGTATTTTGGCGGTAGGAGAGGAGCGGAGTTTCCAAAACTTCGTTCACGAACGTTTCCGCAATTGATTTCGAATCACTTCGAGCAAAATCACTGGGTTTACACATGGCAAAGTAAGCCACGATCAAAAGAATAGCCGCCACCGTGCCGCAGACCCGGAGCGTCGAGAGCAGAAATTCAAGAATTCGATTTCTCTTAGGATCTCGCTCAAGGTGCTTTGAGACTGATTCCCCAACGCCTGGATCAAGCGAGGACATGCAAGGGATTTAACCCATGAGTTATTGAGGAAGTTGCGAGAAAGTTCAAAATGATTTCTTAATAAGTGACTAATAAAATCTAACCCAATCCCTCGAACATCGCCTGCACATTGTCCGCCCAGGTGCGCTGACGGGCGCGGCGGCGGGCTGCTTCACCAAGGCGGGTGCGCAGCGCGGGCTCTTGAATTAATTGCGCGAGTGCTTTGGCCAACGCCGGCCGGTCATCGGGTTCTGCCAACAATCCGGTGACGCCTTCGGGCACGGCCTCGGGCACGCCGCCGGTGCGGTGGGCGATCGTCGGCAATCCGTGCGCGGCTGCTTCCAGATAAACCAGTCCATAACCCTCTAGACTCGGGCCGTGCGGCACCGGCGTCATCACAAAAATATCGGCGCCGGCATAGGCCGCCGACAACGCGGCGTCGGGCACTTCTCCGAGAAAACGCACCACGGCGCCGCAGTCACGCGCGAGTTTTTCGAGATGCTGTTGATAAGCGGCCTGCACGACTGGTCCGGCGATGCGGTATTCCACGCGCGCCCGCAACGCCGGCGGCAGCAGCGCGAGCGCCTCCAGCACGCAATGCTGGCCTTTGCGCGGGTGCACCCGGCCCACGGTCAGCAAAACGAGCGGTGCGTCCGCTGGCCTGGTGGGGCGGGGCGGAATCTCTGTCGGAAAATCGCTGCGCAACGCGCCCGGCACCACCACGATTTTCTCTGTCTCGACGTGAAAATGTTTGGCCAGCAGCGTGCGGTTGAATTCGGATACCACCCCCACGCGGTCGGCGCGATTGAGGAGCTTTTGAAAAAGAAACCGGCGATGGGGCCGCCGCGCGAAACGCAGAATTTCCGAGCCATGCAGCGTGAGAACGAGCTGGCGAAACGACAGCCGGCGCACGGCGTGCAGGTACATCGCCGTCAGCAACGCGCCCGGTTCCGGCAGCCACAGTAGCGAGTCTGCCAGTTGCGCTTGAGCAGGCCTGAGCGCGCGGGCCAGGGCGAAGCGGTCGCTCCAATCCTGCGAGCCGCGCATCGCGACGGGATGCAGGGCAAACGGCCAGGGGCGCTCGCGCAGCGCGGCATTTTCCGGCGTCCACACGTCGAGCGCATAGCCGAGGGCCGCGGCGGCACGGGCCGCCTCCTCGACATATACGGCGATGCCGCCCCGGTAGGGAAAGAATTCGTGCGTGAACACGCAGACGGGCGGAAGCACGGGGGAGGACATGAAACAGGGCGAGATGATGCAGCAGAAACCACCGAAGCGCCAAGGCGCAAAAATACGGAAAAGAAAAAAAAGTTCGGACAGAATTAACAGAATTTCAGGAATTGAAATGAATGTAATGCCAATGCGCCCCATCTCAATTTTCAATTCTGCTAATTCTGTCCAAATCTGGGTTGCTTAAACATCACTTTGCCTTTAGCTCGCCAAGGCGTGGATTTTTCTCCACTTGAAGAATCACATGCCCACCCTCGCGGAGCGTTGGAAATACCGGACGGCCCTGGTCACGGGTGCGAGTTCCGGCCTTGGCCTGGCCTTTGCGCGGATGTTGCGGGCGGAGGGACTCGAAGTCTGGGGCACCAGCCGCACGGTCGCGCGCATCCCCGCGCGGGAGGGATTTCATCCGGTGGCGCTGGATTTGTGCGAGGAGAAATCGATTCACGCGGCGGTCGCGCAGGTGCGTCGCGAGGCCGGGACGCTCGACGTGCTGGTAAACAACGCGGGCGCGGGGGTGTTTGCGGGTTTCGCGCATTTTCCCGAGGAGGCCGTGGCTGCGCAGCTGCGGCTCATGCTCGAAGGGCCGTTGCAATTGGCGCGCGCCTTTTGGCCCGAAATGCTCGCGCGAAAACGTGGGGCGCTCGTCAATGTCGCCTCGCTCGCGGCGGAATTCCCCCTCCCGGGCCTGAGCGTTTACACCGCGGCGAAGGCCGGCCTCGCCGGATTTTCCAAGGCGCTGATGCTCGAGGCCGCGGGGCGGGGCGTGCAGGTGCTCGATTTTCAGCCCGGTGATTTTAAGACGGATTTCAACCGGGCCGCGCAGCGGCCCGACGGCGGCGAGGCGTGGGAGACGCGCGCCTGGGAGCGTTTTGAAAAACTGCTGGACGAAGGCCCCGCCCCGGAACGCGCGGCGGCCGACTTGCGCGCGGCGCTCCTGAAAGGCCGCAGCGGCACCGTCGCCACCGGGGTGTTTTTCCAGGCCTGCGCGGGTCCGGCGGCGCAACGCGTCCTCGGCGGGCGGGTGACGCGCTGGTTCCTGCGCAAATACTACCGGCTGGATAAGTGAGCCCAACATGCGCATTGTCATTTTACAGGATAGATTGAGATTGGGTGGCACGGAGGTGCAAGCGTTGTCGCTGGGCCTGGCGTGGCGGCAGGCCGGCCACGCAGTGCACCTGGTGGTGTTTCGCCCCGGTGGCGCGCTAGCGGACTCACCCGCTGCCCGGACGCTCGCCCCCACTGTCCTGCAAAAGCGTGATTGGCTGCTGGACGGATTCGCGCCCGGCTTGAATAAGACGGTGGCCGCCCTGAAGCCCGACGTGGTCGTGGCGTTTGGCCGCGAGGCGAATGTGAAGCTGGCGAAGTTGCGTGAGTTGGCACCGCGGCCCCGCCTCGTGGGCACGCTGCGCAGCGGGCGCGGCCAGCCCGCGCGTTATTGGCGCGCGTTGCAAGCGGTCGATGCCGTCGTGGCCAATGCCCATTGGGCCGGGTCCGAGGCAGCGACGCAGGGCATTGAGCCCACGCGCACGGCGGTTATTTACAACGGGTTGGCCCGGTCGCCGATTGTCACCGATGCCACCGCGGAGCGGACGAACTGGCGGCAGCGCGCCGGCACGCCGGCCGAGGCCGTGGTGTTTTTATGTGTGGCCGGATTTCGCCTGGGCAAGGGCCAGGGTTTGCTGTTACGCGCCGCGGCGCAATTGCCCCGCACGTCTTCCTGGCAATTGTGGTTCGCCGGCGAAGGCCCCTGCCTTTCCACGTGCAAAAGTCTCGTCAAGGAATTGAAATTGCAGGAGCACGTGCGGTTTGCGGGCCGGGTCGATAATCCCGCCGGCCTCTACGCCGCCGCCGATGTCGCGGTGCTGGCCTCGGACGCGGAGGCGTTGCCGAATTTTTTGATTGAAGCGCAGGCGGCCGGATTGCCGGTGGTCTCCACCGCGGTCGGCGGGGCGACGGAATGTTTCGCCGAGGGCGTCACAGGTTGGGCGGTGCCGGCGGGCGATCCCGCAGCCCTAGCGGCGGCACTGTTACGGGCGCTGCAAGACCCGTCCTGGCGCGCGGCGGCCAGGGCTCCGGCCATGGCGCGCGTGCAGGAACTGTTTGACGCCGGGCGCAATGCCGCCAAGTGGATCGACGTCCTGGCCGGCCCGCAGTAACCGCAGCCCCCGTCTCAGCGGATTGGCGGTAGTGTTAACTCAATTATTTTTGGCGGCGAGAAAGGGATTGTTGCCGACAATATTGGGCGCGGTCTGGCCGTTGGCCAGAATGGCGGAGGTCCAGCATTGGCCATTCGTGGTGTCCAGAATAGCCGTTTTGCCTTCCGGGCCGACCATGAGTTTGTAACGGCCGGCGATGGGGGGATTGCCGGTGCTGGCGCCGGTGCCAAAAATGAGCGCGGCCACCACGGCCCCGCCCACGAGAAGACTCTTCAGGTCCAGTTCGATTTTGGTTTTCATGCGTATTTGGGGGAAGTGAGGAAATGTATCATTAAATGATTTAAAAACATCACACTGGCGAGGTGGACGCTATCGGCTTTGGTGTTGTACGGGTGGAGGTTCTACCGGTGCAGCCGCCGCCGTCGTTACGCCCGCTGACTTAAAGATGGGGTCAAAGTTCCGCTTGGCCTCCTGCATTTTGAGAAAACGAGCCAGCGTCTGCTGATAATCCAGATCCTTGACCGAAAATTGACCAGACTGGGTCTGCTTCCCTTGCGTGGCCGTGTAGTTGCAAATGCCGTCGGTAATGGAGGCTTGGAGTGTCCAGGCCGGGTCGACGGAAAGCGGCACATTTTGTTCGGCCAGGAATTGATTGGCTTCGGCGAGCGTCGCAGGAAGTCTTTGGTTTTTGGCCCAATAGAGCTCGAGGGCAAAGCCAATTTTTACCGCCTCGACGATGGGGCGGTACACTTGGAAGGCCGCGCGATCAAGGTCAGCGGATGAGAGGCACCCGGACAGCGGCCCCAACGCGCCCAGGATCAAGACGGCGGCAAGCCAGTGAAGCAGAGGCCCAAAGCGATTCTCCTTCATGGGATAGGGAGATTTATCCAGGGTACCGGGTTACGATGCGGCCAAGATAAATCAGGCTTTGAGACATTACAAGATAGATGCCCCGCTCGGTTTGAGCCTGGACTCGCCGCAGGTCTCGCTGGTTTTTCATTTTCAATTTTCCCTTTTTCCTTTTGAATTAACTTTGATCCATGTCCGCTCCCTTCCGCTGCCTCGGCCTCGATTATGGCGAAAAACGCTGGGGACTGAGCTATGGCGATGAACTAGGTCTCGCAGTACCGGTCACTGCGGCGGTCGCGCCGTCGCCGAAGGAGCGTTTCGCGCAGGTGGCCCGCGAAATTGCCGCGCGGCGCATCACTGAGCTGGTGGTGGGTTACCCTTACAATATGGACGGATCGGTCGGTTTTAAGGCGAAGGAGGTGGATGCTTTCATTGCCGAATTGGAGAAGCGTTTTAAATTGCCCGTGCATCGCGTGGATGAGCGACTCACGTCGCACCAGGCGGAGGCGGAGGCGCGGGTCACTGCGCGCCATCGCGACCGTTCACCGGCGGCCCGGCGCGGTGCGCGCGCCACCGGCGAAATCGATTCCCGCGCTGCCACCCTCATCCTGCAGGACTTCCTCGATGCGCGGTTGAACCTGCCGCTGCTGCCGCCGGACCCGTAGTTTTTGCTTTCGCCCCGGCGCAACTCCGCACACGATGGGGTTTTCCATGCGTGCCACGCCTTTATTGCTGGGTTTGAATATCGACCATGCCGCCACCCTGCGGCAGGCCCGTTACCGCGAGTTCGGTCGTGATTGCGGCCAGATGGTCGAGCCCGATCCCGTCACCCTGGCGCTCCTGGCCGAGCGCGCCGGAGCGGACGGCATCACCGTGCACTTGCGCGAAGACCGCCGGCATATTCAGGAAAGTGATGTGCGCCGTTTGCGCGAATGCATCCAGACGCGCCTCAACCTTGAAATGGCCTGCACCCGGGAAATGGTGGCGCTGGCGCTCGAGTTGCAGCCGGATTTTGTCTGCCTCGTCCCGGAGGGCCGCGAGGAAGTGACGACGGAAGGCGGCCTCGATGTCGTCAGCCAGCGGGCGCGGGTGGAGGAGACAGTGAAGCCGCTTTTGGCCGCGGGCATCAAAACGAGCCTTTTCATCGAGCCCAATCGGGAGGCGCTGGAAGCGGCCGCGGCCATCGGCAGCCCGTTTGTGGAATTGCACACAGGCAGCTACGCGCACGCCTATTACGGCCCCGCGCGGACGACGGAACTGAATCGTCTCCGCCAGGCCGCGACCCTCGGGCACGACCTCGGCCTGACGGTCAATGCCGGCCATGGCATCAACTACGTCAACATTGCCGATGTGCGCGAAATCCCCTGGCTTTACGAGTTGAATATCGGCCACAGCATTTTGTGCCGGGCGCTGGCCACCGGACTCGAAGAAGCCGTGCGCGAGATGAAGGCGCGCATGAATGGCCAACTCCGCTAAATTTCCCGTGCACTCCGATGTCGCAATGGCGGTGGGCCGCATCGTGCTCGGCGTGGGCACGGACATCGTGGACGTGGCGCGTGTGCGCTCTGCCATTGAGCGCCATGGCGAGCGCTTTTTGCACCGGCTGTTCACGGACGAGGAAATCGCCTACTGCCAGCGCCATCGCGACCCGCATCCGTTTTTTGCCGCGCGCTTTGCCGCGAAAGAAGCGGCCTCCAAGGCTTTCGGCACAGGCATCGGCGGCGGCTTTGGCTGGAAAACATTTTCCATCGCGCACAACGAGCTCGGCGCGCCCCTCGGTGTCCTCGACGAGCCCGGCCGCGCTCTGCTCGCCGCGCGCGGAGGCACCGACTTGCTGGTTTCGCTGAGCCACACGGAATCGCTCGGTCATGCGGTGGTGTTACTGGTGAATTAGCATTTTTATCCACAGATTTCACCGATTCACACCGATTCAATGATTGGATAAGTTTGGTTTCTTATCTGCGAAAATCTGTGTAATCTGTGGAAAAACTCACCGTGTCTCCCGCCCATCCCATCCTGAGCTGCGCCGAAGCCCGCGTGCTGGAGGAATGCCTGCTCGGCGCCGACCCCATGGCTGCATGGGCGGCCATGCAGCGTGCGGGCGCGGGCGTGGGCGCGGCGATCCTGCACGATTTTCCGCAATGGCGGCCTTTGCCGCGGAATCCCCGCGTGCTGGTGCTGGCTGGTCCGGGCCATAACGGGGGCGATGCCTTGCTGGCGGCCTTGGAAATCCTCAAAGCGCGTCCGCGCGGACAAGTGACAGTCGTGTTGCTCGAGGCGCCGGAGAAAATGAAGCCGCTCACCCAAAAGTCCTGGACGGCGCTGGCAGACCGTGGAGTGACGGACCTAATCACACCCGCCGCTTTTCTCGACCGCATGCAGGCGCGGGAAACTTGGGATATCACGCTTGATGGACTTTATGGCATGTCGTTTCGCCCGCCCTTGCGCGCGCCCGCGCGGGAATTGATTGAAACCGCGAACAACGCAGGCGATGCCCTGGGCTTTCGCGCGGCGGTGGACGTGCCCAGCGGGGTGAGCGATGGCGCCGGCAATCTCGCCTTTCGCGCGGACTTCACCTACGCCACTGGCATCGTCAAAGCTCCGCTCTTTGCGTCAGCCAACGCGGCCTGGGTCGGACGAATTCGTTATGTGGACATCGGATTTTTCGATAAAATTTACGAGGGCGCACACGCAGGCGGGGAAGATTTTCTGACGCCAAGTGTACTCGCGCCCTTGCGGCGTTTGCGGCCCAGCGCGGGCGACAAGCGGACCTACGGGCACCTCCTGGTGGTCTCGGGTTCGCGTTCCTATCCCGGCGCACAAATGCTCAATGTGCTCGGGGCGCTGCGCGCGGGAGCGGGTTTGGTTACGGCGCTCGTGCCGGCGGCTCAAGCGGGCGCTTTTGCGGCGGTTCGGCCCGAAGCCATGTGGCGCGCCTGCGCGGAGGAAGCTGACGGCGGCCACGGCGCGGCGACCTTGCTCGCAGCCCGCGAACTTTGGCCGCGCACCACCGCAGTGCTCGCCGGTTCGGGGCTGGGGCGCGGGGCGCACACACAAACGATGCTGTGCGATTTGGTGCAGGAGTGCCCGCTACCCATGGTCTTGGACGCCGATGCCTTGATGCCGGTCGTGCTCAAGGCCGTGGCGAAACGTCCGGCCAAGGCCGGTCCGATAATTCTAACTCCCCATGCGGGAGAATTTGAGCGTCTCGCAGGCAAAAAGGCTGACCTGCCGGACTTTTGCCGGAAACACCAAGTCGTCGTGATTTTAAAAGGCCCGGTGACGCGCATCGCCGACGGCCTTCGAGTCTGGTGCAGTACCTTCGGCGGTCCGGTGCTGGCCCGCGGCGGCAGTGGCGATGTGCTGGCCGGCCTGGTGGGCGCGCTGCTGGCGCAAACTCCGACGGAACCTTTTCTGGCGGCGGCCCGCGCGGTCGCGTGGCATGGCCTGGCCGCTGAGGCGCTTGCAAGCGCCCGCGGCGAGACTGCCGCGCTCACTTCCGAGCTCGCGGCATTTTTGCCTGAAGCCCTGCGCGAATAGAAATGCCCGCACCCATGGATGACACGATGACACCGCGCCGGGCGCTGATGATTCTCAATGCGCTGCCTAATATCGGGCCCATCACGCTCCGGCGCTTGCTCGAAGCCTTCGACGGCGATCCCGTGCGGGCCTTGCAGGCTTCAAATCGGGAGTGGAAGCAGATCAAGGGCATCGGCGACGTCATTTCCTCCAGTCTCGCGAACTGGCCGCAGCATTTTGATCCCGAGAAGGAAGAGGCTGCGCTGGCGGCCAACGGCGGCAAATTTGTTATTTCAACTGACGCCGACTATCCCTTGCTATTGCGCGACATCTACGACCCGCCCACCGGGCTCTATTGCCTCGGCGAGTATGGCGGCAAGGATCGCGCGGTGGCGATTGTCGGCAGCCGGCGGGCGACCTTGTACGGTCAGGCTGTGGCGCGGCGACTGGCCGGAGATTTGGCGCGCCTGGGCCTGTGGGTGGTGAGCGGCGGCGCACGGGGGATAGACGAAGCCGCCCATGAAGGCGCGCTTGAAGCCGGCGGCAAAACCGCGGTCGTTCTCGGCAACGGCGTCGACATCATTTACCCGCCCGAGCATTTGGATTTATACCGTCGAATCGCTGCGCAAGGCGCGGTGTTGAGCGAATTTCCACTCGGCCGCAAAGCCGACCGCCAAACCTTCCCGATGCGCAACCGCATTATCGCCGGTATGTGCCGCGCGGTGGTCGTCGTCGAATCGGACGTGAACGGCGGCAGCATGATCACGGCGGGCCAGGCCGTGGAGCAGGGCCGGGAGGTGTTTGCGGTGCCCGGTCGCATCGACCAGGCCGCCAGCCGCGGCTGTCATAAACTCATACGGGAGGGCGGCGCGAAATTGCTTACCGGCGTGGAAGACATTCTGGAGGAATGGCGCGCCACCGGGCAGTTGGAAATCAAACTCGACCAGCCGATGCCGGCGCTGGCGGGGGCGGCCAGCCCCGAGATACTCGCCGCACTCGGCGAGGACGCCCGCCGCATTTACGAGCGCCTCCAAGGCGCCAATCCCACGCACCCGGACGAACTCGGCAGCCATACCGATTTGCCCAGCGCGCGCATTTCCGCGGCCTTATTGTTGCTTGAACTCAAGCGCCTCGTCGTCAAGCGCACGGATGGCCGCTTCGAGGCGAGGTGAGGGAAGGAGAGAGTAAAGAATTTGAACCACAGAGACGCAGAGGATACAGAGAAGAAGAAGAAAGAGCGCGGTGTTTTGGGTTTGGAATCTGGCGCAAGTACGACAAATGGGGCCGCCGCAAGCGGCGCCCCTACACACGGCCTTAGCGACATAGCCTTGTAATTTCGGCGCGGCGTAGGGGCGTCGCTTGCGACGGCCCTGGAAAGTCTCGTCTAGAATTGAATTTGAGATGGGTGCTATTTTTTTCACGCAAGTTTCTGCCTTTGTCCAGGGCTTGGTCTCTGCGTTCTCTGTGCCTCTGTGGTTAAAATTCTTCATCCGGAGTATTCGTTCGGCCAGATTGTCCACCCGGCGGCCCATGCTCTCCATGTTCAAGCTTGCGTAAGTGGGCGGATGGGCGTTGGTTACGGGGCGCTGGACAGGGCAGGGGCGTCATTCCGGCCGCGTTGGCCGCGGCCGGAATGGAGTTCAGCGCCTTTGCGCAAATCGTCACCGGTTTGGTCCGTTTCGCGAACGCATTCATGGCGGAAATTCCATCCACACCGAAAGAAGAGATAGTATTACAGGGCATCGCGGCGTCCCCCGGCGTCGCGCACGGGCCGGCGTTTGTCTATTTGCAGAAGGAGGTGGAGATCCCCCTCTACGAAGTGGAGCCGAAAAACCGCGTCGGGGAAATCAAGCGGTTCGAGCAGGCGCTGCGCGAGACGCGCAACCAGATTGCCAAGCTGCGGGCCGAGGTGGCCACCCGCCTCGGCGAGCAGGAGGCGCAGATTCTCGACGCGCATCTGCTCGTGCTCGAGGACAACGCGCTGATTGAAGAGACGCTGAAAGAGCTGAAGGAAACAGGTTACAACATCGAGTTCTGTTTCCACGCCGTGGCCAAGCGGTTCATCGAGGCCTTCGGCAAGATGGACGATGAATATTTCAAGGAACGCGTGACGGACATTCGCGATGTCACCCGCCGCGTGCTGCACAATTTGCTCGGGCACACCGCTGCGAATCTCGCCCGCCTCGGCGGCCAGCGCATCGTGGTGTCAGAGGACTTGTCGCCGTCGGACACGGCGGGGCTGGACAAAAACGGCGTGCTGGGCTTCGTGACCGACGCCGGGAGCCAGACGAGCCACTCCGTCATCATGGCGCGCTCGCTGCAAGTGCCGGCGGTGGTGGGCCTGCACGATGTTTCGTCGCGCATCGACAATGGCGACCACGTGCTGGTGGACGGCTTTGAGGGCCTCGTCATCATTCACCCAGCGGAGCAGACGCTCTTCCGCTATGGCCGCATCCAGGAACGCCGGCGGGACATCCGCAAGCTCATCGAGGCCGTCATCGCCCAGCCGTCGGTCACCAGTGACGGAAAAAAATTCCGTCTGATGGCGAATATCAACGGCGAAGAGGATTTGAACGACGTGAAGCGTTTCGCCGCCGAAGGCGTGGGCCTGTTTCGCACCGAGAATTTATTCATCCGCCGGGACAAGTTTCCCGACGAGGAGGAACAATTTCAGGCCTACAAGGCGGTCGCGGCGACCTTGCGGCCCCAGCCCGTGGTGGTGCGCACCTTCGACCTCGGCGGCGACAAGCAGACCAGCGCGATGAGCCAACTGAGCGCGGAGGCGAACCCCTTCATGGGCTGCCGCGCGATTCGCTTCAGCCTCGAGCACGTGGATTTGTTCCGGGAGCAATTGCGGGCCATCCTGCGCGCGAGCGCCTACGGCAAAATCAAGATCATGTACCCGATGATCAGCGGCGTGCGCGAATTGGTGCAGGCGAATCTTTTGCTCGAGGAATGCAAGCGGGACCTGCGCCAGCGCCACCTGGCCTTCGATGAGGAGGTCGAGGTCGGCAGCATGATCGAGATTCCCAGCGCGGCCTGGACCGCGGACCAGATTGCCAGTCACTGCTCCTTTTTCAGCATCGGCACGAATGATTTGATCCAGTACCTGCTGGCCGTGGACCGCGTGAATGACCGCGTGGCCCACCTGTACGAGCCCAGCCATCCGGCGGTGTTGCGTGCCATCAAGCAAATCATCGACGCCGGTCACGCGAAAGGCCTGAGTGTGAGCATTTGCGGCGAGATGGCCGGCGACCCGGTGTTTGCCCCCTTGCTGCTCGGCTTTGGCGCGGATGAGTTGAGCCTGACTCCCGCGGTTTTGCCCGAGGTCAAATATTTGCTGCGCAGTTTGCGCCACGAGGAAGCCCAGGCCCTGGGCGTGGCTGCCCTGCAACAATCGGACCCAAAGAATATCCTGTCGTTGCTGCGGCGGTTTTACACCGAGCACATGGGTGATTTGGCGCGGCCGGATTTGAGTGCGTAGGCGGGCGGACGGTAAAGTGCCGCAGTTGTCATTGCGTTGGACCTGGGTTCGTCCCTTGACTCGGGGAAACTGGCGTGCCAAGGTAGAACTTTACCCTGTTGCCGGTGTCCTGGACTGCAAAGGGGTGCGCACCATCCGGTGGGCCACCCGGCGTGGTTGAACGCCGCCCCGTCCCCCTCGCACCCGCATTCGGCATGGCCAAACGTGACAGACCCCGCGATTTAGCCTTCAGTCCCTGGCTCACCGTTTTAAAGGTGCTGGGGGTGGTGGTTCTGGCCGCTCTCATTCTGGCGGGGGCCTATTTTTACGCCCGGATGGGCCCGCAGCAGTTGTCCTATGTCCAGGTGGATGCGCTAAATGGCGACGACATCCCCAAGGATGCCCTCGATTCGCTCGAGCGCAGCCGCGTCTTGTGGCGCAAATTTCAGGAAACGCAAAAGATGCGGGACATCACTCCGGACGATCTCACGGGCCTCCGGCAAGCCATTCTGCTCGATGAGACTTATCTCAAACGCACCGGCCGGGATGTCGCCTACGGGGATGATCGCCTGACGGATATGCGCCAGGCCTTGCAGGTGCATGAGTCCGAGCCCATTTACAAAGACAGCCTGGAGTTGGAACAGCAGGCGCAAAAGGCCGAACACGACGGACAGCTCGAGGACGCCAGCCGGCTTTTGCGCCAAGCCATGGATTTGCAGACCAAAATCGACACGGATTACCGCCTGAGCAAATACCAGGACATGACGCGCCAGTTGACGATGGGGCGGCACCTCGACTATTTGGCCGCTCTCCCATTGTCGAATGAAAGCCTCGCGGCCGAAAAGGCCGCCGTGGCCGCCATCGCGGCCCGGGATTGGCCGGCCGCGCTCGCCAACTACCAAAAAGCCCATGATTTGCAGGTGCGCTTGAACACGGACTATCGCGAGCAGCAGTTTGCCAACTCTGACCGTGAGCAGCGCCTGGCCAAGGAACTCGCCTCGCTCGACTCCATCATCCCTTACCAGAAGATCCAGTTGCAACTCATCGCGGCGCGCTCGGCCGCCGCCACGGGCGATCCCTTGCACGCCGCGGAGCTTTTTCAGGATGCCCAGCGCCAGCAGCGCGAATTGCTCCAAAATTATCCGGGCAGCCGGTTTGCCGACGCCGCCGTGGTGGACCAGATTGAAATCGAACGCCAGACCGCGTTGAGCCGGCCCGTTGCGGACGAAATCCGCCGGCAAGCCGCCACGCTCGCCGGGTTGCTGCGCGACCGCCGGGTGGCCGACGCCCAGGCGGCGGTCCCGGTTTTGGCCGAAAAAATCGCGGCCTTTCGCGAGCAATGGCCGCGCAGTGACGAACTGGGCGACGACCTTGAACAGCGCGTGCAGTACGTAAATTTCAAGCGAGACGACCTCGCACGAATTCAAGACCTTGCCTTCGGCAAGCTTGCGCCCCTGCCCAATCAGTCGCGCTGGCAATTGTACAAACAGGAGGTGCCCCAGTCGTTTTACCAATTTGTGATGGGCGGCAACCCGAGCCGCAACACCGATCCGAACCTGCCCGTGGAAATGGTCAGTTGGCCGGAAGCGAAGGATTTTTGCCATCACCTCGAATGGGTGCTCGCGCGGCCCGTGCGGCTGCCAACCATCGATGAATTTCGTGCGGCGGTGGGCTCGACGGCGAGTCTCGATGTCATGGGCGCATCTTGGAACATGGACAACAGCAGTGGCAAGACCCAGGCCGTCGCCAGCAAAGCCGCCAATGCCGCGGGTTTCTACGACTTGCTCGGCAATGTGGCCGAATGGCTCGAGCAGTCCGATAAAATGCTGGATGACACCGCGCCCGTGGCCGGAGGCTACGCCGGCATGGCCGTGGACAAAATTCGCGAGGTGCCCGTGGAGGCCGCCAAGTTGACCGACCATAGCCGCTATACCGGTTTTCGTTTTATCGTGGATATGGATTCCGCGGCGCCGATTCCCGGACTTGAGCAGATGGCAACGGCCCCGGCGGCCTTGCCGACCCTGCCGTAGCGTTATCTGGAGAAGTTGGCAGTGCCGCTAAATCATGCGGCCTCGCCAACACCGGAATCAGAGGCTCGTCTCAGCCAGCGGCGGTTTGCCCAAGGCCACGCGGGCCGCTTTGTTGCCGCGGATTTCGTCATCGCGCAGCCAGCCCCAGAAACTCCAGCCCAGCAGGCCCAGTGAAAATGCCACCGCGACCAGTTCCATAATCGTGCCGCCGAGCACCTGATCCTGCAAGGCGTCCAGCCCGGGCACGATGCGCGGGGCCAGCTCATAGGTGCGGTAAAGGGGATTCGTGGTGAACATCAGCAGCCCAAAGACCGGCATGTGGCCGATGGTGAGCAGGAAGGAACAGAGAATGCGCAAGATGTGGCTGCAGGGCGGGAGAATTCGCGAGGGGCTCAGGAACAGCCACCACATTTGCAGCGAGGTCGCGAAAATCGTAAAGTGCTCGAAGATGTGGATCATCCGGTTGCGCAAAGCGGCCTCATACAACTCCGGCAGGTGCCATAGCGAAAAAACCAGCACGAAGGACAGGCAGCACGCGGCCGGATGCACCAGCGGAGTCATCGTTTTTCGAATCCACGCGATGCGCAGCACCGCATCCACCAGCCACCACGGCAACCCCCACAAGAGCAGCGGCGGCGCCACATACACGATGAGCAAGTGTTGAAACATGTGGACCGAGAACAGGTAGTCCTCCCCAAACTGGTCAATGGGCGAACCCACGGCCAGGTAAGCGGTGATTAAGCCCGCGAAATAGGCCGCCGCACGGCCCGCCGGGTAGGCGGTTCCGGGGGGTGCCAGGCGCGCGCGCAACGGCCCCGTGCCCACGGCATACGCCCAGCCGGCGAAAAGCAGGCAGAACAACAGCAGCGGCTCATTGTGCCAATGGAGGGGGACGGGCATCGGGCGTAGAATGAAGGATCAGGGCGGAAGGAGGAAACTAAATCGGCTGGCCGCGTCATGGGTTTTTGCGGTTGCCAAGGAGGGAGTGGGGCGGCTTTGATAAAGTTCCGTTTACCCCTCATTTTTCGACCCCTTTACGACTAAAAGTCATGCCCCGTCCCGTCACCCTCTTCACCGGCCAATGGGCCGACCTCAAACTCGCCGAACTCGCCCCGCTCGTCAAAAAAATGGGCTACGATGGCGTCGAACTCGCCTGCTGGGGCGACCATTTTGAGCCCGACAAGGCGGCCAGTTCCAAAAAATACTGCCAGCAGAAATGGGAATTGCTGCAGGATAATGGGCTAACCTGTTTCGCGGTTTCAAGCCACCTCGTCGGCCAGGCTGTGTGCGATTTGATTGACGAGCGCCACCAGGCCATCCTGCCGCCCGACGTCTGGGGCGACGGCGAGCCCGAGGCCGTGCGCCAGCGGGCCGCCAAAAAACTCGCGCTGACGGCCCAGGCCTGCCGTCAGTTCATGGATGCGCGGCCCCATGGCAAAAAGAGCGGGAAGGACGAATTTCCAGCGGTGGTCAACGGCTTCACTGGCTCCTCCATTTGGCACGCGCTGTACGCGTTTCCGCCGACGCATCAGAAGTTTTTGCAAAAGGGTTATGATGATTTCGCTCGCCGTTTCGGCCCGATCCTCGAGGCGTTCGATTCCGCCAATGTTAACTTCGCCCTGGAGGCGCACCCGACTGAAATCGCGTTCGACATTGCCAGCGCCCAGCGCGCCGTCGCGGCGGTGAAAGGGCACCGGCGCTTCGGGTTCAATTACGATCCCTCCCATTTTGGGTATCAAGGCGTGGATTACGTGAAGTTCATTCACCTGCTCGGCGACCGCATTTTCCACTGCCACATGAAAGACGTGTGGTGGGGCCATGGCGACGGCACGGTCGGCGTATTTGGCGGGCACACGGACTTCGGCGATGTGCGCCGCTACTGGGATTTCCGCTCCGTGGGCCGGGGCGACATTCGCTGGGAGGAGGTCATCGTCGCGCTCAACGACGTGCGCTACCGTGGGCCCTTGTCCGTGGAATGGGAGGACGGGCGCATGGACCGGGTGCACGGGGCGACGGAAAGTTGCGCGTTCACCCGGCGGCTGGATTTTGCGCCCTCCGCCCGGGCCTTCGATGCGGCCTTCGAGAAGAAGTAAGACCTGGACCCGATTTGAACCACAGAGCACGCCGAGAACGCAGAGACACGAAAAATATTCGCGTCGGACGTCAATTCCTCCCTATTCCTAGATGAGCATCTCCGAATTATAGGTAGTTTTTTGGTGCTCTGCGTACTCGGCGTGCTCGGCGGTGAAACAATTCCCTCCTTCTATGAAACGCAAATTACGTTTTGGCATGATTGGTGGCGGGCGCGGCGCGTTTATCGGCGCAGTGCACCGCCTGGCGGCCATCATGGATGGCCAGGCCGAACTCGTCGCCGGCGCCTTTTCCGCCGACGCGGAAAATTCCCGGGCCACCGGCGCGGACTTGATGTTGGACCCCGCGCGCGTTTACGGTTCCGCGGCCGAGATGGCCAAGGCCGAGGCCTCCCGGCCCAAGGAGAAACGCCTCGATTTCGTCGTCATCGTGACGCCGAATTTCCTGCATGTGCCGCAGGCGAAATTATTTTTGGAAGCGGGTTTCAATGTCGTATGCGACAAGCCGCTGGGCATCAGCCTGGCCGAGGCGAAAAAGCTCCGCGAGGTCGTGCGCCGGACCAAGAAGGTGTTCGTGCTCACCCACAATTATACCGGTAATGCCATGGTTAAGCAGGCGCGCGAGCTGGTGCGCACTGGCGTGCTGGGTGAAATCCGCAAAGTGGTCGTCGAGTACCCGCAGGGCTGGCTCTCGACGCTGCTCGAGGCTACGGGGCAAAAACAGGCCGCCTGGCGGGCCGACCCCAAACGTACCGGCGCCGCAAATTGCATGGGCGACATCGGCACTCACGCCGAAAATCTCGCCCGTTACATCACCGGCTTGCACATCGAGTCGCTCTGTGCCGACCTCACCACCTTTGTGCCGGGCCGCAAATTGGACGACGACGGCAATCTCCTCTTGCGGTTTAAGGGCGGCGCGAAGGGCGTGCTGCACGCCTCGCAGATCGCCATTGGTGACGAAAATAATTTGAACATTCGCGTGTACGGCAGCAAGGCGGGCCTCGAGTGGCACCAGGAGCATCCGAATGAATTGGTGGTCAAGTATCCCGACCAGCCCCGCCAGGTCTGGCGGCGCGGGAATGGTTATGTCGCCGAGATCGCTAAAAAATTCACCCGCATTCCCTTCGGTCATCCCGAAGGTTATCTCGAGGCGTTTGGAAATATCTATCGGGAGGCTTTTCGCGCGATTTCCGCCGAGGTGGACGGCAAGCCGCTGCCGAAAGATCTGGACTTCCCGACCATCGAGGACGGTGTCATCGGCATGGCCTTTATTGAAACAGCGGTGAAGAGTTCGCGTTCAAAAGCGAAATGGACGAAATTTCCGAGCGTCTAAAAAACGCTATTCGGGCCGGACTGCCGACTCATGCCAGTGGCGCAGCAGCAGCCAACTAAGCACCTGCACCGCGCCGATAAAAAGAAATCCCACCACGCAACTGACGAGCGCGACGGCGAATACCTCCGGCATTTTCCCGGGATCACTGCGGAACATGATGAGCAGGTAGCCGAGTGTATTGGGCTCGGTGCCGGCGAGAAATTCGCCGGAGATGGCCCCGATGGGCGCGAGCGACGCCGCAATTTTCACGCCCGTCAGAAAATACGGCAGCGCAAAGGGCACGCGGAGCAAGAGGAGTTCCTGAAGCTTCGTGGCCTGGTTCACGGTGAAGAGGTCCAACATGCCGCGCTCGGTGGACACCAGCCCCAGGGTCGTGCTGGCGACGACGGGGAAAAATGAAATCAGAAAGGAAATGGCGGTGATGCTCGGCAAACCCGCGCCAAACCAAATGACAAAAATCGGGATGAGCGCCACCACCGGCGTCATTTGCATGACCAGCACCCACGGATAAAGCGCGGCCTTGACCCACCGGGACGACGTCAGCAATAACGCCATCAAGGCCGCGCCGACTACGGCACAGCCAAAACCGAGCAGCGCCGAGCTGCCCGTGTGCCCAGCCGCCGAAAACAGGGCGCCCTTTTCCCGCCAGCAGGCCGCCAGGACCGCGGCGGGGCTGGGCAAGAGGTACGGCGGAACGCCCGCGACGTTGATCGCGCCCTGCCAAACGAGAAAAAGCACGACGCCCGCGAGCAACGGTGGCGCCCAGACGTGCGCAGGCAGGGCGAGCTTGTTCATCGACGCACCTCCGTGACGGATGACGGTAGGATGGCGTGGAGAACTGCGGTGACGTGCGATACGACTTGCTGATATTCCAAGGATTCGCGCAACGCCGCCGTGCGCGGGTAGAGGAAGGGCACGGCGATTTCTTTAATAATCCGCCCGGGGTTGGCACCCAATACCACAACCCGCTGACTCAAAAAAACGGCTTCGGCCACCGAGTGGGTGACAAAAAAAGCCGTGAATGGCGCGGTCTCGCGCAGGCGCAGCAGGTCTTCATTCAGACGATTGCGGGTCATCTCGTCAAGCGCGGCAAAAGGCTCATCGAGCAACAACAGGCCGGGTTGGAGCGTGAGCGCGCGCGCCAGTGAGGCGCGCATTTTCATGCCGCCCGAAAGCTGCCGTGGGTAAAACTGGGCGGCGTGACCCAGGTTCACGCGTTGCAGCACTTCCGCCGCCGCCACAGTGCGCGCACCTGCTTCCGTTCCCCGCAAGCGCAGGGGCAGCTCCACATTCTTAAGCGTGTTGAGCCAGGGCAGGAGGGTGGGTTCTTGAAAAATGTAAGCCAGCCGTTCGCGGCTCGCGCCGGGCGCAATTCCGTCAATGGCCAACGTACCGGAAGTGGGCGCAGTCAGGCCCGCGAGCAGGCGCAGCACTGTGGTTTTGCCGCAACCGCTCGGGCCGATCAGTGACACAAAATCCCCCGGCTCCGCCGTCAGCGTGAAATTCGCCAGCACGGGCGCGCCGGTGGTGAAGCGCTTGCCGACGCCGTCGAGCACGACGCGCGCGGCGCGCGAGCCGGAGGCGTTCGTGGTTGCCATGGCCAGACGATGCGGCCCGACGGCAAACGCGCCAAGCGAAAAACGGGGCGGGGTGACGCCAGGTGTCCGTGAGGATGCGCTTGCCACGCTCCCTTGCCGTCCTAAAACTGCACCGATGAAAATCGTCGCACTCGACGCCGCCACGCTGGATTTCCCCGATTCCGCCTGGGCGGGCTTGGCGGCACTTGGGGAGTTGAAACTCTACCCGCTCACGCCCTACGAGCCGAAAATCATCCTCGAGCGCAGTGTCGGCGCGGAAGTGGTGCTGACCAACAAGGTTCCGCTCGAGGCCACCACACTCGCGACGTTGCCGAACCTGAAACTGGTTTCCGTTCTGGCGACCGGACATAACATTGTGGACGGCCCGGCGGCGCGGGCGCGGGGAATTGTCGTTTGCAACGTGCCGGGCTACAGCACGATGTCTGTCGTGCAGCAGACCGTCGCCCTGATTTTGTCCCGTCTGAATGAAGTGGCGTTGCACGACGCCTCCGTCCGCGCCGGAGAATGGGTGCGTTCGCCGAAATTTTCGTACTGGAAGACACCCCTTCGTGAACTCTCCGGCGATACGGTGGGCATCATCGGCTTCGGCAGCATTGGCGCGCGGGTGGGCCAGGTGCTGCATGATTTGGGCGCCAACGTGCTGGCCTTTTCACGGCGGCGGTCGGGCACTCCGGCGTGGGGACCGTTCACCTGGGCGAGCGTGGAGGAAATTTTTGAGCAAGCGGATGTGGTCACCCTGCATTGCCCGCAAACACCGGAGAACACCCGTTTCGTGAATGCCGCCCTGCTGGGGCGGATGAAACCAACGGCGCTGCTCGTGAATACCGCCCGCGGCGGGTTGATCGACGAGCCCGCGCTGGCCGCAGCGCTGCGGGCGGGGCGGCCCGGTGCGGCGGCCCTCGATGTCGTCACGCATGAACCGATGCGCGCGGATTGTCCGCTGCAAGGCCTGCCCAATTGCCTCATCACCCCGCACCTTGGTTGGGCCAGCGAAAAGGCGCGCCGCCGGCTGCTCGAGGCGACCGTCGCCAACCTCACGGCCTTCCGCGCGGGCACTCCTCAAAATGTGGTGAATTGATTTTTATGGATTACGAAAAAATTCTCGCTGAAATGGGCTTTACCCTGCCGCCCGCGCCCGCGCCGGCCGGCAATTACCTCCCCGCGCGCCGCAGCGGACGGCTGCTTTTTCTCGCGGGCACGCTGCCGCTGCGCGACGGCCAAATCACCCATGCCGGCCAGGTGGGCAAAGACCTCGACGTACCCGCCGCTTACGCCGCAGCCCAAGTCTGCGCATTGAATACGTTGGCGGCGATCAAAGGCGCGGCGGGCTCGTTGCAGGACATCGAACAAGTCATCTTGGTGAATGGGTTCGTCAATGCAGTGGCGGGCTTTGCCGACAGCCCGGCCGTCATCAACGGCGCGTCGGACTTGTTCGTCAAGGTCCTGGGCGACCGGGGCCGCCATGCGCGGGCCGCCGTGGCAGTGGCGGGCTTGCCCAAAAATGCGGCCGTGGAAATTCAATGCGTGGTGGAATTGCGGGCCTGAGCCAAGGCTGAGCACTTGGACTTTTCACATGGCGGCCATTCTTAAATTGCAGATGGGCGAGGGCTATCGGGAAGTGCCGCCGCGCGTTTGCGGCCAGCGCCTCGCGTGGGAGGACAATGGCCGGTTGCAAATGGCGGAAACGGATTTCATCGCACCGCAAACGCTGGGCGAAATCGGGGGCGTGGATTGTCCGCTCGCCGTGGATGCGCAACGCGGCCGGGCCTGGGCTTATTGCTGCCAGTTTCGTTTGGGCGTGCGTGACTTTAGCGAAATTCGCGAATTCGATCTGGCCAAAGGCACGAGCCGGCGGCTCGTCCGTCTCGGCCTGCATCAATGGGCCTTGTGGCTGCTGGCGCATTGGGGCGCGACGGACCAGTTGCTCGTGTTGGTGGCGACGGATTCGCGCGAGGGAGCGGTGCACATCCGCCATCACCTGGCCTTGATCGAACTGAGGACGGGAAATCTGCGGCTGATCGCGCTGCCCCGCGACGCCTTCGTGCCGTTGACGTGGTGCCCGCAACGGCGCTGGTTGATTTTTCATGGCGCGGAAGGCACCCATCTGGTGACCGTCGCCGGGCAGCGTTTGCTCACGTTGCTGCCTAAACAGTCCGAAACGCCCGGTGGGCGCGGCGCCTCCATCCATCCGCACCAACCGCTGGCGTTGCTCGGCGGCGATGGCGTGTGGCTCTGGAATCTGGAAACCGGCGCACTGCGGCGGTTGCGCGACCGCGGCCAATTTCCGGTGTGGACGCCGGACGGCCAAGGCTGCTGGTTTTCCGAGAGCAGTTCCGATTTGTGGCACCTGAATATCGACACGGGCGCTGAACTGCGGCTGCTGCGCGTCGCCGGCAATGTGCACACGGAAATCAACTACGCGCGGCCGTTGGTGGTGTCCAGCGACGGCCGCCGGCTCGCGCTGCCGCTCACCCGGATGCTCAAGCTGGATCCCGACGTCGCGGCCAAGATTCCCGCGATGCCGCGACTGCACCGTCTCTGTGTGGTGGATTTGGCGGCGCGGGAGGCATGGATGACGCTGGGCTACGCCCGCAATCTGGCGTGGGTCTGACTTCCCGGCTGCACTACTCGAGGCGAAACACGCGATGCAGTCGCAGCAATTCCAGCACGCTGACAATCGCCGGGCGCGCGCCCCGCAGGATGACTGCCTCGCCCTTGGCGGGCAGGCGCTTTTGCACACTAAGGAGCGCCCCGACGCCGGAACTGTCAATCAACTCGACGGCGGAAAGTTCGAGCACAACCCGTAAAGTATCCGGCTTCCAGGCTGCGTCGAGTGCCTGCTTGAACTCCGGTAGAACAGCGGCGTCAAACTGCCGCACCTTAAGACGCAGACGCAGCTCTTTTCGTTCTATTGAATAATCGTGGGGGAAATCATTCATGCACGCGCCGCCATGGCCTAAGACTAGCAAAAAGGTGGCCTTTGGCAATCTCTCCCCACCACATTTTATCCGTGTCTGGGAATCGGGTATTTCCCTCATATTTGGGTTGAAGGCTTAAGTCCGGAGCCGTTTTATTCGATGAGTGGACGAATGGACTTGGAGTGCGCTATCGCGGTGGTCGCCCAGCCGTCCTTAGGGATGGACAAAATCCGTTCCAGCGCAATAATTTCAAACGTACGTTTGAGTAATACTGGCCTTGCGGGCCGGGCTCACGCTGCAAGCATGGATTTTCAAGGCCAATTTTTCCGGGTGTCCTCCGAACTCGCTCGTGTCGAGGGCCTGCGCGAAGCCTTTGGGGCTTTTTTGCACAACGCCCGGGTGCCCGCGGAGGAAGCGGCCCGCTGGCGGCTGGTGTTCACCGAGGCGCTCGTCAATGCGATCGTGCATGGCAACGCCCAAAAGCCCGACCAATTGATCGAGGTTTCCTGGGCGGTGGGTGATGGCGTCGTGCGCCTTGAAGTTGTCGATGGCGGCCCCGGCCCGCCGGTGGAAAGCCTGGCACCTCGTCTGCCCGACGATCCCCTGCAAGCCGGCGGTCGCGGTTTGTTTTTGATTCAGCAATCGTGCGACCGTGTTGAACATTGGCGCGGTCCCAAGGGTTTTCGTCTGGTTATGGTCCGGGCCACGCCCGGCGTGCATGTGCCGGCCGCGGGCAACCAGGAACTGCTCGATTTGGCGCTGGCCGAAATCTCCCAATGCTATGAAAACCTCGCGGCCTTTTACCGCTTGGGCGATGCGCTAATTGGAGCCGAAGCGTTGTCCGCTTTTTTTGTGCGAACCGCCGCCGATATCGCCAAAGTGGTGCCACATGACCGGCTGGCCTTGCATTTCGACGAGCGCTTGCATCCGACGTTGCTGGCCGATTTGGCGAAATTACCGTTTGCCGGCGGTCCGGTGCCTCCCGACGGTGTGGTCGAACGCGCGCTGCAATCCGGGCAGGAGCAAGTCTGGGAAGACGCCGCTGAAATTCACGGCGATCCCGTGTGGGGTGGCTATGCCTGCGGCGTCAGCGTGCCCCTGCGCGTGAGTGGCGTGACGTGGGGGGCGTTGACGCTCGCCCGCCGGCGGCGTCCGTATCTCGTCGCCGCGGAATTGAGCACGGCGCGCACGTATGCGGACCTCTTTGCCATTGCCGTGGTCAACGCTCACAACGCGTCTGTGCGCACGCGCGAACAGCAGGATTTGCGCGATTTGGAAATTGCCTCCGCGATGCAGACCGATTTGCTGCCGCTGCCAACGCTGCCCGTGGGGCGGGATTGGCGGGCGGTGGTGCGCCGGCGCAGTGCCCGCAGCGTGGCCGGTGATTACGTGGACGTGCTGGCCACGCCCAATGGCGGGTTGTTGCTCGCGATGGTGGACGTGATGGGCAAGGGCATCTCCGCGGCCTTGTTCGCCGGCATGGTGCGCACCGCCTTGCATATCCACGTCGAGGTCGGCCAGCCGTTGTCGCGCCTGGTGCATAATTTGAACCGCGTGCTCTGCCGGCAAATCGGCGATCTGACTCTGTTCGCGACCTGCGCCCTCGTGGAGATTTCACCGGCCCGCGACCGGGCTTTTATCGTCAATGCCGGACATTGTCCGGTGCTATGGCTCGGCCCCGGGCCCCAAGGTTCCGTGCGGGAATACGCGCCCTCGGGACCGCCGCTCGGTCTTTATCCAACGACCGAATATGTGGTCGAGGAGCAGCCGCTCGCGCCGGGTGACCGCCTCTTATTGGTCACGGACGGCCTTTACGAATGGGACAGCGCGGGTGACGAGGCGGGCAATTGGACGCGGCTCGTGCAGTTGGTCAGCCGCCGCCACCACGCCGGAGGCGAGGCGCTCTGGGAATCCTTCCAGCAGCGCATTCACGACGCGATGCCGGGCGAGGTCGAGGCGCGCGACGACCAAACCATGCTTTTCTGGGAGCGTTGCTCATGAAGACCATCTTAATTGCCGACGACGATCCAGTCATGGTCAAGCTGCTCGAGTTCAACTTGCGGCGGGCCGGCTACGCCACGGTGGTGTGCGTCGAGGGCCTGTCCGTGTGCGAACGCATGCGGACGAGCCAGCCGGATTTGGTCATCCTCGACATGATGCTGCCGGGCCGTTCGGGCCTGGAATTGCTCCACGATTTCAAGGCCGATCCGGCGCTGGCGGCGTTGCCCGTGGTCGTCGTCACCAGCCAGGGCAAAAACAGCACGCAGGAGGAATTGCTCGGCGCCGGCGCGCGCAATGTTTTTACCAAACCCTTCAGCCCGACGATTCTGATGGCCCGCCTGCGGGAATTGCTCGGTGAAACGGCGACCGTCTGACTGTCTTTATTACGACAAAATTAATCATGTCCTTTCCACTTTCAGAGCCTGAGGCGCCGCGCGGCGGGCTGCCGTCACCCAACCCGGCCGAGCCCGCCGTACTGGACGAGCGCATGCAGGAACTGGCCAACATTGTGCCGGACGGGGAGCAAAAGGCGCTCTTTCAGGAATTGCTGACGATGTACCGCGAGGAATCCCTGCCCCGGTTGCGGCTACTCGCGGCGGCATGGTCGGCGGGCGACATCGTCAAAGCCAAGAGCGAGGCGCATTTTCTCGCGGGCAGCAGTGCGAACCTGGGGTTGCGCCGGCTCGCGGATTGGCTGCGCGCGCTGGAAGTGGTGGCGCGCCAGGCGCCCCTGCCGCCCGCGGACGGCCTGTTGCCAAAGCTCGAGGCCCAGTGGCTCGAAGCCTGCGCGGCATTTGAAGTGTACGCCCGGTAATCCTAGCGCGGAGGCCAGGGCCACGGGGCCAGATCAAATTCGCCGACGTCCGCCAGACGCGTCTCCCCGAGTTTTTTTTCCAAGCGGATGGAATTGCACTCCGGTGTTCCTTCCAGGGTTGCAATCAGCGGCGCGGCATGGGAGACCACGAGAACTTGGGTCGAGGCCGACGCATGAATTATTAGCCGCCCGAGCGCGGGCAGCAGGTCGGGATGCAGGCTGGTCTCCGGTTCGTTGAGCACGAGCAAGGCGGGCGGACGTGGCGTCAACAAGGCTGCAATCCACAACAGGTAGCGCAGGGTGCCGTCGGACAATTCGGCGGCGGAAAGCGTGCGCAAGAGGCCGTGTTGTTGCATCACGATTTCAAAGCGCCCTTCGCGATTTTGCACGGCGATGCGACCGCCGGGAAAGGCATCCTCCACCGCCGTGCCCAGAGCCTGGCGGTCGCCGATTTCGGCCACGGTTTGCCAGGCGGCCGCAAGATCGGCCCCATCATGACCCAGGACGGGCGTGTAAGTGCCGACTTGCGGTTGACGCGCCAGGGCCTCGCTATCCGTACGAAAATGATCGTAGAAACGCCAGGAGCGGATTTGTTCGCGCAATCGCAGCAATTCCGGCGCACTGCGCGGGTCGGCGAGTTGCGACATCATACTGTCAAATGGGGAAACTGCATGGACCGCGACGTTCCACTCGCCGTCGTCGCCCTTGATGCGCACAGTGGCATAATGCCGGTCCACTGTTAGGGCGGATGGGCGAAAGGCAGGGCCATGCCAGATGCATTCTCGCTTGATTGCGGGATCGTTAGCAAAAATAGATTCGGAGGGGGTCGAGAGTCCCAGCTCAATAGAGTAACTAAAATCATCGCCAGCAAAACCGAGCTTAAGATTAACTGGCTCGGTGCGAAGCGTGCCTTGAACTGGGACATTACCGCGGCGCATCCCGCGGGAAAATTTTTCCGGCCCAGCCCAGAGCGTCGAGTTCAGCCCGCCTTCCCGGGCCAGAGCCGGTCCCACACCGCTGTCCCGAGCAGTGTCCGCCAGCAGGCGCAGGGCCCGGTACACGCTGGACTTGCCGCTGCCGTTCGCGCCCGTGACGACGTTGAGCCGCCGCAACGGCACCTGCAAGTTGCGCAGCGATCGGTAGTTGGCGACTGCGAGCGTCGTGAGCATGCAATTAAATTGTCCTATATCACCTGGACTAGCGCGCCTTTGAGATAATGAGTTTCCGGGCAGGAGAGGAGCACCGGGTGATCGGCGGGCTGGGAGGTCACTTCCAGTAAGCGAACTTCCCGCCGCGCGTCGGCCGCCGCATCGGCGAGGAGCGAGAGAAAGGCGCCCGCGTCCACCGCCTGGCTGCACGAATAGGTGGCGAGAATCCCTCCGGGTGCCAGCAGGCGCAACGCGCGCAGATTGAGTTCCTTGTAGCCACGAATGGCGGCTTCCACGGCATCGCGGCGGGGCGCGAACGAGGGCGGGTCAAGAATGATGAGGTCAAACACATCGCGCGCGTCCTTGCGCGTGGTAAACCAATCGAAAAGATTGGCGCAATTGAAGGTAACGCGGTCCTCCAGCCGGTTGCGGGCGGCATTGGCCCTGCAGTTGGCGATGGCCGGCGCGGAACTGTCAATGCCAAGCACCGCCGCAGCACCCGCCTTGGCGCATTGGAGGCCGAAGGCACCCTGATTGCAGCAGCCGTCGAGCACGCGCCGACCGCGGGCCAGGGCGGCCACGCGAAGATGCTGGCCGCGCTGATCCAAGTAAAAGCCGGTTTTTTGCGCGGATAACAAATCGAGTTCGTAATCGATGCCGTCGAGATTAAACCAGCGGGGCGGGTAGGGTTGGCCGGAAAAGGTTTTGGATTCGAGCGCCAGACCCTCGTGGCGGCGCGAGGGCGAATCATTGCGCAAAATAATCTCCTCGGGCTGCAAGCGTTGCTGGAGCAGTGGCCCGAGAAGGGGCAGCGCATTTTCCGTGCCCTGGGTCAGGGACTGGACGACGAGCGCGCGGTCGAATTGGTCCACGACGAGGCCGGGGAGATGGTCGGCCTCCGACCACACGAGCCGGCGGAAGGGTCCGTGGAACCCTGCGTTTTCCCGCAAGGCGAGGGCGGTGGTGAGCGCGGCGTCGATTTGCGCGCGGTCGAAAGGGACGGCGGCTTGGCTGTAGCGCCGCCAAGCAATGGCGGAACGCGCACTGCATAGCCCCGTGCCCAAAAGACGCCCGCGTCCGTCGCGCAGCACCGCGGGCTGGCCGTGGGCGTCGGCAGGGATTTTTTCGCGCAATTCGCCCGCGAAGACCCAGGGATGGCCGTGGAGCACCCGCGCGGGCGCCTGGGGTTTGAGCCGCAGGGTAAGCATGTAAAGTTGAGTAAGGTGAGAGATTTACAGAAGGGAACGATGTGAACAAAGGTGGAACTTAGTTGACTTCGTTTCCTTAGGTTAAATTTGTTTTGAATTCTGTTGCTCTCAGATGGCCCGGCGGAAGAGCCCGACGCCCCAGCCGAGCATCAGCAGGATGGGCAGCCACGCCGCGAGCATCGGTGGGAGGTGTTGCTGATTGCCGAGCAGTGCACATAGATTCGACACCAGATAGTAAATAAACAGCAACCCTACCGCTTTGGAAACGCCGACCATTGGATTCACTCGCACGCCGGAAACCGCGAACGGCACCGCGAGCCCCACAATCACGAGTCCCAAAAACGGGCTCGCCAAAATCGCATGGTAACGCACGGCGTAAACATTCATGGACGGATTTTCCGCGGCGGGAGCCTGCGCGAGTACCGTGCGCAATTCGCCGAGGGACAAATCGCCCGCGCGCTGGCGCAAGGTGATCATCAGTGAGGGATTTTCCGTCAGTTCGGGAAAGGCTTTTTCATCAAAGGGTCGCGAGACGTTGACCTGCCCATCGTCGGGGTCGAAGAGGAGTTCGCGGCCTTTGAGAAAGACCCAATGGCCGGCGGCATCATCAAAGTAACCTTCACCCGCGCGAATCTGCCGTTGATTGTGTCCCTGGGCGTCGAGCTCGTAAACGTAGATGCCCTGGCCCCGCCACGCGTAATCACTAAATTGATTGAAGAACCAGAGCCGGTGCTGCGTCAAATTGTTGTAGGTCAGTTGGCGCACCACGCCCACCTCGTCGGCGGGATGCTCGCGGGCCTCGGCCGTGTAGCGCAGGGTCTCGTAATAGAGGCGGGATTGCTCGATGGACCAGGGCACGAGCGAGGCATTGAGCCAGCCCAGCAAACCCGCAATCACGGCCCCGGCCAGCCACAAGGGGCGCGCGATGCGCCACAGGCTGAGCCCCGCGGCCCGCAAGGCGATGATTTCGTTGTGCCGGTGCAAGTTGCCGAGCGCAAAAAGCAGGGATACAAACTGGCTCAGCGGCAGCACCGTGGGCAAAAAGGCCGGGAGGAGCAGCAGGTAATATTTCAAAATCTGGCTGGGCCGGGTGCCAAACCCGAGCAGATCGCCGAGTTGGTCGTAGAGGTTCTCCAGCAACAGCACGGCCAGCATGGCAATCATCGCGAGGGCGAAGATTTTCAGCCATTCAGTCAGGAGATAACGGTCCAGCAGGCGCATTCGAGGCAGGATGAAGCAGGAAAGCGGGCGGATGAAGGCTAAAAAGGCCTCAAAAGGGGAAATTTGAAACCAGACCTCTCCGTCCCGCCCTCTGCGGGAGCTAGCTTTTCGCCTAAAATAGTTACATGGCGAACGGGCGTTTCCTCCGAGGCCGGCTTTTTTCCTTGGCGCGGGCGTGGATACTGATAGAGCCGTGAGAGTGTGATGGCTACCCCGGATTCGCCCCCCACCCAGGCCTCGCCGGAGCGATGGAGTTCGCGCTGGGGTGTCATCTTGGCCGTGGCTGGGAGTGCGGTGGGGCTGGGCAATTACCTGCGTTTTCCCGGCTTGGCCGCGAAATACGGCGGCGGCGCCTTCATGCTGGCCTATGGAATTTCCTTTTTGATCATCGGCCTGCCCATTTGCTGGGCGGAATGGACCCTCGGCCGGATGGGTGGCGCTCGGGGCTTTAATTCGGCGCCCGGCATCCTGAATGCCTTGTGGAAATGGCCGGGCGCCAAGTATGTTGGGGTCATCGGCGTCGTCATCCCGCTGGTGATCTACATGTACTATGTGTATATCGAGGCTTGGTGCCTGGGCTACGCAGTCAATTACCTGTTCAGCGGCTTTCAATTTCACGATGTGAAGGAGTCCACGGCGTTTTTCGACGCCTTTATCGGCGCGTCCGCCAACGGCGCGGCGCTGCATTTCGGACGCGAGAGCGTCGGTTGGTATGTGCTGATCGTGATGCTCCTGAATTATTATTTTATTTTCCGCGGGCTCTCCCAGGGCATCGAGCGGTTTTGCCGTTACGCGCTTCCAGCCTTGGTGTTAATCGCATTGGTGGTCCTCGTGCGCGTGCTGACCCTGGGCACGCCGGACCCCTCCCACGCAGAGCGCAGCGTCGCCAATGGCCTCGGCTTTCTTTGGAATCCCGACAAAGTTGAGCTCCAGCAGTTCAGTCCGGAAACAGGCCAATGGGTGCCGATTCACGAGACCAGCGACCCTGGTTTGCTCTCGGGCGATGCGGGCTCAGTGGCGGGGTTGGAGGAACGGGCGGCCTTGCTGAATGAACGCGTGCCGAATTCCGCCCGCGTGCGCGTCTATCCTTTTTGGGAGCAACTGGCTAAACCGGACTTGTGGCTCGCGGCGGCCAGCCAGATTTTCTTTTCCTTGAGCGTGGGCTTTGGCGTCATCCTGAACTACGCCAGCTATCTGCGGAAATCGGACGACGTGGTGCTGTCCGGCCTGACTGCGACGGCCGCCAATGAATTTTGTGAAGTGGCGCAGGGAGGCATGATCACAGTGCCGGCGGCGGTGGTTTATTTCGGCGTGGCGGGCGTGGCGGGCATCGGGGCGTACGATTTGGGCTTCAAGGTGCTGCCGATGGTGTTCGTGGCCATGCCGGCGGGACGGGTGTTCGGCTTTTTGTTCTTCTTCCTGTTGTTTTTGGCGGCCAACACCAGCGCGCTCTCCCTGCTGCAACCGGGCGTCGCGTTTCTCGAGGAAGCGCTGGAACTGGAACGCAAGCGGTCGGTGGCGTTGCTGGCCATCATGACGATGGTGGGCACCGGCTTCGTGTGGTATTGCAGCCGGGATCTCAAGGCCCTGAGTACGCTGGACTTCTGGGCCGGCACGCTGCTCATCTATATTTTTTCCACCGTGCAAATCATTCTCTTCGCCTGGATTATCGGCGTGGACCGCGGATTTCGCGAAGCCCATGCCGGGGCGGCGATTCAGATTCCGCGAATTTTCCGCTGTGTGATGCGCTTTTTGTGCCCGGCCTTTTTGCTGGCGGTGTTTGTGGCGTGGCTCGGCATCAAGGTCATCGGTTTGGGCGGGCAGGGTCTGAGCAGCTACGTCACGGATTTAATTGGAGCGGACGCCCCGGTGTCCCATCCGCCGAACAAGGTGGCGGTCGCGGCGGTGGGTTTGATTATTGTGCTGATGATGTTCCTGGCGGTCATCACCTCGGGTGTGAAACGCTACCATGACTACGTTCATCACGATGAGGAGGGCCCGTCATGACAACCGGAGGATGGATCATCATGATTATCAGCGTGGGATCGGTGGTATCGCTGCTCATCGGCTGCGTGTGGAAAGTGCTCACCACGCCACGCGAAACGGAACACCTGCGCGGCGTGAATACCCATACGCCGGACCGTGATCGCGAGATTTCATCCAACTAATAGCCCGCCCGAACACTGCCCACTATTTCACGAGCGCCCGGCATTGGTCGGCCCGTTGCTTGAACACCTCGTACAACGCATTCGCTTGCGCCAACCCGCGGCGGTAAATGGGGCCGTCCACAATTTCGGCCAGTTCCTTCTTGAACCGCACACGTCGGGCGTCGGGATTGGAGCAGGTGAAAAAGTGAAGGTCCTCGTCGCTCTTGGAGGAAAATACCAGTTCTTGGACCTCCGTGAGGAAGGCCACATTGGCGACGGGAACTTGCAAATGAATGGAGAAATGGCGGTTGGCCGCGCGCACGACCTCAGGAAAATCCCCGGTGATCCAGTCAAAGTCGGCGACGAAAAGACGATCCAAATGCGGGAGCAAAGTCTTGTAATAGTCGATATAGCTGCTTAGACCGAAATGGATCGAGCGGCGCAAATACCAGCAGCATATAATCCAGGACAGCAGCGTCTCGCGCGGTTGGCGCACTAGGACCACCGAGGGCGCCCGCCGCCGCAGCGCCACCAGTGCATAGATGGGAACATGCACGTGACTCAAGACCTTGAATGAGTTCCCCTGCGAATGCCGGAAGGCCATCGTCGCAAAGGTGTTGGCGCTGCGCGGAAATCCGTCCACGAGCAAATCATACTCCACCTGCTCCACGCGGGGCCGATTGTGGCGGTAAGTATTGATGGCGAAGAGCGACGGATGCCGCCACATGGTGCGGCGGATGTAATTGCGCACTTGTAATCCCGCGCGGTGCCACCAATCGTTTTGGAAGAGAAATTGATTCGTTGATTTCCATTCCGGCGGCGTCAGGGCCGGCGGCATGGGCGTCGTCTGGGTCGCGCCCGGCCCCAAACGATTGAGCGGCGCCGACACCGGCATGGTGGAGGACGCGGTATTGGGAGCGGCGGCGGACGGATTATTCATGCGGCAGTTTGAATAGCTTAGCAATGATTGTGCCGATTCAGTGAAAGACAGCAGAGTTTTTGAGTATGAATGCGCGGCCTTGGATAAAAATGAAAAGCTTTCGCATCGAGCGCCGCTAAGCTTAGGAAAAAGACCGTTAGGATTCAAGGCGTAAATTAGGGAAAATCATTAGATTACGGCGCGATTACGCGACTGAGTAGTTCACCCGGTCGGTTGCAGAGGAAGGCGGGCCTGCGAGAAAAGTTCGCCGACTGGGGTGAAAACCGCCTTAGTGGCGATAGGATGCGTTTTGGCGGAGCAACATTACTGTTTAGTTTGACGATTTTGACGGCTGGATGCTCGGGCATTCCCGCGCACCGGGCCGGCCAATATTCAGCGATAGCCAACAGTTGGGAGCCAGCAGTGAGGGCTCGCCTGTTGGACCAGCGCATTCAAGTCGGCGACACGCGGGAAATGGTGTACATCGCGCTCGGCCCGCCGCTGACCCCGCCGACCTTGACCCAGAATCAGCCGCCGCTGGAACACTGGGAATTTTTGGCGTTTTACACGGCGCCCGCTTTTCCCGCCGGAAACGTGCCCGCCACGCCGCTCGAATCCTCGCCTACGCAGCCCGCAATCCAGGCCCAAACCACGAACAATGTCGTTGTGCCCGACTTCGGCGGACCATCGGCCAAACTGCTGGTCGTGGAATTTGGCGCCGACGACAAAGTCGCGGACTGGAAGCTATACGGTGACGCCCAAGGTCGCGCGCTCAATCCGGGTTTTGCGCCGATTTATGTGCCGAAGAGCCCGCGGGCAAAGCAGTGAAGAAATGAAATTGGTCTGCGCGCTAGGTACTAGAAAAACTTAATTGTTAATCACTGCCGGGCCGCCGAAGAAGCAGGAGCAGCCGACACCGTCGGCTTCAACTCCCGCGTGGCAAAGGTGAGGAAAACCTGCCAGTCGGCGGGGGTGATGGCGTGCGGGCCGGTGTGATAGTAATACGCCAGGTCGCCATTGATGAGCGGCGTTTCCGGCGCCGGCCAGGTCGTCGTGCCGAGGTCCTTTTTCCCGACGAGTTGGTAAACGGGCGCCGCCGCCACTTCACCAAGAAATTCTCCGTGCGGATCCGTCCATTGGTCGCCCGTGCCGCCCGAGATAAGCAACGGCCGCGGGGCGATGAGCGCGATGAGCATATTCGTGTCCACCGGCATGTCATTCCAGTGGCCGGGGTATTTTTGGAGATTGCCCGCGAATTGCCACGGGAAGTTCTGCGCCATGTCGTCCACCGTTTCGCCGAAATCGCGGCGCGCGAGGGCCGAGCCGAGTTCGCCGCCCTGACTGGAAAACACGAGTGCGAAGCGCGGATCGCTGGCTCCCGCCCACAGCACGGTTTTGCCGAGGCGCGAGTGGCCCACCAAGGCGACGCGCCTGGCGTCCACGTCCTTGTCGGTTTCCAAATAATCGAGAATGCGGCTGAGGCCCCACGCCCAGGCGGAGATGGTGCCCCATTCATCGGCGACAGGCGCGGTCTGGCCCGGCGCGAGGGCGAGCTTGCGCACGCCATTGAGGTTCGTGGTAGCGGAGTCGCCTTCGATGTTCGTGTACTGCACGATGGCGTAACCAAAGCCGTGGGCGAGAATGTCGGCAATCGGTTCGCCCGCGCCGGGTCCGCCGCCACCGCCAGCCCGCGCGCCCAGCAAACCGCGGGGGCCGCCCCGAGTCGCACCGAGTCCGCCCGCCGCGGGAGCGGATGCATCGGCTGCAGTAACAGCAGCCGGAGTCGTGGCCGCCGGAGCAGCCGCTGCTGGAGCCGCCGCCGCACCGCGCGGCGCGCCGGTTCCCCGCGGGGCGGGTGCGACCGTGGGATCGACGTTAGTAAGTGTCAAAGCCGCGGAGGGATTGGCCGGTGCGGCGCTGAAACTGATCGAAAGCACCAACGGCACCGGGCCAGGGACGTTCTTGGGCAGATACATCGAGACGGTCATCTTCGGACTATCAGCCTCGCTGCCGAAATGCCCGATGATTTGTTTGTAAACCGCAGTGCCATTGAGCGCGTCCGGATTCGTGGCGGCGACTTCGAAGGTCACTTTCGGTGCCGTTGCGGGCACTTTCCCGTAAATCTCATTTTCGTAAAGTTTCACGATTTCGGGCCGGCGCACTTTAAACCACGTCTCCGCGTCCTTCACGGGCTGGCCGTTGGCGAGCACGAGCGGATCCGGCAGGGTGTAATTGCCCACGCGTGTCTCGTCGTAGTTCGAAATATGGCCGGTGGCTTTGGCGAGGCGGACCGCGCCGCCGCCGTTTTGTGTATTGGGGCCATTGGGAGCTGTGCCACCGATATATTGAAAAAAGGGATTGCTTGGATCACCGGCGACACTGCTAGCGGCGGGGGCGGTCGGGGTGGAGGCTGCCGGCGCATCCGCGGCCAGGACGTCCATGTTCGGCACCAACAGGGCGAGAAAGACGGGGAGGAGTGGGAAACGCGAAGGGGTGTTCATGGGGTTGAAGGAAGGGTGGGGGAAACGTAATGGGGAAAGTCCCCGATGGAAAACAGAAACTTTCGCAGTCCGCCGGCGAAAAAACTGAATACCAGTTGCCGAAATGGCTGGATGGGTGCATAATTGTTTCTGTATGGCCTCAAAAATCTTCATCCTCCCCTGGCGCCGCCCACTTCTGCTTTGGCTGGCCGGAATTTTCCTCGGCGGCTGTTGTTCCTGGAACACGAATTACGTCAGCCCGGATTCGCCCGCCGTGCAAGCGGAGCAGAATCGGATCATGATCGAGGATGAATTGCCCAAATTGGCCGCGACCTTGCTGAAGGAGAAGCCCGACCAGGCCGGCATGGAAAAACTTTTCACCGCCTATCTCGACCAGCATCCCGCCGTCTACGGCGTGGCCTTCGCCCCGCCGCGTGCGCCCGCGGGCGAGCCCGTGCGCGCCAGCCCCTACGTTTATCGCAAAAACGGCGTGCTCTCGGCCCTCAACCTCGCCAAACCCGATTATCTTTACGAAACCATGGAGTGGTATGCCTTGCCGGTGAAGCGCCGGGCGGCGGCCTGGACTTCGCCCTATTTTGACCAAGGCGGCGGCGACATCTGGATGGTCACTTACTCGCTACCGCTCTACCTCGACGAGGCCAAGACGCAGCTCTATGGCGTGCTGACGGATGATTTGCCCGTGCCCGCGCCGAAGGGGAAATAAGAGGAAGAGTTTTACCGCAGAGTACGCGGAGCACACAGAGAAAGAGAGGAAGCGTAACCGCAGATGACGCAGATAGGTGCAGATGAAGACAGCAGGTGGCTCTACCATTTAGTAATAATCATTGACAATTTATTGGCCATCTCAACACTTGTGGCGATAATTCCCAAAAGGCAAAAAATGGCAGACGACCCTCAAGAATTTCAAAGTGTCGACCCTGGCACTGAAACTTCTGCTCAAGCGTTGAAGGGCAGTTCTCGTTTTTCCATGTTGGCAATCTTTACCCCATGGGTTTGTGTTGGCGCGGGGATATTGTGTATCCAGCGTTCGCAAGACGACTGGATGGGCTTTGGCATTATTATTCCTGTAGTATGTGGCATGCTTGCTGGAATTGTGATGACTTTGATATGTACCGTTATTGCCGTTAAGCGCAATGAGCCCAAGGCACTTTGGGCAATGCTGGCGCTTTTATTTTATTTTTTCCTCGGTCTGGCATCTATGGGTGGAAAGTAAGGATTGAGTCAGACAAGGAGAAGGGTAGACGCACATCAAATTCCAGGGCGCCGCGTGAGTCTTATACGCCCCCCAAAAACACAAACGCCTCGCCGGATTGCTCCAGCGAGGCGTTTGATGAAAGCAGAGACGCCGCGAGCGGCGTCCCTGCGAATTTTGGAGAGGCGGAACTACATGTCCATGCCGCCCATACCGCCCATGCCACCCATACCGCCGCCGTGGCCGCCGCCGCCCATGGGCTCCTTGGCCTCCTGGACTTCGGTGATCATGCACTCGGTGGTGAGGAGCAGCGCCGCGACGGAAGCCGCGTTCTGCAACGCAACGCGCGTGACCTTGGTCGGGTCGACGACGCCGGCTTTGAACAGGTCCTCGTATTCGCCCGTGGCGACATTGTAACCATACGGGCCCTTGCTCTTGCGCAGAACTTCCTGCACGACGAGCGAAGCGTCGATGCCGGCGTTTTCGCAGAGCTGGCGCAGGGGCGATTCAATCGCGCGGCGGACGATGCCGACGCCGATTTGTTCGTCACCTTCGCCCTTGAGCTCGTCAATCGCTCCAGCGGCGCGCAACAGGGCGACGCCACCACCGGGGGAGATGCCTTCCTCGACGGCTGCGCGGGTCGCGTGCAGGGCGTCTTCGACGCGGGCCTTCTTCTCCTTCATTTCCGGCTCGGTCGCGGCGCCGACATTGATGACGGCCACGCCGCCGGCCAACTTGGCGAGGCGCTCTTGCAGCTTCTCGCGGTCGTAGTCGGAGGTGGTTTCGTCGATCTGGCGGCGGATTTGTTTCACACGGCCCTGGATGTCGGAGCTCTTGCCACCGCCTTCGACGATGGTGGTGTTCTCCTTGTCCACGGACACGCGCTTGGCGCGGCCGAGGTCGGCGACCTGGACGTTCTCGAGCTTGAGGCCGAGGTCTTCGGTGAAGCAGCGGCCACCGGTGAGGATGGCGATGTCTTCGAGCATGGCCTTGCGGCGGTCACCAAAGCCGGGGGCTTTGACGGCGCACACGTTGAGGGTGCCGCGGAGCTTGTTCACCACGAGGGCGGCGAGGGCTTCGCCTTCGACTTCCTCCGCGATGACGAGCAACGGCTTGCCGCTCTTGGCGACGACCTGCAACAACGGCAGGAGCTCGTTGAGGTTGGAGATCTTCTTCTCGTGGATCAGCACGTAGGCGTCCTCGAGATTGCACTCCATGGCCTCGGCGTTCGTCACGAAGTAAGGCGAGAGGTAACCCTTGTCGAACTGCATGCCTTCGACGACGTCGAGGGTGGTTTCGATGGATTTGGCTTCCTCGACGGTGATGG